>NZ_CP120703.1:5850000-7598687 GCF_045571495.1 Bradyrhizobium centrosematis
GGGCCGCCGCCGTGGCCAGTGCCGCGATCGCGTTCGGGCTGCAATCCCGCACCGCGCGCCGTATCACCAAGCCGCAATTCGTCTCGCGCGGCGCCATGCACCGGCTGGTGCGAAACGCCTTCATTCTCGGCGCCGCCTGGGGCATCGTCCCGGTCGCCTTCTTCGCCGGTGCTCCGACCGGCGGCCAGCTCGTCATCACCTGCCTGTGCTCGGGCATGCTGGCCGGCGGCGCGCTCGCCTTCGCCACCATCCCGATCGCAGCTATCGCCTTCACGGCCCCGATCTTCGTCGGGATCGCCATCTGCCTCGGCAGAAACGGCGATCTGGCTTTTCTTCTGATCGCTTTCCTCGTCGTGGTCTACGGCAGCGTGCTGTTGCGCGGGGTGTTCGTCAATTCATTCTCGTTCGCGCGTCGCGTGATGCGGCAGATCGAGGCGGAGCGCACGGTACGGCTGGATCCTCTGACCCACCTGCCCAACCGCGTCGCCTTCAACGAGACGCTCGAGGCTGCGTTCAAGCGGCTGGCGTTGTCCGGCGAGGAGTTCGCGGTGCTCCTGCTCGATCTCGATCGTTTCAAAGAGGTCAACGACAAGTTCGGCCATCCGGCCGGGGACGAATTCCTGGTCCAGGTCGCAAGCCGGCTGCAACGCTGCACGCGCGCCGCCGAGCATGTCGCGCGCATCGGCGGCGACGAGTTCGCGCTGGTGATGGCCAATCTGGCGCGTCCCGAAGATGCACTCGCGATCGCCGAACGCTTCGTCGCGGCCTTCACCGAGCCGTTCCGCATCGAGGGCCGCCAGATCGTGGGCGCGACCAGCGTCGGCATCGTGCTGGCACCCCGCGACGGCACCACACCGCTCGACGTGATGAAGAATGCCGATGCGGCACTCTACGGCGCCAAGAAGGCGGGCCCGGGTACGATCCGTTTCTTCGAGGCGAGCGACGACAGGGTCTCACGCGACCGCAAGGCGCTGCAATCGGACCTCGAGGGCGCGATCGCGCGCAACGAACTTTTCCTCGTGTTCCAGCCCTTCCTCGATCTCGACCAAGGCCGGATCACCGGCTTCGAGGCGCTGCTGCGCTGGCAACATCCCAAGCGCGGACTGGTGCCGCCGAGCGAATTCATCCCGATTGCGGAAGAGACCGGGCTGATCCAGGAGATCGGCGAATGGGTGATCCGCCGCGCCTGCGCGACCGTCGCCAAATGGCCTGACGGGATCAGGATCGCCGTGAATTTCTGCGCGGCGCAGTTTCACAATGCCGGCATTCTCCAGGTCATCGTGCAGGCGCTCGCCGATGCGAAGATCGCCCCGCACCGGCTCGAGATCGAGATCACGGAATCGATGCTGCTGTCGAAATACGGCTCGGCCGAGTCGGTCCTGAACGCGCTGCTGCAGCTCGGCGTCACCGTGGCGTTGGACGATTTCGGGACGGGCTTCTCCTCCCTCACTTACTTGCGCAAGCTGCCGTTCAGCCGCATCAAGGTCGACCAGTCCTTCATCCGCGACATGCTGGTGCAGCCGGACTGCGCCGCCATCGTGAAATCGGTGATCTCTCTTGCGCGCGATCTCAACATCGGCGTGGTCGCGGAGGGCGTCGAGACCGCCGACCAACTCGAATATCTCAGGCAGATCAGTTGCGACGAGGTTCAGGGCTACCTGATCAGCCGCCCCGTGTCGGCCGACGGGGTGATGGCCCTGCTGGAAGCGAAGAAGCTCCGGGCGACTTTTGCGGCGTAGGTGCGATGGAGCCTTGTGCCGGCGGCCCGTGAGGTGCGCCCATCGCATATGGTGTGCACGATGCGGCGGCAGTGGCAGTCGGCTCCCTCTCCCGCTTGCGGGGGAGGGCTGGGGTGGGGGCTGTCTCCGCATTGGGATTGCTAGAAATTGCGGAAGATGCCCCGTGGCGAAAACCCTCACCCGCCGCGCTCTGCGAGCGCGGCGGCCTCTCCGGCAAGCGGGAGAGGCGGAGCAAGCCCGCGGTCCTCGCGAAATCCATATGCGATCGCCCTGCCCGCTTGCGGGGAGGGGCTGGGGAGAGGGTGTCTCGACGGCGGGATTTCCCCAGAGGAGAGAGCCCTTACCCGCGCCTTCGGCGCGACCTCTCCGGCACGCGGGAGAGGTCGAGCCCGCGGCGCCGTCCATTTCTCCTAACATCCTCCCTTCCAGGCTCGCTTAAACCGCATCCGCCCGCAGCAGCGTGTCCACCGTGATGGTGCCCCTCGCGCGGGAGACGCAGGCGCAGATCTTCTGGTTGCTCTCTTTCTGATGGTCGCTGAAGAAGACGTCGCGATGGTCGATCTCGCCGTCGACGTCGACCACGTCGATGGCGCAGAGGCCGCATTCGCCGCGCTTGCAATCGGATATCACCTCAAATCCGCTGGCATTGAGCACGTCGAGCATCGAGCGCTCGCGCGGGATTTCGAGCTCGACAGCGGAATCCTTCAGGCGCACCCTGAACGTTTCGGTCGGCAGCGTGCCGCTGGAGCCGAAGGTCTCGTAGCGCAGATCGGGCAGCGGATGGCCGGCACCGGTCCAGGCGTGGCGCGCGGCGTCGAGCATGCGCATCGGGCCGCAGAACAGGGCGAGCGAGCCTTGCGGCAGCGAGGCGAACACCGCGTCGAGATCGAGGCGCCGGCCTTCGTCGCTGGCATGAACGACCAGGCGATCGCCGAGCATCGCGGCAAGATCGTCGAGATAGGCGGCCTCGCCCCGCGAGCGCACCGCATAATGCAGCCTGACGTCGGCGCCGCGCCGCGCCAGTGCCTGCGCGGCACCGAAGATCGGCGTGATGCCGATGCCGCCGGCCACCAGGCAGTAGGTCTCGCGCGCCCAGTCGACCGCGAGCAGCGAGGCGGGCCGGGTGATGTCGAGCCGCGCGCCCGGCTTGAGCTGCCACATGTAGCGCGAGCCGCCGCGGGAATCCTCGGCACGGCGCACCGCGATACGCAAGCCGTGCGGGGAGGCTTCGCCGACCAGCGAATAAGATCGCGTCTCGGGCAGGCCGTCGATGGTCACGCTGACATTGATGTGGCTGCCGACCGGATAGGCCGTACCCTCGAACTGGTCGGGCCGGATCAGGAATTCGCGAATATCAGGGGCGAGATCGCGCGTCGCGGCGAGAGTCGCGGGGATCCAGGTTTCGATGAAGCGCATGGTGACTGCCCTCAGTCGGTTGCGGACTTGATCAGCGCGAGCGCCGGCAAGAGGTCGAGATGAGTGCGGTTGCGCAGCGCCAGCCGCAAATTGCGCACCGCCAGCCGCGCATGCTCGCGCATGACGGCCTCGGCGCGGGCGCCTTCGCGGTTTTCGATCGCATCGAGCACCACGCGGTGGTGCTCCTGGGCGATGATCAGGATCTGCTGCGCCTCGGGCAGCGCGGACTGCGCCATCACGAAGCCGCTCGGGGACGCGAACGGCAGCGCCGAGGCGCGGTCGATCTGGCGGATCAGCGGCGGGCTGCGCGAGAGCTCCGTGAGCAGCGCGTGGAAGCGCGCGTTCAGCGTGACATAGGACGAGAACGCTTCGATCGAGATCGGCACCTGGCGCAGCAATTCGTCGATCGCGGCGAGGCACTCCTTCAGCGGCTCGAGCTCGCGCGCGGAGACGCCGCGCTCGGCCGCAAAGCGCGCAGCCAGGCCTTCCAGCGTGCCGCGCAGCTCGATGGAATCGGAGATGTCGCGCTCGGAGAATGCCTTCACCATGAAGCCGCCGGAGGGGATCGCCTCCAGCAGCCCTTCCTCCTCCAGCCGCACCAACGCCATGCGCACCGGGGTACGCGAGGCGCCGGTGGTTTCCACCGCCTGCAGCTCGGAGATGCGCTCGCCCGGGCGCAAGGCGCCGGACAGGATCTGGTCGCGCAGCGCGAGCTGCGCCTTCACGGTCTGCGAGACGGAGCGGTCGACCTCACGCTCGGCCATGACCTACTCCGCGGCCTGGAGGCGCGGCGGCGGATTTTCCTTCGCCACCATCCGGTCGATCAGCTTGCGCGACCACATCGCGCCGGCGTCGATGTTGAGGTTGTAGAAGATCCGGTCCGGGTTCTCGTCCATGGCGCGCTGCTGCGCTTCGAGGATCAGTTCGTCCTCGCGGAAGATGCCGGAGACGCCCTCGCGGATCTCAGTGGTGATGCGCTGCTCACCGATGCGATAGTTGCGCACGAAGGCCCAGAAGTAATGACAGGTCTTCTCGGTCTCCGGCGTGATGGTGTTGAGCACGAAGCCGTTGACGCCCTGCGAGCGGTCGCCTTCCGGCGCACCAGTGCCGGCGGGCGCGACGCCGACATCGATCGCGATGGTGCACGGCGCCTCGAAGCGGATGATCTGCCAGCGGTCGACGCGACCCGGCTTGCCGAGCTGCTTGGCCCAGAACGGCGGCGGCTCGATGTTGCGCATCCAGCGCGTCACCGTGACCGTCTTTTCGCCATGGGTGACGTCGAACGGCGCCTCGGCGACCGCGTCGTTGCCGATCGAGGAGCCGTGCACGAACGTCTCGTGGGTGAGGTCCATGAGATTGTCGAGCACCAGGCGATAATCGCAGTTGACGTGGATGGTCTTGCCGTCGCCGGCCCAGGCTGGATCGTGATTCCAGTGCATGTCGGGAACGAGCGCGGGATCGGCCAGCGCGGGATCGCCCATCCAGAGCCAGATATAGCGGTGACGCTCGACCACGGGATAGGAGCGCACGCAGGCTGACGGGTTGATGGTCTCCTGCGAGGGCATGAAGGTGCAGCGCCCCTGCGCGTTGAACTTCAAGCCGTGATAGCCGCAGACAACAGTGTCGCCTTCGAGCCGGCCCTTCGACAGCGGCACCAGGCGGTGCCAGCAGGCATCTTCCAGCGCGGCGACCGAGCCGTCGGCCTTGCGATACATGACGATGTGCTTGCCGCAGATCGTCCGCGGCAGCAGCGCCGGCTTCACCTCGGCATCCCAGGCGGCGGCGTACCAGGCATTCATCGGGAAGGGTTTTGTCATTGGTCTCACTCCCACGGCTTATGTATGCGTTATGTATACAATACCGAGGGATCTGAATTGCTCAAGGTCCCATCTGCCCTACTTTAATACCTTTATCAGGTTTTATGTATACATACACGGCCACAGCCGCGCGGCTTGCTTACCCTCCCCTGGAGGGGGAGGGTCGCTTCGCATGGAGCAAAGCGGAATGCGGAGCGGGGTGGGGTGATTTCTCCCCACGGGCAGTCCGCGAGAGGAGGGATCACCCACCCCGCTCGCGCTTACGCGCGATCGACCCTCCCCCTCCTGGGGAGGGGAATCGCATGTGGCCCTTTGCACGAGCTGAGCGCGCGCCTCGTCCTTCGAGACGACCGCTTTCAGCGGTCTTCTCAGGATGAGGCTAAGCGGCATCGGAGCCCGTCGAAACCAGCGAAACGCACTCGGTCCTCATCCTGAGGGCCCGCCAACGGCGGGCGTCTCGAAGGATGGCCGCACGCGACATCACTCTCATATGCGATAGCCCTGCCCTCCAGCGGAGAGTAACGGGCAGCGTCAGGTGCTAACTCCCGAACACCTTGGCCAAGCCGGCCTGCGCCTCTTCCTGGATCCGCTTCAGATGCTCGGGGCTACGGAAGCTCTCGGCGTAGATCTTGTAGACGTCCTCGGTGCCGGAGGGCCGCGCGGCGAACCAGCCGAAATCAGTCTCGACCTTGATGCCGCCGAACGGCTGGCCGTTGCCGGGCGCCTTGCTCAGGGTGCTGCGGACCGCATCGCCGGCGAGCTCCTTCAGGCCGAGCTGCTCGGGCGTGACGGATTTCAGGATGGTCTTCTGCGGTCCGGTCGCGGCGACGTCGATGCGGGCATAATGGGGCATGCCGAACTCGGCGGTGAGCTCGCCGAAGAGCTGGCTGGGATCGCGGCCGGTCTTGGCCATGATCTCGGCGGCGAGCAGGCCGAGGATGATGCCATCCTTGTCGGTGGTCCAGACCGTGCCGTCGCGGCGCAGGAACGAGGCCCCTGCACTCTCCTCGCCGCCGAAGCCGAAGCCGCCGGTGAGCAGGCCGTCGACGAACCATTTGAAGCCGACCGGCGTCTCGACCAGCTTGCGGCCGAGCTTTTTGGCGACACGGTCGATGATCGAGCTCGACACCACGGTCTTGCCGATCGCGGCATCCTTGCTCCAGCTCGGGCGATGCGCGAACAAATAGGAGATCGCGGTCGCCAGATAATGGTTCGGATTCATCAGGCCGCCGGAGCGCGTCACGATGCCGTGGCGATCGGCGTCGGTGTCATTGGCAAAGGCGACGTCGAAGCGATCACGCATCCCGATCAGGCTCGCCATCGCGTAGGGCGAGGAGCAGTCCATGCGGATCTTGCCGTCCCAGTCCACCGTCATGAAGCGGAAGGTCGGGTCGATCGCCTCGTTCACCACCGTCGCCTTCAGGCCGTAGCGCTCGATGATCGGATGCCAGTAGTGCACGGCGGCGCCGCCGAGCGGATCGATGCCGATATTGATGCCGGCGGACTTGACGAGCTCGAGATCGACGACATGGCCGAGATCGGCGACGTAGGGCGTGACGAAGTCGTAGGCATGGACGTTCGAAGACTTCAGCGCCTTGGCATAGTCGATGCGCTTCACGCCCTTGAGGCCGTCGGCGAGATAGGCATTGGCGCGCTTCTCGACCACGCCCGTGACATCGGTATCGGCCGGACCGCCATGCGGCGGATTGTACTTGTAGCCGCCGTCTTCCGGCGGGTTGTGCGATGGCGTGATGACGACGCCATCGGCGAGGCCCGAGGTGCGCCCCCTAGTGGAGGTGAGGATCGCGTGCGAGATCACGGGCGTCGGCGTATAGCCGCCGTTCTTGTCGATCATGATCTCGACGCCGTTGGCGGCAAACACCTCGACCGCGCTTACCAGCGCCGGCTCGGCCAGCGCATGGGTGTCGATGCCGATGAAGAGCGGACCGGTCAGCCCCTTTTCCTTGCGGTAGTCGCAGATCGCCTGCGTGGTCGCGAGGATATGGCCTTCGTTGAAGGTGTTCTTGAAGGAGGTGCCGCGATGACCGGAGGTGCCGAACGCCACGCGCTGGGCGGGATCCGCGACATCGGGCTTGCCGGCGAAATAGGCCGTGACCAGCCGCGGAATATTGGTGAGCGCGTCCGGCGAAGCCTTCTTGCCTGCCGCAGGATGAACATCAGCCACTGGAATATCCTCGTTCTGTCGCAACAGAGATAGCGGAGCACCATAGCATCGGCCGGGATCCCGCCAAGGGCACAACACGCGCGATGGGCAAGGCGTTCCTTGGAGGCGATGGCGACCGATCAGTCGGTTCGGCCGTGGTCCCGACCGCCCATTAACGTAAAGACAGCCTTTGGCTTCGGAAAGCCCACCTGCGCCTTTATGGTCTCGCCTGAATGATGAGAACCACGGAGCAGACGTGATGCAGGGGCAGGCCCGGTTGGCTGCCGGTCGAACCGAACGAGGCGCATCGCCGCTTGCTCGTTCGCACACCCTCGACGTCCTGCGCGGCCTCGCCATCGCCGGGGTGATGGCGATCCACGTGTCGCAATCCTTTCCGTCGAATATCCACGCCGTCGACTACGCCTTCATGTGCGGCTGGACCGGCGTCAACGTGTTCTACTTCGTCAGCGCCATGACGATGTGCCTGATGTGGACGCAGCGCAGCGGCGAGACCAACCCGACCCGCAAATTCTATATCCGCCGTGTCTTGCGCATCGCGCCGCTGTTCTGGCTCGCGATCCCCGCCTACCTCGCCATCAACGGCACCGGGCCGAGCGCCAACGCGCCTGGCGGCATCGGACCGGTTCAACTGATCCTGACCGCGACGTTCCTGCACGGGTTCTGGCCGGACAGCGTCAACAGCGTGGTGCCCGGCGACTGGTCGATCGCGGCGGAGATGACCTTCTATCTCGTCTTCCCGCTTCTGATCACCGCGTTCGGGTCGCGCCGCCATCTCTATCTCGCGCTGGCGATCGTGCTGCATCTCGTCAATGTCTGCCTGTTCAAGCCGTGGGCCTTCGTGCTGTTCTCGGCCTATTACGGTCCCGGCCAAGAGGCCTTCGTCTGGACCACGCTGCATCTCAGCTTCCTGAACCAGCTTCCGGTCTTCCTGATCGGATGCGCGCTGTTCTTTGCGCTGCGCGACGGCTTCACCCGGTCCGACGCTGCGATCTACGCCGTCTTCATCGCGCTGTCCTTCGTCGCCGATCGCGCAACGGGCTCGCACGAATTCAACTATCTCATGATCAACCTCGTGCTCGGCGCACTGGTGACGGGTTGCATCAAGCTTGGCCTCCGCTTCCGGCCGATCGAGGCGCTCGGCCGCAATTCCTATTCGATGTACCTGTCGCATTTCGCGGTGATCTACGGCCTGCGTCAGCTCTGGCCGCTTCCCGACGGGCTGATCTCGCTGCTCGTCGCCTATGTCGTCACCGCCGCGCTGAGCTATCTCGTCGCACGCGCGACATGGCATCTGGTCGAACGGCACGCACAGGATTTGGCGCATCGTCTGACAGCGGCGGGATCGGACCGGTCGCCCCGTCGGCCGATCCTCGCCGCCAATGCAGCCGGGATCCGCTGAGGCTTCCTCCCGCGATGCGGCTTGCTTCAAGGCCGCCTTCTTATCTACTGTGAAGACTCTTCACGCTGGAGGGAGGCGCCATGGAGGTCATACTGCTCGGCACCGGCGGGCCGCGCCCGGACCCGCGCCGCATGGCGACGACCACGCTGATCAGGCTCGGTGACGAGGACATCCTGTTCGACGCAGGCCGCGGCGTCGTGCTGCAGCTCAGCAAGGCCGGCGTTCCGCTCGGCGCGATCAACACGGTGTTTCTCACGCACCATCACTTCGACCATATCGGCGACCTCTACGACGTGATGCTGAATTCATGGATGCACGGACGCAAGGACGCGTTGCGCATCTATGGACCGCCGGATACCGAGCGGCTCGTCAACACGCTGATCACGCAGGTCTACGACAAGGACATCACCTGGCGGGATAAGGGCGAGCCGACCTTCGGCGGCTGGAAGCCCGTCGCAGCAACGGACATCCTGCCGGGTCCCGTTCTCGATACCGGACGCTGGAAGATCAGCGCCGAGCTGGTCTCGCATGGCGACGGCCTCGACATGCCGCCGGCCTTCCTGGCGCGATGGATGTGCCTCGGCTACCGCTTCGAGGCCGCGGGCAAGGTCATTGCAATTTCCGGCGACACTGTCCCCTGCCCCGGACTCGAGCGGCTGGCGCAGGGAGCCGACCTGCTCGTCCAGTGCTGCTTCCTCGCAACGCCGGAGATCAACAACGAGCACCTCCGCCGCCTTGCAAAATTCACGATCGCCTGCGGCGACACGGTCGGCAAGGTGGCGGCCAAGGCCGGCGTCAAGACGCTCGCGCTGACCCATCACCGGCCGCGCAGCGACGATGCCATGCTGGGCGCGCTGCTCGAGGATATCAGGCGCGACTACTCAGGGCCTGTCGTGCTCGGCGAGGATCTCACCCGTATCGAAGTCTGAGAGGCACCGCTCAGCAACCGACAGAATGTGAGCGGAAAGCCATTCGAGATCAGGACGATCCGACCTCGATCCGGTACGACAAGCGCTCTTCCGCGCCCGCGGCGATATGCATCAGGCCGGGCTTGTCGCCGAATTCGCCGTCGAATCCGGCTGGGCTGGCATGACCGCGCCAGGGCTCGATGCAGAGGAACGGCGCACCGGATGGTTTCGACCAGACGCCGAGTTCGCGAAAGCCGCGCCAGGACATCTTGAGCCAGGGGCCGGTGGACGCGGCATAGCGCACCGCATTGCTCTCCATCCGGTCGAAAATGACGGCGTCGTAGGTGAACAGGGCTTCGGACAAGGCGAGCACCGCACCTTTGACCGGGCTCGGCTCCGTTGCCGGGCGCAGCAATCCGCCATCGAGACGGCGGATGGGAGACGACTCCGCGCTGGCGAAGGTCAGCGCGTAGCTCTCCTTGGCGAGCCCTGGCTGGAGCGGCCAGTTGAACGCGGGATGACCGCCGATCGAGGCCGGCAACGTCTCCTTGCCGGTGTTGGCGATCGTGAGCGTCAGATCGAGACCGGCATCATCGATGGCATAGGCGGCACTGAGCCGAAATGCGAACGGATAGAGCGCGCGCGTCGCCTCGCTGTCCTCGAGCACCAGCGTGCAGCTTCGCTCGCCGCGCTCGGCCCACGCGAAGCGGCTATCGCGGGCAAAGCCGTGCTGGGTCATCCGGTATGTCTTGCCCCGATGCCGCAATTCGTCGTTGGCGAGGCGTCCGACGATCGGAAACAGCAGCGGCGCATGGCGCCGCCATTCCGGCCCTGCCTGCCAGACGAATTCGGTGATACCGTCCTCCAGCGAGCACAGCTCGGCGCCGTGCGCCTTGATGGTTGCGGAGAGCCGGCCACTTCGAAGCGTGTAGGTGTCATCACTCATCCGCGACATCTACACCGCGACCTCAGATGCAGCAAGGCAGCGCCAGCCATGCAGGCGAAGTGTCAGCACCGTGCAGAGCTGCGTCATATTTCTGTACCTAAGGGTTGCTCCTTTGCACCCCGTCCACCGCCTGCTTCCAGCGGGGCCGGCGCGGACTCCGATCAACCAGCGTGGTAGCCAATTGAAATTCTTCATCAACGGCCGCTTTCTGTCGCAAAAGCTGACCGGCGTGCAGCGCTATGCCGCCGAAATCGTCAAGGCGATCGATGCGCAGCTGGCGTCGGAGCAAACGCCCGCCTCGCTGCGGAACGCGGATTGGCAGTTGCTGACGCCCGCTGATGCAAGCGAGGAGCTCCAACTCGAGCGAATCAAGGTTCGCACCGTCGGCCGTTTGCGCGGGCACGCCTGGGATCAAATCGAGCTGGCGCGCGCCGCTGCGGGCGGCCGCCTGATCAGCCTTGCCAATGCCGGCCCGGTCTTCCATCGCGACCACATTGTCGTGATCCACGACGCACAGGTCTTTCGCAGACCGGACTTCTTCAGCTGGCGCTATCTGGCGGTTCACCGAACCATGGGCCGGCTGCTCGCCCGGCACGCAAGCATCGCAACCGTATCGGCATTTTCGCGCAAGGAGCTCGCCGAAGTGCTGAGACTGCCGGCAGATGCAATCCCGGTCTTCCCCAATAGCGCGGAGCACTTCGCCAAGACCAAGCCGGATCCTGGCATTATTGCAAGACTAGGGCTTCAGCCGCAGAAGTTCTTCCTCTACGTGGGATCGAGGACCAAGAACAAGAATCTGTCCGTGGCGATCCGCGCCATCCAGCTGCTCGACCGACCTGACGTTCCCCTGGTGATCGTCGGCGGCGACAACAGCAAGGTATTTCAAGACAATTCGGCAGAAGGCGCCGCCGGCCTGCTGCTGGCCGGGCGTCTGAGCGACGGCGAGATCGCAGCGCTTTATGCGCAGGCATCGGCATTCGTGTTTCCCTCGCTCTATGAAGGGTTCGGCGTGCCGCCACTCGAAGCCATGCTCTTCGGCTGTCCGGTTATCGCCTCGACAGCCGATGCCGTGGTGGAGACGTGTGGTGATGCAGCTGCGTATTTTAGCGCCAGCGATGCCGAAGCGCTGAAGCAACTCATGCTTCAAAGATTGGCAGCGGGCGCCATCTCTGACCAGGAACGCATCAGGCAGCAGGATCGTGTTGCTTTCTACTCGTGGAAGAGATCGGCGAAAGCTCTGCTCGATCATCTGGCGGGGCCGACGAACGTCGCCAGCGCCGCTTGAAATTCCACGCAACTCGCCTCTCGCGCGCAATGGTTCTTGCACAAACGTTTTGCAACTCGCTGCCTGCAGCGCAGTTCCATGAAACTTTTGTTTTTCCGACTGCGAGCACCTTGGCGCAACATCACCACATCCCCGCCCCAATATCGCTACGTATTCGAGGAACTCTGTTTCGCACTAGCGAACACAGAACAGGGATGCACGATGTCCGGCTCTCCGACGCAAGCCTATGCAAGGCAACCGATGAAGGTGCTGCACATCGCCGAGACGATTCGGGGCGGGATTGCGAGCTACCTGAACGAGTTGCATCCGGAGCAACAGGCAAGCTTCGGCGCGCATAATGTGCATTATGTCGTGCCGTCGGATCATCGTCGCGATCTCCCCGCAATCGATGACAACCATATTACGACGTTCGAACGGCCCGGCCGCAGCGTCGCCGGACTGTTCCAGATGCTCCGCGCGAGCATGCAGGCGCTGGATGCCTTCCGTCCAGACCTCGTGCACCTGCATTCCTCTTTCGCAGGCCTCGTGCTCCGCCCCGCGCTTGCCGCCCGCTCTAACGGGCCGCGCGTCGTCTATTGTCCGCACGGCTGGGCGTTTTCGCGCCAGACCGGCCGCCTCAGTCATGTGGTGACAAAAGCGGCGGAGAATCTTCTCGCACGGACGTCGGACAGAATCATCTGCATTTCCGGCGACGAGTTCA
This sequence comes from Bradyrhizobium centrosematis, assembly GCF_045571495.1. NCBI lineage: Bacteria > Pseudomonadati > Pseudomonadota > Alphaproteobacteria > Hyphomicrobiales > Nitrobacteraceae > Bradyrhizobium > Bradyrhizobium centrosematis. The sequence goes on from NZ_CP120703.1 coordinate 5,862,396, forward strand.
ACGAAGCCGTTCGCGCCGGAATTCCTGCCGAGCGCCTGACGGTCGTTCACAACGGCATCTCGAAGACGCGCTCGCCGCAACCGGTCGCTGCGGACTGGACCTCCGACAAGGTCAAGGTCCTGTTCATCGGACGCCTGGACCGGCAGAAGGGCTTTGATCTTCTGATCGAGGCAGCGCGCGCGCTCGAAGATGTGCTTGATGTCCGCATGATCGGCGCCTCTGTCGTCAGCAAATACGAAGGCCCGAGCGTCCCGTCCAACGTGACATTGCTGGGCTGGCTCGATCGCCCGACCATCGAGACCCAGCTCGAGGCCGCCGATCTCGTCGTGATCCCGTCACGATGGGAAGCCTTCGGCCTCGTTGCGTTGGAAGCGATGCGCGCGGCCAAGCCCATCCTAGCATTCCGTAGCGGGGCATTGCCCGAGATCGTGGTCGACGGCGTCACCGGCGTGCTTTGCGAGCCGGTCGCCGTCCAGCCGCTCGTGGACGGTTTCCGACGGGCGCTCGGTTTCGATCTCAAAGTGTTGGGACAACGCGGCTACGACCGGTTCAAGCAACTGTATGACGTTCAGAAGACGCATGGACAGTTGCAGCAGGTCTATGCCGAGCTGCTGCAGGACGACCGGACCCCGGTCGAGAGGAAGGCAGGGCTGCAATCCGACCTTTCCAAGAATTTCTGATGGCTCAACATGCACGCTTGTCCTCGCAGATGCTGGAGATCGCGATCGCGATGCCATGGAGCGGATTGGGTGCCACCGCGAACGCAACACGCGCGAGCATGATCTAGCCGATGACAGTTTCACGCACCTTGGTTCGCGGCAGTTGCCGCCTCGCGATCCTCATCGCATCCATCTTTCTCCCGGTCTCCGTCAGCGCCCAGCAAGCGCAGCCGCTCGATGCGCGATTCCTGCTCGGGGTCGGCACGCATCAGGGACTCGGCGGCCTGGTGAGCGCGCGCGGCTATGTGCCTTCCGAGAACATCGCTCAGATCAAGCAGCTTGGCTTCAACGCCTTTCGCGATGATTTTCCCTGGTCCGATTTCGAGGTGGGGGGACGCCGGATGGGTTTCACGCCCAAGCTCGGCAGGCTCGAGGCGCAGGTCCGGTCCGGCGTCGCGCGCCCGCTCCTGATCCTCGCCTTTGGCCATCATCTGGTTCCGAATTCCTCGCCGCCGACGACCGACGAGGCGCGGCAGCGGTTCGCCGATTATGCGGCCGCGGCGGCGCAATCGGTTCTGCCGCAGCATCCGCTCTTCGAGCTCTGGAACGAATGGAACCTGGCGGCCAAGAAGGATGCCGCGTTCTCGCCAGAAAACTATCTGGCGCTCGCGCAAGTCACGCGGCCGGCGGTCAAGCGGGTTGCACCGAATACGCCTTTCCTGGTCGGCGCGCTCGGCGACGATCCGGGCTGGACATGGACGGAGAAGATGCTGCGGACCGGCATCCTCCAATATGCCGACGGCGCTTCGATCCATCTCTACAATTTCTGCATGGGTCCAAGCAAACGCACGTCGGCCGAGATCATCGAGCGGCTCACGGCGTTTCACCGCCTCGTCGGCCAGGCGAGCGGGAACCCCGACTTCCCGATCTACGTCACCGAGACGGGCTGGACCACGGCCGCCAACAAATGCGGCGTCAGCGAGCAGGCCCAGGCCGACAACACGGCACAGCTCATCTTATGGGCGTCGACTGCAGCCCGCTGGCTCAAGGGCATGTGGCTCTACGAGCTCAAGGATAGCGGCAATAATCCATCGGAACTGGAGCACAATTTCGGGCTCTATCGGTTCGACAATTCGCCCAAGCCGGTCGCCTGCGCGGCCCAAGGCGCCTGGGCTTTCATCCGCTCCAGCCTCAGCGCCGAGCGACGCGAGCTCGCCAGCGGTGTCGTGTCCATCAATGCATCGACGGCTTCGGGCGGCAGAACTGCCGTCTGGTCCGAGGCTGCGGGCCGACGATACGAAATTCGGCTCAAGGGCGATCAACCAGGCGCAAGCTATGCGATGCCGTGCGATCAGACGGCAAAGGCTGCGTCCGGAGCCTGGATCCCCATCTCGAGCACACCGATCCTGATTGCGACCAATGACAGTGCCGTTCCCGCCCTGGAGATAAGGCCGGCGCGGTAGACGCGATTTTTTTGCAGACATGAGGTTGACGCGATGAAAGTTCTTTTGACGTCCACGCTTTATCCGACGCCTCAGGCACCGAAGATCGTCGGCGGCGCGGAGATCTTCGCCCGCCGCTTCGCCGAAGGCCTGGTGCAACGCGGCGACGAGGTGGAAGTGATCCGGGCCGCCTCCTCGCCCGGGCAGGCTCCGGAAACCTGCGAAGGCATCAACGTCTATTCCGCGCCGGTGCAGAACATCTACCTGCCCTTCACCGAGCAGAAGAACATCGCGCTCCGCAGCATCTGGCACGCGGTCGACGACTGGCAGATGCAGGCCCCGCTGATCGCGGAGCGCATCCGGGCTTTCAAGCCCGACGTGCTGCACTCCAACAACCTGTCGGGACTCACCACCGCGATCTGGCGCGTCGCCGCCCAGCTCGGCGTTCCCGTGCTGCATACGCTCCACGACTATTACCTGACCTGCCCGCGCTGCTCCCGCTTCGACCAGGGACGATCCTGCGAGCGCACGTGCACGAGCTGCGGAATTCTCACCTTCCATCGCAAGCGTGCCACGCATTGGCTCAGCGCCGTGGTCGGCGTGAGCGAGCGCGTCCTGTCGATCCATACCAACATGGGCATGTTCGCAGAGACCCCGATCCGCACCGTGATCCGCAACGCCTCGACCGAGCCGCCGCGCGAGCCTTATCCTCGTCCGATCTGCACCACGGAAGTGACATTCGGCTTCATCGGCCGCCTCACGGAGGAGAAGGGCATCGACAATTTGATGCGGGCGCTTGCCCGGCTGCCGCGTGACCGGATCCGGATGATGATCGCCGGTCGTGTCAGCGAGGAGGAGCAACGCCGCCTCAGGGCGCTGGCGCCGGATGCGCGGATCGAATTCATGGGCTTCGTCGTGCCGGACGATTTCTACAGACAGGTCGACGTGGTGATTGCGCCCTCGATCTGGCACGATCCTGGTCCGCTCGTCGTTGCCGATGCGAAGGCGGCCGGCAGACCGCTGCTCGGAACGCGCTTTGGCGGCATGCCCGAGGTGATCGAGCACGGCGTGACGGGCTGGCTGACCGAAGCCGATCCGCAATCGCTGGCCGACAGCATGCTCGCAGTCGCGTCCGATCCACACAAGATCGACGAGATCAGCCGGCGCCTGATCGCCGACACCAACAAGTGGATCTTTGCGGACGTGCTGTCTTCATACAAGAACCTGTATGAGCAACTGCGCGAACAGCGGATGTCGCGCATGCGCGCTGCAACGGCCGAAGCGCCACAGGGACGGGCTGTCGGCAAGGAGCGCCTCATTCCCCGATGACACGCCTCCTGGCGATGGCGGGTTACGTCTATCAGAGTGCCGCGGCGATCGTCCTGATCTTCGCGATCAGCCATCTGTTGCCCGCCGCCGACTACACGAACTTTTCCCTCGCACTGGCCTCGAGCCAGCTGCTCTGCGTCCTGATGTTCGAGTGGCTGCAGCTGGCCGGACTGCGCTTTCTAGCCGCCGCCAGGGAGAACGAGGCGGCGCGGCTGAGGTGGTCGCTGTTTGCGGCCGGCCTGTCGAGTGCAGCGGCGCTCGTCGTGGTCGGGAGCTGTGCGTCCATGGCCAGCGTGCTCCCGACGGGGATCGTCGCCCTCGGCCTGAGCATCTCCGTCCTTCAGGGCCTGACGGATCTCTATTTCCTGTCGGTCCGGCTGTCCGACCGGCTGGGCATCGCCTCTTCTCTTCTTGCGCTGCGGGCCACCGCGCTTCTGGTCGGAGCCGCCGCGGGAGGAGTGATCTCGGGAACGGCCGAAGCGGCGCTGCTCGGCATCGCGTCGGGGCACGCGCTCGGCCTCCTCGCCGGCCTCATCGCATATCGCACGCCGATGGAGCGCGTGCCGTTGCAGGCGATGCTGTCCGACTGGAAGGACTTCTCCCGCTACGGCATGCTTGCGGCGGGCGCCTCCGTCATCCATTTGTCGGTGCCGGTGCTGCTCCGTGTCATCGTCATCGGCCGGCTGGGCGCAACGGGCGCCGGCGCGGGATTCTCGATTGCGCTCGACCTCCTGCAACGTCCCTTCTGGGTTCTCAACGCAGCGATCCACACCGTGAGCTATCCCGAGGTGGTCAACGACTTCGAACACGGAGGCAGCGCAAAATCGGTGCAGTCGGCACGCCGGATGTTCGAATTCATGATCTGCACGACGCTGGTGCTGCTCGGCGGACTGATCGGATTCATTCCAGATGCTGCCCGTATCCTGGTTCCCCAGGCGAGCCTGGATGGCTTCCTGGAGACGGCGCCGACGGTTGCAGTCTTTTATTTTCTGCACACCCATTTGCAGGCGACGATCGCGGTCGTCCCCCACCTCGAGAAGCTGGCGACAAGGCTCGTCGCCGTCGCCGCCGGCCAGCTCGCCATCGTCGTGTCCTTCTCCATGGTCGCGGTATCAGCCGGTCTGTCGCCGCGAGGGGCAGTCGGTTGCGCTTCGATCGCCACGCTCGCAACGATACTGGTCGCACTCGGTCCGACCCTGCGGTTTGAGGCGTTCCCGCGCTGGCCGTTGGTTGTACAGTCTCTGGTGGCCGCCATCCTGATCGGGTCGCTGGGAGCGATGCCGACGGAGCCCCCGACATGGCTCGCCGGCAAGATCGTGATCGCCGCGATTGCAACGGCGGTGATCGGATGGCGCGGGGACTTCCTGATGCTGGGCCGCCGCGGCTGATCCGCCGAACCAGCAGTCTGCCAAGCCAATCGAGTTCCGACAGGGAACTCGCTTGCCTTGTCCTCCTCAGGCGAGCGCGCAGCCTGCACCACCTCCGCGCGTATACAACTCAGGCGCGCAAATCTACAGAATTAACCGCCCATGGGGGCGGCAGCTGCGAACCTCCCGTGCCGGAGAAGCGCGCGAACTGCACGAGATGCGCGACAGAGATTCTCCGTTGCACTTCCAAAGAGCCGTTCCATCAATCCGTTTGCGCATACATTCAGCAGCGCAAATCGAGAAAATCTTGAAAGCGCCTTCCTCGTGCCATGCTACCCCGGCATCGCATCGATATTCTGCTGCAACAGAGCGAGTCAGTTCCTGCACAAGGAACCGCGTGTCGCTCGCGATTTGTAGCTTCGATTTTTATCTGAAATTCACACTCGACAGAGAAGCTTGAACGCAAATCCCTGCGAGCAATTTTGCTCGCGTTGAAACTCGAGTGAACAATGCCTGATCAAACCATCCTGTCCGCCAACGGCTTCATCAACTCCATCGGCGTCAACACGCACGCCGGCTTCGGCTGGACCGGCTACAACAATCTCGCACTGATGGCCGACGACCTCGAGTATCTCGGCGTCACCCATCTCCGTGACGCGATGGGGACCAGCCCGGCTGCGCAACCCGTCGTCGAAGGTCTCGCCGCCGCCGGCTACAAGTTCGACTTCCTGGTGTCGTCAGCCCTGCCCCAGACGGGCACGACCGGGCTGCAGAACTACATCGCCTCGCTCCAGAAGTTCGCGACGAGCCACCCCGGCAGCATCAGCGCCATCGAAGGGCTCAACGAGGCCAATCACCAACCCTTCAGCTACAATGGCAGCTCGAGCCTGAGCGCCGCGGCCCAGTTCCAGAGTGCGCTCTATCAGGCCGTCAACGCCAACGCCACGCTGGGCAGCGTCCCGGTCTACAATCTGTCATTGGCCTACAATGATCCGCAAGGCTACAGCCAGCTCGGCAACATGTCGGGCTCGGTCGACTACGCCAACGCGCACGCCTATGTCAGCACCAGCCTGACAACCAGCAGCTCGATTGCGGCAACGCTGAGCGCCGTCATGACCGCAGCGCCGGGAAAGCCCGTCGTCATCACGGAAACCGGCTACACCACCCAGGCCAACACTCAATATCTCGGCGTCAACGAGACGGTGCAGGCCAAATCGATCCTCAACACCCTGGTCGATGCCTACAAGGCCGGCGTGAGCGCGACCTATCTCTACGAGCTGTTCGACCGTGACTCGTCCGCGGGCAATACCAATCCCGAGGCCAATTTCGGACTGTTCAATTCCGACGGGACGCCGAAGCTCGCCGCCACCGCCATCCACAACCTGACGACCATCCTCGCCGACGACGGCACGGGGGGCCTTCAGCCGACTAATCCGCTGAACTACACTCTGAGCAACATGCCGGCCACGGGCAACAGCATGGTGCTCGGCAAGAGCAACGGCGCCTACGAGCTCGTCGTGTGGGCGGAGCCCAAGCTCTGGGACGATCCCACCGATACCGAGGTGTCCAATGCGGCCCAGACGGTCACGGTGAATCTCGGCGGCGTGCATCATTCGGTGAAGGTGTATGACACCCTGACGGGAACTTCGGCGATCGCCAGCTACACCGACGTCAGCACGATCACGGTTCCGGTCAGCGATCACCCGCTGATCATCGAGATCGACGCGCCCGCGACCACACCGCCGCCGCCGGACACGAGGACCAGCGTCAGCGGCACAGCTGCCGAGATCGTGCCGCAGCTGTCCGATTTGAGCGAGTCGACGGCGCTGCAGAGCATCACGCTGACCGACTCGCACGTGCTGCCGGTCGCCTCGAAGGCGACCATGGACTATATCATCGCCCATTACGGTAGCGCCCTCTCCAAGATCCAGGGCGGCTACTCGTTCTCGGTGACGAACGCGGCCGCGACCTGGACCAGCACCAAGACCTACAATTCCAGCGGAACGCTTCTGTCGAAGTCGGACACCGGCCTGAATTCGAGCGGGCAGCCGACCTCGACCACCGTGGCCTACACCGACGGCTCCAAGGACCTGATCAGCTATACCAGCGGCGTGAAGACCAAATTCGTTCACGTCGGCACCGACGGAACCCGGACCACCGACACCTACAACACGGCCGGAACCCTTCTGAGCGAAGTCTTGCAGAAGTCCGACGGCTATTACTCCACCACGCTCTACACCGGCGGCGTGAAGACCGCCGCCTATGTCAAGAATGCGGACGGCTCGCAGGACAACTATACCTACGGCATCACCGGCAAGAGCTTCACCACCCAGGTTCAGCACCTCGATGCCTCCGGGAAGGTCACGTCCGTGACCCGCAGCCATGCCGACGGCTCGCTGGACTCGACGCAGGTCTTCAACAGCGACGGCAGCAGCGTGATCACCACCTATAGCGCCACGGGCGTCAAGCTGGTCACGACCACCTATCATGCCGATCACAGCAAGGATGTCTGGACCTACAACATCACCGGCCAGACCTACACGACCGAGCACGACGTCTACGACGCCACCGGCTTCCTCACCAGCCTGACGCGCCTGCATGGCGACGGCAGTCTCGCCTTCAGGCTCACCCAGACCACCGACGGCACCAAGACGACCGATTGGTACAATACCGCCGGAAGCCTCACCAGCGAGGTGGTTCAGAAGGCCGATGGCTTCACCTCGACCACGCTCTACAGCAACGGCGTCAAGACCAACGCCTATGTGAAGAATGCCGATGGCAGCCAGGACAATTATGCCTACGGCATCACCGGCCAGAGCTACACCACGCTGATCCAGCACGTCGATCCGTCCGGCAAGATCACCGCCGTGACCCGCAAGCATGCCGACGGCACGCTCGAGTATACCCAGGTCATCAACAGTGACGGCAGCAGCGTCGTCACCAATTATGACGCCGCCGGAACGCGGACCAAGGAAACCGACTATCACGCCGACGGCAGCAAGGATGTCTTCCTCTTCAACATCACCGGCCAGACCTACACGACCGAGCACGACACCTACGATGCGACCGGCTTCCTCACCACGCTGATTCGCAAGCACGCCGACGGCAGCATGGCGTTCAAGCTGGTACAGAGCACCGATGGGACCAAGACGACGGATTGGTACGATGCCAATGGCGTGCTCACGAGCGAGGTGCTCGAGAAGGCGAGCGGCTACAGCTCGACCACGGTGTACACCAACGGCGTGAAAACCGCGGCTTACATCACCAACGCCGACATGAGTCACGACAACTACAGCTACAACATCACCGGTCAGAGCTATACCACGCAGTACCAGCACCTTGATCCGTCCGGCCAGACTACCGAGGTGATCCGCTGGCATGCCGACAACTCGCTCGACTACACCCAAGTCGTCAACAGCGACGGCAGCAGCGTGGTCACCAACTACGATGCGTCAGGCGTCAAGAAGACGGAGACCGACTACCACGCCGATGGCTCGAAGGACGTCTTCCAGTTCAACGTTGTCGGCCAGACCTACACCAACGAGCACGACACCTACGATTCGACCGGCTTCCTCACCCACATCGTGCGCACTCACGCCGACGACAGCCTGGCCTTCACGCTGGCGCAGAGCGCCGACGGCACCAAGACCTCCGACTGGTACGACGCCAACGGCGTCATCACCAGCGAGGTGACGACCAAGAGCGACGGTTACAGCTCGACGACCGTCTATACCGGCGGCGTGAAGACCGCCGCCTATATCAAGAACGCCGACGGCACCTCGGACAACTGGAACTACAACGTCACCGGGCAGTCCTACACCACGCAGCATCAGCACCTCGATGCCTCGGGCAAGCTGGTCGAGCTCACCCGGACCCACGCCGACGGCACTCTGGACTATACCCAGGTCATCCATGACGACGGCAGCAAGCTGACCGACATCTACGACAGCGCCGGCAACAAGACCCAGGAGATCGCCAACAACACCGACGGCTCGAAGGACGTCTTCCTGTTCAACTTCAACGGACAGACCGGCACCACGCAGCACGAGAACTACAACAGCGCCAGCGCGCTGCAGTTCTTCGATCAGACCAAGACCGACGGTACCCACAATGTCACGGCCGTCGCCAACGGCGTGACGATCCAGGGCGGGGCCGGCAACGACGTGTTCTCGGCTGCGCCAAGCTCGACCACCATCGCCTACGAGCACGGCCAGGACCAGGTCCTCAACTTCCAGGCCGGTGACGCGACGACCCACGACACGATCGCGATCTCGAAACTGCTGGCTGCGGACTATAGCCATCTGCAGATCACGCAGTCCGGCACGAACGCGCTGATCACGTTCTCGGCCAACGACTCGATCCTGCTGAAGAACGTCTATGTCTCCAGCCTGACCAGCCACGACTTCGTGTTCGTCTGATCACGGCGGCGTCGCCTGGGGGCCGGGACCACAACGTCCCGGCCCCGTTCATTTGTTGGGCGCCTGCCTTCTCGATGTGCAGAAGCCGTCCACCATCCACAATTGGATGGCACCCATGAATTCGGACGGACTGCCGCGATTGCGCCGCATCGGTCGGCGCGGTTGCGAACTTGCGTCACAATTCGTCTCTAGAAGGGAGACGAACCGCGCAAGGACTCCGAGGCCCGATGGAAGCCAGTGAAGCAAGACGTTTCGTCGTTCTCGACTTCTACCGCTTCGTCGCCGCGCTCGGGGTCTTCATCTTCCACCTGAAGCTGATCGACACGGGCATTTCGCCGGCGTGGAACGGGTCCTATGGCCTGTTCGTGGACATGTTCTTCATCCTGTCGGGCTTCGTCATCTCCTATTCCTATCCGTCCGACGCGCGCGGCGTGGCCGCCTATTCCCGCTTCATGATCCGGCGCATTGCGCGGATCTATCCGCTGCACCTGCTGAGCCTGCTCATCTTCGTCGTGCTGATCGGCGTCGGCCTGGAGCGCACGGCCCGCTCGACGTCGCTGGACTTCCTGTACAACATCCTGCTGCTGCAGGCCTGGGGCGTCACCGATCACCTCAGCTTCAACTCGCCGTCCTGGTCGATCAGCGCCGAGTTCTTCTGCTATCTGGTCTTTCCGCTGTTGATGCTGTTCGCGCGCAAGGTCCAGCCGGTCGTGCTCGGCGTGATCGTGGCAGCGCTATACCTGATCCTCGCCCACGGCCATCTGCCGATCTGGCAGGAACGGTCGCAGATGTATGGCGCTAATTTCGACTACGGGATGCTCCGTGCGCTGCCGAGCTTCCTGAACGGAATCCTGCTCGCCATTCTCTTCCGCATGTCGCGTCCCTACCGGCACAAGCGGATGATCTTCGCCGGCATCGGCCTGTTCGGCCTCTCCGTGCTCGTCCTCAACGTCTTCGCCAAGCCGGACCTCGCCATCCTGCTGTTCTCCAGCGCCATCCTGCTCACCGCAGTCGGCGAAAGCGCCTTCAAGCAGTTCCCGGGCGCTTGCCTGCTCGGCCGGCTCGGCAACACCTCATATGCGATCTACATGCTGCACGATGCCGTGCTCATCGCCGTGTTCAAGCCGTTGTGGATCTGGCTGGGACTGCGGCCTGATCAATTCGGCCTCTTCGCCCTGGCGTGCTGTGCGGTCCTGACCGTCATCGCGGACCGCACCTACGCCTATTTCGAGAACCCCGCGCGGCGCCTCATCAATCGTTGGGCCGACACCGGCCTCCCCGCCTCGCGCCAGGTTCAGACGGCCACCGCCGAGACGGCCATCGGCTTCGACAACACCGAGCGGGCAGTCAACTGACTGCCCTGCCGATGCAATAAGAGGTTTTCAGGCGACTTTACCGCCGGCCGCCGGCACCATCCGCATCGCGCTCTCGGCCAGCAGTGGTGCGATGTTGGCGCGGGACGCCTCCATGACGCCCGGCAGCGCCTGACGTACCTGCTGGCGGACGGAATCGTGCACACCGAGGAACTGCAGCAGAAACTTCTCGAAACTGTCGCCGACCAGGAACTGCGCCGGCGACAGCAACAGCGACTCGCTGACGTCAAAGTGCGCGAACAGGCCCTGGAACTTGTCCTGATAGGTGATCGCCGCGACCGGCGTTCCCTGCCCCAGCGCCGCAATCGCCAGATGCATGCGGCCGGTGATCACGCCGTCGACCAGACCGACGACGGCCTTGATCTCGCCAGCCGATAGCGCCTGATCGACATGATGCAGGTGATCGCCGAGCGCGGGCTTGAGGCGGTCGGCCAGAGGCCGCAGGCAGTTGTCGTCGGCGATCTCGGGGCGGTAATCATGCGCCAGCAACAACCAGCTCGCATTGTTCTCGCGCGACAGACGCTCCATGGCACGCGCCGCGAGCTCTATCATCTGCCGCAGCTTGGCCGGCTCCGGCTTCTTGAACAACATCGGATGGATGTTGAAGACAAAGACCTTGCGCCCCTGCTCCCGCTGCCGCGTGATCGCCGCCTCAATCTGATTCACTGCGGCGGTATCCGCCCGCGGCGTCAGCATGAACGCCGCATCGGCGACCAGATGGGCGCGCTTTCGGGCGAAATCGTCGAACCGCTGCAGCGATATCGCATCGCGCAGGTTCAGGACCACGCCCGGATCCAATAGTCGGAACACCTCGCGCAGCGCTTTCGCCGGGCGGGAGTTGAAACTGAAGCCGAGCACGCTGACCTTGGCGCCGAACGCGGCCATCAGATCGGCAACGAGCAGCATACGTGCGGCATCCACCGGCGAATAGTAGCCGTCGAGCACATCGGCCCCCAGAACCAGCCCGAAATCCGGCCTGGTGAGCGACAGCTCCTGCGCCACCGTCTCGTAGGAGAACGGCAGCCTCCAGAGCTCGAGCGGCCTGAAGCCCATCGCGCGCACGTCCGCGCTGGCCGCCGAGGTCGCGGTGACGATGTAGACCTCGAGGTCCGGATAGGTTCGCTTCAGCTCCCCGGTGGCCGCCTCGATCATGGCCTCATCGCCGCGCGACTGATGGACGCTCCAGGGATCGGAGGGAAGAACGACCAGCCGGCGCGGATTGTTACGCGGTGCGGCGTTGACGCCGACGTCTTTCCGCGCGATCTGCCACCGGCGCAGCTCGAGCAGGTCGAGCGCCAACTGCGTGTTCTTCGCGCTGTTGAGCCAGCCTCGGAGCTGCCTGCGTACGGGTACCGGGATCAATTGCTTCACGACATTCTCCTCGTCTTCATCAAGCGGTCGCACCGCGCTTCACGACGAAATCAATCAGGGACAGGGCCTGCTTGCGCCAGAGCAGCAGAATGCCCGTCAGATAGGTCACTCCAAAGCAGGACGACAGCAGTCCGATCCGCAGGTAGGGGTTGATGCCCGGCGTTGCCTCCCGACACAGCACGACCGCGCCGTAGGCCAGCATGATGGCGCAAAGGCAGCCCGCAATGGGACGCAGAAACTGGCCCCAGCTCAAGCCAAGCAGCCGGAGCGCCAGCGCGAAGGTCACGGGGGTCACCACCAGCTGCGAGAACGCGAAGATCGTGGCCAATTGACCGATGTCGCGCGACGGAAGCAGGAACATTGCCGGCACGACGGTACAGAATTTGAGGATGTTGAGCCCAAAGACGTAGTTCGGCTTGCCGAGGGCGCCGAAATAGGCGCTGTTGACGAACTGCACCGTCTGCACCGCGCCGATCAGCATCAACGGCCGCATGACGGCTTCGCTGCCGCCCCACTTGGCGCCAAACAGCAGCAGCGAGAACTCCGGCGCGATCGCCGCGAGGAGCACGAAGATCGGAGATCCGATCAGCGCGCCGAGACTGACGCTGCGCAGATAGGCGCCTGCGATGCGGTCCCGCTCGTGCGCAATCTTGGACAATGCGCTCAGCGCAACGTCCATGACCGCCTGGGTGAGCAGCTGCATCAGGATGATGTAGACCCTCGCACCGACCGTGTAGATGCCAAGAGCCGCGACGCCATACAGCGACAGGATGATCATGTCGATCGTCCGTACGATGGCAAAGTCCAGCAGCCTGTTCAGCACGACGTGTATGCTGTAGCCCGAGAGCTCGCGAAAGCTCTTCCGAGAGTAACCGCGCATCGGCAGCCATCGCGGTTGGCTCCAGAGCCATAAGCCGCTGATCGCGCTCTGAACGACCACCTGAATCACGAGGCTGAGGGCGCCAAAACCGGCATAGGCGCAGGCAATGCCCACAACGCCGGACGCGGCAGTTGCCACCATCGTCCTGACGGCAAGCACGCGAAAATCCATCTGGCGCTTGTAGAGCGCCTCCTGGAACAGGGTCGCTGTCCCGATCGGAAGCGAAAGACTGGCGGCGGTGAGCAGCGGCGCGAACCCCTTCACATCGAGCCAACGCTCGATATGCGTCGCAAGCAGCGCAATCAGGACGGCCAGCAACACTGAGGCTGCGAACGAGCAGAAGAAGGGCAGCGTCACATCGGCGGGCTCGAGCGTCCGCCGCTGGATCAAGGCATCACCAAAGCCGAATTCCGCGATTGAGCTCAGGAGCAGCAGGATGAAGGCGACCAGCGCGGCAAGGCCGAAATCGGCGGGATTGAGCAGCCGTGCCAGCACGAGGAACAGCACGAACGACAATGCGCGGCCGCCCCAATTTTGTGCGAGCGACCAAAACAACGCCACCACCACCTGATGCTGTTTGCCTCGCATGACGCTCATCAACAATTCGACCCAATTCCGACAGATCTAACCACAATCACGGAGTAGACGATGTGAGACGCGATGGCGCGACATCGTCCTCTCCGATCACGGCGGAGAACTGAATGCTCGCGACATCACGACGGAGTGATGGCAATCGCATGAGCGCCGTCACGATTCAGATTTAGAGTGGAAGTGAGTTCAAATCGTGGACTACACTCCAATCAACCATTGCGAAGTGATGCAAAATGGATGCCTTGATAAGTTCGCCCGCTCCGCGTTCTCTCCATCACTCCAAGCGTTTGCGTGTGGCGATCTATGCACCGCATTTTGCAGAATACTCCTACCGGCTCGCCGCGGGATTGGCGCATCATTGCGACGTCCGCCTCGTGCTCAACCGCAAGGACGCGAACCAGCAGTGGGAACTTGCTGATATCGCCGTCGAGGCGCCGTTCGAGACCCGGATTCGCAACATGAGCTTGCGCCGTGGCGGCGGCGTGCTCGGCATTCCCGCGTCCTTCCTCGACATAATATCGTTTCGTCCGGACGTGATTCATTGTCACGAAGTTCCAGAGATCTACACGTCACAGTTGATTCAACTTCTCCGTCCACTTGGCATTCCCCTGGTGCTGACGGTTCACGATGCAATTCCACATTCGGAGGGCGGCTCCGGCACCTCGCCTCGTGAAGATGCCTGGCGCGAGCGCATGCGCGCGGCTGCGTCAGTCGTCACCACGCACGGCGAAAGCTGCATTGCCGATTTTCGCCGCGCTTCGCCCGACTTCAAGGGCGACACGGTTTCCAGCATGCACGGCGTGCTCATGGTTCCGCCCGCGTCGCGCGCGGTCGCCACGCCCGAGCCCGCGCGCATCCTGTTCTTTGGACGGATGTGGGCTTACAAGGGCCTCGATGTCTTCATCGACGCGATCGACATGTTGGTCCGGCGCGGTGTGCCACACGAGGCGATCGTCGCCGGCCGCGGCCCCGAGATGACGCGGCTCGGAGCGCGAATGGAGGCGATGCCGACCGTCAAGACCATCAATGCCTATATTTCGCCCGCGGATACCGGACAGCTGTTTCAGTCCGCTACCGTGGTCGCGCTGCCTTATAAGGATGCAACGCAGAGCGGCGTGCTTGCATCCGCCTACGGCAATAGCCGGCCCGTCGTTGCCAGCGCGACCGGCGGCATTCCCGATGTCGTGACAGACGGCGTCAACGGACTCCTGGTGCCTCCGGGCGATGCCACCGCGCTGGCCGACGCACTCGAACGCGTGCTGACCTCGAAGCCGCTTGCGGCGACATTGACCGATGGCGCACGGCAGACCGCGGCCGGCATCTTGAACTGGAACCGCATCGCCGAGCAACTGCTGGGGTCCTATCACAAGCTCGCCGGTCGTACCGTGAGCTGACCGCGACCGGCGAATCGGACCGTCAAACCGATTGCCCGATCTTGAGCGGCCGAAAGAACATGCCGCGGATCGCGCCGTCCAACAGGCGCCTCAGCCTTACCTCGATCAACTCGTAGCTGATCGCGCTCGCGACCAATGACATCACCAGCCCGAGCCCGATAAAGGCCGTCCACAGCAGCCAGCGATCGACGCCGACGGCGACCAGCTTTAGGCCGATCACCTGCAAGGGGAAGAGCACGAAGGGATGAACGAGATAGAGGCTGTAGCTGATCTTGCCGACATATTGCAGGGCCGGCGCACTCAGAGCCTTGCCGAGGCCCGACTCCGGAGCAAGCACCATGCCGAACAGCAGGAAGCCGGGAAGGAGCCCCACGAACGGGTGAAACAACACCAGGCTCGCATACATCGCCGCTCCGCAAGCAAGGCCTGCGATCAAGCCGAGGCGCCCGGGAATCGAGATACGAAAGCCGGTCGCACTGAATAGCATGCCGATGCAGAAGAAGGCCGTGATCGGCCAATGCAGGAGGCAGGCGATGCCGAGCAGGATCATGGGCGCGGCCAGCAACTTGCCACCGATGCGCAGCATCGAAAACGTCGCCGCAAACCAGATGTAGAACGCCCATTCATAGGTCAGCGTCCAGGCATTCTGCTGGGCAATGGGCAGGCCGAGCGCGTCCTGAACGAAGAACAGATTGGCGGCGAAGATCGTCAGATAGCTGGTCACATCGATCCCACGGAAGAACTTGTAGGCGACGATCGGACCTATCGCGAACAGCGCCAGATGCAGGACGACGAACACCGGCATGATGCGCAGGACGCGATCGAAGAAGAACCGCGGCAGCGACCCGTGTCGTACCAGGCTCGCCGGAATCAGGAAGCCGCTGATCATGAAGAACAGCTCGACGCCATGCCCACCGACATTGACCACAGACTGCAGCCAGGACCAGAGCGGCGGCAGGAATCCGGGATCCGGAATGTCGTACATGCCGCCCTTCGGCATGTCGTAGAAATGATCCATCAGCACGCTAAGCGCCGCAATGCCGCGAAGCCCCTGCACCGACGGAACGAACGAACCGTCATAGGCGACGCCCGGCTGGTGCGCAGTCCCGCTCACTCTGCGGCGCCTTGCGTGCTGAGGGCAGGCTCGAGAACCACCTTCTTTCGGCGCGCGGAGCGGAACCTGTGCCCAAAGGCAATGCTGGGCTTCTCCACGAATGCAAACGTCATCCAGCTGACAAGAAGCGATAGCGCCATGATCACAGCCAGGAAGATCGACCATCCGAGCGGCCCATCGCCGAACCAGACGAGGCGGTGGATGAAGACGATCACGAAGGGCGACATCAAATAGACCGAATAGCTGATCACCCCGACGAATGCCATCGGGCGCCATGCCATTCTCTCGCCGAACACGGCAAAGCCGATGAACACCAGCGCCGCGCAGACATAGGCCGATCCGATCGAGTAGCTGTAGAAGAAGTTCTCGTGATACACGCCTCCGAACCGCCGGTCGGACAGCGTGATGGCGAAGATCGCATATAGGAGCGTGCAGACGGCCACGTGGGTCCATCGCAGCCTTCCGCCGATGACGGTGTCGCGAATGATCTTGCCCAGGAACATCGCCGACAGGTTCAACCCGACCTCCATCACCGAGGATACGGTCCTGTTCTCCACCAGCAGTGCAGCGGTGGTTCCGATCAGCGCGGCCGCAAGGACGATCGTCACCGCCGTGAAGCGCCTGTTCAGCAGCCCCATCGCAAAGAGAATGGTGCATCCGGCATAGAACAGCAACTCGATCGCCAGCGTCCAGTAGAACACCCAGAGGTTCGGAACGTTGATGAAGGTCTGCAACATCGTCACGTTCGCGGCGACCTGTCCGAGCGGGTAGATCTTCGACTCCAACAGCTGCATCGTCACCAGCCCGACCACGAGCGAGGTCCA
Organism: Bradyrhizobium centrosematis; assembly: GCF_045571495.1. Classification (NCBI taxonomy): domain Bacteria; kingdom Pseudomonadati; phylum Pseudomonadota; class Alphaproteobacteria; order Hyphomicrobiales; family Nitrobacteraceae; genus Bradyrhizobium; species Bradyrhizobium centrosematis. Next base: position 5,879,158 of record NZ_CP120703.1, read on the forward strand.
ATAGGCCGGGTAGAGCCGGAAGAAGCGGCTGATCGAGAAATCCCGCACCGGCGTGGCGCTGTCCGGAAAACTGAACGGAATGACGAAGCCGCTGACGAAGAAGAACAGTACGACGCCGAACCGGCCGAAATTCATATAGTAGCCGAACACATCGTGAATGGGCCAGTAATAGGCACCCGTCGGATGCTTTTCGACAATGATCTCGAACACGTGCTGGACCAGGACCGACAACACGGCGATGCCGCGCAGCGTGTCGATGAATGCGAGCCGTTTATGCATCGTTGGTTCTCACCTGCTTCCGCTCGCCGCCGGGATGTCCGGGCGGAAGCCTTCCAATGACGGCACCCGTGGCCGCATGACAATCGGCACGGCCTCGCCCGCCGTTGCGGAGGCCGCGCGGCGCGAGAACACCTCACTGAAGCTCAATGCGATGATCAGAAGACCGGACGCCGGGCCGTAATTCAGCACCGTGATCGTGAACAAATTGACGACGAAGATCAGCGTCAGCTTGTAGACGTCGGTCGCGCCGAATGTCGCCCGAAACACCATCACCATGAACGCCACGAACGGGAGGCCGAACATCAAGTAGGTCCCGATGTAGAAATTGTCGACCGGCACCCAAAATGGCGCGAGCGGCGAGAACAGCTGCTGCGGATAGTTGAAGCAACCTGCACCACAGCCGGTCACGAGGCCGATGGGCATGAGCTGCGTGAGGTAGACAAACGGCTTTTGCCAGCTGTTGTTGATGCGATCGAGGATGCTGAAGAGGGTCGAATGCGGCACCGCGGCGGTCCCGGAAGCGACCACGATCATGAAGAACGGCACGAGGATCGAAGCATACGACCACAGCGCGATGGTCCGGATCGCGGGAAAGCGCGACTTCTCCGGCAGCATCCGGACCAACACCAGCAGGAGAAGATAGAGCACGAGGACGATCATGGTCGTCTTGCTCGTAGTCAGCTTGATGGCATAGATCGCGACGGATCCGAGCAGGAGACACCAGGTGGTGCTCATACGAATCGACGTGATCGCGAACGACACCAGGATGAAGAAGGCAGCCATGGTGTTGTCGGCAGCAAAGCCCATCAGACGCTGGTCGTCGCCACCATAGGCCCACCACAAGCGGCCGGCCTCGCGCACCGCGCCGAAGGACTCGTATTTGTAGCCCACCCACGGCATCAGGTAGAATTTCGTCAGGAAAACACCGATCACCGACAGGTAGAAGGTCACCGCGATGACCGACAGAAGCTTCTTGTAGGAGCCGAGGCTCGAATCGCAAAAGCAGAATCCGACGAACACCGGCAGCATCATCTTGAACGATGAGACCGCTGCATTGGCCGTACCCAGCATGAAATAGCCGAGCACGAGTGACAGCATGATCTGCACCAGTACCAGGAGGGCCAGGGTACTGCGATTGCGCAGGATGCAATGGACGAAGAACTGGATGAGGCACAGAAGCGCAATGCCGTCGGGCACATACCAGAGCGCATTCATGTGATAGATGCTGGTGTAATAGCGGATCACGCCGCCGAAGGCGTCGCGGACCAGATAGGCTCCGAGCGCGATCGCCTCGATATTGAGGCTGATCAGCGTGATTTTGGGTCGATGCAGGGCAAGGATCGTCATGTCCGGCTCAGTTCGTCAGCCGCGCCGATCGCGCGGGAGATCGCGCGAAATCCCGACGGCTTCCGAGCAGATTTCGCATGAACCTGCCGCCGGGGATTTCGATGTAGAGATAAGTGAGGTGCGAAACCGCCAGGACGGCGGCCAGCGAGACCACGAGATTCAACGTGGCCGGCAGCCCCGCCCAAACCGAATCCAGTGCCCCGATCCGCCCTGCCCCCACGCCTCGCACGAAATATTCGGCGAGCAGCACCACGAGCGCGTGCACCATATAGATCGAGTAGGACCGCTTCCCGAGCCAGACCAGCGGCTTGGCCACCAGGATCCGCGGCACCAGCAGCGCATCCGGGAACGCCAGGAGGCTGCCAAGGAAGATCGCGAACGTCACGGGGGCGAGGAAGGTCGACGCCGGATTGGTCTCCGCCACGGACACCAGCACGACGCTGGCGATCATGGCGACGAATTGGAGCGCACCCTGCACGGCGGGGCCCGGCTTGGCGGGCAGGCGATCGACGATCCTGACCGTCAGCACCCCCAGAAAGAAGCTCACGAAACAGCGCAGGATGCCGAAGTCGGTCTGAAGGCCGAGGCTCCTCTTGTCGAGCACGAAGATGATGAAGACCAAGCTTCCGACCGCGAGCGCGCCGCAGAGGACATAGAAGCAGAGCAGGGAGCGCATGCGCTGGGCAAAGAGCACGATCAGGCCAAACACCAGATAGGTGTAGAACTCGACACTGATGCTCCAGCTCGGCGCATTCCAGCTGAGATAGTCGATAAAGCCCATCGAGTGCAGCAGCAGGACGTTGAGAACGAAGGAATAGGCATTGTTCACCTCGAACGCAGCCGGCGCGGCCACGACGACGCCAGCCATCACCAGGCTGATACGCAGGAGACGAAACAACAGATTCGCCATCAGCATGACGATGTGCAGCGGATAGACCCGCGCCAGGCGCCGGACCATGAACTCGCGCAGCGAAAAGTGCCCGAAATCGCTTTCGACGTAGCTGAGCGACATGACGATGCCGCTGAGGACGAAGAAAAGGTCGACCAGCAGCCAGGAGCTTCTAAAGAACGAGCAGTTGATCCACGCATTGTGCGGGAACGCCGCGAGGAACGTCGGCATCAGCAGCAGATGGTGAATCACCACCGATGTCGCGGCGATGCCCCGGATGCTGTCGAGCGGCAGGACATGCGCCTTCTCACGATGAACCAACTCCGTCACATCAACATTCCGTAGCTATTGCACCGCAGCAGTGTGTCTCAGGACTCGCGCGTGTTCAATCTCTGCGATCGCGGCCTCGCATGCGATGCATGACGATCGACGATAATTTCAACACTCGCAGTTCATTCGGACATGCGAGCGCCAAGTTCACGCCACTTTTTGCTTGAGACCGCGCTGCGTCGACGCGCAAACCAATTCGAGCATGATGATTGCGAGTATTTGCGTGCAAAGTGTGCGCGAAATCCGGCGCTGATGCGGTCAAGCCGACGGCAAGAACTCTGATTTCTCTATATGTCACGCCGCAGATAATTTTTGCGCAGGCTGGAACCGATGCCGGGCGTGATGAGTTGTGTCGCTTTTGCGACGTCTGCCGCGGCGCTTGAACGTGCAAAACGCCTCATATGTTTTCATGCTGCAACATTGGTAGGCGCGAGATGCCGATCTCGCGAGCATTGCATATCTTCATTTTGCAACCAGCCGAAGAACAGCCCATCTGCTGCGTTGTCGCCGATCACATCCACTCAACTTTTGCGTCGCACAAAATTTGACACAGTTGCCTGACAGGTTTCGCGTGTTCTCCGATTGCAACAGGGAGCAAGGGACACGGATGGGCCGCGGACTAACACGTCGTCATGCAAGGGCACGGTGGCTAGCGATCGTCTTGGCAGGTTCCGCCGTGATGGTGTCGAGCATCGACGCCTGCCGCGCTCAGTGTGTGGAATTTTCGGATCGTGCGTCCCAGCTCGAACTCGACACTTTCGTCAAGTCGCCCTCCTCTCTTCTGGAGCGCCTGCGCAATGACAAGGAAAAGCTGAGATACCGGCTCGCCACCCTTATCGCCACGAATCCGTCGGTGTTGCCCTCCGTGCAGACGCTGATTTCAGCCTCGGCTTCAAACGATCGTTCGGCCATTGGTGCCGCGCTGAAGATCGCCGAGGGGCGATGCACCTCGACCAAGCCGGACGCCGCGCGCAAGATCAGGGATTTCACGCAACGCATCGGCGATCTCAACGTGCAAGCAGGTTATTCGGCCACAGGAGACGACGCCTCCGGCGCCCAGGCTGAATCGCAAGCCAAGGGCTCGGCGCAACCCTCCCGCGGCGGGGCCCTGCTCGAGGGCGAATGGAAGACCAAGCTGACCAACCCATTCAAGCCCGTCCCCCTTCCGAATTGATCAGCGATCCTCAAAGGCAGCGAAGCAGAACATGTATCAGCCCAGAGAACATTTCCAATCGGGACACCGATTCGGCATCGAGTTCGGCGGAGCAGTCCTCAGCTTCGAACGCGTGGCCGACGTCCTGCGCCGCCAATGGCCGATCGTCGCGGCATGCACAGGCGCTTCCCTGGCCCTGGTGATCGTCTACCTGATCCTGGCGCAACCGATGTACACGGCGAATGCCCGTATCATGATGGATACGCGTCAGACGCAGGTTCTGGACAAGGACAGCAACACCAGCAGTGCCCTCATCGACACCGGCTACGTCGACAGCCAGGTCGAGGTCATCAACTCGGATGACCTGATCTTGTCGGTCGTCCGTCGACTGAAGCTGACGGAGGATCCGGAGTTCAATGGTTCGGACCCCGGCCTGCTCTCCATCATCCTCGGCAAGCTGACGTCGCTGTTCAGCTCCGGCGAACCTGCGAGCCAAGAAAGAATCGAACATGCGGTGGTAGAGCAGGTCCAGAAGAACCTGAGGACGGAACGCGTCCTGACGACCTATGTTCTGTCGCTCAACTATCGCGCGCGGACGCCGGACAAGGCCGCCAAGATCGCCAACGCCATCGCCAATGCCTATCTCGTCGGGGCCCTGGAAGCCAAATATCAGTCCACCAAGCGGGCCACCGAGTGGCTTCAGCAGCGCAGCATCGAGCTGAGCGAGCAGGCGACGGCCAGCGACCGCGCCGTGCAGACCTTCAAGGCCGAGCACAACATCGTCGGAACCAGCCGCGGCCTGATGTCCGAGCAGCAATTGTCGGATCTGAACACGCAGCTGGTTCAAGCGCGGGCGGCAACGGCGGAGGCCAAGGCCCGTCTCGACCGGATCACCGCGATCTCGGACCAGGACGTCGCACAATCGACGGTCACCGACGCTCTCAACAACTCGGTCATCACGCGCCTGCGCGCGCAATATCTCGATCTGAATACGCAATATGCAGACCTGTCGAGGCGCTACGGCAAAACCCATGGCGCGGCGGTCAACCTGGCCAACAAGATGCAGGAGCTGCGCAAGAACATTGCCGACGAGCTTCACCGGATCGGCGACGCCTATAACAGCGATTATGAAATCGCCAAGAGTCGAGAGGCTTCCCTGGAGACGAATGTGAAGGAGCTGGTCGCCCAGGCCGGTCATACCGGGCAGGCGGAAGTCAAGCTCCGGGATCTGGAGAGCGCCGCCGACACCTATCGCAACCTCTACAACAACTTCCTGGAAAAGCTGCAAAGCGCCACCCAGAACCAGAGCTTCCCGCTGAGCGAGGCACGCCTCATCAGCACCGCCACCAACCCGGATCGCAAGAGCTCGCCGCGCACTGTTCTGGCGCTGGTGGGCGGCCTTGTGGGCGGCCTCTGCCTCGGCTTCGGTGTCGCATTCGGGCGTGAACTGCTCAGCGACGTCTTGCGGACCCCTGGCGAGGTCGAAGACGAGCTCGGCGTCAAATGTCTCGGCGTCCTGCCCGACATTCGCGCGTCAGCGACGACCGGCGCGCTGCTTTCGACGTCAGCCAAGACGAGTCCATCCGATCTGTCCCGCTACGTCGTCGATCATCCATTCTCGCGGTTTGCCGAGACGCTGCGCAACATCAAGGTGTCGATCGACGTTGCGCGCCTGACCCGCGAGATCAAGGTGATCGGCATCGTGTCTTCGCTTCCGAAGGAAGGAAAGACGACGGTGGCGGCGAACTTCGCACAGTTGATTGCCCTCACCGGCCATCGCGTCGTCCTGATCGACGGCGATCTGCACACGCGCTCGCTCACCCGCTTGCTCGCCCCGAACGCCAAGAGCGGACTGGTGGAAGCCCTCAACGACCCAGCGAGCCTCGGCTACCATGTGCAGCGAAGCAAGGAAACGGGCCTTGATTTCCTCCCCTCCGTCGTCGCCTCCCGAATGGTCAATTCGGCCGACATCGTCGGCTCGAAGGCGATGGCTGAACTGCTCAAGGTGCTGAGGGAGCACTACGAGTACATCGTGATCGATCTTGCCCCGGTGATGCCGGTGGCCGACGCAAAGGCCGTCAGCCTCCTGATCGACGCCATGGTCTACGTGATCGAATGGGGACAGACAACACGAAGCGCTCTTCAGGAGTCGGTTTCCGGATCGGAAGTCCTCCAGAAGAAGCTGCTCGGCGCCGTGCTCAATCGCGCCAACCCGAAGATGCTCAAGCGCATCGAGGCGTATAAGGGCAAGCACCACAACAGCTACTACGTCGAGCACGCATAGAACAGCGACGCCGGCGGCGCTTGCCCGCCGGCTCGTTCCGTCCGTCGAGTGAGCGAGCGGCGCGACCGCGAACGACGAGGCAGCGAAGCCTTACAGCGAGGCAGGCTCATCGGCGCCACGGGAGTCCCCCGAGGCACTGCTGAGAGCCAAGGCCCCTCAAATCGTCCCGGATGCCGCCTCTCCACTGAGATTGCGAACGAGACTGCGACGGCGAGCCGGCGCGAACACGCCCGCTGCGCATCGTCCGTATTCATCCGGAATCAACAAAACGCGATCATTGCCGTAGCCAAGTATCGATTGACGGAAACCGTTGCGGCCGGCCAAGGGTACGGTGCCGCTCGATCCGCCCGGCAAGTCCCGTTCCAGGCACCTTCCCTTCGGGGGCCTCCCGGGCTAACGTAAGCTCATACTTTTGGCGTTTCTCGGTAGGTCCAAATGGTCGTCGTTTTGGTTGTTTTGAGCATCTGGGTGCTGCTCAACATCCTATTTGTGGTGATCGTGGTTCCCCCCAGAAAACCGCGACCGAAAACCAGCTCCCCGGCCAGGACCCTATCGGCGGCCTCGATCGATCCCAGCCCAGGACAGCTCGATCAGGAAAAGCCGTTTTCGCTTCGCCACGTGGTCGCTTCGGTCGCAATGGGGGCGTTTTTTGTCCTGGTTCCCCCGCTGCTCGCGCTGCGCGATGCTATCGTTCGGCTGTTTAGGAAATCGATGCACTACGATCGCTGAGGCGCGACGAGACGAGTGACAGTCGTCAGTGCCGCTCCAACGACGGTCGGACCGCAGACCCTTCAGGTTCCCGCCCGAAGGGCTGCGCTGATGGAAGCGTGACAAGCGTCGAACCCGCATCGACCTGAAGCGCAAGGGCGATCCCCCGGATCCTGTCTCGTCCCTAGAGAATGATGAAATTAGATTTAGCGAGCCGTCGGTGATTCACCTCTCCCCGACGGGGAGAGGTCGGATTGCCCTGGCGATGCGAAGCATCGTCCAGCGCAATCCCGGTGAGGGGCCGCGGCACTCAGCGAGACCAGATCCCCTCACCCGGATCGCATCTTCGATGCGCTCCGACCTCTCCCTGCGGGAGAGGTGAATCGAGCCCTGAGCGCACATCGATTCAACCGAAACCCATCCTGCCCTAGTATGCCTCCTGAAAGATGACGGCCGACGCCGTGCGCGCCAGGATCTTCAGGTCGAGCCAAATGCTCCAGTTGCCGACGTACCAAACGTCGTATTCCACGCGCTTTTCCATCAGATCAATCGTCGGCGTCTCGCCGCGAAAGCCATTGACCTGTGCCCAGCCAGTCAGGCCCGGCTTGACATGGTGGCGATAGATGTAATTGCGGATGAGTTCGTCATAATAATTATCGTGCGCCAGCGCGTGCGGACGTGGGCCGACCAAGGACATATCGCCGCGCAATACGTTCCAGAGCTGGGGCAGCTCGTCGATGCTGGTCATGCGAAGGAAGCGCCCAAACCTGGTCACGCGCGCATCGCCCTTCGTGGCTTGAGTCACCGTATGTCCGTTCTCGCTAACGGTCATCGTTCGAAACTTCCAGATCTCGAACGGCTTGCCATTGCACCCGCGGCGCCACTGGCGAAAGATGATCGTCCCTCGAGAATCCAGCTTGATCAGAACGCAAACTGTCAACAGCAAGGGGGCCAGAACGATCAAGCCGAACAGCGCAAGCCCGATGTCGAGACAGCGCTTCTGCAAGCGTTCGAACACGGTGAGCGGCGGTCGTTGAAGCTCGATTGCAACGGTGCCGCTAACGGGCAAGAAAGGACGCGAGACCAGGTCCGCGATCGGCCCGTCGGGAAGCAGGCGCACCGGCTGGGACACTGCACGCAAGTGCTTGCCGAGCTTCTGCAACACCGGCAGCTCGCTCCAGTCGACCGCCAGAAGATATTCATCGATGTCCGCTACGCGAGCCTCGCGGATCACATCGCGAATCTGTGTCTCCCAGTGATTCCCGCCGCCGTCAGCACTCAACACGAAGTGGCGCACCACGTCGAAGCCATTTTTCCGGAGGTCCTTGAACCGGGTCGAGGTGAAGTCCAGCGGCTTCAGGCTGAGCAGGACGACCTTTCGATCGACCAAGCGTCCTTTCGCAAAGCTCGAGCCCAAGGCGTACTGCCAGGCAAAGCGAACGCTCATCAGCCCGACGCCACCGACGCCTGCGAAGATGATGACGGTGCCGCGAGACAGGTTGTCTGTTGATTTCAGCAGGAATGCAGCAACCGCGAGAACCGTCAACGCGGCCGACCAGATCATGACGACCTTGCGCAATTGCCAGACGACCCTCAGCAGACGATGCGTGTCGTAGACGCCCTGGAAGTACGCCATCGTGACGAATGCCAGACCAACGATCGTTCCAGGACCCAGCGAGGTCGGCTCAAGGGGCGAGCCGAAAGAAGCGCTGTATAGAAGAGAAGCGACGGCATAGCAGATCAACACCACCAGAAAATCGGCGGCGATGATGAAGACCTGAAACGGTCTTTGAAGAACCGTGCCGCGCGCGAGAGAGACGGAGTAGACGTCCTCAGTACCGTAAGTTGCAACAGCCATTCGAACCTCTATCAACGGGCACGCATGACACTCATCGCGATGCAGATGATTTGCGGCTTTCGCAGCGGAAGGTGTTAACCGATCGCAGCGATATTGTGGCGCGGCATGAGATTTTTTTGCAGCGCAGAGCTTCGCGAAATTCTCGAATGACTTGCATGCTGCATGCGCATGATGTCTTCATGCCGCTGACATCTCGATCGACGTCGCGCCTGGATCTGCATCTGCGTCGCCGATATTTTGCGCATCGAGGAACAATAGCCCGGTTCCATTTCCTCAATGCCTCATTCGCATCGCGTATGATGCCGTCGTGAGCGCTGCTTCATTGCTTCTTTCATCGCGATCGATGACATTCCTGCTTCTGGCTTCGCATCGTTAGGATCATGCAACAACTCACACGCGCAATCTCATCAATTCGCAATCGACGCCAAGCGAACCAGGTTCAGCTTCCCGCGCTCTGGTCCGGTGCGAGACACGTCGAGCGCCATTGCAAGGACCTGAACATCGTTCCGCGAACTCCCTCGTGCCATCATGATCCCCTGTCGCCGATTGCATCGCTCTCAATGGATGAAGCGATTTTGAGCACGTGCGAACAATGATGCCGCTTTTTCGATCGCGTCCACCGAAACGGAAGCCCACGCTGCCCGACGGGGTCCGCATCTACGCCATCTCCGACATACACGGGTGCACCCATTTGCTGGAGCCGATGCTGCGGGTGATCGATGCCGATCTCGCCCGGAGCAGGCCGCGGCATGCGATCGAGGTGTTCCTGGGCGACTACATCGACCGGGGACCCGATGCCCGATCAACCCTCGACGTTCTTGTGAAGCGCAGCCGGCGGGCCAACACCGTGTTCTTAAAGGGAAATCACGAAGCTCTCTTGGCGACGGTCCTGCGCAGCCCCGACTTGCTGGACGATTGGCTCCGCGTGGGTGGGGCTCAGACATTGATGTCTTATGGCGTTTCGCTGTCTCATCCGACACCCGAACAAGAGGAGCGGGTCGCTTTGCTGCGCCAATTCGCCCAAGCCTTGCCGCCGGATCATGTCGAGTTCCTGCGCAACCTGCGGCCATCGTTCACATGCGGGGATTTCTTCTTCGTCCATGCCGGCATACGACCAGGCGTGCCTCTATCCGAGCAGCGAGAGACTGACTTGCTGTGGATTCGCGAGGAATTCCTGCAGAGTGATGAACGCTTCAGCAAATACATCGTGCACGGCCATACTCCGGTGCGCAACGCGCAGTTGCTAACGAACCGAGCCAATATCGACACGGGCGCTTATGCGACAGGCAATCTGACACTGATGAGCATCCAGGGCACAAGCATGCTCGCGATTTGAGCCGCACCACCAGAGCGACAAAGGTTCCCGCCCGTCGAGACCACGTCGTAAGCAGGTCGATTGTGTGTCACGCTTCGTCATTGTTACTGATTGCAGCCAAGAAGAAGCCACATTGCTCAATCGTTCGCCACTGCTGAGGCGAATGCTCTCGTCAGCGCGTTGCATGGAGGCCACAAGCGCCGCAGTTTCGCGCGAGCGAAACCGGACGAGAGTGACTCGACGACAGGATGATTGCTACGTTCGTCGCAGTCCCCGTAAACGCGTGAGGTTATTGTGGTCACCGAGTCAGGAAGATCAATTGCGACTGTCGTTCGTCACCATACAGTACTGATCTTCGTCGCAGTGACGATGACCGGATGCGCCGGCTTCATCCCGATGGACGCGCCCGACTCCGCTTCGGTCCACGAGAACGCCGCGATCGTGACCGAGCCGTCAGCGCCGCTTCCCTATGTCCTGATGCCCGTCAACGCCACCGTGATGCAGGCCACCAACACAATCACCAATGCGACCGGCACGTCGTTCGCATCCGTGCCCGGAGGCCATCGCGACGCGCCGATCAGTATCGGGGATATTCTGACCGTCACGGTCTTCGAGGCGCAAGCAGGTGGATTGTTCATTCCTGGCGAAGCAGGCGTCAGGTCGGGCAATTTCGTCGACATACCGCGACAGCAGGTCGACCAGACCGGCAGCATCAATATTCCTTTCGCGGACACGATCAAAGTCGCGGGATTAACGCCGCGCGCGGTTTCCGCGATCATCCGCGATCGACTTAAGGAGCGCGCAATCGAGCCACAGGTCGTCGTGGCGGTCGCGGAGCAACGCGGAAACCAGGTCAGTGTGCTTGGCGAAGCCAATTCACCGGCGCGCTTCCCGATCGATCCGGGCGGGCTTCGGCTGTTGGCGGCAATCGCAAGAGCGGGAGGGCCGAAATATCCCGACTACGAAGTCACCGTCACGCTGAAGCGCGCCGGGAAGACGTACAGCCAATACCTCGCCGCCATCGTTCGACGACCGCCCGAAGACATCTTGCTGGCCCCCGGCGATGTGATCTTCCTAACGCGAGTTCCGCGCGTGTTCATGGCGTTCGGATCGACACCTACCCCCGGCTCCATCGGCGGAACGAACAATCGCCGCTTCACGTTCGAAAGCTACGATATGTCACTCGCCGAAGCGCTTGCGAAAGCCGGCGGCCTCGACGGAAGCCGCGCCAACTCGAAGTCTGTGTTCGTCTACCGGTTCGAGCCGAAGCCATTGCTGGAAAGCGTTGGCCTCGAGGTCAGAGGCTTTCCGACGGCGCTGGTGCCTGCCGTCTACAAGTTCGACATGAGCAAGCCTGATGGCTGGTTCCAGGCGGATTCGTTCAGAGTGCGCGATCACGATGTGATTTCGGTCGCCGAATCGCCCTCGACCGAATTCATCAAGCTCATGGCGCCGCTGGATGCCGCGACAGCCAACGCGGCGAACATCAACTCCATCGTGAACTCAAAGTGACCCTCTTGCGTGGCGCAGGCTCCTCTCTCGTCAATGGAGCAGGCTCCAGGATATATTGAGCCATGCACGAAGAGCCGCGGCGACACCGTCTCGAAGAAACGGACCGTGCCGCCCGGCCTCCACTTGCAAGGAAAATTTTGCCATATGACTTAAGGCAACGTTAGCCCGACGAGCCTACCGTCACGGAGCCATTTGGAGTGCTCCCGTGACGATGCTCGTAGCCGGTACTGTGCTGATAGGCCTGGCCCTGGGGCTCCGGTACCCGGTGTTCATTCTCATCCCGGGCATCGCCTTGGGTGGAATCGTCATCAGTGCGACGACATCACACTCGCTGACGTCTGTCTTGATATTTGTCGTCCTGCTGCAGCTTAGCTATCTGGCAGGCGCCCTACTCAGGGCTCTTCCGGCGGAAGTTGCCGGCCAGCAGGCCGGTGCGCTTCCCGGTCACCACGCTGGCTGAGCCGCAGCCCGCTCTATGGGCCGGCGTCGTCAGTGCGGGACTTGTAGTCGGGAAACCGGCTTTGCATCGCGGCCCTGACGAACCTGAAATCAGCGATTGCGGAGCCCAACTCCTTCAGCCGCCTTTGTCCGTTGACAATTTCCGCGTCGAATAGATCCTGGTGATGACTATCCAGCGGTTCGCGGTACAGATATTCGTCGTCATCATTTCCCAGCGTCACGGCTGCCCGCGCCAGGACCTCCTCGACCCGACGACTTAAGCCGGCGCGCTCGCGCTCGGCTGCCGCGATCGCATCGTCGATGGCGACCATGATCGCCGCAACCCGGCGCTGATCTTGCTCTGAGTCACGCTTGGCCGAGCGCACCCGAAATGTCGTCGATCCCGCTCGGCGAAAAAGACGCTGATCGCGAGCCTTCGCAAAGAGCTGAAACATGCACGGAGGTCTCGTTTGAGGTCGGCAGGCGGGAGGATGGCGCGGCCATAGTTAACGAAGCTTTAAAGCTGCAAATGGACCCGGATTGATCTCCGCTATCCAGCCCAGAGGGCGAGCACCGGTGCGTGCCCCGATGTAGGACAGATCGACGTGCCCATCGCCGCCGCGCAACGACTGTGACCGGTCGCCGCCGCCTCCATTTGCGCGTTCGCCTTCAATCGCAGTGAAGCTGGCGACCATACCGATAACAGGATCTTCCATCACTGAAATAAGTGCGATTCCCATACGTCCGGGCCGACCTGCCGTCGCTGAAAATCGTGGTGTTTCCGTATTGCCGAGCACTGCTGCCGTCGCTGTTGTATGTCGTTGTCCCGTACTGCTCAGATATCGTCCCGTCATTCCAGTAGGTGGTCTGCCCATAGCGCCGCGCTGCGACCCCGTTGTCGCAGATGATTTTGCCGCCGCCCACAAACTGGCAATTCTCGGCCTTCGCGATCGACCCGGAGAGTACAATCGCGCTGCACAGTAATATTGAACGCAACATGATCGCTTCTCTTCAATTGTGGTTCAGCCGAAATGGAAACCACTCTGGGCGGTGCCCGTTCCACGATCGCGTGGCTTTGAATCATTATGAAGGCGGCCCAGCGAGGGCGGAAGCCGAAAGCTTCGCATTCTTCGAAGATCGGCCTCTGTCGCAAGTCGCATGCGGCTCGCCAATGAGGCACAGTGCGAAATCATCTACCTGCGCCGCGCGCCGGCCTGCATGGCGCATAAAACGTGCCGTTGCTGGCGACCACCCGCTCCATGCATTGCCTTGGATCGACGATCTCTCCACCAATCCGGAAGAAATAGGTTTGCGCCTTCAAGACTAGCACATAGTTGCCCGCCGGAAGATCCAGCGCAGGATCCTCGCTTCGAAGTTCGTACATCTCCGGAGAGCCCGCGACCGGGCTGACCTGGAACGCGTAAGAGAAGTTGCGGATGACCCAGACGTCGTCATCGTCATTCAACTTCTTACCGGCGGCGGCGGTTGAAAATTCACGGGAGATCTTGGCCACGACGCGAACCTCGGCAGCCTCCGGAATGCTGTTCACGGCTTCTCGCCGAAACACGACGAACTTGACGTGTCCACTCGGCAAAGCAGGCTGATCCGGCACCTTGAACGTCGGGGAGAAAGCGATCCTTATGTCCGGCGCCTTTCCGGGCAGCAACTGCAGTTTGACTGTCGGACGATCCTCCTCATCGAGTGCGTACACCCCATATTCGTTGGGAAGAGCGCGTGCAGGCTTCGTTGCCACAGTCGGCGCCGTCGTAGGAGCCGCGGTCGGGGGCGCTGACGGGATCGGGATCGTAATCGTGGCGGAAGGACCTCCTTCCTGCAAAGCCTGCTCGATCGGCTTGCCGGACCTGGAGATCAGGCTGACCAGGTGATCTCGTTCAAACAAGAGCAGTCCTGCAGCCGCGAGCGCGAGCAGCACGGTCACCCTGCGCTTCTTCACCCATTCGAAGCGAGGGCGGACGTGAGTGCCCTCCTCGTAAAGCACGATCTCTCTGGCGCGCGGCGCGGGAGCACTCTCCGGGCCGGGAGCTCCGCCAAAGTCGGGCGCTTTCGTAAGCTGCGGAGGGGGTAGACTTGGAGCGCCCGGATCTTGCCGAGAGAATTGCTCTACGCCATTGATCGCAGCTTCCAGGGCAGCTTGCATGCGGCGGACGTCGGCCGCATCTGTGTGGGTAAACTGCTCCTGAAGCTTATGGCGGGCGAGATCGTAGACGACCTGCCGCATGTATTCGGGGTCGCCTTTCACGGTTTCGAGGATGCGCGCGATCACAAGCGCAAACTGGACTTCCGTGGACGTCGCATCGCTCGGATTCGGATCGCTCGGAAGTAGCTCTGCCGGACTCATGATTGGATCGTCCGATTCGGGCTCAGTGGCTCCTATTCGATATGCAACAATGCGCAAAAGCCAGCAAGTGATAGCTTCGGCCAAGCCGTGCCGCGCAGGAGGAGCTCCTCATAGGCTTCTCCGTCGACGCAAAACTGGGGTGGCTCGCGCCATTACAACTGCAAAGGAGGGCCCGGGACGATCACTGCCGGGCAATGGCTGACGCGGTCGTCAAGGGGGCTCCTCCGACTGATGTCGGACCGAGCGGTCCGCGTTCTGGCGCTCGCTTCTTGAGAGGCCTTGCAACCGCCGAGGGACGGCTGGAAATTGGGGCGGGGCTCTCTGAACTCACAGGGGTTACAGAGGCCGACGACATGCTTGCCGACTGCTGGACCCTCCGTTCAAGCGATACTTCCAAGACCGCCATACGCGAGAGCAGTGCAGACAGCTGGTCCGAGAGCCGTTTCACTTCGGCGCGCTGGGCGACAATTTGCTGTTTGAGCTCGTCGGTCTCATTGGCCTCCTTCAGCTGAAGGCTCATGAGGCTCAGGGGAGGCTTGTCATCTGGCGCCGCCGCAGGCGACCTCGCCGGCGTCGCCGATTGAAGCGGCTCGTCGTAACTGCTCGCCACACAGGTACCAATTGCTCCGGCGACGAACAAACCGGCCACCGAGACCACGACCGAGCGGGCTCGTCGCGTCCGTTGTTGGATCATCAACTGATGGTCCAAGTGAAAGGCCTGGTCCAATGGGTTCATAATCGCCGTACCTAGACTGCTTCAGCCCAATTCGCAATGGCCCTCAAGGGGCGCCCCGGAGGGTTACTGCGTTGGCGTGACGAACGAAGGCGGGCCTCGATAGCATAAACTCCGCCGCAGCGTGCCAGTCCGGCTCTGCAAGGAATCGATATCAACAGATAACCGCCCCTGGAGGGTCCTGTCCGGAGAACAGCGCTCAGGAAACGCGCGTTCGGCAGCCCGGCGGCGTTGCGTGGGACGACAAGCCAAGCTGCATCCGATGCCCCCTGGGCTCTACCCGGCCGGTCTTGCGCCATTTTGCGCCTGATTTATTGAGCCATACGCCGCCAAGACGGTCCCGCGAGGCAAGGCTTGATCTCGCGCATCCAGCGGAAGTCACTTCATCATCCATCGTGGAGGCGAGCTCCTGACATCGAGCGCAAACAGCACTGAGACTTCTGGATTGTACGGCCACCACCGGGGCGCATCATATTTCGCGACCAGCATGATCTGAGCCTCGGTCAGATCAGCAGGCGAAACAGCGCCTGAAGCAGACTCGATGTACTCATAAAACGGACAGGTGAAAGCATTCGCCGAAGCTGGCCGCACCAGAGCAGCCGGTCCCCGGGAAGGAAACATCAGCGACGTCGTCGAGTCTGTCGCCATGCTGAACCGCTTCGTCCGAAGCGAAATGACCCTGCAGCCAACCGAAAGGTTGTTGATTCTGAACAATCCACTCTGATTGCGGGCCAGGAACACCCCCTCGAAAGGCGAAGCGGACGGCGGGGTTTGGGCCGAAATGACGAGTTGAGTGGGCCACGGCGGCCCTCCTGCGAAATAGTGGACTGAGGCAACGAAGCCGACAAGAACGGCCATGACAGCGACGGCCCCGCCGATGAGGAGCCATTCCTCCCCGATCTGCCAGTCCGTCATGAAGCCCCGTGATCGCCCGAAAGCGACTTTGCGGTTTTCCATGGTCCGGCCGGCCCGACGATACGCTGAGGCAAACTGACGCCTCTTCTGCTGCAGGAGCCAGCGCAAATCAGGCGGCTTCGACCCTTTGCTCGGAGCGTCAGGACCAAGTTCTACAACAGCTGAATATGCATGGCCGGCTCCGCGCTTCGGATTTTCACGCCTCAATTTTCTGAAGGGAGAAATCATGCCCGATACGCCGATTACGCTCGTATTTCATGACGCTTTAAATAGCTGCCAGCCTATATTCCCAGGCCTGAGGCGTCTATCCCACTCTGACACGTGTGGGAGGATTGCGACGTCGGCACAACCGAAGGAGATGCGCATGCCGCTTCGCGCGCCTTTAGGACGAAAGGTGCGCTTGCCAAGGCTTCCGCGTGCCAGCTGGAAGTGCCAAAGCCCTGTGGTCGGACGACGCATCGCTCATTTGATTTCGAATAAATCATGGCGAATCAGCAGGGCATGAATCATGATGAGAGAAGCCTCAATCATAGAAATCATTCATCAAAGGCGCATTGCAAATGAAGACCATCCTGGCAGCGGCAACAGCGATTCTTCTGGTTGGCACCAGCACCAGCTACGCAACCATCCTTCGCGACACGATCGGAGGAGATACCTATGGAGCCAGCGCAGGATGGGGGGTTCAAAATGTGGGATCTAGTCCTGACACGCAATCGATCGGGCTAGGGTTTTTGGCGGCGGCCTCGACTCAGGTCAACGGCATCGAGGCCTTTATCGGCCCCCAGCCGGGCTCGGCCCTGACGACGTTTACCCTGGGTATTATGGAAGACAATGGATCTGGCATTCCCACAGGGACGTTCCTATACCAGACAAATCTGGCTGCAGACAGCGCACATCCGGTTCTGCTGAGCAATCTCAATTGGTCGATTGGTGCCGGCAGCTATTTTCTGGTCGCGATTGCTGATTTCGGAGCACTGAACAGCTGGCAGTTCAATACGACGCAAACAAAACCGTTTGCGTACACAGCTGGAGATCCAAACAGCACTTGGCTAGCAGCCAACAACTATCTTCCCGAAGCCATCATCTCGACCGAGAACATCTCTGCCGTGCCGCTCGGCAACCCGACTCTCCCTTCGATGGTCCTGGGTGGTCTGATGATGGGCTGGATTGCGAGCCGGCGGCGGGCGCAACGGTCCCAAGCTCTGGGTCGGTCGGCATAGATCTTCGATCCTGCCTTACCCCGCCCAAATTCGTTTGGGCGGCAGCCGGCTTGATGTTGCAGGCAAGCGATCAAACTCATCCGATTTCCAAGATGACGTCGCGCGGCCGCGGAGATTCACCGCGGCTGTCGGGCGACAGAGCGCTCGTGCTGATTTAAACGCGCACGAGACGCTACCGGCGCTCTTTTGCAATTCGCCGACAAGCGCTAACAGCGCTTGCTGCACGTAGCCGCGGCCAAGTCCGAGGTGTCCACGTATACTGAAGCGACGAAGCATGTCGCCCACAAAGCAAAAGCCGCGGAGCTGTCGCTCCGCGGCCCTTGAGGGATTTCCAGACTTTACAAAGGTCCGTACTTAGATTGCTTGCTTCCGCCGACGGCGCGCGAGGGCGAGAAGGCCACCGCAGGCTGCGATCAGACCGGGCAGACCGGCACCGACGATCGGCCCCGGGACTGCGGAGACGCGAATGGTGCCCGTCTGACTTTGAACGCCAGTCGCAGTGATATCAAACTGGCCCGTGAGGGAATAACCCAACGCCGCGAACGCGCTGGTGACCGATGAGGCCGTCCCAAGCAAAGGCGGGAAGAGTGCCGAGCCCAGGAGGGTGCCGGGGGCAAACGGCGTACCCAAGTAGGTGGATTCACCCACCGTCAGACCCGAGCCCTGAGCATTGGACGTAAACTGGCTCGTGAAGGTCTGTGATCCGCCCGGCGTGAAACCCGTACCGACGAAGTAAAGCTTCAGCAGATCGGTGCTGAGCGCCGTATGGCTATCGATAGCGGTGGCCGTAAAGAGGTCGGTTCCGGCGGCCGGCTGCACGGCACCACCAAGGATGTTCACGTTGAAATTGCCGAGCGTGCCGAAGAAAGCGAAGCCACTTGCAGTCGGATCAGCATCCAGCAAGGGATTAATCGTCGCTCCACCATCAAGGCTATAAAAACCGAAAATGGTGGCAGCCTTTGCTTCGCTCTGAGCGACCAGCGCAAGCGCACCGAGCGCAGCAACCGAGCATAGAAACTTCTTAAACATAGTGGAAAGCCCTCCGTAAAATTACTACTTCCGTGGCTAACAAACTCTTAATGCGGCGCTGCGTCAACACCCATTTTTTGGACAAACTCGACTCCAAATAGAAAATTTAACGAAAGCAATGTATTTTCAACAAGTTATTTAAATCGCAAATTTCAATCGCAGAATAGGAATAACTGCTGGGCGCGCCACCCGAACAGACGTAAGCGTCAGCGCGGGAGAGAGAGCCGCACCAGCAACGATTCCCAGGCTTGCAGCGACCGTCCTCGCCCAGCGTGATCATCGATCATCTTGCGGGCATTTTGCCCCATCACGCGGCGCTGTTCTGGGTTCTCATAGAGCGAAAGAATAGCATCCGCCATTCCGCGCCCGTCCCCTTTGGCAATAGCGATTCCACACGAATATTGCCGAACAAGACCTGCAATCTCTCCCTTCAAATCACCTACTGCAATGGTCGGCCGCGCAGCCGCCGCGATCCCGTAGAACTTGCTCGGAACGATCAAGCCTTCCAGGCGAGGCTCGAGCGACAACCAATGGACGTCCGGCAAGCATAATGATTGCCTTAATTGCTCCCGCGGTTGGTAGGATTTAAAACAGAAAGCGCTCGCCAGCCCTCGGAGCTCAACCTCCCGCGCGAGATCCTTGACCTGGTGCCCCCCTCCAATCATCAGGAAAACAATTTCAGGACGGTCACGCAGCAGCTCGGCAGCCGCGAGCATGGTCTCGTAATCGTGGGCGCGGCCGAGATTGCCGGAATATCCGACGACGAATTTATCCTGCAGCTCCCATTCCGATTTCAAAGGATTGTCCGAATCCGCCACCTCGGTGATCGCGGAATCGTCGCACCAGTTCGGAATGCAGTAGACCCTTTCGGGCTGAACGTTCTTCGACACGAGCAGCGCCCGCATCCGCTCGCCGACCACAACGTTCGCGGCAGCAGAACGCAACGAACGGTCACGCAATTTCGCGATCAGCCAGCCCATCGGGCCGCGCAGAAACGGCACTCCGAGCTCGGTCGCGACTTCCGGATAGACATCCTGCAACCAGTTGACGAGGAACGCACGCTTTACCCTCGCGACAAGCGCAGCAGGTACGGAAAGGAGCGGCGGATCGGTCTTCACCACGACGACGTCGCCGGCTTCGACCAGCCTCCAGAGCATCGCAAGGGCCGACCAATAGAACGAGAGATAATCGAGCAAACGGCCGAACAGGCCTGCCCTGCCAAAACCCGTCGAGGAGACGCGATGAACGCGCACGCCTCGGATGACCTCTTCGGAGCGGAGACGAGCACCGGGATTGTCGTACGCCTGCCCACTCGTAATGACGTGGACGCTTCTCCCCCTGTCCGTCAGGTGCCATGTGAGATCGCTGAGAATTTGGCTGGTAGCGGAGTGGTCGGGAAAGAAAAATCGATTAATGAAAAATATCTTGCTCATGTCACGCGCCGCGATGGACCGCACGGACTGTACATCGCTTAAACGACTCGCGCACGGCGTTGGCTCTCCTTAACATTAACGCGTCCGCATCAGGTCATGACCAATCGGCTCCCGGCAGTTACCCGACCGCTCACGTTCTCCTGGCAGGTCAATATTCAGCCACGCTGAGCGTCAGCATATGCCTCGGCGGTGAGCCGCGCCACGCGATCCCAGCTGCAAGCCTCCCGCCAGTCGGCCGCAGCATCGAAATCGGGTTTCACTGCGAGCGCCAATTCGAGTTGTTGGCCCAGATCGGTTTCCGGTGTTGAGAACCGCAACACGTAAGGCGTGGGTTCGCCAAGATCCACGGACGTCAGCCGCTTCGGCAACACGATGGGAATGCCGTATGAGCGCGCCAAGCACGCCGCTCCCGAGGTGAGGATTTCGCGATAGTTGAAAATGACGAGCGAGGCGGCGCTGAGCCAAAGTCGCAGCTGCTCCTCGGACAGCCACTCGAATGCGGGGATGATGTTCGGCGCCCCGCCGATCAGGTTCACCAGATAATGTCCATACGCCTCGGCCCGCGGTTTTCCGGCGATCGCGAGGCGAAGTGGCGTGTTGCTCTGTCTCCACCAACGGATGATCTCTTCATAGGACTTGTATTCATCCACCGCGCCGAACATGAGCGCGAAAGGAGCCGAGCCGATGCCCAGAGCCCGGATGGCCTCATCCCGAGGGATCGGTGCGCCCAAAGTCCCGGATAGATCTCCATGCGGAATGACGCGAATTTTCGACTCCTCGGCGCCCAGTTCCGCAACGAGCCTCGATCTTGCCGCCGCAGAATGGGCAAAAATGATGCCGGCTCGTCTCACGACGTAGCGCGCGTTGACTTTTGCCGAAAGCTGAAAGAGCCGGGTGTGACGGCTATGGGGCAGCAGGTTGTGCGCCGTATAGGCAAAAAGCTTGTTCTGGCACGCCAGCTCCAGGTCCACCGGAAAACGCGCGTGCCGGCACCACTCCAGCCTGGCCTTGGCACGGGAAAAATAGGCTTCGGGCCAATGGAGATGGAAGATATCTGCCGAGCTCTCCCTCACCGAGCGAGCCAGGGGGAATACACGTTTGTAATTTTGCAGAAAATCGACCGAAACCGATTGCCGCTCCAGGGCTTGGGCCAGTAAATCCTGATACGGATTGCCCGCCCTCCAGTCAGGAGCAATTAAAACCTTCATTGATCAATGGATGGGCTTCCGCGCGCCCCGCAGCGATTAACCAGAATTATTAGCCAGAACTCCCAGCCCCAAAACGCAGAGTATCTTTGCGGGAGTCATGGGTCAACCGGGAAGTCCTGGCCCATCACATTCGAGCCGCGGAGTCGGCACGAACGCGGAATTCGTTGGCTTGAGCTTGCCCGGCCTCGGTCGCACCCGGCTGGAGCTTGACGACCGCCGCGCTTGCATCCTCACCGGTCTCGCGGGGGGCGCCTTCAGGCTTGAAGGGGACAAAATGGCGTTCCCCGCTCGCCGCGATGCCGGCGCTCTTCGCAACGCGGGCGGCGCGTGCAGCTCGACGACGGCGTGCAGACAGCCAAGCCCGCACCGCGTAACCCGACGCCGCGCCAAAAATCGCACCCAAAGCAAATTCAATCATTAGATTCCAGTTTCGACAGCCGAAGAGACTGAGTTTTGTCGCGACACTTGCGATTTTTCTCTGCCGCTAGATAAACCGAACAAAGGTGGCCGAATTGGGTTTCAAGGAGGCTTCTCAATGCCTCCAATCCAAGCTTGCAATCTCCCCGCTTCGCATCCCAACGCCAAGTCACGATGCGGTGTAGAGCCGAAGGAACCCTGCAATAAACCGTGGCTCGCAAAATATCGTTCGAACCTGGCGGCGTCCGGTTCACACAAACGACGTGTCACCATCCTACATCTAGGAGTTGTTGATACTGTTTCGCCTCAAAGGAAACGGTTAGCCCGTTGGAACCATGAAGCTCTGCTTCAATTGTCACCTCGCTGGTAACGTTACCTGCTAACGGAAAGATCTCATCCGAGTTGCAGGCCATGGCAATTAATTGAATATTTTTTGAAATGTCGAACTCGCACGAATATCCGTTAGCTGTAGCCACTGATATCCCCCCGTGCAGTCCGGGGCGCGAACGACAATGGGCCAAGATTCGCGAAATCACGGAAGCTCTTCGGATCGCGGGATTTGAAAGCCTCGATCAGCAGGCTGCAGCCCTTGGCCTTAGCCGGAGCACGACCTGGTCGATCCTCAGCGGCCAGCACAAGAATTCAGGTCTGTCGACCGGCACAATCGCCCGGATACTCAGCAACGAGCAAGTTCCGACGCTGGTTCGCAAGAGGCTCCAGGAATACGTGGAGGAGAAGGCGCAAGGGCTCTACGGCGACAACCCGATCAGGGTCGAACAGTTCAAGGAGCGCTTGGCGAAACTCCAGTCTTAGAATCGAGGCACCGGACGCGGCGACCATCACCAACGAGCATCGCGGCATCGATCGGGACGAGTTCTCTTGGGCGCCTGCAACAGCGCACCGATGCTACCAAGCCTGATAATAACCCCATCCGGTATATGCACCCCAATACGGCGCCCCGCCATGCGGCCCGTAGGCTCCGTAGAGCGAGCAGGCATCGCGAATCCTGCATTTGGGATAGCGAACCCGGATATATTCCCGACTGGTATAGACGCGCTCGTGATGGCGGCAGCCAGGATCAGCGCATTCCCGAACGACCGATTGGGCCGGGACAGGAGCGTCCGCAGCAGCGACCGGGCCCGTGGGCAAAGCCAAGGCGGGAATTGCAAGCGTTGCCAGCAGACAAATGACGCGTCTCACGGGACCCTCCTGATTTCACGAATGCACGGCCGATTCGCCGAGCACCGACTGGTCGGCTATCCTGGATAGCACAAGCTGCCATTTATACTGTCGTGCGATGTTTTTTTGCACTCCAAGTGTGCCTTGGCAGCCACACTGTCGCGACAGCGAGGTCAGTCGTCGGGGATCCTGGGCTGGACCGGCCTTGCGCGGATTCCCAGAACGGTGGCGACCGGACGCCAACCTCCGACCAGAGTGCCAGATCGAAGCCCCCTGGCGTTCGGACCCAGTGCAAGCGTGCTGGAATGACCGCCGTCCAGCATCATTCCAGTCCAACCGCCGCGTTCAGCCAGTTTGGCCAACAACAAATGGGGCGACATATTCTCGGCGACGGCAAGGAAGAGGCGTCGGCCCCCCTGATCAAGCGCGACCGCAGTCCGGGCGTCCGGCATGGCGCTCCCGGTCCTTACGCGCCCTTCCCGGAGGTCGATCGCCTGTCCGCCGATCGCCCACCGCGCACGCGCAAGGTCCATGGCCGGCGGAGGCTTCGACAGCGTAAACCAAGGGGCCAGCAGGTCGTCAAAGGCGAGAAGATAGGTGTGTTCCCAGAGGTGGTTGACGACATGCTCTGCGACCACCGTCTCGACACTTCGCGCCATATCACCGGCCAGCTGCAGGGAGCCAAGCGACCGCGAAGTGAAGAGACTGGCGTTGACCGCGAGGGCGAGGTGCTGCTCGCGGACGACGCTTGATACATACGCCAGCCGATACTCCCAGCCGGATTGGACCGCATGGGGATCCAGCGGCGTCACAAACAACTCGATTCCAGGCGTTGAAAGGTCAATTTGAACGAAGTGAACGAGACCTCCCCCTTCCGGCCCGGCCGCGACTCTCTCCGCCACGTAGCGAACGCCTGTGAATGCCTCAATCCACTCACCGTCCGCGACGAACATCTGAGGCGAGGCAGGGCAGCCGCCAACAAGGCAAATCGCGGCGATTGTCAGAAGTCTTCGAAAAACCATTGGTTGCGGTGGTGGCTGGATCAGGCCTGGCGTGGCAGAAATGCCACAGCAACCAAAACATGCCTGTCAGCAAGTTAGGTTAACCGTTTATTCCAGGCTTTGCATGCTATTCATTCCTACGAATTTTGAACCGTGTGTTTTTGGGGATGAGAGAGTTGAGACCTGCGGCAATTGCGGCAACATTGTTGCTCGTTCCGGCTCTGGGCGGCTGCGCGCTTTTGCCGGCATCCGGTCCGTCCGAGATAGCGGTGAGGGATGCGTCTTACGTTGATCCCGACAGCCTTCCCCATGCCTTCGTCAAAGTCACACCGCAAGTCGTCTCGGTGTTGGCCTCGTCCGCCCCTCGGCTGACCAAGTTCGCCACGCAGAAGCGTCCGAAGGATCTTCGCTTCGGTATTGGCGACACCGTGTCCGTCACCATCTTCGAAGCGAGCACGGGCGGTCTCTTCATTCCCGCAGAAGCAGGTGTGCGTCCGGGCAATTTCATCACGATCCCCACCCAATCGGTCGATACACGCGGAAACATTTCCATTCCCTACGCTGGCAACATCAAGGCACTGGGAAGAACCAAGGAAGAGGTGCAGCAGGCCATCGTCGAGGCGCTCAAGAATCGCGCAATCGACCCGCAGGTGGTCGTCTCGACGGTCGACCAGCAAACCTCACTGGTGACGATGGTGGGCGAGGTCGGACGTCCGGGCCGCGTGCCGATCACTGCCACACCGGAGCGCGTGCTGGATTATATCGCTCGCTCCGGGGGCACGCAGGGTCCCGCCTCCGAGATGTGGATCATGCTCGAGCGTGGTGGCAGCCGTGCGATTGCTCCGCTCGGTGCTCTGATCTACGAACCGGCCAATAACGTCTATGTCCATGCCAACGATACGCTGTTCCTGTATCGCGAGCCTCAGACCTTCCTGGCGTTCGGCGCCCTGGGTCGGCAGCAGCAATATCCGTTCGGTGCGTGGCGCCTGTCCCTGGCAGAAGCCGTGTCGAAATCTGGCGGTCTGTTGGACGGCCAGGCCAATCCGGCCTCGGTGTTCCTCTATCGCGGCGAGCCGTGCGAAGTTGCCAGCGCAATGGGCATCGATTGCGCGCAATATCCTGGGCCACTGGTGCCGGTCATCTACAACATCAACTTCCGCGATCCCTCCAGCTTCTTCCTGGCGACGAAGTTCGAGATGCGTAACAAGGACGTGCTTTACGTCACGAACTCGGCCTCGGTCGAGGTCGGAAAGTTCGTGGCCTTCCTCCACACGCTCAACTCGGCTGTCCAGGATCCGATGTCGACGGTCACGCAGGGCTATGCTCTGAGAAACCTGATCAACGGCTCAGCTTCGAGCACGATCATATCCACGCCTTCGACGTCGACACCGTGACGAGAGCAACAATCAAAGCTGTGGCCGCTCAATGCCACAGCTTTGAACCTGGGGTGTAGCAGCGCGGTTCTTGGTCGAGCAATGTCGATCAGCGCCCCGATCGCGCGATCACTGCTGCGGACGTTTTTTGTCCGGGGATTTACTGCGATGCCCGGAGAGTCAATGCGCCGCTCTACGCGCGAATCACCTCACCGTCGCGACTAGGCTCTTTGGAGCACCGACCGAGACTTTCCGTTGCTGCTCTTTGATCCATCTTTCGTAGAGCCATAACGAATAGAATACCCTTGCACCTTCCCACCCATGCAGGAAGTCGTTCCAGGCTTTCCGGAGCAGCTTTGGATCAAGGTGGTTCAATACTGTCGAACGAGAGGAAAAGAGCTCGTCCTCCACCTGTTCGCGAAGAGGCCCAGTCATCCATTCCTGCAGCGGGATGGGAAAGCCCTTCTTCACGAGCGGAACATGCCTGTCCGGAAATCTCTGCTTCAGCAACCGTCTCAGTATTCTTTTGCCGGGTCCGGAACGCGGCAACTTCAATTCGGAAGGAACCCGCGCGGCGAGTCGCGCAACCTCGACATCGAGGAAAGGAGCACGCAGCTCAATGCTCGCGCCCATGCTCATCTTGTCAGCCTTTTGCAGCAACGATTCCGGCAGCTGCCATTCCATGTCGAATGCGAGAAGGCTGCTGAGACGGTCCGGGTAATGGCGGAACATCTGCTCGGATATTGCCACCGAGCGATTGAACAGCAGGCTGCGCTGAACTCTGCTGTGCCCGCGCGGCTGTCGGGCGTCACCCGGGAAACCCTCTGAGCGCAGATTGACGAATTCCTGGCCGCTGGACGAATGCACTCGCGCCAGCAGTCGCTGCCAGCGCGAGGTCTCCCAGGGCGAACTGGCGCTGGGCAGGACGCGCGCGAGCATCCGCAGCGACTCGGAACGATCCAGGGTCGACATCGCCCCAAGATATCGCCCTTCATACCCTGCGAAGAGTTCGTCACTTCCCTCGCCAGACAACAGGACCTTGACGTGGTTGCGGGCATGCTCGCAAAGAAGCAGGACAGCAAAGCACGCCGGGTCCCCGATCGGCTCGCCGAGATGGCGCAGCACCCTATCCAGGTTCTCGACAAAATGACGCTCGTTCAGCTTCAACGCGTGGTGCCGCGACTTCGACTGTCGGGCAACCAGCTCTGCGCCGTTCAGCTCGCTATCGCTGCTGTCAAATCCCACCGAAAAGGTGCTGATGCTTCCGCCGACGATCTCCTGCGCGTAGTTGAGGATGGCGAAGCTGTCCAAGCCGCTGCTCAGCAGCACGCCAACGGGGACGTCTGCGCGCAAATGCATCGAAATGCTTTCGCCAAGCACCGTATCCAGCTGCGCGATGGCGGCGCGCTCGTCCACCAGATCAGCCACTGATCCTTGCCCGAACTGCCAGTAGCGCGAGATCTTCAGCTCGCAACTGTCCAGCGAGAACTGCGCGCAGCAACCGGCGGGCAGTTTCAGGATGTTGCGGTAATGAGTCCTTGGCGGAGGCAGCGACAACCAGCACGTATAGTCCAGGAAGGCCTCGCGATCGATTGCAAGATCGACCCAGGGCACCGCACGCAACGCGCTTATTTCGCTCGCGAACGCGAACTTCCCGTGCTGCTTCGTGTAGTAGAGCGGCTTTTGTCCAAAATGATCTCGCGCAAGAAGGAGGGTCCTGTTTCGCAGGTCGAAGATGCAGAACGCGAACATGCCGCGCAGGTGCTGCACCATGTCCTGCCCATACTCCTCATAGAGGTGGACGAGCACCTCGGTATCCGACCGGGTTCGAAAGATGTGGCCCCGCCCTTCCAAGTTGCGGGTCAGTTCCTTGTAATTGTAGATCTCGCCATTGAACACGACACCAACGTCATGGGCCTCGTTCCAGATCGGTTGGTCCCCGCTCTGAAGATCGATGATCGACAACCGGCGCATGCCGATTGCGAAGGACCGCTCTGGGCAGAGGAAAGCCCCCTCCCCGTCAGGGCCGCGATGATAGATCTGGTCCAGCATCGCGCTCAGCAATCCAGGCGCGACCGAGCCCGACCTGTCGACTAGTCCGGCGATTCCGCACATTTAACTTCTTCCCGAGTCTGAATTCGGCTTCGCCGGTTTCGCCGGCGCAGCACTACAATTGTTTGGTTTTCTCGTATTCGATCGAACGCAGTACCTGCCGTTGATGATAGTTGAGGCATTCCCATCGACGGCATCATCCTCGTACTGCGTGTGCCTCATTTCTGATGAGCGGAAAACAAAGGGGCAGCGTCTGGCCGAATTGCAGGGAGCAGCCGGTACGGGCGCCCAATCTTGCCATTTATTCCTTACACGAGCCTGTCACCAGCGGTGCTCCTCGATGAGCCATCCAACGTTTTCACAAGGCGGAACCACGCCTTAGACCAGGCGACATCTCGGCACGCCGGCAACCTCGGCGCGACTCTCGCCGGCCGAGCATCGCTGTCTCGAAATCAACTATTGACATACCTCTCGATTTAAAGAAAAACTTAAATCGAAATTAACTGGTGAAATGTCAATGAAGGTTAAAGCTCTGATCGGCGGCGCGGCGCTGTCCGTTCTGTTGGCCCACAACGCGGAAGCGGGCCTGATCTACTCGGCCCCGGCGGCAACCGGGCCCATCGCAACCAACCAGACTTATTCGTTGACGTTCAACTCGTCGCCCGTGGCGGCCGGCCTGTCGTTTATCATCGACGGTTACACCAGCCTGGATGGTCAGAACTTCTATGAGGACGACTTCTCGCTGAAGCTGAACAACGTTTTGATTTTTTCCGGGACCTTCAATCTCGGTGGCGGCAGCAATAGCGGCTCGCAGTCCAATATCTACTACAATCCGTTCGGCGCCACTTTCACCAATCTGACCGGAAACGGCACCGGCATCGGCTGGCATGGGGGTCAGGAGGCACTGAGTTTCGCAGGCCTTCCCTTGATTGCCGGCCTGAACACACTCACCTTTGGCTACACGAGCCTCGGCGCTGGCCATGCCGGATTTCAAGGGCTCCGCGACGAGGCTTGGGGGATCGAGAAGGTTGCCGTCAGCGCGGTTCCGGGCCCGACGGTCGGCGGAGGCGCGGCCAGTTTTGCTTTTGGTGCGTGCCTGCTGGGATGGCTGATGAACCGGCGCAGCCGCCGGTTTGCTTGAGACGCCCCG
Organism: Bradyrhizobium centrosematis; assembly: GCF_045571495.1. Classification (NCBI taxonomy): domain Bacteria; kingdom Pseudomonadati; phylum Pseudomonadota; class Alphaproteobacteria; order Hyphomicrobiales; family Nitrobacteraceae; genus Bradyrhizobium; species Bradyrhizobium centrosematis. The sequence goes on from NZ_CP120703.1 coordinate 5,907,340, forward strand.
CCAGGAGCAATTTTGGCCCGCCGGAGGCTTTCTCCTGCACGAGGTGATGGCCTCGTGCTGGACCGGGTTGGATCCCTCAGGTGCCACGGCCGATGTGCGATGGACGATCGCGCGGCGTGAACTCAGATTCCTGCCCGCCCGCTGGCTTTCCTGCTGGCGCTCATCCCCAGACAATTCGCCCCGGACCGCGCGACCCTATCCGAAGTTTCGTTTCACGAGACGTGGATACGTGGATCAGCAGAGCCGCAGCAGCAATCAATGGGCGGCTGACTCCGACGCCTGTAGGCGACGGTGGCGCAGAAACAGGCCACAGAATCCCGCCATCACGACGAGAAGCCCCGGTAGACCGGCGCCAACAACCGGACCGGGGACGCTGACCACGCGCTGAAACACGTCATTGGCACAAGTCATTGCCCAAGACATGGCAAACGTGTCGCCGAGGGTGTGCTGATCGTTGATGTAATAGGTGATCGTGGAGCCGCTCACGACCGACCAGCTTCCACCGTACAGCGCCTTTTGTCCGGCGTCGGGCGTAAATTGCACCGCCTGGCCCTGTCGGAAATAATAACCATTGTTGCCGGAGTACGGCGCAGTCACCGGATCACCATTCATGTTCGACATGATGATCTTGCCGTCGAGCGTCTTGTAGTACTGCGCGACATGCGTGGTCTTGTAGTCGACCTCCTGCTGCACGGCACCGATCTGGTACAGCCCGCCCGTGCCAGGCGTCGCCGACGTCACGAAGGCCCATGTCCAGTCGTTGGGCTGGTAGTAGTCATTTGCGTAATGACCTGCGGCGGTGCCGATCGGCGAATAGTTCGCGACACTCGTGAAGAACAGCGAGCCGTACGTCGTTCCCAACGCCGCAGAGGTTCCGGGCGCGCCCGCATAGCCGGTGTGCAGGACGATCTTCAGCGTGTTTCCGCCATTGGTCCGCGACACGTCAACATAGGAAATGTTGAAAGTGCTGCTCGAGCCGATCACGTCCTTGTTGGAGACGTTCTGGGTGTCGATTCCACCCCAATAGTCGTCGCCATAGGACCCCGCGGCTGCGGGATTACTCAAAAAAACCAAAGCCAAAACTGAAAAAATGCGACCAGTCCACATTCAAGTCTTCCACGCACTGCAATACATGGTTACGGAACTCTAAATCCCTGTGGGGGTCAACTGCTATTTATTGGATTCAGGCTTTATTAAATTCAGTATGTATTCGGATCGCGCGCCGTGCAGGGCCCTCGGCATGCCATTTGGCGCAAAATTTGCTTGAAACGATTCGGCAAATTTGCTGGGCGCTGTAAACCTAGCGTCACGTTAGAGTTAACAAATGATCCTAGAGATTTAAGTTGCTCGCGCGGGGCCCAGACTTTAATACTTCATTACCGAATGCCCGGGGAAACCTGTTGCAGATGCGCCACAGAGCGGCAACAATTTAAAGTTTTATCCAGTTTTTTGCGATTTAAATCGCAATGTAATACCGAGAATTTAACATGATTGTTCCTTCCCCCAGCTCAAGGTCGCGCAACAGGATCATCGTTTCGTCGTGGGACCTGGTCTGGGCGACGGCCTCACCACCCCTTGCGCTGTTCGTCCGGGACGGTGCGGCGCCATTCCACGGCGACTGGGCGGTCGCGGTCTATTATTGCTTGTTCGCCTCAGCCTTTGCGCTGATGAGCTTCTTCGCCCTCCGCATCCAGGACGGGCTGCTACGCAATTTCTCCGTCCAGGAATTCCTCTCCATCCTCGAGGCGGTGCTGTTCACGGAATTGATGACCTGCGGCGTTCTGTTCTCGCTCACGCGCATGGATGGCATTCCGCGCTCGATGCCTCTGATCCATGCCGCGTTGCTCGGTGCAGGGCTGATCGGCGGTCGGCTGTTCTTTCGCGTCATCTTGCCGGACAGCGCACATGAGCATCTAACCAAGCGAGAGCGCATCGTCGTTATCGGCGCGTCGCGCTTTGCCTTCCACTTCATCCAGATGCTGCGCGCCTATGCGCCGCCCAGCCATCCCGTCATCGCCGTGCTCGATCAGAATCCCAAGATGGTGGGACGCGCGGTAGCAGACGTCCAGGTCATGGGGATGCCGCACGAGCTCGACGCGATCGTCACGGAGTTCGCAATTCACGGCATCCATGTCGACCGGGTCGTGGTGGCCGGCGAGGCAAGTCAGCTCGGCGAAGCCACCAGCCTGGAGATCGAGCGCGTCTGTCAGGAGCGGCAGATTTTGCTGCAGTATCTGCCTCGTCTGGTCGGCATCACCGAGTCCAGGGAGCCGGAACTCGCAACCGCCGGCGACCACGCGCAGCAGCCGCTCTCCTCCTATTTCTGGCTGAAGCGCTGGATCGACGTGCTGGGCGCGCTCGCGCTCATGGTCATTCTTTCGCCGGTCGCCGTGATCGCGGGTCTTCTGGTCCTGCTCGACGTCGGCGCTCCAGTTCTGTTCTGGCAGGAGCGGCTCGGCTGGAAGGGGCGCCCGTTCCTGATCTACAAGTTCAGGACGTTGCGCGCCCCCTTTGATGCGGATGGCGAGCGGCTGGACGCGAGCCGGGAGCCCTCGGCTATCGGGCGCTTCTTGCGCGCCACCCGGCTCGACGAGCTGCCGCAATTGCTGAACGTGCTGCTCGGAGACATGTCGTTGATCGGCCCGCGCCCGCTGCTGCCGGAAGACCAGCCCGGGAACCTCGCCGACCGCCTGTCGGTCCGGCCCGGACTGACCGGCTGGGCGCAGGTCAACGGCGGCAAGCTGGTCAGCAAGGAGGAAAAGGAAGCTTTCGACACCTGGTACGTGCGCAACGCGAGCCTCCGTGTTGACATCTATATCGCGTTGCTCACCTTGAAGATCGTGATGACCAACCAATATGCCGGGCAGGAAGCAACGGCCGATACGGAGCAGGTCCGCCAGAAAGGCGTGGACATTCTGACCTCAGCTCAGCGAAAGATCGCATCCTAGGTCCTTGCCCTCATGACGAGCCCGTCACTTCTGGAAGGTAATCAGTAATGAAGCCCCGTATTCTCGTGACCGGCGGAGCCGGGTTCATCGGCTCGCATCTGTGCCGCCGCCTGCTCGAGCGCGGCCACGAAGTGTTATGCGTCGACAATTTCTATACCGGGTCGAAGCAGAACATCATTCCCTTGCTCGACAATCCGCGTTTCGAGCTGATGCGGCACGACATCTGCTTCCCTCTCTATGTCGAGGTGGACGACATCTACAATCTGGCCTGCCCGGCCTCGCCCATCCACTATCAGTTCGATCCGGTGCAGACGACCAAGGTGAGCGTCAACGGCGCCATCAACATGCTCGGCCTGGCCAAGCGCGTGAAGGCGAAGATCCTGCAGGCCTCCACGTCGGAAGTCTATGGCGATCCGACCGTGCATCCCCAGCCCGAGGAATATTGGGGCAACGTCAACCCGATCGGGATCCGGTCCTGCTACGACGAAGGCAAGCGCTGCGCCGAGACCCTGTTCTTCGACTACCGCCGTCAGCACAATCTGCGGATCAAGGTCGCCCGCATCTTCAATACCTACGGGCCCGGAATGCATCCGAACGACGGCCGGGTGGTCTCCAACTTCATCGTTCAGGCGCTGCAGGGCCAGGACATCACCATCTACGGCGAAGGCGACCAGACCAGATCGTTCTGCTATGTCGACGACCTCGTCGATGGCCTGATGAAGCTGATGAACAGCCCCGACGACATCACCGGGCCGATCAATCTCGGCAATCCCGTGGAGTTCAGCATCCTCGAGCTCGCGAAGGTCGTGATCGAGCTGACCAATTCCAAATCGAAGATCGACAAGCGCCCGCTTCCGCAGGACGACCCCAAGCAGCGCAAGCCGAACATTACCAAGGCGAAGGAGATCCTGGACTGGGAGCCGCGCGTTCAGCTCCGCGACGGCATTCGCAAGACGATCGAATATTTCGACGACCTGCTCAAGAAGTCCGCTTGAGCCGGTCGGGTCGGCGGCAGGCCGCTTGCCGGCCTTCGCCCAAGTTCGCAGTGACAGAGACGGCGAGCGCATCGCGTGGCCTCGCCGGGGATTGTTAAGGTAAAGGGGAGGTAGCCAGCGCCCGCAGCGCCGCCGGCAGCCCTGACGAGCGTCGTGACTGGTTGACGGAGTCTTCAGACCGGCGGCCCTGATTTCCGGATCATCAACCTAGTTCTTGCCATCGGAACTATGTCTCAAACTGCGTGGGCCGAATTAACTCGAATCGAGGGCACGGTTCCTACGCTTTGTTCCGGAAAGCAACGCAACCACAATCCTTCCTGCAAGAGATAGGACGATAGAGGCAGCCATGCGAAGAACTTTGGTTCAAGTCCGCAACGGAGTGATGGTGCTGAGCGCGCTCATGGCATCCGCGGCCCAGGCCCAGACAACCGCGCCGTTGGCCACGACGACGACGACCACGACCACCACCTCAACGACGAGCCCCAGCACCAGCACGAGCACCACGACCAGCTCGCCGAGCACGACGACCCAGCTCGTCGTCAGCAAGGACATCGTGAAGGATTTCCACGCGATTTGCGACGGCAAGACCGACGCAGCGCCGGCCTTCGCCGCCTTCAACAAATGGGCCGTGACGCAGACGGCGATGGTCCAGCTCACGATCCCGAGCGGAAGCGTTTGTGCGTTCACGAGCTATCTGGGACAATGGTGGACCAAAGGCATCAAGAATCTCCTGGTTATCGGCTACGGCGCAACCCTCACAAATAATGGCGGTAGCGGTCCTGGCTTCTTCCTGGGCGGACGAGGTCAGATCAGTGACAACCGCCACAGCGCGCGACTAGCGACGGTCGCGGCCGGTTCTTCCAAGGTGCAGTTGTTAACGCCCACCCAGGCTTCGATGTTCACGGTAGGAAGCTATGCCTTGATCACGGGCTTCGATTTGCAGGGTATCTGGCAAGCACCTTACGGATATCCCACGAATCCGCACTGGTTCGAATACGTAAAGGTGACTGCCGTCGACAGCAATGCCGGGATCGTGACATTCGCAACGCCACTGAAGAACACCTACAAGTCGACCTGGCCGAACTACAACTCGGGTAATCAGTTCGAAGTTGATGCGGGCGGTCCAGCCACGCTTTATGCGCTCGACCCATCCTGGGACACCCAGGTGGAGTACCGCGGACTTACGATCTCCCAAGAGAAGGTGCAGACCTACGCGGGGGGACGCAGCGTGACTTATCGCGATGTCAAGTTCACTGGCGGCAATTGCGGCGTACCAAGCCAGAATTATTTGTGGCAGGCCATCAACACCGACATGTCCACCTGCAATATGGAGGTCGACAAACTGATCACAACGATGGTGCTGGATGGAGTTACGATCAACCATATAAAAGTTCAAAGTTCATCCGTAGATCTGATCACGATAAGAAACTCCTCGATCACGTCCGATATGATCGGAACTCCCAAGAAGGCCGTGATCTCGGATACACGTATCGCAAACTTCGGGCCCGGTGCGTTCGCATACGGGCGGTCCGATGAGGTGGCCTGCACAAACTGCGTAATTTCGAGCTTCAACCCTGCGGGGGTGTTCGAAACAGGGTTTGGAAGCAACCCTGTGCAGGTCAGCTATTCGATGTCCAATGGAGTAATCTCGTTTCCCAATGGAACGGCGATCTTGGGAGCAACGAACAACGGCGCTGGCAAGGTCCGGCTGACCGTCGCTTCCACGGCAGGACTTGCCTCGAACGATCGGGTAAATGTGTCCAACATCAATGGTACTTATGAGGCGAACGGCGGCAACAAGCTGATCACCGTGATCGATGGCACGCATGTGGACCTGCCCGAAGTCTCCTTCGTGAACGCATATAGGTCAGGTGGCGTTATCGGCCTCTACGCGCCTCGCTGGGCGGTCCCGGGCACGAACCTCCTCTGGGTCGGCGCACATGGAACGGGCCCGAACTTCAGGGTGCTGGACGTTACGCAGGATCAGAACTTCACCTACATCAAAACGGACTTTCCTGGGAGCTTTCCCGCCTATGCAGGCGCGAAGCTTGCGATCCGCGTGCATCCCGCGCCGAAGTTTACTTGCAACAACTGCTCTGGAAGCGCTGATGTAGTCGATCTGAACAATGCGCCCGCCGGCGCTCCGCTCTACTCCTACTCCAAGCGTACATATTCGGCTCTCACTGGCACGACCGCGGCGCCGCGGGTGCCTTTGTGGGGTGCATTGAAGTCCGCCAAATTCAACGTAACATCGCCATACTCCGGGACTGGAGCTCTTCAGTTTCAGCTCTCACAGTTCAATAACTGGCCTATGATGAGTAGTCCAACCACGGTCTCGAACTTCGGCCCGGGCATTAACATGGCTATCGCGGGAGAACGCACGGTGACGTTGACAGGAGTCAACGGCATGCAGTCCCAGGATAAGCTTGGAGTTCCTCCAAGTCCGGGCACGCTGCTGGGCGCCTCACACAGCGGACCGATCTTTAGCGCTGCGACACAAAGCTCCGCCCAGATCACGGTAGAGCTAATAACTGATCAGCGCATCAGCCAATAGGTTAGTGCGCAACAATCCTCCGTTTCTGCTCCCCATCAAGCTCTCTCAGGAGAGCTTCTTGGGGAGCTGTTTTGCTTTTGATGTCCTTACAAGACGAGGCCCCACACTTAGAGAGGAATTCCTCCGGTCCGAGGAGAACTCCGGGCGCGCTTCTTCGATTCTCCCCATTGAAATTCTTGCTCTATATTCGACTGACGGATTCGGCGATATTTTCCGTGACGCATTGCCGCGTGTAATCTCGCAAATTGGACGCAGCCTTCTTTGCTACCCGCGAAGCATCACAATTGGGTTTTCCTTGCCGTCAAAGAGTAATTCAGCATACGCACTAGAGGCCTTGAGGACACTTTCATGAATAACGTCATCAGTGAAATCGTCAGGTTACCGATCAATTGGCATCCGCTTGGAGGATTCGATCAACGTACCGCCGAAGCGATCGTGCGAATTTGCGCCGATCGCGACATTTCTGAATCGGTTGAGACAGGCGCAGGTAAATCTACGCTTCTGTTCTCACATCTGTCACGACATCATACCGTGTTTGCTCTCAATGAAGGCGACAGCTTGACAATGCCTCTCAACTCTCCGCTGCTTCGCAAAGAAGGAGTGACGGTGGTCGAGGGCCCGAGTCAGCACACCTTGCCAAAGCATCAATTCAAGCGACTACAATTGGCCTTGATCGACGGCCCGCACGCCTATCCCTTTCCAGAATTGGAATACTACTACATCTACCCACACTTAGATCCCGGCGCAGTGCTAATTATTGACGATATTGACATTCCAACAATCAACAACATGTACCGAATTCTTCGAGTTGATCGAATGTATCGAGAAATTGCGGTAGTCGGAAAGGCAGCGTTCTTGGAGAGAACGGAGCTTCCTTTACTGGATCCCATTTCTGGATGGTGGGCTCTTCAAGATTACAACAAGAAAAAGCGCGTTGTAGACCACTCAATGTCCGCCTATGTTCGGCGAGCCGCGCACGCCATCAGACGTTCGACGCCTGCTCCCATTCGAAAAATAGGCCGCACTTTCTTCAACCAGCACATCTGATCACTATCTGAGACGTGCGTTAGTCGAGCCTCGTCATCTGACGGGCTAGACCCAATGTCTAAGGTGCTGCAGACACAGCTAGAGAAAAATGCACCTGGCTAGACCGCTGCAAGTCGCTCCTCAATGAACTCCCGAGCAATCTTGCCAATCTCGGCCCACCGGTGACGCTCCCAGTAGGCGCGATAGCCAGCAGCGGCCATTTCTTCATACTTGTTCGACCGGAGCACAGCCGCGATGCTCTTTGTATACTCGACTGCTGGAGCCGACAATGGCAGAACGATGCCAGTTCCATTAGCTGTAACGATCTCTGAAATTCCGCCCACGTCGCTCACGACTGGCACGCATCCGACGGACATGGCCTCGATCGCAGGCATACAGTAGACATCGCCTCGCGTCGGAAAGATAAAGAAATGGGCTTTGCGCAAAGCGCTTTCAAACGTGGCCAGCTGCTTTGCATCAAGCTTGTCAATCGGGCCGAGGATATTGACATAACCCTGCGCATCTTCAGGCAGCGGATGATGGCTTCCGATTGTATCTAGTTTGGCGGGAATTCCCATTCTGTTCAATTCGACGGTTGCCTCTATGGCAAGGTCCAGGCCTTTGCGCTTGTAGTCAAAGCCTATGAATATCAGCTGTGTGACCTCTTTCTCTCTCGTCGCAAGGATGGACGGGATGTCGGCACTTCGTTCCTCACCGGGGATGTTCAATCCGAACCCCGTGACTTTTTGCTTCTTGGGGTCTGCTCCGTACTCCATGATCGCTGTGTTCATAGCAAAATGAGAAGCCCACAACGCCCCATCCGCTCTTTCGATCGCGCGCTTTTGGACATAGTGCTCGAAGCGCTTCCGTTCGTCCGAATGGACCATTGTTGAACTATAGGAAAGCGACACAAGGTTCTGATAAGTCGCATCCGTCCAGAAGAAGACAGGAAGGCTCCCCTCATAGAAGCTGATGTCAAAATGATTCGGACAAACGATCGCATCGGCTTCTGCGTGATAGGGATGTGCCTCTATAGCTCGGCCGATATCTTGCAGCTGTTTCCTTCGTGCCTGAACCGGATCCTGCGGCCGCAGCATTCGTGTCAATTTCCGTACGACGCGTGACGTAAGGTCATCCGGAAGTGCATGAATGATTGGAGACAGGCGATCAACCTGGCAGCCCGCGCTCTTTAATGCCTCAAGCTTGAAATGATCGATTCCATTACCGCTCTTGAAATCTGAAACGTCGTAAGAGGCAACGTATAATATTCTCATTGCAATCACCCGAGATAGCCGAACTGGTGCTTCGAATATCGAAATCGTCAGACACCGAGTTTTAGCAGATCGCATCAAACTCCGGCACCGCTCCCTTGTATGCCTTCCGTTCTTCCGTCCTCATTCCGCAATTATTGGGAAGCAGCTCTGGCGCAAGAAGCTTGGCCCACGGCATGCGGCGGGCAGATCCTTGTCATACCTCCAGTAGTTTTCTTGCGCCCTTCGAGCTTCCGCTCTTCTTTGCATGGCCGTTTCAAGACTTGCCATAATAATAGCCGAACAGCGACAACACCCCGATCAAATTGCCCAGCACCAATAAGAGTAAATAGCCGCCACTACGCTCTCCGGATTGAGTCGCACGAAGAACGAAGAACGGCAGCGCCATAGCAGTATAGCGGCTCGAATATTGTCCCGCGATGAAGAACGGCGCAACTGCACACACCAGCAGACCAACACTCGCTAAATAGACAACTCGGTCCCGAGCGGCAACAATCGAAGTTATGACTGAGTACGCAAAGCATGCGCCCAGCAAGACAAACGCCGCTCCACAAAAGAGTGCATAAACTTGAACGACCTGTCCTGGCAAGTACGCTTCAACCAAGGATCGCAGAGGGACCTGTCCAATACTCGGCAAGAAATAGACCGAAAGCGCTGAGGCGATCGCCAAGATCATTAAGATCTCAGCACGGGGCCTCATCGATTGAGGCGCGACGATCAACATGCAAATGCCGGCGTATCCCAGCGAAAGGACCAAGTGTCTGAACACGAGGCCCTGGAAATCGGTTTGCATTTTCGGCGGGACCAACCCTTTCCAGATAAGCAGGAGAGGTAAAGCGAAGGCCGCGATCACGGCCAGGTAAACGAGCGCGGATCTCACAAATTTTCGATCCCGAGCAGCCAGCGCAATAGGCAAGGACGCAAGCAATGCATAGGGCTGCCTGCCCCATATTGCGACGCCAAGAAAAGCGGCAGAGAGCACCACAGTTGACATTGGATAGTCGCCAGTACGATCGTTGGCTTGCATTGCTCTGATCAGAAAAAGAACGCTAGCCGCAACACAAAGCATCGCCGGCATCTCAGACAACGCCAAGCCCGCGATGACCCATACCATTGGCACGGACATCGCGATCAAGGCTGCAACCCAGATGTTCTTTCCAGGCGTCATCCTACTTACAATTAATACGACGGCTAGAAAGATCGAAAAATTCACAAGCCTCATGTTCGCTGGCTTCAGCGATGTAAGCGGCTCCGCTAAATAATGAACTACACCGACGAGTGGTCCTGGAGCTCCTGGCAACGACAACATGAACTCTCTGGAGAAGCCGTGCGTTTTGAGCAAGTCAACATACTTGATGAAGAAGACCTCGTCATAAATAAAACGGTTTGGAGAGGTTATAACAGCAACACAAAGCGCAATTAACCCAAGGAGCGAAAGAAGGACTATGGTACGGCTGCTCTGAAAGTCCTGAGATACCGCAGCAGTGGATTGATCTTTGAAATTGGAAGATACACTCATCGGGTCTACTCTATATTTTGGGGACGTAAGAGGATTGGGCAGTGTCCCGCCGAAAAACAACAAGCAGATTCAAAGCGAAATTCGCGCCAAATGCGACGGAAATCCCGATGATTTTGGCGACCACCGGCGGCCACGAGGTAATGGCGACCACTGCGATGGTGATCCCCACATTGATGGCGAGACCTGAAAGTGAAGCAAGAAGAAATTTGAAAAACCCGCCGACCGTCGCTTTCTGACTAAATACGAACCTTGCGGACAATGCATAGTTCGTGAGTGCAGCAACGCCGAAACTTGCGATCGCTGCTGTCCCAATCTCCAAGCCGAAGTTCTTAAGGAGGAGAAACCCACCGAGATCAACAACGGCAGCGCAGCCACCGGTGATCAGATAGCGAGAAAGCTTCCCGAGAACATTCAGCATCTGCTCAGGCCTTGAGGATTGGAGCAAACAGTTGCTCGTCGTAGCGACGGAAAGTCGCCCAGCCGACCTCTGGCCTTCGTGAGCGAATCAAGCACTTTGCACCTATGCGTCGCGCAACGAGACCATCACGGTCAATGCGGTCACCGATGAGCACCGCTCTCGCGGCACTAACCCCCATCCGCCCTATCAGGGTCTTAAATCCGTGCGGATGCGGCTTCAACCGCCCGACACCTTCGTCACCCGCACATACGATGGCGTCTGCATCAAGGCCAAGCGCTTGCAACTTTCGATGCGCGGGATAGTCAGAAAGAATACCAATTATTTTACCGCTTCGCCTTAGAGCGACAAAAAGCTCTCCGAGACCGGGATAGCGGCAACCGGCTAGGTGGCGCAAAGGCCTTTGCTCGATCCACTCTGCAACGACCGCCTCGACAGAACTCTGCGAGCACCCCACACTCGACGCCACTTCGGAAACCAGTTTCGGTTCAAAGTCTGATACTTCCTCATCGCCGAAGCGTTCACGAAGTCGACGGTAGGATCGAATAATCGACAACGTTCGAAAATTTCGCGTGTAGAGCAGGTGAGGCGCCAATTCGAGCAGCATACGACACCTCAGCGCGCTCTGACTGTACAATGTACCGTCCACGTCAAACGTAACCAGATCGACGCAATCCCAATCGAACGGCTCGATCTTACTATTCGTCATTCCAGCCCTACGAGCCCAGCAAGATGTAGCGCTGTTCGGTCAACGCTTGCAGTGACGGCACATCCATGATGGTCAGCACCACGAATGCAAATCCTAGCAGAGAGACCGTGAGCATCAGCGGAAACTCTCGGAACAACTTCTCAGGCTTCTGAGCAGAAGAATTCGGCTTCATTGCCATGGCGAGATATTGTCCGAAAAGAATTGTGACTAAGGGGATCAGCAGTATGTACTCGATCCGATACTTGATCAGGAATACTGCGAGAAAGAAACTGGAAAGCATCGCGTAGATGAATGAAGACACCGTCAGTGATGTCTCGGTGTATCCGTCAAAACTTGCGCGATACCGCGACAGCAGCTCTTTTCCGTGCGAAGCAGTGATCTCACGATACTCGGAAAGTCGCTTCACACCCATCAGGAAAGCTCCCCCTAACCAATAGGAGAGAATGATCGACGAAGGCGGAAGCGAAGTGGGATCGATCATCGTCCAGCCGACAGTCAAGCGAAGGGGATTGTTGATGGATTCCGAGATCACATCCAAATATGGCTTGTCCTTAGTTCGAAACGGGGGAACATTGTACACGATACCTTGGAGCGCAAAAACGCAGCAGGCGAGAAACATGGTGAAGTTCGCACTGTAGGCGCAGCCGAGCCCAACGCCGACAAGCACCAGCCATTCAAGCCAAACGATCGGGCCCCGTAGTTCACGTAGGACGGCAGCTCTTTGCGATTTCGTTGGATGAAACTTATCGAAGTCACGATCCAGCCACTCGTTTATCGCGTAGTTCGCTGAAGCGATACAAACAGCAGCGGTTAAGCCGAGAATGATTTGGGCAGCTAGCGAGTCGCTATGCACTCCTCGGAGCAGATAAGCAAATGCCATCCCTGGAACAATGAAGATATGCTTTGTGCTATGATCCAGACGGCAAATCGCTAGGTAATCGGAAAATCTTGCTACTGACATGGCTCGCTCTACTTTTCAAAATATCCAACATATTATTAACCGAAAGAAACTCACGACACAGTGGCGCTGCGATCTCCTATCTTCTTCGCCGGCACGCCCGCAACGATCGTAGCGGCCGGGACGCTCTCGGTCACGACCCCCCCCGCCGCCACCACGGCTCCTTCGCCGAGGTCGACGCCGGGGCCGACGAACCCACGTGCGGCGACCCAACATTCGTCTGCAATGCGGATCGGCGAGGCCTTGAATGGAAACGTGATGTCGCGATGGTCATGGGTGCCGGCGCACAGATAGGCGTCCTGCGAGATCACGGAATGCGACCCGATCGATATCTCGGCCACCGAATAGAGGGTGGCGTTGTCGCCGATCCAGACATGATCGCCGATCGTCACGTTCCAGGGATAGGTCACCCTGACCCCCGGACGAATGAGAACCCGCTTTCCGATCTTCGCGCCGAACAGCACGAGCGCGAAGCGCCGCCAGGCAAACAGGAATTGCGGCGTCGGAAGCACGAGAAGCGACTGGAACAGCCACCAGAGCTGGGCGCGCCAGGCCTCGCGGCCACGTACCGTCCCCGTAAAGCGGGACAGATCCTGAAATCGGTTCGCCCTCACGGCAATCGCCTCCTCACCGGCTCTCCGAGATAACCCGATCATAACACGCGAGCAGCTCGCGGATGGCCCTCGGCCAGGTCAATCGCTCGCGCGCATAGGCGGCGCCTTGTGCCCCCATCCTGGCGCGCGCGGCATCATCGCCCAGGATCTCCGCGACCGCGCGCGGCAGCAACGCGTCGACCTCGCGCTCGTCTACGATGAGGCCCGCTTCCGCCTCTTTCACATAGGGCCAGGTGTTCACCTTGTCGGTCACGATCACCGGCACGCCCATCTGCATCGCCTCCGCGACGGTGATTGCGAAATTTTCCTGCCGCGACGGCAGCAGGAAGAGCTCCGCCGCCGCGTAGGAAGCCCACTTCAGATCGCCATCGAGGCGGCCGGCGAACAGCACATTGTCGTCCAGCGACAGCTCCCTCACCCTCTGCCTGAGCTCGTCGACATAGCCGGCCTCGCCATCGCCGGCGACCACGAGCAGAAGGTTCGGGACCGTCTGCCGAAGCGAATGAAGGCAGCCGAGGATACGATCCAATCCCTTCTTCGGATGGAGCCTGCCCAGGAACAGTAAGATCCGCTTTCCTGCAACTTGAGGAAACCGCGCCACGAACCGCGCCTGCAACTGGCTTTTCGACGCCGTGCTTGCATCGGCGCCGAGCGGAACGAGCTCGCCTGCCGGCAGCGGCAAGCCCGCCAGCTTTGCCAGACGCTCCTCCTCGGGGGTGGTGTAGATGATCCGAGCCGCACGGGTGATATTGTGCTTCTCGAACATGTGCAGATAGATCGATTTCTTCAGCGCCTTGACCGAGAGCGAATAGGGATCGAGCATTCCGTGCGGCATGAGCACGTAAGGCCGGCCCTGCCTGGCGCAGGCCTGGCGGGCCGAGACGTTCAGCGGACTCCACAGCGTATGCACATGGACGATATCGGCCTCGCGAACTTGCGCCTCGATCGTTCCCGATCCCGCCCGTCCGATCCCAGGAAGTGTCTCGCGCGAGCTCAGGAAGGTTGTCGGAGCAAGCTGCTCGAGCCGCTTCAGCAGCTCGCGCTCGTCACCCTTGCAGTAGCCCGAGGTGGAGAGGATGCGCGAGCGATGCCCCAGCTCGTTCCCCTCCTTGACGAAATTCTCGACCACAACCGGCGGCCCGCCGGCGCTGGGATGCATGTAGGGAATGATATGGAGGATGTTATAGGGCATCGAAATTGATGGAGGAATGAACTAGCCGACATGAAGGCTTCTGGATTTCGGAAGCCAATACTTTCCCAACAGCCACAACGCGAGGGTCGGCAACATGAAAGGAACCATGGTGATCATGCTGCGCATAGCCATCGCGGCAGCGAGGAACCCGGAGGCGTATAATATCTGCGAAAACGAAGAACCGGATTGTTGGCCAACACGATTCCACCAACCGGCGGCTGCTCCGAAGCCCAGACCAGCAATAACGACGCCGAGAAGACCCCAAGTCATGTAGGCTTCACCGACGAAGGTGCAGGACAGCGTCGTGACGCCATCTTCCATCCCAAGCGCCGCCTCGATACTTGTGCTAAGTCCTTCTGGCTTTCCTGACCAAAGCGCGCGCGGGATCGGCTTGATGATGGCCTGGTAGGGAATCTCAAAGCCGAGATAAGGAACCGCGTCCGGAAAGACGTTGGTCAGATTCGAAAGGTTAACGATGTTGTGGTCGATGTAGAGCGTATCATAATGGCGTTCCTCAGATGCAATTGCAGTGATGCCTCCCGCGGACCGAAACTCGAGCATGAGGGTGCTTGCAAACAGCAGAAGTGCCGCCACGGGCATGCCAACCATCAGCACCTGCTTAAGCTTGAGATCTGGCTTGCTGAGGGCATAGGCGCCGAACATCGAGATGACATACGTTCCCAGTATGTTTCTCGTCCCCGAAGCAAACGCATAGTAAAAAGTGAGCGTCAGGATGACGAGAACGATCGTCTTTTGTGCTGCTGAGAAACGCTCCGCGCGCGCCAGGATCAGTCCCGCGATCGGAGGTAACAAATAGATTAGCAGGTTGAGTTCGTACAAAAGGCTGTAAAGATTGCCGTACTTACCCCTCCCCCAAGGTTGCGTGAAACGGGGGCGCGACATCTGCTCGATCATTTCAACGGGATTGAAGTTGACCGCCAGAAATATGTGCAGATAGCCGAGACCGAAGGCGACAAGGAACAATACGAAAAGGTGGCTCGGCTTCAAATCGATCGACGCTGCCTCGCGCGCTCGACTGGAGACTAGATGACGACCGATGGCCAAGCCGGAGAAACCGAGAAGAACCGCGGTGGCGCCCCGTTGCGCAGCCTCGACGCTGACAATGGCATTGACGTCAGGCTGCGGGAACAGAAACTCCAGCAGCGTCAGCCCGTACAGCACCCAGAGCATCAGATTGTCGGTGCGGATCAGAGCACGCACGCCCTGGACCGCCTCCATGGCCGTGCTCAGCGCGAGCGCAAGTCCGACGCCGATCGCTGCCGTCTTGAACAGGGATTCCGCGTCCTCCGACGGCAGCACGAGCCAGGTCACCGCGAGCCCGGCGACCAGGATCAACGTCGGCGCATTTGCATTTTTTTGGCCGGCCTGCACTGCACCAGCCGTGATCGGTGCTGACGTCATGAACACCTCGCCGCTTCTCCGGCATAGAGCCTTTCGTAACCCGCCGCCATCGCGGTGTCCGAGAATTGCTGGGTAACCATAACACGCCCGGCTTGTCCGATCTCGCCAAGCTCCTGCGGATGGGCGATGAAATGCTCCAGACGCTCGTCACGGTCGTAGAATATGGCATTGCCGGCGTGCAGGAACGGCAGTTCCGCGGCGACGGTGGAGGAGACCGCGGAGGGCAGCCCCATGCTCATGGCCTCGATCAGGGCAAATGGCAGCCCTTCATACTCGGCGGTATGCAGGAAGAGGTCGGCTGCCGCCAGATAGGGCCGCACCTCCGACTTCCAGCCGGCGCACCGGATCGACTGCCCCAGGCCCTCGCGCTCGACCGCCGCCTTCCATTCCCCGGCCAGCTCGCCGTCCCCGACCCAGACGAAACGGAGATGGTCGTGCTTCCGGCAGAGCTTACGCGCAACCTCCAGGAACGTGAACGGGTTCTTCTGCGCAACCAGGCGGCCGAGGCCGACGACGAGAAACTGGTCGTCGGCGATCCCGAGCTCCGCGCGGGCCGCCCGCCTCATCGCCTGCTGGCGGTCGGGGTCGACCAGCGGCACGCCGTTGAAGATGGTCTCTGTCCTCGCCTCAGGCCCGAGAAAGGCGGACAGCTCCTTGCGGCGCACGTCCTGCACGGCGGCAAACGCGCCTTTGAACTTCCGCAACTCGAACGCGGCCACCATGTCGCGCAGCAGAGCACCACGCGCCCGCAAATACCGCGCAGTCTGGGTGAGGTGGACGGTGCACACGGACGGCAGCCCGCTGATGCGCGCTGCGCGCAGCAGATCGAGCCCATCTTCCAGATTTTGCTTGTTGACGTGAACGACGTCAGGCGCGAGCGCGCGCCACTGCCTGGCGATCGCGTTTGTCTGCTTCGCATTAAACAGCGTGGCGAGCGATCGTAACCGATGATCATAGGTGTTGACGTAGTCCGCCCGGATCACTTGCGAGAACTCCGCGCATTGCGCCGCAAGCTCGTCCATCCGGCGATGCGTCGGCATCCAGGTCGTGACCGCATGGCCGCGCGCCGCCAGCGCACGACCGAGATAGAGGAGAAAGATCTCGCCGCCGCCGCGCGAACCGGATCCGCTGCTCACCAAGAGTATCTTCATGAATTCGTCCAGGCCCGCCCTCTACGACCGATCGTTCCCGCGTCGCGCCAAGCTGTCGAACACGCGGACCCACTTCTCGGCGCCGGCCTCAGGGGTCAGGTCGCGAGACGTCTCCCGCGCATTCCTGCTCCACGCGTCGAGCACCGCCGGCCTTTCCGCCACCTGCCGAAGCGCAGCCGCGAGGCTCTCGACGTCTCCCGCCTTGACCAGAAGACCGTTGACGCCCGGCTTCACCAGATCCATCGCCGCACCCACATTGTCGGAGCAGATCACCGGAATCCCCGTGGCCAGCGCCTGGTTGACGACGACGCCCCAGCCGTCATGCCGGCTCGGCAGCACGAAGACGTCGTTGCCGGCGAAGAACTCCGGCAGCCGCCCGGGAGGCTGAAAGCCGAGATAGTCGATGCGGCTTCTGGTCTTCGCATCGACCTGGCGCAGCATCTCGGGAAGCTCGGCTTCCCGGCCGACGAGACGCAGCGTGGCGTCATGTCCTGACAGAACCAGACGGTCGAAAGCTGCGAGCAGGACATCGAGCCCCTTGCGCGCGATCATCTGACCACAGAACAGAAATGTCAGCGGACCTTCCGACCGCTTGGGCCGCTCGATGCGGTGAAATTCCTCGATGTCGCAATGATAGGGAATGTTGAAAGTCTGTTGATGCGGAAACTGGTCCTGGTAGATGCGCCTGGCAACTTCGCCGATGCCGACGATCGCCGCGGCCGTCGAGATCGGACTCATCAAATGGCGCTGGACCAATCCCTTCGCCCCAGTGTGGGCACGAGGGCGTTCCCCCCAGAAAATCCAACGAGAGCGCTTCAGTCGTGCGCGCATCAGCCACTGACCGGTCAGAGAGGTGTAACTGCTGAGAACGACGAAGTCGGCGTCCGCAAGGTCGGGGAGCCGCCAGTTGACATGGGCGCGCACCGGACCAATCGGATACCACGACCCCGGCAAGATGTGCTCGTATCGCGCGAGATCGACGGCCGGCCAAGGTGAATCGGGAGAACCGGCCTCCATGTAGTACACGTTCAAATCGATTTCGCGCCGCTTTGCCAACGCCGCAAAAAGATCCCGCTGATATGGCGACGGAACGATTGTAACGAAGGCCACCTTGTGCGGAACGACGTTCGCACGCTCAGGCGCGCTCGGTTCGCGGCGATCGCTCACTGCGGATTCAATCGATGAGCTCATTCCATCTCTTCCCGACACTGTCCAAGGAAAACTGAGCGTCGACCGAGGAGGCGTTCGACATTCTCCTCAATTCGGCTGGCTGCCTGAGTAGTTTCGTCAACGCCGACGCAATGGCGTCAGCGGACACTTCCGGTAGAAGCAACCCATTCCGCCCATCCTGAACCACATCGCCGCAGAACTTTGATGCAATGATGGGCAGATGCCAGCCTTGAGCCTCGAGCTGGGTCAGCCCAAATCCATCCGACAAGGTCGGGAAGATCATCAGGTCGGCATATTCATAATGCCCCGCAGTCTCGCCGTGGGGCACGTGGCCCATCCATTTGATCCGTGGATCGCGCAGAAGGTCCTCGGGAATCTCAAGCTGGATTGGCCCCACGAATGTAAACTCGATCGGCTCGCCCTTCAGCTTATCGATCGCCTCCAGGAGCGGCCCGATCCCCTTCCTCAAGTTGACCTGCCCGAGAAAGAGGACCCGCATGGGACGCGCCTGCGAGAACTGCTCCGGATAGGACCGCTGGGACGGCGCCCGCGAGGCCTCGTAGGCGAGCGGAATGCAGGCGATCTTCGACCCCTCGATCCCCTCTTCCAGCAGCGCCTGCTCGGACCATCGCGAGTTGACCACGATGCGATCGGCAAGCTCGCATTCTTCGCGCCAGAGCTGCCAGTATACCTCGGGCGGCGGCTGCCAAGCATGAGACAGACCAGACGCTTGATGAAGCTTTTGAAGAATGCGCTGCTCCGGCGGACCGGGGTCGATCTGCGCCAGCACCGTCCGCCAGCCGTGGCGACGCGCCCAGCGGAAGATGTCTCTTGCGGCATAGCTGTACGCCATGACCACTCCAGAGCCCCCGCAGGGCTTGCGAAGACCGGACAACACCCGCACGGCGTAGGCCTGAAATCTCTCGTTCCTCGCGATCATCAGGTTCCAGCCGCCCCGGCGCCGCGCTTTGGCGGACAATTCGAATGCCAGGCTTTCCCAGTTGGAGGCGCTGACCGGTGCGTCGGCCAGTTCGGGATTGAAGCGGGATGCCGCGCCTGCGCCAACGAGGTGGCGTAGAATGGATCCCGGCGGGATCCACAGGTCGGTTATCAAGCGGGCGAGATGCCCACTTCGGTGATGCAGCCGTGGAATTGCGTAATGCTCGCGTCCGCCGAGTTGACAGCAGACCCATTTCGCACTGCTCACATCCAATATCCTACAGGCCCAGCTATGATCCGTTAACCGAACCCTGCATTGTGGGCTTTGGATCGCGGGAGATTAATCTGAAAAAGCGAGATAGAACATCAGGATCAACCGGGTCTCTATATTGCCGAAACCGATAGCAGTCTAGCGGAATAGCCAGGAAACCGGCGATGATCCCTCGGAAGCGGCGGCGACTTGCCAGAAACCTTACTCTGTTCGCAACTTGCAGGACGCCCCAGCCAAGACGCGATGCCGGATAGTGCAGGAACGCGTAGAGCCCGAGATTGGTGATGCTGGCGGCCGTGATCACCGCAGAACTGTGGTGCTTGAGGTCGGTGTCGTGAAATACGCGCAGCGCCCCCACCTGGCAGATGCGCTGTCGTGCAGCGAAGAGCTGTAAGCTGACATCAGTCTCCTCGACGCCGTAGGCTACGGGCCGCGGGAGATACCCCCGGATCTTCCGATAGGCCTCGACCCGGATTGCGAACCCGCAACCCACAAAGCTTGGGCGCTCGAACATCCAGTCCGATAGTTCGGGCATTTCTTCGTTTCGGTGCCAGATCTGAGCGGCCAGCAACGCGACATCCTCGTTCTGTACGAACAGCCGCTCGACCTCGGAGAAGAACTGCTCGTCGATCGGATAGGAATCGTCATCAAAGCTCACCGCAAAGGGCGTATCGCAAGCCATCAGGGCGCGATGGCGCCCACCTCCGGGCCCGAGTCTTGTACTCGAACTCAACACGATAACGTCTGGGAACAGACTGCTGATTTCCGCGAGCGCATTGTCGGCCGGGGCATCGAGATGGACGATGATCTTGGCTGGCAACGGTCGGCAGAGCGCAATGCGCTCGAGCACCTTAATGACCGCGGTCCCCCGACCATAGGTCGGGATGATGACGGATACGGGTGCCCTGCCCTCCTGGCCACCAGCCATGGCTCACCGTCCCGTCTGCGGTATGGACCTGGCAGGAACGCCGGCGACGACCTCACTCTCGTTCACCGATCGCGTGACGACGGCACCTGCGCCAATGACCGCGTTTGCGCCGATCTGCACGCCCTTCAGGATGATCGCACCAGCGCCAATCCATACGTTCTGCCCGATCGTCACGGGCTGACTGACCAGCGGCTGATCTGCAAGACGCCTGTCTTTGCCGACGGCGTGATCATGGTCGGTAATGTAGCAGAACGGACCTATCATGCAGTCATCCCCGACTTCGATGCGATCGGACGCATCAAACATCGTATAGCGATTGACGTAGGTCCTCGCGCCAATATGAATCTTGGGCTGCTGTCCTCTATCGCCACTGCTGAGCAGGATCACGCCTTCGTCCAACGCAACACCGTCGGAAAGAACGAGATCCCAGGGATTTCTGGGTACGCTGACCCGCCGTATCCAGCAGTGATTTCCAATTTGCGCTCCGAGCAACCGGAGCCAAGCAATGCGCACGCGCATCGCTATCGCCCCTGGGTAGCGCATGATCCTGTTGGCGAACTCCTCCCCAATGCTCACGGCCTGGCCCATCCAAATACGCCCAGCATCTCAGGCTGCCAGGACACGCCTATAAAAGGCTGTCGTTCGCTCCGCGATGATCGGCCAATCAAAGCTCTTCGCCCGGATCCCGCCAACCCGTCCGATGCGCGCCGCCAAATCACGGTCCCCGTGCAGCGACAGGATGGCTTCAACCAAGGCATCCGCCGAACCCGGAGGAACCAGAACCCCGGCCTCGCCGACATACTCTCTGATGCCGCCAACATTTTCACTGACAATCGGCAGCTCGCAAGCCATTGCTTCCAGGATGGCGTTGTTGGCGGTTGCCGCCTGCAAGGTCATCAAGAGACACGATGAAGAGCTGTACAGACGAAGAAGATCCGAGTCGGACACACCGCTAAGAAGTCTGACATTCGCCAGCCCCTCGAGTTCTCGCGTCTTGTCGCGAGAGGCAACTACCACGAACGAAATTTCCGGACGAACGCTGCCGACGATCTTTATGACGTCCCTCAGCAGATCGAAGCGGCGACGATAGCTTCCGACGGAAAGGACCGTGAACTGCTCGCTGGCCGCGACTTCTGAACGATGAAAGTAGCTGAGGTCGATGCCGTGCGGAATGACCTCAATCTTCTCGTTGTCGACGCCGTGGTTCAGGAAGAACTCGCGTTGCGTCTCACTCATCAGGATAATGCCATCAAGGCTTCTTAGCCGGTCCGCCCGAAGCGTCTCGGGCAATGTATCGGTACATGCATGAAAGGTGGCGCACACCTTCGGCCGGCGTCTGCCGGGCAGACGATCGATGACTCCCCAATCACGCTCTCCCCACAGGAAGTGCACGAGTCCCTCGAATCCGATCTGACATTGAAGCCACGCACGAAGCTCCGGCTTCGTCGAGCTGAAGCGATACCAGCTTGAGCCCGTAAATTGATTGATCCAGCGCTGAGCCGCGCGTTCGACGACAGTCCTCGGCTCCCGCCTGCGGTTTCTGAGCAAAGCTGCATGCGGCACATGCTTTGCGAGCTGCGTATAGCCGGAATAAGCTCCTTGAACATCGCTGTCAGTCGCGAGGAGCAGATATGGATAGTCCTTGTGCCTATCAGGTGCTGCTTGCCCCGACATCAGGTGGTTCGGCTCCAGATACCGTTCCTGAGCATATGGCCAACGGCCTCGGCAGCCCGAAAACCAAATGCGTGAAAGACAAATCGATATCCGAGCGGCGCGGCCCGGCCGCGCGGCGAGAACCACCAGTCGGTCGCGAAAATCTGACGGATCAGGCCGACAGAACGCGCTCTATCATAAGCCCAGGCGCTCCGCGCTATCTCAAAGCGCGCGAGATTGATGGCGAACAAGCGGCTGGAAGTGAGTTCACCCCGGTTTCTGAGAAAGTCCTCGAGTTGCTGCTCGATCATCAGCCGACGGGTGTGGACCAGTCCGATGTCGCGCTTGCAGAGGGTCTGGTCGCTCCACTGGCGATACACGGCGCCGCTCTTCGCGCTAAAAGCAAATCGCTTGCCGCCCATGAGCAAACGCAAATATAGTTCATGCTCCTGACAGCACGGCTGCTTCGGATCCCATCCGCCGACATCCAGAATCGCAGCTTTGCGCCAAAGCGGCGCACCGGTCTGCGGCAACTTCCAACTGGCCAGAAGTGACCAATAGTCCAATGGTTCGGGTATCTCCATGACCTCTCGGCGAGCGCCATCGGACGAATAGTACTCCCAGATCGCAGGCCCGATAAGGACATCGACATCCGCCAGAGTCTGAATAAACTTGGCTTGGTTTTCTATCTTGTCCGGCAGGAGATAATCGTCGGCATCGAGGTACTGGACCCACTCACCTTGCGCGAGTTCGAGCAGCCGATTTCGCGTTTGATTCCCGCCTCGATTAGGCCCCCGCTCGCATCGGATACGATCGCCGTAGGACTGGATGATTTCGAAACTGCCGTCCGTCGAGCCATCATCAACGACGATGACCTCGACGTTCGGCCACGTTTGAGCCAACGCACTGTCGATTGCCTGACCGATCCATTGTCGCGCGTTGTAGCAGGGGATGAGGATCGAGACGAGCATCAGACACTGCTCCTCTGGGACAATGCCGTCGTCATGCCGACCGTCGTCTGGTCCGTCGTCAAAGGCAAGGGCTTCATGTCGAGGAGGCCTTGCTTGACGAGGCGAAGCATTCCTTCGCTGTACATCAGATGTCGCACGGCACCCACGTAATGGCGGAATGGCCGATCGCCGAGGCCCGGGGTGAGGTAGACCTGATAGTCTTGCGGCAACAGCTCCACACCGTAGTGCGAGCTCAACAAAGCAAACAGCGTCTGCTCGATCCGCCACGGATGGCCGTCCAGGATGCCATCCAGTCCGAGACACTCCTCAATCCGGTCGAGCCGCATCGAGTCCGGATGGACGACGCCAAATCCGGAGTTGATCTCTTCTGTGACGTCGAAACCGAGGCGCTCCTTCACGATCCTCCAGTCGAGCGAATATGAAGTTTCGACATCCCGGTTGAACGTATTGCGGAGATAGGCCGGATCTTCAGCGCGGTTCAGGAAGACCGCTGGTTCGCGAAAGAACAACAGATCGCTGTCGAAAAGCAGCATCCTCGGCGATCGCAGGCTCATCTTGAAATCGAACAGCTTGAGAGCCAATGCATTTGATTGCCGAAACGCCTCGCACCTCGGATAGCCACGAAGGAAGTCTCGCGCCTGGCGATCGGCGTCGGCGCGAAGCAGGATGCGGGCGGCCGGGAAATGCTTCCTGATCGCCTCCAGGCCTTCTGGCGGGACCGAACCGTCTTCGTGCACGCAGAGCGCATAGCGGCGGCGGCTGATGAAATAGAATGACTTCAAGGTCCAGATGAGGTTGATCCAATCCTGTGCCGAGGTCAGGACATGAATCTCGCACCGCGAGTCGCTCGTGTCGGTAACCGGTGCCGTATTCAGGATTCGGGGCCGCACGTAGTCGCGAGCATAGGCGACGCGAAATCCGCGACCGTATTTTTGGCGAAGACGCAGAAGAACGGCTCCGATGCTCACAACTTGCCTCCAAGGACGGTGTTCGAGAACAAAGGCTTCACCGAGGCGGTCAATCGAGTTCTGAAAGGACGCGCGAGCAGAACACTCGGATGGGACAATGCGTAGCCGGCCAGCCTGGCTCTCCGGCGCGCGGGGAGCTCGTTGGAAGCGATCGAATCGCGCACGCGTGGAAGGAATTCCGCGTGGTACATCCATTCAGCGCGAAGGCGGATCTGCTCTCTTCTTCCGATAGGAGTGCTCTTCGAGAACAGATAGGGCCGCACGACACCGAGGAGTTCATCCGCGGTACGTTCGGGCTGTGTTGACTTTTGCAGCGGATGAAGGCGGAAGGCCGCCAGGCGATCGCCTATGAATCCGGCCTTGCCTCCGGCAGCAAAGATCCGGGCCCAATAGTCGTAGTCCATCACCCAGTGGAGATCTTCGCGGAAAGAACCGATCCTCTCGGTCACACGACGCGTCCAGAAGACTTCTGGCTGAACGAAATTTCGTCCGCCCCACCAGACTGCCCACAAGTCCAGGCACTGTTCGAGGCTGCTGATGTCGCCTTGCTGCAACCTGACCAATTTCCCCGCATGATCGACGATCTCACATTGGCCGTGGATGAGATCGCAATCGGGATGGTCGAGCCAGTAACGTGCGACCTTCTCGAACGCCCCAGGCAAATAATAATCATCACTGTTGATATAGGCGATGATGTCGCCGGTGGCCTTCACCAGACCTTTGTTGATGGCATGTGTTTGCCCGCGATCGGGTTCACTCACCCAGTGGGCAAGGCGGTCGCTATAGCGCTTGATGATGGAAACCGTCTCGTCCGTGCTGCCGCCATCGATCACTATGTATTCGAGGTTGGGGTAACCCTGCTCGAGCACTGAGCGGATTGTCTGCTCAATGAAAGGCCCTTGATTGAAGGACGGCGTAATGATCGAGATTTTTGGAAGCATCCCCTAGCCCTCTCAGGAGATCATACCGGGTGGCCGCGACCACTCCAGGATAGGCGCAATCTGACCGGGCCTGGTCCCTTCGATGGTGTCCCACAACGGGGATTTCCCGTGGCGCAACCGGACCTGAAATTGAATCACCGCATCTTCTTTGACCAGCCAAACCACGTTGTGAATGCTGAGCCGAGGGCTGACATAAAAGGTCCCTTCATTCAGCAGGCCACTCGGAATTCGGCAACGCCAGACGTTCTGTCCCACGCGAGGTTCGAGCCAGTCCTGCCGCTGCGCATCGGTTTGATAGGTGCGGAAAATCGTACTCCCTTCGGAGTCGAAAAGATCGAACCCCACGCAAAACGTTCCGGCGGGAACGTCCGATACGGCAAACTCGAGCTCGATGTTGATATCCCCGTCGCTCTCGAAGATGCTGGAGGGCAGACCGTCGTCCCTCAACAGACGAACAGCGGTCAGCGCTACGCCATCCCGTTGCGGCGCCTTGTCGACGGACCACTCTCTTACGCCAGTTTCGGTCTGGCTGTCTGAAAGATAGCTCGCAACCACCTCGCGTGCCGAACCTTGCCGAGCGACACGCCCCCCTTCCAGCAGCAAGACCCGATCGCACAGCGACTGCACGGCCTGCATGTTGTGGCTGACGAAGAGCACCGTCCTGTGGTCCTTCGTTGCGACAGACTGCATCTTGCCGAGGCACTTCTTTTGGAACTCGGCATCGCCAACCGCCAGCACTTCGTCGACGATCAGGATCTCAGGTTCGAGGTGCGCCGCGATCGAGAACGCCAGCCGAACGTACATGCCGCTGCTGTATCGCTTGACCGGCGTATCCAGGAACCGCTCGACTCCCGCGAATGCGACAATTTCGTCGAACCGGGAGCGGATTTCGGCCCGGCTCATGCCGAGGATTGCGCCGTTCAGGAAAATATTCTCGCGCCCACTGAGTTCGGGATGAAACCCGGTACCGACCTCCAGCAGGCTAGCGACCCTGCCTCTGATGGTGGCCCGTCCGGCATCGGGCTCCGTGATCCGGCTCAGTATCTTCAGCAGCGTGGATTTTCCCGCTCCGTTTCGTCCGATGAGACCGAGCACTTCGCCTGCGCCGACGTCGAACCGAACGTCGCGGAGCGCCCAGTACTCCTCAAGCGTGTCGCCCTGGATGATCTGGCGCCCTGAGAACAAGTCGGCAGTGTTCCGCGCCAATGACCGGAATTGACCGACGATCGCGTCGCGCAGGAGATAGCTGGACGAGCTCTGTCGATGCCCCAGCCAATAGCGCTTCGATAACGCTTCTACCGATATGGCAACGTCACGCATCTACCAATCTCAAATCTGGTCGGCAAACTCGCGCTCGGTGGAGCGGAATTTCCAAACCCCCAAGGCGACCAGGCCCAGCGCAGCCACAACACCGATGGCGAGCGTGGAAGCTTCGGGCGCCGGCGCCCCCTCGATCAAGCACCATCTGAAGCCATCGATAACGGCAACCATCGGATTGAGCGCGTACAGGACGCGCCAGTCACTGGGGACGACCGCCGTGCTGAAACCAACCGGCGAAATATAGAGGCCCAGCTGTACCAGAAACGGGATCACGTGCCGAAAATCCCTGTACTTAACGTTAAGTGCCGCGAAAAAGAGCCCCGAACCCAGGCTCAGGGCGAAAGCCAGCATGAAGAACAGGGGCAAGTAGACAATGTGCCAGCCTGGAGCGACGCGATAGAACAGCATCAGAAACGCGAGCAGAACGATCCCGATCATAAAGTCGGCGAACGCCGTAACGACACTGGCAAACGGGATAATGACGCGGGGAAAATACACCTTGCTCACCAACGCGGAATTCTGCACCACGCTATTCGCCGCCTCGATGACTGACGACGAGAAGAACGTCCACGGCAGCATTCCCACGAAGACCATGAGCGGATATGGGACAGCGACACCGGACGGAAGCTGGGCAATACGACCGAACACGATCGTGAATATGAGCATCGTCAGCAACGGCCGGATGACCGCCCAGGCAACTCCGATGACCGTCTGCTTGTACCGGACCGATATGTCACGACGTGCAAGGACGATGAATAGCTCCCGGTAGCTCCACAGGTGCTGCCAGTACCGCCGGTCGATCCCGCCCGGCTCGATCGTTATGCTGTTCTTGTCCTGCGGGGCATCTATCAGGCGATGACCATCCGGGGCGTTGTCTACGAGTGCCATGAGCTCATTGGGCCCTGTTCAGGGCGACTTAGAAGTTGTTCAGCCGCCACAACTACCAATGGTGGTGGAATTCATCAGGCAAGGTCCGCCGCTGCCGCGGAACGGTCCTCCCATCCGTGCCGTTGACCGACGGAAGCAGCAGGAGGTCATGAGCAAGCAGCCCACATATCTTGCTTTATCGGAGTGATCAGGCCGAAAGCTCGGCCCGTCCGTTCGCAGGCGCGTTGCCCGGCACTGTCCCGTAGGAGTAGCCATAGTACATCCCGCCATACGTATCGTACCGCCCCATGGCCTCCACGTCGACTTTGTTCAGAACGATACCGGCGGTCCGTTCGTACACACCGGGGGCATGTCGCAGGGCGTATTGAACCGCGTCGATCTTGGTTTGCCCCCACTCAACCACCAGAAGGTAGGAGTCCAGAAGTTGCGAGGCGGCACGCACGTCGGTCGCAGCCAACAGCGGCGGAAGATCAACGATGACGTAGTCGAAGACCTTTCGAAGAGCAGAGAACAAGGTCGCGGCCTCGGGAGAGGCAAGGAACTCGCTTGGAGAGATTGCGGCTCTCGCAGCACCCGGCAGGAACGACAGATTTGTCGTCGGATCCGTCCAAATCAGCTCCTGAAAATTGGAATGACCATGGATCGCATCGACGACCCCGAGTTTCGCGTCCGGGGACAAGGCTCGCGACAGCGACGGATTGCGAAGATCGCAATCGACCAGGATGACCTGCTGCCCTCCCTGAGCAATCACCGTTGCGAGGGCAGCTGCAAGCGACGACTTGCCTTCGCCCGGAAACGCGGAAGTCACGCCCAGCACCCGGCGCGACTCGGATTGTCCCTCCAGCTCCAGGTTCAGCCTGATCATCCTGACCGATTCCGCGAGGATCGAATCGGGAGCCTGCTGGACCGTTCGCATCAGCCGAGAGGTCTTGTGTATCCGGCTCACCATCGTGTTGCGGATCACCTCCGCAACAGTTGCGCTGGTGCGGGCCTGCAATGCACGCGTCCGCGGGTCATTCAAGATTCCGAGCATGGCACGGTCTGTCAGAACCGGAACGAGGCTCAGACATTGCAGCGAGAGCGCGCTCTGCACCTGCTCCTTGGTACGGAAGCCTCGATCCATCAACTCGCGGAGCGCACCAAAACCCACGCCAATGCCGGCCCCGGCCAACAGGGTGGTCAACCAGATCATGCCCCGCTTGGGACCGGTTTGATAGACCGCCGCGGGAGAGATCGCCCGCGCTTCCGTGACAGGCAACGTCTGTTGCTGAACCGCCTCCGTATGACGTTGCAGGAAGTTATCATAGAGGCGTCGATAGCTTTGCGCGGTGGCTTCCAGGTTGAACAATGTAATTTGCGCCTGGTTCACGCCCTTTGATTGCGCGATGACGTCCGCAAGCGTCTTCTCCGCCGTCGCCTGCCGCTGGCTGGCGATCTCGTATTCGCTTTTCAGCGACTCCCGAATTCGGATCAATTCGCTCATCATCGAGCGCCGGATATCCCTGATCTGCTTCTGCAGATTGATAACCGCGACATGGTTCTTTCCATATTGGGCAGACCACGCCATTTCACGGTTCACAAGATCGAGGTACTGCTTGCGCAGCTGCCCGATAATGGAGTTCTGCATCGCATCGCTGGTGGTCTCATCGGCTGCCGCAATGGTCTCGTCGAAACCCGCGTCCGCGCTGGACTGACCGGATTTGATCACCGCATCGATACGATTCAGGCGAGCCTGAATGTCGGTAGCAGCCGCCTTGCTCGTGGCGAGCTTCGAGGTGGCATCCACCATTTCCTGGTCGGTGACCAGCCGTCCCGCAGCAGCAACGATGTTGTTCTTCGATTTGAACTCGAGGACCGCACGCTCGGCGTTGGCTGCATCCTCGCGCAGGACCTGCAACCGTTCCAGGAGCCAGTCGCTAGCGCGGCGGTTGGCCTGGTACTTCGCGGTCAGCTGATCGTAGATATACGCATCCACCATCGTGTTCGCGACCTTCACCGCTTGATCCGGATTCCGCGAACGAAACTCGACGCGCAGCATGTTGCTAAGGCCGACCCGCTTCACGTCGATGCGGCGCGTGAAGGCGCCCTGCGCCTCACCGATGCGCTCCGCTTCGCTCCTCGGCCGGTCAGATTCTGCAAGGCCGACCGCAATCAGCGCTCCGCCCAGTCCGATTTTCTTCAGACCCGCCGTTACGCCGACGGACTCGAGCATGGATGCGAAGACGCCGGGATCCTCTCGCAGGAATTCAGGGTCATCGGCAAGGCGAAGCTGCTTGACCACATAGGCGGCGACGCCCTGGGACTTCAGCACGCCGATCTGGTTCTCAACCCAGGAGGGGTCTCGCGATGCGTCGGGGACGAGTGAATTGGGAAACAGCTGGGTCACCCGGGGATCGACCATGATGGTCGACGAGGAGGTGTATGTCGGCTTGGCGAAGAAATGATTGATTGCGCCGAATGGAAGAGCGGCAGCAACACAAACCGAGATGATCATCCATCGGCGCCGCAGGAATCCGATGACAGTGTCGACCTTCTGGGCAAAGCTTGGTGCTGCCGCAGCCGGGTGCGTGGGCGATCCTGAAGTCGAACGCATTGGTACAATTTCGTTCACAGCAAGTTCCCAAAGCTAAAGTTAAAAGGGCGCTGTTGCATTTTAGCAACAGGCAATATTTCTTTAAACATATCGCGCTGCCGCATGGAAAGCGACATTTATCTGGCAATCAAGTTAATTCAAACCGATGGCGGCGTCCGATCGGCCACCGCCAATTCGTCCCAGGGCAAAAAGGATGCATTGCAGCTCTTTGGGGAAATAATCGCGTATATGGCTCTCTCGGCCGAGTTTATTCCCAGTTCTCGCAAGATCCGCCCCCAGAGGAAGTCCGAGACCGTACGCAAGGTCGGCTGCTCGTTGTAGATTTTGCCGCGATACAGGACGAGCACTTCGTCGCCGGGAGAGGCCTGACGTCGCACCAGATCTCGGTCCCAACCCATCGCAGGCGAGCGGACCGCCAGGATGCGGCAAACGCCCGTGGATGCAACGATCGATGCCTGGCCCTCTGCGGCATGTTCCACGACCGAGACCCTGAAGTGCTGACGGGTGAGAAAATCAGCCAATCTCGCTTGTGCCGCCGTCGTTGGGTTTTCGCTGGAGGTCGCCGGCTTGAGCAACAACTTGAAGCCGAGCGTCGATATCAACGCCGCCCCCAGCAGAAATTTAAATCCGCGCGAATATTTCACGTCTGGCTCCAATAAGGCTGAACGTGACCATCAATATCAGCATGACGGTATTGGTCACGAGATCACCCCACTGATTATGGATCGCGGTGTACCAGGACTGCCCCAAACCCATCAGGCTGATGCGCGTGACATTGACCGCAACGACGGAGAGACAGGCGAGACCGGACCAGAGCAGGTCAATTCTTGACCATGAATGCCGAACCCATTGCGAGATGCTGATCCAGCAGAGAAACGCCAGCGACATGTTCGCCAGCGACGAACAGGGCGCCAACACGATCATGTAGCCGGAGCCGTCTACAAACCGCACCATGTTTCCGGCACGCGAGGAATCCAGCACGGTGGCGACCAGCAGCGCATCGATATCCAAGATGGTCTTGGCGAACATCTGAAACAGCAGGCGGCTCCAGAACATCGGAACAGCGAGCGCGAATAAAATGATGGCGCCGCGCACCCGATCAGGATTATCGGAGGCGAACAGCACGATATAGACACTGAGACCGGTCACGGCGATCCAGCTCAATGGATAGATCGGAAGCGCGACCAGGATCAAGAAAACCGCAGCTAACGCAACGTCCCATTTCCTGATCTGCTGCGTCCCAACACCCTGTCGAGCGCTGGAGAACATCATCGACAGACCCGCAAAGCAGGCAAAGAACACAATCGCGTTGATGTCGATGCTCAATGCGGACGCCAACGCGCTATCGGCATGAATGGCCTGGATGAAGCGGCCCAACAGTCCGTTGGCGCAAGCAACGACGTAAAGGGCACAAAACAGCTCGTCGCGCTGCAGGCTGAGCCAGGCCGGCCTCCCCTCGGCTCGGCTTGCAGTTAACGAAGATTGGACAACTTCTATTGACACTGAAGGCTCCCCGCCCCTTGTATAAACTGCTTCAAAAGACATGTAGAACAATGATTTCTTCTGTGGTTTTGGAGTAGCACAAAACCATCGGCATCTGCCAAACACTATTATGTAAAACGATTAATCTGGCCGCCGAAAGCGTGAAATTATGACCTTTTTAGGCGGTCATTTTTGAGGGTTCCCCAATGCGGCGCGCTCCTTCCCTGTTAATGGCCCTCCTGGTGCCGCTCCTTGCGGCGGCCTGCGGCCGGCCGGAGTCCAAGGCCGACACCTTAAAGGACCTGCTCGCAGCGGGCGAAAATGCCCGCATTAACAACCAGTTCGACGTAGCGGAAAAGAACCTGAGGGCTGCCTTGCGGCAGAGCCCGTCCCAGCCGGAAGCCATCCGTGGACTGGCTCTGCTCTACAGCGAGCAAGGCCAGTGGCCGGTTGCAGTTCCGTTCCTGAAGCAGGCCGCCGAACTGAAGCCGGACGACGCAGAAATTCAAACGAAGCTCGGCCTCGCGCATCTTCTGACCCGTGAGTTCAAGGCCGCCAGGGAGGTCGCGACAAAGGCGCTCGAGCTGGCGCCCAAGCAGGAAGACGCAGCGATTCTGCTTGCCGATAGCGGCGACACCAGCAATGCCATCAACGACATCCGGGGCATCCTGGATGAACTGACGACGAAGAATGGCGACCAGGCGGGCTACCATGTCGCGCGAGGCGTGCTTGAGGCCCGTCAAGGCAACGACAGCGCGGCCGAACAGCAATTCCAGGAGGCGCTCCGCCTCGATCCGAAATCCTCTGGCGCGCTGACGGCGATGGCCACGCTCAACTGGAAGCGAAAGGATTTGACGGCTGCCGAGACCGCCTATCGCGCAGCAACGGAGCTCGAGCCGCCGCGATATGCTGCCACGATCCGATATGCTGACTTCCTGATTGCCACGAACAATCTGGATCGTGCGCGCGAGGTCTTGCAGAAACTGAACGAAAGATCTCCGTCGTATCTGCCGCCCCGCGTGGTGCTGATGAAGTTGGCATGCTCTGCCAAGCAGGATGATGCGTGTGTCAGCCGGGTTCAGAACGTGCTGTCGCAGGATCCTATCAATTTCGATGCATTGTTGATCAGCGGAAATATCAGCCTCGAAAAGAACGATCCGACTGCCGCAATAAGATCGTTCGACCAGGCGCTCAAGCTTAGCGGCCAAAGCCCTCAACTCTTGTATAGCCTCTCGCGTGCGTATTTGATGGTCGCGCGCACCGTCGACGCGGTAAATGCCCGCAAGTATGTTGACAGCGCCGAGGGCCTGCTCACATCCGCTCTTCAGCTTGCACCCAACTTTGATCAGGCAGCCCTGCTTCTCTCCGATTTGAAGATTCGCAAGGGCAGCGGAGCCTCTGCCGTCGATCTCCTCACCCCCCTGATCGCCCGGCAACCAAGTCCGGAGGCGTATAACTTGCTCGCTGCTGCTTATCTGTCGCAGCAAAACACCGACAGTGCACTCGAGGTATACCAGCGGATGGCCGGACTGTTTCCGAAAAACCCGCTGCCGCATCAGGCGATGGGTGCGATCTATGTCGCCAAGGGACAAGCAGCAGAGGCCCGGCAAAGCTTCGAGAAGAGCTTGTCGATCTCGCCCGATTTCGGGCCGGCAACGGAAGCGCTGGTCACCCTCGATGTACAAGCCGGAAATTTCGATGCGGCGTTGGCGCGCGTAAAGCAGCAACTCGACAAGCACCCTGCCGAGGCCCAGTGGTGGGGCTTGTCCGGAAAGGTGAAGCTTGAAAAGCGCGACTATGACGGCGCCGAACAGGATTTGGCCAAAGCGCTCGAAATCGATCCTGATCTGGAGCTAGCCCAGCTGCTGCTCGGGCGAACATATATCGCCGCGAACAAGCCTGAGATGGCGATCAAGAAGCTCACGGAGATCACGACCCGAAAGAAGACCGTGGCTCCGCTCATCCTCCTGGCCAGTCTCCAGGAGCAGCAGAAGAACGTCCAGGCTGCGCGAGAGACCTATGAGTCGGTGCTGACGGTGGCTCCCACCAATGCGATGGCTTTGAATAATCTGGCCGTCATTTATTCCAATCAGGGCGAGCTGGAGAAGGCATCGGACCTGGCCAAGAAGGCACAGGATGCAGCTCCGAGCGACTCCAGGATCGGCGACACGTTGGGTTGGATCCTGTACAAGAAGCACCAGTACCGCGAGGCGTTATCGCTGCTGCGTGACAGCGCGTCCAAGAACCAGAACGATCCAGACATCCAGTTTCATTACGGAATGGCCGCCTACGCGACCGGCGACGAGAGCGCTGCCGCAGCTGCTTTTGGAAAAGTGGCGCAATCCGACGTCGATACGCCGTCACGATCAGAGAGCAAGCGCCGTATCGACTTCCTGTCGTTGGGAAGCGGCGGCGCCATGCCGGATGAATCTCGGATCAAGAGCTTCCTGAAGGACTATCCGGACGACCCCGTCGCGCTCAGGCGACTGAGCGAGCTCACCTCGAAAAAGGGGGACGCCGATGGCGCCATCCAGGGCTACGAGAAGCTGCTTGCAATGTATCCCGAGTTCGCACCTGCTGCGCGAGAGCTGACGCTGCTCTATGCCGGCAAGACAGCCAACAATCCGAAGGCTTTGGAAGTGGCCTTGAAGGCGCGGCAGAGCTATCCGAGTGACCCCGAGGTCGGACGGGCAGTTGGCATTCTTCAGTTCAAGGCGGAGAACTATCCTCGCGCGGTCGAGCTCCTGAAGGAGGTTGTCAGCAAGCGCCCTGAGGACGCAACTGCGTACTACTTCCTCGGCAAGAGCTATCACGAGCTCAAAGACCGGCCGCAATGCAAATCTGCTCTCGAGCGATCCATTGCTCTCAACGTTGAGCCGCAATTCGCAGAATCCGCTAAATCCGGACTTGCCGATTGCACGGAGCCGTCACAATAGCACGGTCTCCGCGGTGCATGTTCAGCCGCTTGCTTCCTTCACACTTCCCAGGCGAGCGGCTGATCCATCATCCTACCGCATAATTGCAAAGGGTCTGCGCGCACCAAGGGTGCGCATCACCGCGAGGTCTCGATCTCCAGAAGTTCGCGGGGGCCGCCAGGCCGAGCGTCATCGAAAACGCCAATAGCCAGACGTCCGGTTTTCCAAGCCATGCAGTCGAGATTGGTCCGGCCAAGAGTCAGAAGGGGTCCCGAGGGGTTCGCGTCATGTCCGTGCACAACGTGACGTTGGCCATGGCCCCGCTCGAACTGGGGCTCGTAGCGCTTCCACAGGAGAGTGCGCTCTGATTGCGCTTCAAGCGGTTGATCGGGGTCCACTCCGGCGTGCACGAAGACTCGGTACTGATCCACATGGATCCGAGGCAGTTGCGCGATGAACTGCAAGTGAGCCGCGGGCAACCGCCTCAGGTCGGCCGGGTTCGCAGGGTCGAGCCCATACGAAGTAAGCGTCTGAGCGCCGCCGTTCTGCATCCACCATTGATGTTTTGCTTGACCGAGGCAGGCTGCCAGCATCATCACCTCATGATTGCCCTTCAGGACAATCAGGCGGGGGTGGCGATCCGGCCAGTTCATGATGAACTCAAGTACTTCTGCGCTCTGTGGGCCGCGGTCGACGTAATCCCCTAATGTGACGATTTTTGCTTGCCGGCCCCTCGAATGGTCGATGATCCGACCCATGGCCAGTTTGAGCAGATCTGCGCGGCCGTGGATATCCGGGATCGCATATGTAAGTTCAACACCAGCCACTGCTGCACCGTACCGTGATCAAACGTCGCTCCAACCGGAGCACAACGAACGAGGCGCTGGACGGCAGTTCCATCAGGCCCACTCCATCAAGGCCTATAGCATCCGCTCGTGGGGTCATAGGCCTAGGCCGCCGTGGAGCTCAGATTCCAAGCTGAATGTTAATTTATAGGCAGCTGTGGCATATTCGATCATCGACGGCGGCGAGATTAACCCAACCGATCGACAGGTCCACCGCCGTCAAGGAGATTATTCCAATCTATTTCAATCTCGCTTTGAGATGAAGTAAGAGTGAGAGGTCGACCTTTTGCGTTATGGACCACCATACAAAACCAATTCTCTATCGGATGTGTATTAGACATGCATACGGCTTCTAAACGTGTTGCGCTGATCACCGGGGTTACAGGACAAGACGGTGCCTATCTGGCCGAGTATCTCCTGGGGCTTGGTTATACTGTTCATGGCGTGAAGCGGCGCTCGTCATCGTTCAATACGGCGAGGGTCGACCACCTGTATCGTGATCCTCACGATGAAGACGTGCCCTTCCTCATGCACTATGGGGACATGACGGATTCGACGAACCTGATCCGTCTCATACAACAGATCCGTCCGACGGAGATCTACAACCTCGCGGCTCAGAGCCATGTCGGGGTGAGTTTCGAGAGTCCGGAATACACCGCCAACGCCGATGCGGTCGGAGTCCTGCGTATCTTGGAGGCTATCCGCATTCTCGGAATGGAGAAGGAGACGCGCTTCTATCAAGCGTCCACTTCCGAGCTATTTGGACTTGTGCAGGAAATCCCTCAAAGAGAGACCACTCCGTTTTATCCGCGTTCTCCCTACGGTGTCGCCAAGCTTTACGGTTATTGGATCACGGTGAACTACCGCGAAGCGTACGGCATGTTCGCCTCCAATGGCATTCTATTCAATCACGAAAGCCCGCTCCGCGGAGAGACGTTCGTAACGCGCAAGATCACTCGCGCCGTCGCGAGAATCGAGGTCGGCTTGGAGGATACGCTTTATCTCGGAAACCTCGATGCACAGCGCGATTGGGGACACGCGAAGGACTATGTCGAGGGCATGCACCTCATTCTGCAGGCGGATCGACCTGACGACTTTGTTCTTGCAACCGGCGAAATGCACTCCGTGCGGGAATTCGTCGCCGCCTCCTTTGCAGAAGTGGACCGCCGGATCGAATGGCAGGGGAAGGGAATCGACGAAGTCGGCGTCGACAGGAAAACGGGCAAGGTCCTCGTGAAGGTCGATCCGACCTATTTTCGGCCGACAGAAGTCGAGCTCCTTATTGGCGATGCTTCCAAAGCGCGGCAGATCCTTGGATGGAGTCCGAAAAGAAAATTTACCGAGCTGGTCTCCGAAATGGTCGGAAGCGATCTGGCCGCGGCGAAGCGGGAGGTTGCCAATGGCCGAAACGCGGTTTGAGCTGAGGGGAAAGTCGGTCTTTGTCGCCGGCCATCGCGGCATGGTCGGCTCCGCACTCGTTCGCCGTTTGGCCCCCGAAGGAGTTCAACTCCTGACGACAACACGAAGCGAACTCGACCTCCGCGACCAAGCTGCCGTATTCACGTGGTTCTCTGCCAATCGTCCGCAGGTCGTCTTCTTGGCCGCAGCGAAAGTCGGCGGGATCGTCGCCAACAACACGCTCCGCGCGGAATTTCTCTATGACAATCTGGTAATCATGAGCAACATCGTTCACGCCGCTCACGTGAATGGCGTAGAGAAGCTGATGTTTCTAGGGTCCTCCTGCATCTACCCCAGGCTGGCTCCTCAACCCATCGAGGAAAGCGCGATCCTGACGGGCCCTCTGGAGCCTACGAATGAACCTTATGCGATCGCAAAGATCGCGGGCATCAAGATGGTCGAGGCTTATCGTCATCAGTACGGCGCCGACTTCATCAACGTGATGCCAACCAACCTCTACGGACCTGGAGACAACTACCATCCCGAATACAGCCATGTCGTGGCGGCCCTGATCCGCCGCTTTCATGAAGCCAAGCTCTCGGGCGCTGACCAGGTCGTGGTGTGGGGCACGGGGATGCCGCGGCGGGAGTTCCTTTATGTCGACGATCTCGCGGATGCCTGCATCCACATCATGAAGATCTATTCCGGTTCGGATCTGATCAACATTGGCACCGGACAGGATATCACCATCGGCGAGTTCGCCCGGCTGATTGCAGAAGTGGTGGGCTATCCTGGACAGATCGTCTTCGATACGACGCGTCCAGACGGCACTCCGCGCAAGCTGCTGGACGTGACACGCCTGGAGAAGCTCGGTTGGCGTGCTCGAACTCCGCTGACGCATGGCATTCGCCTGGCTTATCAGGCATTCCAGAAGGAGACTGCGGCTCGGACAAGCTGACGCAGCTCGCGACACTCCGCGCGCCGGCCTCTCCTCCGAGCCCTTGCAGTTTGCCAGGATGGTTCACTATACCGCCCCAGTCGCGAAACTAGCCGGCCCGCTCCGCATGCCAAGGTCTCGGATTACACAGCTCTTTGCAGCCCTCTTAAGCCTGACGGCCGGCTATAGCCCTGCAACGGCGCAAATGGCGGAAGACACCCTTCCGCCGTTTGCGATCAACATTCAGCGGACACCGAAGCAGGATTGGCGGGGCTACGGCATCTATCTTGGCAGGGGGTATTTTTTGACTGCCGCACACGTTGCGGGCCAAGCCTGGTTGACGAAGCCGCGGGTCGTCATCGAGGGTCGGGAATACCCAACTACGACGGTCAAAGAAGGTACTTTCGAGGGGACGGATCTCACTCTTCTTTCGGTCGAGGAAGCTCTCCTGCCGATGCGATTGGCCCTGCGCAGAATGCGGCTGTGCGCCGCCGTTCCGGCGCCGGGGGAGGACGTCGTGACACTCGTCCCGGAGAGGATCGAGCATTCGCGCATATTGCCTCCGCAGATGATCCCCGAATCGGCACGGCGCTTCAGGACGGCCATAGCGGATGTGGCTCAGACCGGGAATTCCGGCGCAGGGGTGTTCGACCTTCGGCGTCACTGCTTGGTCGGGATCATGAGCCGCAAGATATCCGAGGTCCGTCGGGAAAGGCTGACCGGCAAGAACGATAGCCGGGACATCGCCAAATACTTCGTCCCTGCACCTGAAATCGGGGCCTTTCTGCCTCCTGGCGTGCTCAGCGGGGCCGATCAGTAGAGGTGTTTTATTACCCGAGACGGGCAAGCCTTCACAGGCAGGAAGGTATCTGAGAGACCGGCACATTCATTGCACGGGATCATGTATTGCAGGAAGCATGCAATTGCGTTCACTTGACCGTGAGCGAACCACCGCAAGGCTTCTCGGTACCAACGTTCATTAAACGGCGAGGACAGATCCATGCAGCGCTCAAAGCCGAACAAGACAAGTCTTGGGCCCTCTCCCGACTCCACACGGGAAAGCCTGGACGTCGCTTACGCTCAGGTCGTCAGGCTGCGGCAGGAGATCGTCGAAGCCCAAGCTGCATTGAAGCCGGAGGCGATCAGCCAGTCAGCACCGAAAGAACTCCGCACCTGATGCCGCGGGGCGCGGAGGCTTTTTCTGGAGACACTGATCGTCCGAGTCTACGCCGACACTGCCCGATCGGGAGCAGCGCGTATTAGCTTGACCCGTTAGCCCATGACGCCCGCGTGCTGCGTGTGTCCGAACTTGCCTTCTTTACGTCCTTCCCGCTCGGTCCCAATGAATAGACGTTGTACTCGCCCTGATCGGTGACGGCGTATTGATACGGCCGGCCCCAGGGATCCAGCAGGGTCTTGGCATTCTTCAGATACGGACCATTCCAGCGGGGCGCCTCCGGGGGCGCCTCGACCAACGCCCTCAAGCCGACGTTGACGCTCGGATATGCACCATTTTCCATGTAGTACATTTCAAGGGCAGTGTTGATATTCTCGATCTGCAATTGAGCAGACTGAGCTTTGGCCTTTCCGAAATATCCCATCAATTGCGGCGTCGCGACGGCCGTGAGGATGGCGATGACCCCCATGACCACCAACAGTTCGAGCAGAGTGTACCCCGCATCGGCGCGGCCCCGCCTCAAGCGGGTCCTTCCAGTCAGCCCCTGTCCATTCCGAACGATCTCCAACACGATCCCGCCTCCGAATTTGTCTGCTGTTCATTTTGGACCCAATCCTGATGCGAAGTTGTCTCCAAAGACTTGACATCCTCAGGCCGACCAAATCGGAGTGAATTTCGCGTAACTCCATCAGCTAAAACTTGGTACAAGGCTCGGATTCCAGACCACACGCCTGTTCAGGCTTCGGTAGTGCTATTCGAGCGTTAATTGAGAATGCCGTCCTCTGTGGATGGCGACATACATTCGCTCCGTCCTCATGACGATACAAACGGCGCGCTCATGCTGCCGTCCGTCAACAGGGATCGCTGCCGTCGCGACCACTCTCTCCTCGATATCTCGATCATTGCGGCGTCAAAGCCCGCGCTCCCACGCTTCCCTTCAAATCAGGCGCAACGAGCGCAATTAACCTCAATGTCGATGTCAAGCTTAACCGCACGTTTCTGTTGTAGTTGGAGGACCGTTCAATAAGTTCCCCGCTATTGAATTCGCGGCCGATCGCCGACCACCCAATCGTCCGACATTGCCATGAACAGCAACTCGGAAAGCAGCGTGGTCACATGCGTCTCTTTATTGGATTAGACCTGCGTCAGGCCGCCGCGTGAAAAGGACGATTTTGATGGCGGTGGCAAAGAAGCGGTCGAGGGTAAAGCCAGGCGATCCGAAGCAGCACAACGGCTCGCTGCAAGCTTTGATCGCGGAGGTCATTTCACTCCGCGAAATGGTCGCAAAGGCCGAACTCCAAGCGCTCAATCGCAAGATGCAGAAAGCGATCTCCGCAGAGCAGCGACCGCGGGTCGGCCGAAGGATTGATTCCTGAACAAATCGACAGGATCTGCGTATCTGCGCTGCCAACAGCGTCGGCAAAATCAATATGCCACACGCGTCGGGTTTCAATTATGGAACATAGGTCCGGAGCTCGGCTTTCTCTTCACCCGAGCGCAACTAAATTGTAAACTGGATCTAGAGCATTTAGGCTGGCTCTCAATTTTTCAACGAACCTTGCTGATCAATACCAATTTCAGGAGAGCTAACGGTGACACTTCGGCGACACAATTCTGCTCGTTGCGGCCGTCAACCCACACGAAAGTCTTTACAAGCCCGCTACGCCGAAGTCCTGAGATTGCGAGAGGCAATTGATCGAACCCAGGCCAAGCTCGTCCGAACGACCGAAGCCGGCCGACGCACAGCAAAGTAAGCTTTCGCCCTGCAACTCAGTCGCAACGGCGGATTGTGCGCCATCGCACCCCAAGGCTGGTCCGCACGGGCCTTCGTAAACCATAGCACATCGCACCGACGGCCCACCGGCCGTAAGTCGCATACTCGCCATATCCGAACGGGTAATCATATCCATCATCCAATGGATTGGCGGTGAATGCATCTTGCCCGACAACTGGCCAGGGAGCGCCGACCGGCGGGCCGACAAGAACGCCCGGACCATAGTAGAACGGCATCTGCGCCTTTGCAGGGAAGGAGCATAACAGGCCGGCCGCGACAATCGCTAGCGAGGAAGCCAATCGCATGGTGTAAATCCGGTCCGATAGACAGCGTTTGAATAAACGGAGATCGCTTGTTCTATCTTGCCGGCTTGCCGCCATACAGCAGAGTTGCTGCCGCTGGTTAATCGCAACTGGTCATCCAACTGCAAATTGACTTGATGAACGGGACTAGACGCTTCCGAAAGCCCAAAGCTTATCGAAATTCCAGGTCAACCAGATGCCGGCTGCGAGATGCGGGCCAAACGGAATGGCCGGCCGTCCGCCAACCTGGTATCGTTCGGCACCGGAGAGCAGGATGGCCGCAAGCGCCGATCCAACCGCAATCAGAATTGCTCCCGGCAAGGCTGCGAAACCAACCCAGAGGCTCGCGGCGCTGACGAATTTCACGTCACCAAATCCAAACCCGTCATAACCGCGCAACCAGCGGAAGGTGCTCCGAAAGGCGGCGACGGCACCAAAGACCGCAGCCGCTTCGAAGACGCCGATATACACCGCGGCGTCATGCGCGAACGCATACTCTGCCACTCCACCGGCGGCGAGCGCCAGGTTGAAGCTGTCTGGAATGATTCCGAAACGCGCGTCGATCGCGCAGACCGCCATCAAGACCACGAGTAAGTAAAGTCCGGAAAACAGCGCTTCTGGTTCGATCGCGCCGGAAACCAGACTCGCGACGAGCCAGATCGAACCGCCGACCAGAGACCAAGCCACAAGGGCGTCGTGCCGTCGCGTTCGACGGAATGTCAGTCCATCGGCGAGGAAGCGGCCAATGCGTCTGGCGATCTTGGGCAAGGCGCAGTTCACTTTGATGCCACGCTCCGCTTCAGCGCCAGCGTCTGGCCTTGGCCTTCGAGCGTGACCTGTTCAGGTTTCACCTCGATAAGTCGCCAGCCGTCGATTTCCCCATTGACCTGGATCCAACGGCCCACCGGATTCTGGGCTGACGTGATGAATGCTTTTTGCAGCGATCCGCTGATCAGGACGCCTCTGAGAACGATGTTAGAATCCAGTGCTGCAACGGCCGGGCTAACGGTCGGAGGCGTGGCATCCGCCGACGCATCGACAACCGCAATCGGCGCCTGCCGCATCCGCGCGAAGACAGGACGCGCGGTGACATGATCGTAGGCCTTCTTCCCACGCGCTTCGCCCGTCGAAACAGTGGAGGAGCCGGCCCCCCACGAGGTCGCGGGTGCCATTACGGACACTTTCAAGGCGAGGATTGCGGCAATGGTTGCGATACCGGTCAGCACGATCGACACGCGCAACCCGGTCATGAGATAGCGCGACGCCGGCGGGAGCTCTGCAAACGCTTCCCGCGACGGCAGGATCGCCTCGATGGGCGCGGCAAGGCTTCGCGCCCGTGGAAAACTGCGCGACCAGATCATTGCCATCTGGGAACGCCTGCTTTGCCGAACTTCTCCGGTCATTGCCGTGTCCCCGCTCCGGCGAGGTCCGCAGCGCGTTGGTCTTCCTTCATTCCCGGCGGCTTGCCACGAAGATCCTGCATGACGCCTTCGACCTTGAATTCCGCCCGAAGCATCGTTCCGTCCCCGTCACTGGTCGGCCTCAAAGAAGCGTCGGTGATGAATAGAAATGGAGACTGATCCTCAATTTCCGCAATCACGTCCCGCACGATTCCGAGCGATCCCTCAAACTGCAGTCCAACTGCAACCGTCCGGGATTGCGCGACACGACCGCCCTGCAATCCGCGAAGCCCG
The DNA here is from genome assembly GCF_045571495.1 of Bradyrhizobium centrosematis. Lineage (NCBI taxonomy): Bacteria > Pseudomonadati > Pseudomonadota > Alphaproteobacteria > Hyphomicrobiales > Nitrobacteraceae > Bradyrhizobium > Bradyrhizobium centrosematis. The sequence goes on from NZ_CP120703.1 coordinate 5,949,280, forward strand.
AGCACATGCGCACCCTTGGCGGTCGCCATGGCTTGCAGCCTGGCTTGCAGATCGGCGCTGACGACGCGTTCCTCGTCGCCAACCATGAAGGGTTGCGCGCTTTGGACGCCACGCTGCTCCATCACCTGTGCGCCGCGGGTGATGCGCTGGAGATATGCCAACTGCGCGACGCTATCCTGGATCTCGTCGTTTCTGGTCGAGAAATGCGAGAGCACCGGCCCAACGAACAGAAGAACCAAGAGCACCACACCGACCGCATTGAAGGCCAGGAACGCCCTCCTGCGCACCTGCCTGCTGAACCACCCCATCATTGCTCCGCCTTCCATACGGGCTCGGCTGGCCGTGCCAGTAAGCTGTTGCGCAAACGGAACTTGATGCTGAACCGGTCCTTGCCCTCATTGGCGTCAGGAACGATGGCGGCGATCAGGGTCGCTCCTGAAAACATCGGCGACTGGTCAAGAATTCTCACAAGATGCGCCGCCTGCGAAGAGTAGCCGGATATGGTCACGTGCCCCTGATTCATTCTGAGCTCTGTCAGGAATGTATCGTCTGGCAGAACGCGGGACAGTTCATCCCAAACGGCCAGGAAGCCACCGTCGGCTTTCAGCGCGTAGAGCCGAATCCTTTGGCTGGACTGGCTCTTTCCTTCCTGCAGACTGGCTTTGGCTTCCAGGAGCTCGGTATCCAGCTCGGCTGCCAAGCCGGCCTGGTACCACTCGAAAATCATGAGACCCAAGACCGCTGCCGCGAACAGGGTTAGCCACAGAGACTTGATAGCGCGAGCTGCCTCCGGCGCACCCTCCCCCGCATCAGGTCTGATCTGAACCACAGAAACGAGCTGGCCAGCATCAGTCCTAACAGCCAGAAAGTCGATCTCTTCCATCGCAACTGCCATGGGAGCGATAGCCGCGGTCGCCCGCTCTCGCGCGATGATCCAGTGGCTGTGGGGTACGGCCCCGTCGCGAGACGCATTGGGAATCGGGCAGGCTGTATGCCACACGTCCGTGAGCCGAAAGGGCGTTCGGCGGACAATCTCCTGATCGAGTATTTGAGGCAGCGAAGCCAGAGCCTCGCCGGGAACGTTCAGATTCCGCCGCAAGAACAGATCTTCAGGAAGAACGGCGGCGAGCAGAACCTGATCGCGTCGGAGGCCGAGTTGCGCGAGCCATTCGAGCAGCGCGGAGCTGTCAAAAGTAGCCGCGGGGAACTGCTGCCGAACCGTCCGCCCGTCCCGGTCCAGGTCGCATGTGACGGCATCGTCACTGCGCGACACAAAACACGTCGGCCGCGCCTTGCGGTTGAGCAAAGGGCGCCACCGTGGCGGGACGGCCGTGCGAAACTCGGCCATCCACCAATGCGTGAATTGGCGCCAACCGAGCGCAAGAGTCTCCCGATCAAGAGGACGGATTTCCGAAAGGCCGACCATCGCGCGCATTGTTCCCTTGCAGGAGCTCCAGCTCAGATCAGCAAGCATATTTACTGAATCTTTACGAAGAGTAACGAAGCGTTCCGGCTTGCCGATTGCTCAGCCTTGCCGAAGGGCGACCACAGCGCGAGGACCGCTTGTTCGCCCGTCTTCGAAGTCGACCACGATGGAAACCAGGTTTGGCAAGGCTTGTGAATTCCACTCGGTCTGCCAGACCGCCTGCCCCGACGCACCGAAATACCCGAAGTGAACGGCGCGAACGCCGCGAAGAACCACCACCGTCGAAATCGGCGATTTGCCCTGTTTCGGTCCTTCCGACCGACGAGCAATCTTGAGCACAAGCTCACCGTCGACGCGCCGTAGATCCACCCCGTAGGCGCCGCCACGAAGCGCACGCCCTTCGCTCAGCGCGACAAAGCGGATCTTCTCTTCGCTGCCTTCGAACACCGCGGAATTCTTCTCGTCGATAGGATAAGGGAGCGCCGAAGCCAGCAGAGTCAGAAGGCTTTGGATCGCCGCATCAGCTCTTGCGTCGTTGCCGTTGGCCTGATCGGAATCGAATGCACGGCGGCCGATCGACAGCCCTCCCACGATGCTGCCGGCAAGCAGAGCAAGGATCGCCATCGATACGAGCAGCTCGATCAATGTCAGCCCGTGCTCGGCCGCGCGAGAGCGCATGGGGCGCCGCCGTCCGGGCGTTCCGGTGAATCCCATCATGGCGCGATCCGAGGCGCAAGTTTCAGGGCAGATAGCCTCTCCTCGCGTCCATCGGGCGAGCTAACCATGACTTCGACCCAAACAGGAATGATGGCACTATCCGCTTCCTTGGCCACCTTTCCCTTCCTTTGCTCGCCCTCGATCGTCGCGCGAGTCACAGTCTCTCGCCACATGAACCGACCAACTTGGCCTTGTTGCTGCCCGATCACGAGCTTCGACGCGATCCCGGCCGCTTCCAAACGCGACTGTGCAATGCGATTCATGGCTCTGCTATTGCGGGCCTGCGTGTCGGAACGCATGGCGACAGCGATCCCGACCAATATCGTCCCGATCCCCAGCGCCAGAACGGCAAAGGCAATGACGATCTCGATCAAGGCAAATCCGTCGCGCCCGCCGCTCCTCGCTGGACCGATCCGAGGGTAAGCAAATCGGCCCATCATCGACCCAGGACCGGTTGGCCAGTAAACCAGTTCACCGCAATCCGCCGGGTGTAGCCCTGATAGCTCAGCAGAATGTCTCCGCCGCTGGACTGACCGTCCGGAAAGAAGCGAAGTGCGCCCGTGTCGCCGCGGCGTTCTGTTTCCGCAATCGTCACTGCGATGCTCATCCCTTTCGGCAATTTATGCATCGCGTTCCGATAGCCGAATTCGGCATTCACCGGATCGATCGCAACGACGACGTCGGTGTTGGCGGCCATCGCTCGAGACCGCGCGAGCTGGAACGTGGCAGCCATCGATCGCGCCGTCCCTTCGACGCGGGCCGCGGCATTCCGTGGTCGCGCCATGACGGCCGACGCGAGGATAAGCGCCATGATCCCAAGAACCACGAGGAGCTCAATCAATGTGAACCCCGCGGACGAGCTTGACCGAAGCCTCATTGGATCGCCAGATTGTTGATCGAGAGGACGGCGCTCATCACCTGCATGATAAGCGCCCCCACAGCGCCGCCGATGACAAGCGTAAGAACCGGGGTCAACAGACTGACCATTTGCTCGATCCGACGCTGCAGTTCTCCGTCGAGAGTGGTCGCAATCCGGATCAGCATGCGCGCGAGTTGCCCGGACTGCTCTCCCACCGCGATGAGTTGCAGCGCCGCCGGTGGCAGAAGATCCGTGCCGGCGAACGCCTGGTTCAATGACGCGCCTTCCGGCACGCGAGCGATTGCGTCGGCATAACCTGCATTCATGTAACGATTGGCGATCAGCGACCTAGCTATCTGCAGCGCAGTCATGAGCGGCACTCGCGCATCGAGCAACGTGCCAAGCGAGCGCGCAAAGAGGCCGGCCTCCCGCATCTGAAGCAGCCGACCGAAAACGGGAGCCCTGGACTTTATGTGATCTAGCTTCAGCGCCAAACTGGCGCTCTTCCTAATCTTGTACCAGAGCATTGCACAGAGCGCCGCCCCTCCCAGCAGACACACCGTCAACGGCAGCCAGTAATCCGGAACGCTGGCCAGGACTCCGAGAATTCCCGGCAGCGGCAAACCGGCATCTGCAAAGATCGGCGACAGGTTGGGGATGAGCACGAAGACGATCACCGCGACGGAGACGAGTGACATGAGAAGAAGGATAACGGGATAGACCAGCGAGGATCTGATCTTGTTGCGGATCTCCAAGCGCTTGGTGAGCATGTCGCCAAGCTGCCCCAAGACTTCGCCGGTGCGTCCGCTCGCTTCCCCCGCGCCCACGATCGCCACGTAATCCTGCGGGAAGACCGCCGGCCGGCGTCGCATGGCTTCAGAAAGCTGAGCACCGCCCAGGATCTCTTGCAGTAGATCTGTGGCCAATCGGGCGCGCTTGGGCGATGTACCCGGCCCCGCCAACACCCGAAACGATACATCGAGCGGCAAGCCCGAATTGACCAGCGCCGCCATTTCAACGGTGAAGGCCGTCAACTCGCTCAGACCGAACTGGCTCGATTTCACCAGTTCCCGGCGCCAAATCGCTCGGCTTTTCTGGGGTGCTGAAGCTCGCACCTCGTCACCAGCCTCGGACAGCGAAGTCTCGAATGGCGTGAGCCCGGCGGCATAGAGGGCGTCGATGGCCGCATCCATTCCCTCAGCCGCGATCGTCCCCGCCGTGACGACTCCCTGGGCCGTATAGGCTCGATATCGATAGGTCGCCATCGCAGTGCTCCTTCATGTCGTGCGGGTGACGCGAAGCACTTCGTCCAAGGTCGTTTCCCCAGCCGCGACCTTCATCAGTCCGTTCTCGTAGAGACTGACGAATCCGGCAGCCCTTGCCAGGTTTTCGAGCGCCAGCTGATCGCCACTTCTTCGGCCGATCGCCTGTCGTACATCGTCGTTGACGACGAGCAACTCGGAAACGGTCGTTCGGCCGCTATAGCCCGTGCCACCACAGGCTTCGCATCCAACCGCCTCGCGGCTATCGGACCAATCCACCACCATGCCATCGGGCGTCGCGATGGTCAGCCTCGCCGGGATACCGCCGTGATCGACGTGCCGACGCGAGCAATGTCGACACAAGCGGCGCACCAGGCGCTGTGCCATCACTCCCGAAACTGTCGAAGCGAGCAGGTAGCGCTCAAGTCCGATGTCTATGAGGCGCGTGATTGCTGCGAGGGCTCCGTTGGTATGCAGGGTGGAAAACACGAGATGACCGGTCAGAGCCGCCTGAACCGCGATACGCGCGGTCTCGACGTCGCGGATTTCGCCGACCATGATGACGTCAGGGTCCTGACGCAGGATTGCGCGCAGGGCAGACGGAAAATCAAGTCCGATCTGCGGCTGAACCTGAATTTGATTGATGCCGGCAAGCTGATATTCGATCGGATCCTCGACCGTAAAGACCTTGAGCTCCGGACGGTTGAGGTGCTTGAGCGCAGTGTACAAGGTCGTTGTCTTGCCGCTGCCGGTTGGTCCCGTCACGAGGATGAGCCCATTCGGAAGCGCCATCAGGCGATGAAGATTCTCCTCCGTCGCTTTGTCCAAGCCGAGCTTCGGGAATTCGAGCTCGACGCGACTGCGGTCGAGGATTCGCAATACGAGGCTCTCCCCGAATGCGGTTGGTATCGTCGATACACGAATGTCGACCTCGGTCCCTCGAACCGCCGTTTTTATCCGTCCGTCCTGCGGCAGTCGTCGCTCCGCGATATCCAGCCTTGCCATGATCTTGATACGCGTCGTCAAGGCAGCTCGAAGTGTTGTCGGCACGGATCGCTCGGGCCGCAGGAAGCCATCAAGACGGATGCGAATTGCGACCTCGTCGCGCCCAGGCTCGACGTGAACATCAGAAGCACCCCGCTCGACGGCGCGCGATATGATCTGATTCACCAGTCGTATGATCGGCGCTTCATTCGCGATATCGCGCAGCCGTTCAACGTCCGGCTCATTTCCCTCGTTGCCGCCGATCGCCGTTAGCTGCTCCTCGTCCGCCTGAGCTGCTGGCTCCTGGTCCTGATAGACGTTCCGGAAGGCGCGTTCGATGTCGGCAGGCGCAATGACGGCGAGGTCGACGCGAATGCCCAACATGTAGGAGATCGAACGACGCGCCTCGTCGTCGAATGGATCGACGACGGCCAGCAACAGGGACTCTCTGCCGAGCGCGACGGGAAGGGAGCGGCTCGTCTTGAGAAACGTCAATCCGAGCCGCTCGGCCAGGACCGGCCGTGCTGGAACGTCGCCGGGCCCGATCACGGGCAACCCGCAATAGGACGCATAAGCGCTACACAGGTCGACCTCGGACACCAAACCGAGCTTCACCAGAACGGCGTCGACGCGTTCCGAGGCCGCCTCCGCCGCTCGCTTGGCTCGCGCCACCGCGCTCCTGTCGAGAATTCCTTCGGCGACGAGGTGGCCAGTAAACGCTTCCGCGAAGTTCGGGTCTTTGGGGGTCAACCCCAGCGCGCTGTCCTCGGGCAGACGCGCAGGCCGCAGCAATTCCTGAACACTGGACGGCATCGCGTGCTCGTGGACCTGACGTGTGAGAAATACCCGGGAATCCTAGAGCGGTTTGGTTAATACATGCTGTTTGACGGATCGTTTGCCATTTGTGTCTAGTTTGGCCGGACCCGATCTGCGAGCCTGGCAAACCGCTCGAAATGAACGACATTCCCCGCAAAAACCCCCTTGGGTCATTGCTATATAGCCGTCAGCGCGGCTTTGCCCTGGTGACCGTGATCTGGGGCTTGGGATTGATCCTCCTGCTCGGAGGAACGCTCGTCGTCGGCGCGAAATATCGCAGCAAGATCGCCAGCGCGGACACTTCGGTCGCCAGGGCATCAGCGGCGGCCGAGAGTGCAATCAATTTGGCGATTGCGGCAACATTGATGCCGGAGGGGAGGACAAGGTTTCCGTTGCAATGCAGGATGCCGGGCGGCGAACGCGCCTTCGTGACGGTGGAGGAGGAGATCGGCAAGGTCGATCTGAACGCTGCGTCCAGACCCATTCTGGAACGGTTGTTCGCTGCGCTCGCAAGCGACAAGGCCCTCGGTGAGAGAATAGCCGGAGAAATCCTGAGAGCCAGGAGCACCTCGCCGAGCCCCACGCCAAGACCTGGCACAGAGGCGGGTAACCCATCACCGTCCACCACGAACGGCAAGCAGGGTCCCCGGCCCGGATTCACCAGCATCATGGAATTGGATCAGATGGCCGGAATGTCGCTCGGGCTTTTCCGGAAGGCAGTACCGTTCATTACCGTTGCATCGGGCCGCAATGCTCCTGCGGCCGAGGCGGCCTCTCCCGCCCTGATCGAGGTGCTTGGGCTGAGCCCTCCGCCTGCTCAACCTCGCCGGATCTCGGCGTCGGGCAATGTCACCATACGCGCGGATGTGACGCTGAGTGATGGATCCAGACAAGTCCGCGAAGCGCTGATCGACTTCGACGGCGGAGCCGGCCTGCCCTACGCCATACGCGAGTGGCGACTAGGCACTTCGACGCTATCGCCAACGCAGCAGCGACGGCTGCCGCCGTGCGTAAGAATCTGACCTCCAGCCTAGCCCTTCGAATTCAGGACGACCGGCGGGCGAGACGCACGTGCCGATTCCTCGAGGCGCTCGCGCTCCGCGGCGACGGCCGGACCCGGCTCAATGACCGTGCAGCCTTTGGTGCGCTGAATGTCGGTCAATGCATCCAAGCGCTTCCGCTCGTCGAGCAGTTGCTTTGGAGCATCGAGAGGAAATCGTTCCGAATCGTAGCCCGCGAGCGGACCGGCAGCGAGCCAGTATTCGAAACGCGCCGCACGCCTCACCGAGTACCGAAAGGACGCAGCAATTGCGTTGCATGACATCGATTCGTCGACCGGCAGCACCATATACGGAGACGGCGGAGCAAAGCTGTAGTAACCGGTCGCACAGCCGCCGAGGGTGCACACCAAGACGGGGAAGAGGACCAGGCGCAACGCGATGCTCACGGGACCACCAGACGCTGCGCCGTATTGGCGAAAGTGCGCTCCCGGGTCGACGTATGAGGCATATAGACATGCATCTTCCGCCGGTATTCCTCCGTAACGAGCCGGCTTTCGGTCGGATCCCGTACGACCTTCGGTGTGATGAGGATGACAAGCTCGGTCTTCTGGACTGAGTTGCCTCTGTTCGCAAAGAAAGCTCCCAGCCCAGGAATGTCGCCAACGATGGGAATCTGCGTGCTCGTCCTGTTGGACTGATCCTGGATCATGCCGCCGAGCGCAAGGACCTCACCGTCGTTCACGACGACGGTCGTCTTCACGCGCCGTTGCTGGATCGTCGGCGAATCGATGTTGGAAGTGGTCGTCTTCACGACGCTGCTGACTTCCTGCTCGATGTCCAACTGAACTCGACCGCTTTCATTGATCCTGGGGGTGACCGCCAGGATCACGCCGGTATCCTGCATCGTGATCGAATTCACGATTGCCGTGTTGGCGGTGACCGTGCTGGTCGCCGTCTGGGTGGTGATCGGCACCTGGTCGCCGATTTGCAATCGGGCAGTCTTGTTGTCGAGCACCATCAGCGATGGCGTTGAGATCACGTTGACATGGGTAAGAGCGTCGAGCGCGCTAAGGGTGGCCGCGATACTCGCGGTGTTCACAGCGTAGTTGAATCCCGGAAATGCCGCCGCGACTCCGCCCGCAAGGGCGCTGGAGAACGTGGCGGTTGGCTTCCCCTGCTTCGCGAGTTGCCATTGCAATCCGAATTGCAGATTGTCGTTCAACGTTACTTCGGCGATCACCGCTTCGATGAGCACCTGGCTCGCAACGACATCGAGACCCTGAACGACGCGCAATACGCGTTGATAGTCCCGGTCGTTGGCCATGATCAGCAGCGAATTCTTGGCTTCGTCGGCCACGATCTTGAGAACGGGCTCCCCCTTCGAATCCGCCCCGCCGCTGTCTTCGGACGGCTCCGCCGCAAGGCTGTCGGGGTCCATATCCGCCTGGCGAGGATTGGACTGCGTGTCACCCCCTCGTCCAAATGCGCCGGACCCGGCCGAGTCCGCCGCAGTCGCGACCGCGCTCGGCTTTTTCATGTCGCCCAGCAGACTGACCTGCTTCGAACGCGGGGATACGTTCCTGCTCGACGAGCGCACCACCTTCATCTCGCTCGAGAACATGGATTGGAGGACCGCTGCCAGCTCTGCGGCCGTTCGATTCTGCACCTGGTAGATGTGCAGCTGAGGCTCAGTTCCGCTTGCGCGGGAGTCCAGCCGTCGAATCCAAGATTGAGCGCGAGGGAGATAACTTGGATGGGACGTTATGACCAGAATTGCGCCGAGCCGATTGTTCGCGACAAACTTCACGCGCCCCTTCAACGGCCCTTCCTTGTCCGACGAAAAGACCGCCTTGAGTTCGTCCACCATTTTTTCAGGCTGAGAGGCCTTTACCGGAACAACCGCAAACGACATTCCCTTCATCACGTCGACATCGAAGATCGCAATGGAGTCGAGCATGTTGTCGATTTCGGAAGGTGTGCCCTTCAAGGCCAGAATGTTACGTGCGTCGTCGGCCTGAACTATCGCTCCCTTGGGCACCATCGGCTCAAGCACACGAGCGACCTCCGTTGCGGCCACATATTTCAGTTGAACGACTCGGACTCCACTGCCCGGACTTGCTCCATCGCCTCCTCCACGGACGGTGGCCACGATGCCAGTAGCGGCTTGGTCGGTCGGGACGATTCGGTAGACGCCCCGACTCTGCACCAGCGTTGCTCCGGCCGGTGCCAGCGCTGCTTGAAACAATTCCAGCGCTTCCGCCTTCGTGACTGGCTTCGTCGTTTCGACCGAGATCACACCGTCTACGCGCGGATCAAGGACGTAGTTCACGCCGATCAGGTCTCCGAGGACGGTTTTTGCCGCCTGCTGCAAGGGGACGCCCGCGAGATTGAGCACGACGGTACCATTAGCCGCTCCCGCTGCCGGCTTCTCTGGCGAGGCACCGATCATTTGGCCGCTGCCACCCTCTGACGTCGGAACCGCCCGCGATGACCGTGATGGCAACGGGACCGCGCCTGTCGTGGTGGGATCGGTCGCTTGGGCGTAAGATTCGAGCGACACCGGCTGAGACGACAACTTCGGTCGCGAGTCGACGGTGAGACCCACGGCGCCCGGCGAACTGCAACCAGAAACAGCTATGGCCGCCATGACGCAGGCGGCCATACTCACACTGAGGCTGCGGCTGGCCGGCAAAGGAAAAAGCTCCAACATCAAATGGGTGTTAATCTGCGTAAACAAGCGGTAAATCATTAAGGTTAAGCAAACGTAAACCTGCAGTCGCCGCAAATTGCGGGCTGCCTCATCTGCCTTTCGCTGAATCACGCTTGCGAAGCGCCACCGAATGAACGTTCGGAGGCGACCGACCAAACCCACCGAATGCAAGGACTACGGAAACTTCGTAACCCTCGGCGGTGGCGCGCGAGCATCGCAGCTCGCTTCTCCTATTTTACGGCCGATGCTGCAGCCTGGATCGCTGGGCTTTCGCTCGATCGTGCCGCATCACAAGCAGGCAGCCTACGGCCGAGCGCATTTGCCGCTGGAGTCGGTGCTCCGACCCGGTGCTACCGCCGCAGGGCCCGCGAGCAGGACGCGTCACAACTGACCTCGGCCAAACAGGCAGCAAGGTCATGCTTAAGCCACCAAGCACTAACCTGGATCCGGCTTAGGCCCGGCGCCGTCGAGACGTACCTTCGCCCGTCTCTTGATTTGCGATGACAAACTCGTCGATCGAGTGGCCGGTTCTCAATGCGGCAGTCAGCCACCGTGGCTGCTTTCCCCGACCGGACCAGGTTTGAGATGGCTCATTGGGATTACGGTACTTCGGATAGACCCGAGGATACTTGCGCCGCTCCCTTGAAGCACCTTCCGCGGGCTCCCCTAAGGCGGTTTCTTTTTCGCCGCGAAGTTGGGCCAGGCGCTTTTCGAGCTCACGTTTTTCAGAAGTCAGGCGCACTGACAGTATCTGCCCTATCTCCTCGTGGAGCGCCCACATCTCGTCAAGCGGCATCGCCTCAAGGTCGATCTTCTTGTGCATCGCAACCTTATCGCTCATAATCGACCGCGTCTCGCGGTACGATTCGCCCACCCCTTTTTAATCTCTGCCAGCGGTCTTAAATCCAAGTCAAGCGGCAAAAAAGGGTCAGAAAATCGCACAAAAATTGGATAGCGTCGTAACGCATTGAGCTTACGGGACATTTCGCAAAAACGGATTACTCCGAAAATCTGAGCAATATTTTGAGATATTGCCTCCGTCAGGGTGCCTTCGTGCAACCCGCAGTGGGGGGAGAGTCCTCGTCACGCGCCAAACGTTACGGTCCTCTTGCGAGCACGGCTTCGGGCCACCGCTGCATCACTGCCTCCCCGACTGCGTTAAACGCTGGGATGTTCGAGGATCGCCCGAATGGGGTGAGCATTTGGGGGGTGGTGCCGCCGCGAGAGGTGGAACTCAGGCCTTCGCTCCCAGGCTTGATCGTTCCACTCGCCCAAGATTTCCCAAGGCTCGGAACACGCCATCGGTTCAGACAGACGCCTCGCGCTCGAGAATGTTGAAGTGGTCACGCCGCTCAGTACGGCTGGCCACCATCCAACGTTTCCAACTGCTATCGTGCTTGGCGTAGAGCTCCAGCCAGCGCAGGTCCTCGTCAGCCGGTCCGAGATCGTTCTGGTGAGCTGCGTCGCCCCTGGCCCCGAGCCGACCCACCTGCCGGCTGTCCAGGCGCTGGAACTCGAGCGTCTCCTCATGAGTCAGTCCGATCAAGACGTAGCGTCCCATTCCATCGACGACATATCGACGCGGTGCGGTGCTGCTCAAGGGACGCTCCTCTCTTGCCTTCGGTGGTTCGTCCAGTGCGGGGTGTGGCGCCCGATAAAGTGCTACCGCACGAAAGCAATCAGCAGATAATGGACTCGCGCTTCCGATCACGGCGACACCGCGAGCAATCAGTTCAACTAAAATCGGCCCAGCGTAGCTTGCGGAAGGGCACCCGAACAACAATCAGCTCAATTCAACGTAACCATCTATGGTTACCCACCGCTCTTTGCGGTCGGGCCCTGCATCATGGCGGAGCTGGTTGACAAGACCGCTCGCGACGTCGCGGCGGGATCGTTATCATCGGCAAAGCAGATCGCTCGCTGCGGCACTGTGTGAGCGGCGCAGCTCTCACCAAGCCGTACGACTACGGGGTGATCGCATGGAATTGCAAGTAAGGTTGAGCAGTTAGCTTAATCCGCAGTCCTTGTTGCGCAGTTTCCAGGATCCTCTATTCCTCTCGTCACCGGCCTCCCCCAAGGTCGGCCCCACCCAAGCAAAGCCGTCGAGCGACATGGGTCCGCTTGGCGGCTTTGCCGTTCCGTCGGCAAGAGGAACTTTTTGGTTATGGCGCGCAAGCCCTGGTCGTTCAAGGAGGACCGCAAGCTCATGGAGCTGGCAAAGTCTTCTGCTTCGCTGGAAGACGCGGCCAAGCAGCTGGGGCGATCGCCCGACGCAATCAAGCGCATGGCTTTGAGGCTTGGTCTGTCGCTCAAGCCAAAGAGCAGGAAGAAGGGCTAGACAGTCCTGCAGGTGCCTCGAGCGCTCGACATACGCTTGTGGCCGATGCCTGGTCTCTTTGGTGCACTGCTCTTCGAGTGGCAGATCTATGACCCTTGGCGCCTGAGGTTCGCCTGCTCAATCGCTGGATCTCCGGACATTAAGCGATGCGTATTGCGTAACGCTGCGATCGCATCATCGAGATCGAATTCGGTCTTGCGGATCGCCTCGATGAACCGAGCCATCAACGCCGCGTTCAGCTTGACGCGGGTGTTACCATCGCGGCTCTTGCGGCGATCGAGCGACATATTCAATGCCTGAAGCCGGGCTTCGGAGGCGGTGCAATCATAGAGCGCCGCAAGTTCGTCATAAGTCATCCAGATCTGAGGCATGTTCTTCCACTACGGTTGTTCAGCCTCAGCCTAGGTCTCATGTCTAAAGGCTTTGTTGTGCGATGCCCAAGCGGCTCAGTTCCGCTGCGATAGCGTCAACGCAAGACTAAGATGCCGGAGGCCTGGAAGGTGCGGGGAAATGGCGCGGCCGCGAACGGCTGTCGAGGCCCTTGGGCAATTTGTCATTGAGCTTCACGACGGCGCCTCGGGGCTCCGCGGCCGGTACATCCTCCTGGCAGTAGATCAGCGTCACCTCGAACATCACATCGGGGGCTTGCTTGGCCTTGCCGGAGCAGGTCGCCAGCGCACCGCTGCAGACGCCCGCGAGTTCGACCTCGACCTCGTCCAGACCGAACACGGTGGGCGGGCCCTCGGCATACCGCTGCGTGGTCAAGACCGCCGTAAAGTTCTCGTCGTCGGCGAACTGATAGGAGCCGCCATAGGTGAAGAAGCTGTCGCGGCCGGAGATCCGTCCGTCCGCCAGATGCACGACGCCCGTGCCCTGGGCGACCGGCGTCCTGAACCAGGCCGCGTATTTGCCGTCTCTCATGGAACTATCCGCCGTAGAATTCGCTGGTATTTGCAACCAACGCTCGGGCGCGACAATGACCAAAGTGGCAAGCATTCCGCGACGGTTAACGTTCTGCAAAGCCAACCCGTCAAATTGCCGCGGCACGAGGCGACGCCGTCAGAACAATTCGATGCCGTCGTCCGCGGTCTCGATCGGCTCGACCCTGCGCGTGGCGGCGATCGACTTAAGTCCGAGCGTTTGCAGGACCTCGCGATGAACGTCTCGCTCGCGTTCCATGGTGTAGCGCGCGAAGAGATCGTCGAGGATTGCCTGATCCTGCACTTCCGGCTGGAGCCGCTGCACGCCCGCGCTCGCAGTCTCGAGCCGCGCGGCGACCGCAGGTAAGGCCGCCGAGCTTTCTCCGAGCGCGGTCATCTGGCCTTGGGCCGAATTCATCAGCCTCTCGAACTCCGCACCTTCGTTCACGAGCCGGCTCATCAGCTTGCCGAGCCGTTCATTGCCGGCCTCGACCTCGCGGAGCGCCAGAAGGATTTGCGGCTCGAGCTTGGCAAGCTGTGTGGGATCACCCTGCACGCGGAGTTCCTTCAGCTCCTTGGCCGAGCGCTCGATAGCGTCGAGCACGGGTCTCAGGCGGCCGGCACCGGCCGAGACCTGGTCGGCGGTCGCCTTCAGCTCGTTGGCGATCACGACGAAGGCGCTGCCGCGGTTGCCGAGATGACTTGCCTTGAGGCCGGCGTTCATCCCGATCAGCGTGATGTCGACCGTCGCCTCCGCAAGTCCGGCGATCGCCTGGCGGAATTTCGCCAGCGTGTCCTCGACGATCGCGAGCGCCTCGTCGACCGATCGGCCAGCGCCCTCGCAGGTGGCGATCAGGCTCGACGCATGCGCCAGCGTCTGCTTGATGCGCGTCAGGAACGACGAGCCGTCCTCCTCCCCGCCGAACAGCGTACGGCTGTGGCCGGCAACGCTGCCCGCATCGCGCAGGATGGCGGTCAGCGCAACGACGATCTGGCCGACGTCGCTGTCGAACTCGCGCTGGGCATCCTTGAGCTGAGCTGCCTGCAACCGGCAAATCGCACGCGCGCCGTGGTCGCTCGGGACCGGTTCCGGTACGAGGCCCGGCGCGGATTCCGACGCAAGACGGATGCCGTGGGACACGTGTTCGAGACGCTGACGCGTGCTGTCGCCTGCCTGCAGCGAGATGATCGCGCTGCCCACCGCCCCGGCGATCTTCCCGGTGCTGGAGCTGGCACGGTCGGCGAGATGACTGCTCCTGCTGCGCTGATCGCGCAGGCCCGAATAGGCCGCGCCGAGCTCGGCACTCTCCGACGTCAATTGGGCCCGGTAACGGCTCTCGAACTCCTTCTGCCGGCCGGAGGCGGTGGCGACCGCATCGGACAGGCGCTGCTGGTCCCGCGCGCAGCCTTCGATCGAGCGTTGCACCGCCCGGCCGAGATCATAGGCTTCCTGCGTGAAGGCGAGGAAGCCTTCGCGGTCGCCCTCGAGTGAGGCCGCCTCGATCCGCGCGCTGCGCGCGATGATGGTGATCATCTGGATATGCTTGAACAGCGGCTTGAGGAGCGAGGACGCCTCCGCCGTGCTCTTGCCGATGGTCTCCAGCAGGACGGTCTCGGCCGGCAACGCCTGCGCCAGTTCGCTGAGCCGCGCGGCGATCTCTTGCAGCGCCGTCGCAGCTCCCTCGATCTCGGCGCCGGAGAGTTCGCCTGAGAGCGTCGCGAGGCCCTGGTTCAGCTCCTTGAAGATGAGGTGGCCGCGTCCGAGCTCGTGACCGACGCGCGCGAAGACGTCCTCGATGCGTGAGGAGACGTCGTCGATTGCGGCGGTCGCCTCGGCGAGCGTATCGGTCGGGACGAAGGACATGGCCATCAACCCGCCGTCGCCGAATGCCCGGCCTGATACCAGAGCATGATCTCTCGCGGGATGTGGTGCAGCGAAACGACCTTCTCGACACCGCCATGGGCGACGGCTTCCTTGGGCATGCCGAACACCACGCAGCTCTCTTCATCCTGCGCCCGCGTCGCGGCGCCGAGCTTGCGCATCTCAAGCATCCCGCGCGCGCCGTCGTCGCCCATGCCTGTCATGATGACGCCGAGCGCGTTGGCGCCGGCATGCTGGGCCGCCGAACGGAACAACACATCCACGGACGGTCGATGCCGGGACACTGGCGGACCGTCCTTGATCGCGATCTGGTAGCGCAGACCGATGCGCTGCAGCAGCATGTGCCGGGCGCCGGGCGCGATATAGGCGCAGCCCGGCAGCACCGGCTCGCCGTCCTCGCCCTCCTTGACCCTGATCTGGCAGACGCCGTCGAGACGTCTGGCAAAGGCCGCAGTGAAGCCGGCCGGCATGTGCTGGACGATGAGAATCGGCGGAGAATGGGCCGGCAGCATCTCGAGCACGTCGTTGAGCGCCTCGGTGCCGCCTGTGGACGCACCGATGCAAACGATGCGTTCCGTGGTCGGCCGGACCTTGCCCTGCACCGGCGGGGGGATGATGGCATCGGCGGTCAGCTTCTTCTCGATGGCGCGACGTTCCGCGCGTGGGCGCACCCGCGCCCGCGCAGCCGACTTCACCGCCTCACGCAGCCGGGTCGAGCATTCGAGCAGCGCCTGGCGCGTGTCGATCTTCGGCTTCGGCACGATATCGACCGCACCGGCCTCGAACGCCTCGAACATCACGCTCGAGCCCTCTTCGGTCAGCGACGAGCAGATGATCACCGGAATCGGATGCTGCGCCATGATCTTGCGCAGGAAGGTCATGCCGTCCATGCGCGGCATTTCGAGATCGAGAATGATGACATTGGGTAGCTCCTTCTCGAGCCGACGGGCCGCGACGAAGGGATCAGAGGCAGTCGCCATCACCTCAATATCAGGATCTTCAGAAAGGATCGTCTGAAGGATTTGGCGCACCGACGCCGAATCGTCCACGATCAGCACGCGAACTTTCCCCCTCGGCATCGTGGTTGCGCTCCGGCTAGACCTGGAAGATGGTTGGCTGAACCTGCTTCAGCCCGGGCACGGCACTGTGAATCATCGATTCCGAATGCCCGACCAGCAGATAGCCGCCCGGACGCAAATGCCCGCACAATTGCTCGACCACCTTGCGCTGGGTCTCGCGCTCGAAATAGATCAGGACGTTGCGGCAGAAGATGATGTCGACGTCACGATCGACGGGATAGGACTTGTCCATGAGGTTCATCCTCATGAAGTGTGTCATGCGCCGTAACTCGGGTACGATTCGCACTTCACCGCGCGACTTGTCCCGAGACGACGAAAAATATCGCTTCACGAATGGCTCCGGCACCGGAGCGAGCACGTCGCGGGTATAGATCGCCGTCCTGGCGAGGCGCAGCACCGCCGTCGAGATATCGGTGCCGAGGATGCGATACTGGAAGCGCGAGCCGCTTCGCGCCATGTCGTCCAGCACCATCGCGGTCGTGTAGGCCTCCATGCCGGTGGAGCTCGCCGAGCTCCAGATCTTCAGGTTCGCGTTCTCGCGTCGATGCGATTTGAGGAGCGCGGGGACCGCGACGTCCCTCATGAAGGTGAAGTGCTGCGGCTCGCGGAAAAAATCGGTCTTGTTGGTCGTCACCACATCGATGAGATGAGTGAGCTCGGTCTCGAAATGATCCGCTTCGAACAGGTTCTCGACATATTCATTGAGGCCTGAGAAGTTCAGCGCGCGCACACGCTTGTGCAGCCGCCCCTCCAGCATCAGCCGCTTGCCCTGGGGTAGCTTGATGCCGACCTGGGTTTCGATCAATTCAGCGATGGTCCGGAAGTGGCGGTCGGACAGATGCACGGCCGTGTCCTGTATGGCAGGCATCATGGATGACGGCCCTCGTCCGGGATGGCCGCCTGCACTGAATGTCGGGCCATCCTGGCCATGTTCAATCTCACACCGTTCACGTAATCGCTGAAAGCGAACCGGTCCGCACCGAACGAACCGGTTCGCAGGAGCCCTTGGGGGGTCTAGCGCTGGAAGTCGGCGTCCCGATCATCCTCGCCATCATTCATGTCGAAAGCAAAGCCGCCGCCGCCGGCAACCTTTGCAGCGCGCATCGGCTTGGCCTGCGTCTTCTTGGCCGAGCGCTCGGCCGCCGCCATGGACGCCGCCTTGGCTCGCAGCTGGTTGACCGCCCGGTCGATCGGAGCGGCCGCCTGGCTCTTGGCGCCCTGCTCGATGCGGAAATAAGCGATCGTGGACTGCAGCTGTTCGGCCTGCGAGGCAAGCTCCTCCGAGGTCGAGGACACCTGCTCGGATGCGCTGGCGTTCTGCTGGCCGACTTTGTCAAGCTGCTGGATCGCCTGGTTGATCTGGGCCGAGCCGACGTCCTGCTCGCGGCAGGCCGCCGTGATCTCCTCGACCAGCTCGGCCGTCTTCTTGATATCGGGAACCAGCTTGGCGAGCATCGCGCCGGCCTCCTGGGCCACCTTGACCGTGTCGGCCGAGAGCGTGCCGATCTCGGCGGCGGCCGCCTGGCTGCGTTCGGCGAGCTTGCGCACTTCGGAGGCGACCACCGCAAAACCCTTGCCGTGCTCGCCGGCGCGCGCAGCCTCGACCGCGGCGTTCAGCGCGAGCAGATCGGTCTGGCGAGCGATCTCCTGCACGATCGTGATCTTTTCGGCGATGGTCTGCATCGCGTTGACGGCGCGGCCGACGGCTGCGCCAGAAGCTTCCGCATCCTTGGCGGACTGCGACGCGATCTTCTCGGTCTGGCTGGCGTTGTCCGCGTTCTGTTTCACGTTGGAAGCCATCTCCTCCATCGAGGAGGAGGCTTCTTCGGCGGACGAAGCCTGCTCGGTCGCGCCCTGCGACAGCTGCTCGGCGCTGGCGGAGAGCTCCTGGCTACCGGCGGAGACGTTCTGCGCTGCGGTCAAGGCTTCCGACACGATCTGGCGAAGCTTCTCGACCATGCGTTCCAGCGCGAGGCCCAGCGTATCCTTGTCCGACAACGGCTTGGCCTCGACCGTGAGATTGCCTTGTGCGATCTCGTTGGCGACGGCAGCCGTCGCGTTGAGGTTGGCTGTCATCGCGTTCAGAGATTTGACCAGGTCGCCGATCTCGTCGTTGCTGGACGCATCGATCTTGTGGCTGAGATCGCCGATCGCCACGGCATCCGCCAAGTCGACGGCCTTTGCCAGGGACCGGCTGATATTGATCGAGATCCAGACCGCGCCGATCGCGGCAACGACCAGCGAGACAACGACCAGGACGATGAGGATCAGCTGAGCGCGTCGGCTGTCTTCCTGGGACTGCGCGGCCTGCTCGGCCATCTGCCTCTTCGTATTCGTGACATAGGCACCCATTGCCTCCGTGGCATCTGCGACCATCTTGCGCCCGTCACCCATGGAGCGTTCCGTGGCCTTCGCCTTGTCCGTCTTTGCCAGCCTGATCGTCTCTTCCTGATAAGCGTTCATCCTGGCGTAAGCACTCGCGAAATTGTCGAGCAGCTTCTTGCCGCCCTCGCTGGCGAGTGCGTAGACTTCGTCCCTGATCTTGGTTGCCTCCTCGCGGAGTTTGACGGCCTGCGTGGCGAATTCATCGGCTTCGCTTGGCGTTCCGAGAATTGCGTTCTTTTCCGCCCTGAGTTGCTGCCAGATGATCTTTTCGACCTCCGCGGCCTTCTCCATCCGTTTGGCACGAAGCACCATCGACTCCGCGGTTGTCGCCATGTCGGACAGCTTCGTGTAGCTTACGACGCCTGCGATGATGAAGAGAAGAATGACGACGCCGAAGGCGCTGGCGAGCTTGGCTTTGACGGTGAATCTCATGTCAGTCTCGTTGGTTGGAAGTGGGGTGCTTATGCGGGACCACGCTTCACTCTTGCAAACTCAGGCGGCGCGAGGCGCGTCCGCGCCGGCATCGTGCCCTTCCGGAATCTTGTCATTCGCCATCAGCTTGCCGAGGTCGAAAATGACGACGAACTTGTCGCCCTTGCGGCCGATGCCGGAGGCATAATCGGATTGCCATTTGCCGCCGACCTCGGGGATGGGCTCGATCGCCTGCTCGTCGATGTCGGTGACCTCGAACACACAGTCGGCGACGAAGCCGACGCCGACCAGGCGGTCCTTCATCGGCACGTCAAGGATGATGATGCGGGTGGCTTCGGTCGCCGCCACGCTCGGCAGGCCGAGCTTGGTCCGGAGGTCCACGATGGGATAGCCGCTGCCGCGCACGTCGATCATGCCGAGCAGGAAGTTCGGGGCGTGCGGAAGCCGGGAGATCGGCCGCATGTCGAGGATCTCACGGACATTGCGGATGCTGATGCCGAACGTCTCGCCGGCGAGCCCGAGCGTCAGATATTGCGAGGTTGCGGCCATGGTGCAGTCCAAGGGATCCGGAGGTTGGCGAATGAATGCGGTCCGGCACAAGAGCCGGACCGTCTGATCAGCGTTGGAACTCGGCGTCGCGGTCGTCTTCGCCGTCATGCATGTCGAAGGCGAAACCACCGCCGCCGGCGACTTTCACCGCACGTGCCGGCTTGCGGGCCGGCGCCGGCTTCTTCGTGCCGCGATCGACGGCCGCCATGTGCGCAGCCTTGGCGCGGAGCTGACCGACGGCACGGTCGATCGGCTCGGGCGACGTCTTCCCTCTGCGCGTGTCTTCCTCGATGCGGAAAAATGCGATGGTGGACTGGAGCTGCTCGGCCTGTGAGGCGAGCTCCTCCGAGGTCGAGGACACCTGCTCGGATGCGCTGGCGTTCTGCTGGCCCACCTTGTCGAGCTGCTGGATCGCCTGGTTGATTTGGGCCGAGCCCACGTCCTGCTCGCGGCAGGCCGCGGTGATCTCCTGCACCAGCTCGGCGGTCTTCTTGATGTCGGGCACGAGCTTCGACAACATGTCTCCCGCTTCCTGCGCCACCTTCACGGTCTCGGTCGACAGCGTGCCGATGTCGGCCGCGGCGGCCTGGCTGCGCTCGGCGAGCTTGCGCACCTCGGAGGCGACCACCGCAAAACCCTTGCCATGCTCGCCGGCGCGGGCCGCTTCCACCGCCGCGTTGAGCGCGAGCAGGTCGGTCTGGCGCGCGATCTCCTGCACGATCGTGATCTTCTCGGCGATGGTCTGCATCGCTTCGACGGCACGACCGACTGCGACGCCGCTGGCCTCGGCGTCCTTGGCCGATTGCGCCGCAATCTTCTCGGTCTGGTTGGCGTTGTCGGCGTTCTGTTTCACGTTGGAGGCCATCTCTTCCATCGACGAGGAAGCTTCCTCCGCCGACGAGGCCTGCTCGGTCGCGCCCTGCGACAGCTGCTCGGCGCTGGCGGACAGTTCCTGGCTCCCGGCAGAGACATTCTGCGCCGCCGTGATCGCTTCGGCGACGATCTGCCGGAGCTTTTCGACCATCGCATTCAACGACCTCACGACATCTCCGATCTCGTCGTTGCTCGCCGAGGGAATGGTCCGGCTGAGATCGCCCTCCGCGACCGCGCCCGCAAGACCGACGGCCCTTCCGAGCGAACGGCTGATCGAGAGCGAAATCCAGAGTGCAGCCCCGATCGCAACCGCCAGCGAGACGCCGATCAGCGTCAACAGCAAGAATTGGGCCTGGTGTCCCTCTGCCTTTGATTGGACCGCCTGCTCAGCCATCTGCTTCTTTGTGTTGACGACATAGGCGCCCATGGCTTCCATCGCATCCGCGACGACCTTGCGGCCGTCACCCATCGAGCGCTCGGTAGCCTTCGGTTTGTCCGTCTTCGCCAGCCTGATCGTCTCTTCCTGATAAGAATTCATCTTGGAATACGAGGTCGCGAAGCTGTCGAGCAACTTCCTGCCCGCCTCGCTCGCCAAGGCGTAGACTTCTTCTCTGGTCTTCGTCGCTTCATCGCGAAGCTTGGCCGCTTCGGCGGCAAACTGCTCGGCCTGGGCCTCGGTACCGAGGATGGAGTTCTTCTCAGCGCGGAGCTGCTGCAGAATGTTCTTTTCGATCTGCGTTGCCTTTTCCATCCGCGTTGCACGCAGGACCATGCTGTCAGCGGTCGCCATCATGTCGCTGAGCTTCATGTAGGCGACACCGCCCGCCACCGCGGACAGGACGATGACCAAGCCGAACGCGCTGGCAAGCTTTGCCTTGACGGTGAATCTCATTTCCAGCCCCTAACCCCCGGTCTCGCCCGAGACCTCGTTTCAATTCAGGATGCGTTCCATGTTCGGAACGATGACGAACTCTTCACGCCACTTCGCAATGAAGCGGATGAATTCCGGCTTCCAGTGCATGCCGACACGGGGCGTCTGCTGCACGTCGGTCTGCGATATCTCCGTGACCTCGTAGACCTTGTCGGCGGTGACGCCGACCAGAACGGGCTCGCCGTCGATATCGAGCTCGATGACGACGATGCGCGTATCCGCCGAGTCGTCGAGCTGGGGCATGCCGAAGCGTATCCGCAGGTCGGCGAGCGGAATGACGTTACCGCGCACGTTGATCACGCTGGGAACAAAGGCGCGCGCGCCGGCCACCTTGGTGACTGGGACGGGATCGATGATCTCGCGCACGAGACCGGCGTCGAGTGCGAATTTCTCCTCGCCGAGGCCGATCATCACGACCTGCATTGCGCCGGACCGATGCTGGCCAGCCAAATCCTGATTCATCACGCCGCCTCGTTGATGTGCTGCTTTTCGACCTTCGACTGAGCCAATGCGACGAGCTGCGCGACGTCGAGGATCAGCGCCGCCGTGCCGTCACCGAGGATCGTTGCGCCGGAGAAGATCGTGACGTCGGAGTGCAGCTTCGAGAGCGACTTGATCACAGTCTGGTGGTTGCCAATGATCTGGTCGGCGACGAGACCGACGTGGGTCTCGCCCGTCGAGATGATGATCGTCTTCTGGTGCCGGTCGGGCGTTCCGGATGCGACCATGAGCTCGCGCAATCGGAGGAAGGGCACGAGATTGCCGCGCACATTGAGGAAATTGCGACCGCGGGAGCGTTCGTCGTCGGCCGTCAGCTCGATGCATTCCTCGACGGCGGACAGCGGAATGATGTAGCGGCCCTCGCCGACGCGGATCAGCAGCCCTTCGATGATCGCGAGCGTGAGCGGCAGGCGCAGCGTCACGGTGGTGCCGTGGCCCGACCTGGTCGAGAGGTCGATCGAACCGCGCATGTTCTCGATGGTGCGCTTGACCACGTCCATGCCGACGCCCCGGCCGGACAATGCCGAGATGGTCTGCGCGGTCGAGAAGCCGGGGTGGAACAGGAATTGGTGGATCTCGTGATCGGTGAGCACGGCGCCGGCCGCGATCAGCCCCTGCTCTTCCGCTTTCGCCCGGATGCGCGCGGTGTTGAGACCGCCGCCATTGTCCTTTACGGTGACAAGCACCTGGGCGCCGGAGTGAACGGCGGCGAGTTCGATGCGGCCCTGCTCGGTCTTGCCGTTCGCGGCGCGCGTGGCTGTATCCTCGATGCCGTGGTCGATAGCGTTGCGGATCAGGTGCACCAGGGGATCGGCCAGGCACTCGATCATGGTCTTGTCGAGCTCGGTGTCCTCGCCCGTGGTGACGAATTCGACCGGCTTCGACAGATCACGCGACAGATCGTGCACGAGGCGGCGGAAGCGGCCGAACAGAGAGCCGATCGGCACCATGCGCGCACCCATGGTGGTGTCGCGCAAGGACGAGGCGAGACGCTCGATTTCCTCGGCGATCACCTTGATCGAGAGGTCCGAGCCGGACGAAGCGAGCTGGGTCAGGCGCGCCTGCGCGATGACGAGCTCGCCGACACGGTCCATCAACTCGTCGAGGCGCTCGGCCTGGACACGAACGGTGGCGATGCCGCGCTCTTGCTTGGCCTCCTCGCGACGCGCGGGTGCCGCCTCGCGCTTGATCTCGGCTTTCGATTCGGTTGCAGCTTCGGCCCTGGGCTCGGCTTTTGCGGCCGACTGCTCGGCAACGGGCGGGGGAGCGGCCTCGACCGCCAGTGCAGCCGTCTCGGCAACGACCGGCTCCTCGTCGAGCAGTTGGAGCACCGGCGCCGGTGCAGGTGCCTCGACCTGCTCGAGCGGCAAGAGCGTCAACTTCATCTCGTCCTGGACGAACATGAAGACGTCGTCGATCGCGTCCTTGTCGCAGGCCGCGTGCAGCTTGACGTCCCATTTCAAGTAGCAGTCTTCCGGCTCCATCTCGTCGAGGAACGGGACGCCGTCGGTGACAGGCACCACGAAGCAAGGACCAAGCTTGCAGAGATCCTCCAGCAAATCGAGCGGGTTCGAGCCGTTGCGCAGGATATGGGATTCGAATTCCAGGTACAGGTGCCAGCCGGCCTGCTTGGTCTCGGCCGGGGCCAGCGGCGGCGCCGGGGTGATCTCGAGAACCGGTACAACGGGCTGATCGGATGAGACGAAACGCTTGAGGTCGTCGAGGATGGCCTCGCCGATGATGTCGTCGGTCGACTGGGGATCTTCGATCAGCGCGCGGATGTAGTCCTTGGCGGCGAGCGCGACCGAGATCAGCTCCTGGGTCGGCTTGATCTCACCCTTGCGGACGCGGTCGAACGCGGTCTCGAATTCGTGAGTGAAGGAGGCGACCTTGTCGAAGCCGAACATGGCGCCCGAACCCTTGATGGTATGGAGGGCTCGGAAGGCAGAATCGACCAGCTCGCGGTCGTCGGGACGCTGTCCGAGATCCAGCAGGGCTCCTTCGAGAACTTCGAAGAGCTCGCTGGCTTCCTGACGAAAGATCTCGGTCGGATCCATCGCACTCATGCGCGCACCAGCTTTCCGACCACGGCGAGCAGCTGCTCAGGCTTGAAGGGCTTGGTGATCCAGCCGGTCGCGCCCGCACTCTTGGCTTCCTGCTTCACCGCATCGTTGGATTCGGTAGTCAGGAACACGATCGGCATGCCCACCGCGCTGGGCAGCTTGCGCAGGGCCCTAATCAGCTCGAGCCCGTTCATGACGGGCATGTTGAGGTCGGTGATGACGAGGTCGAGCTTGCCGGCTTGCGCCTTGGCGAGCCCTTGCGCGCCGTCGCCGGCCTCGATCACGTTGTGACCGGCCGGCTCGAGCACGACCTTGATCATCTGCCGGATGCTGGGGGAATCGTCGACGGTGAGAATCGTGGCCATCAGGTGCCATCTTTCTTTTGCGGGAAATGCTGATCGAGCACCGAATCGCTGGCGAAGCCGGCGCGACGAAGTGTGTTGCGCAGAGACTGGGAGAATGATGTGAGCACCACCGGGCGGCCTTGGGCTTCGCCGGTCTTGGCGGTCGACAGCAGAAGCTGAATCGAGGTCACATCAGCCTTGTCGACGCTCGAACAGTCGATCTCGAGCCTCTCCTGGCGCCCGAACGCCTCGCGAATGAGCTCATAGACGCTGCGAATGGCCGCGATGCTGCAATCGGCGGGCAACCGCAACGACCATTTCGGCTCCATGGGATTGAGCTCCATCGCTGCACCCGCCTTTGTAAAAATTCCGATACTCGTTTGACGCGAATCGGGTGAGCAAACCCCTAACGCGGGCATCCGTACAACTACGGGTCACATTTCGCCGGAATTCGCGCAGGTGCGTGCAGATGTGCGCAGACTGGAATTTCGAGCGCGCGAGGCGGCGGCTCACGCGGCGCATTTGCTTCGCGTTAAATTCGCTCGGGCTATGCGTGAAGTCCGTGCCTTTGCCAGCGAAGAGAGCCCCGGCCGCCGATGCTGACCCAAGCGCTGCTGGTTGATGACAGCAGATCCGTCCTCAACTTCCTGAAACGCCACATCGAGGCTGAAGGCCTGGTCGAAGCCACCGCCTTCCTCGATCCCGTGGAAGCGCTGACCTGCGCCCGCGAGCGCGTCTTCGATCTCGTGCTGGTCGACTACGAGATGCCGCATATGGACGGCATCAGCTTCATCCGCGTCTTCCGCACCCTGCCCGGCTGTGCCGACATCCCGATTGCGATGATCACTTCGCGACAGACCGACGACGTCAAAATGGAAGCGCTGCAGGCCGGTGCAACCGATTTCCTGCCCAAGGCGCCGCAAAGCGTCGAGATGACGGTGCGTCTGCGGAATTTGATTCAGCTGGGTGCAGCCGTGCGCAAGCTCAGCGATCGTGCCGCACATCTGGCCAGTGAAGTTGCGGCAGCAACGCGAAAGCTCGGTGAGCGCGAGGAGGAGATCATCCTGCGGCTCGCGCTCGCGGTCGAATATCGCGACAACGACACCGGCGAGCACACGCTGCGGGTCGCCCGCTACAGCCGCATCATCGCCGAGCAGCTCGGCCTGCCGCCCCGGCTCTGCCGCGACATCTATCTGGCCGCGCCGCTGCACGATGTCGGCAAGGTCGCCATCCCCGACAATATCCTGCTCAAGCCCGGCAAGCTGACCGATGAGGAAATGGCAGTGATCCGGACCCATGCGACGATCGGCGAGCGGATCCTGGCGGATTCCGGCTGCGAGCTGATCCAGCTCGGCGCGCAAATTGCCGCAGGTCATCACGAGCGCTGGGACGGCGCGGGCTATCCCAACGGCCTCAGGGCCGACGAGATTCCGGTCGCGGCGCGCGTGGTCGCGGTCGCCGATGTGTTCGATGCCCTGACGACGCGGCGGCCCTACAAGGAGCCGATGCCGCTCGAGCTGGCGCGCAACTACCTGGCCGAGAACAAGGGCCGGCAGTTCGACCCCGCTTGCGTCGAGGCCTTCTTGTCGCGCTGGGACGAGGTCACCGAGATTGCCGCCGGTCAGCGAGCGACGCCTTTTCAGAAGACCGAGGCCCCTCTCGTTCCCGCCATGGAGAGCGCAGCGGAGAAGCGTCCGGTCGAGGATCGCCCAGTCCCCGCCGCCTGACTCATCAATCCCGCCAACGCCTTGCCATGATTTGATTTTTCTCTGGTCGCCGGTTTGAACCTGTTCCTGCTAAAGTGGCACCAATATCGAAGAGTGATTCTGGTCACACTTGCCCGGGTGCCCCCGCTGCTAAGCATCGGACCGGGATTGGGGACCGACACAGCATCGGTCGAACTGAGTGAGATGATTCATGAGAAGCCTGATCGGCGCCGCTGTCGGCGCGTTTTGTGTTACGGCCCCCGCCTTGGCTGAGACGCCCGCCGCCATCGTCGAGGATGTCCAAGGCAAGGTCGACGGCGTCGAGTTCATGGACTACGTCGCGCCGGGCAAGATCATCAAGCTCGGACCCAAGGCCAGCATCACGCTCAGCTATCTCAAATCCTGCCTGCGCGAGACGATCAGCGAAGGCGTCGTGCTGGTCGGCGCCGAGCAAAGCACCGTGCAGCTCGGTGACGTGCAGCGCGCCAAGGTGCCCTGTGACACCAAGGCGGCACAGCTCTCCGAGCGCGAAGCGAACCAGAGCGCCGCCACCACGTTCCGGACGATGCGATCCGATACCAAGGGCGCACCATCCAAGTTGCCGACGATTTATGGCGTCGCGCCCTTGATCCAGGCCAAGGCCGGCAGCACGCTGATGATCGAGCGCACCGACGGCAAGGAGCCCACGATCAGCGTCGCGCTCAAGAGCGACGTCATGACCCGAGGCAAGTTCTACGATTTCGCCAAGGCCGGGAAGTCGCTGACCCCGGGCGGGAGCTATCTCGCAAGCCTCGGCAGCAAGCGTTACACCTTCCAGGTCGACGCTAGCGCCACCTCGTCGCCGACCCCGATCATCAGCCGCCTGCTACAGCTCGAATAAGCGGACCTGGCGACGCGGCGATGCGGCGGATTGGGGGACGGGACATCGTTGCAGCGATGCTCATTGCGCTCGTTGCGGGCGCCGCCTGCACGTCCCCGCCGCTGCACACGCTTCAAGGCCTCTCCCTCGACATCCTCACGGCGCTGCGCGGCAAGCTCATTGGCGATCGGCGCGATCCCGCGACATCGCCGGTCGTCGTCGTGGCGATCGACGGGGAAACCTACGAGACGCCGCCCTTCACGGGATCGCCGACCCAGACCTGGACACGCGAGATCGGCCGGGTGCTCGGCAGTATCACCGAGGGCGGCGCCAAGGTGATCGGCTTCGACGTCATCTTCAAGAATTCGATCGAGCAGTCGGAGATCCCCTTTGGCGAGACCGCCGTCGGCGGCCGGATGAAAGGATTCGATCGGGATTATCTGATCGCGCTGCGGCAAATCTCCGACAGCGGCAAGCTGGTGCTCGGCGAAATCCTGAGCAACGATCATCCGGAAGTGCCGTATCGCGCGCAGCAAGTGGCCGTGCGCAACGCCGTCCGGGCGCTCAATGTCCACACCGACCACGACGATGTCATCCGGCGAATGCCGCTGAGCTTTGCCATCGAGGGGCGGCCGGTCCCCGCGATGGCGGTCGAGCTCGCTGCGCGCGCGGCCGGCGCAAAAGCCGAGATCGCGTCTTCCGGCGCGACCGAATTGTCCGGCTATGCGGTCCCGAGTGCGGTGCCAAATACAATGACGCTCAACTTTCGAGGGCTGGGACGCGACATCCCGACCTTTTCCTTCGTCGATCTGCGCGCCTGCGTCGAGAAAGGAGACGCCGACTTCTTCCGCCGTGCTTTCGACGGCAAGGTCGTGCTGCTTGGCACGGTCCTGAATTTCGAGGACCGCAAACTCACCTCGATGCGCCTGTCTGGCGGCTACGACGGCACGCCGGCCGCGCGATGCGCCCTGCCCACGCCGGCCAGCAAGCCGCAGAAAGCCCGCAGCGATGTCGCCGGCGTGTTCGTCCACGCCACTGCCGTCCGAAACCTGATGGAGCACGACGCCGTAGCCGAGCTAGGCTTTCCGGCGCGGACCATTCTTACGATCGTGTTCGCCGCAATCATCGCCTGCGCAGCCGCCATGTTCGCACCGACCGGTGCACTCACCGTCTGGCTCGTCCTCACTGCCCTCTACACCGCCGTGGCCGTTGCCGCCTTCGTTCATGCCCGGGCGCTGCCGCTGGCCGAACCTGCGCTCGCGAGCCTTATGGCACTCGCATCGATGATCGGCTACCGCTTCGTGCTGGCCGACCGCGACGAGCGCTTCCTGCGCAAGAGCTTTGCCCTCTACCTCGCGCCCGAGGTCATCGAAACCATGGTCGCCTCCGGCAAGATGCCGGCGCTCGGCGGCGAGATGCGCAACGTCACCATGTTCTTCTCCGACCTCAGCGGATTTTCGTCAAT
This sequence comes from Bradyrhizobium centrosematis, assembly GCF_045571495.1. Lineage (NCBI taxonomy): Bacteria > Pseudomonadati > Pseudomonadota > Alphaproteobacteria > Hyphomicrobiales > Nitrobacteraceae > Bradyrhizobium > Bradyrhizobium centrosematis. The sequence continues at coordinate 5,977,382 of NZ_CP120703.1, forward strand.
TGCCGAGACCATGACACCAGGCGAGCTGGTGACGCTGATGAACGAATATCTGTCCGCCATGACCGACATCATCGAAAGCCATGGCGGCTATGTCGACAAATATATCGGCGATTCCATCGTCGCGATGTTCGGTGCGCCGGCCGACGATCCCGCACACGCACGCAACGCAGTGCGCGCTGCGCTGGAGTGCCACGAGAAACTGGCGGACCTCAATGCTCACAACCCCGCTTTCGCCGGCCACGGCCTGTCGCACCGCATCGGGCTGAACAGCGGTGAAGCCGTGGTCGGCAATATCGGCTCGCGCCGCCGCTTCAACTACACCGTGATGAGCGACACCGTGAACGTCGCCTCGCGGCTGGAGGGCGCCAACAAATATTACGGCACCGCGATCATGGCCTCGGAAACGACGATGGCGCAGACCGGCGATACCTTCGCCTGGCGCGAGCTCGACGCGATCAAGGTGCTAGGCCGCGGCGAGGCCATCAGGGTGTTCGAGCCGCTGGCGGAGAAAGGCGCGGAGGGCGCCGATCAGGCGAAGGTGGCTGCAGCCTATGCCGAGGGGCTGGCATGCTGGCGGGCGCGGGATTTTGCGAAGGCGGCCGACGCGTTCGAGGGCGCAGCAAAGATTGATCCTGCGTCCGCGCTATTCGCCAAGCGCGCAAAAATGCTGATGGAGACGCCGCCGGCGCCGGACTGGACACCAATCAATACGCTGGAAGGCAAGTAGCCGCGTCTACCCCTCGAGTGGTGTCGCCTAAAACGGCAGTCCCACGTAATTCTCCGCGAGCAGGCGCTGCGCCGTCTCCGACGAAAGCAGATAGTCCAGCTCGGTCTGCTGAAGCCGATCCTCGTATTCGAGCCGGTCGGGGAAGCGGTGCAGCAGCATCGTCATCCACCAGGAGAAGCGCTGCGCCTTCCAGATCCGTGCGAGGGCCTTGGTGGAATAGCCTGCAAGACCCGAATCGTCGCCGCGCTGATAATGCGCGAGCATGGCGTGATAGAGATAATAGATGTCGGAGGCGGCACTGTTCAACCCGCGCGCGCCTGTCGGCGGCACGATGTGGGCGGCATCGCCGGCGAGGAACAGCCGGCCATAGCTCATCGGCTCGGCGACGAAGCTGCGCAGCGGCGCGATGCTTTTCTCGATCGACGGCCCCGTGATCAGGCGGCCGGCAACTTCGCCCGGCAGACGGCGCTTCAGCTCGGCCCAGAACGCATCGTCGCTCCAGTCCTCGACCTTGTCGGTGAGCGGCACCTGGATGTAGTAGCGGCTGAGCACCTGCGAGCGAAGAGAACAGAGCGCAAAGCCGCGCTCGTGTTTCACATAGATCAGTTCGGGCGACACCGGCCTGGTGCGCGACAGCACGCCTAGCCAGCCGAACGGATAGACCTTTTCATATTCGCGCAGCACGTCCTTCGGAATCGACTTGCGGCTGACACCGTGAAAGCCGTCGGCGCCGACGACGTAGTCGCAATCGACGCGGACGCTCTCGCCGTTGGAGCGATAGGTCACGTAGGGTCGGTCCGACGTCAGATCGTGCGGCGTCACGTCCTCGGCATTATGCACGACCTTTCCGCCGAGACGATCGCGCGCCTCGTAAAGATCGCGCGTCAGCTCGGTCTGGCCGTAGACCAGCACCGAATTGCCGCCGGAATGCTTGTGCAGGTCGATCTTGGAGAGCACGCCGTCATGGGCGATCTCGAAACCGCGGTGAATCTCACCCTCGCGGTCCATCCGCTCGCCGCACTGCGCCTCCCGCATCAACTTGGCGAAGCCGTGCTCGAGCACGCCGGCACGGATGCGGGCGAGCACATGGTCGCGGCTGTATTTCTCCAGCACGACCGTGTCGATGCCCTTGAGATGCAGGAGCTGGGACAGCAGCAGCCCGGACGGCCCGCCGCCGATGATACAGACCTGAACTTTCATTTTTGCGTCCTCCCGTCGGCACTTTTTTGCAGATTTGGCGCCGCAGACCGATGGAGGGTTTCGCCATTGTCTTGTACTATTCGAACATGAGAGACACAGCCCCGGCGATCCGGATCTATAATCTGTTCGGCGAGTCCGGCGACTTGCCCGACGTTGTGCATTGCGAGACCATCGCGTCCCGCTCGGTGCTGCACGACTGGACCCTGGCCGTGCACCGGCATGCCCGGCTGCATCAGGTGCTGCTGATCGAGCGCGGCGGCGGCGAGGCGACGCTCGACGGGCGGGTGGTGCCCTTGAGGCCGATGCAGATCGTCAACGTACCCGTCGGCCACGTCCACGGCTTCCGCTTCGTGCCCGATACGCAAGGTTGGGTGCTGACCATCGCCGCGGAAATTCTGGACGAGGCGCTGCTCGCCGCCGAGGGCCTGCGCGGTGCGCTGTCGCGCTCGGCGGTGGTGCGCGGCACACCGCAGATCCGCGCCACCATGAAGCAGATCTTCGCCGAACATGCCGCGCGCGATTTCGGCCGCGCGCATGTGCTGCGCGCGTTGTCGTCCGCCATGATCGGGCTGGTGGCGCGCGCGCTCACGAACGAGACGGGTGGCGGCGGCACGGTTGAATCCAGCCTGTTTCGCCGCTTCGAGGCGCTGCTGGAGCAGCACCATTTGGAACGCTGGAGCGTCGCTGACTATGCCGAGGCACTGGCGGTCACGCCGACGCATCTCAACCGGATCACGCGAGCGGCGACCGGTGATACCGCCTCGCACCTCATCCTCAACCGGCTGATCCGCGAGGCGCGCCGCAATCTCGTCTATACCAATTTGCCGGTCTCGACGATCGCCTATGCGCTCGGCTTCGAGGATCCCGCCTATTTCAGCCGGGTCTATGCCGCAGCCACGGGCCTATCGCCGCGCGCATTTCGCGCGCAGCTTCATGGCGAAGAGGCCTGAGGTCTCACACGTCGAAGAACACCGTCTCCTCCGGGCCCTGCAAATTGATCGTGAAGGCGTACACGATCTTGCCGGCACGCTCGGTGCGCTTTGCGACCAGGGTCGAGCGGCGCGACGGCTGCTCGATCAGGTTGAGCACCGGGTCGGCGGCGTTAGCGGCTTCTTCGTCCGAGAAATAGAGCCGCGTGTTGAGGCCGATGTTGATGCCGCGCGCGACGATCCAGACATTCACGTGCGGCGCGCATTTGCGTCCAGACTTGTCGGTGATAGCGCCCGGCTTGATGGTCTCGAAGGTCACGAGGCCGCTCTCGAAGTCGGAGCCGGCGCGACCCCAGCCGCGAAACTCCTCATTCAGCGCGCCGGCCGAACGATCGGCCGGATGGTTGTAGCGGCCGTTCGCATTGGCCTGCCAGATCTCCAGCAGCACGTCGCGCAGCGGCGTGCCGGTGCCGTCGAGCACCTTGCCTTCCAGCGTGATGCGTTCGCCTTCAGTATTCGGCGTCACCAGCACGTTGGAGAAGTTCTTCTCGAAGATGTCGAAGCCGGCCATCGCCGGGATCAGTCCGATATGGACATAGGGCCCGGCGGTCTGCGAGGCGGTTTCCTTGAGATAGGTGAGCGGCTGCGGCATGGCTCAATTCCCCGCGGTGCGATTTTCAAAATAGGTGGAGCGCTGACCGCGCAGCACGATGTCGAAGCGGTAGGCGAGCGAGTCGAACGGCGTCGAGGCGTTGAGGTCGAGCGGCGCCACCAGGCGGTCGAGCGCATCCTTGTCCGGAATCGTCGTCAGGATCGGGCAGATCGGGATCAGGGGATCACCCTCGAAATACATCTGCGTGATCAGCCGCTGCGCAAAGCCGGAGCCGAATACCGAGAAGTGGATGTGGGCGGGACGCCAGCTGTTGACGTAGTTGCGCCAGGGATAGGGCCCCGGCTTCACGGTGCGGAAATAGTAATAGCCGGTGTCGTCGGTCAGCGCGCGGCCGCAGCCGCCGAAATTCGGGTCGATGGGCGCCAGATAGGTGTCCTTCTTGTGCCGGTAGCGCCCGCTGGCGTTGGCCTGCCAGAACTCGACCAGCGTGTTCGGCACGCCCCGGCCGGTCTCGTCGACCACGCGGCCATGGACGACGATGCGCTCGCCGATCGGATCGCCATCCTTGGCGTAGTTGCGGATCAGATCGTTGTCGAGCGGGCCGAGATCGTTGTGGCCGAACACCGGTCCCGTGATCTCCGAAATCGAGTTCTCCAGCGACAGCAGCGCCTGCCGCGGCGAGCGCAGCACCGAGGATTTGTAGCCGGGCGCATGCGCGGGCGGATGGATGGAGCGGTCGCGCTGGAAGAAGCCGCCATCGCCAAACGTCGGCGTCAGGGGCTCGGGACGGTTGAGGCGGGGATCCCGCAAGGCTGGCGCCTGGGCATTCATCGTGTCTCTCCCTGGGGCGCCCGATTCGGACGCGCGGCTTATCGGAAGATCATGGGCCGGCCTATTCCCCGGATAAATAGATCGATTATAATATATTGCATGAATGAAATCGATCATTTGGCGCTCGACGGCCACGCCCTTGAACTGTTCCTCGCCGTGCTGGAGGAGGGATCGGTCACTGCGGCGGCCACGCGGCTCGGCCTGACGCAATCGGCGGTCAGCCACGGGCTGAACAAGCTGCGGCGGATCGCCGGCGATCCGTTGTTCGCGAAATCCGGCCGCGGCATCGTCGCCACCGCGCATGCCCAGGCGCTTGCCGGAAAGGCACGGGCACTGATCGACGAGATGCGGAGCTTTGCCGGGGGCGTCACGTTCGAGCCGGCCCGCGCGCAGCTGTCGCTGACGATCGCCGCCAATGATTTCCAGCGCGATCTGCTGCTGCCACGGTTCTTCGCTCATGTCGCCGCACAAGTGAAGGACCTGAAGCTGCGCGTGATCCCCTCGCAGTCGCCCTCGCCGGCTATGCTGCGAGAAAACCGCTGCGACATCCTGATCACGCCGCTACCGCCCTCCGGCGTCGACATCGTGCAGAAGCGGCTCTTGAGCGATCATTACGTCTGCTACTTCGATCCCAAGATGCGTAGCGCTCCGACCGGCCGCGGCGCCTATCTCTCGGCGCGTCACGTCACCGTCGTCTATACCGATAATGAGCGGCTCGACTTCGACCGCCGGCTGGCGGCCAACGGACTGCACCGCGACATTGCCATCTCGGTGCCGAGCTTCTCCGGCGTGCCGTCCTTCCTTCGCGGCTCACAGATGCTGGCGAGCATGCCGAGCCTGCTGGCATCCGGGGTCATGCGCGGCTTCGCGCAAACGCGGATTCCGCTGGCGTCCCGCACCCGGACGCTGGCCGAGCTGCCGATGTTCATGGTTTGGCACCAGCGCTACCAGAAGGACCCGGCTCATCGTTGGGTCAGGAGCCAACTGGAGACCGTGGCAGCGGCGGCCGCCAAGTCCTGATATCAAGTCGTGATACTGGCGCCGCTCCTCCGCAAGACTGCCCTTCCCAAATCCACTGGTTGCGCAGGGGGAGCCACGCTAAAATGTACCCATGACAGTGACCGACATTGCGAGCCGAACCTACAATCACAGCTGGCGGCTGGATCCCATCATCCGCAGCCTGCTCGATACCGATTTCTACAAGCTGTTGATGTTACAGATGATTCGGGAAGACTACCCGGATCAGCAGGTGACCTTCTCGGTCATCAACCGTTCCCGCCATGTGCGGCTCGCCGACATCATCGACGAGGGTGAGCTGCGCGCCCAGCTCGACCATGCCCGCACCATCCGCTTCAGCAAGAAAGAGCTGATCTGGCTGGCCGGTAACACCTTCTACGGCAAGACCCACATGTTCTCGGCGGACTTCATCCGCTGGCTGGCCGAATTCCGCCTTCCCGAATACGAGCTGCGCAAGGTGGAGGGCCAGTACGAGCTGCATTTCCATGGGCGGTGGACCCACACCACGATGTGGGAGATCCCGGCTCTGGCAATCCTCAACGAGCTGCGCTCGCGCGCCGCGATGAAGGGCCGCGGCCGCTTCGAGCTCGACGTGCTCTATGCCCGCGCCAAGGCCAAGCTCTGGACCAAGGTGGAGCGTCTTCGCAAGCTGGAGAATCTGCGCCTGTCCGACTTCGGCACCCGCCGCCGCCACGGCTTCCTCTGGCAGCGCTGGTGCGTGGAGGCCGTGAAAGAGGGCCTCGGCTCGTCCTTCATCGGCACGTCCAACGTGCTGCTGGCGATGGACAACGATCTCGAAGCCATCGGCACCAATGCGCATGAGCTGCCGATGGTCGCGGCCGCGCTCGCTAAAGACGACGAGGAATTGCGCTGGGCGCCCTACCGCATCCTCGACCAGTGGCGCCAGACCTATGGCGGCAACCTCCTGATCGCACTGCCCGACGCCTTCGGCACCAAGGCGTTCCTGCGCGATGCGCCGGAATGGGTCGCGGACTGGACCGGCTTCCGGCCCGACAGCGCGCCGCCGGTCCAGGCCGGCGAGGAGATCATTGCCTGGTGGGAGAAGAAGGGCCGCGATCCCAGGGACAAGCTGCTCGTCTTTTCCGACGCGATGGATGTCGGCTCGATCGAGGAGACCTACCATCACTTCACCGGCCGGGTGCGGCTCTCCTTCGGCTGGGGCACCAACCTCACCAATGATTTCGTCGGCTGCACGCCGGATGGGTCGTTCAATCTCGATCCGATCTCGCTGGTCTGCAAGGTGTCGTCGGTGGACGGCCGTCCCGCCGTCAAGCTCTCCGACAATCCGGAGAAGGCGACCGGGATGCCCTCGGAGATCGAGCGTTACCTGCGCGTGTTCGGTGACGCCGGCCGCGTGCGCAAGCCGGTGCTGGTCTAGCCCGGCCCCAATTCTCTTCGCCAAGCAAAGCACATCCGACGGATATGACGCCCCGGCTCACTCGATTTCGCGGCATTTGACGCAATCTGAGGGCATCCATTTCACGACGTCTTCATCCTGCAATGCAGTCCTCCGCGCCTTTCAGGTCGAGTTAAGCAACCATCCCATCTACTTTGCGTTGCAGGCGCAGCGCTCGGTTGGAGGCGTTGCGCGATTTGGGGAATGCCAGGGTGTTTCGCCGAACAGCCATGTCGATGAAGGAACGCAGCTTCCTTCACGTCATCAAGCTCGTCTCGCCTTTCGTGATGGTCGTCATGCTCCAGGCGGCGATCGCGGGATTCAGTCTCGAGGTGTTGTCGTCGGTTCGCGCCTATGTCGCGGGCGAAGCGTTGTGGTCGCGCTCGCAGAAGAACGCCGTCTATCTCCTCAATCTCTATCTGCATTCGGGCGACGCCAGCCAGTTCGCGCAATACCAGGCTTCGCTCGCCGTTCCCATCGGCGATGAGTTCGCGCGCTGGGCGCTCGAGCGCGATCCGGTCGATGTCGAGGCGGCGCGCATCGGCTTCCTGCAAGGCGGCAATCATCCCGATGACGTTCCCGGACTGATCTGGCTGTTTCGCTACTTCAACCGCGTCAGCTTCCTGCAGGAAGCGATCCGCGAGTGGGCCGCCACAGACCCCATGTTGCTGGAGCTCAGCGTCTTCGGCGAGGTCATCCGGTCCGAGTGGGAGAACGGCCCCGTTCAGGACGCAAGCCGCCTGCAAATCCTGTCGTCGCGACTCTCCGAGCTCAACGCCCAGTTCACGGTACATGCCAACCGGTTCTCTGCCGTCCTCGGTGAAGGCTCCCGCGCCATCAAGCTGATCTTGACCGGCATCAACATCGTCACCGCCGTAACGCTGATCCTGCTCCTGATCTGGCACACGAGACGATTGGTGCTGCAGCGACACGCCTTCGAGGACGCCCTGCATGCCGAGAAGGAACGCCTGGCGTGGCAGGCATCGCACGACTGGCTGACCGGCCTTTCCAACCGCCGTGCCTTCGAGGCGCGCCTGCAAACCGAGCTGGACGATGCCGCGGCGGGCCCACTCGGCCTGATCCTAATCGACCTCGATCAGTTCAAGAGCGTCAACGACAGCTGCGGTCATCTCGCCGGCGACCGGCTGCTCTGCCAGGTCTCGCGTCTTCTGCAACAGGACCGGCGCCCGCACGATTTGGTGGCGCGCCTGGGCGGCGACGAATTCGGCCTGATCCTGCCGCAATGCTCGCCCGCGAATGCAGTCGAAATCGCCGAACGGCTGCGACGATCACTCGAGCTGTTTAACTTCAGCTGGGACGATCGCTGCTTTGCGGTGACCGCCAGCATCGGGCTCGCCTGCATTCCCGAGGGCACCATCACGCTCGAGGACGCGATGCGACGCGCCGATGCCGCCTGCTATCGCGCCAAGGAAAAGGGACGCAACCGCGTTCAGGTCGACGGCGGAAGACCTGATATCATCGTCGTTGCGGCTCGGCCGCGCGAAGCGGCACCAGCCTAAGGCGCCTTCACCGGGAAGGCAAAATCCCAAGACCGACGAGATGTGTGTCGAGGAACTGCTCGACCTGCTGACGTAGCATCTGCGGCGGCACGGCGACCATGCGCTCCTCGAGACCGAGCGAGATGATGCCGTGCACGGCAGAGAACAAGGTGCGCGACAGCAGCGCGATCTTCACGTCATCTGCATCCGGCAATAGGCGTACCAGGGGCGAATGCATCAACGCGAAAGCATCCATCACCATCTGCAGGATGTCGTCGGGATAAGGACGGTCGTCCTCCATCCGATGCTCGAACAGCGACCGCAGCAGATTCGCGTGCTCGGCGAAGAATCCGAGGTAGGTCCCGGCAAGCCCGTAGAGCTGGCGGATGGGGTCCTCGGCCCGCACCTCGCGAAGCTGGTCCGTCAGGGCCCGAACGGTTTCCCGATTGACCGTCAGGATCACACTGTCGAAGTCGCCGAACTCGTTATAGACGCTGCCAACGGAACAGCCAGCGGCCTCCGCGACGTCCCGAACCTTCAACGATCTCAAGCCTTTAGTTTCGATAATGCCGCGGGCGATCTCCAGGATCTGGAGCCGCCGCCGAGATTTTTTTTGGTCTCGCGGCGATTCTTCTTGAACATTGTTCATTTTCAAGCTACTCATGTGAACATTGTTCAAATTAACTCGGAGACCTGCAAAATGCAAACCCTCGCTGTTGATATTGCCACCACGTTCATCGACGACGCCGCGGCCTTCGTGACCGGCTTTGGCCGGGCCCTGCTGCGGTTCGCCATGGCGCCGATCAATCGCATCGCCAACGCATGTGACGTTGCTGGCGTGCTCGCGGAACGTCGGGCGGCCTTCCGGATGTGGCGGGCCAGCCGCGATCGTGCACGTCTCGAAGGGCGTAGGTTCAGCGTTCTTGGCCGCTTCTCGCCCTTTCGCCATCTCTCCCATCTCACCTGAGCCGGGGGCAGCCCTGCGGGTCGAGTACGATCTGAATTCCCGTTCTTGCTGCAACGAAGGACTCACCATGTCCGGACAGACGCGGTCGATCTCGCTGGCCTCCATGAGGCGGTTCAGGTTTCCATATTGCCTCGGCCAGATCAGGGTCAGCGCGGCTGACGCGACCGCGACCAGATATTTGCGAACCTAACGAGACCAATTGGAGACCAACAGGATCGGAGAAACCGAGGGGACAGTGCAGGCCAGCAACTTCGTTGCCGGGCAATCGTTCGTCCCATGCGCTTCCGGCCGTGACGTCTCACAAAAAACGTAACAACCTCAGGCTGCCTTTCCAAAACAGGACTAGTCATGATCAGGGAATTGATGTCGTCACGCCGCTTTGCGCCGCTGTTCTGGGCGCAGTTTTTCTCGGCGCTCAATGACAACGTGCTCAAGAACGCGCTCGTCATTATCCTGCTTTACAGTGCCGCAACCGGCCACGGCGATGCGCTGGTGACGGTGGCCGGCGCCGTCTTCATCTTCCCCTATTTCATCCTGTCCGGGCTCGGTGGCCAGCTCGCCGACAAATACGTCAAATCCCTCGTCGCGCGGCGGCTCAAATTCGCCGAGATCTTCGCAGCCTGCTTTGCCGCCGCCGGCTTCTTCCTGCATTCGGTGCCGTTGTTGTTCGCAGCGCTCGCCCTGTTCGGCACCATCGCCGCCCTGTTCGGCCCCGTGAAATACGCCATGCTGCCGGACCAGCTCGAACTCGGCGAACTTGCGACCGGCAACGCGCTGGTCGAAGGCGCGACCTTCATGGCCATCCTGCTCGGCACCGTCGCCGGCGGCCAGTTCGTGGCCGGCTCCGCGCATATGGGCTGGGTCGCATCGGCTGTGGTCGTGCTCGCCCTGCTGTCCTGGGCATTCGCGTCCCGGATCCCGCAGACGACGCCCTCCGCGCCCGAGTTGCCCGTCGATGCCAACCCCTGGACCTCGACGGTGAGCCTGCTCAGGACACTACATGCCGACCATCGCCTGTGGGACGGCACCGTGATCGTCTCCTGGTTCTGGCTGGTCGGCGCCATCGTGCTGTCGCTGCTGCCCGCGCTGGTCAAGGATGTCGTCGGCGGCACCGAGGGTGTGGTGACACTGTGTCTTGCGATCTTCGCGATCGGCATCGCGATCGGCTCGCTGTTCGCTGCCAGCTTGAGCCATGTTCGTCCGAACCTTGCACTGGTGCCGATCGGCGCCATCATCATGGGCTGCGCCGGCCTCGATCTCGCCTTCGCGATCGCCGTGACCGCCAAGGGCCAGGACATCGCCGCGGCTGGCTTCGCAACCTCGTTCGCCGGCTTGCGCATGCTGGTCGATTTCGTCGCTTTCGCATTCGGCGGCGGGCTGTTCGTCGTTCCGTCCTTTGCCGCGGTCCAGGCCTGGTCGGCGGCGTCCGAGCGCGCCCGTATCATTGCCGCGGGCAACGTGCTGCAGGCCGCCTTCATGGTGGTCGGCTCGCTGTTCGTCGCGCTGCTGCAGGCGGCTGGCCTGCATGTCGGCTGGATTTTCTTTGGCCTCGGCGTCGCCAGCTTTGGCGCGGTCTGGTTTGTCCTGACCAAGTGGGGCAAGGAAGGCGTGCGCGATTTCGGCGCGCTGCTGTTCCGCGCGCTGTTCCGCACCGAGGTGCGCGGCCTGGAAAACCTGCCGCCTCCGGGCACGCGGATGCTGATCGCGCCCAATCATGTCAGCCTGATCGACGGCCCGTTGCTGCACGCCGTGCTGCCGATCGATTCCAGCTTCGCGGTGGATACCGGCATCGCCAAGGCCTGGTGGGCCAAGCCGTTCCTGCGCATCGTCAAGCACTACACCATGGACCCGACCAAGCCGCTGGCCGCGCGCGACCTGATCAAGCTCGTTGCCGCCGGCGAGCCGGTGGTGATCTTCCCGGAGGGACGCATCACCGTCTCCGGCTCGCTGATGAAGGTCTATGACGGCACCGCGATGATCGCGGACAAGGCTGATGCCGTGGTCGTGCCGGTCCGCATCGAAGGGGCGCAGCGCTCGCATCTCAGCTATCTCAACTCCAGCCAGATCAAGCGCTCGTGGTTTCCGCGGGTGACGGTCACCATCCTGCCCCCGGTCAAGCTTCCGGTCGACCAGGCGCTGAAGGGCAAGGCGCGTCGCAACGCCGCCGGTGCCGCGCTCCAGGACGTGATGATCGACGCTCTGGTGAAGAACGCCATGCTCGACCACTCGCTGTTCGAGGCGCTCGGACATGCCTATCGCGATCGCGACACCGGCAAGGTCATCATCGAGGACGCGCTCGGCACCAAGCTGACCTATCGCAAGCTGATCCTCGGCGCGCAGGTCCTGAGCCGGAAACTGGAAAACGGCACCTCCGTCGGCGAGAATGTGGGCGTGCTGTTGCCGAATTCGGCGGGCGTCGCCGTCGTCTTCATGGCGCTGCAGAATATCGGCCGTGTCCCGGCGATGCTCAACTTCTCGGCCGGCCCGGTCAACGTGCTCGCCGCCATGAAGGCGGCGCAGGTCGGGACCGTGCTGACCTCGAAGGCCTTCATCGAGAAGGGCAAGCTCGACAAGCTGATGGGCGCAATCTCCGCCGAGGCGCGCGTCGTCTATCTGGAGGACGTCCGTGCCTCGATCGGCCTTGGCGACAAGATCAAGGGCCTGCTCGCCGGTACCGCGCCGCGCGTGCCGCGCCAGGCGAACGATCCGGCCGTCGTGCTGTTCACCTCGGGCTCGGAAGGAACGCCGAAGGGCGTGGTGCTGTCCCATCGCAACATCCTCGCCAACGCGGCGCAGGCGCTCGCGCGGGTCGACGCCAATGCCAACGACAAGGTGTTCAACGTGCTGCCGGTGTTCCACTCGTTCGGGCTCACCGGTGGCATGATGATGCCGATGCTCGCGGGCATTCCGATCTACATGTACCCCTCACCGCTGCACTACCGCATCGTGCCAGAGCTGATCTACCAGACCGGCGCCACCATCCTGTTCGGCACCGACACGTTCCTCACAGGCTATGCACGGTCGGCGCATGCCTACGACTTCCGCACCCTGCGCCTCGTCATCGCCGGCGCCGAGGCGGTCAAGGATCGGACACGCCAGGTGTTCATGGAGCGCTACGGCATCCGCATCCTCGAAGGCTACGGCGTCACCGAGACGGCGCCGGTGCTGGCGATGAATACGCCGATGGCCAACCGTGCCGGCACCGTCGGCCGTCTCTCGCCGCTGATGGAAAGCCGCCTCGATCCGGTCCCCGGCATCGAAGACGGTGGGCGTCTGTCCGTGCGCGGTCCGAACGTGATGCTCGGTTATCTCAGGGTCGAAAATCCCGGCGTCCTTGAAAAGCTTCCCGAGGGCTGGCACGACACCGGCGACATCGTGGCGATCGACTCTGCCGGCTTCATCACCATCAAGGGTCGCGCCAAGCGCTTTGCCAAGATCGCGGGCGAAATGGTCTCACTGTCCGCAGTCGAAGCCATCGCAGCGACGCTGTGGCCGCAGGCCGCCTCGGTCGCCGTCTCGATCCCCGACCAGCGCAAGGGCGAGCGCATCGTGCTGCTGACGACGGAGAAGAGCGCTGAACGCAGCGCAATGCAGGCGCGAGCCAAGTCGATCGGCGCGTCCGAGCTGACCGTTCCGGCCACGATCATGGTGGTCGACAAGGTGCCGCTGCTCGGCACCGGCAAGACCGACTATGTTACGGCCACGACGTTGGCCCGAGAGCAAGCCTCCGCGCCGGAGCGCGAGGTGGCTTAAGAGGTTCACAGGGACCCGGACGGTGCGCGGATCACGCCGCCGTCCCCCGCTCCTGCGCATAGCGCACCAGGGCTGCGAAGCGATAGATGCCGTGCACGAACTTGCCGTAGGGCATGGTGATGAACAGCGCAAATACCGCGCCGAGGTGCAGCGCCAATAGCGGCCCCATGGCAGCAGTCTCGCGCAGCAGCAGAAGCAGCAAGCCGGTGAGCCCGGTCAGGAACAGCATGGCGATGAAGCCGACATCCATGCCGTAGCGGCCCTCGACGAGCAGCGCCGGATCGCGCCGCATCTTGGCCGTGAACAGGCCGATCGGGCCAACGATCAGTCCGACGCCGCCGAGTGTACCCAGCACCACCGGCAGATCCCACCACGGATAGGGCGCCTCGCGGCCGAGCAGATAGTGATACAGCGTGGCGACCGAGGTCGCCGCAAAGCACAGGATGAAGCCGTAGAAGGTCAGGTGATGATACAGCTTGCGCCGGTCGGTCGGCTTGTCGTCTTCGTTATAGCAGCCGACGCCGCCGCCATGCAGATAGCGCAGCTCGCCGGCGTCGCGGATGGCCTGGAAGATCGAACCACCGTCGGCGCGCCCGCCGATGGCGGGTCCGATGTCGCGCCAGAAGGCGCGCACGCTCATCACCATCGCGAGGACGGCATAAAGAAACGCGGCGCTGAACAGTGCAGCCATCGCGTTGTGCGGCATCAATTTGTAGAAGGCGCCGGCGCCGGCGTGCACGCCAAACAGCGCGCTGCGATCGTTGAATGCGGCGAAGCCCAGGATGAAGGCGGCCATGCTGAGCGTCGTGACGATGCTGATGACGAGCCCGTTGCGTGCAAAGGTGCCGGACAGCGCTTGCGGCCAGGCATAGGCTGCGTAGGACTCGGCGCGCGCGATTGCCAGCGTCTTCGGGACATTGACATTGAACTCGTGCGGCGGCGAGAACTGGCAGTCGACATAGCAGGCGCCGCAGGCATGACAGAGATTGGCGAGATAGTTGAGATCGCCGTCGGAGAAGGCGCGACGCATCTCCATGGCGGGAAAGACCGCGCAAAGCCCCTCGCAGTAGCGGCAGGAATTGCAGACCGTCATCAGACGGTCGGCTTCGTCGAGAATTCTGGTTCCGTGCATGGCGTTACTTCGTCAGGCCTTTGCCCTCGAGCCATTTCTGGATCAGGGCTGCTACCTCGAGGTTGTTCTTGTCCATCATCACCATATGCGAATTGCCCTTGATGCCGGCCCTTGGGAGATCGACAACGTCGACGCTGCCGCCAGCCGCCTTGATGGCGTCCGCGAAGGCGACGCCGTTGGCGCGGATCTTGGGCCAGCGGGCATCGCGCTCGATGTAGTCGCCATAGATGATCAGGGTCGGGATGTTCTTCAGCACATCGGCCTTGGCAGGATCGCCGATGCCGGCCGGCTCGATCGCGATCAGCGCCTTGACCTTGTCGGGCCGGGCTTGCGCAACCTTGAAGCCGAAGCTGCCGGCCTGGCTGTGGAACAGGATGACCGAGGGGCCAACGCGGTCAATCTCGGCGATATAGGCGGCAACGGTCGCACCGTCAGTCGTGGTCCAGCGCGGCACGTTCTGCTTGACGAAGTTCTCGTAGCCCTCGACCGGAAACTGGTTGCCCGGCAGTACCTTCCGCTTGGCCGGATCGGGATCGTAAGAGTTCGGTCCGTCGCCGATACGGAAACGCTCGAACGGATTGGCCGTGGTGAGGAAGACCGGCTCGCCCTTGAAGATATCAGGGTATTGCGCCCAGCCGGCGCGGCCGCGCTCAACCGCGTCGGAATTGTAGACCGCCCATCCCTTGCGCAGGAAATAGTTTAGCCAGCCCTCGCGTCCATCGGGCGTGGTCTCGTAGGTAACGCCGGCCAGCCCGCCGCCGTGCCACATCAGCAGCGGATAGGCGCCCTTCTCGTTCGCCGGCAGGAAATACTGCACGTACATCTGCTCGACCTGATACGTGCCGTTGGGATCGACCTTGGCCGGCACGCCGCCGGGCGTGAACACGACCTCCTTCACTGGCTTGCCGGAGATTTCGACAAGACGCCCGCCGACATGGAACGAGCCCATGTCGCGCAGGTTGATCGGCTCGGCAGCGCAGGCCTCGCCGCCGATCAACAGCGCGGCGATCGAAGCGATGGCAATGCGTGACATGGTTTCTCCCGTCTCTTTTCTTGGTCTAGTTCTTGGCGTGGCGCGCCGCTTCCCGTCCCGCGATCCGTCCGAACACGCTGCCGATGGTCATGCCCATGCCCGCGGCATAGCCCTTGCCGAGCACGTTGCCGGCCATGATCTCGCCGGCCGCGAACATGTTGGCCGAGGGCTTGCCGTCAGCCATCAGCATCCGCGCCTCCTTGTTCACGCGCGTGCCGAGATAGGTGAAGGTGATGCCCGGTCGCACCGGATAGGCGAGAAAAGGCGGCGTCTCGATCTTGCGCGCCCAGTGGGTCTTGGGTGGCGTGATGCCCTCGGTCACGCAGTCGTCCAGAATGGTGTGGTCGAAGGTGCCGGGACGCACCGCGGCGTTGAACTCGGTGATGGTCTTCTCCAGCGCGGTCGGATCGAGCTCCAGCTTGGCGGCGAGCTCGGCCACCGTCTGGCCGGCAATCGGCGGGAACAGCGTCGGCATGAAGCTGGTGACGACGGTGGAATCGAAGATGATATAGGCGATCTGATCCGGCTGCGCCGCGACCAGCCGGCCCCAGATCGCGTAGCGCTTCGGCCAGATGTCCTCGCCCTCGTCGTAGAAGCGCTGGGCGTGCTTGTTGACGACGATGCCGAACACGACGGAGTCGTGCCGCGTGATGATGCCGCCGTCGAATTTTGGCGCTCGGGCGTCGATCGCGACCGCATGGCACTGGGTGGGGTCACCGACCTCCTGCACGCCCTTGTCGAGCAGCATCTTCAGGATCGAGCCGCGATTATAGGGCGTGCCGCGAATGAGGAAGTTGTCCGCGGCCTCGCCCCAATATTGCTTCAGCCATTCGATGTTGGCCTCGAACCCGCCGGCCGCGGCCACCAGCGCGGTCGCTCGAACCTCGCTCTCGCCCTTGATCGGCCGCTTGAGGCGCGCGGCCAGGAACATGCCGTCCTCGATCACGAGGTCGGTGACCTCGGCGTCGTATTCGACGTCGACCCCGAGCCGCTCGGCCGTGAGATAGAGCGCGTTCAGCATCGCGCGGCCGCCGCCGAGGAAGAACGAATTGGTGCGGCCAAGGCTCAACGTGCCGCCGAGCGAGGGCTGCCAGCGCACGCCCTGCTCCACGATCCAGTTGAGGATGTCCTTGGACTCGCGGATCATGTGGCGGGCGAGCACCTCATCGGTCTGCCCCCCGGTGACGCGCAGCAGATCCTCCCAAAACTCCTCCTCAGTGTAGGGACCGGTCAGGATTTCGGTCGCGGCGTCATGGGCGCAGCGCATGTTGCGGGTGTGCCGGGTGTTGCCGCCGCGATAGAACTTTGGCGCGCCTTCCAGCACCAGCACCGACGCGCCGCCGCGCCGCGCCGCAATGGCCGCGCACAGCGCCGCATTGCCGCCTCCGATCACCAGCACGTCGTATTTGCTGCCCATGCGGTTTGTCCGGTGCAACGACATTGGAGACATTCTGCCAGCCGGCGGCTTCCGTCGATCCGGCCCGCCATTGCGTACTTTTGTATACAAAGATATACATCCGGGGCGCAAGCGCATCTCTGCATGGGCAGGCCGCATCTTGCGCTTCGAGGACCGATATGGCCAGACGCCCGGCAAAGGCAGGCGGATCGATCGCACGCAGCGGCGGCGTTGCGCTCGGTGAGGCGGTGTTCCGCTCTCTCTGCGAGGCGCTGCAGGCCGGCAGCTACCGCGCCGGCGACCGCCTGCGCGAGGAGGAGGTCGCCCGGCGGCTCAAGGTCAGCCGCACGCCGGTTCGCGAGGCGCTGAGCCGGCTCGCCGCGCGCGGTTTCGTCGAACCCGGCGGCGGCCGCGGGCTGATCGTACGCAATCTCGACATCTCCGAGGTGCTCGAGCTCTATGCCATGCGCGAGATCATGGAAGGCGCCGCGGCGCGCCTCGCCGCCGAGCACGCCTCGCCGCCGGAGGTCGACGCGCTCAGGGATATCGAGCAGGCTTTCGTCGAGGCCTCCGCGACCGACGCCACCGAGATGGCGAGGCTCAACCGCGGCTTCCACGAAGCGATCTGCCGCGCCGCGCGCAACCGCTACCTCGACAATGCCTCGCGCGAATTGCAGGACTGGATCGCCCTGCTCGGTCCGACCACCTTCACCGTAACCGGCCGTTCCTCGACCAGCCACGAGGAGCATCGAGCCATCATCAACGCGATCGCCGCGCGCGACGGCGATAAAGCCGAGCAGCTCGCACGCGCACATATTCGCGAGGCGCTGCGCTGCCGTCTCAAGCTGCTGCAGAAGCAGTAGCCTATCGTCTTGCCCGGCGCGGAGGACGCGCATCGTCGGCCGCGGCGGCGAGCGCGGCATCGAGAGGTTCGGTCGGGCCGCCCAGCGCGCGCGTCAGTCGGATGGCAGCCTTCAACAGCAGCGACGCCATCACCTTGATGTTGTCGCGCGTGAACCGCGGCTTCGGCCCCGAGAGCGACAAGGCGCCCACGCATTTGCCACCGGGGCCGAACACCGGGCAGGCAAGCCCGGCGCAGTCGGGATCGCGCTCGCCAAAGGACAGGGCGATGCACTCCTTGCGAATCTCGTCATAGCCCTCGCCTTTTTCGCCGTCGAAGGCGAGGAGGACCCGGCCAGCCGCACCGCGGTCGAGCGGCAGCAGCATGCCGGCCTCGACCCGGTCGAGCGTCGAGTGCTGGGAATCGACGCGAAACACGCAGAGCCGGCGCTTGGCGTCGTGCCGCACATGGAAGGACGGGCTTTCGGTCCCGTCGGCCACGAGCTGGCGCAGCAGAGGCATCACCCGGTCATGCAGATTGTTGCTGCGCTGGTAAACCGCGCCGAGCCGGAACGGCGTCGGGCCGAGATGATAGCGGCCGTCGGCGAACTGCACGAGATAGCCGAATTCCTGCAGCGACGTCATCAGCCGCAGCAGCGTGCTCTTGTACATTTTGGTCCGCCGGGCCAGCTCGGCCAGCGTCATCGGCTCCGGCGCATCCTCGAAGGCCGCCAGAATGCTGAGAGCGCGGTCGACGGCTGCGACGCCCGGCGAAGGCATGTCGTCTCCTATTGGGGAAATCCGGAGGGATCGATGAGCTTTGCGATGACGGGAAAATATGCATCGCCCATGCCCTTGTCGATCGTCTCCTGGAAGATCTCGCGCATCAGCGCCGCGCCGCGCAGGTTCAGCCCGGCCTGCGCGCCCAGCTCCAGCGCGTAGGAAAGATCCTTCATTGCATATTCGGTCGAGAAGGCCCGCAGCGGAAACTCCTTGGCGACGATCGCCTTCATGCCGTGGTTGCGCAGGGCAAAGCTGTCCGCCGAGCCCTTGGACAGCGTCTCCAGCAGCAGCTTCGGCTCGACGCCGCTGTGCTTGGCGAGCGCAACGGCCTCCGCCAGCGCATTGACGGTCTCGAACAGCACCATGTTGTTGAGGATCTTCGTCACCTGCCCCGCGCCGGTCCCGCCGCAGTGCGTGACATCGGTGGCGAAATGCCGGATCAGCGGTTCGACCGCGGCAAACTGCGCCGGCGTCGCGCCGACCATGACGCTGAGCGTGCCGTCCTGCGCCGCCTGGCGGGTGCGCGCGATCGGCGCATCGATCCAGAGCGCGCCCTTGTCTGCGAGCTGCTTGGCGAACGCCCGCGTCTGGCCGACATCGGAGGTGCCGAGATCGATCACGGTCTGGCCGCTCTTGATCGCCGGCAGGATGCCGTCGAAGACAGACGTCACGTGCTTGGCACTTGGCAGGCAGAGGAAGATCGTCTCTGCGTCGGCAACGATGTCCTCGATCGACTTTGCCGCGGTCGCTCCATCAGCCACGATCCGCGCCAGCGGCTCGGGGGCAAGGTCGAACGCAAGCACCGTTCGTCCGCTCTTGCGCAGCAGATTGCGACAGATCGGCTCGCCCATGACGCCGAGACCGATGAACCCAATCGAACCAGACATTCCGTACTCTCCCTAAAAATCTCTTGGCCGGGCGGACCACCGGGCCGCCCGGCAGCGCAGTTACTTGACCAGCGGGCAGCCGCCTTCGCTCATCGGCCGGAACACTTCTTCGCCGGGCTTGGAGCTGACAACCCGGTAGTAGTCGAACTTGTACTTGGATTCCTCCGGCTTCTTCACCTGCACCAGATACATGGTGTGCAGTACGCGTCCGTCGGGGCGGATCGCGACGTCCTTGTTGTACATGTCGTTGACTTTCAGCTCGTGCATCTTGGCGGCGACGGCCGTCGCATCGGTCGTGCCGGCTGCCTTCACGGCGGCGAGGTAGTGATGGACGCCGCTATAGACGCCGGCCTGCACCATGCTCGCGACCTTGCCGTCCATCAGGCCGGCATACCGCTTCGACCAGGCCCGGGTCTGCTCGTTGAGGTCCCAATAAAACGAGGTCGTCACCTGCAGACCCTGGGTCACCTTGAGGCCGAGCGAGTTCACGTCGGTGATGAAAACGAGAAGACCGGCAAGCTTCTGGCCACCCTCGACGATGCCGAACTCACCGGCCTGCTTGATCGCGGTCTGCACGTCCGCGCCTGATGTCGCAAGGCCGACGACGTCGGCCTTCGAGCCTTGCGCCTGCAACAGGAACGAGGCGAAATCGGCGGTGCCGAGCGGATGCGCGGCCGAGCCGATCACCTTGCCGCCGGCGGCCTCGATGAACTTGGTGGCATCGCGCTGAAGCGCGTGGCCGAACGCATAGTCGGCGGTCACGAAGTACCAGGTCTTGCCGCCCGCGCGCGTGATCGCATCGCTGGTCAGCTTCGACAGCGCATAGGTGTCGTAGTTGAAGTGGAAGCTGACCGGCGAGCAGGATTTTCCGGTGAAATCGGATGAGCCGGGCCCCGAGATGACGAAGATCTTGTTCTTCTGCTTTGCGACTTCGAGGATGGCGAATCCGGCCGACGACGCCGCGCCGTCCGCGATCATGTCGACGCCCTCATTGTCGAACCATTTGCGCGCGGTGGCCGAAGCGATATCCGGCTTGTTCTGGTGGTCGGCCGAGATGATCTCGATCTTCTTGCCGAGCAGTTCGTTGCCGAAATCTTCCGCGGCGAGCTTCGCCGCTGCGACCGAGCCGCGCCCGCCGTTGTCGGCGAACACACCGGATTGGTCGTTGAGCACGCCGATCCTGATGACATTGTCGGCCGCAGCCGCAGCACTCGTTTGGGCGGCAAGGATAGCCGCCATCATCCAACGCAACTTCATAATGTACGCCTCCCGTTTACAACTTTTGCTTATCGAGAATGTCTTGCAGCACCGGCGCGATATAGCGGCGGAACTGGGCTGGGTTTTCGCTCATGGGAAAATGGCCGAGCCGTTCCATCACGGTCGCCTTTGCGCCGGGGATGCCGGCAGCCGTGCGCAGCGTGTCCTCCGGCGTACAGGAGAAATCGTATTCGCCGGTCAGGAGGTAGAGCGGGCACTGGTTGACATCGATATTGCCGGTGCGTCCGCGCAGATCGCCATCGACGCGATAGAAATAGAGGTCGCCCTTGAAGATGCCGGGGCCACCCTGCTTGTAACCCCACAGCGTCTCATCGCGCGCGGCCTCCGGACCACCGGGCGCGATCAAGCCCGACACCAGGGCGGCGCAGACCTCCCCGCCATGAACGTCGGGCCGGTTCAGCCAGGCCGTGTCATACCAGGGCTGCTGGAAGTCCGCGGCCTCGAGCCCGATCAGGGCGCGGAATTCGCGCGCATGCTCGATGGCGAGATTGAGCACGATACGGCCGCCGATCGAGCAGCCCATCACCACCGGCCGGTCCAGCCCCAGCGCGCTGCAGAACGCGCGAATCGTCGTGGTGTAGCTTGCCGTGGTCAGCCGGTATTCGCTGCCGTATTGGCTATCCGGCGGATTGGACTTGCCGTGCCAGGGCATGTCGAAAGCGATGACGCGGAAATGTCTGGTGAACTCGTCATCCACGAGCAGATGCCGCCATTGCCGCGCGTCGGAGCCGGCGGTGTGGAGGCAGACCAATGGAATGCCGCTGCCGCTCTCCTCGAAATAGATCCGGTTGATCTCGCCATCGAGGTCGACATGCACATAGCGCCCGACGATCGGCTCGACATAACCGTTCATGACGCAGCTCCAAAGCCGCTTCGCCGGGGCAGAGCCAGCAGATCCTTGAAATACTGAAGATGCGTCATGAAGGGGTGCAGATCGCCTTCGAGGGTCGCCTGCCCGCGCTTGGTCAGCGCGAGGAGATCGTGCCAGCCCGCCGACGGCATCTTCTGCCAATGGGCGGCGAACGCGGCTGGCGTCGCGCGATAGGCGAAACGCCAGGAACGCATCAACACTGGGGGCGGCGTCATATCCACGATCCGTCCGGCGCGGATTGCGATGTGAAATGGCTGCGTGCTCGGGCCCAGCAGGCAGTCGACATCGAGCCAGCGGCCGCGGGCGGCGAGAGTCTCGTCGCGGGCCAGCAATTCGGGAATCGTCTTGAAAGCCGCGATGACGGCCTCCGGTGTGAATGGCACCGGTGGGCCGTCGGTTTGACCGACGCGTTCGGATTCCATTGTTCCGCCTCTCCCCATCGCTTGTTCTGTTAGACAGAACATCATTCTATTTCTAATCCAGTTCTATACAGGGCTCGCGAGCGAACTCAAGTGCACGGATCTCATGGGGGCACGCCGTCCCGGGGAGGTGGCCGGCGCCACAGCCTTGAAGCTTGTCGCGCCGGCGGCACGGCTGAACTTCAGGCTTCGAAGACGCGCGCGAGCAGCCTATGCCCGCCCAGCAGGCCGATGATCGCGGACAGCGTGTAGACCAGTCCGGCCGCCCTCGCCGGCTCGGATCGATCCTTTGCACTCAGTCGATCGGCCAGACGGAGGGTCGGCATCGCGACCGCGATAATCGCGACCTGTCCGATCTCGACGCCGATGTTGAAAGCGACGAGTGACGGAACCACTGCGTTCGGGGACAGGCCGATCTCGCGAAGCGCACCGGCGAAGCCGAAGCCGTGGACCAGTCCGAACAGGAAGGCCACGCGCCAGCGTCGGTCGACGTCACGCGAAAAGAAGTTCTCGGCCGCCACGAACACGATCGAGGCCGCGATCGCAGGCTCCACGACGCGGCTCGGGATGACGAGGAGATCCAGCGCGGCCAGCGACAAGGTGACCGAATGGGCGACGGTGAAGGCCGTCACGATCTTGACGACGGGAATGAGCCGTCGGGCCCACAGCACCACGGCAAGCAGGAATGCGATGTGGTCGTAACCGAGAAAGATGTGCTCGACGCCGGTGACGAGATAGCGCCACATGGTCGAGGACAGCGAAGGCGCCGCCGAGAGTGTGACGGTCGTCATCTCGGCATCGAGCAAGGCCTGTATCTCGGACTTGCCCTGCGCGATCAGCACCACCTGACGCGCGCTCTTGTCTCTCTCGGTCAGTACGGTGGAGCGGTAAACGATGTTCCCGGTAGCATCCACGCAGGTGAAGCTGTTGCGATAGACGATGCCGTCCCCATCAGGCAGAATCGCCGCATCGTTCGGCCGGCAGGCCGCACCTCCGCCTGTCACGGCCAAATGCCTGTCGAAATAGGCCAGGATTGCAGCCCTGGCCGCTTCGACCGCGGCCGGATCCACCGCGTCCTGCCTGGTGTCGTAGACCTTCGTGCCGATCACGCGATCGACGTCGCTGCCCTTCAATCCGAGCTCGACGCTCACCGTGCGATCGGCGGACAGCGCAACGCGTGCCGTGACGAGGTTGACCTGATGTGCCTCAGCCGGCGGGCAGATTGCGAGCAGGACCAGGAGCCACCACAAGCGCGGCCGCCTCATGATCCCGCTCCATTGCCGTCACGCCAGCACATCCGCGACGACCGCTTTCACGACGTCCCGCAGGTCGGCGGGCCTCAGCCGCACCTGCAGGCCGCGCTGGCCGCCATTGAGATAGACCAGATCATGCGCGAGTGCGCTCTGCTCGACCACGGTGCCGACCTGCCTGCGCTGCCCGAACGGGCTGATGCCGCCGACCTTGTAGCCGGTCACACGCTCGGCCTCGGGCGGCTTCATCATCTGCGCCGACTTGCCGCCGACGGCAGCGGCGAGCTTCTTCATCGAGACTTCCTGATCGGAGGGAACGACGACGCAGACCGGCTTGCCGTCCACCAGCGCCATCAGCGTCTTGAGGACACGCGCCGGGTCCTCACCAAGCGCGGCCGCGGCCTGAAGGCCGATGCTCTCGGCGTCGGGATCGTAGTCGTAGGCGTGGACGGTGAAGGCAACACCGGCGGCAGTGAGTGCCCGGGTGGCTGGGGTGACTTTGGACATGGACGGTATTTACCACCGTCATGGCGAGGAGCGAAGCGACGAAGCAACGACTGTGTAGGGCAACCTGGCACGACACAATAGCTGTCATCGCCCGGCTTGACCGGGCGATCCAATATTCGGTGACGTCTCCGATTGAACCGAAAGGCCGCGGCGTACTGGATTCCCCGCATTCGCGGGGAATGACAGCGGTTTGTGTGGCAAGCCTCGTGCGCGATGACCACGAGGCCTTCCCCTACTCCGCCGCGTCCCGCATCTCCGCACGCTCGGCCCGTACGGCGCAGAACTTGAACTCCGGAATCTTGCCGAACGGATCGAGCGCCGGATTGGTCAGCAGGTTCGCCGCCGCTTCCGCGTAGCAGAACGGCATGAACACCATGTTCTCCGGCACGTCGCGATCGGAGCGGACCTTCACCTCGACGGCACCGCGGCGGGTCTCCAGGCGAATGAAATCGCCCGGCGCGAGCTTCTTCTTCCGCATGTCCTTCGGCGACATGAAGGCGACCGCCTCCGGCTCGATCTGGTCCAGCACCTGCGCGCGGCGCGTCATCGAGCCGGTGTGCCAGTGCTCCAGCACGCGGCCGGTCGAGAGCACCATCGGATATTCGTCGTCCGGAATCTCGTCCGGGGGAATGACCTTCGCCGGCACGATCTTGCCGCGGCCGCTCGCAGTCGGGAAGCCCGTGGTAAAGATGATCTCATTGCCCGGCTTGTTCGGATCGTCGGCCGGATAGGTGACGGCGCCTTCGCGCACCAGCCGCTCCCAGCTGATGTTCTTCAAGGACGGCATCAGCTCTGCCATCTCTGTATAGACGTCGCCGGGACCGGCATAATTCCACGGCAGGCCCATGCGCTTGCCGATCTCCTGAATGATCCAGAGATCCTGCCGCGCATCGCCCGGCGGCTTGATCACCTGGCGGGCCAGCTGCACGCGGCGATCGGTGTTGGTGAACGAGCCGTCCTTCTCCGCGAAGGCCGAGGCCGGCAGGATCACGTCGGCGTGGAACGCGGTCTCGGTGACGAAGAGATCCTGCACCACCAGGTGATCCAGCATGGCGAGTGCTTCGCGGGCATGCTGGAGATCTGGATCGGACATCGCGGGATTCTCACCCTCGATATACATGCCCTTGATCTCACCGGCATGGATCGCGCTCATGATCTCGACCACGGTCAGGCCGCGAACGGGATCGAGATCCTGCTGCCAGAGCTTTTCGAAGCTGCCGCGCAAATCATCGCGCCCCACCGGCTGATAATCCGGCAGGAACATCGGGATCAGGCCGGCGTCGGACGCGCCTTGCACGTTGTTCTGGCCGCGCAGCGGATGCAGGCCGGTGCCCGGACGACCGACCTGACCGGTGATCAGCGCGAGCGCAATCAGGCAGCGGGCATTGTCGGTGCCGTGGACGTGCTGGCTGATGCCCATGCCCCAGAAGATGATGGACGATTTTGCCCGCGCATAGGTGCGTGCCACCTCGCGCAGCGTCTGCGCGGGGATGCCGCAGATCGCCTCCATCTTCTCCGGCGTGAACTCCTTGATCTTCTCCTTGAGGTCCTCGAAGCCCTCGGTGTAGCCGGCGATATACTGGTCGTCGGTGAGGCCTTCGGTGATGATCGTGTTGATCATCGCATTCAGCATCGCGACGTCGGAGCCGGGCTTGAATTGCAGATGCTTGGTCGCGTGGCGCGACAGCGTCTGCCGGCGCGGATCCATCACGAACAGCTTGGCGCCGTTCTGCTTGACGGCGTTCTTGATGAAGGTCGCGGCGACCGGGTGGTTCACGGTCGGGTTGGCGCCGATCACGATAATGACCTCGGCGTCCATCGCCGCGGCGAACGGCGCCGACACCGCGCCCGAGCTCAGACCTTCGAACAGCGCCGCCACCGACGAAGCGTGGCACAGACGGGTGCAGTGATCGACGTTGTTGGAGCCGAAGCCGGTGCGCACCAGCTTCTGGAACAGATAGGCCTCTTCGTTCGAGCCCTTGGCCGAGCCGAAGCCGGCCAGCGCCTTGACGCCCTTCTCGTCGCGGATCTTGACGAGGCCCTTGGCGGCGATGTCGAGCGCTTCCTCCCAGCTCGCCTCGCGGAAATGGGTGAAGGGATTGGCCGGATCGACCTGGTCGTTGGCGTCTTTCTTCGCGTTCGGCAACCGCACCAGCGGCTTTGTCAGGCGATGCGGATGGTGGATGTAGTCGAAGCCGAAACGACCCTTTACACAAAGACGGTTGTGATTGGCGGGACCGTCGCGGCCCTCGGCATAGATCACCTTCTCGTCCTTGACCTCGTAGGTGACCTGGCAACCGACGCCGCAGAACGGGCAGAGCGAGTCCACCTTCCTGTCGGCGTAGGTGACGCGGGTCTGTTTGTCGTCCAGCATCACGGCCGGCATCAACGCGCCGGTCGGACACGCCTGCACGCATTCGCCGCAGGCCACGCACGTGGACTCGCCCATGGGGTCGTCGAAGTCGAATACGATTTTGGCGCCGGCGTTGCGATAGGCCATGCCGATGACGTCGTTGACCTGGACCTCGCGGCAGGCGCGCACGCAGAGGCCGCACTGGATGCACGCATCGAGATTGACGCGCATCGCCGGATGGCTGGCATCGGTGGCCCAACGCTCGGCGGCCGGGAAGCGGCTCTCGGTGACGCCCGTGGCCTCGGCCCAGTGCCAGAATTTCGAATCCGGATCGTGCGAGGTCTCGCGCGCCGGCTGGTCGGCGACCAAGAGCTCCATCACCATCTTCTGCGCCGCAGTCGCCCGGGCGCTCTCGGTCTTGACCTTCATGCCGACCGACGGCGTGCGCTTGCAGGACGCCGCCAGCACGCGCTCGCCTTCGATCTCGACCATGCAGGCGCGGCAATTACCGTCGGGGCGATAGTCGGGCGCTGGCGAATAGCACAGATGCGGGATGTCGCGGCCTTGCCGTTTTGCGACTTGCCAGATCGTCTCGCCGGGATTGGCCTCGACCTGCTTGCCGTCGAGCTCAAACGTAATCTTCGTCATTCGGCCGCTTCCTTGAACTCGTCAGGGAAATATTTGATCACGGAGGACAGCGGATTCGATGCCGCCTGTCCGAGCCCGCAGATCGAGGCGTCGCGCATCGCTTGGCTCAATTCTTCCAGCAATGCCCGGTTCCAGACCGGCTTCTGCATTAGCAACGCCGCCTTCTGGGTTCCGACGCGGCACGGCGTGCACTGGCCGCAGCTCTCGTCCTCGAAGAACTTCATCAGGTTCAATGCGGCCGCGCGCACGCTGTCCTTTTGCGACAGGACCACGACCGCGGCCGAGCCGATGAAGCAGCCGTATTTCTCGAGCGTGCCGAAATCGAGCGGGATGTCATCCATCGAGGCGGGCAAGATGCCGCCGGACGCACCGCCCGGAAGATAGGCGTAGCACTGATGGCCTTCGGCCATGCCGCCGCAATACTCGTCGATCAATTCGCGAATGGTGATGCCGGCGGGCGCCAGCTTCATGCCGGGATTCTTGACGCGGCCCGAGACCGAGAAGCTGCGCAAGCCATGACGGTCGTGGCGACCGTTGCCCTTCCACCAGTCGGCGCCCTTCTCGACGATGTCGCGCACCCACCACAGCGTCTCGATGTTGTTGATCAGCGTCGGCAGGCCGAACAGGCCGACCTGGAACGGGTAAGGCGGCTTATGTCGGGGCAGGCCGCGCTTGCCCTCGATGCTTTCGAGCAGCGAAGACTCCTCGCCGCAGATATAGGCGCCGGCGCCGCGGCGCATATGCAGCGTCGGACCGCCCGGCGGGAGCTTTGCGATCTCGCGCTGGAGGATCTCGCGCGAGGCCGGATATTCGTCGCGCAGATAGATGTAGACGTCGGAGGCCTGCACCACATGCGCGCCGATCAGCATGCCTTCGATGAAGCGATGCGGATCGCTTTCGAGATAGAAACGGTCCTTGAACGTGCCGGGCTCGCCCTCGTCGCCGTTGATGGCCATCAGCCGCGGACCGGGTTCGCCGAGCACCGCGCGCCATTTGCGCCCCGTGGGAAAACCGGCGCCGCCAAGGCCGCGCAGCGAGGCCTCGTCGAGGGCCTTCAACAGATCGTCCGTGGACAATTCGCCCGAGCGCAGGCGGCCCAGCAGCTTGTAGCCGCCGCCGGCGACATAGGCGTCGTAGCCGATATAGTCGGGCAGATGGGCGTGAGTGTCGCCGGCTGTCGCGGCCGCCATGACATTGGCGACAGTCGCATGGTCGACGAAATTGTGCCCGACTTCAGCTGCCGGGGCAGTGTCGCAGCGGCCGACGCAGGGCGCCCGTACGACGCGAATGCCGGGTCCCGACGCGCTCTGCAAATCCTCGAGCAGCTTCTCGCCACCGAGCATCGCGCAGGTGAGCGAATCGCAGACGCGGATCGTCAGCGGCGCGATATCCGGCTCGCCCTCCTTGACCACGTCGAAATGCGCGTAGAAGGTCGCCGTCTCGAACACTTCCGCGAAGGCGAGCTTCATCTCATCAGCCAGCGCGGCGAGATGCGCGGCCGAGATCTGGTGATATTTGTCCTGGATCAGGTGCAGATATTCGATCAGGAGATCACGCCGCCGCGGCCTGTCCCCGAGCAGCTGCTCGATCTCGTGCGCCGCAGTGGGATCGACCTGCCGCCCCTTGGGCGTGGCCTTGGCGCGCCGGCGCCCCTCGCCGGGATGCTCAAACGGGCGGACCTTGTGCACGTCGTGGCTCATCGATTCGTCTCGATCTCGTCTTTTAGAACGGCTCCAGTTCTAGCCACTGGTATGCCAGATGCCAAGCAAATTATTGTGCTTGCGGAAACAGTTAAGCGCCGCCCAAGAGCAGCTGAGGGAGCAGCCCTGGATCGCTGCCCCGGACGCGGGCCTGACATTGGTCCAACGCGCCAATCGATAGAGCGAAGCCTGAATTGACCCAGAGATCAATAAAGGCTTCCTATGCTGCGATAGCGAAATCGTATCGAGCTTCAGCTCCAAGACTGCAGGTACCCTCCACGCCCCGGCGCCGATGGGTCAGCTCTTGCCCATGCACTCTTCGATATAAAACCAGCGGTCGTCACCCGCGAGGCCCTTGGCCTTCACATCCTTGCGGCACTCCTTGAGCTTCGGCTTGTTGGCGCTCCACTTGGCTTTCATGTCCTTGAGCTTCTGCGCGGTCAGCTTGATCTTGCCGGGCTTGGCCTCGGTTGCGGCCGGTGGCGCCGCGGTCTGTGCGGATGCGGATTGTAGGACGCCGGCGACGAGCAGCATGGCGGCGGCACAAACGAGTCTACGAACCATCGAATTCCCCCTGGGATGATCTTGAGACAATTGAATGAGCGGCGGGAGCGCGCACGGTGCGCTCCCGCCCGCGATGAAGCTGCGATCAGAAGATCTTGACCGCGCTCTCCAGCGTCTTCCAGACGCCCCAGGCGAGCGGCACGCCGACGAAGGCCCAGAACAACGCCGCCTTGGCGTCGAGCCCGCCCTTGCCGATGCCGAACGAGCCGTGCTGGATCGACGCCTCGCTCTTCGCGCTGGCCGCCTGCAATTTGGCGACTTCCTCGTGGCTCATGTTCCACTTCGGATCCACCGGCTTGATCATGTAGTTGCAGATCAGACCGGCGATCAGCATGGCGCACAGGATGTACATCGTCGTGTTGTAGAGCTGGTCGCGCGGTACGCCGGCCGCGAGCTGGAACTCGCGGATGTAGTTGACCACCACGGGCCCGATGATGCCGGCCGTCGACCAAGCCGTCAGCAGGCGGCCGTGGATGGCGCCGACGAACTGGGTTCCGAACATGTCGGCAAGATAGGCGGGCACCGTGGCGAAGCCACCGCCATACATCGACAAGATAATGCCGAAGCCGAGCACGAACAGCAGCTTCGAGCCCATCGCCGCGAAGGTGGGGGCCAGCGCGTAGAGCGCGATGCCGAGGATGAAGAACGTGTAGTAGGTGTTCTTGCGGCCCATCAGGTCCGACATCGAGGCCCAGAAGAACCGTCCGCCGATATTGAACAGCGACAGCAGACCGGCAAATCCGGCGGCGATCGCCGCGATCGCTGCCTTCTGTTCAACCGAAAGCTGGCCGAAGGTGAGGTCCGGATGGCCGATCAGCTTGCCGGCAAAGATCTCCTGGAGCATGGGCGAGGCCATGCCGATGACACCGATGCCCGCCGAGACGTTCAAGCAGAGCACCCACCAGATCAGCCAGAATTGCGGCGTCTTGTGCGCGTCGTTGAGGTGCACATGGTGCTCGGTGATCATCGACTTCTTTTCGCTCGGCGGCGTCCAGCCGTCGGGCTGCCAGCCGGGCGGCGTCACCCGATACGAAAAGGCGCCGATCGTCATGAAGATGAAGTAGATCACCCCCAACACGACGAAGGTCTGCCACACGCCGACGTCGCTCGTGCTTTTGAAGTAGTTGATCAAGAGATTGGCGAGCGGCGCACCGATCATCGCGCCACCGCCGAAGCCCATGATGGCCATGCCCGTCGCCATGCCGCGGCGATCGGGGAACCATTTGATCAGCGTCGACACCGGCGAGATGTAGCCGAGGCCGAGGCCGACGCCGCCGATGACGCCAGCCCCGAGCCACATGATCCAGAGTTGGTGGACATAGACTCCGAAAGCGCCGATCAGAAGGCCGCCGCCCCAGCAGAGCGCGGCGACGAAACCGGCCTTGCGCGGTCCGGCTCGCTCGAGCCAGCCACCCCAAATCGCGGCAGACACGCCGAGCAGGACGAAGAACAGCGTGTACATCCAGCCGAGACTTGCGACCTTCCAGTCGCAGGTCGTGGTGAAGAGCTCCTGCCACAACGAGATGTCGGGGCAGGCCTTGCTCTGCGAGATGCCGATCGCGCGCGACAGCGGCAGCCAGAACACCGAGAACCCGTAGGCCATGCCGATGCAGAGATGGATGCACAACGCGGCCGGCGGCACCAGCCAGCGATTGAAACCGGCCTTCGCGATCGTGCGTTCACGATCCAGCAAGCCGGAAGCACCAAGCGGTGCATAAACGGTATCGGCAGTCGTCATAAGCATTACCTCCCACGCGCGGCCTTGCCGGCACATCGGTTTGAGACCGGTCCTGCGCGTGCTTGGCAGCCGCGCATGACAGGTCGGATTTCATGCCGAAGTGGAATCACCGGTGCGCATCGCTTCATGTGCGCCGAGCAAGCGACCGACCGCGGGCGATGTCCCTTCGCCCCGCAAGCAGCGTTGCCGTGACAGCTATCGCGCCTCATCCCCCCTCAACACCCTGTCTTGATGTGAGCAACGCGCGTGCCAGAAGTCGGATCGTGACGATTCAACGACTTCCCGCAATGCAATGTACTTCGTCGGACAGAATGTCCAGGATCCCAGGACAAAATGTCCGGTCAGGTCGCTTCCGGCAGCCACACCGTGAACGTGCTCCCGGAACCGAGTTGGCTTTCGGCCGTGATCTGCCCGCCCTGGCGCTTGATCAGCGTCTGGCTGATGGAGAGGCCGAGCCCGGTCCCTTGCAGCCGCTTCGTGGTGTAGAAGGGATCGAAGATCTTCTCGATCACCTCGGTGCTCATGCCGATGCCGGTGTCGGCGACCTCGATGACGACGCCTCGATGGCCCTCGCGCTCGGCATCGAAGGAACGGAGCGTCAAGGTTCCGCCGTCCGGCATGGCGTGGATCGCGTTGACGATGAGATTGACCAGGACCTGCTGCAATTCGTTGCGGTTCATCAGCACGAGGCGGTTGGCGCGGTCGTCCCTGACCACGGAGATCTCGGTCTTGTTGAGGAGATGCTGCACCAGCGGCAGGCAGTCGGAGATGACGCTTGCCGGCGTATGGCGCTCGACATAGCCGGCATATTCCTCCGGCCGCGCAAACTGCAGCAGCTTGGTCACGATCTGGCTGATGCGGTGGATCTGTTCGTCGAGCAGGCGAAACTCGACCTTCGCCTTGTCGGCATCGGCCCCGAACACGCTGCGGATGACGTCGAGATTGCCCTGCATCACCGCGATCGGATTGTTGATCTCGTGCGCGACGCCGGCGGTGATCTCGCCGATCGCAGCCAGCTTCTCGGACATGATGAGCTGCTTGGTCGTTGCCTCGAGCTTGAGATTGGCATGCTCGAGGTCGCGGGTGCGCTCCAGCACGCGGGCGTTCAGCTCCTCGTTCCATTCCCGTAGCTGTCGGTCGCGCTCCTGGATCTGGTCGAGCAGGCTGTCGAGATGAACCGCGACCCGGCCGATCTCGTCACCCAACACCGGCATCTTGGTCCGGGCGGACAGGTTGCCGCGCTCCACCTCGGTGATCGTCGCGGTAACGCGCTCCAACGGCATGAAGATGGAGGTCGCCCAGCGCAGGAAGATCGGAACGGTCGCGGCGGTGATCGCGATGAACGCTGCGATGATGATCACCAATGTCTGGTATTTGGCTTCGCTGAACGGCTTCTCCAGGAAGCCGACGTAGAGCATGCCGACCCGCTTGCCGTAGCTGTCGACCAGCGGCTCGTAGGCGGAGATGTACCAGTCGTTGACCACGAAAGCGCTGTCGAGCCAGGTGTGCCCCTCGCCGAGCACGGCGGAGCGCACCGCCGCCGACACGCGCGTGCCGAGCGCGCGCCTTCCCTCGAACAGACGGACATTGGTCGATATCCGCACGTCGTCCAGGAACAGCGTCGCGGTGCCCTGGCTGCCCTCAGGCAGGCTCGCGGCGCGATAGACCAGATCGTTGATCGTGTCGATGAATTCGAGATTCTGGTTGAGCAGCGTGCCGCCGACCAGCGCCGCGGCGCCGCCGTCGGGCAGCATCGCCCTGCTCGCCGCATGCACGACCATGCCGCGCGTCTCCGTGCTGCGGTCGGTCGGCACCGCGTTCGGGGTCGGCACCAGGTCCAGCCGCGCGCGCTCGGCCAGCGCCGGCGAAATCGCGGCGAGCTCGTCATTGCCGAAAATGTCGACGCCGGTCGCCGAGACCTGGCCTGACAGCGCCGATGCGATGATCGGCCAGTCGCTTCGCGGTTGGCGCTGCAGCGGTGGCGACGAGGCCAGGACGTCGCCGCGATCATTGGTCAGATACAGGAAATCGAGACCGATTTCCTTGCGGGTCTCGTCGAGCAGATCCCGTAAGGCGCCGTGCGCATCAGGCGACAGCGCCTCGTGGAAGCGGGCCGACAGGCTGAGCGCCCGGACCTGGACGCCGGTCTTCTCCAGGATACGGGCGAGATATTGGTGGGCGATGGTGAGGTCGCCGTTCACCTTGGAGATCAGGGTCGCGTCGAATTTCGCGTTCCAGCGATAGATCGCAACGCCGAGCAGGAGCGGCAGGATGACGAGCATCGGCAGCAGAGCGATCGCGAGCAGCCGGAAGCGGACGGAGCGTCCCCGCACCGGCTCGTCGCTGCGGCCGGCAGCATCAGACATCCCACAACGCGCATTTGCGATCGATGGTCTTGCGCGAGATACCGAGGCGCCGAGCCGCCTCCTCGCGATTGCCATTGACCTCCTTCAGCACGCCGAGAATGTGACGGCGCTCGAGTTCAGCGAGACTGTCGGCTGGCACCGACTGGCCGTCATTGCGGGGACCGGCGAAGTCGTCGGGAAAGGCGCCGAGGATCAGCGTGCGCTCGATCAGGTTGCGCAGCTCGCGCACATTGCCCGGCCAGTCATAGCTCGCGAGCGCCGCCCGCACCGAGGCGTCGATCGGCACCGGCGGCATGCCGAGCTGAGCCGACAGCTTGCTCATAAAGATGGCGGCAAGCTCCAGCACGTCGTCGCCGCGATCCTTCAGGAGCGGCAGATGGATCTGCATCACATTCAGCCGGTAGAACAGATCGGCTCGGAAGCGGCCCTTATCGACCTCCTTCTGAAGCTCGGCATTGGTCGCGAACACGAAGCGCAGGTCGACCGGAACTTCGCGCTCGGAGCCGACCGGGCGGACGCGGCGATCCTCCAGCACACGGAGCAGCTTGCTCTGCATCGGCAGCGGCAGCTCCCCGATCTCGTCGAGGAACAGCGTGCCGCCATGGGCATACAGGAACAGGCCTTCACGCCCGGAATCGGCGCCGGTGAAGGCGCCCTTGATGTGCCCGAACAGCTCGGCCTCGATCATCTCGGGCGGGATCGCCGCGCAATTCACGGGCACGAAGGGCTTGTCGGCACGGTCGGACAGCGAGTGAATCGAGCGCGCCGCCACTTCCTTGCCGGTGCCGGATGCGCCGGTGAGGAGAACCGAGGTCGGCAGGCACGCGACGCGCGCGATGGTCTCGCGCACGCGCAGCGTCGCGGCCGACTGCCCGATCAGATTGTCGCGCAGGAAGGTGCGGTCGGACGAGGCCCGCAGCGCATAGCGCAGGACGTAATTCTCGCGTTGGAGGCGGACACGATCGAGACATCGTGCCACCGCGTTGAGGATCTGGTTGGAGCGGAACGGCTTGAGCACGAAATCGGCCGCACCGGCACGCAGGGCCTGGATCGCGGTGTCGAGGTCGGCATAGGCGGTGATCAGGATGGCGTCGGCGAAAAAGCCGACGGCGCGCTGCTCAGCGAGCCAATCGACGCCGTTCTTGCCGGGCATGATATTGTCGAGAATGACGACGTCGTAGCGGTTGGAATCGAGCTTGCGCGAGGCCTGGTCGGTATCGGCCGCCTCGTCCACCAGCTTGCAGCGTGGCGCAAGCGTACGCACCAGGAAATTCCGCATGCCCGGCTCGTCGTCGACGATCAGGATCGAGGCCTGCGCCAGCGCGCCGAATTCCGGCCCTGCGACCGTCTTGCCGAGCTTGACGGCAGGCTCGCGGCCCACCGCGGGACCTGCGCCCGCGCTTGCCCTAGGTGATGGGAGTGTCATGCCCGACGTCTTAGGTTTGAGATCATCCACCGCAATAGCCGGCACATTTCGCATTGCAGCGAAACTCCGGCCGTCCCCTCCGCCGGGGCAGCATAGTCAAACGTCACCGCGGTGAACATTCGCCTTTCTACGGGGCGTCGCTCTTTTCGACCAGGAACACGATGCGCGCCTCGTTGCGCTCGGTGATCTCGACCTTGTCACCGGTCTCGCGAATCAGGTTCGGAATGTCAATCACCGACAAGGGGTCGGTGCAGTGAACCTCGAGCTGATCGCCCGGCTGCAAAGGCTTGAGCGCCCTGCGCGTCTTGAGGGCGGGCAGCGGGCATTTCAGTCCGGTGAGATCGAGCATCGTTCTGGTCATGAACGCAACATGGCGGGAGCAAGCGATGGCGTCAACGCAGGGTCTCTAGAGCAGACCGGCGTAGGACAGAAAGCCGACCTGCTGCCCGGGCTCGACTGCCGTGACGCTCTCGCCGAGTTCGACCAGGCCGTCGGTTTCGACCAGCGAGGACAGCAGCCCCGCTCCCTCGCGCGGAAACTTGATCGCCTCGAGCCCGCCGTCCTGCCTGCGTCGCAGCGAAGCGCGCACATATTCACGCCGGCCAGCCTTCTTCTTGTAAGTAAACGCCGCACGTAACGGGATGGGCATTAACGGCTCCGGCAGGCCGCCCGCCAGCGCCAACACCGTCGGCCGCACCACATGGACGAACGTGACGAAACTCGCGACGGGATTGCCGGGCAATCCGATCAGCGGCGTGCCGTCCATGATGCCCATCGCCACGGGCCGGCCGGGCTTGATCGCCATCCGCCATAGCACCAGCGAGCCGATGCTCTCGACCGCCGCCTTGACGTGGTCTTCCTCGCCGGTTGAAACCCCGCCGGTGGTCAGGATCAGGTCGTGCCGCCCTGCAACCTGCTTCAGGCCATTCGCAAGCGACGTCCGCTCGTCGCGCAGAATGCCGAGATCGCTGACCTCGCAACCGAGTCGGCGAAGCATCGCCATCAGCATGAAACGGTTGGAATCGAACAGCTGCGAGGGCGCCCGTGGCTCGCCAGGGGAAGCCAGCTCGTCGCCGGTCGAGAACACGGCAACGCGAATGCGTCTGACCACATCAAGCCGAGTCAGCCCGAAGGCCGCGGCGAGCGCGACGTGCTGCGGCCGCAAGCGCTGACCGGCGCGCAGCGCGACATGTCCTTGGGGAATGTCCTCGCCTGCAGGCCGGACATTGGCGCCAGCCTTCAGCCCGGGCGGCAGCACGATCTTGCCGGTCTCGTCGACGTGGACATCTTCCTGCATGAAGACGGTCGCCGCGCCGGGCGGCATCGGCGCGCCCGTGAAGATGCGCGCGGTGTGACCAGGCTTGATCGGTGCCTGTGCAAGCCCGCCGGCCTGAATGCGGCCGTCAAGCGGGAACGCCTGCTCCAGGCTAACAGGGAGATCGGCAGTGCGTACGGCGTAGCCGTCGACGGCCGAGTTGGTGAAGGGCGGCAACGGCAGCGGCGCGGCGATGTCGTGTGCCAGCACGCGCCCGTCTGCGTCGATGAGCGCCACCGTCTCCAGATCGACGATCGCATTGACGCGCGTCGTGATGAGACCAACGGCCTCGTCGACCGACATCATCGGGCCGCCGAAGGCAAAGCAATCGTCCGAGAGTTGCGCCATGGTGCCTCGTCAGCGTATCGCGGCGCTCTTCGCCACCGCCTCCTCGACCGGCATCGCCGCGCGCAGCAACAATTCCGCGGCAGCCGCGATATCGTCGAGATGGACGGTCGGTAGCCCTGTGTCAATGGCGGTGTCGGTCGCGATTCCCGCGATCCCGGGATCGTCGGGAAACAGCAGCGGCTTGCCGTTCGCGGCGCGATGCACCTCGATCTTGCGATGCGGCTCGCGCTTGAAACCCTCGACTATGACGAGATCGACCGCGGCCAGCTTGCCCAATAGTTCCGGCAATTTGGGCTCGGCCGCGCCGCGCAGTTCGTGCATCAGGGCCCAGCGGTTTGACGACGCAACCAATACTTCGGCCGCACCGGCCTCGCGATGGCGCCAGGAATCCTTTCCGGGCACGTCGACATCGAACTGGTGATGCGCATGCTTGATGACCGAGACGCGCAGGCCCTGCGCGTTGAAATGCGGGATCAGCCGCGTCAACAGCGTGGTCTTGCCCGCACCACTCCAGCCTGCAAGGCCGATGACTTTCATGACCGTTCGATCTCCGCCAACGGCTCGCTGGCCGATGGAACCCCAGCCTTCCACCGTCGTTGCGAGCGCAGCGAAGCAATCCAGACCGTCTCCGCGGGGGCATTCCTGGATTGCTTCGCTGCGCTCGCAATGACGAGTGGAGGCATCTTGCCCATTCCCGATCATGCTTATATCGGCTTGACCCGAATGTCATGCTAACCTCTCCGCCATGATGAAGATCGACAAGACCCCGGTGCCCCTGATCATCCCCAATCCGGACGACCCGCGCCTGACCCAGAGCGTGATCGGGACCGACCAGACCGGCGCCAGGGTCGAGATCAAGGTGCCGATGGAGCGGCCGCTGACGCTCTATCTGAATGCGCAGGAGATCGTCACCATGATGACGATCGGCGACTATCCGGAATATCTGGCGCTCGGCTACCTGCTGAACCAGAACATGCTGAAATATAATGACGTGGTCACCGAGGTCGAATACGACGACGATCTCCAGGTCGTCGTCGTGCGCACCGAGCACAACACCAATTTCGAAGCCAAGCTGAAGAAGCGCACGCAGACCTCGGGCTGCGCACAGGGCACTGCTTTCGGCGACCTGCTGGAGGCGGTCGAGAGCGTCGCGTTGCCGAAGGCGGAGCTGCGCACCTCCTGGCTCTACCAGATGACGCAGACCATCAACACCATGCCGTCCCTGTATCTGGAAGCCGGCGCGATTCACGGCTGCGTGCTGTGCAAGGAAGGCACCCCGCTCTGCTACACCGAGGACGTCGGCCGCCACAACGCCGTCGACAAGATCGCCGGCTGGATGTACCGCCACGGCGTCGATGCCTCAGACAAGATCCTCTACACGACGGGACGCCTCACCTCGGAAATGGTCATCAAGACCGTGCGCATGGGCATTCCGATCCTGGTGTCACGCTCGGGCTTCACCGCCTGGGGCGTCGATCTCGCGAGGCAGGTCGGTCTGACGCTGATCGGCCGCACCCGCGGCAAGCGCTTCATCGCGCTCGCCGGCGAGGAGCGGATTGTCTACGACCAGAACCTCGCTTACGTCGAAGAGGAATCGGCCAAGCACAAGCGCAAGGGTGAAGGCGGTGACGACTGACATTCCGCTGACGGGCATTCCATCAACTCTTGGCGTGCTGCTGGCCGGAGGCCTGGCGCGGCGCATGGGTGGCGGCGACAAGCCGATGCGCACCATCGCTGGCCGCAGCATTCTGGAGCGCGTGATCGCGCGTCTGAAACCTCAATGCATCGGGTTGATCCTCAATGCGAACGGCGATCCCGCGCGGTTCGCCGCGTTCGGCCTGCAGGTCGTCGCCGACGACGTGCCCGGCTTTCCCGGCCCGCTCGCCGGCATCCTTGCCGCGCTGGACTGGACCGCCGCGAACCGGCCGGACGTCGAATGGGTGCTCAGCGCCGCCGGCGACTGCCCGTTCCTGCCGCGCGATCTGGTTGCCCGCCTGCATGACGCCCGCGAGCGTGAGAACGCGCAGCTCGCGGTCGCCGCATCAGGCGACCAGTCCCATCCCGTCATCGGCCTGTGGCGCGTCGCCCTGCGTGGCGAGTTGCGCCACGCGCTGGTCGTCGAAGACCTCCGCAAGATCGACCGCTGGACCGCGCGCTATCCGCTGGCGACGGTGACCTGGCCAACCGAGCCGCTCGATCCGTTCTTCAATGCCAATACGATCGAGGACATTGCCGAGGCCGAACGGCTGGCGGCGCTGGATGATGCGGCCTGAGGCGTTGTCGCGCGGTCTTACCCGTAAGCTCCACGCCGGACCGCGTCGCCAAAGTCGCGTCATCGCGTCCGCTCTTATGCGGGCCGGAAGCCCGCTCGCTTCAACGCTGCACGCACCTCGTCCGAGCCGAGCGCGTCGAAAAATGCAAGCACCGCCGGCCGGTCCTTGCGTGCCGTCACCAGCGCGAAATCATAATGCTCTTCCGCGAGCGGAATGAAACCGAGACCGGCCGCATCGGCGACCGGTGCGATGGTCATGCCCCAATCGGCGCGGTGCTGTGCGACGGCCGCCGCGACTGCGTTGTGCGAGCGCGGCTGGTTCCAATAGCCGTCCGGCCGCGCACCGCCGAGCAAGCGGTCGATCAGGATGCGCGTCCCGGCGCCCTGGTTGCGGTTGACCATGATGCAGGCGGGATCGGCGAGCGCGGCGGCGACGGCCTCCTTCGCACCGATGCCCTCGAAACGCCTATCGCCCTTGCGGTACACGATGCCCTGCATCCGCCGCCAGCCCGGCACGAGCTCGAGCCCCTCGGCAAGATAGGGAGAGTTGTAGGTCTCGGTCTTGTCGTCGAAAAGATGGATCGGCGCGAGGTCGCATTCGCCGCGCTTTGCAGCCGCGAGTCCGCCGAGGCTGCCGACGGCGATCGAGCGGACGGTCAGACCGGCATGCGCGAGCCGTGCGGTGACGAGATCGAGGCCGGTGCAATGGCTGCCGACGATGACGAGATCGGGCACCCGCACATGCGGCGTGAACAGCGTCACCTCGGTTTCCGTCCCGGCCGGCATCTGGTCGGCGAGCGCATCGATGCGCAAAAAGCCGTCGGCCTGCGCAAAGGACGTGATCGCGCCGGAACCCTTGCCGGAAGGATAGGCGATCAGGCCCCTCTTGCCCTCGACCAGCGAGACCATGACGAACTCGGTGCGACCGAGCTCGGACGCGATGCGAACCGGAACGGTCGCACTCACCTTAGCATCCGAGCGCGGCGGCAGACCGGCCAGCTTGCGCAGCACCGGCACGATCATGTCGTGGAAGGTGAACATGGCCGAGGTCGGAAAGCCCGGCAGGATCACCACGGGCTTGCCGTCGCACACTGCAAGGCAGAGCGGCTTGCCGGGCTTGAGCGCAACGCCATGCGCGATGATGCCGGGCGCACCGAGCCGGCCGATGATGCGATGGGACAGGTCGCCCGCGCCTTTCGACGTGCCGCCTGACAGCACCAGCATGTCGGCATCCGCAAGCGCGGCACGCATGGCGGCTTCGAGCTTGGCTTCATCGTCGGCAATGGCGCCAAGGAAGACCGCCTCGCCGCCGTTTTCATCGATCGCAGCAGCGACAACCGCTCCGTTGGTGTCGTAGATCGCGGCTGGCGGAAGAGCTCCGCCGGGCTGAACCAGTTCATCACCGGTGGAGATCACGGCCACGCGCGGCTTGCGCGTCACGTTGACCTCGGCAATGCCGCAAGCCGCCAGCATGCCAATCTCGCGCGAGCCGATGATGGTGCCGGCGCGCAGCAGCGCCTCGCCGCGCGCAATGTCGGAGCCTGCGTAGGACACGAACTGACCGGGCGAGACGGCACGGCGAACCTCGATCGCATCGGGGCCGGCCGGTTGGGTATGCTCGACCATGACCACAGCATCCGCGCCCCGCGGCAGCGGGCCGCCGGTGGCGATCGCCGTGGCGGTTCCCGCCGCCACTTGCAGCCTCGGCGCGGTACCGCAGTGAATGGTTTCACCGTTCAGCACGAGGCAAATGGCGGCACCTTCCCCGGCCGCAGAAAGGTCGGCAGAACGCACGGCAAAGCCGTCGACATTGGAACGGTCGAACGGGGGAACGTCGATCGACGCCGTGATGTCTTCGGCGAGCATCGCGCCGAGCGCGGCACCAAGCTTGCGCGTATCGGACGGAAGCGCACGCGGGAACAGCGCCGCCTCGAAGCGCGCCAGAGCCTCCTCGCGCGACAGGATCTTTAGGAACTGCTCCTGCTCGAGCGCGCTGCGGTCTGGTGATCTCGGGATCATCGTCATGCCAGGACCCATATCACGCCCGCATCAGATGGGCATCGACCGGCGTACCTGCCGCAAATCCCTCGTCACTCGCAGGAATGAGCAGCCATGCGTCCGCACGGGCAATTGCCTGAACCGACCATTCGCCCACGGCAAGCGGCATCCAGGCGCGATGTTCCTCGGCCAGCAAAGCGATCTCGGTGATGCCGACAGTGGATGCGATTTTTCGCGCGAGCGGCAGCGACACTTTTCGGCGCGGCCGACGCGCCGAAAGGCGATCGACGAGCGGCAGCACGAGCGCGAGCCACGCCGCAAGCGCAGCATCGGACGAGCCGGGCAATGCGACCACGGGAACCTGCCCGAGCCGGCCGATCGCGGCGGTCCGTCCAGGCTGCAGCGCGAGGCCGTGTGCCGTCACCTCGCCGCGCTGGGCCAGGGCCATGACAGCGGCATCCCGGCGACCGACGCCGCTGCCACCGATCGTCAGCAGGAGATCACAAGAGGACGCATCGAGCGCCTCGGCAATCGATGTCTGATCGCGCGCACCGGCTTCGCGCCTGTCCACGTCCAGTCCCGCGGCACGCGCAAGCCCGGCGATCACATCCATCGTTGCCGTTGCCCCCGGCACATTGACGATGCGCAGCCGGGGCCGCCGCACGCCGAGATTTTGCAAACCCGCAACGCTCGCGGGCAGCAGATCCACCACACCGACCGGACAGCCTTCGGCACCGGCAGGCGTGCGCTCCGCGATGTCGCTACCGGCGCGTCGGACGCCCTGCCCCGGCACGCCTTCCGCCAAGACCT
This sequence comes from Bradyrhizobium centrosematis, assembly GCF_045571495.1. Taxonomy (NCBI): domain Bacteria; kingdom Pseudomonadati; phylum Pseudomonadota; class Alphaproteobacteria; order Hyphomicrobiales; family Nitrobacteraceae; genus Bradyrhizobium; species Bradyrhizobium centrosematis. The sequence goes on from NZ_CP120703.1 coordinate 6,018,269, forward strand.
GCACGAGCGGACCGGACAGCTCCACCGCGTCGGCATCGAGCACGCAATCGCATCCCGCCGGCATCGCCTCGCCCGCCTCGACCCACGCCGGCTCTTCCGTCAGAATCAGCGGGGCATAAGAGGACGCGCCGACGAGATCATGGGCGCGCAGCGCCCAACCGTCTGCGGCCGCAATGTCGCGCGGCGGATGCGCCGCAAGCAATGGCGTTCCCGCGGTAATACAGCCGATCGCTTCCGCCGGCGGCACCTGCACCGGCGCGACGGGATCAATGCCTCGCAGCAACGCGGCAAGGGCGGTGTCGAGCGGCGTCAGCGAGGGCGGCAGGCGCTGGGTCATTGCGCCATGATGGACCATGCATCGCCCGGTTTGGCAACCGCCGGCGATGCGGGCGTTCAACCGCCCGACCTGTCCGAATTTGGGAAGAACAACTGCTGTCCGTCGACTTTGTAGCCGGCGATCGCTGTCTGCCCCTCCGGCGAGGTGAGCCAGTCGATGAAGGTCTGCGCGAGATCCTTCTTCACGTTCGGAAACTTCTCGGGGTTCACCAGCATCACACCGTACTGATTGAGCAGCCGCCGGTCGCCTTCGACCACGACGTCGAGATCGCCGCGATCGCGAAACGAGATCCAGCTGCCGCGATCCGACAGCACATAGGCATTGGCAGCGCGTGCGGCGTCGAGGGCCGAGGCCATGCCCTGCCCGGCCTCCCGGTACCAGGCGCCCTTGGCGGCGGCGATATCGATGCCGGCGACGATCCACAGCGCGAGCTCCGCGGCGTGCGTGCCCGACCGATCGCCGCGGGTCACGAACGGCGCGCCCTTGGCTTCGATCGCCTTCAGCGCCGTCGCGATGTCCTTGCCCTTCACGGCCGCCGGATCGCTCTTCGGTCCGATCAGCACGTAGTCATTGTACATCACGTCGAACCGCTTCACGCCGAACCCGTCGGCGACGAACTTCTCCTCCTGTGGCCGCGCGTGCATCAGCACGACGTCCGCCTCGCCCCTTCGCGGCCCGTTGAGCACCTCGTCGGCGCGGCGCGCGATCACAGTCACCTCGATGCCGGTCTTGTCGCGGAAGACCGGCAGCAGGTAGTCGAGCAGGCCGGAATCCTGCGTCGACGTGGTCGTGGCCAGGACGATGGTGCGGTCCTCCGCAGATAATGCCGCCGCGCTCGCGATGAGGCTGCAGACAAGCGCGAATGCAACGGACAGGCGGCCCATGATCGGGGTTCCCTTGGCTATGACCTGATCATGATGCTGATCGATTGCGCCGCACTCGTGACGCGACTGTTTTTTGCGCATTTCAGCCGGGAAATTTCGGCAACGCGCGGAGCGATTCAGGATCGTTCACCAAAGCAGAAATCGCGCGCGCGGATGTGTTGCAAAGCAGCGAGATGATCGGGCATGGTTCCCGCGGACACCAATTGAAAATGCAGAATTCCACCTGCGTCGAACGTCAAAAAGAAGCAAGAATTTGCATAGGAATGCAGGATGGAATTCCTGACGACCAGCGAAGCCGCCGACTATCTTCGGCTCGGCGAACGCAAGCTCTACGAACTCGTCACCACCGGCGCGATCCCTTGCACCAAGGTAACCGGGAAGTGGCTCTTTCCTCGGCACGAACTCGATCTCTGGGTGCTGTCGGGCCTCGCGCGTCCAGCCGGCATGCTGATCGCGGAGCCGCCGCCGGTCGTGGGTGGCAGCCACGACGAGCTCTTGGATTGGAGCTTGCGCGAATCCGGCTCCGGCCTCGGCTCGATGAGCGAGGGCAGCGTGCGCGGGCTCGAGCGGCTGCAGCGTAACGAGGTGATGGCGGCGGCGGTGCACTTCCACGGCCTGGATGCGTCCGACGATCTCCCTGGCGATGCCAGTATCGACGCGCTGCGCGCCGCTCCGGACCTGCATGATGCGGTGCTGGTCGCGTTCGTGCGCCGCGAGCAGGGTCTCGTGCTGCCGCAGGGCAATCCGAAGCACCTGCACGGCCTGACCGACGTGCTCGCGCTCGGCGCGCGGGTGGCGATGCGGCAACAGGGCACGGGCGCGCAGATGCTGCTCGACGTGCTGCTCAAGCGCGCGGGCGCCTCGACGCGGGATTTGCGCCAGGTTGCAACGCCGTCCCTGACCGGTCCGGACCTCGCCGAACTGGTCCGCGCCGGTCAGGCCGATTGCGGGATCGCGACGCGTGCCACCGCGCGCTCGGCGGGTCTCGATTTCGTGCCGCTGATCTGGGAGAACTTTGACCTCGCGATGCGGCAGCGCAGCTATTTCCGCCCGGCCATGCAGGCTCTGATCCGGTTTCTCGCCGAAAGGCGGCTGCGTCAGCGCGCCGAGGAGCTGACCGGCTATGATCCCTCGCCCGCAGGCCAGATCCGCTACGCAGCCTGACATTGACGCCCGCCCCCAAATAGTTGCAAAAGAAACCAATTCAGCCGGGGCACACCCCGGGGGTAACACCGGCCAACGAGCCGGATCAGGGGAGGACAGGCGTGAATCCAACGAGATTTGGACTACCGGTCGCGGCCGCCTTGGCGGCGACGCTGATGTCGGCGCCGGCACCGGCGCAGGTTTCCGACGACGTCGTCAAGATCGGCGTGCTCACCGACATGAACGGCCCGGCCTCCGCGCCGACCGGCCAGGGTTCGGTGACGGCGGCGCAGATGGCGATCGACGATTTCGGCGGCACCGTGCTCGGCAAGCCGATCAGCATCGTGGTCGGCGACCACCAGCTCAAGGCCGACATCGGCGCCTCGCTGGCGCGGCGCTGGTTCGACGTCGACCAGGTCGACCTGATCGTCGACGTGCCGGTCTCGGCGGTCGGACTCGCGGTGCAGAACATCGCCAACGAGAAGAAGCGGCTGTTCATCACCCACTCCACCGGCACCGCGGACTTCCACGGCAAGTTCTGCTCGCCTTACGCGATCCAGTGGGTGTTCGACACCCGCGCGCTCGCGGTCGGCACCGCGGATGCGGTGGTCAGGCGCGGCGGCGACAGCTGGTTCTTCATTACCGACGACTACGCCTTCGGCCATTCTCTTGAGCGCGACGCCTCCGCGGTCGTCACCGCCAATGGCGGCAAGGTGCTGGGCTCGGTGCGACCGCCGCTGGCAACGCCTGATCTCTCCTCCTTCGTGCTGCAGGCGCAGGCCTCCAAGGCCAAGATCATCGGCATTGCCGCCGGTCCCCCCAACAACATGAACGAGATCAAGACCGGCTCGGAGTTCGGCGTGTTCAAGGGCGGCCAGCAGATGGCGGCGCTGCTGGCGCTGATCACCGACATCCACGGCCTCGGCCTGCAGGCGGCGCAGGGCCTGCTCCTGACGACGTCGTTCTACTGGGACATGGACGACAAGACCCGCGAATGGTCGAAGCGCTACTTCGCCAAGATGAACAAGATGCCGTCGATGTGGCAGGCCGGCGTCTATTCCAGCGTGATGCACTATCTCAACGCCATCAAGGAAACCGGCACCGACGACCCGCTCAAGGTCGCCGCCAAGATGCGCGAGAAGCCGATCGAGGATTTCTTCGCCCGCAACGGCAAGCTGCGTGAGGACAATCTGATGGTGCACGACCTCTGGCTGGTGCAGGTGAAGACGCCGGAGGAGAGCAAATATCCGTGGGACTATTACAAGATCCTCACGACCATCTCCGGCGACAAGGCGTTCGGGCCGCCGGACCCGGCGTGCGCGATGGTGAAGAAGTGACGATCGTTTGAAGCGATCGTCATTTCGGGAAGGACCAGAGCCCGAATCTCGAGCTTCCGGGTTCGGTGCTGCGCACCGCCCCGGAACGACGGTCGCCTCAGGCGACCATCACTTCACCACCCCGATCTCGCGAAAATACTTCATCACGCCGGGGTGGATCAGCTCCGCCTTCGGCGCGGCCGCCACCGTGTTCGACGCGGTGGTCTCGCAGGCCTGGGCGAGCTTCTTGCAGAACGTGGCTTCGTTGCCGTGAAGCGTCTTCGCCAGGCGATAGGCGACGTCGTCGGGCAGATCCTCGCGCGTCAGCACGAAGCTCCACGACCCCAGCGACGCGATCGGCGCGTCCTGCTTCGGATAGCTGCCCGGCGGCACCAGCAGCGGCTTCAGGAAGGAATGCTTGGCGCGGATGCGCGTCATCTCTTCGACATCAGGCGCGATGAAGCGGGCGCCCGAGGCGCTCGATGCCACCGCGGCAAAGCCTGGCCAGCCGATGCCGGCGCCCCAGAGCGCGGCGACCCGGCCGTCCTCGACCATCGCGGGACCATCGCCGGCGCGGTCAAGATAGACGGCCTTGAAATCCTCGTCCTGCTTCAGGCCGAGCCCGTCCAGCATATAGCGCGCCAGGATCGGCAGGCCCGAGCCCTTGGCGCCGAACGCGACGGACTGGCCGACGAGATCCCGGATCGTCCGGTAGGGACTGTCCGCGCGCACCACGAACATGCCGGGGTTGGAATAGATCGCGGTGAGGATCTTCAGCCGCACCGGCGCTCGGCCGATGCCGGCGAAGGCCTCATAGGCCGGCTCGCCTGCAACCAGCGCAAGATCGAGCTCGCCCTTCTCCAGCAGCGGGATGTTCTCGTTGCTGCCCTTGGTGTTGCGGGGCGCGATCAGGATTTGCGGATCGGCCGCGTTCATCACCTCGGCGAAGGCGTTGCCATAGAGCGGAAAGCCGCCGCCGGGCGTCGCGGTGCCAAGACTGATCGTCGTGGTCGGAATGGCGTTGCCTCCGGTTTGAGCTGCGGCCGGGCCGCCGAGCACGACTGCCGCGAGAAGGATGATCGCGAATCTCATGGTCATTTCCGCCGGGCCTGCGTCAACACCGACTTGCGGCGATGTAGGCAGGGCACCGATTTTGTGAAAGCATGCCGCCAACCACAATAGAACAATGGGAGGTGTCATGTTGCGAATTTTGCGTCACGGTGTTTTCGGGCTCGCGATTCTCATGGGTCTTTTCAGCGCCACGCCTCCGGCCTCCGCCGCCTATCCCGACCGCCCCGTGCACTGGCTGATCGGCTTTGCCGCCGGCGGGCCGGTCGATATCGTCGCGCGGATCATGGCGCAGTGGCTGTCCGACCGTCTCGGCCAGCAATTCATCGTCGAGAACCGCACAGGTTCCGGCGGCAATATCGCCGCCGCCGCCGCGATCAGCGCACCGCCCGACGGCTACACGCTGCTGTTCGTCGCGCCCAACAACGCGATCTCGACCTCGCTCTACAAGAAGCTGCCGTTCGACTTCCTGCGCGACACCGTGCCGGTCGCGAGCATCATGCAGCTCACCAACATGCTGGTCGTCTCAAACGCGTTCCCCGCCAAGACCGTCCAGGAGTTCATCGACTATTGCAAGGCCAATCCCGGCAAGATCTCCTATGCCTCCTCCGGCAACGGCACCTCGGTGCACATGTCGGCCGAGCTGTTCAAGGCGATGACGAAGTGCGACATGGTGCACGTGCCCTATCGCGGCTCCGCGATCGCCTTCCCCGACATCATCTCCAACAAGGTGCAGCTGATCTTCGACAATCTGCCCTCGGCGATGGAGCAGGTGAAGGGCGGCAACGTCCGCGCGCTGGGCGTGACCTCGCCGCAGCGCTGGCCCAGCGTGCCCGACGTGCCCGCGATCGCCGAGACCGTGCCGGGCTTCGAATCGGTCGGCTTCTACGGCATCTCCGCGCCGAAGGGCACGCCGAGCGAGGTGATCGAGACCCTCAACAAGGCCGTCGGCGAAGCGCTGAAGGATCCGAAGCTGGTGGCGCGCCTCACCGAGGTCGGCGGCCTGCCCAAGCCGATGACGCCGGTCGAGTTCGGCAAGCTGGTCACGGACGAAACCGAGAAGTGGCGCAAGGTGGTCGAGTTCGCCGGGGTCTCGGTGGACTAGGCGGACCTGCAGCTGGCCAAAACGTCGGAGGGGACCCAAGAGGCCCCCTCACATCAAAAGTCGCAAAACAACCCCAAGCACAGTAGATGAGGCCAGTTATTTCAATGGGTTACACGACCCAAAACTCAAGCCTTCGGGGGTGCGGTTTGCGTCGTCGGGCAAAACAGGGGTATAGAGGCATCATCGCCGATTTCGGGTATTCGAAAGCGGCCCGCATGATCACCCCGGCATTCCCATCCGCGGGAGCCAGCATTGCACCCCCGCCTTCATCCCTGTAAACGAACCGCGCACCGTTGCCGGCCGCGCCTCGCCGCGGACGCCTCGCGGCGGGGCCTGTAGCTCAATGGTTAGAGCCGGCCGCTCATAACGGTCTGGTTGCAGGTTCGAGTCCTGCCGGGCCCACCAACATAATCAATAGCTTACTTCGTTCTCGTTGCCTGCTGCGCAACCGCCGCACCAGAAACCGCACCAGATACGTCCATCTTTCGTTCGTGATCCATCGCGCGAGCAGGATCTAAATGCCCTCGAGCGGAGGCAATCAGTTCGATCGCCGCCCGTTTTCAACCAACAGCACGTCGCGGAGGTCACACACAACGAAAGATCCACCCCGCTCCCTTCAAAGGGGGTTCAAGCCGCAAGGAGGCCCAACACATTTGCACGTTCCAGCGTTCGTCGAAGTGCTTCGTCGGAAACGTGGGTATAAATCTCAGTGGTCGCAATGCTCGAATGTCCGAGCAGTTTCTGAACAATCCGAATATCCGCTCCGTTTTCAATGAGCAGCGTCGCAGCGGTATGGCGTAACATATGAGGAGTCACTCGGCGTTTGAGGCCAGCTTCTCCGGCTATAATCCGCAACCTCGATCTAACCGAGTGAGGTCTAAGAACTGCCCCGCGTCGGTTAACAAACAGAGGCCCCGGCTGCCCCAAATGGATCGTGGTCGAGTAGCGCAGCCATTTGGCTTTCGCCCTCACAGATCCGGGCAGGCGGCTTTCCCGCACCCGGCTCTTCCCGAGGGTAACCCGCGTCATATCCGCGCCTGCGCCCAAGTGCGAGTGATGCGTGGACCGGGCAGACGGAAGCGTGCCGTCAGGGGCGACGATCACCGCGACCGACACGATGCGGCCATTCTGGCGCACCTTCACGTAGGTGGCGTCGATCCACAGATACGGCCAATCCCCCTCGATCGGCCGGGCAAGGAACGCCTTCACCTTGTCGTCGATCTCCGCGCACAGCCGCGAGACCTGGCTCTTGGAGATGCCGCTCATGCCCATCGCCTGGACCAGGTCGTCGACCGAGCGGGTCGAGACGCCCTGCACATAGGCTTCCTGCACCACGGCCGTGAGCGCCTTCTCGGCCATCCGACGCGGCTCCAGGAAACCCGGAAAGTAGGAGCCCTTGCGCAGCTTGGGGATGCGTAGTTCGACTGCACCGGCGCGGGTCTTCCAGATCCGGTCGCGGTAGCCATTGCGCTGGGCCAGACGCTCGGGGCTCTTCTCGCCGTAGGCCGCCCCGGTCTGCCCTTCGACTTCCAGCTCCATCAGCCGCTGGGCCGCAAAGCCGATCATCTCGCGCAGCAGATCGGCATCAGGGGTCCCCTCTACCAGCGTGCGCAGGTTCATCATGTCGCCGGTCATCGGTGGGTCCTCGGTTGCGTTGGTGTGTCGTAACCGATCCTACCGGAGAACTGCCGGTGACCACCGCAAAGCCGCCCGCCCGCTACGGCGCTATTTGGGAGCGCGCGTACGGGCGGCTTTGCTCTACCGAGCTACACCACCGCTGGGGACACGACCCCCAAATGTTTCAGGCGGAGAGACACTAACTTCAGCAAATCTGCGCACAGGCTTGGATCCGCGACATACACCAAGCGATCGCGAGCTCCCTTGCCGCGAATACGTAAAGCAGAGCCATCTTGCCAGATATCGCTGGTCCGCAAGCTACACAATTCGCCAACGCGAATGCCGGTTGCGACCATAAGTCGAAGCTCTATGTCTATCGAGCGCCTGGCTCTGGGGGACGCCTCCTTTGCTGCTGCTTGATGCGACGAGAGCAACTGCCCAGCCTCACGCTGTGATAGCGCACGCGGGAGGCGCCTTCGTCGCGGCAACTTCAAACGCCATCCGACAAACGGATTTACCCATTTTTCCTCGTCTTCAAGGTATCCGAAGAACGAACGCAGACAAGCCTTGCGCCGTCGAATGGTGCCAGCCGACAACCCGCGCGCGTTCGTCATGTCCTCGAGATAATTCCGCAATGCATCGGTCGAAACAGCAATTTCCTCAGTGCGGGCGGATAGCCATTTGCGATAGTCGGCCAAATCGTAGCAATAGGCTTCACGTGTATTCGCCGAAAGCTGCCGTTCAACCGCGCAATAGTCCAGAAATCGCTTCGTCTCGTCCGCCAATCTCATTCCGCACTCCAAACGCTGACTCGCAATGATATTTGGCCGAACTCCTGGGGCGCCGCCATGCCACCCGGCACTGACTTCGAAACACGGTTATTGATTTGACGATTGGTTAATCCCGCCCGTTGGGTCAACGTCTGTTCGCATAACCCTGGATTATGTGCCTATCCGAGCTCAACGAGCCGACGGTCAGCAGCGCAGGATCGGATAAGAGCCGTTGCTAAACGAAGATATTGAGAAGCTGGGGTCCCTCACAAGGGTCATTGCTGATCGCGCCGCCAATCCAACCGAGCACCGGCGTAAGATTCGCCTATTCCTGGGTGCTGGCGCCGACATCAGTTCGGGAGGCCTGACCTTTGCAGAGCTGAAACACCGGGCTCTGGAGCGTTTCGCTCAGCGCCAGCTGTATGAGCTGACCACCGCGGACACCATCGACCGTGAATTCGACCGCCTGTTCTTGAAACTCGAGCCCGATGAACGGGCGCTGATGGTCGAAGCGATCTTCCGGCAGTTGAACGAACTGGAGCCTTCCGAAGCCTACAAGCTGGTTGTCTTGCTAATCGAGGCCGGGGGGATCGATGCCGTCGTTACGACCAATTTCGATCTGATGCTCGAGCGCGCCCAGCAGGCGCTTGGGCGCGACCTGATCCAGGTCTTTCGCCCGGCTTCGCCCGTCCCTATCCCGGTGTGCACGATCGCTACAATCTGCCCAAAGTTCCTTACATCAAGTTGCACGGTGATCTTGCTTCGCGCGCTGTTGTGGCACTGGTGCGCGCCGAACTCGACGACGCCAGATATGACCAGGATATTGCCCAGCTATTTACGTCGATCGTAAGTTCGCACGATCTTGTCATCGCAGGATACGGTGGTTGGGATACGGCACTTTCGAAGATCATTTCCGATGCGATCGAATCCTCCCGGACGCGAATCTATTGGTGCGGTCCGACTAGACCGAGCGATACTGCGCCTCTCTCAGCTGCGTTGCGCAATCGCGCCGATCACATAACGATCACGTTCGACCAGTTGGTTTCCGCAGTCGCGCGTCCCGTACTGGAAAAGCCATCCCTAATTCCGATAGAGCCAACCTTCGTCAAAAGCCTGTTTGCCTGGCGCACTGACTTTTGCAATAGGGAATACGCCAAGCTCTATGGTATGCGCGCGCACAAGAACATCGTGGATACGTTCGCCCGCCGGGTGCGCCTTGAAGAGGGGCTTACGCGCTTTCTGCGACCAAACAAGCCCCTCGCTCTGGTTACTGGTCCGTCGGGATAGGGCAAGACCACTTTAGGGCTTCGATTGCAGAAAGCCTGGTCGCTACGCGATTCCACCAAGATTCTCCTCTTGCGGGCCCGGTCGTTTCCCGAAAGCGGCGACGTCGAACAATATATCGGCGAGCAATTGGGTGGCCTCGGATTTCGTTCGCCTTTCTCGCTGTTCCGCTTCGAGCGGTGGCTTACCAACAATAATCTCCAGCTCGTCATCTTTATCGACGGCATCAACGAATTCGCGGATGACCTCAGCCGTTGTGTCAGCTTTCTGCGCGGCATTCTGCGATTTTGCTACTTTCTTCCCGAGGAGCACAGCGCGCTCCGGGTTGTCGCGACCGTCAGGCAAGAGACATGGAATGCGATGCTGCCGCAGTTGGATGCGGCGCAACTGCAAAAGACGGTCTGGTCTCCGACAGGATCCGAGCAAAGTTTTGAGACGCTTTCCTGCGACATTTTCAGCCGGGAGGAAGTATACGATGCCGTACAGCGCATGGGATCGAAGATGCTCACCACCGCGGATCTCGATCATGTATCTCTTGGCTCATTCGAGCGCCTCAGGGACCCCTACATGTTGCGCATCGTTGCCGAAAGCCCGGCGCGCAGCCTACAGATTGTCCCCAGTGCCTCGCAATTGCGGACCATGATCGAAGCCAAGTTGCGCGCCGCCGGCACTTTCGGCAGCTCGAGCACGATGCAGCACGCGATGGCAAAGGCGGCCATGCAGAGCCTTGAAGGAGGACGTCAAAGGTTCCGCGAAATCGATATTGAGCCCGCCGCACTCCGCCTCGAAATCCTACGCATCGCTCGCGATCTCGATCTCGTGCGGGAAGCGCAGCAGGGGTTCTACCAATTCGATCACGATCGAACGTTCGAATATTTCCTGGCGGTCGCCCTCGCGAACGGCCTTGGTGCGCCGCTAGAGACGCTCACCGACCTCCAGACCTACCTTCGCAACTATCGAAACGACGGCCGCTCTCTGGGCGCGGCCCGCCTTCACTTCGCGCTTCATCCCGAAATGGGGCTGCGCCTGATTTCGGAAGCGATGATGCTCGTCGACCGCGCCGACAATGCCTTCGGGTCAGGTGACATCCAACATCTTTACGAACTTGCGCGCGACCTTCTCGTTCAGCTCGCGGAATACGGGGAGCCTCTCGCCACCACCTATCTTTCTGATGCCATTTCTGCCGCCGCAAAGGCGGGGATTGGCGAGATGCATCTGCGCGCGGTGGTACAGGCCGCCGCCAATCTGCCCGATGCGATCTCCGTCGAACTGCTCAGCCGCGTATGGCATCCGACCTCCATTCTTCCGCGGACGGAAGCTCAGATCTATGCGATAGACCGTCTCGTGAGACATTTTCTCGAAGTGCCGGCCAAGCTAGGAAATTTGTTCTCGGAAGCGCCCTACGCTGCCTTCTTTGCCGATCCGTCTCTCTCCAAGTGGCAAAAGATCGGGCGTCTAATTGCATTCGCCACACAACTTGGCCCGGATAATACGTATGCTTCGGAATATGAGAGCGCGAGTGCCGCGTTGCGCTCCACGTTGGGAGAGCTGATGGCTGCCGCGGACCCAAGCCCGTCGGAAGCTCCTGCATTCGCAGACTATTTTCTCCGCAACTGTGATCGGCTCCTCTTCAATTCGACGGCCGACGGCATTCGCCGTTTCTTTTCGAACAGCAGGCGGGTTGACTTTGTGGAGATATTCCGCGCGATTCAATCCGGCACAACGCTGAGTGCCGAAGACTTCGCGAGGATCGAAGCCTACACGCAATCGACCGAGTTCGATATCGAATACCATCTGTCCGCCGGGCTGTTCGTAATGAGCAGTCTCAATGATTTGGCCGGGACGCTGAATTTGGCCGAGCAGCTTTTCGCGCGCTTCGACGAAAACGCAAATCCGGTTCAGATCGATTTCCTAGAGGAAGTCATCGTCTATCTCCATGTGCTCCATGGCCTAGATTACGACGAGCACAGGTTCGGCATCTGGGAGGAAACGATCCTGCGGAGCTGGCGCGGGGTCCTGCTTCACCGGCCTGGTTTGCTGAGAGGCGAGCGTCGCGGGTTCGCCGACCCCTTTGACCGCAATTTCGAAGACGGCTTCGGCGTCATCTACCCCTACGGCATCCTGCTTCCTGCAACGCGGCGCCGCTCAATGCCGCTTGCGGAATACGCCAGGGCCTCCGCAGACCTCGAAACCCATCCGCTTCCAATGTATATGCACTGGCTAAAAGCATTCCTCGATAACAATCGTATCGAGGAAGCGCTCCAATTGCTCCAGGCTATCGCAGGCGTGATCATCACATGGCCCATGGAGGGTTTGACCGCGCTTCGGCCGGCCATCGGACACACGGATCAACGGGTTCGGCGCGCCGTCGTTCGGGTTCTTGCAGAAGCTTATAACAGGCATCCCAACACGACGCTGCGTTTCCTTAGGGTGGCGGGCGTCGCCATCAGCGACGACGAGTTACTGGAGGTCAAGGTCCGAAACGACGCGCGACTTGGCCGCCGGCAGGTCAGCGAGGAAGAATGGGCGCGGGTCGGGCACCTGCTCCTGAGCGTCGACGGCGCAAAAGAGGCTCTATACGATTGCCTATACTGGCTGTTGTCAGCGGATACATTCGAACACGCTGTCGAGATGATCTTTGGGCGGCTTGGTATCGCCCAGCAGGCTTCCTAGGCCAGCGGCTTCCTGAAATACTTCCCGTTCATGTAAAGGCCGTCGAGGTCCACTCCGAGAAACACGTCGATGGCATCCTCAGGCGTCTCCACGATCGGTTCTCCACGCCGATTGAAGGACGTATTGAGCAAGATCGGAACGTTCGTTAGCGCACCGAACGCTTCGAGAATCGCAATCAGGAACGGATCGCCTCCGCTACCCACGGTTTGCACTCTCGCGGTGCCGTCGATATGCAGGGCCGCGGGTGCTTCACGAAGGCAACGATCGCGCGCGCGGGCCACCTTCAGCATTAGGCGTCGGCGCACGCAGGGTCGTGGAAATAGTTGTCGAACTCGGACGCGAGCACCAGCGGCGCCAGCGGCCTGAAGGGCTCACGCCCCTTGATGGAGCGGTTAATTCGCTTCCGGGTCTGGACATTTCGGGGATCGGCAAGCAGGCTTCTTCCTCCAAGCGCCCGCGGTCCGAATTCAGAGCGGCCATTGAAGATGCCGACAATGTCGCCCTGAGCGAGGATTTGAGCCAAGTCACCGAGCGTCGAAACGCTGGGGTCGAATACGAGACGAGGGTAATATCGCTGAGCGGCTCGAACGACCTCTTCATCGCCATAAATCCGGCCAGGACGGGCAATCGCTGGCGCAATCCTTTCGGATTGAAATGTAAATGACGGGGCGCGACCATTCCGCTCAGACGAGGCCGCAAGCCAAAGGGTGCCAAGTCCGAGGCCAGCATCGCCGCAATGAGGAGGGATAAAGACATTGCGAGCGCCTGCGAGTCTGGTTACGAGCTTTGCGTTCGCAACGGTATTCAAGCCGCATCCGCCGCTGATGGCGATACAATTGGCCTCCACTGGCGCGAGCAGCGACATGCAGTGCAGAAGCCGTTTTCTGTTACCGCCTGGATGCTGGCCGCAAGGTCCGCTCGGGCAGAAAAGCTTCCCCTTCCCAGGGCGAGAATCCTTTCCATGCAATCGACAATCTCGTCGCTATCCGTCGGACAGCGGAAGCAATCGGACATGTCGTCGCCGAATGTGACGAAATCCTGTAGAAGGCCGGCATAGTCTGCCCGTCCATAAGCAGCAAGGCCCATCGTCTTGCCACTATCCATCGGACCATATCCAAGGACGCAGGTCGCGATTTCGTAGAGCATCCCGACCGAATTGCTAATCCCGATCGGAAAATCATTCTGCTCGGAGTAGCCGTAGCCCGTCGTTGTCCCGAGCGTTTGCGCTCCCTCTGGGCCAAACAGGTGAAATGAGATAGTCTCTCGGCGTGAACGACCGCCAGCCTGATTGCCGCTCTCGACGATTGAACCATACCCGTCATGGACGAGCACAGCAACTGTGGCGTCCGGCGGCATCATCATGTAGGCCGACGCGGCGTGGCATAGATGATGCGAGAATAAATGCACGCTTTTACCGCGAAAGGCGGCGCGGCTTCGGGCCGGAATGGTGTCGCTTGCGACGATGGCATGAATATCCTCGAACTTCAGACCCTCCGCGCGCATGCAGTAGTCGATAGCGGGCGCCATCGGTTCGCGATACCAGACCGTAAGGCCGTTCTTGACCCTCGTGATTCGCTCCTGCTCTATTGCAACCTTGATGTCGCAGTCATGGGCGAGGGCGGCTGAGAAGTCGTGGTCCGACCCGCCGAGACCCAAGCGCCATATGCCCTGCTTGCGCGACATCGATCTCAATCCAGGTGGAAACCTATCCATCCCGAACCGTGCCGCGTTGCCGAGGACACGCGATGCGATATCGACGTCGCGATTGGCGGGTGTTATTTTCCAAGGTTTGCAGAGCTGTGGATCAAGGTCGGCAAAGAACAGCAGCGACAAGCGATGCTGGGAGCGGCCATGGGCACGAACCTGATGGTAGAGCGGCCGTATTTCGCCGCCGGTAAGCAGGCTCAAGACGGCGCCCGGCATCACCGTGAATGCAGCGTTTGTACGATCTGGCTCAAGGACGGACACGCCGGTTACGATCTCCAATCCGCGACCATTCGCGTGGGCAAACGTCAGCAGGTGACCGTCTTGGTGCGCGGTGTTGATGAATTCGCCAGGCTCGGTGAGGATCGTCCGGTTGAACTGCAATTGGGACCACCGGTGAAGGCCACCCGCTAGCGTCTGGCTCCGGAACGGCTGATGCAACTATTCGCGCTACTCCGCGCATGACGTTTTCGGCCATCACCTAGAGCAAGGGAAAGACCTCCATCATGCGGGCATGCAGTTCGCATCCGGCGGCACAGGGCAGATTAAGAGCAAGCTCGCGAGTCCGCGCGCTTGCGGCGAAAATCTCCGCTCGGTCCGGGAGGGCAGGAATTCCGGAATGCTCCCGACCAAAGGGCGTGTAGCCGCACCCGTAAGGCAAGACACAAGCGCCCTTCGACTTCTCGTCCAGATCGAAGAAGGCCGAGGCGGCTCGAAAGGCAGTTGACACCATGTCTTGAAGATCATCGCCGAGAGGAAAAGACGACCAGCCCTTCTTAGAGATGTCGGCGACGCATGCTTCGATTTCGCGCGCAATCGGCAATTATTGATAATCCAGGGTTATGTGTGGTTAGAAAAAATATGAAAACACGTCTATAACACTGAAGAACCACCAGGAGCAACTGCGAGTTGCATCGATTTCTATGGATCGTTCGTCTAAGGCCTGTGGCTCCCGTCGAGCCAGCCAGCTCAGTGGCTATTGATCGAACAACTTAAGACCTGCCCCTCGGCAGGGAGGTTGTAGACAAGCTCCGATCGGATATTTCACGGCCTCGGATTTATTCTGACCTAAAGCAACAAACGGTCATCGGCCTGACAAACAAGTCCGGGGGGGACCCCAAACGGCGGGAAGAGCAAATCCAGGCTCGCGGCGCAATGCTTGCGATGCAGCGTTGAACGCATCCGCCACTCGTCTGTCCTGTTCATCGGCAAACAGCCCCAAAAAGCTCCTTGGGACGCGGCCTTCGAAAGCGAGGCGCTCGCCCAACCTACTTCACAACGGCGGCGATGGAGGGACTCGTTTTTCCAACGAAGTAAACCTTGCCGCAATGTCGTTTAAATGTTTAATTCGCGCGACTTAACGTTCGGGAGCGAGAATGATGGCCAACGCGCTCGAGATCTATAAGGATCACCCGGTACGATCGCAGCTCGGCATGAGAGCCGCACAGTATGTGCGCATGTCGACACAACGGCAGCAATACTCGATTGAGAATCAGGCTGCTGTGATTGCAGCATATGCGCACGCCCATAACCTCACAATTGTACGAACCTATCGCGACGAGGGAGAGAGCGGCCTGCTCATCAAGAACAGGGCCGGCCTTATACAGCTCATCAAGGATGTCCAAGCAGGAGAAGCCGATTTTGGTCATATTCTGGTCTATGACGTAAGCCGGTGGGGCCGGTTTCAGAATGTCGACGAGGCCGCGCATTACGAATTCCTCTGCAAACAAGCAGGCATCAACATCGCATATTGCGCGGAGCAGTTTGACAATGACGGCAGCGTGCTCTCCAGCATCATCAAGAACATCAAGCGCGTAATGGCCGCGGAATACAGTCGCGAGCTTTCGGTAAAGGTTCATGCCGCGCAGTGTCGATTCGCTCGACTTGGCTTCAAACTCGGAGGTCGCCCTGGTTATGCTCTTTTGAGAGAACTTGTCGATCAGAGTCAGCGGTCGCGAGGCGTGCTGAAGAAGGGTGATCAGAAGTACCTCTCAACTGATCACGTCCGAGTACGCCCCGGCATTCCCGAGGAAGTAGACGTGGTGAAGTGGATCTTCGAGAGATTTCTGCAGGTAAAGTCTGAAGCGATTGTCGCGCGGGAGCTAAACCGGAAGGCCGTACTCACGAGCACAGGAGTTCCGTGGACGCGTGTAGCGGTCAACGCGGTGCTTAGAAACGAGAACTACATTGGAAACATGACTTTCAACCGCCGATCACGCAAGCTGCGGAGGACCTGCACCTGCAATCCGCCCGAGCTTTGGATCACCAGCGAGGGATGTATCGAGCCGATCGTCGAGCGCGAAACCTTCCTGAAGGTAAGCAAGATCATTGAAGAACGGCGTGTCGACCTCACTGAAGAGGAGATGCTTGCCCGTCTACGCAAGACGCTGCTCAAGGAGGGACGCCTGAGCTCTGCTATCATAGCCAGCACGGTGGGGCTTCCTTGCGTCTCTACCTATCAAAACCACTTCGGTGGCATGATGGACGTGTATCGGCTGATCGGCTACACTCCCAAGCGAAATTTTGAGTTCCTTGGCTCGCGTCCGCAGTGGGCCGAGGAAAAGGCAAAGCTCGGCTCGGCAATCGCCATGGCTATTGGAAAGGCCGGAGGCCAAACTGCCTCTCGCGATGGGACGGGATCGTTGCGCGTAAACGGATCGACCAACATCTCAATTCGCATAGCCCTGTGGTGCGGGAGGCAAGACCGCGCACCGTATTGGTCAATAAAGCGCGGGGCACACCTACCTCAGGGCTGGATAGCCGCACCAAGGATGGCCGAGCATAACAAATCGGTGCTCGATTACGTACTGCTGCCCACTGACGGGAAGGTAAAACGAACCATGACGTTTTCTGAAAGGGCTCGCATTCGCCGTGAGATACCTCGCTTCGAAACCGCTGATGGCTTGGCACGAGCGATCGTCGGACGAGTAGTTGAGACTGGCCTTTCCTCCCCAGCGCCGCACGACAAACGATCAAGACCGAAGCAAACCAAGACCAAAGGAACCCACGCGCGGCGCTGAACGCAGATCAGGATCTTCGGCGAAGCAGCGCAACATAATTCTTGCGCCGATGTCGAGCACTCCTCTTTCCCCCCATCGCTGTCTAGGAGCAGCACGCCTCAACCTCGAAGAACTCATTGGACATGATTCTGTCGTGCACCGGCAGTGATGATGCGCTGAAGAAGCACAAGACGACGGATCGAACGATCTGCTATGGGCGCGGCTGGACCGGATCATTTAACATGAAGCACGAGCTAATTCGCCTCGCCGTGATCTCTTGCCAACAGCGGCACCGGCACCAGAGATTCTTCACCCGCCCCTCGACACGCGTGGTCGCGTTGGCAGACTGACAGTTCGACTTATGTTTGGCTTTCCAGGTCCAGCAGTTGCTCTCGCAAGGGCTATCGGGTCAGACCTGCTAACGTGGTGACTACGGTCGCCCTGCAATTGCGGCTCTATTCGAAACTATCAGCGCGGCAGACGACGAGGCGCCTTTGTGGTGCGTTGACAATGACCGGAGTAAAGTCGCATTGCTTGATAAGCGGTACTGACGATGTCCGCGCGACAGGACGAGACGCCCGGCATCGCCGAGTCTTTGCTCGACGCGTATGTCACTGTCGACCGATATTCGGGTCGAGCGCTAGTGCATGCTATGCAAGTATGCTCCAAGCTCTCGATCGCACGGCCACGTTGCCGCGCTTGATCGCCTTTTTTCTGTTCGCAACGTATGTCGCTTTGTCGCGTTGACGACTACGGCGGAAAACGGCACGCCTTGATCATCCGTATGTAGCGATACCGGATAAAATTGACGAAGATCAAAGGCATGTCAAAAGCCTGGACGTATACGCGTCGTGAGATGCTGCTGGGCAGCAGCTTCTTGGCTCGCGCGTTGTTCGAGGTCGTTACGGTGCCTACAACCAATCAGCCGCAGCGCAAGGTTGCCATGGTGTTGAATGCGGCTGACTCTCCCTTCGTCGTTGGGTACACACAAGACGGCATTACCTCGTTGCGTTATCGTAATGATGGGTATGACACGGATTATGTCGTGCCTGGAGCCGGGCTGGGGACAGCTCACGCTAGAGTTCGGCGTGCCGATCCGAATGGCATATGCTTCGAACTGGCGTTGACACAACGAAGCCGATGCATAACGCGGCCCTTGAACTAGCAGCCCGCGATTCCGGCGTCGTTCTCACAACCCGCCTCGCAGTCGACGAGGCTGGATTGACGTGGGAGATCATGCTGCGGAACGAGGGCATGGTGAGCGTGGAGGTTGGCGACCTCTATTTGCCCATGCCGATGAATACTGAATTTCGGGCAGGGCAGCCGATATCGGCGGCAGTTTCGAAGCACAGCTTCGTCTCGGGGCATGGGTCGCACATTTTCTGGATTCGCGGCAACAGCACCGGTCCCTCCCTCATGCTCCTACCGGAATCGGACACGTCACTGGAATATTGGGATGTCCACAAGGGTTCGACCGAAGCCAATGGGACGTGGTGCGCGTACTTCTTGGGCGGGGCGGCCGCCTGCGAGGCAGTGGCGGGCGGGACTCGCTGGCGACAGCCGACCCATTCCCTGTCCCTGTCACCAGCCGAGCAACGGCGTTGCCGTCTCCGCTTCCAGTGGGTTGCCGATCACGAGGCGGCGCGCAGGGCTATCGCGGACGCCGGTCTGGTGGACGTGGAAGTAATGCCGGGCATGACGGTTCCCAACGACCTGCACGTCGACATCGCGCTCGCGTCCTCTATTCCAGTGGAGCGAATCGAAGCGGAATTCACCGGCGACACGCTGGTGCAACGGTTGCCGGATCGGGCTGGCAGGCGACTGTGGCGGGTTCGCTTTTGGCGATTGGGCGAGAATCGTCTGACCCTGCACCAGCCGGGTGCGCGCCAGACCTTTCTTGAATTCTTCGCTACCGAGCCCGTCGAGATGATGATGAAGAAGCGCGCAACCTTCATCTTGAAACGGCAGCATCGCGACCCGTCCAAATGGTGCGACGGTTAGCACCGATCCTTGCCTTGCCCTGGCGCGGCGGACCAACCTTCCGTTTCATCGGGGAAGCGTGCCGTTGCCCCCAGTGACAGGCAAGCGCAAGCCTGGTGCCGTCAAGACCATGGGGGCAGCGCGCGATTTCGGCGTTAATGAAGGGCTCACCATTCCGGTTCACCACAACGACGCGCTCGGCCGTCGGTATTCAAGCGTATGTGCGTTGTTCTGGAAGGATTCCGAACAGAGGTTCTTCGCAGAGCTCAAGCACAGTGGCGTGCAGTTACATATGGTTCTTCTCTATCTCGCACAGAAAATCGTGGATCTGCACGCCGTCGAAATAAAGACTTCGACGAGAAGGGACCATTTTTCCAAACTTCAGATGTGCCCTTTAACGGATCGGGAGAAGGAAGTCTTGAAGTGGGCCAGAATGGGAAAGACATCGGACGAAACGGCCATGATATTGAAGGTCAGCCACAAAACTGTCGAAGCCCATATCAAAGGCGCGATGATCAAGCTTGGAGCGACCAACAAAACACAGGCCACCGTTCAAGCCATATACCGTGGCCTGATCGACATCTGATTGGTCAAAAAAGCCCGGTTATCTCCTTGTCTGTGTTGAGGACATTCCGCTCTACGGAAAGCAGGTTGTCTGATACACAGGAAGGACCGGCAATTGCGACGGAATGGTTCGGAAGGTTTGGGGACGGAGGGCAACGCCGCGCGTGAAACATCCGAGCTAGACCCGGCGATCCAGTCAAACTGCGTTTGGACCGACGTCACATGGGCAGATCCTCATAACCGCGAAATGTCGGGCGCCGCTTTCAAACTCAAGGACGAGATTTCAGTCGACGCAGTCTTCGTCGTAGCAATTTAGCCGCGCGTATTCTTGATCGTCAGGCGCTTCAGTGCCGTTACAAAACGCATTGCCAATTGAGCGCTTCATGCTAGGAAACCTCGTTCTGAGAGAAGGAAAGTTGCGATGGTCAAGAAAGCCAAGAAGAAAATTGTCCGCCAAGAGTACACTGCAGCCGATGTCAAGGTGTTGCGCGCCCATTCAAAAGCGAAAACACCCGTTGCTAAGATCGCAAAACAAATGAAGCGAAGCGAAGGTTCCTTGCGCCAAAAGGCGCAGAAGCTTGGCATTCCATTGGGCCATCAACGATAAGTTTCTGCACGTACCTACGTTGAGGTCCAGGGCCTCATTCATCATCGCGGAAGGATGCAGCGATCACCTTGCGCCTCCTTCTGCCAATCCGTGCTTTTTGAGAAGCGCCGGAGTCGGCCTAGGTCTCAAGGTAGTCCGAGCCGACGGCATGACCGTCGGCTCGGCGAAGCGGCAAAACGCAGCTTCAGCGCTTGTCAGCCCGGCATGCCGGCCGTCAGGTGTCCGCACCGGGAAGAATTGGTTCTTCGCCGAAGGGGCGGTTAATGATCGACAGCGCGTCGGGCGCGGTGAAGACGCGGTTGCGCGCATAGCCGGTGCGCTCGTTCAAGATTTTATTCTCGACCAGTTGTTCTACCGCTTGCGAGGCTGCGGGCACCGTAATGCTGAGAAGCGAGGCCAGACGCTTGACGGTCAGCACCGGATAGTGCGGCAGAACATCGAGTGCGCGCAGGCTGGCTGAGCCCTGGCGAAACTTCCGCCGCTTCCGCCATAGATCGCCAAGTGCAGACAAAGCGTCGCGGGTCTTCAGCAGCTCATCTGTGGTGCCGACAATCGCGTCCGCCATGAACCCGACCGCTTCATGCCATTCGAGGCGCTGCTGAGCCGCCTTGAGCGACTCATAATAAGCTGTCTTGTGGGCTTCAATGTACGGCGACAGGTAAATCGGCATCATGCCTTCGGCGGCCATCATCAATGGCAAAAGCAGACGGCCAACGCGGCCATTGCCATCACGAAACGGATGGACTGCCTCAAAATGTGCATGCGCAACCGCCATTCGCACAACGAAGCTCTGGTACATCGCCTGCATGCCCTCGCAGCTCATGTACTTCATCGTGTCCTCCAGACACGCGGCAATGTCCGACGGCGGCGTCGGATTGTAGGTCGAATAAGCAATATCGCCTCTGCCGCCGATCCGATCGGCTATCAGGCGGACTGGAGGACAGGGACAGACGATGCCCGCGGCCGACGGTGAACGGATCGTGCGCCTGGTCGCGCACCATGTCGGCGCTGAGGTCCATGCCAACAAACCCCGCGTTTCGGCCGAGCTTCCCGAGACGGGAGAGAGGTTTGAGGGACTTCTTCCGCCTGTCGATCCAGAGTCGACCGTCGGGATTGAGCATCACCTCGACGATCGAAGGGTCTTCGAGGAACGAAGCGATCGCCGGACCAAGCGCGGTGCGTAGCATGCGCGCACCACGCGAGAAGGCTTCTGAATGGATTGAAGTGACCGCCACGACCGCCCCCGTCGAGCGTCAATCGCAAAATGCGATCGACGACGGGGACGAGTAGAGAAGGCAGGAAACGAGTCAGTTCAACAAGTATTCAGCCGTCGTAGGGATCCGTCGTAGAGCAGAGAAAAAATACTTTCTCTATCGAAAGTGCGCCGATCGAACCCCTAATGCAAACTCTACAATAATTGCTTATGGCTGCGCGGCCCCGCTCTAGTCGGAACTTTGACTCCAATCGCGCAGGTATTCAGTGTCCTGTAATCGACCGTTCGAAGACCGTCGGACAGATCCTGCTTTCCCGCTGCTCTGCCAGAACCGGTCGAGTCTGCAAGTCCACTTATTGAGAACAGCCGCCGCGCTCGCTGCCGGAGGGTGGGCAGTCGCACTTGATCGAGACCAACCCCCAAGGCGATCAAACCGAAGATTCCCACCCACGAAGATCGCGTGCTTCGTATTTGCTCAGAAACTCTTCAATCGAGAGCTTGCGAAAATCCGCCAGCGCCGTGCGAAGCCCTTCGTGATCCCAGTCCCACCACGCAAGCCTGGCGAGCCAGCAGGCGGCCTCGTCGGAGAAACGCCGCCTGACGGGACGGGCCGGATTCTCACGAGGATGGTATAGGCCGGAACGTCCTTGCCGATATTGCGGTCGGGAAGCACATTGCACCGTGGCCGATACAGACGTCATGAGCGATGTCGCCGTGGTGCTGCCGCCGCCAATCTAAGAATTCCGCCTCATCACTTGCGCCAGGAAAACAAGCGCCCGCCCGATAAGTGAAATGCGACTGGCTCGCCCGGTCCATCGGATGATTGCCGGGGTTGATGCGGGTCATCGCCGCGATCGAGCAGAACTTTCCAATCGTCGTGTAGGTGACCTGGGAGTCGTGCTCGACGTTGGAATAGTCGCCAAGACTCCTGAAATGTATTCTCAACCAATTTCATCTGCTTACAGGGTAAGGAGAACGTCGTCCGCTACCGCCCGCATATGCCGAGCTCCCGGGCTAATAGGTTCTCTTAGTTGGGCCGCGCGTACGAAACCCTCGCTCGGCACCAGCCGCGTTCAATCGGAACGATTTCTCCGCTTACCCTCGATAAGATCGAGAATTGCCCGAGCGGCTTCGAGCACATTAGTGCCGGGGCCAAATACCGCAGCAACGCCCATTTGAAATAGATCGTTGTAATCCTGCCGGGGCACCACTCCTCCACAGACAACGATGATATTGTTGTGCCCTGCCGCCTTCAGTTCCTCAATAACCTGTGGAATGAGCGTCTTGTGCCCGGCCGCCAGAGACGAAATCCCAAGCACGTGTACGCCCGCGCGAACTGCCAACGTCACGGCTTCCGCGGGAGTCTGGAATAACGGTCCCGCAACGACATCGAAGCCAATGTCCCCAAACGCAGACGCAATAATCTTCGCCCCTCGGTCATGTCCATCCTGGCCCAGCTTCGCGATCATGATTTTCGGTCGCAGGCCAATACCCCGCGAGACTTCATCGACGCGCGCCACGAGATTTGTGAACTCGGGATCGTCTCCGTAGGCGGGTCCGTACACCTTTGAAACGACGTCTGGAACCGCCTGGTGATCGCCGAAGGCTAGTCGCATCGCGTCAGACATCTCACCAACTGTCGCGCGGCTTCTGGCGGCTTCGGTCGCCGCTGCGAGCAAGTTGCCCTCTCCGGTTCGGGCCAGGCGCGTCAGCTCGGCCAGTGCAGCGCCGACCTTGTTCGGCTCGCGCGTCCTCTTGATACGTGCAAGACGCTCGATCTGTGAGGCCCGCACGATAGAATTGTCGATCTCAAGAATGTCAATCGGCTCCTCCTGTTCGAGACGGTAGCGATTGACTCCGACAATCACCTGATCTGCGCGATCGACCGCAGCCTGCTTTCGCGTCGCAGATTCTTCGATGAGCCTCTTCGGCCAACCAGTCGAGATCGCGCGCGCCATTCCGCCCATGGCTTCAATCTCTTCCATGAGCTGCCACGCTTCTCGAGCCAGATCATCGGTTAGGCGCTCTACAAAATACGATCCCGCAAGGGGATCGACGACATCAGTGACGCCTGTCTCGTGTTGAAGTATCAATTGCGTATTTCGGGCGATCCGCGCCGAGAATTCGGTTGGCAACGCAATCGCCTCATCAAATGAGTTCGTATGCAGCGATTGCGTTCCGCCCAATACGGCGGCCAATGCCTCATACGCGGTCCGCACGATATTGTTGTATGGGTCTTGCTCCTGGAGAGACACACCCGACGTCTGGCAGTGAGTACGGAGCATCAAGGACGACTGCTTCTTGGGCTGAAACTCCGCCATTACGCGAGACCAAATCAGCCTGGCGGCGCGCAACTTTGCCGCCTCCATGAAGAAATTCATTCCGATCGCAAAAAAGAAAGAAAGCCGTCCCGCGAAATCATCGACATTCAGACCTTTGGCAAGCGCCGCTCTTACGTACTCGCGTCCATCTGCGAGCGTAAAAGCGAGCTCCTGAACGAGGGTCGCTCCGGCTTCCTGCATATGATAGCCAGAAATCGATATCGAATTGAACCGAGGCATGTTCTGAGCCGTGTACGCAATAATGTCTGCGATGATGCGCATCGACGGCTGCGGAGGATAGATGTAAGTGTTTCGAACCATGAACTCTTTGAGAATGTCGTTCTGGATCGTTCCAGATAAGGCTTCCGAAGCCACGCCCTGCTCTTCACCGGCCACGATGAAGGTTGCCAGAATGGGAATGACCGCTCCGTTCATGGTCATCGAGACGGACGTCTCCGCCAAAGGAATCCCGTCAAAAAGGATCTTCATGTCTTCGACTGAGTCGATGGCAACGCCAGCCTTGCCTACATCACCAACAACGCGCGGGTGGTCGGAGTCGTATCCGCGGTGCGTCGCCAGATCGAAAGCGACGGACAGACCCTTTTGTCCGGACCCCAATGCGGCACGATAGAACGCATTGGATGCTTCCGCCGTCGAGAATCCCGCGTACTGCCGGATCGTCCAAGGTCGACCAGCGTACATCGTTGCTCGGGGGCCACGAACGAACGGCGAAGCACCAGGCAAGGAGTCCAGATGGGCAATGCCGTTCAAGTCCGCCGCCGTGTAGATCGGTTTGATAGCGATGCCTTCGGGTGTTTCGCGCACAAGAGTGCCGGGATCTGCCTTCAGTTCCCTCTCCGCAACTTTCCTCCACTCATCCGGGAAGGTCATCACTCGCCCTTCATCTCTCGTACGGTTGGTGGCCGAACTCATTTGAACTCCAGGATCAGCGCATCGACCGCCAGCGTCGCGCCGGCGGCGGCGTGGACCTTCTTCACGGTGCCGTCCTGCTCGGCGCGCAGCACGTTCTGCATCTTCATGGCTTCGACCACGGCCAGCGTCTCGCCGGCCTTGACGTCCTGCCCTTCGGTGACCGCGATGGAGACGATCAGGCCGGGCATCGGGCACAACAGCTTCTTGCCGGTGTCGGACGCCGTCGTCACCGGCATCAGCCTTGCCGATGCAGCCTCCGCCCCGGTCCAGACATAGACAGGCACCTCGACACCTTGATGCGCGAGGCGAATACCGTTGGCGATCGGCCGCGCCTGCACCGCGACGAAATGGCCGTCGATGGTGCCCTGCCAGACCGGATCGCCCGGCTTCCACGGCGACTGCAGGAGGTGCGCGTTGCCGACTTTGCCCTCGGCATCGACGAAGCGGATCGCGATTGCCTCACCCTCGCGTCCCACCTCGAGCTGGATCTCCTGGCGATCGAGCCAGACGGCGCGGCGGCGCTCGCGCTGTACAATCCTGCCGCCCATCTGGCCGGAGATCTGCCGCTTGCGCTCGCCGAGCACGTGATCGATGGCGGCACCGACCGCGGCGATGCGCCGTGCGACCTCGCCTTCGGGCAGGCGCACCGCAAAACCCTTGGGGAATTCCTCGGCGATGAAGCCGGTCGACAGCCGGCCCTCGCGCCAGCGCGGATGATGCATCAGCGCCGACAGGAACGGGATGTTGTGCCTGATGCCATCGACATAGAACGAGTCGAGCGCAGTCGCCTGCGCTTCGATCGCGGCCGCGCGCGAGGGCGCATGCGTGACGAGCTTGGCGATCATCGGATCGTAATGGATCGAGATCTCGCCGCCCTCCTGCACGCCGGTGTCGTTGCGGATCGTGATGCCATCCTTGCTGGCTTCCGCCGGCGGACGGTATTTCACCAGACGCCCGATCGACGGCAGGAAGTTGCGGAACGGGTCTTCGGCGTAGAGGCGCGACTCGACGGCCCAGCC
This sequence comes from Bradyrhizobium centrosematis, assembly GCF_045571495.1. NCBI lineage: Bacteria > Pseudomonadati > Pseudomonadota > Alphaproteobacteria > Hyphomicrobiales > Nitrobacteraceae > Bradyrhizobium > Bradyrhizobium centrosematis. Next base: position 6,043,806 of record NZ_CP120703.1, read on the forward strand.
GGTCAGCGTGACGTCCTTCTGCGCGATGGCGAGCTTCTCGCCGGCGGCGACACGAATCATCTGCTCGACGAGATCGACCCCCGTGACGAGCTCGGTGACGGGATGCTCGACCTGGAGGCGTGTGTTCATCTCCAGGAAGTAGAAACTCTTGTCCTGCCCTGCGACGAATTCGACCGTGCCGGCGGAATCATAATTCACCGCCTTGGCCAGCGCGACCGCCTGCTCGCCCATCTTGCGGCGGGTGGCCTCGTCGAGCAGCGGCGACGGCGCCTCCTCGATGACCTTCTGGTTGCGGCGCTGGATTGAGCATTCGCGCTCGCCGAGATAGATCACGTTGCCGTGCTTGTCGCCCAGCACCTGGATCTCGATATGGCGGGGATCGACGATGAACTTTTCGACGAAAACGCGGTCGTCGCCGAACGAAGCCTTGGCCTCGGCCTTGGCGAGGTTGAAGCCTTCGGCGACCTCCGACTTCGAAAGCGCGATGCGCATGCCCTTGCCGCCGCCGCCGGCGGAGGCCTTGATCATCACGGGATAGCCGATCTCGTCGGCGATCCTCACCGCGTGCTTGTCGTCCTCGATGACGCCGAGATAGCCCGGCACGGTCGAGACCTTGGCCTTGGCCGCCGCCTTCTTGGATTCGATCTTGTCGCCCATCGCGGCAATCGCGCCCGGGTTCGGGCCGATGAAGACGATGCCGGCCGCTTCCAGCGCGCGCGGGAATGCCTCGCGTTCGGACAGGAAGCCATAGCCGGGATGCACGGCTTGCGCGCTGGTCTTGCGGCAAGCCTCGACGATCTTTTCGACCACCAGATAGCTCTCGGCCGCCGCAGGCGGGCCGATCAAGACGGCCTCGTCAGCCATCTCGACATGGAGAGCGTCGCGGTCGGCCTCGGAATAGACGGCAACCGTCTGAATTCCCATCTTGCGGGCGGTCTTGATGACCCGGCAGGCGATTTCGCCGCGGTTGGCGATCAGGAGTTTCTTGAACATTGTCATAGCGGCAAATTGTCGTGCTTCTTCGCCGGCGCTTCCACCTTCTTGTCCTTCAGCATCGCCAGCGCGCGCGCGATCCGCTTGCGGGTCGAGTGCGGCATGATGACGTCGTCGATGTAGCCGCGCTCGGCGGCGATGAAGGGTGACAGGAAGCGGTCTTCGTATTCCTTGGTGCGCGCGGCGATCTTGTCGGGTTCGCCGATGTCGCTGCGGAAGATGATCTCGACCGCGCCCTTGGCGCCCATCACGGCGATCTGGGCGGTCGGCCAGGCGTAGTTCATGTCGGCGCCGATCTCCTTGGAGGCCATGACGTCGAAGGCGCCGCCATAGGCCTTGCGGGTGATGATGGTGACCAGGGGCACGGTGCACTGCGAATAGGCGAACAGCAGCTTGGCGCCGTGCTTGATCAGGCCGCCATATTCCTGCGCAGTGCCCGGCAGGAAGCCCGGCACGTCGACGAAGGTGACGATCGGGATGTTGAAGGCGTCGCAGAAGCGAACAAAGCGCGCGGCCTTGCGCGAAGCGTCAGAGTCGAGCACGCCGGCCAGCACCATCGGCTGGTTGGCGACGAAGCCGACGGTGCGGCCCGCGATGCGGCCGAAGCCGGTGACGATGTTCTTGGCGAAGGCTTCCGCGATCTCGAAGAAGTCGCCCTCGTCCACGACCTTCAGGATCAGCTCCTTCATGTCGTAGGGCTTGTTCGGATTGTCGGGGATCAGGGTGTCGAGCGACATGTCGATCCGGGCGGTGTCGTCGAAGCTCGGCCATTCCGGCACGCCGTCGGTGTTATTGGATGGCAGGAAGTCGATCAGGCGCCGCATCTGCAGCAGCGTCTCGACATCGTTCTCGAAGGCGCCGTCGGCAATCGAGGAGCGCGTCGCGTGCACCGAGGCGCCGCCGAGCTCTTCCGCCGTGACGACCTCGTTGGTCACGGTCTTCACCACGTCAGGGCCGGTGACGAACATGTAGCTGGTGTTCTTCACCATGAAGATGAAGTCGGTCATCGCAGGCGAATAGACGTCGCCGCCAGCGCAGGGACCCATGATGACCGAGATCTGCGGGATCACGCCCGAGGCGAGCACGTTGCGGCGGAACACGTAGGAATAACCTGCGAGCGCGGCGACGCCCTCCTGGATGCGCGCGCCGCCCGCGTCATAGAGTCCGATGATGGGCGCCCGCGCCTTCATCGCCATGTCCTGGAGCTTGGTGATCTTCAGCGCGTGGGTCTCGGAGAGCGAGCCGCCGAACACCGTGAAGTCCTTGGCGAAGACGAACGTCTTGCGGCCGTTGACGGTGCCCCAGCCGGTGACGACGCCGTCGCCCGGCACCTTGGTCTTCTCCATGCCGAACTCGGTAGAACGGTGCTCGACGAACATGTCGAACTCCTCGAACGATCCCTTGTCGAGCAGCAGCTCGATGCGCTCGCGCGCGGTCAGCTTGCCGCGGGCGTGCTGCGCCTCGATGCGCTTCTCCCCGCCGCCGAGCTTTGCGCCGGCACGACGATCTTCAAGTTCAGTCAGTGTAGTCACGGCAGCGTACGTCCTCACTATTGGGTTCGACTCGGCGCGAACCGAGAAAGCGGCCTTTACAGAATGGGTGTAGCGCCGCGGTTGATCCGGGCGTGAGCCCGGGCTCTGCGGTCACTTTCCCGAAGCCTCGCAAGCCGACAGCGCCACCGGGGACGAGCCCGAGGCGGCCACAATTTTCCGAACTACACAATTTGGGCGGCTAGGCCAGTTCCCGGGTAGCCGGGCTATCGACGGCCTTTGCACCTCACTCGAATGTATGCAAACTTAGCAGATCGATCGCAATTGGAGGATAAAAGAAGTGCATAAAACTGCTGACGACAGGACGCATTTTGTAAAGTCTGTAAAGTGAAAAAGCATCACAAGGTGTTTGCGGGCGACCGGCTGCGGCGGCTGCGCGAACAACGCGGAACCACACAAGCCGAACTCGCGGACGCTCTCGGCATCTCCGCTGGTTATCTGAGTCAGATGGAGGGGGATCAGAGGCCGATCACGCGCAAGTTGCTAATTCAGCTCAGTCGGCTGCTCGGCATTGAGCCGCACTATTTTGTAGCCGACGATGACTTGCGTCTCGCGAGCGAACTGCGTGAAACTGCCAGCGATCCGCTGTTCGGATCAGCCATCTCCGCCGACGAAGCAAGCGCGGCGGTTCGTGTCGCCCCAGACATCGCGCAGCGCTTTCTTCATCTCTATCGCGGTTATCTTGCGCTCGAAGAAGAACACCGTTCCCTTCAAACGCGCGTCGCGCAAAATAATGTGGGGGCCGCGAGCCGCTTTCCCTACGATGAGGTCCGTGATTGGGTGCAATCGAAACGAAATTATTTCGATGCCCTGGACCGGGCTGCAGAGCGGCTCGCTGAAGCAAGGGATTTCCATCCCGAGAATCGCAGCGAAGACTTCATCAGGTATCTGCGCGACACTTATGGGATCAGGACGGAATACGCCCTGGAGGATCTTGGCGAGGGCATGATCTGGCGGCTCGACAACAACGCCAAGACACTCTTTCTATCTGCAGATGCCCCCGTAGAGAGCCGGCTGTTCTGGGTTGCTCACGTGATCGGCCTCCTGGAAGAGCGAGAGAGCATCGAGCGCCAGATCAAACAGGCACGATTGAGCAACACAGAAGCCGCATCGCTGGCACGCGTCGCCCTCGCCAATTACTTTGCCGGCGCACTGGTCATGCCGTACGAGGCCTTCCTCAATACCGCGCGTGAGGCTCGGTATGACATCGAACGCCTTCAGCGCCGCTTCGGCACGAGCTTTGAACAGGTCTGCCACCGCTTAAGCACCCTTCAACGTCGGAACTCTCCTGGAATTCCGTTCTATTTCCTGAAGATCGACATTGCCGGAAATGTGCTAAAGCGCAGCAGCGCTACCCGCTTCCAGTTCGCCCGCTTCGGAGGTCCCTGCCCCCTCTGGAACGTTCACCAATCGTTTTCACATCCCGGCCACATTCTGGTTCAGTTGGCCGCCACGCCGGACGGGACCAGGTATCTTTCTGTAGCTCGAACCGTGAGCCTTTCGGCAGGCTCCTACCTTAGCCGCCCGCGCGCTGTTGCGGTCGGGCTCGGGTGCGAAATTGCCTATGCAAACGAGACGGTCTACTCGAAGGGCTTGGACCTCGACGACCGCGATGCCGTCGATCTCATCGGTCCGGGATGCAGGGCCTGCGAACGCAAGGATTGTCGTCACCGGGCGTTACCTCCGATCGGACACCCACTCGACGTAGGCACAATCGAAAGAGGAGTTGTCCCATATCAAATCGACAGTAAAATGCCGCGAAACGGCAACAGCAGATGATAACGCTCCGGAAGCTGCTCTTCTCCCAATGCTGGCATGAGCCGACGCAGCTTGGAGCCGCAATGAAAGGCAAAGCAATGTTCGCATACCCGACTTTCCTCTTGTTCTTGGCAGCCGCGCTGCTTGTGGCAATCACGCCGGGACCGGGTATCTTCTACATTGTCGCGCGGACACTTGCGGGAGGCAGGGACGAAGGCTTGGCCTCGAGCGTCGGCCTGGGCTTCGGCGGGCTTGTGCACGTGTTGGCTGGCGCCGCGGGCCTGTCCGCGCTCGTCATGGCGAGCGCAGAGGCTTTCACGTTGCTCAAGATAGTAGGAGGCCTGTATCTCGTCTGGCTGGGGATCAAAACATGGCGCGAAGCACGTGTTGTTGAGCCGACTGACGTTCACACCACCGGAGCGCACCGGGCCTTTCGCGAGGGCATCGTCGTCGAAGCACTAAATCCCAAGACCGCCGCATTTTTCCTCGCGTTCATCCCTCAGTTCATCGACCCATCCGCAAACGTCGCCGCACAGTTCATCACGCTGGGGCTGATCTCGGTTGCACTTAACACCAGCGTAGACTTGATCGTGACCTATTGGGCTGCGAAAGCACGGGACGGCTTCGCAAAGCGGCAGTCATTGATCATCAAAACCAGACAGGTATCGGGCGCGGTCATGTGCGGCCTCGGAGCTACTCTGCTGTTCGCCCGTCGTACGAGCTAGCGATCGTCAACTGGATGCAACAGTTGGCAACTTTGCAGCAGGAACGAAAGTATCGTACCTGCTCTTTGCACAGAGATACTTCATTTCGCCTCGTGTTCCAGCTCGACCGTCGCGAAATTGAGTTCAGGGCGCCCGGGAAATAAAGGCTGATATCCGGGCAAGCTCTCCATTCGCGCCAGCCAAGGCAATAGATTCTGGAACGCCCGCAAATCGATCCCACTCATGTTCGCCAGGCGAGTGTACGGATAAAGGGCCACATCGGCGATACTTGGATGAGCTAGTGTGGCTACCCAACCCGAAGACCCTTGCCTTGCGAGCTGACCGTCCAACAAGCGCAACGCGCGCTCCGCTTCGGCCTTGAAACGAACCATGTCTTCGTCACCAACTTTGCGGTCGCGACGAAGGCTCAGATGCAGTCGCAATTGCGCCAACGGATGCATGTGCTGAGATTGCTCGAACGACATCCACATCAGGACAAATGCTTGATCAACAGCGGAGATCGGCCACCAATGCGTACCGTGAGCTAGAAACTGCAAGATCGCAATGGATTCGCTGATGGTACGTCCATCATCGAGCTCCAAGGTCGGCACCATGCCAAGTGGACTACGCTTGAGAAACTCCGGATCGCCAAGATTGCCCCGATCGATCGACAGCGTGACTCTCTGGAGAGGTCTATTAAGGAGGCCAGCTAGAAGTCGGACCTTCCAAGCGTTCCCCGATCGCTGCGTATCGTAAAGCTTCATCGTTCTGCACCTCGTCGACAAATCGCCAGGAAGTCATCGGGCAACATTGCTTCCCGACGCTCAGGTCTCCTTAGTAGCGATCACCACCAATGCGGACGCGGCCTCCGACGTGAGAGCGGTCAACTTGTGCGGAATGGTTGAATTGAATTGCACGCAGTCGCCCGGATAAAGAACCTCCTTTCGCTTTCCGATAAGAAGTTCGATTTTGCCGGTCAGGATGAAGAGGATTTCCTCACCTTCGTGATGACTCATGATCCGCCCCCGCTTCGCTGTTTTCGTGGGCCGGACAATGAAGGCACGCATGATGCGGTCCGGTGCCAGCCCGGCAACCAGAGACAAATACGTCGTGGTATCCCCTGGCTTACCGTTCTTTGCACGCACGACAGCAACGGGGTCCTCGTCGTCATGTTCTCCGTACAAGCGGTCAAGGGAAGTGCCCAGCGCTTCCGCTATCTTGAGCGCAGAACCAATTGACGGTGACGAAAGACCGCGCTCTAGCTTGGACAGATAACTCCTCGTCAGCCCCGAATCGGCCGCCAGTTGCTCGAGGGTCATCCCGCTTTGAACGCGGAGAAATTTCAGGTTAAGGGTCATATCGATCGAATCGGCGAAACAGAGCATGCGATACGCTTGCCCCCAATCTGGGTGATATTCAGGCCCAGATCAACACCGACCCCTTCTGTTGTTGGGACCCGGTATCACCTTCCGCAAGGCTGTCAAAGGTCCAGCACCAGTTTTGGCCCTGCACAATCTCCTACACAGACGATGAGTTCGTTTTGCCGCTCGGCCGGCGAAAGAACGCGATCCCTGTGAATCGGCGGCCCTTCGATCCACCGCGTCCGGCAGGCACCGCAGATGCCGCCGCCGCACGACACCGGCACATCGACGCCCATCGCCTCTAGCGTTCCGAGCAAGCCAACTTCGGGCATCACTGTTGCCGTCTTCTTGCTGGCCCGCAGAACGAGTTCATAGGGTGGCACGTCGCTCTGGACGATCCGCTTCGGCGGAGTGAACATCTCGACATGCTTGCGTTCCGTCGGCCACGCCTCAACGGCGGCTTCGAAGTCCTCGAGCATCGGCTCAGGTCCGCAACAGGCCGCGAAGCCAGTGGCAGCGAACTCGTCGACTAACGCGGCGATCGCTGGCTTCGCCTCCATGGTCGTATCGTACAGTCGGACATGGCCGGCCTCAATCGCCGGACCGATCATGTCGCCAAGAACCGGCTGGCCACGGCTAGCCCAATGCAGCCGATAGTTCGTCTGTCCGTGCCGCTGAAGGTGCCGGATGGCGGAGATGAACGGCGTCACGCCGATGCCGCCAGCGACGAACACGTTCATTCCGTTTGTGCTTAGCCCGATGCCGCCGCGCGGCAGCGAGGCGCCAATTCGGTGTCCGGTCCGCACGCGATCGTGCAAGAACTTCGAGCCGCCGCGGCCATCTCTTTCTCTCTTCACCGCGATGACGTAACGCGTGTTGTCTTCGGGTTCGTTGCAAAGCGAGTAAGTGCGCACCAGACCAGGCTCAAGGTGCACATCGATATGCGCCCCAGGCTTGAAGGGCGGAAGGTCCCAGCCGTCCTGATCCATCAGCGTGAAACGCTTGGTATCATTGCCGAGATCCTCGACCTGCGAAACGACGGTCGAGACAGTCTTGATGGGCCTCCCCATTACAGGGGCCTTACGATATCGCCCACGCGCAGTGTCCCACCGGCAATGATCTTGCAATTCAATCCAGAGCGGTTGATCAGCGGGTCGAATACGGCTTTGCCAAGAATTTCTTCGATATGCCGGCACGGCGTGGACAGGCGTGTCGCCTCTACGATCGCCTCGCCGAGCCTAAAGCGTCTGCCAACGAGATGATTGACCGGCACGCCTTCCACCGTGACATTGCGCCGATGCTCGTCCGGTAAGAGTTCGATACCGTGGTCGCGCCGGAGTGCCGCGATGGTCTCCATTTCGAACAGGGTAATCTGCCGCCCTTCCTCCGGCTTGTACGAATAGAATCCGGTTTCCTGTCCAATCAGGTATCGATCACCTTCGATGCCCCGACCCGCAATCAGTTGGAGCTCGGAGAAAGAGCGCATCGGGAGAAATGCGCGCGGCGTCTTGTGCAGGAAGCGCACGACGCCTTGCCACGACGTGGCGACTTGCGGTCTTTCGGATACGATGCCGTCCATTTGTCTACTTTCGGTATCCATGCGCTTTCTTTGTTTCGGCTCCGGGTCAGCGTAAGGCTGCCGCGATCGATTTGTCGGGAGAGTGATGCACTTCGGACTTCACCTCGATCAGGACGGGCCCTTTCATCGACATGGCTTCCTTCACGGTTGCCTCGACAACCTGCGCCCCGGAAATGCAGTATCCCGCCGCCCCGTAGGCACGCGCCAAGGCCACAAAATCGGGGTTTGACAAATCAGTGCCGTACGGCCGATTCGGAAACGTTCTCTCCTGATGCGAACGAATGGTCCGATACGAGCTGTTGTTTGAGATTACGATCTTCAGATCGGCTCCTCGCGCAACCGCCGTTGCGAGCTCGTTACCTGTCATCAGGAAACCGCCGTCTCCGCAGAACGCAACGACCTGGCGGTCGGGATACCGGAGGCTTGCCGCGAGCCCGGACGGAACGCCGCTGCCCATCGCGCCGCATGCCGAACCGAGCAGCCGCGCGGACGGCTGAAGGCTGAAGATGCGGTGGACCCATGCCGCGAAATTGCCCGAGTCCGTCGTGACCACTCCGTCCGGCCGAAGGTGGGAAGCGATCGCTGCGATAGCATGGCCGAAAACGTCCGTCGAAGGCACGCCTGATTGCGGCCAGCCATGCGTCGCACTCCGTGCGGCGGCTATCTCCTGGCGCCAGCCGATCCGCTCCTGGGGTGCGGCCGGCACGGCAAGCATTGCACGCACGAAGGCGTGCCCGCTGGAGACGATCGCAAGATCGGTTTGAAAGCGTGTCCCGATCGCGCCGGGGTCGGGATAGACCTGCACGAGAGGCTGGCGTGGTGCGGCTTGTCGAGGAAATGCAAATCCAAGCGAGGAAAGGTCCCCGAGGCGACTGCCGAGCGCAACGATCAGATCAGCGCGCTCGAACAGCTTTACATGCGCGAGCGAAGTGAAGAAGCCGAGTTGGCCTGCCCAGAGAGCATGATCGTTGGGAAACTGGTCTTGCATCTTGGCGGTGGCGACGACCGGCACGTTCCACTTTTCGCTCAACGCGATCAGATCCTGCCGAAATGCCGTTGTCCGGCACTCGCCGCCCACGAGCAGAATTGGCGTCTGCGCAGCGGCAAGCATCGCGCCGGCCTTCTCAATTGCCCCTGCACCGGGCTCGGGCAGCACGGCTCCGTGCGTTCTGACGAGGAGGCCCTCCGCTGAATCAGCCAGAAGATCTTCGGGAAGTTCGATGGCGACCGGCCCGGGCGTGCCGGACTGCGCCACCGCGAATGCGCGAGCCATCATCTCCGGCACCAATGCCGCAGAGCTCAGTCGAACAGCCCATTTCAGAAGCCCTCCGAACGAGCGGCCACAGTCGATCTCCTGCACCGCATCGCGATCGAGGTTGGGCCGGTCCACCTGACCGACCAGCATCACCAGGGGAATCGCCTCCTGCTCCGCCACATGCAGGCCTATCGCGGCATTGAACGCGCCCGGCCCGCGACTAGCCAACACCAGGCCAGCACGACCGGTGAGCTTGGCATCGGCGACGGCAGCAAGGCTCGCACTGCCCTCATGACGGCAAGTCACGAGGTCGATTTGGCTCCTGTCGTGCAACGCATCCAGCAGCGGCAAAAAGCTTTCGCCAGGAACGCCGAAGGCACGGTCGACACCGTGGGCGATGAGGCTATCCGCAATCAGCTCGGCAATACGATAGGTCATGCAAGGACAGTTCCATCCTGCTTGATTATGCGGACCTCGGCGGGCGCCAACAGCGGTGCTTCGGTAAGAGCCTGCAACCCCGCGACCGTCATGTCCTCGATCAGCGCATCTACCGAGAGGCCGTTGTCGGTCACGTCGAGAATCGCCAGATTGGTGAAAATGCGCGTAACGACTTTTCGCGCAGTGAGCGGGTAGCCACAGCGCTCGACAATCCGCGGGCGGCCATCCCTGGTCGTGTGGTCCATCATCACCCAGATCGATTTCGCGCCGACCGCAAGGTCAATGGCGCCCCCGATGCCGGGCGGCGATCCGTTATCGCCAGTGGTCCAATTGGCGAGATCGCCTTCCCGGGAGACCTGGAAGGCACCGAGAACGGCAACGTCGAGATGACCTCCGCGCATCATTGCAAACGAAAGGCTGGAATCGAAATACGATCCACCCCGCTTGAGCGAGATCGGCATCTTTCCAGCATTGATCAGGTCCCAATCCTCCTGCCCCTCTGGCGGCTTGGGTCCGACATTGAGAACACCATTCTCGCTATGAAGCATCACGCCAGATCCCGACGGCAGATAGTCGGCGACCTGCGTCGGCGCACCGATGCCGAGATTAACGAAGCCCTCGTTCGGAAGATGCAGCGCCACCATGCGGGCAAGTGCGTCGCGGGAAAGCGGCTTCATCACAGACTCCTTGTGAAAACGCGATCAACGAATACGCAGGGCGTGACGATGGTCTCCGGATCGAGTTCGCCGACTTCGACGATGCGATCAACCTCGACCGCGACGGTATCGCCCGCAGTAGCCATCACCGCGCAATGGTTACGTGCGCTCTTGTTGTAGGTGATGTTGCCGAGACTATCGGCCAAATGCCCCTTGATGAAGGTGAAGTTCGCGCGCAGCGGTAGCTCGAGAAGGAACTCGCGGCCCTGCACGGTGACCTTTTCCTTACCATCGGCGAACACCGTTCCGACGCCTACCGGCGAAAGAAAGCCCCCTAGGCCGGCGCCACCGGCCCGTATACGTTCAACCAACGTGCCTTGTGGAACGAGCTCGAGCTCCACCGTGCCGGCACGATACTGCTCCGCGAATTGCTGCGCGCTCCGCGGATAGGAGCAGATGATCTTGCGGACGATCTTGGCGCCGAACCAGAGCGACAGGTCGTCGTCGGACGAGCCCGCGTTGTTCGAAATAACAACGAGGTCACGAACGCCCTTGTCGAGCACCGCCGTGATCACACCTTTCGGCAGACCTGCGCCGCCGAAGCCGCCAACCATGACGGTGTGCCCGTCCTTGATGCCTTCCACGGCCGCCCCGGCATCCCTGACAATTACGTTGCGCATTTATTCCTTCCGCGAAAATCCGATTTCATTCAGCCGCGATAGTCGGAGGGAAGCCCCCGTCCGATCCGATCGAGCAGCATCTCATTCGTGCCGTCGGCATAGGCCGCCATGCGAACCTCCGCGAGATGCATGTTGAGGCGATGCGTCGCGCTTGCTCCGGTCGCACCTACGACCCGCATGCACTGGTCGATTCCCCAGATGGAGGTATCGACGGCAAACTTCTTGGCCTGTGCCGCGAGGGCTACCGGATTTCCACCTACCTGGATCTGCTCGGCGGCGCGAAACACCAGCGCGTTCGCGGCTTCGAGCCGAATGGATACCTCCGCGAGCTCCCATCGCAGGCCTTGATGGGCGACGAGCGGCTTTCCGAACGCGTGGCGCCCTTCGCAATAAGACACAGCCTCGCAAAGCGCCGCATGAAGCGTCGAGATGGCCATAGCGCCAACATGCACGCGGGCGGCATTGACGGAGGTCATCGAGGCCTTGAGCGCTGCACCAGGCGAGGCGATCAGGCCCCACTCCGGCACGAAGTGGTCACTGAAGGTAATCTCAGCAAGGCGGAACGAACGCGCGCCGGGAACGATGATCTCTTGCCGGCGGACGGTCGCCGCCTCGCCCAGCGGCACATAGAAGCTTGCGATGTCAGCGTTGCCGGCGCCATCCGGCACGCGTGCGAGCGCAATGAGGCCGCCGACCATCATGCCGTTGGTAAGCCAGGCTTTGGTCCCGTTCAGCGACCAACCACCCGCGACCGGTGTCGCCGTCGTGGTCAGGGCGGACACGTCGCTGCCGCCGCCGGGCTCGCTCATGGCGGTGGTCAAAAGCATCTCGCCCTGCAACGCGGACGGCAGCAACTCCTCAATCTGCGCCGACGTGCCCGTCTGCGACAGGCGAGTCACTCCGCCCTGGTGATGGTTCAAGCAGAATGCCGCCGCAAACCCATGGCGCGCCATCTCCTGAGCAACGCGGATCTTGCACAAGTAGGACGCCTCGAAGCCGCCATGGTCCCGCTTCGCTTGTAGACCCAGCTTGCCGGTTGCGGCCCACGCCGCAATCCATCTTGCGGGTAGCGCCTCACCTGCAAGGTGTGCCGCAAGAACGGCGTCGGAGAACGCGCCTGCACAGAACTCGCGCGTTTCATCGACATGACGCCTCTCATCGCTGGAGAGAAGCTCGTCGTACTGATGATAGAAGTCCGGCATCGATGCTCCGATCAGATCCCGCAGTTAGCGCGCAAGCAGGCTGCCCATTTCCTTGGCCCAATCGTTCCAGAACGCGACTTCGCGCCCGATATCGCCTGTAACGCTTTCAGTTGTAGAGCCATGAATCGGAAACGCGCCAAGGGTCTCGAGCTGCGCCAGAAATTCCTTGTCGTCGGCAGTCTTGTCCAACGCCGCGCCAATCTTGGCGACGACATCTGGAGGCAGCTTTGCCGGCCCTGCGATACCGAACCACGGCGACACGTCGAGCGGCTTGGCACCGCCCTGCTCCACGGTCGGCAGATCCGGGAAAGCCGGCGACCGTTCGCTGGATGCAACTGCAATTGCCTTGAGTGTTTTGGCCTTGATGTGCTGCGCGACCGTCGCTTCAGTGAAGAAACCGACCTGGACGACGTTCGCAATGGTATCAACGATCGGTTGACCGCCGCCGGAGTAATTGATGAAGGTCATCTTGGTGCCGTTAGCCTTGTCGAACAGCGTGCCAGCAATATGCGACGTCGCGCCAAAGGTGCCGCCGAAGTTCACTTCGCCGGGATGCGCTTTCAGATAAGCAATGAGCTCCGAGACGGACGAGACCGGAAGGCTCGGATTGACCACGACAAGATTGCGCTGCTTCGCGACCTTGCGGATGTAGGTGAAGCTCTTCTCCTGGTCGTATGGGACGGATGGATTGAGCGCGAGAGCCCGCGTATTCGACGATTCAACTGAGACCAGCAGCGTATATCCGTCCGGCTTTGCCTTGGCGACGTTGTTCGCACCAATGAGACCGGCTGCACCACCGTTGTTCTCGATCACGACGGGTTGCCCCAACTCCTTCGATAGCTGCTGTCCGATCACACGACCGATGATGTCGGTGGGACCGCCGGGCGGAAAGCCGACGATGAGCTTGATTGGCTTCGACGGATAAACGTCGGCCGCCACTGACGGCGCGGCGGCGAAGCCGAGGCACAGAGCGACGGCGGCAAGCAACAGGGATTTTCTGGAGAACTGGATCATGGATCACCCTCTCAAAAGATGGGCTCACAATCGAAGCAAAGGACACATTGTGTCAAGTACGAAACCGAAATGGCTTGTATAACACTCGCCGATACGCCTGCAAGGCGGAAGCACAATTCTGAAGCAATCTCTGCTGATTCTACCATCATTCCCTTAAATGTTCGGCACATTGCTGCACTGCAAGGACGTTTTAGCGTGTTTTCTGCGGCTTTTCTGTTGTCAGTCGAGGTTGACTGTGTTTCTAGACGATCGGTCTAGTAGGGACACATGACGAAGAACCACGACGCTCCCCGGAGAATTGCGGGCACTGAACGGCGCGATCTCGGCTTCGCCGCGACGCGCGACGTCCTCATACGCTGCGGCATGGAAGTGCTCACGGAACAAGGGTTCGCGGCAACTGGCCTCGATGCGCTGTTGCGCCGGGCGACGGTGCCGAAAGGCTCGTTCTATCACTACTTTGCCAGCAAGGCGGACTTCGGCCGAGAAGTCATGAAGGCCTACGACGCATTCTTCTGCCGAAAGCTCGATCGGGCCCTGACCAATGACAGACTGGCGCCCTCCGAGCGGATGCGTGCCTTCGTCGAAGACGCTAAGGCGGGAATGGCGAAGTACCAATACACGCGCGGCTGCCTGGTCGGAAATCTGAGCCAGGAGGTCGAGGCGCTCCCTGATAGCTACCGCGCCGACCTGAACGGGATCGTGCGGGGCTGGCAGCGCAAGGTGGCGCGCTGCCTGGAGCTCGCGCGCGACGCTGGTGAGATCGAGGTGTCCGCGGACTGTGAAGCCCTGGCCGAGTTCTTTTGGATTGGCTGGGAAGGCGCCGTAATGCGCGCACGTCTCGTCAAGAATGGCGCACCGCTTGACACATTCATTGCAGGATTCATGGCCGGCTTGCCGCGTCCGGAACAATCGCGGCCTGGCCGGAAGAACAAGGCTTAGAGGGGAGTATCTCAGGTGTTTAGAGCTGTACTGATCGAAAAGGACGAACAGGGATACCGGGCCAAAGTAGCCGAGCTCCCCGAGAGCCGGCTCCCCGAAGGCGACGTCGTGGTTGATGTCGAATACAGCACGCTGAACTACAAGGACGGCCTTGCGATTACCGGCAAGGGACCGGTCGTAAGGTCTTTCCCCATGGTGCCGGGCATCGATTTCGCCGGCGTGGTGAGGTCGAGCTCCGACCCCGCATTCGCTCCTGGGGACCGCGTGGTTCTGAACGGCTGGGGTGTCGGCGAGCAGCACTGGGGCGGGCTGGCGCAACAGGCGAAGGTGAAGGGCGACTGGCTGATCAAGTTGCCGGCCTCGATGCCGTCGCGCCGCGCAATGATCATCGGCACCGCCGGTTATACAGCGATGCTTTGCATCATGGCGCTCGAAAGGCACGGCGTCCGCCCCGGCAGTGGCGACGTGCTGGTGACTGGTGCCGGCGGAGGGGTTGGCAGCATCGCGATCATGCTGCTCAAGAAGCTCGGCTTCCGTGTCGTCGCATCGACCGGTCGGCCAGAAGAGCGGCCTTATCTTGAGGCTCTCGGAGCCGCTGAAATAATCGACCGGGCCTCGCTGTCGGAGCCTGGCAAGGCTCTGCAGAAGGAGCGGTGGATCGCCGCCGTCGATTCGGTCGGCAGCCATACACTGGCCAACGTCTGCGCCAGCACCAAGGCTGACGGCGCTGTCGCGGCCTGCGGCATGGCGCAAGGGCTCGATCTGCACGCCAGCGTCGCGCCATTCATCCTTCGTGGAGTCGCGTTGTTCGGGATCAACAGCGTGACGCGGCCGAAGGCCGAACGCGTAGAGGCCTGGGACCGCCTCGCCTCGCTGTTGACTGCGTCGGATCTCGAGCAGACCGCGCACGATATCGGACTAGACGAAGTTGTGGCTTCCGCCGGTCAACTCATGAGTGGCCAAGTGCGCGGCCGTACCGTCGTCGACGTCAACAAGTAAACACGAAGGGGAGGCCACCGATGCGTTTGAGTGTTCGAAATCCGGCCGACTTCTGGTCGGGCCTCCTGTTTGTCGCGGTCGCCTCAGCATTTCTCTGGATTGGCCGCAATTACGATTTCGGCTCTCCCCTGCGCATGGGACCGAGTTTCTTTCCGGTTGTACTTTCGGTCGCGTTGGCAGCGATCGGCTTGATCGCACTGCTGCGGTCTTTCGCCGTCGCAGGCGACAAGATCGGGGGATTCTCAGTCAAGGGCTCGCTCGTTGTCACCCTTGGCTCGCTCCTCTTCGGCGCTCTCATCGAGCGGGCAGGCATCGTCGTCGCAGTGTCCACGATCACCCTCGTCAGCGCTTATGCCAGCGTGAAGTTTACATGGAAGCAGGGGCTGATCATGGCCGCCGTACTTTCGGTCTTCTGTGCGCTGGTATTCGTCTACGGCCTCGGCGTGCCTATGCCGATGGTCGGATCATGGTTTATCGACTAGGGGGCTGGCGCGATGGATATTCTCTCCAACCTTCTGCTCGGTTTTCAGACGGCCGGAACATTTCTTAATCTTGGCTACTGCCTGATCGGCGTCTTCCTGGGAACTTTGATCGGCGTGCTACCCGGGCTTGGACCGGTCGCCACGATCGCGATGTTGCTGCCGGCGACATTCGGCTTGCCACCGGTCTCAGCACTCATCATGCTCTCAGGCATCTACTATGGTGCCCAGTATGGCGGTTCAACGACAGCGATCCTGATCAACCTGCCCGGAGAATCGTCCTCTGTCATCACGGCTCTGGATGGTTACGCGATGGCCCGAAATGGCCGCGCTGGTGTCGCGCTCGCCACCGCCGCGATCGGCTCCTTCTTCGCCGGTACCGTTTCCACCCTCCTCCTTGCTCTCGCGGCTCCGCCGTTGGCACAGATCGCCCTGAAGTTCGGGCCGCCGGAATACTTCTCCCTGATGGTACTGGGCTTGAGTGCCTCGGTCGTGCTCGCACATGGATCGCTGCTGCGGGCATTCGGCATGATCGTGTTCGGCCTCTTGCTTGGCGTCGTCGGGACTGATGCGAACTCGGCCGTGCAGCGCTTTACCTTCGGTATCCCCGAGCTCGCCGACGGGATCGGTTTCGTCACCGTCGCCATGGGTATGTTCGGCGTCGGCGAGATCATCCGCAATCTCGAGAATGAAAGTGATCGCTCCGTCTTTGTCAGCAAGGTCACGAATCTGATGCCAAACCGCGAAGACTGGCGACGAATCGTCGGGCCGATCCTGCGCGGGACTGCCCTGGGTTCGGCGCTCGGCATTCTGCCCGGCGGGGGAGCCATGCTCTCTTCCTTTGCCGCCTACTCCGTCGAAAAGAAGATTTCGCGGCGGCCGTCGGAATTCGGCAAGGGCGCGATCGAGGGGGTGGCGGCACCGGAATCAGCCAACAATGCCGGCGCGCAGACCTCCTTCATTCCGATGCTTACGCTCGGGATTCCTTCAAACCCGGTGATGGCTCTAATGATCGGCGCTCTGATCATTCAAGGCATTCAGCCCGGGCCCGCGGTCATGACGCAGCAGCCCGCCTTGTTCTGGGGTGTCATCGCCTCGATGTGGATCGGAAACTTCTTCCTCATCCTGCTTAATCTGCCGCTCGTCGGCATGTGGGCGAAAATGCTGACGATTCCCTACCACGTCCTGTTTCCAGGTATCATGGTTTTCTGCGCCATCGGCGTGTTCAGCCTGAACAATACCTCTTTCGACGTCTATCTCATGGCCATCTTCGGCCTGCTCGGCTACGTGTTCGCCAAGCTCAAATGCGAACCCGCGCCCATGCTGCTCGGCTTCATCCTCGGCCCGATGATGGAGGAGAACTTGAGGAGATCTCTGACCCTGTCGCGCGGCGACCCTCTGGTTTTCGTGAAGAGCCCTATCAGCGTAACGATGCTAATCATCTCTCTGATCGCGCTACTGCTCGTGCTTTTGCCTTCGTTCCGCAAGACCCGCGAGGAAGCTTTCGTGGAAGAGGACTAGACCATGATCGCCGCGCCTGCCGGACTAGAACCTTCGATGGAGCTCGATCCAAACAAGCTCACACCACAAAAGGAACTGGTCCGCAAGTTCTACAAGGATATGTGGGATCACGCTGATCTCACCCTGATCCCCGACATCTTCCATGCAGATTTCACCTTCCGCGGCTCGCTCGGCCCGGTGCTGGTTGGCCACGCACAATTCGCCGACTATGTTGGATGGGTAACCAGCTCGCTCGACCGGTACACGTCCGACATTCTCATGCTGCTCGAGGAAGGCAATCGCGTTTCGGGCAAGCTCCGGTTTCACGGCATTCACCGCAAGCCAATGTTCGGGCGTGCTCCCACGGGACGTCATGTCTGGTGGTTCGGCGCCCCCATATTCACTTTCCGCGGGGGCAAGGTTTCCGACCTGTGGGTCTTGGGCGATATCCATGGTCTACTCGGTCAGCTTGATTCCAGCGCGACCGACACACACGAATTTGCGACTTAGAACAGGTTAGAGCCGGCCTTCTTGGCTCCAACGCGGGCTCTTAAGATTCAAAAGCCATAGACCGGATGCCATCGTGTCCGGAATGATTTCGAAAAAATGCCCGGCCAATCATGTGCCGGGCAAGTCTCAAGGGCACTTAAGAAAGGCCCCGTGGTCCGGCCCGGGAGGGGGCCGAAACAGTGAATGACAACTATCCTGCTACGCTCGGCGTTTGGCCGATATCGTCACCGCCTAGCTACGCTCTTGATTGCATCCTCGAGCATGTCGAGCCGGTCCTGCCCCCAAAACAGCTCACCGTTGAAAACGTAGGATGGCGAGCCGAATACGCCAGCGATTACGGCTTCGTCCGTGAATCGTCGATAGATCCCTTCGATCTCGGGAGCATCGGCAGCCGCCAGCAGCCGGTCCGCGTCGAGTCGCTCCGCGATCAGAATGCGCCGTAGCTCGGCGAGGTCGGAGATGTCGCGTTCCTCGCACCATTCCGCACGCAGGATGGCCTTGTAGAGCGGCACGACGGCAAGCTCCATGCGATCTGCGGCGATCACGATCCGCGACGCCGCGTCGGCATTCGGACACATAAACTTCGGCGTTGAATTGACGTGGATGCCGAGCTTTTTGCACCAACGCTTCAGTTCGACGATCCGATAGGCCTGGCGTTCGGGCGCCCGATTGCTCAACAATTGTCCGCCCGTCCGTCGGTAAACGTCGGGAAGATCGACCGGCATGTAGCGGATCTTCAACTGATATTTGGTCGCAATTTGCTCGAGTCGGTCTGCACCGAGATAGGCCCAGTCCGAGTTCATCCAAAAATAGTAATCGATCTTGTTCATGATGCCACGCTCGCGGAAACGTTAGAAGCTGCGCTCGTCTTGCCTGCCGGCTCCTGGGCAACAAAAACTGCCGCAGCACGCATACGCCACGCGCACAGGAGGGCGATAGCCGCAAGCGCCGTGAGATACCACACGACGTACTGTGGATCCCCCCCATTTCGCGCCAAAAGCCAAGTCGCAACAATTGGAGCAAGGCCACCTCCGAGCGCCCCGGAGACCTGCACCGCTAGGGATATGCCGGTGTAGCGGACTTCCGGTGGGAACTGCGAGGAGAACAACGAGCCTTCCGGCGCATACAGGCAGCCATAGACGAGCCCGATGGCCATGATCATCGCGACGTTGATCCAGAATGCCTCCTTGCTGCCTAGGAGGTTGAAGAAGATCGGGGCCGCGATCACGATACCGACCGTGCCAATCATGAAGACGTGCTTGTGGCCGATACGATCGCCGAGCAATCCAAACAGCGGCATAGTAAACAGTACGACAGCGGCGCCCCAGATCGTTGCATCTAGGATCGCTGTTCGTGGGATGCTCAGCGTACCTACCGCGTAGGCGAGCGAAAAGCTCGAAACAGTATAAAACCAGGTCGCCTCCGCGAACCGCGCGCCGATCGCCAGTAACACCTCCCGCGGATAACTTCGGCACACCTCTGCGATCGGGACCTTAACGTGGTCGCCCTTGTCCTTCACTCTTTCGAAATCGGGGGATTCGGCAACGTTGACCCGAATGAACCAGCCGACAGCTAGTAGAACCACGCTAGCAAGAAACGGCAGGCGCCACCCCCAACTCAGCATGTCCTTCTCGGGAAGAGTCGCCACCATGCTCATGGCCAAGGACGACAGAATGAGACCAGGAGCCACACCAGCTTGCGGCAGGCTGCCGAACAAGCCCTTCTTGTCATCGGGAGCGTGTTCGACCGCCATCAAGACCGCGCCACCCCACTCCCCGCCAACAGCTACGCCCTGAAGAAATCGCATAGCCACCAGCAACACGGCAGCCCAGTAACCGATACTCTCGTAGGAAGGGATGGTGCCGATAACCATCGTCGGTATGCCCATCAACATCAATGTGATGAGCAGCATTGATTTCCGCCCAATCCGGTCACCGAAATGACCGAAGACGATCCCCCCTAGAGGTCGCGCGAAGAACCCGACCGAGTAGGTCGCAAATGCGGCCATCGTCCCTGCAACGGGATCGAAGCTCGGAAAGAAGATCTTATTGAAGATGAGTGCGGCCGCTGTTCCGTACAGGAAGAAATCATACCACTCGATCGTCGTTCCCATCATGCTGGCGAGACCGGCGATCACATAGCGACGGCGCCCCGCCTGTTCGGCAGATTTCATGGTCGTCCCCTCTCCAATTTTCATTTTTGACAGCGAGGGGCCCGCTGGACAGGCCCCTTCCGTTGATTACCAAGACTCACGCAAGGAGGTCGCTTCGGCGGCTGGCTACTTCGCGGCCAGACCGGCCGAATGGGTTTGCCGGCACCAGTAGTCAAAGGTCGCGTTGACGATGGACGGCTTCAGGAGATAGTCGTGCGCTTCCTTCGCAAGGGCATCATCGACAGGCGTCAGCGGACCGAACGCCTGTGCGCGAATCTGCATCCGGGCGGCGCGCTCGAGGTAGACCGACAGATATGTCGCCTCTTCGATCGACGCGCCGGCGGTGAGGTAGCCGTGATGAGCCAGGATGATCGCGCGCTTTCCACCGAGCGCTTCCGAGATGAGAACGCCTTCCTGGTCGGCGATCGGAACACCAGGCCACTCGCCAAGAAACGCACAGTCATCGTGCAACGGCGTCATATCCATCTGCGCGATTACCAGCGGTTGACGCGCCGCGGCCAGCGCCGATGCCCACGGCGAGTGTGTATGGATCAACGACTTTACATCGGGTCTTGCGTCGTAGACCCAGAGATGAAAGCGCGTGGCCGGGTTCGCCATGCCTGCGCCGGTGAGCGTATTGAGATCCCGGTCGACCTCGATGAAGTCGTCCGGGGTTGCCTCGTCGAAGCCCAAACCAAACCGCAATGTCCAGTAGGCATTAGGGCGTTCGGAGCGAAAGCTGATCTGGCCCGCGAGCCCCGCTTCCTGACCGGTCATGGCCAAGATCCGGCACGCGTACGACAACGTCTCCTTGTCGCTGCGCTTCGCACCCTTGAGATGCTCAGCCATTTCCCGGGTGGCGCGGTCGTCGAAGTATTCCTTTGCCCGCAGCTCCGCCTTCATCTCTCTTCTCCTGCATTTCGCGGGAAGCCCGATGATCCCGCATCAAGAGGAGAGCATGTCGCAGGAGAGGCAAGCGTGCCATGAACCGCGCGTCATATCTGAGATGAGTTGCTTGGCATTGAGCCTGAGCTGATCCAGCTCACATGTGGCCGCGCTCGATCGCGAGGACAAGACGGGTCGACGTCTGCCTGCCGGCTCTCGATCTTGTCCCCCGCAATAGCCTCAATGCTAAACGCGCGCCTTTGGCGGCATGTCGGTACAGACCCCCTTTGCGATCTCTGCTGCCATCCCGATGCTTTCGCCAAGCGTTGGATGTGGGTGTATCGTTCGACCGATATCGACGGCATCAGCCCCCATCTCGATCGCCAAGCAGATTTCTCCAATCATATCACCTGCGCTCGGGCCTATGATGGCGCCGCCGACAATTCGGCCGGTTTCCTTTGCAAAGATCAACTTTGTCATCCCAAAATCGGCGGAATTGGCGATGGCCCGACCAGAGGCGCTCCATGGAAACTTGGCGACTTCGATTGCTAGGCCACTGGCCTTCGCCAACTCCTCCGTCACCCCGACCCAGGCGATCTCCGGGTCGAGATAGGCTACGGACGGAATGACCGCCGCGTCGAATGCTGCCTTGTGCCCAGCAGCAACCTCCGCAGCCACGTGCGCCTCGTGCACCGCCTTGTGCGCCAGCATGGGTTGACCGACGATATCGCCGATCGCAAAGATATGCGCGACGTCTGTCCGCATCTGCCGATCTACCCTAATGAAGCCGTTGTTTGCGGTCAGACCGGCGGCCTCGAGCGACAGGCTTGCACCATTTGGTCGCCGGCCGGCCGCTTGGAGAACGAGGTCATATTCGCTGGCAGCGCTTTGACCACTGAAGCGAGCCGTCAGCTTGTTTGTCGTGGCGGAAATCGCCTCCAGGCGCGTCCCAGTCATGATGCGGCCGAATCGCCCGGCATTATGTTTCATCCAGATTGCTACAAGGTCGCGATCGACACCGTTCAGAATGAGATCCGCCTGTTCGACGACATCGACCTGGGCTCCGAGCGCGCTGTACACGGTGGCCATCTCGAGACCAATGATACCACCGCCAACAATCAACATCCGGTCCGGGATAAACGGTAGTTCCAGCGCGCCAGTCGAGTCGACAATCCGCGGGTCGTCAGGCAAGTGTGACAACGCGATCGGCGAAGAACCTGCCGCAATGATGCACGACTTGAACTGCAGGGTTAGCGTTCCGCCGCTCGATCGCGCTACTTCCACCAGGTTCGGACCTGTGAATCTTCCGATTCCCGAAAAGCGCTGTACTTTCCTCATCTTCGCCATGAAATCGAGCCCGTCGGTGAGCCTCTTCACGGTTGAGTTCTTGAAGTCACGGAGCGCACTGAGATCAATCTGCGGCGGGCTAAACGTGACGCCATGTTTGGCGAGGCGGCTCGCCTCTTCCTTGACCGCTGCAACATGCAGCAAGGCCTTCGAGGGGATGCAGCCAACGTTCAGGCAGACGCCGCCGAGCTGCGCTCTGGTTTCGACCAGCGCAACCTTTAGACCAAGGTCGGCCGCCCTGAAAGCCGCAGAGTACCCGCCCGGCCCGCCTCCGATGACAACGAGATCGAAGTCACCGCTCGATGGTGCGACCGTCGATCTGGAGGGTACCTCTGGAACCGAATTGATGGCCGCGCTTTCGCTGTGCACCCTGCCTGGCGCATCCGCGGCATCGGTTTCGATCAGGCCAAGCAGGCTACCAGTCGACACGCGGTCGCCAACCGAGATGTTCAGGGACACGATTTTCCCGGTCACGGGAGACGGAATATCCATCGTCGCCTTGTCGCTCTCGATCGACGCTACCGGTTGCTCGATGCTGATGTTGTCCCCAATCTGGACGAAGATTTCGGCGACCGGAACGTCGTGGAAATCTCCGATGTCGGGAACGGTCAGTTCAATCTTGGCCATGGCGTTTCCTTAGAGCATTGCACGGCGCAGATCGCTCAGGACCACCGCTATAGAACCGAGGAATCGGGCTGCAGCGACGCCGTCGACCACGCGGTGGTCCCAGGACAAGCTGAGAGGCATGATCAGGCGAGGCTGAAAGGCGTTTCCATCCCAGCGCGGCTCCATCTGTGAGCGAGCTGCACCAAGAATGGCCACCTCTGGAGCATTGATGATCGGGGTGAAACCTGATCCGCCGATTCCGCCCAAAGACGAGATTGAGAAGCAGCCGCCTTCCATTTCGCGGGGCTGCAGCTTTCCTTGCCTGGCTTTCTCCGACAACGCGGCCATTTCGGCGCTGATATCCAGAAGCCCCTTGCGATCGCAGTCACGGACGACGGGCACTAGCAGGCCGTTAGGCGTATCGACCGCAAAGCCAATATGGACGTATTTCTTCTGGATAACTGCTTCGCCTTCGAGCGAGGCATTGAAGCGCGGATGCGCAGCCAAAGCGATTGCCGCGGCTTTAATGAGGAATGCGACCATAGTGAGCTTCACCAACGGTTCGCGCTTTTCCGCGTTGATCGCTAGACGGAAGGCTTCGAGTTCAGTGACATCGGCGTTGTCGAAATTGGTGACATGAGGGATGGTCAGCCAATTCCGGTGCAGCGCGGTGCCGGAGATGCGTTGGATGCGTGAAAGCGGAATCCGCTCCACCTGCCCATACTTCCCAAAATCGTAGGATGGCGCGGGCGGAAGCGAGAATCCGGTCGCGCCCGCATGCGCGGACGCAGCCATTCGGGATTTGACAAAGGCAAGCACATCCTCGCGCAAGACCCTGCCCTTTGGCCCGCTCGCCTTTACGTCGACAAGGTTGACTCCGAGTTCCCGCGCGAATGCTCTGATCGACGGCGTGGCATGCGCGCCGGCGCTATCTTCACCGCCGTCGCCCTGCTCGGAGGTCGAGGCGGGAACCTGTCGAGAAGGTACAGCTACCGGGAGTGTGGGCGTGGAGGCCGGGACCGAGACCTCAGCTTTGGCTGCAGCCGCTGTCGAAACCGAAGCCGAGTCCGTAACCTCGATGACGGCGATCGGCACGCCCTCGGAGACGTTGTGGCCAATCTCGACCTTCAGTTCGATAATCCGGCCAGCATAGGGAGACGGCACTTCCATCGTCGCCTTGTCGGATTCGAGTACGAGCAACGGTTCGTCGAGACGAACGACGTCGCCCGGCTTAACCAATATCCCGACGACCGGGACGTCCTTGTAGTCGCCGATGGAAGGCAACTCGACGGTTTGAAATGAAGCCAAAGGGAGTTCTCCAGTAAATCCGGTCACTGTTGTCGCGAATTGGCTGCTGCTGGCCGTCAGCAAAGCCAAGGAGCCGTTGAAACAGTTCCAAGCCCATACTTCCTGGCCGCGCTTGCGACTATGTCCTGTGCAATCTTGCCTTTGCGCGCCAAGGTATACAGAGCGGCAAGGACGACATGCTTGCGGTCGACCTCGAAAAAGGCTCGCAGAGCCGACCGTGTATCGCTTCGGCCGAAGCCGTCGGTGCCGAGGGCGACGAACGGACCTCCGACATAGGAGGCGATCAATTGAGGATAGGCACGAACATAGTCAGTCGCTGCCACGATCGGAGCATCGCCCGGGAGCAGGCGCTCGACGTGGCTGAGTGCTTCCGTGTCGCCGCTGAGCATGCGGCGCCGCTCGATCTCTCGGGCGTCGCGGGCTAGTTCACTGAAGCTAGTTGCGCTTAGCACCTCCGCTTCGATGCCCCAGTCGGTCAAGAGCAGCCCAGCCGCGGCCACAACTTCAGGAAGGATCGCCCCCGATCCAAGCAGCCGCACACTGGCGCGACCGGCCTGTGGTCCCATCAGTGAATACAGGCCCTTGATGATGCCTTCGGTGACGTCCTTCGGCATGGACGGTTGAGCATAGCTCTCGTTCATGGCTGTGATGTAGAAGAACTCGTCGGCGCCCTGCTCCATCATTTGTCGGGCACCATGATCGACAATCGTCGCCACTTCGTAAGCGTAGGCAGGGTCGTAGGCCCTGCAGTTCGGTACCGTCGCCGCCACCAGATGACTGCTGCCATCCTGGTGCTGCAGGCCCTCACCGCCGAGCGTGGTCCTTCCAGCGGTGGCTCCGATGAGGAAGCCACGCGCACGCTGGTCGGCCGCCGCCCAGATCAGGTCGCCGATGCGCTGGAAGCCGAACATCGAATAATAGATGTAAAACGGCAGCATTGGCTTGCCGTGAACGCTGTAGGACGTCGCGGCCGCCACCCAGGACGAGATCGCTCCAGCCTCGGTAATCCCCTCCTCCAGGAGCTGCCCGTCGACGGCTTCCTTGTAGTAGAGCATCGAACCGGCATCCTCCGGCTCATAGAGCTGACCGACCGGGGAATAGATGCCGACCTGGCGAAAGAGATTGTCCATGCCGAAGGTGCGGGCCTCGTCGGCGACGATCGGGACGATCTTCGAGCCGAAGTCCTTGCTCTTCAGTAGATTGCTGAACAGTCGCACCATCGCGACGGTGGTCGACATCTCCTTGCCATCGGCCTTGAGTGCAAACTCGCCGTAGCTCGCCAAGCCTGGCACGGATACAGGCTGCGCGCCTCTGCGACGCGCCGGCAGGTAGCCGCCCAAAGCGCGGCGGCGCGCATGCAGATATTCCAGCTCCGCCGACCCTTCGGCGGGGCGATAGAACTCGAGGTTTTCGACTTGCGCGTTGGTTAGTGGTAGCGAGAACTTGTCCCGAAACGCGAGCAGCGCGTCGACATCGAGCTTCTTGGCCTGATGCGCGGTCATGCGGGACTCGCCTGCCCCGCCCATGCCGTAGCCCTTTTTTGTCTTTGCAAGAATGACTGTAGGACGCCCCTTGGTGTTCCTCGCCGCAAGGAACGCCGCGTAGAGCTTGCGGAAATCGTGACCGCCCCGCTTGAGCAGGTCGATATCCTTGTCGGACAAATGTGCGACGAGCTTGCGCACCTCCGGATCTCCGTCGAAGAAATGCGCAAGGTTATAGGCGCCGTCCTTGGCGCCGAGCGTCTGGTACTTGCCGTCGGTCGTCTCCGCAAATCGTCGCAACAAGCTGTGCGAGGTGTCGCGGGCAAAGATCGGATCCCATTCGGAGCCCCACAGCACCTTGATGACGTTCCAGCCCGCTCCCCTGAAGAGACTCTCCAGTTCCTGAATGATTTGACCGTTCCCTCGCACAGGCCCATCGAGCCGTTGCAAGTTGCAGTTTACGATGAACGTCAGATTGTCGAGATTCTCCCGCGCAGCCAACGATAGTGCCGCGACAGATTCCGGCTCATCCATCTCACCATCGCCAAATACTCCCCAGACATGCTGGCCGTCGGTGTCGTGCAACTTTCGATTACGCATGTAACGCATGAAGCGCGCCTGATAGATCGCGCTGATTGGGCCGATCCCCATCGACCCCGTGGGGAATTGCCAGAACTCTGGCATCAGCCAGGGATGCGGATAGGAACACAGGCCATTGCCCGACAGCTCCTGCCGGTAGTGCGCGAGGCTGTCTTCGTTCAACCGTCCCTCGAGAAAGGCGCGGGCATAGACGCCAGGAGCCGAATGGGGCTGGAAGAAGACGAGATCACCACCATCCGCCTCCCCAGGCGCACGAAAGAAGTGATTAAAGCCCAGCTCGAAGATTTCAGCGGCGGACGCATAGCTAGCTACATGTCCACCGAGTTCGCCATAAGCGCGGTTCGCGCGCACAACCATCGCCAGTGCGTTCCAGCGAATGATCGAGGTGATGCGCTCCTCCATCGCCAGATCACCTGGGAACGGCGGCTGTTTCTCCAGCTCGATTGTGTTCCGGTAAGGTGAATAGGGAAGACTATCCTCGACAATGCCGATTTCTTTGGCGCGGCGATCAAGCGCATTGAGCAGAAAGCGCGCTCTCCGACCGTCATTTTGACGTGCGACTGACTCCAGCGACCGCAGCCAATCGTCTGTCTCGATCGGATCAACGTCGATGCTCGAGGTTAGAAGCTCTTTGTTGGCGGAGGAATTCACATTAGTCTCCCTAAATCGACGAGTTAGGCATGGCTCAATCGCCATTCAGCTGGTGCTGCAGCACAAATGGTGGGGCGCTATCGCACCTTTGCGAGCGCGATCTTCACCACTTCCTGTGCCAGCGGAGGGCAATGCTTGTGGTCGCGCACGATTGCAACGACTCGGCGACGCAACGTCGGTCGAACGATCCTAAGCTTCTTAAGGCCATAATCGACGAGTAGCCTGCCTGGAATTCGAGTTGGCAGCACACAAGCGCCGATGCCCGAAGAGACCAGCTTCAGCATCGCATCGATCGTATCTGCCTCAGCAACAAATTCTGGAGTAAGGCCGCCGCTCTGCAGCATCTTTCGCAAGGCGTAGTGAGGCGGAAATCCCACCAGCTTATGTCGCGACGTCGTGAGATCGATTTCGTCCGGCCATAGGCTGTCCTTGCGTGCGATGACGCACATCTCGTCTTCGAACAGCGGAGTTGCCCGAAGTTGCGCGGAATCGACCGCTGAATCGTAGACGAAACCAATGTCGGCCTTACCGCTCTCGACCAACGCCACAACCTCCGGCGAACTCCGGCTAATCAGTGAAAGATTGACGCTCTCCCTCTGCACCATGAATTCGGCAACGACATCGGACATGAAGTAGTAACTCAGAGTGTGGATGACGGCGATCCTAATGTGTCCCTGCGTCACGCCTTCTTTGTCACGCACGGATTCGAGCGCATCATCTATGTTTGCGTAGGCGGCTTTTGCGATGTCGAATAACTTATCGCCGGCTCTCGTCAGCTCAACCCCTCTTCCGGTGCGAGAAAATAACGGTTTGCCGACATATGCTTCGAGCGAAGCAAGCTGGCGACTAATGCCTGACTGCGTGAGATCGAGAGAATCGGCCGCGCGCGACAAGGACTTTAGCTCCGCAATCTTCACAAAGTATCGTAGTTGGCGGTCGGCATTTTCCATATCCGATACGAGCCTCAGCGAAACTCTGGCGACTAATCAGCGATCGGAGCGTCAACAGCGTGCGCGCCATCCCCTGCGGGGTCTCTTCCCACAGGGGATCCAAGACCCGATATCAACGAATTGGCGGAGCGTACTGCAAGCCCCCGTTGGTCCATAGCGCATTGAGCCCACGCGAAATCTTGAGCGGTGTCGCCGGTCCCACGTTGCGATCGAACACCTCTCCATAGTTGCCGACGTGGCGGACGATCCTAGCGACCCAATCATTGGTCAGGCCCAGACTCTGGCCGAGCGTGTTGTCCAGGCCGAGGACGCGCCGAATCTCTGGCCGATCCGATTTCATCATTTCGTCGACAGTCGCCTTGTTGATATCGAGCTCTTCAGCAGTCACCATTGCGAAATGTGTCCACCTGACGAGATCGAGCCACTGGTCGTCGCCTTGCCGGACCGCCGGACCGAGCGGCTCCTTGGAAATGATCTCAGGTAAAACGACATGCTCATTGGGTTTTTGCATTTTGGTTCTCAAAGCGCTGAGCGCCGATGCATCCACCGTCAAGACATCGCAGCGTCCGCTGTCATAGGCCTTGACCGCCTCGTCGACCGTCCCAAATACGACCGGCTCGAATTTCATTTTGTGCGCGCGGAAGTAATCTGCAACATTTTGCTCGTGGGTAGTGCCGGCGGTGATGCAGATCGAGGCATCTGAGAGCTCCGCCAAATTCTTGACGTTGAGCGATTGCTTGACCATGAAACCTTGGCCATCAAAATAGGTAATCGCTGCGAAATTGAAGCCCAGCGCCGTATCGCGCTGCAAAGTCCAGGTCGTGTTTCGAGAAAGCACGTCAATCAGGCCGGACTGGAGAGCCGTAAAGCGGTCCGTTGCTGACAACGCCGTCATTGTTACTTTTGTCGGATCATTGAAGATAGCGGCCGCGATTGCGCGGCAGAAATCGACGTCAAGACCGGTCCAATTGCCCGCGCTGTCAGGGGCTGAGAAGCCAGGCACGCCTTGGGAGACACCACACTCGAGACGTCCTCTCGCCTTCACTTTGTCCAGAGTAGTGGGCGACTGAGCCTGCGCCTCATGCCCTCCTGACAGGAGACACATCATGAAGATTAGGGTCGACTGAACGACCACAGCCAGGCGGCTGGACCTCCAACGCATTTGCATTCCTCCGGTTCAGATATTTCTTATGGACAACTTGTTGCCCTATAGGCAGAGTGGAGTCAATCGAAACTGCAATGCAGCCGGTTTGCTTCAAGACGCGCACAGAGCCAGAAGCCGCCCGCCGAAGGAGATTTTTCGAATGTCCGCTTCCAAATCTGCCCAAACGGTCGCGACATCGCCGGATCATCCCTCGGAACTGGGGTTCGCGACGCGAGCGATTCACTACGCATATGATCCGGCCGACCATCATCGCGCGGTGTCTCACCCGGTCTACTTCACCTCAACTTATGGCTTCAAAAGCGTGGCCGACGTCGACGCGGCCGCGGCTCTCGGAGGCAAGCTCTACGCTCGGGAACACAACCCGACGACCGAGTTGTTGCAGACTCGCCTCGCCAACTTGGAGGGAGCCGAGGCCGCAGTAGTATTGGCCTCTGGCATGGCTGCCGTGGGAGCTTTGACGTTATCGCTGCTATCGCAGGGCGACGAATTGATCGTCCACCGCACGCTGTACTCCAACACTATGGCCATGTCCGAGCAGGGCTTGCCGCGATTCGGGGTGAAAGTTGTTCCGGCCGACCTCAGCGACCCAGCCAATTTGGATGCCGTCGTCACGCCTCGCAGCCGGGCTGTATATTTTGAAACGCCCATCAATCCAACAGGAGACGTCCTCGATATTGGCGCCATCGCCGCGCGGGCCCATCGCGCGGGGCTTCTGGTCCTCGTCGACGGGACCTTCGCCTCCCCGGCCTTGCAGCGTCCTCTGGCGCACGGTGCCGATATCGTCCTGCATTCTCTGACCAAGTACATCAACGGTCATGGAGACGTCCTGGGCGGCGCACTCCTGGGGAAAGCAGAACTCATCGACAAGATTCACAGCCAGGGCTTACGCTTCATCACTGGCGCGGCCCTTTCCCCGATGGCGTCGTCGCTGGTGCTGAGAGGGTTGAAGACATTGCCTCTGCGAATGGAGCGACATGGCGCCAACGCGCTTGCGATTGCTCGTATGCTCGACGAGCATCCTGCGGTTTCCTGGGTGAACTACCCTTTCCTCGCATCGCATCCAAGGCACGCGATCGCAAGAAAGCAGATGTCAGGTGGGTCTGGTATGTTGTCATTCGGCCTGCACGGCGGGTTCGACGCAGCGAGGAACATGATGGACAAACTCGAACTGATAACTCTCGCCGTCAGCCTTGGCGACGTGGAGACGCTTGTCTCTCACCCCGCAAGCATTGTCCGAGCACGGCAGACCGTTCGCCCCGAGGCTCATCTGCAGGGCGGCGTTGGGGAAGATCTGATCCGACTTTCGGTCGGGCTCGAAGACGAGTCCGACCTCCTGGCCGATCTGAGGCAAGCGCTGAACCGGCTCTAGCGGCCTCGCCCCAGAAAACCGGCCGTCGGCGCGACAAGCCTGTTTTTTCCACAAGCACCGACTTACTATTTCGGCGATCGAGGACTCGGGCCGAGCATCAGCTCTTACTGGCCATGCTGGAAACGGATTGCGCCAGCGCATTCGGCCGGAGTGGCGCGAAATCAGCAGCGCCCCACGGTCAGCTTCTGATGAAGGTTCTGCGTCTCCCCGCCTGCCTGAGCGCAAGCAGCTAGTGTCGTAAGATCTGGCTCAGGAACAGCTTTGAGCGCGCATGCTGCGGGGCAGCAAAAAATTCCTGCGGAGCGTTGGATTCGATGATCTGACCAGCATCCATGAACACCACACGGTTGGCGACCTCGCGGGCAAATCCCATTTCGTGGGTCACGACCAGCATGGTCATGCCCTCTTTGGCTAGATCAACCATGGTGTCTAGCACTTCCTTGACCATCTCGGGATCGAGCGCTGAGGTCGGTTCGTCAAAAAGCATCACCTTGGGGTTCATGGTGAGCGCGCGCGCAATTGCTACGCGCTGCTGCTGGCCGCCGGACATTTGCCCTGGAAACTTGTTGGCCTGGTGGGGGATCTTGACCCGCTCCAGAAATCTCATTGCGGCTGCTTCGGCATCCTTCTTCGGAATGTTACGCACCCAGATCGGTGCCAGCGTACAATTTTCCAGCACGGTGAGATGCGGAAACAGGTTGAAGCTTTGGAAAACCATGCCCACTTCCCGCCTGACCGCGTCAATGTGCTTCAGGTTCGGCCCAAGCTTGATGCCATCAACGACAACTTCGCCCTCTTGGAATTCTTCCAGCGCGTTGATGCAGCGGATTAGCGTCGACTTCCCGGAGCCCGACGGACCGCAGATCACAATACGTTCCCCCTTTCCAACGTCGAGATTAACGTCTCGCAGTACGTGGAAGTCGCCGTACCATTTGTTTAGGTCGTTAATTCTAACGATGGGATCGGTGGCCATAGGCTGCCTCAGTTGCGCTGATGCGCGTTCAACCTGCGCTCGACGAACAGCGAGTAACGCGACATTCCAAAACAGAAAACGAAGTAGATCGTGCCCGTAAGGGCGAAACCCGTGAACAACGTCGAGGGGGTCGCCCATTGAGGATCGCTGAATGACGCCCTCAGCGAACCTAGCAAGTCGAAAAGAGCTACGATCGATACCAGTGACGTATCCTTGAACAACCCGATGAAGCTATTGACGATACCGGGAATGACGTGGCGCAACGCCTGCGGCATGACGATCAATGCAGTCGTCTTCCACCAAGTTAGGCCCAACGCACTCGCCGCCTCGGACTGGCCGCGTGGGATCGCCATTAGCCCGCCGCGAATTACTTCCGCTTGGTAGGCCCCCGCGAACAGCGAAATTCCTATGAGCGCACGTACTAGGCCGTCAATCGTGAAGCCGGTCGGCACGAAGAGCGGCAGCATGTAAGTCGCGAAAAACAGCACCGTAATGAGCGGCACGCCCCGCCAAAACTCGATAAAGATGATCGAAAAAGTTCGGATTAGCGGGATCGCCGACCGCCGACCGAGCGCCAGACCAATGCCGATCGGCATCGACGCGACGATACCGGTTACGGACACGACAAGCGTTATGAGGAGGCCACCCCACAGCCTAGTGTCAACAACTGGCAACCCGCCGCGATCGAGGCCCATGACAGCAATCAGGAGGCCGACAACAACGAAGGTCGCTAGGCTCCCGATCAGCGGTCGCCAGCTCGCACGTGCGCCGCCGCCCAGAATAAAAGTCAGCCCTGAGACAATCACGGTGGTCAGGAGAAAATCGACCCATACCGCCAGTCCTGACGATTGAATTTCGCCGCGTAACCAGTCGAGTGGAGCGAGCACCCATGAGATCGCCGTGCTGATTCCAACGATCAACTTGCCGACCATCCAAAGAAGAGGGCCGATCACCGTAACTGTCTCTCCGACAACAGCGAGCTTCCGCCCACCTTCTGCGATTGAGCTATTGAAGTCGGAGAGCAGCGCCGAGATCCAGCTCACGGCGAACCCCTCGAGCCCGCCACCATGCAGCAGGAAGAAGGCGAGGACCGGGAACGCCAAAAAAAATAGACTTGCATTGAGCCCCTTGGCCGGCAGTCGGGGGATCAGCAGCGGGACCAGAAGCATTGCGGCAAGGATGAAGGTCAGATTGACCCGCCATCGTTCAGGCGCCGGATAGAAGCCGTATATGAATTGCCCGAATTTGGCCTGAACGAAGGGCCAGCACGCACCTAGTTCGTGTCCGGCATTTTCGGTCAGACAGGCAGTACGGTCGGCGCCGCTCCAGACAGCATTGACCAGCAGGAACTTGACCGCGGGGACTAGCAGCACCCACAGCAGAAGCGCGCAGACGATCGTGACCAGAATGTTGGTCACCGAATTGAACAAACGTAGGCGCAAGAAGCCCGCAAAACCGGTGGCTTTTGCCGGTGCGGACCGTTCAAGGACCAGGTTTTGCCGTACGAAGGAAAGCGCTTCGCCGTCTCGCATCAGACCGTGCTCCTACTGATCCGCCAGCCGTACAGGTTCATGATCGCGCTGGTGACGAGCGAAATCAGAAGGTAGACCCCCATCGTAATTCCGATGATCTCGATCGCTTGCCCGGTCTGACTTAGCGTTGTTCCGGCGAACACAGAGAATAGATCGGGATAGCCAATCGCGACCGCTAGCGAAGAGTTCTTAGTCAGATTGAGATATTGGCTGGTAAGCGGTGGCAAGATTACCCTGAGTGCTTGCGGAATCACGATCAGCCGCAGCGCGGTGCCGCGTTGCAGCCCAAGCGAAGCGCCAGCTTCCATCTGTCCCTTGTGCACTGACAGTATGCCGGCGCGCACGATCTCGGCAATGAATGCTGCCGTGTAGGTCGCCAAGGCCAACGTCAATGCGACGAACTCCGGAATGAGGCGAGAGCCACCTGCAAAATTAAATCCCCTGAGTACGGGAGTTTCAAATGTTACCGGCGCGCCGAACACCAGCGCCGCGATCAGGGGCAAACCGATCAGATCTACTAGCGCGTAGGGCCAGACCTTGATCACGCGACCGTGTCGATAGAGCTGCCGCCGGGCGTAGCGCCATAGTCCAAACGAGATGACCACAGCCAGTAATACTGCTCCGACGAACGGTTCAATGCCAGGTTCGCCGATCGGCCTCGGAACGATAATGCCGCGATTGTTGAGGAAAGCGACGCTGAAGAGAGAGATGCTCTGTCGTGGATTTGGGAGCGCTGCGAGCACTGCCAGATACCAGAACAGGATCTGAAACAGCAGCGGCAGGTTGCGCACCAATTCGACGTAAGCCCCAGCGATTCTCGACAAGAGCCAGTTGGACGATAGCCGGCCAAGCGCAACAATGAAGCCAATCACCGTGGCGAAGAAGATGCCGATGACGGAAACCAAGAGAGTATTGAGGAGACCAACCAGAAATACACGGGCGTAGGTGTCTCTTCCCGAGTAGGAGATCAGGGTCTGATTGACGTCGAATCCGGCGTTAGTCTGCAGGAAATCGAATCCGGCGGTGATCCGCTGTGTCTGCAGGTTCGCCCGGACGTTAGCGATGATTTCATAAGCCAGCCAACCCAGAATGGCGGCGAACAGGAGTTGGAGAACGAAACCGCTCCACCCTGCTCGCCCGCCGAGCGCGCGCTGCAACCGCTTTATATGTTGCGGCGGAGGTTTCCGAGGACCAATGGTCATTGTTATGCCCTAGACGGTCGATCAGCCGATGAAACGCGTGTGCTGCCAAGCGTCGGCCGCCGAGCCTCGGGACGCCGGGACAGCCACAATCGCCGAGGAGCTCGCTGGCTCACCCCCGGACACACAAATAGCGTTGACTGACACGCGCTTCCTTCCCCACGGGCAACTATTTTTTACTTGGGCAACTTATTGCCCCGAAGGCGTGTATATGACCTCTCGGTGAATGAGACAAGGGCTCATTCAGGAACTGGCAGAGGGCTCGTGACTAATCTGTCGGGCCGGGTAGAAAACGGCTGCTCTAATCGCGACTTATGACGATGAGCACGGTTGCGTTTGCACCGATCCGTCGCACGTGATGCACAAGGTGACCGGGAAACTGGAGGTAGTCACCCGCCGACATAGCGACGCTTCTGTCAACGAACTTGACCTCGATCCGTCCTGAAAGAACGTAGAGCATCTCCTCGCCTGCGTGCTCAGCGTGCGTCGCTTCGCTAAAATGGCGTGGCGGCGTCATGAGAAAACTTTCGTTTCGTCTATCGCTCCCTGCTGGGGACAACGGAACGAAAGAATACCCATTTACCGGATCGTCTTCAGGCTTATGGTTTGCGGTACGAACAAGATGAATGTCTGCGTCGCTAACTTGCTCGCCGAAGAGGCGCGCGACTGGAATGTCCAGCGCACGAGACAACTTCATGACCGTCGCAATCGATGGAGCTTTGGCGTCCTTCTCGATCCGCGAGAGAAATCCCTTATTGAGGCCCGTGGCCTCCGCTAGTTCATCGAGGGTCATATTCTTCTGCCGACGGCTCGCCCGCAAGCGAGCGCCTATGCGTCCCGCGGCAGCCGTGTCGGCGTTTTCAAATCTCTGCGTCGCCAGCGAACTGGTCTTCTTGATCATTGCCATCGCGCTGTCTGTATCCACCGGCATTCTATCCGCTCGGCGGTAAACCTCTCCCACTGTGATGATCGGAAGCGTCGAAATTAACGGAGCAAACCTCAACTAATTGCGAACGAAGGACGCCTCCACACGCCCTCTTTTCCTCGGCCACCAGCTTCCCTGAAGAGGTCCGGCTCAAAGCGAGCCTAGGCGGACAACTCGTTGCCTTTTCAGCAACAATTGGCCGACAGGTGGCATTTGTCAAGGCGTCGCTTGTTATTGCCACGGCGGTACCGGTAGCGCGGTGCGGGGACTCGCCAAAATCCACCGAAATTGCCCGAGGTAACCGGTAGGAGAAAAGTTAAGCGGCCGAACAAGGCCCGCCTGCTCGCTCCTCGCCGATGATCTTTAGATCGACGCAATAGCCAAACGAGGGACGATGAGCTCCCGGCACCTCAGTCGCGCGTTCATCGACGAGATGATGGCGGTTCCTGCCCTCTTCGTCGTCCTTGGAATTATCTACCTGATGCGCGCCCTGCTTGTGCACCGGATTTACGATTCGCAGCTACTCGTATAGACCCCAGTTTCGGTCCGGATCGTTGCGCCGATTGTCGGCCTCGGGTGGAATCGTTTCGGAATGCCGTTTCTGGCCATCGGAGCCGATCCAGTCAAACCGTACGGCCCAACCCGTACTCTTCCCACTGTTGCTTCGATAGCCGATCACGTGCTTCTGCACGGTAGTGCCCGCCAGCACCATTGAGCCTGATCCGGTTCCGATATTCGCGATAAAAACACTGTCGATGAGGCGGTGGTTGGTAAGATCGCTTTCTGTAATCAACGAAGGGTCTTTGACCGCGCGCTCTCGTCGTTCTCGTTCCGCGATTTGCGTCCTGAGCTCGTCGGCGCGCGCCAGATATTCCTCCGCGGCCGGAGCATCCGCTAGCTTTTTACCCTTCTTCATCGGCAGACGCCCGTCCTTGTATGCGGCCAGGATTGCTGCCGCTGCATCGGGGCCGACTTCCAAGACGAGGTCGAGAAACGACTTGTCGCGCGAGCGAATGTCGCTGCGCTCGGCGGCGGACAGGAGGTCACCTTCGAGAACGAGCCGTCGCGTCTTGATGGGCATGATGCCCGGAAGGCCAGCGAGGAAATCCGTAAGGGAGCGCATTCGTCAAACGTCTCTTTTACGATGCCAGGGTCGAACATGTGCATTTCACGATCTGCTAATCTTAGGGGTCAAGGATGGGTGCCATTTCAGCGATATGTGCGTCGATCCGCGCGAGGACCTGCGCAGGCACAACGTCGCGCTCTGGAAGAACTGACCACTTGTCCCGCACGGCAGCCGCGATATCGGCCACGGCGGTCACCACCGCTCCTTCCGGAAGACGGCTGCGGTTCGCGAAATTGCGCCAGCGTTCTGGAGTCAGCGCCTTGAAAGATTTTTCTCCGGCGAGGCTTAGGGCCAGCCCGTCCTTCGGAATGTAGGGAATTGTTGAGAGCACGTCATAGACAGGCGACAGCGTGGGTGTCCGGCCATCCCCGGGGTAAAGCAGCGACCAATTCTTGAGATGCATATCCCCGTTTCCAGTGATCGCGGTGAGTGCGAGACGCCGAACAAACTCGATTGCCGAATCGAAGGAGACGCCGCTGGTGAGCGCTGCAGCGATATTGTGGTACGCTGCACCGGTATATTTCTCGGACGGATAGCGGCCGAAGACCTGCGCGAAGTCTTCCATATGCACGCGCGCGCCGTCAGCGCCGCGGTCGAAGCGGCGGACCAGCAGCACCTTGCCGGTGGACATGGTGTTGAACTCTTCCGGAATGCCTGCGAACTCCGTCTTATCGACGAGTTCGCGTGCCGGCACTTCCATCCCCAACGCTTCTGCCAAGGCAAGAATCGCGAATTCGTTTTCCGAGAGTCCGATGTGCGTGAGGGAGGGAAACTTTGCGATGTACTGCCCTTGCTTGTCGTCGACGGCGAGCGTGATACCACCCTCCTTTCCTGTATTTTTCATTACAGAAAGCTTCATCTGAACACCGGCGAGCGAAAAGCGTGCTTTCTTCTTGCCTTCGGCCTCCGGGCCGGCTGGAACGGGGCTGCCATCACTTGGCACCGCGCGCACCGCTCCTGGCAGGTTGGTTCCAAGCGCGGCCAGGAGATCGAAGTCGTTTCCCGGTCTGACTGACGCGGCGTGGTGCTTTTCCATCGCCTCGCGCAGTTTCTCTTCGGGTAGCAGGTTCGCAAAGAACGGAGGTAGCGCCCCGCGTATAGGTTTGGGATCCCGCCGGAGGCCGCCATCGGCTGAGCGAAGCGACAGGCTGAAGATCGGCGGGTTGTTCATGCTCCGGTAGTCGGGCAAGAGGTTGAACGCGTTGTAGTCACCCGGCGTCCGGACAAGGGTGCCGACGGGAAGATTGTTCAATGAGATATCGAGTGATTGGATGCGTTCAGCCGCGAGGACCGCCTGGTTCACGCCCGTTACTCCTCTTCGACATCTGACGTGAACGCGGGGCGATCATCATCGTCGGTCGCGGGCTGCAGCATCGACTGAATGGCAGGCACCAGAGCCTGCGGGATCAACATCATTTCCATGCCAAGGGCGCGGGCGACATTGACGAGTGTCGTTGCGCGGGCGGCCGCAGCTCCCGTTTCGATGTCGCGATAGCGGGGTCTGCTGATGCTCGCGCGAAGAGCGATTTGCTCCTGAGACAAGCCAGCAGCCATGCGGGCCTTTCGGAAGCGCAGACCGAGTTCTTGGAGAAGCGGGTCTGGGATGGATGTCATGATACGCTCTCGGATCATTTGATATAGAATGATATGTAGACAGATCATTGAACACAAACAAGAGGAATCGAACACAGATCTTTTGCATTGTTATTGATCCGTAAACGTATCCTTGGCGAATGCTCGCCTTCAACAGCCTGACGAAGAAACACGCCTTCGATCCATCCGGCAATCGAGTCGCGAAGCCAGGGTCGGGTCCTTGACGTCCGGCATATGTAAGATTATCTTACCGCACGTCGGATGAAGGAGGTGCCTCATGGATCCCGCCGCATTAAAAGAGAAGCTGATCGCCATCCTCGGCCAGATTCAGGCCGATAGCGGCCTCGAATGCCCGCCTCTCAGCGGCGGCACCAAGCCCGTCGAGAACCTGCCGAAGTTCGATAGCAAGGTCTGGCCTGTCGCGACCACAATTCTCGCCACCGAGATCGGCGCGACGATCCCAAACGACGTGAACATCTTCGTCGACGAGACGACCAAGCTTCCGCGCTCCATCGACGAGACCGCTGCCTTCGTCTGCGATCTACTCAAGAAGCAGAGCGAGAAGGTAGCCGCGGCAGCATGACCGAACTCGATTCCGCCAAACGGTCGCAGATCGCCGAGCGTCTGAAAGAAGCGCGCAAGCTGGCCGGCCTGTCACAAGGCCACGTCGCGAAGATGCTCGGCCTGCATCGTCCCTCCGTCAGCGAGATGGAATCCGGCAACCGCCGCGTATCGGCTGACGAGCTCGCCCGGCTTGCCGAAATCTATGACGTCAGCGTCGCCTGGTTGCTCGGCGAAGCGCCCGAGACGCTCGATGCCCAGGACCCTCGGCTCGAGCTTGCCGCACGGGAACTCTCCAAACTCAAGCCCGACGATCTGGAACGCCTGCTCAAGCTATTAGCCGCCATGCGCAGCGATTCCACCGCGAACGGGGGCGATCGCTGATGAATGTGATGCGCACCACTAAGCTCAGCTTCAATCGCCGCGCCCTGGCGACCCAGGCCATGCAGGCCGCCGCGGCCACGCGCGCTAAGGCCAAGCTCGACCAAGCCGGGCCGATTTGCATCTACGGGCTATGCGAGACGCTGAGTGTCGCGGTGCGCTTCAACA
This sequence comes from Bradyrhizobium centrosematis, assembly GCF_045571495.1. NCBI lineage: Bacteria > Pseudomonadati > Pseudomonadota > Alphaproteobacteria > Hyphomicrobiales > Nitrobacteraceae > Bradyrhizobium > Bradyrhizobium centrosematis. Next base: position 6,082,395 of record NZ_CP120703.1, read on the forward strand.
ACATCAACATGGAGGGAATGTATCAGCGCGGCGCCTTTCCGCGCATCCATCTCTCTGCGCGACGGCCGCTGCCGCGGCGCGCCTACAATTGCGCGCATGAGCTCGGCCATCATGTGTTCGGTCACGGCTCATCGATCGACGAATTGCGCGAGGACGCCAAGGCGAATCCCTGGGAGGACCCAAAGGAGTTTCTGGCCGATACCTTCGCGGGTTTCATCCTTATGCCGATCATTGGCCTGCGCCGTGCCTTCGCGGTTCGCGGGTGGGCTCCGGAAACGGCGACACCGGCGCAGATCTTCACGATCGCCTGCGAGTTCGGCGTCGGATACGCGACGCTGCTCACTCACCTGTCGGCCGGGGTGAACATGTTGTCGCGCGGCCGCGCCGCCGCTCTGCAACGTGTCACGCCCAAGGCTCTGCGCATGGAGATCCTCGGCGCGTTGACGCCGGAGCCGTTAATCGTTGTCGATTGTCATCGCAACGCGCCCACGTTGGACGCGGAGGTCAGGACGCTGCTTCTTCTGCCGGCGGGTGCGGAGGTTTCGGGCGGCGGGCTTGCGTTCGAGCGCGATCTCGCGGTCGGACGTCTGTTCCGGGCGGTAAAGCCAGGAATCTTCCAGGCCAGCGCTGGTGCCTGGGCGGTCTTCGTGCGCGTCGCCCCGGTCCAGAAAAACGAGCCGTCGTACGGCTACATCGGTCTCGCTCAATATCGCCACTTGGAGGAAGATCCGGATGAGTAAAGCCAAGATTTTGGTGCCGCCGCCGCCGGTGGTGATTGACGACACCAACTTGTCGCGTGGTTGGGCGCGGCTGTTATTGCAAGTTCTCGACGGCGCTGGCACGGAGGTCGCCCCGTTAATGATGAGCCTGAGCGGCTTCGAGCCGAACGGCGTCGCCGCCGAAGATGCAGCACTGCGCCAAGCCCTCGACCGGCTGCTCAAGCGCAAGGGCCGGCTCGTGGTCGACGACGTCGCGTTCACGATCTTCCCTCAGCGCCTCTGGGAGATGTCGCGCGGCGACCGGGCCCGCCTTTTTGCCCTCTATCGCGCGACATTCCCGCGATGGCAGGCGATGAACCGTAAAGCTAATGGCCGCGGCCTATATTTCGAGCGCATGGTGATGTATGGGCGCGGCCCGTGTGACGGCAATCAACTGGAGTGGATTTTGTCTCAGTTCAATTCGAGGACGGGCGTGCGCCGTTCGATGCTTCAAGCGACCACCTTCGATCCAGGCCGCGACCATGTCGCCAGCGCGCAATTGGGCTTTCCCTGCTTGCAGCAGGTGAGTTTTGAGCCGACCGCCGCCGGCCTCGTCACCAACGCATTCTATGCCACCCAGCAGATATTCGACAAAGCCTATGGCAACTATCTTGGCCTGGCCCAGCTCGGGGCTTTCATGGCTCATGAGATGGACATGCCGCTGGCGCGCCTGAATGTCATGGTCGGAATCGCCAAGCTCGAGCGGATCACCAAGAGCGATACCGACTTCGCGCCGTTGGTCGCGGCTGCCCACGCCCTCACCGAGCCGTCTGTCGCGCTGGCGGCGCGGCCGTCTGTCGCTGCTGCGACGGCAGGAGTGGCGCATTGAGTCCGAAGTCTTCGAACGCCCCGCACAAGCGTCCGCGGGGCCGCCCCCCGAAATCCCGCCCAGTCGCGGCCACCGCATCACTGCCGATGGATCTGCCGGTCGTCACTCGGCCGCCCGAGCCTTCGGGGGCGCCAATACCGATCGTGCTGCGTCATCTGGCCCCCGCCAAGGTATCGGAGGTCTATGAGAGTTATTGGCGCTTCGCCGCCGAACGGCAGGCGGTGTTTTTCCGCCGCACACGAGGCGAGACCTACCCGTGGACCGACAATCCAGTGCTGGCGATCTACAAGTTTACGAACGCCTACCGTGCATCCGACCGCGTCAGCCAATATCTGATCCGGCATGTCATCTATCGCGAGGACCTGCCCAAGTCCCCGCGCGAAGTCTTTTTCCGCATCCTGTTGTTCAAGCTGTTCAACAAGATCGAGACCTGGGAGCTTTTGGAGCGAGCGCACGGACCCATCACCTTCGAGGATTATCAGTTCGCCGCCTATGACGCGGTTCTAATGCGAGCGATGCGGACTGGTCGGCGTATCTACTCGGCCGCCTACATCATGCCGCCCGGCAGTCGCACCTTCGGTCGACCCGCCAAGCATCAGAACCATCTGTTGCTGCTTGAGCGCATGATGGCGGACCGGCTAGCCGAGCAGTTGGCGCAGACGCGGACCATGCAGGAGGGGTTCGAGAAGCTGCGCGCCTATCCAACGATCGGCGACTTCCTTGCCTATCAGTTCATCACCGACATCAACTACAGCGAGCTCACCGATTTCAGCGAGATGGATTTTGTCGTGCCAGGACCGGGCGCGCGTGACGGCCTGCGCAAATGTTTCGTCGATCCAGGTGGCCTGAACGAGCCAGAGCTCATCCGACTGATGGCCGACTTACAGGAGCAGGAGTTCGAGCGGCTTGGTCTTGACTTTCAATCGCTCTGGGGGCGCCGGCTGCAATTGATCGACTGCCAGAACTTGTTTTGCGAGGTCGACAAGTATGCCCGTGTGGCGCATCCGCAAGTCGCGGGGAAAACGGGCCGCGTACGCATCAAGCAAAAGTTCGAGCCAACCCCAGAGCCGATCGATCTCTTCTATCCCCCCAAGTGGAAGCTCAATGAGAAGATTCGTGTTGCGGCGTCGCAACGCGCTGCTGCGGGATGACGCCGAAGGAGAGGTGCATGGATTTTGACAGCTATCAGAAGGAGGCGCTGCGTACTGATCGCGTACCTGCGCGCGACGGCACCGACGACGATGCCGCCTCGCTGATCGTCCCTATGCTCGGTCTCGCGGGTGAGACCGGCCAACTGCTGAGTGAATACAAGAAGCATCTGCGTGATGGTGAGGCGCATCGCCTTTTCAAGGAGCGTGTGTCCGAGGAACTGGGCGATCTGCTCTGGTACCTTGCCAACGTCGCAAGCAAGTTCGATCTCTCGCTGTCAGACATCGCCGCCGCGAATTTGGCCAAGGTCAAGCAGCGCTGGGCTACCGAACGTAATGGACCGTTGAGCTTTGATGCAGGGCTCCCGGAAGACGAGCGACTGCCACGTCGATTTGAAGTTGAGCTTGTCGATATTGAAGGTGAGGATCGCCAACGGGTACGCGTCGTCATTGATGGCAGACCGTTCGGGGCGGAACTCACCGACAATGCCTATGATCCTGATGGCTATCGATTTCACGACGTCTTCCATTTCGCCTATGCCGCGGTTTTGGGCTGGTCGCCCATCACCCGTGCCTTGCTTCGACGAAAGCGCAAAAGTCGACCGCTGCTCGACGAAGTAGAGGATGGCGGACGCGCCGCTGTCATTGAAGAGGGCGTGGCGGCGCTGGCGTTCGAGTATGCGCGTCGTCACCGTTTCCTCGAGAGCGTGGCGGCGCTCGATTTTCAGCTGCTGCGCACGATCAAGGACATGACGTCTTACCTGGAGGTGCGGCAATGCACCACCGGCGAGTGGGAACAGGCCATCCTGCAAGGTTTCAACGTGTGGCGGGCTGTGCTCTCCGCGCGTGGCGGGCGCATCTCTGTCGATCTCGATGCCCGGTGCATTACCTTTCAAGGGCCATCCCGGGATCAGGAGCCGTCAGCTTGAGCGTCGGGGCCGAGCGCAAGAGCACTCGCCATGGCCATTCCGCCGGCGTGGCTGATGCTGAGCAACCACGCGGTCACCCCCAACGTCGCGGCAGCCTTCGCCGCGCCGCCGGTGAGCCGCACGGTTGGCGCCGCGCCAGCCGCGCGGTGAATCACGACATCGGTGAATGCGACTCCTGCGCCAAATCCCGTGCCGAGCGCCTTGAGCACAGCCTCCTTGGCGGCGAACCGTCCGGCCAAACGTTCGATCCGATCGGCCGCATCACCGATCTCATCGAGTTCGGCCGGAACGAAACAGCGTGGTATCAGAGGATCACGGGGGTCCTCGATCCAGCGCCGCAACTCAGCGACCTCAACCATATCTATTCCATGTCCGATGACATTCATGCCGGTCACCAAGCTCCACATCGCACGGTTCCGTTCGCGGGATCCTCTCCATCGCTCCTAGCCCTTTACTGTAGATGAGCATGCCAAATTCCGCGACTTTTCTCCATCTGACCGATGTCCATTTCGCGCTGTCCGGGGTACCTTTCGAGCGTGACGACCACAAGGTCGATATCCCTGCAATCGAGCAAGAGACGCGCGAATCTGCGCTGGAGCTGATGTGCAGTCGTCTGGCGGAGCGCCTGAAGCGAAGCGGACCGAAGTTGGATGGCGTGTTGTTTTCGGGCGATGCGCAAGATCGGGGACGGCCCGGCGGGCATCAGTTTCTCTTCGATCTGCTTCTTCGCCACTTTGGACCGCTGGGCGTGACCCCCACAAACATCGTCGCGATACCAGGCAATCACGACGTTCCTCGCGATAGTCCACCGAGCTCGAAGGCCCGCTACGAGGCCTTCAGCGAAGTCTGGCGAAACGCGGGATGCGTGACGCCGTGGCTTGATGGCGTGGACGCAGCGGGCAACGATGGCGGGCCTCATCGGCTTGTCGGCGGGGATGGGCTCTGGGCGATCTTTCCGATCAATACGAGCAACTGGTCGCACGTCACACGGATCTTGCCGGAGCCTCTTGCAAGCGTATGGGCCGATCTGCCGGCTCTCGCCGCTTCCGGCGACGCCGCCAGAGCGGACAAGCTCCGCGCCCAGCTCGATGACCTGGCGCGTTACGACATGGCGCGTGTCTCGGGCAAGCAATTGGAAATCCTGCGGGAGCTTATCGAGACTACACCTCAGCCGTCGGCGGGGCGTCAACTTCGGATCGCGCTACTTCATCACCATTTGCGCGCTCCAAGCTTGCGTGAGGAGTTGAAGCCGTTTGCGGACGTATCCAATTTGGAGCAGGTCCGAGCCTTTTTGCGAGATCGCGGGATCGCCATTGTGCTCCACGGTCACAAGCATGAGCATTCGGCCCAGTTCGAGCACATTTATAATCAGGAAGGCGATCAGGATCACCGCACTCTCGTGATCTCCGGCGCAACCTTTGAGCCTGGGCGCGAGTCGGACGCGGCGCGCTTGATCACGATCACCGGCATGCCTAACAGCCCAGCGGTGACGATTGAACCGATTGCCATTCCACGCGCTGGTGTGGACTCTCGCGATCCACCGCCGATCGCCCGTCGGATATGGTCGACAGATGTCGTTCCGGGAGCACCTGTACTGATCCAAGGCAGCGACCTGGATGAGGTCTATGACCGCGTTTGCGAAGCGGCGGCAAACGATGCCGCCAACGGGACGCTGATCGTACATCTCGACTTGCCGGCAGGGCTAAACGATGAACTGCCGCTTCCCTCAAACTACCCCTTGCCGGAACCGATGGAGGGACCTGAGCGCCGACGTTGGCTGAAGGAGCTCGTCTCGTGGTGGCAGCTCGAGCGATCCGGGCTGGAGCATCGGATGCCGTTTGTGCATGGCACTCGCCTCCGCCGTTACGGCGGAAAAATCAACCAGGTGGATCGGGTCATTAAGCTGCTCAAGACGAAGGCGAGCACACGCGCGCTTGCGGTGTTGATTGATCCATTTCGAGATTTCACACCCGATGGCGTGGACGAAGAGTTTGCATCCTTCTGTTTGGTGGAATTCAAGCGTCGAGAGCTTGGGGGTGCACAGCGTGCGGTCGATGTGATCGCATTCTACCGTGCGCAGGAATTTGCCCGATGGTGGCCGATTAACATTGCCGAGATGCGTCATCTTCAGTGGGAGATCTGCGCCGCACTTGGATTTTTGCCCGGCCGGATCACTACGATTGCCGCGGACGCGCGCACGCATTCTCGCTCACCGACGCAGGTTGCGATGCCGATTATCGATCGATGGCTGGACCAAGCGCCCGAACGGCTTCATTTGCTCGCGAATGCATTGGTCCACGGCAGCGTCCGAGAGGGCGCCCAGCGGGATGCAGTGAGGGGATGGGAGCGCGCCCTTACGGATCTGGAAGCGACCGCGACGGAGTATAATCCTGACGGTCTCCCGATCGCCATCGAGGGCCTCAAGCTGTTGGCTTCATACCTCGAGGTTGTCGATGAAGAGGGAGACACGACCCTTCAGAAATTCGTTCGCGTTCTACGACGTCTAGCTCGTGACAATGAGAGTTTTGAAGATGGCGCACGCAGCAAGGCGGAGTTTGACCGCTGGGCGGAGAGTGCATTGGAGGCGGTATCAGAATTGCGCGCGCTCACCAAGACGCGGTTAGGAACCGCATAGTTCGGCACAAATTCAATGCCTATGTTGTTAAGAGGGGAGATGAGCATGAGGGGCGACCCGACAAATGTGGCGGGCCCGGCTGAGTCGAAGGGCGGACGGGCATTGTCATGCATATCGTCCGGCTGAAGATCTCCGGTTTCCGTGGAGTTCGTTCGGCGGATATCGTGCTAGGTCGTCACGCCGTTCTGGTTGGTCCTAACAATAGCGGTAAAACCACCATCATTGAGGCGTTGGCCCTGCTTTTTGGCCGCGACCGTCTCGTTCGTCGGCTTACCGAGCATGATTTTCACGGTAGCTCGCCAAGCGAGACCGCGCGCATCCTGTGCATCGCCACGGTGACGGGCTTCGCGCCCAACGATCCGCATCATCATGCGTCGTGGTTCAGCCCCGAGCGCGGCGTAGAGAAATGGCTCGACCCGAACGCCAAGACTCTTCGTGCCGCCCTAGACGTGCAACACACCGAACTAGCCGTGCAGATCGGCTTTGCCGCGCGGTTCGATCTGGATGAGCTGGAGGCCGAAACGCTCCGCTTCTTCGTGGATGATGAGGCCACGCTAGGCGACCCGCTCGCGGAAGACACGCACTTGCGGACGATCCACACAAAGGTGCTCCAAGAACTGGGGTTTTTTCTCGTCCCGGCCTCGCGCACATGGGATCGCTGGATTTCTTTCTCGTCCGAATTGTTTCGCCGCGTGGTGGCCACGCGCGGGGACATTCCGGCGAAGGCGGTGCGCGCCGAGCGAGCGCGCCTCTGGACGCCGCCGGAGGGTACGCGCCTCAAGATCAGCCGGGGCTTTCCGAGATTGTCGGCGCGGCCAATGACGAACTGCGCGCACTTATGGCGAGCACGCCCAAACTTCAACTGCGCCTGACCTCGACCGACAGCGATTCTGTTCTGGAAAGCGTCGTACCGCATTTCGTGCAAGGAACGGGGCCGACCCTTCCCTCGCAGAGGCAGGGCACTGGCCTCGTCTCCCTGCAAAGCCTTCTGTTGCTCATGCAATTCGGCAAGGCACGCGCAGAAACGGGGCAGTCCTTCGTGCTGGCCGTCGAGGAGCCAGAACTTCACATACAGCCTTCGAGGCAGAAGCGTCTGGTCAACCGCCTCAACGCATTGTGCAACCAAACTATCGTAACCACGCATTCGCCCATCGTCGCCGCGATGTTTCCTGCGCCCGACACGCTGTTCATTGAAACGCGCGAAGGCGTCCTGAATGCCAAGCCGCTCATGGACCCGGTGCCCGCGCAACCCACCAACCACGAGCAGCACCTGCTCTTTGCTTGGCGGCAAAGGCTGGTGGGGCGCGCTCATGCACGAATGCGCCCTGATCCCCGAAGGAGTTTCGGACGTCGCGTGGCTTGAGGCGCCGCAAACGGCCCTTGAGCTGCATCAGAGTTGGGACGCCGCTGGCGCGGCGCACCGCTTCTCTCCACCTTCGTTGGCGTCGTGCCGACTATCGACGCAAAGATTGCTGACACATTCGCGTTGGTCAGCGGCGGAGATGATAAGAGGGTGAAGCTGTGGGCGACATCGCAATTGCGCGAAGGGCGGTTTGGACTGATCATCACAAAAATGTTTTTCGTGCGCTCGACTTCGCGACATCTCGATCTGCTACGCCGCCTATCTCGGACCAACGCGCGAATGCGATGCAAGACATTGATTCTATGAGATGTTTTGCCTTGTCCTGGGACAGCAATTCGTCATCCTTACCAAGATGCGGAGCGATCCGCCCGATGGCAAGGACGCGGCGGTGGCGCGACAGAGAGGAATGACAGCCGAAAAGCTTCGCGTGGTCGTCGATGCGGCGTCTGAAGCCACGGTTGCGTTCGTCGCATCCAAGCCTGATCCTCGCCTTGGTGCGGCTGCTCGCCCGGCAAGCTGCGCGTGATTTCATCAAGGCCGGAACGGACAGCCGGAAGCGTGACCGTCTCCCGGACTAAGGAGGCGTCATGAAGATCGCACTTTACGCCCGCTACTCGTCCGACAATCAGCGCGACGCATCGATCGAAGATCAGTTGCGGCTCTGCCGCCTCCACGCCGAGAAGCAAGGTTGGACGGTGGTCGACAGCTACACGGACCGGGCGATCTCCGGTGCATCGCTACTTCGCCCAGGCATCAGGAACTGATCAGCGACGCCACGCGCGGGAAGTTTGCGGTGGTGCTTGCCGAGGCAATGGACCGCCTCAGCCGCGATCAGGATGACATTGCCGGGCTCTTTAAGCGCATGGCCTTCGCCCGGGTACGGATCGTCACACTCTCGGAGGGAGACGTCACACATCTGCATGTCGGGCTGAAGGGCACGATGAACGCCTTGTTCCTGAAGGATCTCGCTGACAAGACGCGGCGAGGTCTGCGCGGCCGCCTCGCGGACGGCAAGTCGGGCGGCGGGCTGTGCTTCGGTTATGACGTCGTCAAGCAATTCGCCGCTAATGGCGAGCCGATCCGTGGTGACCGCACCGTCAACGAGGCCGAAGCGGCTGTCGTCCGCCGTATCTTTGCGGACTACCTTGCCAGCAAGTCCTCGCGCACAATCGCATTCGAGCTGAACCGCGAAGGTGTGCCTGGACCGCAAGGCGCTGAATGGGCACCATCGACCATTCACGGCAACCCAAAGCGCGGCGTTGGTATCCTCAACAACGAGCTCTATGTGGGTCGCCTCGTGTGGAATCGGCTCCGCTATCTCAAAGACCCTGATACCGGAAAGCGCGTTTCTCGGCTGAATCTTGAATCCGAATGGGTAATCCAAGAAGTCCCCGAGCTGCGCATTGTCGATCAGGAAATGTGGGATGCGGTCAAGGCGCGTCAGCAGACGCTCGCCTACGAGCCTTCAGCGCCTGGCGAGAACAGGCTTAATGAGCGCCATCGGCCCAAATACCTCCTCGCCGGCCTCGTGAAGTGCGGATGCTGCGGCGGCGGGTACACGATGATTTCGAAGGACCTCCTCGGCTGCGCAACGGCTCGCAACAAGGGAACGTGCAATAATCGTTTGAACATCCGGCGCGATGCGCTGGAGACCTCTGTGTTGAGCGGCCTTCGCACGCACATGATGGAACCAGAGCTGTTCAAAGAGTTCTGCGATGAGTTTACCCGCGAGGTGAACCGGCCGCGGATTAACCGAGGAGCGGACGTTGCGGCGATGGGGAACGAGCTTCCGCGCATTGAACGTGAACTTGGAAAGCTGGTGGCCGCCATCAAGGCTGGAGGTCCGATCGAGGCCATTGTCGAGGACATGAAGCGGCTCGGGGCCAGAAAGGTGGAAGTACGGGAGAAGCTCGCGAAGGCGGAAGAGCCGCCGCCTCTCCTACATTCCAACCGGCGGAGATCTATCGGCAGCCCGTGGCCGTGCTGTACGAAAGTCTACAAAGCGACGACGACAAAGGGGAGGCAGCGGAGGTTTTCCGTACCCTCGTCGATCAGGTGACGCTGATGCCGGAAGCGGAGGAACTCGCGATCGTGCTGCGCGGCGACCTAGCCGCGATCCTCCGGTTTGCGGCGGGCAAAAAGAACCCCGACGTCCTTTCGGAAGCCGGGGCTCTGAACGGCTTGCTATCGCAAGCGTCGGTGGTTGCGGGGAGGCGCAACATCCGATTATCGTGATTGATTCATCAGGAAGCCCCCTAAGCTTTCTGCAAGCCGATTTCACTCAAAATGGTAGTTTCAACAAATCCTGAAATTTCGCTATATACTTATTTGACCGCCCGCCCTCACCGCTGGCAGATTGTGCCGGGGAGCCAAGCCAATGGACTGGAAAAAGGAACTGGACGCGCTTGTTCGCGAAACGGCCGAACTTGTCGCACGTACGCCCTCGCTGAATGTTCATCCGCAGGCCACCATTCAGACGGCGGCCGCGGCGCCGATGGCACCCGCAGCTGCGACGAACGCCGCAACCGTAGAGCCCTTTCGGCCTGTTCGGGATCGAACCGCCTCCGAGCGCGAGCGCATAATGGCACGCGTGCAAGGATTTCGAGCACATCAGGAGCGCATGCGGCGGGAGCGTGAGGATTTTTATGATCGCACGATGCGGCGGGCTCGGGACTTGGCGGATGGGCGCACCGAAAACTGCACAAACGAGGACACTCAATAGCGTGTCATTATCGAAGCGATCGTGGAAACCGTAGCGGTCACTTGTGAACGGGCCCCAGCCCGTTCGTTTGCGATCGCCATTCTGCTTTTCGTCCTTGTTGCCGATCATTTCGCCGGAAAGGGAACATTCGGCGTCCGCCAGATTCGCGACGGTGCTAAAGACCTCTGGTCGGCGATGGCGCTAACTTTTGCAGCCGCTGGCCGGGCAGCTGCATTATCGGATTTGTCTAGAGATTGTCGCAGTAGCCGCCGCTCTGCTCGCACCTGGGCCCTCGGCTGATTAAGCAGAAAGACGGCGCAAGATGGCCCATCGGCGCCGAATATCGCACCGGTTGCGATGTTAAAAGCCGCTCCGTCAGCAGTTAGCGGTCCGAGCGAGCCGACGCGACATCACGAAAGATCGGGGCCTCTGGCGCGATGGCGGCTGACGCTGGCGGATGAGTTCTTGCCCATAGCCGCGGTAGAGTCCGAACATCTCCCCCATTTCCTATCGACGGGTCTCTTGGGATTTTAAAGACATGAATTCCTACAAATAATCAGCGACAGTGAAGAGCTTACGACAGCCGCGATGCGTGTATTCGACAATTCTCGGATTGCTCTGATCGATATCTCTTCACTCTCACTTCCCCTCGCGCAATACCCAGCCATGCTGGATCACCGGGTCGAGAGGCCCCAGAAATCTTCGGCGCCGGCGGGGTTCGATATTGGTCACCCTTGTCGTCATTTGGCTCTCCGCCCACGTGTCATTCTTGCCAAATTCGGCGTTCGTCGGCGACAGAACAAGTTCAATATACTTCTTGCTCCGGATCCGCTTGTCGCCCCTGTCGAACGTAACTGTCAGATATACGTTGCGGGCGCCGATATCGCGCAAAATAACGATGCCGGTCTCGTTGGTCGGCACTTCTCGCACATCACTGTTCTTCTCAGGATCGAAGACGTCGACGCGCGCGTCCGATATCATTTGCGGAGGGTCGCCGTACACCACCGTCACGTAAACGACATCCGCCCGGGTCACCCAATTCCATGCGTAGCTCGCGCGCGCAGACACCCATTTCTTCACGGCCTCGGGAAGGCAGCCGTAGCGATAGCGCGCGCGGCAACAAAGATGATGCTTTTGCGGCTAATCCGTGATTTGCCACTTGTCTGGGATTTTGTACGACGCTCACTCATGTGATCCGCGCCCCGAAGCCTTCGCCGTAGCAAGTTTCTCTTTCAAAACGGCTCGGTTACTTCCTGGATGGACGGTTGCCCGTTAGCGAACTTAACCTCGAGGATCAGATTGAAGACGGCGCGACCACACGGATCGGGATAGCTGGAATCAGGAAGTCCGAGAGAATGCATCAGCGATGGGATATTACCGTGATGCCAGCACGCCACGGTGAGCACAGCCTCGTAGCGGCTTTTGGTTAGCAGATGTTGAGCAAGTGCCCCGTAGTCCTGATCGGCGAAGGACTCGTCAAGGGGAAGGTTTGTCGCTGCGGAGAATGGACTGAGCGTCTCTATCGGGCGATTGCTATGTTTCGATCTGGCTGCTGCAAAGAGATAAGACGGCGCCCCAAACGCCTGGGAATGTAGGTGGCGAGACGTTGAGCGCGCTGCTGGCCAGGCGGAGACAAATGAGGATCTTCCGGATCACCGGATTTCTCGGCGTGACGCATGACGAGTATTCGGCCGGACTGCATGAATGGCTCCCGCGAATATCAATATCGAGCGCAAATGCGCACCCATGTGCCAAGCACTTGCAGGCGCGCCGATGAACGTATATCGCCCGACATCAACCTGTTCAGGCTCTTGTGACCTTACTATTATAGATTGATTGTCGGAAAGTTGGGTTGTGTCCCCTGCCGGACAAATTTCAGCTGCGTTGAATCGACTCGACTTTAGCGTGAGACCGTGCATGATTGCACCCTACATAAGCCTCCGTTTCCGAGGGCTTATTGGACGACTGTATTTTCTAAGCCTTACGAGGCGGTCTCGCACCGCAGCGACCTTCTGATTTGGATAGGCCTTGGCCATGGGCCGGCATCTCATTGCGTTTTGCCTTGTCTTGATCGTCGCTGGCGGCGGCGTACTCGCTTACAACGCCATCACCGAAGGCAAATTCCTTCTTGCTCCAGTCATCCTCATCGTCATGTCGATGATGCTATCGGCATTGCCGTTGCTGATTCGCTATGTGCAAACGACACCGCCGCAGCGGCAACTCGAGAAGCTCCAGACCCTGAATAACCGGGACGTATCGAACAGACCCCACTTCAAGATCGCGTACGCTACCCTCCAGTCGATAAAGCCAGCAATCTTCGACCAGTATGCACTGCCGACGGCGACGTTTGCGTTTGTCATTATCTTCTGCTGGTTGATGACCAATGCGGTGTATTTCAAGCCCGAGTACTTCTACTCACCGAACGTCGTCCTTGGGGGGCTTACCGTACTGAGCGCAACTGATTCTGCGGAAATTATGAACTATCAACGCGGGACTTTCGTGGCCGGATGCTTCGGATTCATTGGCGCCTATATCTACACAAACTGGCGCCTCCTCGATCGCATCAACAACAACGACATCTATCCGATTTCGTTCTACTATTACGCGGCGCGCTTGCTGGCCGCCTGCATCATCGCCGGAAGGATGAGACACATCATTCCGGAATATGGCACGAATGTTTCGGTTATTCTTCTGTCGTTTGCGGTCGGCTTTATACCGGACATCTTAATCACTTCGCTGGTTCGGCGCGCCTCACAAGTCATCAAGACTACGAGCGACCAACCCGACCCAGCGCTTGAGGCACTCCCCCGCAACTCTTCTCTATTGATGATCCAGGGGATGGATCGAGACAAGATCGATCGCCTCACCCAGTTCTATGAGACGAACGCCGAAGTTCTCGCGTGCCAGAACCCTCTCATCCTTTGGCTACGTCTGCCCTACGAACTGCTGCTCATCATCAATTGGATCTCGCATGCGCAATTGTATCGCCTAATGCCGGAGGAGCATTTCGTCAAGCTGCGTCAGGCCGGTATCTGCGGCAGTCTCGACTTCTTCCGTATTGGCTCCGCGGCTAACGCGTTGCCGGTGCTTGCGAGCATCATCCAGCTCCCCACCGAACTGATCGAAGCCATCCTCGGATCGATGCAGAGTGATCCACTCTTCGTGCGGCTGCTTGAGGTGCAAGATGCACTACGCCAACCCGCAAAATGAGACCGGCGGAAGACCGCCGACGGGAAGAATTTATTGCAGGAGGAGCATTATGAGGCGACAGGCTTTGGGTTTCGCGGCACTGCTCTGTGGGGCCGTTCTGAATTGCACTGCGGCAACTCCAAGCATGGCGTGGGGCGACGATGGCCACAAGGTGGTTGCGCTTGTGGCGCAGTCGTTCCTGGAGCCAGACGTCCGCAAGCGCGTCAATGCTCTGCTCGCGGCTGACACCGACACACTGACGGCGCACGATATTGCCTCGGCAGCAACCTGGGCTGATAAATTCCGTGACTCGAACTCCGAGAACTCGCGCGACCGGACGCGTCAATGGCATTTTGTCGATATCGAAATCAGCGATGGCGATCTTGATACCGCCTGTTTCAATCATCCGGCCCTCCCGAGCGGCACACCCGCATCGGTCGGGACGGCGACAGATTGCGTCGTAGATAAAATCCCGCAATTCGCAACCGAACTCGCCGATCCGGCGACGGATGCCGAAGAGAGAGTCGCGGCCCTCAAATTCCTGCTGCATTTCGTCGGCGACGTGCACCAACCATTGCACAGCTCCGATGATCATGATCGCGGGGGCAACGCTAAGCGCGTATCGGCCTCCGGACTTTCGGCTGGCAATCTGCATCATTTCTGGGACACGGAATTCGTCCATCAGTTGGGGGACGATCCTAAGACGATCGCCTCAGATTTGATTGGACACATCACCAAAGAGCAGCAGACGGAGTGGCAAAGCGGCGGTCCCGCCGACTGGGCCAGGGAAGCATTCGGGGTTTCAAAAAGCGATACGTACGGATTGTTACCCCCCGCCGGATCGCACGGCAGCTTCCGGTTGACGGATGAATATGTGGCAGCGGCGACTAACGATGTTGCCATTCAGCTAAGCCGCGCCGGCGTCAGGCTTGCGATGGTCCTTAATCAGGCTTTGCGTAAGCCTTAGCCGCACGTTGGGTGCGCAAGCAACAAACAGTAGCACGGCTTTGAGAGCTTGAACGCTCGGGGCAAACAGGAGGTTTTGATGGGTCAGATCACGCGCGCCGTCGCTTACTGCAACAACGAGGTCGCCTTCATCGCTTGGGAACTCGACGGCATGATCTCGGGCTGTCTCGGCTTCGACATTGTCCGCGTCTACCTCCAAACCGGCGAACGCCGAGGCCTCTCCACATGGGTTCCCTTTGAGGGCCAGCACAATCATGGCTGGAAGGAGCAGGATACAGGTGTTTGGCCGGTCCAGAAGACCAACTGGCGTGACCTGACGCTCCGGCGCCGACGCGATCGAGCAGAGCGTCGACCGGACAATGTTAATGTGAGGTACGAGATCCGTCCAGTGGGCCGTATGGCCGCGGGGCTCGAGCCCGTACCGGTGCGACAGAGCAAGACCTATGACGGACCTGTCATACCACTCGGGTATCTTGGCCCGGCGGTTGAGACCAACCCAATCCTGGTTACCTCCGACTTTGGCGACGTCAAAGCTGCTTTTAATAACGGCATTATCGCAGGTCAGTGGCTTCGTCATGCCATCGAGGAGCAAAACAAGGCCTTCAACAAGGATGTTCTTATCGCCGAGGTCGAAGATGTTCATAGCGAGATCCGACAATATCTTGCTGGCGATCTGATTACCTTCCTCAAGAGCATGATCGACCGGGCGCTCGCGGATGGAGGCCAGGTCCTGCTGGCGCTGTACGAGCTCGAAGATTCCGAGTTGATCGATATGCTCATTCGCAACAAGTCGCTCCTGAAGGTTATCCTTTCTAACTCGAGCGCCGGTCGCGAGAGCGGCGCATGGGATGAACGCAATGCCCCTGCCCGCGCGAAATTGCGGTCAAACGGGGTTGATATTCAGAACCGCCTCTTCAACAACCGCCACATCGGTCACAACAAATTTGCGGTCTATCTCGACCGGCAGGGAACGCCGCGCGCGGTGATGACAGGCAGCACCAACTGGACGTCGTTGGGGCTTTGCGGCCAGACCAATAACTCTATCATCATCGAGAATGACGATATTGCGGCGGGTTATCACGCTTATTGGGACGCCCTGCATAAGGACGTGATTGAGGATCCCGACCCAGAGTCGGCACCGGGCCACAAGAATGTTCAGGGGCCTGACCTGCGCGAGGCGGACGCCACACCCGTGCCGGCGGCGCTGCAGGCATCGCGCGCAAAACTGTGGTTTTCACCCAACACGAAGGGGACAACCCGCAATATCAAGAAAGCTCCGCCCGATCTCGACGAGCTCTTCGCCCTGATGAGCGGCGCGAAGCAGGCGATCTTCTTTCTTGCCTTTCTTCCCTCGCGCGGAGGCCTTTACAGCATCATCGAGACGGCGCGGCAAGCAGGCGAGACGAAGCCGGAACTGCTTGTGGTAGGTGCGATCAGCGATCCGACGGCCATGCCTGGCTATCAGGCCAAGAGCCCCGAAGATGGCGAAGAAGATGATGAGACGCCGGAAGAAGCCGCCGCGCGTAAGCCCTACGTCTATGATGAACGGCACACGCACATTGTGCGCGCCAGCAATCTCGGCGCCGGGACTGCGATGGGCGATTTCGAGGCCGAGATTCTCAAACTGGGTACTGCGATCGTACACGACAAGATCGTCGTCATCGATCCCCTCTCTGATGACTGCGTCATCGTGACAGGCAGCCATAATCTCGGATATAAAGCGTCGTATGAAAACGACGAGAACCTGCTGATCCTCCGCGGCGATAAACGGCTCGCACAGGCCTATGCGGTACACATTCTCGATGTTTATGATCACTATCGATATCGCGCCTGGCAGGCCAAGAACAAGTTGGAAGGAAAGCCGATCTTTTCAGGGCAACTTGATCTCAACGACCATTGGCTCAAGAATTACGTCGAGGGCACCAAGGGCGATATCACCGGTTACTT
Source organism: Bradyrhizobium centrosematis (assembly GCF_045571495.1). Lineage (NCBI taxonomy): Bacteria > Pseudomonadati > Pseudomonadota > Alphaproteobacteria > Hyphomicrobiales > Nitrobacteraceae > Bradyrhizobium > Bradyrhizobium centrosematis. The sequence continues at coordinate 6,098,860 of NZ_CP120703.1, forward strand.
TCTTAGCTAGCGAGGGATGAATGCGGCACACCGAGCTTTTCTCGATCGATGATTGACATGGTACACAGAATGAAACGAACCAGCGCCTGCATCCGCGAGCTCGTGTTGTCGGCCATCGCGGCCATAACCATAGGCTCACTCGTTCCTAGTCATCCGGCGCTCGCCTGGGGTCAGGAGGGGCATTCGATCATCGCCGAGTTGGCGGAGCGTCGCCTGGACAGCGACACCTTACGAAAGGTGAAAATCCTTCTGGGCGGCGTGTCGATGGCCTCTATTGCAAGCTGGGCGGACGATTATCGCGCCGATCATAAAGAGACATCGGGCTGGCATTTCGTTGATATTCCCTATGATCAAACCGCTTACGATCCCGTGCGCGACTGTGACCCCAAGAAGGGTGATTGCATTGTTCACGCCATCGCGCGGTTCCGGGCAGATGTAGCGGATTGCTCGAAATCCCTCAGCGAACGCAGCGAGGCGCTGAAATTCCTCATTCATTTTGTTGGTGACGTGCATCAGCCCCTGCATGTCGAGACCCGCTTTGCGGCCGACGGCACCGATGATCAAGGCGGCAACAAGGTGATCGTCACCTTCTTTGATCAGCCCAACATGAAGCTTCATGCGCTGTGGGACACCGGACTGATCATGCACACCGTCTACAACTGGGGAGCTTATGTGACGCGCCTGCAGACCGGCTGGCTGAACGGGCGCGATCTGAGTTCGCTTGATGGCGGAACACCGATCGACTGGGCTGTCGAGGCGCATAAATATGTCCCACTCGCGTACGACGTACCAGCCAATGGAGCATTGGGCCAAGCCTACTACGACAAGGCGGTGCCGGTCATCGACCGTCAGCTCTCATTAGCTGCTGTGAGGCTGGCGCGCCTTCTGAGAGAGATCCTGCGTAACGCCGACGCTTGTTCTTAAAGGAGGCATCCGATGAACGCGACGCACAAAGCCGTTGCCGCCCTCATTCTTAGCCCGCTTGGGGCGCTATTCATCCAGGACGCGCGTGCCAACAAAGTCACCGAATGCACGCAAAACGCCTTTTGTTATTGCACGGCGAGCGAGCTCAGGGGGGCCATACAACAGAATATATTCGACGCTCGCGCGACAATTGCCGCGCAGAAATCGATGGGAAAGGCGATCGGCTATCTCAGCATCCCGATCTCCACCGTGGGCGGAAGCTATTTCGGGGAGAACGTTAAGATCGCGGCCGAGATCAAGGAGCGCGTCGAAGAGCGGCTGGGCGTGCACGCTGCCTGGCTACTGAACACGGCTTCCAAGGAGTTCTCCCTGCCATCGACCGCAACCGGCGCGGACTACATGCTGATGTGGACCACCATTCTCGAAGGCCTGGATGGCCTCGGCGAATTCGACTTTATCTACTTTGCGGGTCCGTCCGAGTTCGCGCGCCATTTCAGCTTAACGGGGCAAGCCGATCTAGAGAAACTGGAAGCCTATTACGACGCGACTAGCAAGACAGATCCAGAGCTCAAAAAGATCGATCGCCGGGCGTTTCGTGACTATTACGGGCTCAGGGCGTCGGTCACGTTCAGCCTTGGTTCCCATGACGAATGGAGCATTGTGAAGACCATCAACCAGAAGCGTATCGCCGACACAAAATATGGCATTCCCAAACAGATCGGCATCTTCTTTGACGCCGGTCCAGTTGCGCCCGGGGCCGCGGAAGGCGCGATAGCGGCCGGCTACGCCGGCCCGTGCAAAGACTAACGCATGCCGACGTCCGATCGCATGCGCGCCCGGTTATTTTTCCGGAACATCGGAAACACAATCATGCATGCTTTCGAATGTCAGGCGCCTTCATCTTACAAATGCTCGCTGCGAGCGTCTTGGCAAATGGATCAATACCAAACCGATCTTCCGACGGTTTGTTGATTGGTTTGTCGTTGTGAGATTGTTCGCTTTCTGACACAGGCAGCTGATGCCCTTTAATTGGGACGAATCTTTCTCGATCAGATTCGCCTATCCGACGTCTGCATTATATCAAATGACGATTTGCTGCGGGAAAGACTGGTTGCGGGGGTTGGATTTGCACCAACGACCCTCAGGCTATGAGCCTGACGAAGAAAGCGGCTCGCAGAATTGATCGACCATGATCCGATCAGTGTCATCTCCAAGACAGCGCGTCCCCTCTGCTGATCTGATCGAACTTTTCCTGAACTTCCTGGTTGGGTACGATGCAGAGCGTTCGATAAACGTCAAAATGCTTGCCAAGTTGACCGTGGCTTATCAGGCGCCATTTCGCCGGATGGGAATCACCGCCCCAGAGATGGTTCCAGATACGTGCGCTTTTCCTTCGCCGGCTGGATCACGACTGACGATTTTTTCGACCGCATCGGACAAATAGTCGGGATGGTGATGGCCGTAAGTGTTCAGCAGCACCTCGAGCGACATTCCGAGATAGCCCGCTGCCTGCCACGGATCCGCGCCTCGCTGCATAAGCCAAGTCGCTGCGGTATGTCGCAACGTGTGAGGAGATATCCCCGGGCCGAGTCCTGCGAGCTTGACGGCACTCTTGAATGCTGTCTTGACTGAGGTCACAGCCTTGCCATTGTACTCGACAAAATGCATCGCCTCTGGATTGGCTCGGTGCCAGCGCCGCAGGTGGGTGAGCAACCGCAACGGGATGGGTACGGTCGGTTGCCGTTTGTTGGTTTTTTCGCTTCCCTGCTTCAGGCGGTAGTAGCGGCCGCGTTCTAAGTCGACATAGGAGCGACCTATCGCCGGAATGGGAGACGCAGCTGCAAGCGCTCCCGCACGGGTACCCGTGTAGATGCCCAACAAAATGAACCGAGCAAGATGGCGAAGGGGACGCTTGCTGGTGGCGACCTTCACGTCGTCTATTGCACGGCGCGAGCCCTTTTGCATTTCGCGATAGCGCCAGCAGACCCAGACCAGTTTGGCGGCCTCGCTGCGCGTCAGCCACCTGTCTCGCGGTTGCCCCTTATTCGGCAGGGACACCTTTACGATTTCCCGATGATATCCTTCGACTGCATGGTGACCAATGGCAGCGCGGAGGTCCTCGAGATCTCGGCGCGCGCCTCCCCTTTTGCCGCGCTTTTTGGCGTAAGAACGACATGCCTCCGCATTTACCTCGCCCAGCATTTTTGCTCCCCACCATTCGTTCAATCGTTCGATCCGCCTCTTGAACTTGCGGATCTCGGGGATGATATCTTCGCTCTCGCTGTCAACGGTGAAACGGCCGCGAAGCTTGTCCAACTGCGCGTCCATATAAATCGAAAGGACATCCGCGACAGCAATATCGTCTATGTGTTGAATTCGCCGCTGCGGGATGTGTTTAGAGCCTATATAATCTCTTAACTTTCCCTCCGCGGCCGCAATCTCATCTGCAGCGCAGCCTGTGCTAACATCCCGGCCGTTGTCTCTGATGATCCAGGTTGCCTGGTGAGTGATCTGTCCGCTCTTATTTCGGCGGGCTGCCTTGAGCTGAAGTCGAGCTCCCTTGCTTCTTCGCGGCATAGCTCTCTCATCCGTTGGATATGAGCAAGCGTTGTAAATTCCTTACCGGCAATCTTCTCGATGACCAATCGATGACGATCGCGCTCACGACGCAAACCCGCGACAGTCATTCCACCTAAAGGAAACGCGATCTTCACGGCATCAGCAAGGCGAAGCGGCGTATCCGGCGTAATTTCAGGGTGCGCGCGATTTGACATCGACGCTTGTCAGCTGTTGTGGGCGCATATACGAACAGTCCCGCTATCATCGCAAAAGCCAATCTCAGCATAAAGGCGGCGTGCTCATTAATCGCACAATTGAGTGCGTCCTCGACCAATGGAGTAGGAGAGCGTAGACGCGGCATTTCCCCGATCTCCGCGCTTCCAACGATAAGGGCGGCCAACATGAATGTCGTGCTCTCGAAAAGCGGGCCTGACACCCTCTGTCCCTCCCGGGTGCGGCCCGGTTCAGGAAGGGCCGACAGGGCTGCCACAATGCCGAATACGCCAGCGAGTATATCGAAGACTTGGCACCAGCCCTGAGCATAGAGACTGGCCGTGTTTGCGGATGGAGTGTGGTTGTGATGCTGATCAGCCCCCCGTGAAAAGCATCTCCCCGGATCGACGAGAACGGTCTAAGGTCGCGTCCCGATTTGCCGAATCCGCATTAGCGTGTTCAAAGTCTTATTTTGAAGGCGAGCGCGGTCCGGCAGGTGCCGCTGAGATGGCGGGCTTTGATGCCGCCGCATTTGGTTGGGAGAGAGTGAGTTTCCAGGTCTCGATACTCAAAATTCTCGCCGGCCAACCGGACGGCCGTGCGAGCCTCGCTGTCCTGAAGCACTATTTGGCGGTGCTCTACTCCAGCGGTCCGGAGTGGACGGATCGTATGAAACGATTGGCCACGCGAGCGCCGGATCTCAACATTTTCGGACAAGGGTTAATCACGCGAGAACCCGGATACTGGATCATCACGGAAGACGGGCGAACCTTCCTTGCTTTGTTGGAACAGATGGGCGTGCCTGCCTCCGAGGTGCGACCGCTCGAAGGCGACGGCACGGAAAAACCTCTTCCCACCAAGCCTTCGGTACTTGCTTCGGGCCGACACGGCCACAGCGTTGGTCGCAGGCATCGCCGCAATAAGCGCGAAAGGACGCGCGATGGTCGCTCCACCTAGTCAATCGAGAAGGCCTACGCCGGCGGAGACGGCGATGCTTATCGTGCCTCGGCGACATCGCAAACCGCCCACCCGCAAGGCGCCCTTGACGCCTTGGCAAACCATGCTTACTCACGATTGCTTGAAACGGAGATTTTGTAGTGCCAACCGGGATCGTGAAATGGTTCAACGCGACAAAGGGCTATGGCTTTATCAAGCCTGATGATGACGAGGCCGACGTATTCGTGCACATCAGGGCAGTCGAGAAGGCGGGCTACACCGCCCTCGTTGAGGGAGCCGGGGTCGGCTTCGAACGCAAGACCGGCGCCTCCGGCAAAGTGTTCGCAGAAAACCTGCGTCTAGGATGACTTACCTAGCGGGAGGGACAAGGCTCGGTGATGACAAGCCATCGATATGCCCCGGCCGCGCGGTCTCGTTGAGTAGCTCATCGCGGATCCGGCCGTTGAAGCTCTCGACGAAGCCATTCTGCATGGGCTTTCCCGGTGCGATGAAGTGCCAATCGATGGCTGCGTCCTTGCACCAAGCCAGCATGGCGTTGCAGGTGAACTCGGTGCCATGGTCGGACACGATCATTCCTGGCTTGCGGCGTCGCTCGACGATTGCCGTGAGTTCGCGGGCCACGCGCCGCCCCGAGATCGACGTGTCCGGAATGGCGCCCAGGCATTCCTTGGTGACGTCGTCGACGATGTTGAGGATCCGGAAGCGTCGGCCATTGGCGAACTGGTCGTGGACGAAGTCCAGCGACCAGCGGGCATTGGGCCTGGCCTCGACCAGGATCGGGGCCCGGGTCCCGACGGCCTTGCGGCGAGCCCGCCGCTTGCGGACGGTGAGCCCTTCCTCGCGATAAAGCTGGTAGATCCGGTTGATCCCCGTCCTCCCGCCGCAGCAGGACGAACAGGCGGCGATAGCCGAAACGCCGCCGCTCGTTGGCGAGATCGCGCAATCGGCCACGCAGAACTGCGTCCGGTGGGCGGCTGGAGCGATAGCGGATCATCTTCCGATCCGCACCCACGATCGAGCAGGCCCGCCGTTCCGACAGGCTCATGACGGCCTGCAGATGCGCGACAGCAGCGCGCTTGGCGGCGGGCCCTACCATTTTTTTTGAAAGGAGCTCGCGAAGTGCGGCTGCATCGAGCATCTGCTCGGCCAGAAGCTTCTTCAGCTTCCCGTTCTCCTCCTCCAGGGCCCTCAACCGCTTCGCCTCGGAAACGTCCATGCCGCCGAATTTGGCCTTCCAATTGTAGATCGTCGCCTCGGAGATCCCGTGCTTGCGAGCCAGATCGGCCGTCTTCGCCCCGGCCTCATGCTCCTTCAGCACCGCAATAATCTGCTCTTCCGTGAACCGTGCTCGCTTCATCTGTCCGTCCTTCTTCGGGCCGGACTCTAGCTCCTTCTGGAGGAAATACTCAGTGGCAGGTCATGGCGGCGAAGGACAATCCTTGGCAACTGTCGCCGGCTTACGACCTGAACCAGTCCCCGGCTATCGCCCAGCAGCGCCGCGATCTTGCGCTCGCGGTCGGCGATCAAGGCCGATTCGCCAACGCGAACAACTCCTGTCGCAGCAGGCGCGCTTTCTGTTAGATGCGGAAGACGCCAAGGCCCTTGTCTCCACCATGACAGACCAAGTATAGGTCGGTATCCTGGTATGACGTCGCGCGTGGACAAGGTGTCACTGAGAAGGACGCCGAGGCCATCAAGGGGGCCTTCGCGTATCCTGGACTTCCGACGTAAGCCGCGTCGAATTAAAAACTCCAAGGCAGAGGCCTTCGATTTTTATCGCGGGCTATTTCAGGCGGTTGTGCTTAAACCGAAAATTTGTTCGAAAATCTCCTCGATGCGCGGGTTTGCTTGTGTGCCAGCGGCTTGGTCGAAGAGGGGACGCAGGGTTGATGACCGTACCCGCGCGCGTGCGCAGTCATCAACGCGAATAGAACCAATTCGCAATTTATGGGAGCGGCGTGAACTTCAGCTGGCTGAGCGGCACGACCTTGTCGGCGCGCGTCATCTTGAACTCGGTGCTCGGGCCCAGCCACTTGTCCCAGAGTTGGTTGATCTCCCCGGCCTGGTCCATCGCGAGTAAAGTCTCGTTGATCTTCGCGAGCAGCGCCGGCTCGTCCTTCTTCATTCCAACGCCGATCGGCTGGAGTACCATGGGCTCCTCGATCATCTTCAGCGGCTGCCCGGCCTCCCTGGACTGGTTCACGAGCTTGGTGATGGTCATGGTATTGGCGACCATTCCGACTGCCTTGTTCTGCTGAACCGCCATGAAGGCTGAACCGGTATCGACGAAGGTCAGCGGGTCGGATTCATTCATCTTGATCGCTAGCTCCGACGTCGATCCTTTGGTCGACGCCAGCCGCTTACCCTTGAAGTCGGCCTTGGCAGTCCCCGGGTCACTCGCCTTCACTGCGAGCATTTCCTTGGCGACGTAATACGGATCGGAAAACTGGATCTGCTCGGCGCGTCCAAGCGTGTAGGCAAGGTTCGCAATCGTGATGTCGACGTGGCCGAGCTTGACCTCGGGCACGCGCGCCTCGACCGAGAGCGGTGTGACCTTTGCGGTAACGTCCCATCGTTGCGCGATCGCTTTGCAGAGATCGACGTCGAAGCCGACCATCTCCCGCGTCTTGGCATCAGGTGCCGCAAACGGCGGGACGTCCGCGAAAGTTCCGCAGCGCAGCTCCTTGCGCTGGGTGATATCCGAGAGCTGGTCGGCGCTTGCTGCCGACGCAATCCCGGCAAGGCCTGCGATCGCGGCCACGAAGCCAATTGAGCGGTTCTTGAAAGGCATCTGTATTCTCCTCCAGGTCGGTCGTATCAAGTCCGTACGATCACCGTGTGTGCAGGTCCGACAGGAAGCGCTTGGCACGCGGGTGTTGTGGTGAGCGGAAGAAGTCGCCTGGCGCTGCCGTCTCGAGCACCTTTCCGGCCTCCATAAACCAGACGCGATCGGCGACATCGCGCGCGAAATTCATCTCGTGGGTCACGCACATCATAGTCATTCCGTCGCGCGCGAGCGTGCGCATCACCGAAAGGACCTCGCCCACCATCTCCGGATCGAGCGCGCTGGTCGGTTCGTCGAACAGCATCGCCGGCGGCTCCATGGCGAGCGCACGCGCGATCGCCACGCGCTGCTGCTGTCCGCCGGAGAGCTGGGCCGGATAGTTCTGCGCCTTGGCGGAGAGCCCGACGCGGTCCAGCAGCCGAAGTGCGGCTTCGCGCGCATCACTGCGCTTGACGCCGTTCACCTTCATCGGCGACAGCATGACATTGTCGAGCGCACTTAGATGCGGAAACAGGTTGAAGCTCTGGAACACGAAGCCGATACGGCTGCGCAGGTGGTTCAGCGCCGAGCTGCCCAGTTTGGCGTGGACGTCCTGACCCTGGAACAATACGGAGCCCGACTGGATCTGTTCGAGCCGGTTGACGGTGCGGATCAGCGTCGACTTGCCCGAACCGGACGGCCCGCACACCACCACCACCTCGCCCTTCTTGACCTCGGCATTGATGTCGGTCAGCGCGGCCAGCGTACCGAAGAATTTGTGGACGGCGACGAACTGGATCATCGGAGCCGCTTCGCCGGCTGGGATTGCGTTCGACATGGTCATGTCCCTGATGCGCTTGCGGGAGTGGCAGGCAGTGCAGAAGCAGCGGCCGTCCGGCTGAAGGTCCGGCGCGCGGCAATCCGCCGCTCGACCACGCCGATGACCAGCGTCAGGCTCCAGCAGACGACGTAGTAGCTGATGGCCAGAATGAAGTAGACTTCGAACGGCTTGGTCAGCAGCCGGTTGTTGATCTGGCCGGCCGCGAAAGTGAGCTCGGGGACGTTGATGATGTAGCCGAGTGTGGTCTCCTTGATCGTCGAGACGAACTGGCTCAGGATGCTCGGGATCATGTTGAACAGCGCCTGCGGCAGGATCACGTAACGCATCGCACCGAGATGACTGTGTCCGAGCGCGCGGGCGGCATCGGTCTGGCCCTTGGGCAGCGCCTGGATGCCGGCGCGCACGATCTCGCTCAGGAACGCGGCCTCATAGCCGACCAGCGTGACCAACATGGTCGTGAACGCCGGTACGGTTTGGCCGATCAGGACCGGCAGCACGAAGTAGACCCACAGGATGATCAGCAGCAGCGGCACTCCGCGGGTGACGTAGACGATGGCCATCACCGGCCAGCGCAACGCGCGCCATGGCGACAGCGCGGCCAGCGCCATCAGGACGCTCAGCGGAAATGCCAAGGCGATGCCAAGGACGGAGAGGATGATCGTGGCCGAAATGCCGCCGAGCGGACCGTTCGGGTACTGGCCGGCCAGCAGTAACAGCCAGTTGTCCCTGACGATCTCGAACATGCTCTGCAGCATCGCCATGGTCAGGCCGCTCCAACCATACGGCTGCGCTGCTCCAGGATGTGACCGAGCCACATCAGCAGCAGCGAGCAGACGAGATAGACGAGCGTCGCGATCAGGTAGGTTTCGAACGGACGGAAGCTCTGGTTCTCGACCTCCTTCACGGCGTGGGTCAATTCGGCGACGCCGATCGCCATCGCCAGACTGGAATTCTTGAACAGCGAGACCGTGTGGTTCACCAGCGCCGGCATCGCGTTGCGAATGGCCTGCGGCAGCAGGATGTAGGCCATCGCGCCAAGGTAGCTGTGCCCGAGCGCCCGGGCAGCCTCCCATTGACCGGCCGGCACCGCCCGCAGTCCGGAGCGCTGGTCTTCGCTGAAATACGCCGCCTGGCACAACCCCAGGGCAATGATGGCGAACACCGCTTCGCCGTTGTGATCGCTGAGCCACATCTGCATCGAATCCGGCAGCAGGCTCGAAATGCCGAAATACCACAGCATGAGCTGCACCAGCGTCGGCACATTGCGATGGTAGGAAACGTAGATCGCGACAAGGCCGTCGGCGATCCGGCTTGGCAGCATCCGGACCGCAAGAAGGGCCATTCCAAGACTCATCGCCAGCAGCCACGAGCCGATGAAGATGATGAAGGTCATCTTCACCCCATGGACCAGCATCCGGCTGAACTCCGGATTGAGCAGGACGGCCATGAGGTCGAAGCCCTTCATCGCGCGCCCTCCATCTAGATCGGGAGAACGGTTTTTGGGGAGCCCTCGGGGCGAGTGGTCGACAAGCCACCCGGCACTTGCAAGGTCGGTGTGATCTCTATGTAGCCGACATTCACCGCCACTGGCGCGGCGATCGCAAACGCGATCGCGTCGGCAATATCCTTTGCCTCGGGCAGTTCAAAGCCTTCTATGAAGTTCGCGCGCGTTTCGGCGCTGTCGCCGTGGACGTGGGCGAAGATATCGGTCGCAACCCGGCCCGGGCAGATTTCGGTGACGCGCACGCGCTTGCCGAAGCAATCGACCCTGAGCTGGCTGGTCAGCATGCCGACGGCCGCCTTGGTCGCGTGATAGGTCGAATTGCCCGCAAAATTGTAGGCGCCGGCAATCGAGGTGATGTTCACCACATGGCCGCGATCGCGCTGGGCCATGCCCGGCACGAGCAGTCGGCAGAGGTGGAGGATCGCGCGCAGGTTGACGTCGACCAGGAGATCGATATCTTCCGCATCCGCGTGGAGAAACTTCTTCGGCCGGTCGACGCCCGCGCTGTTGACGAGCACGTCGACCTCGATGGCCTGAACAAGCTTGGTGATCGCGGCGATATCCCTGGCGTCGATCGCGTGCGGGATGCAGCCGGTGCGATCGGCCAGGGCTTTCAGCGCGTCCGCGCTGCGCGCCAGCGCATGAACCTTCAGGCCCTCACGCGCCAGACGCTCGACCACCGCCAGGCCAATGCCCGACGAGGCGCCGGTGACGAGAGCAGTCCTGTAATCGGAGAATGGCATCTGGCTCCTCACGTTCTCAACAGGCTAAACGATCGCGCAACATCCCCGCCAAGACGGATTAACTGTGGCGGGAAAAGGTCCCCTTATGATCGTCCGGCCGCCCCGCCAGAGCCCGCCATCAGCCGGGAAACCGGCACGATCTTCCCGCCTGCGGCCTCGATCGAGACCCGAATTCCTCGGGCCAGCTCGACGGCGCCCTGGGTATCCCCGTGCAGCAGGATCGATTTGGCCGGCATGGCGAGCGCCTTTCCGCTCGCGGCAACAACTACGCCGTCACGCAGCAGACGCTCGACCCGCTCGGCGACCACCCCGGCGTCATGAATGACCGCACCGGGCTTCGCCCGCGACACCAGCAGACCCTCGTCGTCGTACGCCCGATCCGCCAGGAAGCTAGTGGCGACCCTGATACCGCACTGCGCCGCCGCACCCTCGATGGCGCGGCTGCTCGAAGAAACAATGAGAAGATTGGGATCGAACGCGGCGACCGCGCGAACCAATGGCAGGGCAAGATCGGCATCGGCCGCAGCCATGTTGCCCAGCGCGCCGTGAAAGCTCATATGCGTGACGCGATGCCCGACGGATCGGGCGATGCCGTCGAGCGCACCGAGCTGGTAAGTGACCATGGCAGCGAGTTCGGCGATATCGATCTGCATCACGCGCCGGCCAAATCCCTGACGGTCCGGAAACCCGACATGCGCCCCCAGGTCGACGCCGCACGCCCTGGCGCGCTCCGCCGTGCGCTGCATGATCAGCGGATCGCCGGCATGGAAGCCGCAGGCGACGTTGGCCGACGACACGAGGTCGAGCAGCGCCTCGTCATTGCCCATCGGCCACGGACCAAAACCTTCGCCCATATCGGCGTTGAGATCGATCTTCATGATGTCTGACCTTCAATCGGCTGTAGTACGAACAGCGGCGCGCCGTAGCCAACGATCGTGCCGTGTGCGGCCAGTACATCGGTCACCACGCCTGCCCGGGGCGCCGGCACCGCCATCAGCAAAGGCCCGACTTGCAGGAAGCCGAGAGGCTCGCCAGCCCGGACATTGGCGACGACCGCCGCGATTGCCCGATCGTGAAGCGGATGACGATCGAGAAAGATGCCCGGCGATGGCGCGCCGACGGTTATCGTCGGCGCGTCGACCGACAGCGTCTCCTCGCCGTCGACGACGCGCACCGATGCGCCATCGTTGACCAGGCGCAAATGGGCGCCCGGCCCCCGGAGTTCGAGCAGCGCCAGATCGGCGCCCTTGAGCCAGGCGCCCAACTGATCGACGTGATCGAGAGGATTGCTCATCGGCCTCCCCCCTCGCCGCAGTGAAGCTCGACGAGCCGACGGGCGTTAGCGAGCCAGTGGCGGACATCCGCCGAAGCGCCCAGCGCTTCGTCCCAGCTACAGCGGATGAAGCGAACGCTGCTCCCGATCGGAGCCTGGCCGAGACGCCAGAGGTCCGCCTCGATCACAGTTCCAATCTTGGGATAGCCGCCGGAAGGCTGCGCGTCGCGCATCTGGATGATCGGCTGGCCGCCATGGGGCACCTGAATGACGCCGGGCACGATGCCGTGCGAGCGCAATTCCAGCCGGCGAAGCGGGTTGAGCACCTCACCGGCGAGCCGGTAGCCGTAGCGGTCGCTCTGGGCGGTGATTTTCCAGGCCGTCGACCACAGTGCCTCCCGCGACGAATCAGTGAAGCAGTCGTACTCGGCGGCCGGCAACACGCGAACGGCCGGCACGCCGTCGGCCTGAAGCGGGAGCGACAGCCCGGGCGGCACCAGACCGAAGCCGGGCACGGCCCGGCCATTCGGACGGCCGGCTCGCAGTTCGTCGCCATCGCGGAGCGCTCGTCCCTCATGGCCGCCAAACGAGCCTCTCAATTGCGTGCTGCGAGAACCGAGCACGACCGGCACGTCAATGCCATCGGCGATACACAGATAGGCGCGGGTCGCGCGCCGAGTCGCAGGCTTGGGAAGTGAAAGCGACAATACCTGCCCCGCTTCGGCGCGATACGCCCACCAAGGCAACAATGCCGTCTCATCGAGCCGCGCCGCGCAGTCGGCGCCGGTGACGGCAAAAACCGTCGCGCGCTCGAACCGGACCTTGAAGGGAAACACCGGGATCTCGACGGCTGCAGCGTTCTCCTCGTTGCGCAGCAGGATGTTGCCGCCAGCCAGCGCCAGCGGATCCATGGCGCCCGACGTTCCGACGCCGAGATTGAGCCCGCCGGTGCGGCCGAGATCCTGGACCGTCGCAAGCGCGCCTGCTGACAAGACCTTGATCATCGCAGCACCCGAACGACCTTGAAGCGAATGCTATCGCCCGGCTGAAGCAGCGCCGGCGGGCTGCGATTCACATCGAAGAATGCGACCTCGGTGCTGCCGATCGTATTCCATCCGCTGGGTCCGTCGGAGGCAGACACGCCGGTCTGGCTGCCGCCGATCGATACAGCCCCACGTGGAATCTTCAGCACCGGCACCTTGCGGCGCGGCGTCGCGATGCGCGCATCCATGCCGCCGAGATTGCAGTAGCCGGGGTGACTTCCGAGCGCGAACACGGTGTAGGTCGGCGCGCTGTGGCGTTCCACGATCTCATCGACGTGCATGCCGGTGTGTTCGACAACATCTGCCATGTGCGGCCCGGCTTCGCCGCCATACACGACGGGCAGATCGATGCAGCGCCCGGCGATCGGAAGCGGCTCGACGACGTTCCAGCGCTCGATGAGCCTTTGCTCGATCTCCTCCGGCCGTCGCGGCGGCTCGGCAAAGGCCAGCATGAGGTTATTCATGCCCGGCACAGCCTCGCGCACACCGGCAAATCCGGCAGCGTCGCGCGCCAGGGCCCAGATCCGCCGCTGCGTTTCCAGCGTGGTCTCGCCAGGCGCCTCGAACAGCAGCGCCGTCGTCCCAAGCAGGCTTATACGCGGCCGATCCGTCGTCATCGGTGCTCACCCCCGCGGAGCTTCGTCTCCAGATGGTGGATGCTGACACCGCCATGGACAAAATCGGGATCGGCGACCAGGCGCCGATGCAGCGGCAGATTGGTCGCAATCCCCTCGATCCTGGCTTCGTCGAGCGCCACGCGCAATCGCGCCAACGCCTCATCGCGCGTCGCGCCGTGGACGATGAGCTTGCCGAGCAACGAATCGTAGTACGACGACACGCGATAACCGGCACTCGCGTGACTGTCGATGCGCACGCCGGGGCCACCCGGCATCTGCCAGGTATTGATCACTCCCGGCGAAGGCACGAAGCTGTCCGGGTCTTCGGCATTGATCCGGCACTCGAAGGCATGACCGTGACAGGCGATGTCGGCCTGCCTGAGCGGCAGCCTTTCACACTGCGCCACACGGATCTGAGCCTCGACAAGATCTATGCCGGTGGTCATCTCGGTGACAGGATGTTCGACCTGGAGGCGCGTATTCATCTCGATGAAGTAGAACGCCTCATCTTCGACCAGAAATTCGAAAGTGCCGACGCCGCGATAGCCGATCTGCCGGCAAGCCTCCGCGCAGCGCTCGCCGATCTCGCGGACCAGCGCATCCCGAATGAGCGGAGCTGGCGCTTCCTCGATCACCTTCTGATGTCGCCGCTGGAGCGAGCAATCACGACTGCCAAGCCAGACCGCGTCACCATGCGTATCGGCGATCACCTGGATCTCGACGTGGCGCGGGCGACCCAGGAATTTCTCGACATAGATTTCGCTGTTGCCGAACGTCCGTCGCGCTTCGTCCCGCGTTAGCAGCAGCGCGTCGCGCAGGCCGTCCTCGCTCTCCACCATCCGCATGCCCCGACCGCCGCCGCCGCCCGCAGCCTTCAGGATCACGGGATAGCCGATCTCGCGCGCTACCGCGCGCAAGGCATCAAGATCCTCACTCAGCGCCGCATCGGGGCCGGGAACACACGGAACGCCCGCGGCTCTCATGGCCCGCTTGGCCGCGATCTTGTCCCCCATCACACGCATGCTCGCAGCCGTCGGACCGATGAAGGTCAGGCCCGCAGCCTCGACCTGCTCCGCAAAACCGGCATTTTCGGACAGGAATCCGTAACCGGGATGGATCGCCTTGGCTCCGCTGATCTCGGCTGCGAACAGGATAGCCCTCTGGTTCAAGTAGCTCTGCCCTGCCGCAGCAGGCCCGATACACAAAGCCCGGTCGGCTTGATGCACATACAGCGCGTCTCGATCGGCCTGGGAATGGACCACGATCGTTCGCAATCCGAGACGCCGACACGTCCGCTGGATGCGCAGCGCGATTTCTCCCCGGTTGGCTATGAGCACCGATTCAAACATCTGATGACGCGAACCGTATCAGCTCTTGGCCGGCCTCGACTTCCTGACCAGAGGCAACGAGGATCTCCGACACTGTGCCATCCCCTTCGGCGCGCACCCCGTGAAACATCTTCATCGCCTCGATGACACAGAGGGTCGTTCCCGACGTCACAACCTGTCCGATCGAAACGAAGGCGGCCGCATCCGGCGCCGGTTGCAGATGCACAATCCCGAACAAAGGCGCTGCGACCCTCGCCTCTCGCTTCGGCGGGACACCGGTTTCGCCGCGAATTGGCCGCTCTATGGCTGGGGGAGATGGGCCCATCTTGACCGATCCCCCTGCCATATCACCAGGGTGTGCCCGCCGGACGAGTCTGAGCGACCAGCCGCCTTCTCTGAACTCCATCTCGTCCAGATCAGACGCAGCCATCGCGTCGATTAAGGTCTTAATCCGGTCCAAATCCATGTCCGCCACCCATACGGGATCGTGGCGCAGCATGCTGCGCCGACCTCGACGCTAGCGCCCTTGATTCCTGCCGACCAAGACGAATTGGCTTTGCCCCTATAAGGGAGCGCTATGACGCCTTCTGAGACTGCTCTTCATGCGCGATTAGATTGCCCGGCAGGCCAGCCACAAGCTCCAGCAGAATCTCCTTGATCGCCTGGGCAGGTTCTGAAAGAGGCAAATGATCGGACTGGCATAGCGCCAGGGGCGCCTCGATCACCGGTTCGATGATGCAGGATTGCCAGGCATCGCAGGAGGTTGCGACCTGCCGCGCCATCGATTCAGGTAGGATTGTGGCGCCGAGCCCCTCGGAGATCACGGCGGTCAGAGTGCTGGCGGATTCGATTTCCGCCACGACCTTCGGCACCTTGCCGATGGCCGCGAACGCGTCGTTCACCATCTTGCGGACGACATTATAAGGACGCGCAAGGTAGAGTTCGATGTCCACGAGCGTCGCGAGCGGCACTTCAGCCGGAGGCGCGACTATGGCGCCGCGACCGACGAGGTAAAGAGGCTCTCGCAGCAGCGGCAGGAACGCCAGGCCATGGACAGCGGTCTTGCCGCCATAGAGAACGGCTAGATCCATGCGGCCGTTCATAATGAGTTCGGACAGCGTGCTCCCGTAAGTTTCGTTCAGATAGAGCAGAATGCCCGGGTGCCGCGCCCGGACCGTGCGCAGCAGCGGCAGGGCGAGTCCCGCCGCGGCAGTCCCTGGCGCCAATCCCACGGCCACGGCACCGGAAATGTTCTTGGCTGCCGCATTCATGTCGGCGCGCGCCTGGTCGCATTGCCGGAGGATCAACTGGGCGTGGCGATACAGCACTTTGCCCGCCTCGGTCGGCACCACGCCGCTTTTGGTGCGCACGAGAAGTTGCTGACGCACCTCACCTTCGAGGGTTGCGAGCTGTTGACTGAGCGCCGGCTGGGCCACATGCAGCACATCGGCGGCCTGCGTCAGGCTGCCGACGTCGACGATCTTAACAAAATACTGCAGTCGCCTGAGATTCACGCCGTCTCCCCAGACCGCCCTCTGCTCCGACCGGAGCACAGCATCCATAAGATTTGCCTATCAGGCCAGATTGAACTCGTGTTGGCCAGTTGCCGGCTCTGGCTCTAGCGTCGCACCTCGCTTGGCAAGGGTCAATCACTATGAACCATCCTCGCATCTCCGCACGCGTGAGACGCATCAAGCCTTCGCCCAGTTCGGTGGCGGCCGATCGGGCAATGGCGCTGAAGCGGGAGGGCAAAAACATTGTCAGTCTCGTCGTCGGCGAGCCGGACTTCGATACGCCAGCGAACATTCGCGCCGCGGCCTCAAAGGCAATGGACAAGGGCGCAACCCGCTACACGATATTGCCAGGATCCGTCGATTTGCGCCAGGCGATCGCCGCGAAACTGAAGCGCGAGAACAATCTCACCTACTCGCCTTCCGACATCATCGTCACCAACGGCTGCAAGAGCGGCATCTACAGCGCGCTGGAGGCGACGATCGAGCCCGGCGACGAGGTGATCATCCCTGCTCCCTACTGGGTGTCGTACCCCGATATGGTCATCGCCTGCGACGGTGTTCCGAAGATTGTCACCTGTCCGGAAGGCCAGGGCTTCAAGATCTCGCCAGAGCAGCTCGAAGCTGCCATCACGAACAAGACGCGATGGCTGATAATCAACTCGCCTTCGAATCCGACGGGCGCGAGCTACTCCGTGGCGGAATATCGCATGCTGGCCGAGGTCCTCGCACGGCATCCCCACGTTCTGGTCATGACCGACGACATCTATGAACACATCCGCTTCGATGGCCGCGCAACGCCGCACCTACTGAACGCTGCCCCCGAATTGGCGAACCGCGTGCTTGCGGTCAACGGCGTGTCGAAGACCTATGCGATGACCGGCTGGCGGATCGGCTGGATCGCCGGGCCCTCCGATCTGATCGGCGCGCTGAACACGCTGCTGTCGCAGGCCGCTGGCAACGCGTGTTCGATCAGTCAGGCCGCCGCTGTCGAAGCCCTCAGTGGCGACCAAAGCTTTGTTACCAAGAGCGTCGCGATCTACCATACCCGCCGCGATCGCATGCTGACCCGCATCAATCAGATCGAGGGCTTGAGCTGCCTGCCGCCCGACGGCGCATTCTATCTCTACGTCAATTGTGCCGGCCTGATCGGTCGAAGGACACCGGCCGGTACGTGCCTGGAAACCGACAGTGACGTCGCGATGTACCTGCTCGAAAGTGTTGGCGTCGCCGTGGTTCAAGGCAGCGCCTATGGCTTGTCGCCGTACTTCCGCATTTCGATCGCGGCGTCGCTCGACGACGGCGTCAACCGCATCGCTCACGCCGTCTCCCAACTTCGCTAGTTTGGAAGCACCCTATGTCAAACACCGGCATCGAAAAGAATCCCTCGGCTCCGCAAGTCGATCCCGCGGTGATCGCAAAACTGCGGACCATCGCTGTCGCCCTACTCAGCGATCAGCTGCACCGCAATTGCGGCAGTACCGGGCTCATCCCCTTTCACTCTCCGGCACCGATGGTTGGCACTGCGGTGACGGTGAAGACGCGCGGCGGCGACAACCTCGCCATCCTGCGCGCCTACGATTTCTGTCGTCCCGGCGACGTGATGGTTGTCGATGCCGGCGGGGATATCTCGAACGCACTGGTCGGCGGCATCATGACACTCGGCGCGGCCTCGCTCGGGCTTGCCGGCATGGTGCTCGACGGCGCCATTCGCGACGTTGAGGAGATTCGTCAGCGCACATTTCCCGTCTACGCGCGCGGCGTGACCCATCGCGGTCCATACAAGGACGGTCCCGGAGCGATCAATGTCCCGATCACCGTCGGCGGCATGCCCGTGAACGCGGGAGACATCATTGTGGGGGACCAAGACGGACTCCTCGCATTCCCACCATCCCTAGCCGCGGCGGTCATCGAGAAAGCATTGGCGCAGGAGCGAAAGGAACAAGGCACCATCGACGCGATCCGCCAGCGCCGATGGGATCGCGCCTTCGTCGATGCGCTCGAGGCGCGTTGCGCGAACTGACGAACCGAGTGCTCCAAACCATTTGTGACTTGCCTGCACTGCCTGAATTTGAGTCGTTGCTCTGAGGGCCGATTGCACCAGCGGCTTCGGTCCATTTTAGGATTGCATCAGACATGATGCACACCCCTTCTCTATCTAGCTGAGGCGTGTACTCATTAATAGGGCGGACGTCGGCATCATGTGGACAAGCAGGAACCCTATGATCGACCAGAGGATCGCCGTTGATCAGCCAATGCAGACGGTGGATGAGCATGCGGTCTGGAATTACGCCTGGATTGCGTCGGTTACCTCGAACGCGATCAAGATGTTGCAGGCGCGATCGTATCATATCGCCTTTGAGTGGCCCGAAACCAGGAATGAGACCTTCTGGATTGTTGTCCCCGCCATCGGCGTCACATTGCTAATGGCAGCAATAGTGTTCATGATTGGAAGCTAGAGGCAGCCTTTCTCCGTGATTTTCGGCGCAGATCTTGTGGCGCTGTTCTGATCTGCGAAAGGACTCATGAGCCCACATCCTAGTCATGTGAATCTAAAGTTCGCCACACAAAGCCTGCTTGGTTTATGGCAGAAACGTTTGACGGAAGCCAGAATCTGGTCTGCGGACCTGGTCCATTTGCTTTGTCTTTTTGTGCAGTTCGATGAAGGTACGGATATCGACATAGAGCTGTCTGACGGTGGTGTGAACACCTCGCTGGATCTGCTTCCTGGGGAGTTCAGCGAACCAGCGCTCGATGTCATTGAGGAACTTCAAGAACTCGTTCGTCTGAAGGCGTTAAGTTGTCGAATTCGGCAGCTTGCGGAGTGCGAAGCACCACAGCCAAACGACGCTAAGAACCTCAAACTCGCCAGAGTTTTCCAGCCGAGCAGGCAGTCCTTGTTGCCATGGTCCTCACCGATCGCGGCGAATGGACCTTGCCGCCATTAGGCCACGCCAGCAACTGCGGGTTCAAGGCTTAAGGGCTGACCGTCGAACACAAAGGCAACTAAGTCATCTTCGATTCTTCTTTGACGATCTTAACCGTTGAGCTTCATCGCTGTACCGGCTTTTGTGCCGGTGTCGAACTGCTAGTCGCAGCATCGCCGTAAGCTGCGGCGGAGCGGCTTTGGGCACTTGTGATCCGCCGGAACAAATTGCCGCGGCTTCGAATATCAACCTTCGCTGGGGGAACGACCGTTTACGTAAGGCGCAGAATAAACGGCTAACTACCAAATTTGGTAGGGGGACATAGGGACACGTTTGCAGCGAGCGACCGAAAGTTTGTCACGCTCGATAGATATGGGTGGGGACGAACAACGTCTTGGCAGGTTTCATGCCCGTTCTCGTTAAGCCCCGCGCACAGGGTCTGTTGACAAAATGTGAGCACCGCCCTCCAGGGACGAGACTCATCGTTTCGGCATTCTCGGTGTGCAACCTTGCCAACCCACGCCCGGCTGGTTTGAACGCCGTACACGAGCTTCGCTTCATGAATGCGAAGGAGCGACGGTACGGCGCCCTCTCGACGTCGGCGTGCCCAAGCCACGAGCCGAGGCGCTCATCGGTGGACACGGCACGGCACCGGGAAGACAACGCCCACGTAAATCTCGGAATACGTCGAACAGTACCGCGCGCCGCCCGCCAAGGTCCGGCGCGCACCGCTACGCACATTGAGCCACCATGCTGGCATAAACACCGCCCCATCCACGAATGTTATCACTCGAAGGCTGGACCGGGCGGCGCCACCCCAATCTGCTTCGCTGACGGTCCCCCGGAAAGGCCTTTTTCTCGACTTCAAGGGCGGCCTCGGTCGTAAATGATCTACTCGGCAACCTGGTCACACACCACCACTGCCTCCCCACTCAAGGCAGACGGTTGCCTGCTCAACCGAAGCGAGGCTTCAATACATGATCGATGAACTGGATCTGCGGACCTTCACGCCACATCCGCAACGCGACGCTGTGCTCCACGAAGTGCACGCCCGCCCCTTCACGCGCCTTGTTTCACCATTCAGTGTGCTTCACTTCGCTTTTCTTGCACAGGGCGAGGCGGCCACAAGCGATCGTTGCCGATTTATCGATTTTTGTGTCGAGCGCAATCTTTCTCCGCCTGAGCAATCGGCGAAGCTCCATCAGATAGTCATCGGGCCCGCTACGCTACGCTGGGAGCAGCATTCGGAGTTCACAACATTCACCTGGATCTGGACCAATGCAAATTGTTCTACCGCAGATCAATTTGACAAAGTTGACGGTACCGTCCGATCGTTGATCCGCGCGTTGCGTCAGACCGGACAGTTGCTGGTCGCGATCAGGCTAGAAGTGGAGCAGAACCCCTTCCCGATGACGCGAGCCGAACAGATTTTTGACAAGAACAGCCTGGCCGTGGTTGCCACGAAGAACGGCACAGGCGTTGCCGCCTCAGACTTCCGCGTAGACAAAAAAGGCTTCACGAAAATCCTCGTCTGCGACCTCGGGTTGACGTCGCACGACCTCGGAGCGCTGGTGCAACGGCTCCTGGAAATCGAAACCTACCGTCCATTGGCGCTGCTTGGCCTATCGGCGGCCCTTGAGCTTGCACCATCTGTTGATCGCATCGACCGCCGTCTTGTTGAGGCGCTTGAGAAAATGCAAAGCGGTGAGGGGCTACAATTCAACAACCGTCTGCTGGCCGAGTTAACGGCGCTGGCCGCATCCTTCGAAAGAGGCGCGACGAGCAGCCTATTTCGATTCGGCGCCAGCAGGGCCTATAACGAGCTGGTCCAATCGCGGCTATCCATTATCGAAGGCAACGACGTCTCCGGCTATCCAACCTGGTCGTCGTTTCTGGCACGCCGCATGGCGCCGGCGATGCGAACCTGCGCAACTGTGGAGGATCGTCAGGCGACTCTGTCGGTCAAGCTTGCGCGTGCCACCGATCTGTTGCGAACCAGGGTCGACGTCGAAATAGAACGACAGAATCATGACTTATTGCAAGCTATCAACGAGCGCGCGAGGCAGCAACTTCGGCTGCAGTGCACGGTCGAGGGATTGTCGGTCGGGGCAATTGGATATTATGTGGTCAGCCTGTTTAGTTATCTTGCCAAGGGGGCACAAGACGTCGGACTGCGGGTAGAGCCATCGTCGCTTACGGCAGCCTTCGTACCGATCGCCGTCGGAGCCATCTGGCTCGTGAGTTACAATGTCCGGAAGCGGCATCTCAAGCACGCCGAAGCGCCCTCGGGCGGCTGCGACTAAAGCTCCTCACGGGAATTGGGCGTCCCTCTTACGAAGCGTGCCAGTCGGGGTGCAACGCTGCCGCAATTCGTGGCCGGCTCCTGCGCAATGTCATGCGCCCCGAACGGCCAGGCGAGGCGTTGTGGGTCGGATCAGTCGCGGTTGCGGGTCTTTATTTCCCCGATCGCTTCCTGGATGTTTCTGGCAGCGTGCATATCGCTGACCTCACTGAGAAGTTTGACTTTGACGAGGGAGCAATCAGCGAGCGACAGCACTTATTGCTCGAGGGGAGCAAACGCCAGGACACGCGACTGGAGCAATCCGAAGTTCATTGGCTCCGTGCCTGCGCTCCCGTCCGCCAAGGCAAGGACGGCGCCGCATGAACAGCGATTCGACGGTCTATCCGCGCTCGTTCAAGTCAGCCGCTTTGAGCGTCAGACGAGCCAACTTCAACAAAGAGTTTGAATACCAGAGACGCGCGACACTCGGCTGAGTCCACAAGGTAGCCGATTCCGCCATCAAGAGCATCGCCGCGTTTCGTTGCTCTGCATAGCCATAGATGCAATGGAACGATCGAGGGGAACTGATTACGATTTGACGACAGCGCCTTCACTCAATTTCAAGGTCAAAATTGAGTGTTTTGCATCTCCATGTTCTTGATCCATTGTAATACTCGAACGCGAGATGCACTCTCTGTTTGGACGCTGCTGGTGTTCGGCATTCTTGAATGACGCTCACGGCGATTCCCGACTGATCGCCAACATGTTTGACGTTCCCATCCAGCAAGCCGAGCCGATGGATAGGCCGGGTTCAGTGGCAGATAGCGCCTCCCGCTTTCAGGATCGCCAGACACCGACCACCATCGCCAGACCGCGCAGCAGGCAGATCGCCACCAGCTGGTCCGGGTCTGCCCCGGGCTTGATCGGATTTGCGCCAGGCGGCTGGCATCTGCATTGAATTCGCGGTAGCTCAGTCTCTCCTTATCATGACCACCGCCGCCGCTTCGGGCGCCATTTCACCTGAGCCTCGAACACTAATGGGTATGGCGCTCAAATGGAACAAGCGTCGAAGTTTGATCCGACTCTTCAAGGAGATACGTACGTTCCTCGGTTGGCAGAATGTCGATCCGCCCGACAGCCTGCCCCCTATCGTCCATCACGCTGCGCAATAGAGATTGCAAATGCTGCGTCATCCGGTCCATCGGCGGTGGCGCTAATCGCTCGGCATCAAAATGCCAACGGAATCTCCCATCTAGAGAGCAAACCTCAAATGTCAGCAAGTTGCCGCATAAGGGCGGGCCAGATTCGTCGCTCGTCGACAGATCGTCAGTGACGGAACCGCTCGCTGACGTGATTGCAATGCCAACTGGCCAAGGATGCGGCGATCGCAACTCCTTCACATCACGCAATGTCGGACAACGTTCGATCAAGTCCCTCGCAAAGCTTGCATGCGCCCTCAGCTGAGCGACCTCGGCCGCCACCGCTTTGCGCGCCTCTTCAAAATCATGAGTCAAGTCAATGCAAATATCCATCGGCACGACCGAGGCGATCAACGCCTCGATGAGCTTGGAGCCAACCTCCAATTCAAGGCCCGCTCGTTTCCATCCGAGTTGGAGCTTCTCTTCTCCCGTGACGCGAGCGAGGTAGATCAACCAAGCCGTTAGCAAATACTCGGAGCGCTCCTGGGGGGATAGTTCGGCCAAAGCGTTTAGGCTGGACCACGAACTCGATTGCCATAGGACAGGCGCTGCAGCCGCGGACGATGATAGAAAAGGTAAATGCAATTGTCTAAACTGTTCGAGCCGTTTGCGCCACAAATTCTCCAGAGGCGCCAGGAATTCATGCACGGCAGTGATGCTCCGCACCTGTTTGTCGCTCAAGATAAGAAGGCGACAATCTTGATCCACGTTAAAACGCCCGGCAAAATGGTGAGCGCCCACCACGTATTTGAAAGCACCTTGACGCGCTCGCCTGAGCACATCCGGTGGTAATGAGAACGGGTTGGCTACTGAGAAGATCCAATCCACCGGTTGAGCCTGCAAGAACGACGAGAGCTCTTCAGCACTTTCCAAACACGGAATTTTGGCTCTCGCGGCCCACTGAGCGAAAGTCGCATCGCAGCACAGCGCCGCACCAATGACGTGTTCCATCGCCGTTGCGAGCTGAGCATAGCCGATAGCAGGCGAGCCGCTGCCAATAAACACGCTGGAGAACGTTAATCGCCTTTCGGAAGGTCTATCCCGACCGCGAGGCTCGTAGACGACCGCATGCTCTGGAGGCAAATCCTGATCCATCTTCGTCCTTTCGGCAGTTCAGCCATCAGGATGGCCGGCCCACCATCGCACCGAGCAAATCGCTTACGCCTGGGCAGATCGATCCAGGGCTAGACCTTGGCCCGGATTGGAGTGACCCAGCCACTAATCTCCTCCCCCCGAATTATCGATCACGCCACCGGCGGCCCGGTAGCTGTCGCGCAACCGCGCTCGGAGTTTTCGGCGAACATTGTCGTCAATGACCCGCCCTATGCGCGGTCATTTCGAGGTTACGCATGTATCATGCCAAAGGTGAAATCGACTGCAATCAAGGTGATGACAATGTTGTGCCATATCAGCCGTCCAACAGCATCGCGGGACATCGGACAAATTTTGCACCATCAAGAGAACAATTCAGGCGATCACGCTTTCAGGGCTTTGCTTGGCGCAACATGGGGAAGAACGGCGGAGATCCCCGACCTGTACCTCAGTTAAAACCTTCCAACCATGTCGAGCATAAAGTCGCATCGCATGCGTGCTGGTCGCCTCCAGGTGCATAGGTTTCCGCGCACAATCTGCGATGTTGGTTGCATGTCGAAGAAGATGTTCTGCGAGCCCTGATCGTTGATGTATGGGGTCAACGGCCACCATGGTGACATACCAATGCGGCTGATCCGGTTGGTACTCTCCGAAAGTTCGAAAAACTCTTTCGGTTTCAGAACGCCGGCACGCCGGAACGCTCTTCAGAAGAAATTCCATCATGCCGGCGCTGTCGCGCTTCTCGCCAGCTGTATCCCATAAGATGGTGCCTTTGTCGCCGTCGATAATATATGCGCCGCTTCTAAGCGAAAATGAATTGCCGCAATAGTGCTCAATGAACTTGTCAAAATGCTGCAGATACGCGCGCGGTTCGGGATAGATCCACCTCAATAGAGGACACATGGCAAAAGCCGTTGTCATAATCGCGAGGACTCTCGAGTGATCTTCGAGACCGATAGTTTTGAGGGATACTTCATGCCCATTGTTGGCTTGCACGGTGACTCCTTGCGCTGCCAGCGCCACTTCTGACCCTGCCGAGGCGCTGTGAATGCACCGACAGCACGACCAGAAGCGGGGTAGCAAAAGCTAGGCCAAAACTTCGCGCGGTTCGTCTTGCCTTATGAGCGGAATGTCGTCTTCGTGACCGGACAAGATGTGGGGCATCATACGAGAACACGAGTTAATCGCGCCGGATTTGTCAGGCGTTGAACGGAACTCAGCTCGTTCGGCATGCGGTTGCTGTCCGCGCGCTGGAGAATGCGATAGGGATTGTTTAGGACAGCTATTGCGCAGTAGCCCGCCGAACAGATATTTTTGACAACTTTGAGCGGGCGCTCAGCATTAAGCATGCGGCGTCCAGCGATCCATTGTGCCTGCTACCGCAGAACACAGCGGAATGCCTGAGAGGCGCAGGAGCTCGCCGCACGGTGATCCTGTTGGCACCCGAACCGGATCATTGGGGAGCGGCCGCCGAGCCGGCGATCCCTTCAAGCACCTCCGAGCCCTGGCGGTTCCCAAAAATTGCGCCGGAGCCACACCAGAAACTTTGAGCCCTGGCAAACACGAGACCTGCCGTCCAAATCACGAGCGCTTAGAGGGGCTCGTGACCGCTCCAACGAAGTTGGTATGGGGCTTGCTGGCTTAGCTCGCGCTGCTACGTGCAATATCGTCAATGCTACTGGTGCCTACGCACCGCCCGCGTTGCATTGTATCGGCCGACGCGTAATGAGTCTTTATGGAGGCGCTCGTCAAGGCGAAGTCTAAGCCCGGAAACTGGCTACGCGACATACCCGTGCCAACGATTGGACGAACAATTTTTTGATCAGAATTAACAAGGGCCGGGACCTGCGGTACTGACACTTATGACAGAGTGGGTGCGACGATAGGCACCACATCGGTCGGGCAATTCTTTGATGGAATGAAGACATGTCTGTGAATCGAATTGATCTCTCGGGAAAGCACGCGGCTGTCACCGGTGGCAGTTCTGGAATTGGTGCCGCAGTCGTGCACTCACTGGCGGCCGCGGGAGCTTCGGTGAGCGTCTTGGCGCGCAAGCGTAGCCATTCGGCTGAAGCCGAGAAGATGTACGAGGACCCAAAGGTTGAATTCATCGAGCTTGACGTCTCGGACAGCAGTTCGGTAAGGCGTGTGTTTGCGGATATCGCGGCATCAAACGGGATTGACATCTCGATCCTGGCCGCAGGTGTTCTGTCGCCAGGCAAGCTGCTCGACACAGACGATGAGACTTGGCGGCGCATCATAGCTGTCAATTTAGACGGCCTCTTTTATACGGCGCGCGAGTCAATCAGGCATATGTTGGCACAGGGCCGCGGCGGCAAAGTCGTGTCTATCGGCTCCATTCTTGGTTATCGGGGACACCAGGGCTTCGCTGCTTACTGCACGTCGAAAGGTGGCGTCCTCAATTTCACGCGCCAGGTCGCCATGGATTACGCGGTGCACGGCATTAACGTCAACGCCGTCGCTCCCGGCTTTATCGATACGCCGATGACGAGTATTTACGACGACGACACCAAAGCGAAGCTTGCAGCCCAGACACCTGACGGCAAGTGGGGTACCTCACAACAAATTGCAGATGCTGTGATGTTCCTCAGCTCGAGCTTGGCCGATCACATCCACGGCCAAAGCATCCTCGTCGATGGCGGGTGGACATTAGGTGTTTTCACCCAACCTTAACCGCAGAACACGAAACTCGAATGCCTCTTACGTCCAGGGTTTGCGAGCTGGAAGCGCGTCAAGCACAAAGCACATCACAATGGATCTGGGCCGGCAAACGGTCGGCGCTTGGCCGGCATGAAGTCGGCGTCAGGAACGATCAGTTCGAGCTGGGCGAACTTCCGCGCGGTAAACCTTTGCGTCTCGGACGTTAAGGATCTGCTCCAGCCGCGCGACCTCCTCTCGCAAGATCTCGATAGCCACGTCGCGGTTGTCCGAAACATGCCAAGCGGTGTGGGCAGGCTCTCCGGCGTGAGATGGATCAGATAACTTTCCGCTCTTTGCAATTTGCGACTTCCACCACGCCCGGAATGTCCGGCGATAGAGCTTGGTTAGCTCCCCTCCCCTGTCTATAACGCCGGCCTTCTGAGCGTGCAGCAGCTCCTGCTCGTAACCGAGCTCTTGAAAGAGCTCCGTGCCGACTAAATCAGTCACCGTCTGCAGTTCTTGGACGCTCAATTGAGATCTCCACGCCTCAACAGAGCTTCGGTCAATGGCGGTTCGCTCAAGGATCTTTCGATCTCCGAAGCTGCTGGTTCGGAGATAATCTGCTTGTGTCATATTCGTAGACGTGAAAGCCGCTGGATCGCACCCGAGCGAGGTCAGCAGCCGGCGGACCTCCTCGTCCGGGTGCGCTACGAGCATTTCGTATAGCACCAACTGCGTCTGCGGGCGAGTGCGGTGCTCGGCTAACGCGGGAAGGCCCAGAACCAAATCAGCTAGCGAAGATATCATGAAGTTGGGCAGACGGAGCATGAGATCGACGAGACCGGCAACGCTGACAGACTCCAAGCTTTCAGCCCACAGCGGTATGCCCCACGTCGATTTCAGGGAAGCAGCGATAGCATAGGGATTCCGCATCAAAAGGATGTGTGGCGCCTCTGGATAGACGGAATCAAGAAACTCAAGCGCCGTCCAATAGCGTGGCGTCTTATCTACAATGATGCGCTTGCCCGCTTCTACGAGATATTGATCGTATGCTGCATCGGCAAAAGCGCGGCTGACGATCCTACGATCAAGCCGCCCCAAGAATTCGCAGGTCGCGGCCTCAATTAGTGAACTGTCCGCCGGATGGCCGGGCTTCACCCCGCCGAACGCTTCAAGCGCCAGCATCAACCAAGGTTCCGGCGGAGCCAGAATGTCCGGATGATGCTGGAGCAAATGTGCCAGGAGTGTGGTCCCCGATCGTGGAAGACCGAGGAGAAAGCACACCGCAGGCGAACGGCCAGAACGTCCGCTCATCGTTCAGACAACCGTGCTTGAAGCGAGCCCGCCGCGGGCGTTAGCTCAATTGGGCGAAACAAAGCCAGCCGCAGGATCTCATGAGAGCAACTGCGTCCGTACAACGTCAGAAAATGACAGGGGCTGCTCATACATCGCCTCTCAACTCTGTTCGGCTCAATCAAGCGGACCGGATTGCGGGAGGCATAATTGCCGTCGTTTTACAAAGTGCTCGACGGATAACACGAAGTCAAACGACCGCTCATCTGCACGAAGATTGATCACTCATATGGAAAGGTTGGCAGGAACTATACGGAAGTTTGCCGAAGACCTCTTGCGGCCCACGGTTATTGCTTATCGTCATAACTTGCAAGTGCTGAGCCTTGAAAGTGAGAAGCGGAATGTACCTCACTCATGCTCGGAACACCCGGCAGCTGGGTCCTATATGTTGAAGACGGCAAAGGCACAGACTATATCGCGCGCGTACCATCGGCACGCCCAGCAATCTTCAAAACGGGGAAGCGATCCGGACACGACTTTCCTATGGGCCGCATGGGTCAACCGACACGAGCCTAGCTCTTGTCAGCCTGTCCTATAGCGGCTTATTCCTCGAAAACCGGACGCGCATTCGTTTAGCGGATCTTGCAACGTTGCTCCTCCCTGACCAACGCGACGGAGTGGTGGGATGATGGACCTGAACTAAAATCCAACAAATCATCCGATCAACAAGCGCTTGGCCATATGTATCCTGATGGAGATGAGATTGTTCGGACGATGAGGGAAATCCTTCAGCGTTGAGATCAAACGAGTGTTTCTACTGCCGATGATGGATTGCATTGGCCGGGCCCGTTGAGGCCACCTTCTAGGAAAGTCCATCAGCCAGACAGGATGCTCGAGCCCCCGGCATTGATACGTGATCAAGAACTCCCTGGTGTGGAAACGCCAGAACGCGGCCGACATTTCTAATAGCGCTGAGGGCGGCCTGCGAGCTGCGAGCCGCCCAACCGCGCTACTGCTGGCGCTGCACAAAACTATCGCTGATGTCCGAGTCCAATTCCGAGATTCAAAGCCTTCTGACGGAGCGCACCGACGCTTCGTTTGGTCATCTTTGCAATTTTGACAACCGGCGTTCTAGCCTTCGAATGGACTGTAAGTTCCTTGATATCTGCCCTCGTCCATTCGCGTCGCGTAACGCGCTTCTTAGTTGCTTTTTTCACGCTGTGCACTCCTTTGAAGAGGGTTGGCTTGTAACACAGTTCTCTTTGCACGACGACCGTAAAACAACGGCAACATTCTAGGCTCTCTTCCCAGATATTGACCCAATCATGTTCTCGGAGACCAAGAGCGCCTGGTCTGATGTAGCTCTGGAACTGTACACTTCGTACAGCTGGCTCGCTGAGAACGTCGTTGTCCGAATGCCCCAAGCGACGCCGTACTGCCCCACTCTAAGTAGGTGAAACGAGGAGCCTATTGGTGACTAAACCGAACAGCTCCAACTCAGAGCGTTCGGATAGTGAACGCCGACAGCGAGTCTCACCGTCGGCAGTCGTTGCGGCTGCAGATCCAAAGGACACGAACACGCTCTTGGCTTTGCTCGTGCTCACTGTGCTTAATTCGCTTTTCCGGCGCATCCAATCTCGAGTGAGAAGGCCGTGACCGCTCGATAGGCTCGGCTAAAGTGATGAGATACCGCTAGTGTTGACGCAGCAAGACGTCACTTTCACGAGGCTCACTGTCTTGTTCTAGCGCGGCCCACTGCACAGGCGTCGCCGCCACTCCGGTTGACACTTCGTGGCGCGCGGTCTGGAACACGATGTTTGATGGAACGAGGGGGAACCAACCTTCAACAATGCTGGGGCTGCCTGAATGGGCTTCGTGAGGAAACAGATCACGGTCAGGACAGAAACGAACTTAGCGCTCGAAGACGGCCACAGGCTATCGCTGAGTGACGTCTCCAATATAGGGTTCTACTTCAACGATCGGCCATAACCTCAGATCTGAAACGCATACCATCGCGACCAGTTTGGCCGATCTCTTCGTCACATGACGCGCACGATGATCCCAGATTTTCCAACCATTGGATTGAATCAGCCCATATCCCTGTTGCATCGAACCAAGACATAACACCGATTACGACAAGATGATCCAAATCGAACTTCGCCCTCGGGGCGAAGGATATCACGGCGGCAAAGCATAAGCCACCGCCCTCACCCCGATCGCGAGGTGCGTAGGCTCAGTGGCTTGCCGCGGGACGTCTTTAGCCCACGTTTATTCCCGGCTGCAAAGTCACTGCGACGGACTTTTAGCTTTCGGTTATTCCAACATTCTATCGCTGAGCCTGGGCTCGCATGACAATCCGATCCAACTGTTCGAGCGTCTCAAGAACTTTCCTGCCCTCCTCCGTGATAATCCAGCAGCAAGCCTCCCGCTCAATTAGCCCTTGGCCAAAAATATCAAGTTGAGGTGCGCGGCTTGCGACGCGCTTCATACGAGCCGGCCACTCCGAGCCGCTGCTATAATAGATCGCCAAATGCTGCTTAACAACTTCGATGCTCGCCCGACCATCCGGCTGCCCGGCAAGTATTTTCAGCATGGACAGCTGAAAACTCACGCGCCTGCCATTGCCCCAAATACAATCTCGACTTTAATGATCTTGAGCTAACCTCGCGAGCCGTTCGCGGCTTTTCAAAAGAAGCTATTCTTCTTGAACCCTGAGGGCTTCGTCGGAACGCTTTCGCCGCCATTGGCGATACCTTTCGACTAGGAGGGTACCGCAGCCTCAAGTGCCGCCCCCCGCGCGTCCTAAAATCAAGCGACGTCGGTAGCCGCCTCGCTGTCGGCCATCATGACGTGATGACGTCGCGCATAGAACTAACCGCTGCTCCTTCGCTTCTAATTGCCTATCCATCCCACAAGGATCTCGAAGCCCCTCCAGACGATTAAAGAATGTTTCGGTTCAAATAGACGCCGAACATATCGCTTCTCTTTCACACGAGGGTAGATCGGCAGCCACTTGATTTGGCGACATGGAAACAGCAGTCTGCCTTGAAGTCACCGGCGAGCGATGATACACGAGCATGCGCTCGGATGCGCCGCGACATCAACGGTGCGCCGGAGAGACAAAGATGTGCTGGCTACCCTCGCCACACACGTTCCCTACGATACGGGTCCAACCTACCTGATCAGGGAGGTCCGCGTCCGCGCGACGCACTGTTGGCCGTGTCGTCATGATTTCTTGCAAGTCTTCCGAGCTGCTGACGCCGATTGTTCAAGTGGGGCGTCTACTGGGCGCAGCCGCAGCCGCAGATTGCACATAACGCAGAGCATCGCCATCGACTTTTAAGTCCGGATGCCGGCCATTGCAAAACGTGATGTCGGCGGATCGCAGCGCGACCCCGAGCAAACGGCCTTCGCATCGGGGAACATGCCACTGACTCGACAATTGCGTCGTCGTGATGTCAGATTGTTGCTGACATACTGCCACGTCGCCGACCCGATTGGCTGCACACAACGAGCCTTGGTAGGTCGTTGAAGCGCTGAACAGTTTGAGTGGCTCAGAAGTCGTGTACTGAGGCCGCGTTCCGATTCTAGATAGCTCATGCTTTGCGGATGCTCGAGGGATAGCGTGAGTGGATCACACTCACGCCGCTGGGGCTCGAAGCTCCAGTACATCAGCGGCGGTTGTCCAATCACGGATACTTTTTTGCTTGCAGAAGTCCAGCTCCGCCCGCTGAGCGGCAGCCGCCAGCGAGGCTGCATCGACCGTGAATGCTGCCTCGGACGCACGATGCTTGCCGCCGGCATCGTCACAAACGATCTTAATGAATCGAACATTAAATGAAGGCATCTTCTTCGCTTCCTGCAGTTTTTCTCATTCACTATTCTGCCAGTTAGTACCGAAAGTTCTTGATCTGCCTCAAGCGGCGTCAAGGGGTTGTCAGCCGCGAGATCGAAAAGTGCATTGCGAGTATCCTGTTGTCCCGGAGAACACGCCTGATCATATCTGTCATTCCTGCTATATCGGACGTGATGCCTAAAGTGGTCAGTACCGCGTAGTCTAATTCATGCAAGCTCGGGGCTTTAATCCAGCCGCGAGCGATGTACGCGGCGCCGGCGCAAGCACGCGGCGAACATCGGCTGATTGCGGCTGTAACCAAGCAGGCTTGTTGCGTGCGCTGGCTGCTGAGATTCGCAGGCGAGATTGACATGGCTATTGGCATTAGAAGCCGAGACCTCAGTCTTCTACCCGCCCACCGGCGTTCGCGGAGATATCATTTCGGGACGCGCGCCAGCTTTTGACCCGTATCAATGCTGCGGCGGCTGTCTTGTTATAACGTTTGCTGCTCCAGTAGGTCGGATCCATGGCAGAGAGAATTACTTCGCCCCATCATGTTTTTGCGGCTCCGTGCCGACGTCGGATCATTAAGACTATTGCCGAGCGCAGCCAAGCCGCGGGCCAATGACTGAACAGAACAAGCTGCGCCGCTTTGTGATGGCGTCCACTTCATCAACTTGCGAGCCGGTTCGATATCCGTTCCGAGCGCCGCTATGCGTATCATACTGGAATCAAAGGGCCGTCCGGACGCTCGCAGGGCCCGGTTCGCTCACCCACAATTCCAATGCTGACGCGCGGGCAAGAAGATTTCTCACCAACAAAGGAAGTAAAATCACGAAACATTGGCCTAGTTCTCCTAGTGGGGGTCGCATTTCTAAAGCTTCTCTGCAGTCCAGGCTTTGCGGAACGGCAACAAATGCCGGCAGGCAATTCAGAATGCGCAGCAGCCGATCGCACTCTGTCGCGGCCGGCGCCGTCGAGCCCGCGCCGTCTGGTCCGCTTCAAGCTGAGCAAGTCCCCGCGAATCAAGGGATGTTCGGAGTGTTCACAAGATTATCGAATTCACCGCCTCGCAACGATGAGCTCCGTCCAAGATCGACTGACGATTTGACCTGGGAGCGGCTCGAAATTGCACCGCCCCTCGGTCAGGATCTGGAGATCGCCGTGATCGAAGGCAATTTAATCCACCGGGTTGCTTTTCCTTGCCGTCGGGTATTCGGAGGTTGGATTAGCGCGAACGCTCGAGAGCACGTCGCCGTGCAGCCGACGCATTGGCGTATCTGGCCTGGATCGTAGCCTCCACCTTGCACAGCAATTGGCGTATCTTAGAGGCAGAGTTGCCTTTCCCTCGCGCCCGATCGAACGTCAGCTATTCTCGCTCGCACGGCGAGGCGTCAAGGTCGTTTGTCCGAGATTGTATCTTACCCGGCCCCTCCAGGACCGGGTATTCCTATTGTCAATGGCCTGCTTCCATTCTGTGGAGAGCACAAATGATCACGACCTAACCTTATCGAGACCGGACAGGGCTCAGATCAATGGTTTTGCGTATCGTACGCAGCGCGTAATTCGCGGGCGGCAGCAACCATATTGGCCAGCGCAGGCCGCACTTCCTCCCACTTGCGAGTTTTTAAGCCACAGTCCGGATTGACCCAGAGCTGCGATTTCTGCAGATGCGCTTGAGCCAATACCATCAGATTCATTATTTCGTTCGTCTCGGGAACGCGTGGAGAGTGAATGTCGTACACACCCGGTCCGATCTGATTCGGGTATCTGTACTTTCTGAACGCGTCCAGTAGCTCCATTTTTGAACGCGACGTCTCGATCGAAATCACGTCCGCGTCCATTGCAGCGATGGCCCCAATAATGTCGTTAAACTCAGAGTAGCACATGTGTGTATGGATTTGCGTTTGATCGCCAACCCCGGACGAGCAGATGCGGAAGCACTCTCCGGCCCAATCGAGATATGCGTTCCACGCCGATCTGCGTAATGGTAATCCTTCGCGGAGCGCGGCTTCGTCGATCTGGATTATGGCCGCACCGGCCTCCTCGAGATCGCGAACTTCGTCGCGGATTGCGAGCGCAAGCTGACGACAGACCTCGCTTCTGGGGAGATCATCGCGAACAAACGACCAATTCAGGATCGTCACTGGTCCGGTCAACATCGCCTTCATCGGCTTCCTGGTTAATGACTGCGCGTAGCGCCACCACTCGACGGTGATCGGCTTCGGCCGCAGCACATCGCCAAACAGGATCGGAGGCCTGACGCAGCGCGAGCCATAGGATTGCACCCATCCGTTCTTGGTCGACGCGAAGCCTGCGAGTTGTTCGCTAAAGTACTGAACCATGTCATTGCGCTCAAATTCGCCGTGCACGAGGACATCAAGTCCGATATCGTCCTGCCAACGAACAGTGCGGGCTATCTCCTCCTTGAGGAAGCTGTCGTATTTTTCGTTGCTCATGGTGCCTCGCGCATGCGATGCGCGCGCACTGCGGACCTCTGCGGTCTGCGGAAACGAGCCGATCGTCGTCGTGGGGAAAGCTGGTAGCCCGAAGCGTCCCTTTTGGATCTCAGAACGAATGGCAAATGGGTTGGCGCGCCGACGCATGGTCTGGTCGATCGCCCTCATTCGGACGGCGACATTGGCATCATGGACCTTCGACGAACTGCGGCGGGTAACCGCAGCGCTTTCCGAATCGGCCAGAGCTTGCCCGACATCGTGGTCACCAGCGAGTACCCGCGCCAGGATGGCAAGCTCTCGCATCTTCTGAACCGAGAAGGCAAGCCAACTTTTGACGTCAGAAGCAAGCCCGGTCTCCAGTTCAACGTCGATCGGGACGTGAAGCAACGAGCAGGATGGAGCGAGCTGTACACGATCTTTACCCAGCTTAGCAATCGCGGGCTCCAGCCTCTGGCGGAGCGCGGACAAATTCGACTTCCATACATTCCGGCCGTCGATGATACCGAGCGACAAGACGAGATCAGCTCGGCTGCTAGCAATGACCTGATCCAATAGTTCTGGCGCTCGAACCAGATCGACGTGCAGACCGGAGACTGGAAGGCTTAGGGCAGTATTCAGATTGTCGCCCAGGGCGCCGAAATAGCTTGCAACCATGATCTTGATAGCCGGTCCCTCGTTCGCGAACTGGCGATAGGCATGTTGCAAAGCTTTTCGCGCCGTTTCGTCCAGGTCAAGGGCCAAGCAAGGCTCGTCAAACTGAACCCAACCTGCCCCTCGTTGGGCTAATTCATGGAGAACGTCGATGTAGACCGATATCAGATCATCCAATAGGGAGAGGGGCTGGAACGCGCGATCGACACTTTTGCCGAGCTTTAGGAATGTGACCGGCCCGATAAGTACGGGCCGGGTCTGAAACCCGAGAGCCTTTGCTTCTTCGTACTCCTCTACCGGTTTACGAGAGCACAATCTGAACGTCTGTCCCTTGTAGAACTCTGGAACCATGTAGTGGTAGTTGGTATCGAACCATTTGGTCATCTCCTGCGCGGGTAAGGCAGCTCCCCGCCTCTCCTGATCGACGCTCCTACCCCGGTCGTCGCATTGCGTTCCGCGGGCCATAGCGAAGTAGGTTTTAAGGGAAACGGACTCTCCTTTCGAAGCGTAGATTTCTGGGATCGCGCCTACCATGACACTCGTGTCGAGCACGTGATCATACAACGAGAAGTCATTCGACGGAATGATCGTAATGCCTATCGACTTTTGGCGAGCCCAGTTCGCAGCGCGCAGGCCTGATGCGTCCTCCTGCAATTGCTGTTCGCTGATCTTCCCGGCCCAATATTTTTCGAGAGCGAATTTTAGCTCTCGCCTTGGACCGATGCGAGGCGTACCGAGCGTAGCAACTGGAAGCGAGAGGAGCGACATAGCTTTAACCCCTGTTGGAGACGAGGCCATGGCGGACGCAGGCAGAGCAAGTCGCGCGTGCGACAGCTGCTTGGCGTACCACCGGGACACCTCGCCCGTGGACCGATATATATTGTCGGGGCAGGTCTCCTGGCTTGCTGGTCATCGCTGCTGTCCAGCCTTCCCGAATCCGTCCAGGCTTCAGTGGCATTATTGGACAGTGGCTCGCCGCTCACAGTTGCGGGGACAGCGCCGGCATTTGCACCGGCTTCCCTCTTAGCTCCGGCTCCAACAGGAACCGGAGAACCTCGACGGTTTGGATTATCGGTTGGTGAGGTTTGCCGTCAACCTCCCAGATCATGTAGCAAACTATTTTGCGATCACTGATAAGCGAACGGCCCTAGCATCTCAATGATTAGCGCCATCTCGAGAGCTCTCTGATGAGAGATGTCGCTCTCGGAGGTCGCATATCAAAGATCTCGCAATTACATCGGAGCCAAATGGGCGGAGCTGTGCGCTAGACGATGAAGAGGACAAGGCAGCCTTCGCGACAAAGGCAATCGCCGCCTCGAGCAGAATGCCCTCGGCTTCTGGTGGAGCAAGTCGCCCCGTACCTCCATCGGGCAACTGTTCGCAGCCAAAGGGTCCGCATTGAATGGGCGGAGGCGCTCAGTATGGGCACTATAGTCAGCAAGCAGATTGATTGCGGCAGGCCGCGACCTCACCGGCCGACTTGGCTTCAGGTCGCTGGCCATCACGAAGATCGACCAAGAACACGATACCGAAACAAACGCTTCAACGGTGGCAGACGGACCCCAGACTTCAATCTGATACTGCGTCCGAGGCTTCATCTCTTGCGGTGGATATCCGACGCGGGACGAGCGTGCGCCAGCTCGAGCCGTTACACCGAATGAAAGCATCGAAACGTGTGCGCGTCGTAAAGGCGACACGCAGACATAAAGCCGGCACAGCTTTCCACCTATGACCTGGCACGAAGAATGCTAGCCCTCAGCACGCCCAGACTGCTCCTGCTGGGCACGTCCAGCCCAGCTTGACGCTGTGGCTGACAGGGAAGTTAGCGGCGCGCCACATAGGGCCGCGCGTGCTTGCGTGGAACAACCTCGCGTCGTCGCTAACTTTCTTGTGCCTACTCAGAGCAAGTCAAGGTCACCCGCGGCCGACGACTCCGGATGAACTGGGATATGCCACTCCTATGAAAAGAGAATTTGCAAGATACCTGCTATGGCTTTTTCTAGGTGCGCCTCTCCTCTGCCTCGCTTGGCCGACCGCGATGGGCCGTGGTATTCGTTCCGTCGACAGCCCTATTATCGAAAGATTCAAATCAACGTGGCGGGCGCAAGATGGTGAGACGCTCGAACAGGTCATCTCCAATGTCTCGAAAGTGGCACAGTTCGTCCCTCAAATGTGGGGTGTCGCTGAACTTGGTGACAACGACTTTGTTTTCGTCGCATGGACGAGGCACCGGAACAACAAATCGGACGAACAGTACGTTATCACCTGGAAGATTACGCCTGATGGCACGACTGAACTTGCGTCACTCTATGCAAAGCCGATGGAATTAGGTTGGCGGGCGCTGGCGCTCTCGTTGATCGCAAGTGAAGTCGCGAACGGCGAAAGAAACGCAAACTTCCGCTTTCTCCATGATCCGGCCAACTTCAACTTTGTGACCACCCCAAGAGGCCGGCTCGGCGATCTTCTTCAGCAAGGCGGATGTACTGTCGTTGACCCTGTTGGAGTAGACTATTTACCAAAGAGGAGTGACAAGCTGACCCAGAAAGGTGATCTTTGGCGCGTTCTGCTATTAGTCAACTGTAAGCCCCCAGGGTCGCGTCACTTCACACACAACGATGTCATCGCTTTTGAGAAAG
Organism: Bradyrhizobium centrosematis; assembly: GCF_045571495.1. Classification (NCBI taxonomy): domain Bacteria; kingdom Pseudomonadati; phylum Pseudomonadota; class Alphaproteobacteria; order Hyphomicrobiales; family Nitrobacteraceae; genus Bradyrhizobium; species Bradyrhizobium centrosematis. The sequence goes on from NZ_CP120703.1 coordinate 6,136,171, forward strand.
GCCAAGGAAGGGATTGGGAGCCACAATCCAGTTTTGCAAAACGTATCGCGACATTTCCGCCCGATTCCTGGTTCGAGCCTACCGAATTGAAGGGAGAGGAAAAGCTTGGTGGGCGGCGGCCAGAGTAAACGGTCTTCGAAACATCGCGCCGAACTGCTGCACTTTCGAACGCGGGCAGCAGCTGTGATCGTCAACGCATTCGCAGATCACGATGCATCGTCAGCACCGCAGCTCGGGCTGCAGCCTTGGCCCTGTCTTCACAAAGGTCGGGAAGCAAGTCTTCAATCTTTGCATCGAGCACACCTTGGCGGCGTGGCTTGTGAGCTGCGGTCTGCCCGGTCAGCACCGTCCGTGGCTCCCCATGCTCCCAAGGCTCAGCCCATGCATCCTTAACTGGAGGGACGTAGAGATACGTTCGTCTCCGGGGCCGATCCGGCGCGCTTAGCACATCAACTGACTGAGCACCAACTCAGGAGCGCGAGATCATTGGCGTCGAGCTGGCACTAGACAATTATGGCTGAAAGGCGTCGGTGGAAAGGTTGCCAAGAACGGGACACTAAAGTTCCGAGGGCCGGCCTTCAACTGCGCAGGACACCAGCTCTTTAGCTCTGCTCCCGCCGCCCTAGCACCGTCTCGCCTTGCGATCTCGGCGCTCAGTCGGCCATCCACTTCAAGCCCATAAGAGGAGACTGGTCGGTCCCGAACGGCTGCGCCCATAGCATTGCCCTTTTTGTGGTGAGGTCTCTGAAAATGCTGAGTCACTTGAATCGGCCAAACCGCAGCAGAGCGACCTTCCCGGCTGATGCAAAGGCGCTTGTTGCACTGAAGCGCCCGAAGCAAAATTCCATCGGGAACGGCTCTAATTGTGGCGCGTCGCTGCCGTCGTCCGCAATGCTAGACTGCATTACAGAAATTAGGACAGATTTTCATCGTCGCCGACCGGAATCGCCGGAAGTCAGTTGCTTTCCGATGTACTTCGTCACAAGCCATCGCCACATTGCGCCTCCACCTGTCTTCACCATGACGCTGCTTACCCGCCATCATTTGGAGGACCGAGCGTAGCGTTCTGAGCTACAAATTTGTCTGGGATCGACAGTTCAGCGTCGAGCCCAAAGATTTCCTCCTCAGGTCTCGAGAAGGTCGCGTGCGATTCCAGTGAGAGAGTTGCATCTTCGTATTTGCCGCACGGGCTGCGGAAAAAATCGCTTGATCCTTACGCAGCGTCAGGTCGTAATTTCCAGATCACGCTAGAGTATCTTAAACCCACATGTCTGAATGAGCTGGCGGATTAAGGCTGTCGTGCGGTTGAGCAGTCGACTCCATCGGAACGATACTTTGCGAGACATGGATCAGGAGCAAAACGTAACGCGTGATGGACCACCGAGGGATCATGTTCGCACTTCTCGCTCTCATCACACATCCGGTCTGCGGCGCGACACTCAGTGGCGTTCCGCGTATCCTTGACGGCAATACGATCGAGATCGAGAGAACCAACATTCGGCTCTCGGGGATCGAAGCTCCTGAAACAGATCAGATTTGCCTCGACGCCCAAGGTCGGAAATGGGCCTGCGGCATAGCTGCCCGCGACGAGCTTATCAAGCATTCGAATGGGCGATCGTGGGATTGTCGTACTCAAAAAGCCGACGAGTATGGGCGAGCTCTGGGCAGCTGTTTCATCGAAGGCGAAGATGTGAACGTTTGGATGGTACGTGCGGGTTGGGCATTGTCGGCCGCCGCGTCTCACCACACTTACGTCATTTTTGAATTAGTTGCGAGCACAACCTATGCGGGGCTGTGGTCCGGAGTGTTCATTGCGCCCGGGGACTTGCGCGGCCGCAACTGGAGCACGGTTGTCATCGGCGCGAGGACCGTTCCGGTCGATGATCAGCAAATTCTGCTGGGATCCCTTCTGCGATCGGAACCGCCATCCCCCGAGTGCCGGATAAAGGGAATTCTTGCGCGCGACGAGCGCATTTATCACCTTCCAGGGGAAGCCGGTTACGAGCAACTCGATATGACAAGCAAACGCGGCGAGCGTTGGCTCTGTAGCGAAGCTGAGGCCGAAGCCCTCGGGTGGCGGAAGGCCGCGCCATGAGCCGACCCATGCACGCTGGCCGCTCTCCAAACATGTGCCTTCTATCGAAGTTTGCGCCTTCGCGTCGGTCGCTGTTGCTATTTGCAGGTTCGGCACTTCTGCGGCAGTTCGGTAATGGCATTGTCGAAGTCAAGGAAGTAAAGGGCCAGCCAACCCAGCCAACACCAGACAACCTGCTCTTGCCGGGTGCTGCCCTAGCGCGGCTGCTGAAGGGGAACGATCGGTACGTTCGGGGCGAACCACGGGCGGATGATTTCAAGCGCGAGCGCCCAGTCTTACTGGGAGGCCAAAATCCATATGCGGCGGTTTTGACCTGCGCCGACTCTCGCGTGGCGCCCGAACGCGTCTTCGATAGCGGACCAGGCGACTTGTTCGTCTGCCGCGTCGCCGGCAACTTTGCTGGCGACGGTACGCTCGATATGGAATATGCAGTCTCAGTCTTGAACACGCCGCTGATAGTTGTACTCGGCCACGATCATTGCGGTACGATCGACGACACGATCAGGTCACTCCATCAAGATAAGCCGACGCACGGCCAAATTTCATGCCTGGTCAATTCACTTGCGCCCGCCGTGACAGCATCTCTCGGGAACGAGGTCGACGCATTCGCCGAAGCAACGCGACGGAATGTGATCGACAACGTCAACAAGCTAAAATCGTCCGGTCCGATTCTGAATGCTGCAGTCGCACAGAACCGACTGAAGGTCGTGGGGGCCCTGTATCGGATCGAAACTGGCAAGGTCGATATTGTGAACTGACGCCAATACCTCGCATTCACAGCAAGTCACCGCAGTCTGATACAGCACATTGGTGCTGTACCGCCTTGTTGTTCTGTGTTTTTACAAGGACTGTGCCGGATACCATTCGCTCTATAACTGCTTTCGCTGCCAGACCCCTCGGTATGCGTGGCCTCTTAGCTTTCCTCCTGTTCTATATGCTGATGTTGGCAAGGTTGAGCCGCAACCACGATAATGATGGTTCCGCGGCGAATTGCAACGAAACACGTTGCGGCATTGAACTCAATGACTCGCGATAGTCTCGAGAGCTTTGGGGGCCTCAGCTTTGAGAATGATTTTGAATCCGACCGGCGGTCGTCGAGATCCGTGCTCGTCCCTTTTTCCCGTTAAGCAACGACATTTACGTCTGAATGCAGACACGGAGGCGCCTCCATTTTTCTGACAGAGTGAAGTGATCTCGCGCGTTTCAGAGGCGCCCTCCAGGCATGCTTAATGGCACGTCGATTGCTAGGAAGATGGGGAACGAAGCGATCGGCTTGGGCATCATCCCGAGCGCAATTGCGGAATTCTGTCCTTGGTTCGACTTGGCTCGCCCCAACTGTGACGACAACGTCCATGCAGCAACTATCACATAGCATTCCTCCTCGAACACCGGAAATCTAGTACGGCAAGGACGGCTTTACATCGCCGCCGCGTGTCGATGGCCTGGCACAAGCTTCAATACATACAGCAGCGTATCTCGCTGAAGCTTCGGACGGCCTTATGACGAGGCTTTCAAGCATGCATTCGAGATCAACTGCGACAGCTTCGCGAATGCAGTCCAGCCGGTATCAATCACCTGGCGCGTCGCGCGCGATACGAAAGAGCGACGCTCGGAACCGGTTCAGCAAGGAGGACGATTTATGAACGCCCCTGAAGAAACGATAGCTGCCGAATCCCATGCCAAGGCTACCACCTGGGCTAATTTGTCCCCGCTACTCGCTGAGATCCGTGAGCGTCGCAACGAGTTTGGCCGTGCGCAGAAGATTTCAAAAGAGATCATCGACGGCTTCAGGCGCGTCGGCGTCTATCGGGCCATGGTCGCCAAGCGTTTCGGCGGCGATGAGCGGACACCAGCGGACTTTTGTCGCCTGATCGAACGGATCTCTGAAGTCGACGGTTCCGCAGGTTGGGTCGCCAGCTTTGGGGATGGAGCTCGGTATCTAGCGGCTCTACCGGACGACACACTTAGACAAGTGTATGCCAATGGACCTGACGTCGCATTGGCCGGTGCGATTTTCCCGCTTCAGTCAGCCAAGCGATGCAACGGCGGGTTTATCGTGAACGGCGTTTGGCCATTCGCGAGCGGCTCGCCGGGAGCAGATTTGATAGGAGTTGGTATTACTGTAGAAGGTGATTCGACAGGCGACCTCCAGCGTGTAGCGATAATCCCCGCCGAGAAGGTGACAATCCGGCCCAATTGGGATGTTATCGGCCTGCAGGGCACCGGAAGCCACGACATTGTTGTCAGCAACGTCGTAGTGCCAGAGGAATGGACCTTGATCCGCGGCGGTTCATCGACGCTTGACGGCCCAATTTATCGCTATCCGGCGGTGGCTTTCGCGGCCCAGGTACATGCGATCGTTGGAATCGGAATTGCGCGCTCCGCCATAGACGACGTGACCACCATGGCTGGAAGCCGCGCCTCGATCACTGGAGCGCCCGTGATGGCTGAGCGTGGTTATGTCCAACTCGAAATTGGCAAAGCCGAAGCGATGCTACGTTCCGCTCGTTCTTTTTTTTATGAAGCCACAGAGGATCTTTGGCAGCAAGCGCTCGCGGGTGAGGTCACACTGAACGCCACGATGCTCATGCGGCTCGCCGCGACCAATGCCGCACGGCAGGGCGCTGAGATCTGCAGGCTTGCAAGTGGCCTTGCCGGAACTGAGGCGCTCTATACAGCAGGAAATCTGGCACGCGCCATGTGCGACAGCTTTGTCGTTGCCCAGCACGCAGCGCTAAACGAGGGAACGCTGCAGAGCGCAGGCCGCGCCCTGCTTGGAAATGTAACACAGCCTGGTTACCCATGAAGCGCGTCACGTTCGGCAATCACGCCATCAGCGCTGGTTGCGGGACCTATTCAACAAATGGTCTAGTGCTGAGAACTTGCGGGCTGTTCCTTTGGACCAAAGACACGGCTGAGCCTCGCAAGCGGGCTCTCCAACCGAGCGCCTGCTTGGTAATCCGAGCGCTCAGCGGAACACGCTTGGCAAGGAGCCCCATCCGAGCACTCTCCTTACGACTCGCCGATACGCAGCGCCAGCGCATTACCCGGTTGGCCCAAGTCCGCTCTCTCTGGGGCGCGTGGAGCATAGGATCGTCACAGCACAGGCCATGCCCAGCTGGCTACAAGCAGGCTCAATGCTAGCCCGACGCTGCACTTCCTATCCCGCTACGACATCCGCTCGATTTGACGATCGCCTGGTGTAGCTGCGCTCCCCATCGAGACCTCTGGTCCTGCCCTTAAGAATGACTCTCGATAAGACCCGCCGCTAGGCTCGCTTATTTCTGAGCAATACATCGCCTTCCACCGCGCGCGGGTAGTGAGCTGCCACCTCAAATGATGGCAATAAGTCGAGAATGGCTTGCAGGGTTAACTGCCCTTCGTAGAGCTCGCGGTCACTATATTCAGTGTAGACGAATCGCGTGTTGTTCAAGGTCCGCATACCGCCAGCGAAGACGTCGGCTTCGGCTCCTTGGACGTCCATCCAGATGAAGTCGATCTCGTCCAGCTTGGCTTCGCGGCACCAGTCGTCCAGCCGCCGTGTTTCTACTGACACCGGATGGTCGAACCGGACCCATTCATACTCAGTAAGATGGTTCTTCGGACGGCGGATAGAGCCGGATAGGTCCCAATCTCTTGCATCCCCGTCAGCATTGCTTGGATGGAAGTCGATCGTCCCGTTTCGATCACTGATGGCGATTTCAACCAACGTCACCCGGCTCAGAGACTGCCCCAGCCTCTTTTTGAAGCGAGCGATTGCTCGGGGATCCGGCTCAAAGCAGTAAAGCTTAGGTTGCGGGCACAACTCGAGAAATTTTTGCGTATCAGTGCCGTCATTGCAGCCGATATCCAGGATGACGGGATTCGGCTTCTGAAGAAGGGAGACGATGTGCTGATGCACTTCTACAGACGACACAGCTGCTTTTCCATGGTGCGCGGCGATCAGATAAAGTTTGACTTCGAAGTCCATCACACGCCAAAAGCCGCTTCACAAGGCATATCAAGGTATACACTTTTCACCAATCCGCCGGTTCCCTTTATCTCCAGCAGCTGTTCGGCCCGTCGGCCTGGAATTGGAATGCTTGGCGATGCAATTCTCGAACTCAGTTGAGATGCGGTCGCATTGAGCCAGATCATCGCCTTACTTCTTTCAAGCAGCCACAGATCGACTCCGTTTGGATGAGCAACTCGGTCTATTTTTGGCGCATCGAGCGGTGTCCATCCAACATAGAGATAACCGACCTATCTCTCTGCAGCATGCGACGAGCCGCGCTTAGCCAAACGCTTCTGGACCCACGATGCGCTACCGCGGCAGGACGGGGCGCGGGGCTTCAAACACGTGATCGAGACAGACATCAAACTCTATTGCATTTTAATCGCCTAATGCTAGCGGGGAACTATTCGCCAGTCCGCGGATCAGGAAAGCTGTTTTGGGATGCGATGTCATTTTCACAACTGCCGAGCGGACTATGCACGGCAGGACGTTTGCTTTCGGACAAAGTCGCGCCTACGTCGGGTAAGCGTCAGCGAAATTGGAAGGAGATTCCCAAGCTCGTTTTTGGCCTGACTCTTGCTGTAATCGCGTCGGTCACATTGTGTCCAACTCCAATTGTCAAACGCTCAGGAGACCATCTATGAATTTCCGACCACTTCACGACCGCGTCGTGGTTAACCGCATCGACGCCGACGAGAAGACCGCTGGTGGAATCATTATTCCGGACACGGCTAAAGAAAAGCCATCGCAAGGCGAAGTCATTGCAGTCGGTCCGGGCGGCCGTGATGAGAGCGGCAAGCTCATTCCAATCGATATCGAAGTCGGCGACCGGGTGCTGTTTGGCAAATGGTCAGGCACCGAAGTCAAGATCGATGGCCATGATCTACTGATCATGAAGGAGAGCGACGTGTTGGGCGTTCTCACCGATGTGTTGTCCAAGAAGCACGCCGCGTAATACTGCGCTCGCACGGCCCACCCCTTCGAAGGAGAGCCTACAGGGCGCTCTAAAGGATAAACTAGTAGGGACTCAGGAATTCTCTATGACAGCAAAAGAAGTCAAGTTCGGAGTAGATGCGCGCGATCGTATGCTGCGCGGCGTCGACATTCTCGCCAATGCCGTCCAGGTCACGCTTGGTCCAAAGGGCCGCAATGTCGTGCTCGACAAATCGTTCGGCGCGCCGCGTATTACCAAGGACGGCGTCGCCGTTGCCAAGGACATTGAACTCGACGACAAGTTCGAGAACATGGGCGCACAGATGGTACGCGAAGTCGCCTCGAAAGCTGCAGATGCTGCCGGCGACGGGACCACAACAGCGACCGTACTTGCGGCCGCAATCGTCCGTGAAGGCGCAAAGTCGGTTGCCGCCGGCATGAACCCGATGGACCTCAAGCGCGGTATCGACCTCGCGGTCGAGGCCGTGGTTGCGGACCTGCAGAAAAACTCTAAGAAAGTTACCTCAAACGAAGAGATCGCCCAGGTCGGCACAATTTCTGCTAACGGCGACGCCGAGATCGGCAAGTTTCTAGCCGACGCTGTGAAGAGGGTCGGCAACGAGGGTGTCATCACCGTCGAGGAAGCCAAGTCGCTCGAGACCGAACTCGACGTCGTCGAGGGCATGCAATTCGACCGCGGCTACGTCTCGCCCTACTTCGTCACCAACGCCGACAAGATGCGCGTCGAGATGGACGACGCCTACATCCTCATCAACGAGAAGAAGCTCTCCTCGCTGAACGAGTTGCTGCCGCTGCTCGAGGCCGTGGTGCAGACCGGCAAGCCGCTGGTCATCGTCGCGGAAGACGTCGAAGGCGAAGCGCTCGCGACCCTGGTCGTCAACCGTCTGCGCGGCGGCCTGAAGGTCGCGGCCGTCAAGGCGCCGGGCTTCGGCGATCGCCGCAAGGCCATGCTGCAGGACATCGCGATCCTGACCGGCGGCCAGGCGATCTCGGAAGATCTCGGCATCAAGCTCGAGAACGTCACGCTCAACATGCTCGGTCGCGCCAAGAAGGTGATGATCGACAAGGAGAACACCACGATCGTCAACGGCGCCGGCAAGAAGGCCGACATCGAGGCGCGCGTGGCCCAGATCAAGGCGCAGATCGAGGAGACCACCTCGGACTACGACCGCGAGAAGCTCCAGGAGCGTCTGGCCAAGCTCGCCGGCGGCGTCGCGGTGATCCGCGTCGGCGGCGCGACCGAGGTCGAGGTGAAGGAGCGCAAGGATCGCGTTGATGACGCGATGCATGCGACCCGCGCGGCTGTCGAGGAAGGCATCGTCCCGGGCGGCGGCGTCGCCCTGCTCCGTGCTTCCGAGCAGCTCAAGGGCCTGCGCACCAAGAACGACGACCAGAAGACCGGCGTCGAGATCGTGCGAAAGGCACTCTCCTGGCCGGCACGGCAGATCGCGATAAACGCCGGCGAAGACGGTTCGATCGTGGTCGGCAAAGTGCTCGATAACGAGCAGTATTCTTTTGGCTTCGATGCGCAGACGGGTGAGTATAGCAATCTCATCTCCAAAGGTATTATTGACCCTGCCAAGGTTGTGCGCATCGCCGTCCAGAATGCCTCCTCCGTGGCCGGGCTTCTTATCACGACGGAAGCGATGGTTGCCGAGTTGCCGAAGAGAGCTCCGCCTGGTCCAGCAATTCCTGCGGGACCCGGAATGGGCGGTATGGATTTTTGATCCAACTTCTCAATGTTGCCATGACAAGCGAAACCCTGGCAAATGTCAGGGTTTTTGCATGTCGCGGCCTTGACCGCTTGCCATCACATCGGCGTCAGCTTCTTTATTTACGCGGCGGCAGTGCACCAACCCAACTCCCTCGGCGATGACAGGCCGGCGATGAATTAGTTGTTGGCCGACAGGTTGTTTTAACTCCGAGAATGCTCGCTCTCACAATTGCCGAGCTCTCCGCTAAAAGTGACGGACCACCTTTAGCTCCCCCGCTGCGGAGCTCGGTTAGAACGTGCTTGGGTACGGCATTCTAGCCAATCAACGCGTCCAGCTGCTAGCTAGGCGGCCGCGGCTACCTTGAGGGAGCGCCTTTGGCTAAACACTACCGAGACGCCCACATCCTCCGCATCTTCGTGGGGCCGACTTAGGCGCCCCATCACATCTTCGCCATCGCATCCTCTCAAAGGCCGCGCGCGATGAGATCGCCGACTTGTATCGGTCGATTGGAGCGACCTCCATCCATGCTCCTGCGGTCGACAAGCTCTCTGGGTTTGATGAGGCTAATGGTGCCGTGCTCATCTATGCGGGTTGGGCCGCCATCAGGGCTACTGCTTACGCTCGACGATACCCTTAAGGTAGTTGCCCGCTAGACAGATGGCGGGCTAGAGACTGGAGAGAGCGGACTGGAAGGGGCCTCTCAGTGCATCACGTTTGGTTCGTCAGCTTTCGGAAAGCTAATCCGTGTAAATTGAAGTGGAAGTTAGCGGCGCGTGGTAGGGACAGCGCTCGCCCCGAGTATGCGTGGGGATCTTGGCGCCGAGTCACGTTTCTGCTAACTTCAACCATTTGTGCGCGGACAGCGTACGGGCCAGGCCCGACCATCGCCGAGTCGCAACCGCGCTGCTTGCGGCTTGAGAGCGAGACCAGATCCACGCCGCCGGGCGGCGGTTTACGAGACAAGCTTATCAGCTCGCTCTTCGCTCGCTCCTGCGGCCAAGGCTTCAGGTTCACACCTCAGGATACTTCGTCGCTTATAAATATGCTTCCCAGGCCATTATGGTCTCCCGCTCCACACCAATGCCGGGCACCAGAAACAGCAACGAGAGGAAAGGTGCAGATAACTTCATAGCTCGCGGCAATCAAAGCCTGGGTTTGTGCGAAGGCATGCGAATGTCACTAGCAGCAGCTATTTGATGGCGAATCAGTATGGAAACGACAGGCAATGACCCGGATGAAAATGGCCTACAGGTTCTGCCGACTCTGTGGACGCGTTGGTTACCGACCGCGTTCTGATTGCGATCGATCAAGTGTGGAGAATTCCCCCGAGAGAATATTCTGCCTGAGTGCAAGCGCTGGCCGTCGAGGCGCCTTAATGCGCAACAGCCCGGGCTCGGGAGCCTGAGCGATCAGCCAAACCGGATCGCTGAACATTTACTCTTCTGTTTACAACTTCGAGAGAGCTTCTGTGGGGAGCACGATATCCGAACAAACGGGGCGGCGAACCCAATGAGGCGACGCATTTCGCATGGACCGATGAGGCTCCGCGCGGGTATTCGGCAAAATCCGTCGAAACTTTGTGGATCCTCAAGTCACTCTCTGTGTGACAACCGTGGATATATCATGTCCATTCAGGCTACTGTATCGGTCGGCCAAGCTTTTAAACAGCGCATTCATCTGTTCTGATCGAACAGTAAATTCCCCATAGTTGGGATCAAAGAGAGTCGTCACTCCATTCGACGTCGACGTCGCGATTGTGTGAGCGCCACCTGCGGCGAAACGCAAACTCACCAAATAGACGGAGGGATCGCTAACGACTTCGCTAATAATCGGAGCAAGGCGCGAAGATGTGTCAAACCGATATCGCGTCTCCGCGCTGGAGGGGTCTAGACCGGCTTCGCGCAGCATCAAACTCTTCGCCTGAACGTTAATGCCCCCCCTACTCTCGCTCGTCAGCTGTGTCTTGAGCTCTTCATAACGCTGCTGTCGCATTGCCGCGGAGCGATGATTTTCAGTACCCGGACGCAGAGCATTCATGCGGGATGAGGGACTACTTGGGAGATTGAGGAGCCACTCTGCTGCCAACCCAACGCAAATTCCGCTGACATTGGCCTCGGGCAATTCAGCAGTCCTGTATTCGAACAGAGGTCGAATAGGGGTCGTTGGGGCCAATAGATCCGAACCGGAGGATAGTGAAGATATGCTCTGAGGCGAAGTGGCTCGACTATGAGTGCTTGGGCTATCTGGCTTGCTGCAGCAGAGTCCCATTCTATCGAGCAATGCCGAAGATGGCGAGCTCTCCCGTCGAGCTAGATCGGCGAGCGTTTGCGCGAATTCGCTACCGTCCACAGTGCTACTTGGCTCGTGAGCTGCATTTGGGCGGGCATACTGGCTAATAACTTTGTTGTACATACAGTTTGCCTGCCTCTTCAGCGCAATTTTTCTCAGAACGAGAGCGCGCGGCTTGCACCCCCGCTTCCAAAAGATAATGCTGCAAACTGACGGCCAGCTGACCACCAGATCGATTGAGAGATGCTGACGTCCCGTGTCGACACCTCTGCCCGCGCGCCGGACTAACGCGCGGGCTGACAAGCCGATAGATAACAATTGCTTCGCGGCGAAGGCACATCAAACTTGTGAATCGTGGTGCAGCTTGGTGCAGATGACATGGCGCCGGCCTTAGTCAAGCTGGCCTCGTCATCTATTCAGCCTGGGCCTGTGCTCATTGCGACAGGCGCCGGTACTTAGGACCGGATTGTCTCACTTGCTCATCGGCACCGAACCGATGCTACTGCACCCGCGCGGTCTTTCCTTTAGCTCCCATCATGCTGTAGCGCTCATTCGCGCGAATAACGATGCCGCGTCGGCGGGACTTAGTCCAACGACGCCTACATAGCTTGGGGACGGCATCGGAATGTCCCGATAGGTAGGTTTCCACAAGTGGAGGCAATATCGGCTGTTATTCACATATTGCGAATGTGGCGGATGCAGTTGCATAACGCACTCTTCTTCGTCCCAAAGCAGGTCTTTGACAAAGCACATCTCGTCCCAGTTCGGACAACGCCGTGGGGTTGAAACAGCGACGTGTTCCCAGCCGGGCCGGACAAACGCACTTATCTTGAGTTCACACCCGCAAGGCCCTTGCACAAAGAAAAGACCGCAAGGTCCTGACCCTGGAGCAGTAGCGAAGCGGCCGTGCCTCACACGACCGGCCTCCAGCTTATCTATCATCCGCGCGCGCACGTCCTCTCCTTTGCCTCTCGGATGGCCCTGAAGTCTACGTAGATGACGTTGTCTCGCAACAAGTCAAGCGGCTCGGCTCTCGGCCCAGCGTTCCACAGCCACGCTAAAGGATACCATCCCCAAAAGCCGTACATGTCTATCACCACTACTCTCCTCCTACTAATCCCGCAGGCTCAAACCGGGCCCTTAGGGGGACGCCTGTGCAGGTGCGGCGCACGATACGCGTGTTCCGCGCTCGCGCGGTCATTTCATCTTCCGCCGTTAATGTGGCCCGGCATTTGACCTCTACAAGGCGAAGTCATTTGAGCCAATGCCGGTTGTGTTGACTGCTGACCGCCGGCAGAGACATCGCCTTGCGCGAAATCAGCGGTTGTTAGCGTCACCTCATGTCCAGTGAATTCGCCCTGATCGTGGCATGTCTCTCCTCTGGCCTAAGAATTCCTGATCTCACGATCGCAACACCAGCAGTGATAACAGTTCGCTCGAGCCGCATTACTGCTTCTCAAGATATGAACTGGCCTTTCGCGACTTCCAGCCAAGGCTGAACAGTCCTATTGCGCCATTTGTGTGAAGAACAATTGGACTCAGTAGCAACCACATTGTCTGGGACGTCGACGCAGACGTCTGGCCAATCGGTTCTCCGAACCAATGCCATCCGCGGGATCACCAACTTTCTCGTCGTAAGCTAGCGGTCAGAAACAACGGTTAGTAGATCATCCCGCGCAGTGGCGACTATCACCCGATGTCAAGCAACCACTATCTAGGTCCGAACGCGTTATCTACGGTATGTTGTTCGCGCCCCGCTCACCCTCCTCGCCGGTACTGTTACCGACACGCGTGTCGCAAGTCCGACATCGCGAACCCGCTCTATATGGACAATCTGCCTCATTCAGAGCGCTAACCGCGGTTCTGGCCGTGGCATGTCACTTGCTGTGCTCGCGAATGCGACCTCGCTCTACCCAGGATGTACGAGCAATCAATCAGCCGATTGATGGGCCGCGCCAGAGAGTCGGTTCTGATACTCCGCTATGAAAGAGGAATGCACACTTATGGCCGATAGGAGGCATGCAAAGCTTGGCATTGTTGGCTTGGTCGACGCGCAGCGAGATGAAATGGCACACTGGCGCGCACCCAAGCTCCGAACGACCACGCATGTCGGAGCTGAACGTCGCTCCCAGCGGCCGCAGAAGAGGTGGAACTGGGGTCTTTTGGCTGCATTGCTCTTGAATGCGCTACTCTGGGCCGGCATCTATTGGGTCGTCGCAGCGCTCCTCTGAGATCGTCTCGCGCACAGCAGCAAGCGGCTACAACCACATCGAACGACGCCGCAGTCACAAGCCGACATCAGCGCGCTCCACGCTGTCCATTCCATTGCTTTGAGTGTTCGGTTTCCAGAACCTCGCGGCTACGGTAACTTGAAAGATCTATTGGACAGGCGTCTGCTCTGCTCGTACCCGCGCGCGGCATTTGAGGTCGGCCACATCACCTTATGACCCGCGCAGCGCCTTGGGCGCTTGCTGTGCGATGTACGCCCAGCCTCGGATCGCACAAGATCAGCCCCTTTAGGTTCTCGAGACCTCGCAGAGCGCTATAGTTCTTGCTCAGGCCACCTATCGTCTTCATTGCTGCGCATTTGCCACATCAGTGCCCGCTGCGCCAATTTGTCGTATTCCACAGCGATCTTGAGCAGCCGATCCTTGGCTTTCCCATCAATGAGCGCCTCCGCTTTCTTCCGCGTTGCTAGCGCGCGGCCTCGCCAATGATCGGGTTGAGATAATATGCTCTTCGGATTCATGCGAAGAGCATGCAATTCGTAGATCAAGGAATTGCGACACTGATGCTCCGTATCATCCCGTAGGGACGAGGCTCATTGCCCCCGCTATCGCAATCGGTCAGCCCGACGTCACGAATGTCAATCAGCAGCGGCTGAGTACACATCGAAGGCGACGCTTATCATCCAGAGCGTCAGGCCGCTTCCAAGCATCAATACATTAAGGGACTTGAACCGCACGTAACGTGAGATTGTAGAGTCTTAGACAAGTCGGGATTGCTACTAACCGTAGAACGATCCCGACTGGGCCCGGGCTTGTGAATGCCTCAGACATCTCGCCTAGGACGGTCGCTCTGCCGCTGAAGGCGCTTAGCGCAACCAAGACGCACGACCACCTCCGAAAGGAAGCTATGATTCAGATCCAACGACCTCGCTTGCGTTCACGGCTCAAGCTCCAGTGCTGCACCACCGCGCTTATTATTGCAATGACGGCTATTATGCTTGCACCGGTCCACGCAGCTGATCGCCAACCAACTGCTGAAGAAAAAGACGCTTGCATGGAGGACGTGTTCCGACTTTGTAGTAGTCTCATACCCGATCGAACAGCTATCACTGCGTGTCTGAAATCAAAGCAAGACAGTCTCCGTCAAAAATGTCGCTCCGTGATCTCCGGGCAGCACAGCGGCAACAGGAGTAGTGAATCGAAGTGAAGATCTAACGTTAGCTCGAGCCCCGACCACTATTCGCCGACTTGGCTCACAGAACGCTGGGTTCTGCCGCACAGCTCACCACTCATGAAGCCCCCACGGGACCGCTATGCTCCTATAAGTCGCACGGTGCAGGTTGATTCAACTCTGCCTTGCCTTTCCTCAGGCGATTGAGTGCCTGAGACCCCCCCGCTCAACAGCCCCGAAATGGCGCAGGAAGGCCGGTTCTTGTGAGGCGGTTCGAACATCTTCGAACACGGGTGAGACAAAGCAGCTGTTCTGACATTGGCAACTACAGCGACTACGCTAGGTGCGATATCCGATCAAAGCACCATTGAACGCAGAGACCTTGCCCCTCACGTAGCGTCAGGTTGTAGCGTCGCGCCGATCCGGCCCTATCTCCGTCAGCAGCATCGAAGATCAGGTCGGATTGCGCGTGAGGGATAAGCCGCCAGCTGCATCGCGGCACTCGGCTTCCAATATTCTTGGTTGGCAGTCGGGGCCGAATTGATCAAAGGAACGCGTAAAGTTCGATGGAACCGATCAAATCGCTCATCGCCAGAGTTGTCGCTGGCGCTACTCTGACCTGTGAGAAGGCTAAGTCAGCGTTCGACCGCAAGATGTCGGGATACGCAACTCCCTCGCAAATGGAGGGCATATTCATTGCAATGAAGGTTCGCGGCAGAGGGTTGAAGAAGTCAACGGCGCCGCATCCGCAATTCGCAATATTTGCCGAAGGTGGAAGCACGATGTGCCGCGATAGAAATCCTTGACACGAGCGATACCTCCATGTGTTCGCTCAACGCCTCGACGAGCGCTTCGTTGATCGAAGCCGGACTTGGCGCTCTCGCGATGCTGCACTTTCGAACGCGGCTGCGGTACTGGTGGTGGCCGGGCGAGCGTCGAACCTGCGGGATGGCGTGGCACTCGGACGAGAAGCGACTGACCGCGCGGCGGTGCAGCCGCTCACCTACACTCGCACGCTCGCTGTTTCGAACACTTGACAGCCAAGTTATCCAGAAGCGCAGCTTTTGTCTGCCCTGCGCACAACAATATCACCCGGGGGCGCAGCCCGATAACCAAGTCTTACCCGATGGAACGCTGCTGGGCCCGATTGCTGAAGTGCGGGCACTCGACAGAGCGCCCGAGCCGCCAAAGGAGACAACCGAGTATGCCCTGGAAGAAGATGGAAGCACATGGAACCATCGCGACGATCGAACACATCATTCGAAAGTTTCGGGAATTGATTGATACAGATAGATCCATTACGCCAGAGCTACGTCGTGTACTGCACGAGACCCTGGATGGGCATCTTCTGGAGGCAAAACGGCGCGTCCTCATGAGAGCCAGTTAGCTCCGCGATGCCAGTTATACCGCCGAGCCCCCGGCAGGCCAACGTCTCGCTTTGCGCACATGCGACCAACTCTGTCTCCAGGCTGGGGATCTGCTCGATCCTCAGCCGTGCTTCTGATCGCATAGCTCGGGCTGCTTGCCTCTCTCATAGCGATCGTCGATCGTCATGCTGGCATACGCCCCTCGAGCGGCTCGACCTTTTGGTCGAAAGTCAGCGACCGAGTTGCGTCGGACGCCCTGTAGGAGACTCGCCAGCTCACCGAACAACGGTCTTAACCGGCGAAGCTGCACTTCCTCTGGCGGCCCTGAACGCTTGCGGCCCTCCTGGCGTCCGTTTAGCCCGGCTTGAGCCTCACGACATGACGAGCCGCAAAAAAGGGGGCTTCATTCTGTCATAGTGGTTGCGCGTAGGCTATTCAGGTTGCCGCATTGCGGAAGGACTTCGAATGGCTCAGTCGGCTAGACCCACCCACCGATCGCCACACGCGATCCCTTCTTCCAGCCCATCAGCTGGGAGGGCTAGACAACGATTTCCATGCAGCGCTAGCGTTCGCATCTCGCTTCGGTGCGTTTGTCGCTTCGGATCCAAACATATGTCTGTCCGGAACTGCTCAGCCAAAGAACCAAAGCTATAAATGGTCGATGTAGACATTTGTCCGAAAGCCATGTCTGGTGTTGCATATTTTGAGCTGAGCAAGCCCCATCGCGCAGCACCGCGCACCATCAGTTCGCCGAACCCGCGACATTCGAATTGCTTTCCCCAGCGTTGCGGGCCGCTTCGGTCGCGATGTGGGGTGGATTGCCAGCTGCCTAGCATTTCGAGGATTGATCGGCGCGTGCGCCTCCACCTCGCTAGCGCGGCATCTCAAAACGATCCTTCGCGTGCCGGAGGAGAATAATTGAAGGACATCGGTGGCTTCAATAGGGTCAGCCAATTGATTATATCGAAGGTCACTGCCGCTGCATCATCGGCTTTGCGGTCGGGCTACTAGGCTTGGACCACTCCGGTCGCACCGTTATTTTGTCCGTCAGAAATTTGCGATCATCATCCTTCCAAGCGGCGCTTGATCGTTTCGCCAAGGACAGATTTCTATCCGACCGCACACGCAAGAGGGAGTGATTCCACTTGCGGCCAGAGTGACCTGCCACTGAGTATTTCCTCCATAAGGAGTTAGAGTCCGACCCGAAGAAGGACGGACAGATGAAGCGAGCACGGTTCACGGAAGAGCAGATTATTGCGGTGCTGAAGGAGCATGAGGCCGGGGCGAAGACGGCCGATCTGGCTCGCAAGCACGGGATCTCCGAGGCGACGATCTACAATTGGAAGGCCAAATTCGGCGGCATGGACGTTTCCGAGGCGAAGCGGTTGAGGGCCCTGGAGGAGGAGAACGGGAAGCTGAAGAAGCTTCTGGCCGAGCAGATGCTCGATGCAGCCGCACTTCGCGAGCTCCTTTCAAAAAATGGTAGGGCCCGCCGCCAAGCGCGCTGCTGTCGCGCATCTGCAGGCCGTCATGAGCCTGTCGGAACGGCGGGCCTGCTCGATCGTGGGTGCGGATCGGAAGATGATCCGCTATCGCTCCAGCCGCCCACCGGACGCAGTTCTGCGTGGCCGATTGCGCGATCTCGCCAACGAGCGGCGGCGTTTCGGCTATCGCCGCCTGTTCGTCCTGCTGCGGCGGGAGGACGAGCCATCGGGGATCAACCGGATCTACCGGCTTTATCGCGAGGAAGGGCTCACCGTCCGCAAGCGGCGGGCTCGCCGCAAGGCCGTCGGGACCCGGGCCCCGATCCTGGTCGAGCCCAAGCCCAATGCTCGCTGGTCGCTGGACTACGTCCACGACCAGTTCGCCAATGGCCGACGCTTCCGCATCCTCAACATCGTCGACGACGTCACCAAGGAATGCCTGGGCGCTATTCCGGACACGTCGATCTCGGGGCGGCGCGTGGCCCGCGAACTCACGGCAATCGTCGAGCGACGCCGCAAGCCAGGAATGATCGTGTCCGACCATGGCACCGAGTTCACCTGCAACGCCATGCTGGCTTGGTGCAAGGACGCAGCCATCGATTGGCACTTCATCGCACCGGGAAAGCCCATGCAGAATGGCTTCGTCGAGAGCTTCAACGGCCGGATGCGCGACGAGCTACTCAACGAGACTCTGTTCTTCGATCTCGACGACGCCCGCACCAAGATCACCAATTGGATCGCCGACTACAATCACCAACGTCCCCACTCGTCGCTGAAATACCTGACCCCCGCGGCCTACGCCGCCCACCTCACCGCAACGGACGATCGGCTGCGCAACCCCGACCAGCTCCGCCGATCGTCCGTTGCTCCACCCGCGCCACTTGGCGTACAAAACTCCGAGACTCTAACCGCCGCTGGATGAAAATTCAGTGGCAGGTCAAGAGGCCGGCACCGTCGAGTGTGTCATGATTGCACCTAACAGGCTCGGCGCTCACGATCTGGAGGACCGATTATTGAGGCCCATCGCGTGAGGCGTGGGGGTCCGTTTATAGAACATTGCTAGCCATAGTGTCCCGGCATGATTGTCACAGACGTCAGGAGGAGACCTCTCACCACAGGCTGAAAGAGCTTGCTCGCCACGCTCTCACAGAACAATGTCACGGAAGGTCATAGCTAAGCGGAGGCCCCTGGAACGATCCGGCGGTTTGCGCCAGTGCGTTTGGAACAGAAGTATACGAGGGAGCGGCGCTCTCCGCTTGAGACTGGCTTTACTTCATGCCGGACTTTGCATGTCGTGACAAGCACCGCGCCAAATGGAGGACGGAATACGTGCTGCTCATAGGCCTTTGGATACACCACAAACTCGCCGCCCTCGAAGTCTCTCGCTAGCTGCAGAATGACTGCATACTCGAAATCTGGATCACTCTCCGCATCCAAATGGATCCCGACGAACGACCCCGGCGGCAGGCGATGCATCTGGCATCGACGAACCGCGTAATTTGACGATGCGCCGAATATCCTTGTCAGCGCGAAGCTGCGGTCGCTTCTTTCCAGCAGCTCCATGATCTGCCCTGAAGCTGTACCGCTTGCGTTGCGAGGCGCAAGGCCGGGCGGGTCCAAACGAACGCGCTTGACAAAGACACTGTGCACGTCTCCGGCATCTCCCTCGCGCACGTCTTCTTCCGGAATTTCCGCTTGAAGCCGATCGATCTTAGTCAAGTCTTCCTGGGTGAATAATATCTGCGGGGCGATCACGACCGTCCCCTTTACTAACAGCTCTATACGGTACTTTGTCAGAACTTCCTCTGAAAGCAGACGGGATTTATCAGTCATTGCGCGCGCCACCCGGGCTAACTCCCTTGATCTTCAAAGCATGTATTGAGGTCCTGGTGCATCGACGCGAATGCTTGCTCCCAACGCTCGCCGTCCAGCTCAGTTATTCTCATCCGTTCGATCGTCTTTCCGTCCAGACATCGGACATTTATGCTGACCCCGGAGGGGCTCGACCTCGGCCTGTAGGACGGTTTCACGCCACGAACGCGACAGAACGTGTGGCGGGCGATGGTCTTATTGAACGGGTACGCGATGAGGACCTCTTCGTCGCGTTCGACGCGGAGCTTATTGCCATTTATGAGCACGCGGATAGATCCAGCCATTTGGCAGATTGAACCATCGCATCGCCGTGAGCTCTTGCGGCGCACTTACGCGGACCTTGATAGAGCCACAATGGCAGCGGCCATGATGCAGGATCTCCGAGCGATCATGACTCGTGCGCGAGGAAGGTCCCGATAAGACCGCTGCACCACTGGAAGCTAAGTCGATAGGCTCGATCGAATCCATCCAAAAATCGATCACCACGGTTAAGTTGCACCAGTTCACCAATCAGGCGACCGGTCATTTCTCCGTGGTACTTTTCCGCAGGATCCCTTCCACCATCATGGCCGTTAAAGTATTCATGATCGTCCGGCCGCGCTTTGAAAGTATTAACCAGGCTAGCGCAAAGCGACTTGGTCATGTCCGCGGCATGGAGCTCAAAAGCGATCATGTAGGCGCAGCGAACCAGAGAGTTGTCCGAGGACAGCCCGGCATAG
The DNA here is from genome assembly GCF_045571495.1 of Bradyrhizobium centrosematis. Lineage (NCBI taxonomy): Bacteria > Pseudomonadati > Pseudomonadota > Alphaproteobacteria > Hyphomicrobiales > Nitrobacteraceae > Bradyrhizobium > Bradyrhizobium centrosematis. The sequence continues at coordinate 6,156,059 of NZ_CP120703.1, forward strand.
AGAGAATGCAAGTACTGCTTGGTCCTGGCAGTATAGTTAGGCCGTATTTCCTTGCGGAGGAGCTGAAAGGCATCCTTTCGCAAGAGATTGGAGTAAATGTTTTCTATCAACAGAATATCCGGTAGCGCCGCCTTGCCGCCCCTCAGTATTCCTCCATGGCAGCCGGTCGCATTCCAACAGATGAAATTCGCGACCACGCTGGTCAGTTCAATATCCCTCGCAATATCTTGATTGCGCTCCATCGCATGGAATACGAGTTCCCTTTGCGCCCCCGCCAGCAGGTACGGAAATGCCTGCGACATCGCCAGATATTCAGGCAGAAGGCCGGCGACCTGATCCTCCGACATCTGCGCGGTGAACGGGTGTGGGCCGAAGGCAGCTCGCACGCGCTCGGTCAAATACCCACAGGATATCTTGGGAGGCTGATCCGGTACGAATCGAGATGCTTGAGCAGTCATTTGACTCCTGCAGATGAGAAGCGAACGATCCTTAATGAAGCCACGTCGTCCGGACGAACTCCTAACCGGCCTGGGCTCATTGGCCTTCAAACGCCGCGTATGAACGCGTTCACTTGCAGGCCATTCTTTTCATGGAGACCTTGGCGATGCCAGATGGCGGTGTAGTCGGTCGTGATGCGCATCGACGATGCGCGTTGAATAGGCGATCCGGCGAACGTGGCCGTAGCGTCGTCTACGGGACATAGGTCGAAATTCGTGGTTGCATATTGCGCGCTGCACTCGACACATGCGTGGCTTGACGCATCCTTTGCAACGTCTTCATCTCCCGTCACTGGGGGGTACCCGACCGAGCATCGCTCGCAAGTGTAGCAAGTTCGGTCTTGAGCTTTGGTTGACGCGTGAAGATAGCGTCTATCAGCGCCTGTGCCGGCTGCTCCGTAGCCTCAACCAGCGCCGCCCTTTCACCCCGCGCGGGTGGAGCGAACACACGCTTGACGACCGTCGGCGAGCCCTTGAGCCCGCATTTAGAGATGTCTTCGACACCCGCATCTTGCGCGCTCCATTTTGCGATTTTGGCACGCGCGGCACGCAAGGCGTCGGTCATCCTGCCGCGCCGAATTTGATTCGTCGCCTCAAGCATGGTGATGAGGCATGGCAATTTGGTATGCAATATTTGCACACCGCCCTCGGCGCGTCGTTCGGCCTCAATGACTTGAGCGGCGAGGTCCAAGGATTTGATCTTGGCAACATAAGTCAACTGTACCACGTCCAATCGCTTTGCGATGCCGGGCCCAACCTGCGCAGTATCGCCGTCGATCGTCTGCTTTCCCGTGAAGATAAGGCTTGTCGGGCCATATTCCTTGCCGATCTTCCGGATGGCGGTTGCAAGTGCATACGTAGTGGCCAGCGTGTCGGAGCCAGCAAAGCAGCGATCGGTGAGAAGAACAGCGCGATCAGCACCAAAAGTCAGCGCCTTTCTTAAAGAATCCTCTGCCGATGGGGGCCCCATGGTGAGCACGGTTATTTCGCCGCCGAACCGGTCGCGTAGCTCCAGCGCTGCCTCGAGTGCGAAGAGGTCATAAGGGTTGATGATGGTCGGGACCCCCTGACGCATGATAGTGTTGGTTACTGGATGGACACGGATTTGGGCCGAGTCCGGCACCTGTTTGATGCAGACGACATTGTGCACGGTTTTGCTCCCAAAGCAGTGCGGCTGCGAGGGGGAGCAGCAAGTGTTGTACCATCACCGACCCTTTGCAATCGGCACGCAAACACGACGGTTTACCGGAGGTGCGCTACTCTAGACCGAATTTCAAGACGGACGAATGCTGACAAAAGTCAGGGCTCCGACAGCATGTTTCGTACAGCTCACCAGGGGAGACACCCAGAAACAGGCCGCCGAACTCCGATGACTGCAGCCATTGCTACAGCCCCGCTGGTTCGTCGCCCACGCAACGACGTCGCCTGGGCCAACCCGTTACCTTCATGATACGCGGCATGCGCTGTCGGCCGTTATGGTTCAGAACCGCTTTATTTCGATCCCGTATTTCCGCAGCGCATAGCCAATTTGTCGCGGGGTTAGTCCAAGCAGGCGCGCTGCCTTCGCCTGCACCCAGCCAGACTTCTCCATCGCCGCAATGACCCGCTCGCGATCAGCCATCCTCGCCCCACCCACGAGAGCCGTGCCGGCTGGCGCTAACGAGGCAAGTTCACTTACGGTTTGCGGCGGAAAGCCGTGGTCCAGCGGAATTACGGACTTCGGCATCGGCTGAATAGACGCGGCTTGGTCCGTCCTGTCACTCGATGTATCTTGCCAAAGCATCCTGGACAGACACTCTCCGTGGCGGCACGCAAAGTCACTTGCCACGATCGATGATCCGGCACAAAGTGTCGCAGTTCGCTCGATGCAATTTTCGAGTTCGCGGACATTTCCCGGAAACCTGCAATTCATCAGGACTTCAATCGCACTTGCCTCGAGGGTGAGCGTACGGCCGTTCTCGTTGTTGAACTTTCTGAGGAACTCCCTGGCGAGCAACGGAATATCGCTGCGTCGTTCCCGCAGCGGCGGCAACAACAAAGGAACCACGTTGATTCGATAGTAGAGGTCCGCACGGAACTCGCTCCTTGCCACGGACTCTTCCAAATTTTTGTTGGTCGCAGCTATGACTCGAACATCGACTTTAATCGTATGATTGCTCCCGACGCGCTCGAACTCTTGTTCTTGCAGAACACGCAGCAGTTTCGCTTGAAACGGCGCCGAGATCTCGCCGATCTCGTCAAGAAATAGGGTCCCTTTATCGGCCAGCTCAAAACGTCCCTTGCGCGAAGTGACCGCACCGGTGAATGCACCCTTCTCATGTCCAAATAATTCAGATTCCAGGACCGTCTCAGGAAGCGCCGCACAATTCAATTTAACGAACGGTCGCTTAACGCGAGCTGACGACTCGTGAATGGCCTTGGCGACGAGCTCCTTGCCGGTACCGGATTCGCCACGCAGCAGAACCGTGCTGTTCGATTTGGCCACAACCGCGATCTTCTCGAGCAGCCTACTCAGCGCGGCACTTTCGCCAATGATCCCGTGTGCGTGGCCCTTCTTACGCTCGCGACTGGGTAACCCAGGGTTACCCTTCGGCTTCTCCCCCTCGTTCGCCACCCCCGGCGCCTCGCGATCCCGGGCGAGCAGGGGATGTGACTTTACTGCTTGCCCTACCAGATTGGCGACCATCGCGAGCAGACCGGCGTCGTACTCGAGCCGATCGCTTGAGCTATCGTTTCGGTCCCGATCTATCGTTAGCGCCCCGACGACCCTTGGACCGCTGTGAATCGGAACCCCGATGAACGATACGGGCGTATCATCTGACGCGCCAAGACTCTCCCGGTCGGCAGCACTGAAGGTCGGCGCGGCAGCCAAGTTCTCGACAATAAGAGGTCTATCTGTCGCTACGATCTGGTCGACCGCATTCCGCGGCAGGCAAGCCCGATAGCCTTCGTCGCCCTCGCTCCAACCGGCGCCTATCCAAATTTCTAGCCCTTCATCGCCAAACAGCGAGATGATGCCGTTCCGCAACTGTAAAAACGATTGCAGCGAGTTGACCACCTTGGCCAACGCGACCTCGAGTCTACAAGTACCGTTGAGTATTTTCGATATCTCAAAAAGGCCGGTCAGCGCGCTCTCGTGCGCGAGCACGCCTGAAGCCTTAAGCTCCGGCTCTGGCCCCGAAACGGGTCTTTCGCTTGAGGCAGGGATATGCAGCACGGGCCGGTCTCCGTTGTCTTGAGTGTCCTCCATGGATTCATGTTCGGATCGGCGAGCTAAGTTACTCATGTCACTCTCGATCTAGCGCCAAGTGTCGACAAGATCACATTGAACCGTGACATTTTTAATGGCACGACGATAAACTTCTGGTGTGTGCCGTCGTTTCAGTTTTTGCGGATTTGCAAACGCGCTGTCAGCGGAGACCATGCGTGAGTTTGCGGCTCACGACAGCTGCATCGCCAGCGCGGCCGCTTCACAGGTGCTGCCCACCATTGATCGGAACCTCAGCCCCTGTGACATAACTTGCCGCATCTGAACAAAGAAAGAAGATGACCTTTGCAACCTCATCCGGCGTCCCCACTCTCCGCAGCGGGATACTCGGCACGAGCCGTGTTTCCGTGTCAGGGGACAGCATGCCGGTCCTGATTTCGCCGGGAGCGATCGCATTCACGCGGATACCATACGGCGCGTAATTATGAGCAAGCTCGCGCGTGAGGCTCGCAAGGGCAGCTTTCGAGGTCGCATAAGCGCTGCCGGCGAACGGGTGCACCCGCGAGCCCGCGATTGACGTTACGTTCACGATCGATCCTGACGCGGCTCTTAACTCGTCAAACAACCCTTGGGCCAGCAGTATGGGAGCGACCAGATTAAGATGAAACACTCTCATCCAGGTTTCAGTTGACGTGATCAATGACGTCATTCGATCACCCGACGGGGTTTTCGGCGAGACGCCCGCGTTGTTCACCAGCGCATGCAGAGGCGCACCGTCCAAGCGTTCTCTGATTTCGGTAATCGCGCGTGGAAGAACTCGATGATCGCTCAGGTCGATTTGGAGATGATCGTCATTCCCCGTCTCCCATGGGCACCGCTCGCCATCAAAAGGTTGGCGCGCGCAAGAAATGACGCGCCATCCCGCATCTGAGAACAGCTTTGCGGTGGCATGCCCAATTCCACGCGACGCACCGGTGAGCAACATGGTCTTCTGGACAGTGCCATCAGCAGGAGCTTGATCGGCACGAGCTCGATCGCCCTGAAATTTACAGGCCAGATGGGCTTGGGGCAGCAGGTCTCTGATCGGACTTTCATTTGGCAGATCGAGACTCACAGCCGCCTCCTCCACTGTTACTTCGACGAACGCGTAGCAGGAATTACGCCACCGCGGTGAACATAAATCGCCTGCCCTTCGCGTCCTAATGTCGCGCACATCGAATACTTGGCTGCTTCAAGACAGCACTGGGTACGCTTTGCGACAATGACGCTTAGTTCACCATGTCAGCTTGCGGGCACACTGGTCGACTTGGTGACAAGCCAGCGACCCGCACTCGCTTTCGTGATTGCGCAATCGGATGACCTAGCTTGTCCGATCTTTCTGATCAAAGTCAACATCGCGCGAGATAACGGACCAGAGTTCTTCGCCGCCATTCGAAAGCTGACGTACTAACCAGGCACGTTAGATTTCTCGCAATCGATTCTTCCTTTCGCACGCGCTCGCCCCGCGAGCCGACTTCTCGTCGGCACCGGAGATCGCATGTGTTGCCGTCCGCTCGACGGTTCGGTCGGATTTGCGGTTCGCCGCAGCCATGAGCGCTATTGTCGAAATTGCCTCTCGGCGAACGGGGGCGACAACAATTGCTTTTTTCCCGTTGGTTTCCCGCGGCACCTGCATCACGTTTGGCATAAGATTGCCATACGTCGAAGAACTCCCAGTACTTCTAAATGCAACGAGCAGAAGCTAAGTCAATAAAAGGAGACGCAAGCTTTATGACGCCACGAGCTCATGTGGATCTTCTTCAATCAGGATCAACTCGCTCGGACTGCTCAAATCGAATTCTATCACGCGTGGAGCCAAGAGACGGGCATAGCGCGTGAAGGCGCTTGTTGGGGGGAACCGGATCACTGTGTTGCAGCGCGCCAGGAGATACATCTCAGTCAGAGCAGAAAAGCCCCCCTCGACCCCGAGCGCTGCATTGTGTAATGGGCCGGCCAGTGGCGCCTGGAACTGCTTTGGAATCGCAACAACGTCAGGAAATATCTTTGAAACCTGTTCAAGCACAAGCGCACTGTCCGTGCATAGGAATGCTCTCACTGGTTTTGCGTGCGGCAAAGCCTTCGCCCTATGGATGGCATTGCAGACCTGCCGCAAGGCGCGCTCCGTGTCCGCCCAGTAAGGAGCATGCCCCATGATATCTTCGCCATTGCCATGACGAACATGGACACCAATTACGCTGTAGGGCTCGAAGTATTCGCGGTAGATAGCGTCTATTCGCGCCTGAATTTCGGATCGCGGTTTGATACTCCGAAAGATCTCTCGCTCCGCCTCCTGATCGCAACGCCACATCAGACAGGCATCACAAACAACCGTAGCGGCGTCACAATCTGCGTTGCTTTGGAAGAGTTGATCAAGTTCGTCGCGCTCTTGAAAGATCTGCTGGTCTGGTCGATAGATGCAATCGATCGACGACTTATTCCACCATGCCGGAAAGAATGGCGCGGGAAACGACCGACGATTGAGGTCGTCGTCGCAAATGATGGATACGCCGGCGATGTCCGCAACCGGTTCGAAGAAGATTGGAAACGCGTTCGTGAACGGCTCATCAAGATAACAGGACCCTCGCCAATCAATAGCCAGCGTACGCCCAGTCTGCTTTGCGAACCGCCAGGCCGCAGCCAGAGACCAGAGACAATCGCCAAAGCCCGTGCGACGCCGGGACACGACGAACCGTTCATTCATCGAACTGCTAACCATCCGGATTTCCTTTTCCTGCGAGCCCTGTTCGACAACAGACGTCGATATCGACCTGCCGTCCGTCTTCTCACTCGAGGTCAGGCTCTGTGATCGCGGTACCGATGAGCTCCGTCGGTAGAACTTCATAGCGGCGCTATCCCTGATGCCTTGCGTGCTCTAAATGCTTAGCGTGGCTTCTTGCTCGTTGCGGCGTGCGTCCGATTTCAGCCGGATTCCGGCCTGACCTGGGTTCCGTGGTTTGTGCTGCCACCTGCCAAGCCTGGGCATCTCCGCTTAGCCGGCATGCCGGACGCATAAGTATCAGCCATCGCTTATTTCTCAATCTCACGCCCGGTCAACCGCAAAAACACGTCTTCCAGGTTCGGCGGACGCTGCAGAACGCGAAGATCCGTTCGTCCCCGCAGATGCAGGCGGACTTGTTCCGGATAGCGCGTGTAGCAAAACAACGTCTCACCGCTGACTTCGATGTGCTTCGCATAGGGCCTAATTAACTCACGGAGCCGATGGACGTCACCACCATAGATCTCCATCACGTTGCAACCGATATGCTCGTCGATCAAAGCGTCTGGCTTGCCTTCGGCAATTTTGCAACCACTTTCAAGCACGCATAGCCGGTCGCACAGCCGCTCGGCTTCTTCCATGAAGTGGGTCGTCAGGAGGATTGTCTTGCCGCGCGCAAGCAGCACCCGCAGACGTTCCCAGATCAGGTGGCGTGCATGCGGATCTAGACCGGTCGTCGGCTCATCCATAATGAGCACATGTGGATCGTTAACCAGGGCACGCGCCAGCGTTAGCCGCCGCTTCATGCCGCCAGACAGCTCGGAGACGCGCACGTCTGCTTTGGCTTCAAGCCGCGCAAACTCGAGCAGCGAGGGCGCAACCGCCGCGACCTTGCGAGCGCTCATGCCGAAATAGCGGCCGAACACCAGCAAATTCTCTCTGACCGTGAATTCGGATTCAAGGTTGTCGAACTGCGGCACTACGCCCACGCGCATACGCGCCGCACGAGCGCGCGAAGGCACGGGCTCATCAAGGACTTCAATGATGCCAGCGTCGGGCGCAATCATGCCGAGCAGCATGCGTACGATCGTACTCTTGCCGGCTCCGTTTGGCCCAAGTAGTCCGAAGCACTCACCGCGCGCGACCGAGAACGACAGGTCATTAACGATCAGCTTGTCGCCAAATGACTTTTTTACGCCGGCAAGGTCGATCGCCACAGTGGACATGCTCATCTTAGGCTGGCAGAAGTCGTTCCGTGGACGATGGCTTCTGGACGACCGTTTTGCTCCAGAGCATGCCCTCGCACCAAACATGATCGACTCGGCCCCATGTGCACGCCGCGGCAGCGTCCGGAAAAAAGCCCCGTCCGTGGAGGTTTGCGCTCGTATTGCAGAGCAGTGGAATGCCTGTGAGTTGCTCAAACTCGACAAGAAGCGCGGCTATTTTGTGAGGAGAATTGCGCGAGATCGTCTGTAACCGCGCCGAGCCGTCAAGATGGACCACCGCGGGGACCTTATCGCGCCAGTTCGCCCGGGTCTGGTGATCAAATAGCATATAGGGATCGGGCGTGCCCGGGCTAAAGATCTCCGGTGCCCGATCTTCCAGACAAATCGGGGCAACCGGTCGGAAGTGCTCGCGCCGTTTGATGTCGTTGAGATGATCTTTCATTTGCGCGCACGTCGGGGCTGCGACGATGCTTCTGCCGCCCAGTGCTCGCGGCCCAAGCTCGGCACAGCCGGAAAGAAAGATAACGGGCTTGTTGTCTGCAAGGATTGACGCAAGTTCACGCAGGCTGCAGGGTGCAGCTTCCCAATCCGGTGGAATTTCGCTCTCCTGCAGGGCCGGCCCACTGTAAACTGACCATTCCAGCGGACCGAAGCCATCTTGCGCGGCCATAGCGCCGCACGCGGCGCCGATTGCCGAGCCGCTGTCATTCGGAAATGGCGGCACCCAGACCTCATCGAAGAGTCCTGTTGCGCGAAGGGCGCTGTTCCATTTGATATTGAGACCGCAACCTCCGGCGACGCATAGATTTCGCGCTCCCGGGAGCGAGGAATATCTCAGCAGAAGGAGCGAGATTTCTTTAACAAGAAGACGTTCCAGAAACACATGAAATGACGCGAGGATATCCTCCGCTCTCTTCGCCGTCAGGCGCAACGCGCTTGCCTCGAAGAACTCGTGTACCGCCGCAAGGGACGATTCCGCATTGTTGATATCTTCTCGGTAGCGGCGAGCCTGCTCCGTGTCTCCAGCTAGGCGCGTTTCATAAAGATCCTGAAACACCTCGACGATGCTTTCGTCGACTGAGCCAAGCGCAATGTAAGCCATAAGCTTGCCGGCGATACCGAGATCCCAATTGGAGCGGTTCGGCTGCCGATACGGTCCGAAGTGCAGACCCGCGGCAGCATAAGCATGGCCAATCATCGGAAACAACGTGGCGATAAGCCGAGCCCCGCCCGGCTCGACGTGGTAAAGACGGGGAAAGATACAGCCATCCCACACCAGACAGAACGCGGGCTGTCCCGCGACCGCGAAGGAACTGGTGCTATATGCTGAGGCGACATGACCCGTGACATGCGGGTAGCTCTTGTACGGAAAATCTGTGCCCGCTAGCATGAGCCCAAAGCCGTCGACGGAATTAAGGAGGCCCTCCGCATGACGCTCGACATAGGGTGCCCCTTTCAGGACGACCGGCGCCGCTCCGCTTAGGACCCGGAACTGCGATTCGTTCTCGCCGTCCCAGCCGTCAATGACGAACTGATCGATATCACGCGGATCCAGCCCATGCTCCGCCAAGGCGAGCACCACTGCATCGAGATTGTCGACGGACTGATATCGTGGGCTGTTGCCGCGCTTTTCTTGCTCCATGCAAAAGAGAAGCCGACCGTCCTCGATGACCGCAATTGCCCCGTCATGTGTCAACTTAATTCCACAGATGCGCATACGCCCTCCTGGCCTAATGACCGACGTTGGATTGTTCTGACGATCCGTCCGGCTTCTGAAACCGGACAATCACGCAGTCTTCATTGGCAGATCCGCTTCGGCAGTTCTGACGGTCGACCTCTGTCAGGCTTTCCTTGAAGAGAGCAATCACCGTTTCAGCGCCAGCGGCATGCCCCCACCGTTGACATAATTCGTCACGCGCGGACCCGAAAATCAGAGTGCCGCCCGGCGAGAGCAGCCTCACCATGTTGCGGATAGCGGCCTGCATCTCGACCACGTCTTTTAGATAATACAGAACCTCGGCAACCACGATTAAATCGAACCGCTCAGTCGTCGAAAACTGCTCGATGCCGCAGGTCACCCAAGTCAGATGCGACCATTTACTTGTCCGCAGTCGCGCTCGCTCGATTGCCTGCGGCATGACATCCAACACGGTAAGCCGTACGCAGAGCGGCGCCAGCATCTCAGTGAATGCTCCGGCAGCACATCCCACCTCGAGGGCGGACGAAGTGCCTCCGGTGCAACGCAACATCCGAACCATTTCTGCGTATCGCGCTTGCTCGAACGAGCTGTTGTCAAGGCTCCATGGGTCGTCGGCGGCCAACTCTTTCTCTAATAGCCGATGGTTTGCGTCCAAACTCATGAGCGGACCACTTATTCGAAGACCGTCGAATGATCGCGACCGGAAGCGTTCTCCGACGCCACGAGGCTCAATGGACGATCCGGGGACGCTGCCTTATGAAGCGGAGCAGGACTCACGCCCGCATGAGCTGCATCAAGTGCATCATTCGACGGCGGGAGCACACGCAGTACCTCATCTTCTAACGGCACGTTGGTTACTTTGCGCGATAACCAATCGCTATTGCTCAATGTGCAGAGCGCATACGCTTTCAACGGAAGTAGGAGAAGAATGTTGATCGGCGTGTGAAGCGAGAAGCCGATAAACCGCCATTCGCCAGCACGCAGCGCTGCCACACTGCACCGGACCATAGTCATTGCTGCAATCGTCAATCCCGTCCACCAGGGTATCGAGCCGCCGATCACGAGCTGTGCGAGCGCCGCAAGGGATGAAATGGCGAGGAGTATTGGGCCAAGATTTTGCCCGACGACATCTAGCGTCAAATAACCATCGAGCTCTGGCAGCAGACGCAACGCTAGAAACGTGTCCCTGAAGGTACTGCGCGCCCAGCGGAGTTGCTGCCGTAGATAAGGCCCAAGACTCGGCGGGACGACCGTGGATGCGATCGCGTCCGGCACATATTCGGTTCGAAACCCCGCCTTCAGCATAAGTATTGTTAGATGCCGATCCTCACCGAAGTCGCTCGGCTTTCCCCGAAAGAATTGTGCCTCATATTGATCAAGAAGCAAGTTGAGTGCGGAACGCCGATACATGGCGCACGGGCCGCAGCAGCACATGACGGCACCGAAGCGAGCCTGTGCCGCACGTTCCTCGTTGCACGCGAGCCAATATTCCATATCGATCAGCCTGGTCAGCCAGGTCTGCTTGCGATTACTAGCCACCAACTGGCCCATCGCCGCCCCAATGTCCGGACCACGCATCTTCAATACGAGCTTTGTGACGACGTCAGCAGCAAGTATCGTATCGGAATCGACATTGAGAACGAGATCACCGGATGAGCTACGTATTGCGGCGATTTGCGCTTTGCGCTTTCCAACATTGCTTGCAAGCAAGATGATGCTGAATCTTGGATCGTCCGCATATAACTCGTGCACAGGCGCGACAACATCGCGGTTTGCAGACCCATCATCGACCACATAGACCCGCATCTTTCCAGCGTAATCTTGACTGGCAAGCGAATGTAGGCATCCAGCGAGGATGTTTGGATCCTCATTGAAGCACGGCACGATGACATCAACGGTGGGAAGAAGCGCCTCGGCTGCTCCCTGCTCGTCCTGTCGATGTGAGCTCATTGCCGGCCGGGCATATAACGCTTGTAAGCTCTTATAGATAGTCGAGAGGAGCGCATATGATGAAACGGCGGCAGCACTGGTTGTCGCAAGCAGGTCCATTGGGTATCGATTTTTCAGTGGAGTTGAGGAAGTGGACGGATTGCAAACCCGCGCCGTTGTAGTGCCGGAATGAGAAACGCCAGTGCCATCGTTGTCTGATCGCGCAGCGTTGTATCAATGCCCAGCTGCTCCTCAGCGGGAGGATATCCGTCATGCAGGAGCACAATTGCGCCCGGACGAACGTTCGCGAGGACCATATTCACAATTGCATCAACCCCGGGGCGGGACCAATCTCGAGGGTCGACCGACCAGTGCAGAGCCGTCAGGCCGGCGTTCGCTGTCATTGCAAGCACCTCTTGCGTCCATATTCCGTAAGGCGCTCGCATATGCCTGAGCGAGGCCTCCGGGCATACCAGACGAATCGCGTCGCTCGCGGTTAGCACTTCATCGTGGAGCTCCGCAGGACCGCACATGGATAGATCGGGATGCGTCATCGTATGGTTCGCAACCTCATGTCCTTCAGCAACGACGCGTCGGATGAGGTCGGGATGCTCGATCGCATACGAGCCAATGACAAAAAATGTCGCGGGCACCCGATGTTGCGCAAGGACGTCGAGCACCGCAGGCGTACAAAGTGGGTTTGGCCCGTCGTCAAACGTCAAATAGACAGCTCGACTTCCGCTCATGTCAGCGTAGTCGCAGCGGACAACAGATATTGAGGAACGGCCTGTCATAGCTCAGGCCCGTTCCGATCAATGAGCGTTCCGGCTGGCCATTCACTTATCGAGCGACCAACCGGAAACACCACCACGATCACGTCTTCGATGCGCGTCGGCGACAAATTTGGATAGACATCCGGCTGGGTCGAAAGGACTCGGATGCCGTTCAGCAAGGTGGCCAGCCCCTGCCTTTGGAACAGTCTCCTCATATGTTTTTCGAGTGCCGGCCGGACCGTACCAAAGCCAAAAGGAACGCCCAACTCGTGCAGTATCGGATACGTCACGCGCATGGCGTGGCTAATTCCGAGCCCCTCGAGATCTGGACGCACCGCATATAACCCCAGTTCTCCCACAAGGAGATCAGCGCCACCAACTTTGATGTAGCGCCGTAGTAGTCCGATGTGAGCTGCTATCCCTTGCGAGTCGTAACCAATGAGACGCACCTCGGGTCTTGCGCCGGCCCAACTTCGGCTTCCCTGAAACGGCTCGGCGTTGAACGCACCGGTCGGCCCGTAACTTTTACGGAAGAACTCAGCAAGCTCTGCGTGATCGTCAAGCCCCAGTTCGCTTTCCCATCGGAGGCTCCAGCGCACCTGGGCGCGCGCCGAGGCACCCTCCGTAGTCGGGGATATGGCAATGTTCATGGCGAGCTTCCTTACGCCAGTGGAATTGATTTCGGAGATGGTCACAGGATCTCGTCACTCGCCGGCAGCGATAGGAGCAGCGATGCGCCGCTGTGCTTGGTCGGAGCGCTGCATCGCTCGTTCGCGCCGCGCCGCACTTTCTTTTCCCGCAACGGAGCTGCCCGGCGGTCCGTACTCATGATCTCGCCAATCTGCGGAGAGGCGACCGCGTTAGACGGTTTTGAGCCGGTTGAACCCGCCAGGACCTGCACCAGGCAGCTTTTGCTGTTCCTATCTTAGCGTTGTCCGGCATATTCACGCCTGGACCCAAGCCAGCGAGGCGCGCGACTGCCCCATCGATTGCGCATCTGAGCGACGTCGAATCAAACTGCTTCTTAAACATCTTCAGAACGCCCCGCATACGCTGCTCAACCAGGCCGGTCAAAATCGGCCCTTGATTTAGCGGCATTTGCAAGCTGCGCTTGCCGCCATTTCTCGACACTAGAATGAGGCTGAGCGCGCTCTCAATTGTACGCGAGTAAACCTCGAATATGGGAATGGATGAAATCCGCATACCAAGGTTTATTGGGACTTGCTTGGCATTCGAGCGAGTGGCCCTAGCGGCGATAGGACGCGACAGCGCATACCCATAGCGGCCATTAAAATACATAGAGCAGTCCGCTCGTCCACATGCGAGCCTCGCTCGAAGCGAGAGTGAACGGCCAACGCCCATCGTGGTTCGCCCTAGTTACTTTTCCAAACTTCAGTTTGCTATCTAATCTCCCGCAGTTTGGTAAAATCGATTGTTTCGATAGAACGCATCCACACGATGGATAGACTCCCGACATGCGGTTCAAAGGCCTTGATCTAAATCTTCTGGTTGCGCTCGACGCTCTGATGACAGAGCGCAACCTAACGGCGGCGGCTCGCAAAATTAACTTGAGCCAGCCAGCCATGAGCGCTGCCATTGCAAGGCTGCGCACCTATTTCCGCGACGACCTCTTTACTATGAAAGGTCGAGAACTTGTCCCGACCCCTGGTGCGGAGGCGCTTGCAGGCCCGGTTCGCGAAGCCCTGCTGCACATCCAACTCTCGATCATATCGCGCGACGCGTTCGACCCCGCTCAGTCTAGTCGGCGCTTCAGGGTCATTCTCTCGGATTTTATGACAATTGTCTTCTTTCGTAGAATTGTCGACCGCATGGCGCAAGAAGCTCCGGCCGTGCGCTTCGAATTGTTGCCATTTTCCGATGAACCAGATGACCTGCTGCGGCGAGGCGAGGTCGACTTTCTCATGCTGCCGGAACTGTTCATGTCGAGCGCGCATCCGAAGGCGACGCTGTTCGACGAAACTCTCATATGCGTGGGATGCCGCGCGAACAAGCAGCTGACCCGGCCGCTTACGTTCGAGAAATATACCTCCATGGGGCACGTCACTGCTAAATTCGGGCGGGCACTGAGACCGAACCTTGAAGAATGGTTTTTGCTTGAGCACGGACTCAGAAGGCGAATTGAGGTCGTCGTGCAGGGCTTTAGCCTCATTCCACCTATCGTGCTAAACACGAGCCGTATCGGCACGATGCCCTTACGACTGGCCAGGCACTTTGAAAGGCGGATGCCCCTGCGGATCATTGAGCCGCCTTTGCCCCTGCCCACATTCACAGAGGCGCTGCAGTGGCCCTCCTTCCACAACACTGATCCCGCGAGCATCTGGATGCGGCGGATATTCCTCGAAGAGGCGTCCAACATGACATCTGAGGAGCAGAAGCTTCCAACTCGCAGGCGCTGCTAGGCTTACCACAAGCGCGACCTGAACGACCCAACACGACGTAGACCTTTCTTTGCACCCTGTTCCTTTCCTTGCTTTAAGTTCCATTGCGGACAAACAGCCACAGACCAGCAATTGCGGGCGACTGGCCAACGCATTCCCAGGTCCGCGCGGTGAGATCACACGTTGGGCCTGATGCGCCTGCGCTACTTTGATTTCTTCAAGCACGATCGCCAAACAACATGTCTTCAGAATATGTGTTTTGCTTGGCGAATGAAATCACTTGGAATCGCACATTGCGTCAGGTTGAAGCCTGACGATCCTGACTAGTACTGCATGCCGCGCGCCGTCGACGGGGCGCTTTGATAGGCTCACCGCGCTCACCGAAATCGGGATGATCTGCCACCAGCGAGCCCGACCGCGTGGGACGGCGGACTTGGCGAGACCGTCCAGCTGGAGGCGCTGGTCCGATCGGCTTCCTGCTGATCTCTATTGTAGCAATCACGTCGCGGGATTCCTTCGCGATGTCAGGATGTGTCGACGTCCATTCGAGCGAGCCAAGGCGGAGAGGCTCGTCTGCATCAGCAGCGGCACGAATAGGGAACGACAATGCCGACGCTCATCCGATCAATGTATGTCGATGGGCCATGTCGTAGTTAAGCAGCAAGGCCAGCCCCAGACGTCAAACGAGCGATCATCCTCAATCAATCTAGGCCGCTCTCGTCGCATCGACATACGCGGACAGACCTTCAGCCGCCCTCTTGCTTGGTACTAACCGCGTAGGGCTGATACCTCCGGGGCTGGCCAGGCATTTCCAAGCAACAATGTCCCTTCAGATCGTCGAGGCTCCGCATCCGCTCCCAAGCCTCACTGAAGCGGTGCAATGGCCCGCGCTTCACAACAAGGTCCTTGGAAAGCCTGTGAATGATGGGACTTTTCAGGAGGCCTCCGACGTCGCAACTGCGCAAGATTCCTCCTATCATTGGCGCTTCGGCGCGGACGCAGCGGGACATATCATGTGGTCGGTCTCGCTTTCGTCGGAACAACGTTCCGTCTCTCCAAACATCACATTCGCAATACCGGTCCTAACACGATCGCCTCGCGTGGTTTGCCCTCACCGCCAGGGCGAGGGACGCTCTCAGCGCACAGGCCGCGCGACATTCTCGAAGCTTCCCTACATTCGCGTCAGGTTCTTCGAACGGAAGACTGCAGAACAGCCTTTAGAGACATCGGCGGAGCAACGCATTTACGCTCGAGCCGCCGCTTACGCTACAGACCCGGTACGCGGGACGCACCTGTCTCAAAGAGTGGGCATGAAAGAGTGGGCATGAACAAAGCTCTCCTCGTCAACTCGCTAGGTCAGTAGTTGCTCCGGATGGTCGGATCCGATTCGCTTCCTTGGAGCCTCCCCTATTTTCATTTTGAGCATGGCGGCGCCTCAGCAAAGTACATGGCAAAGGCCCCACCGGGCCGGCGAGAAAGCGCCGCGCAGGCATGTGGCGTTGTGGCATCACCCAGCAGAACATCGACGCTTCATCGCTGTTGCCGCAGGTATGACTTGTTTTGGCCCTACCGCAGCCAAACGTCTTGCTGACGTGCGCTACGCTTGACGCTTTCAAACAAGGAGCTGAACGTTGACGCATTGCAGCGGGGTCTTCGATCCGGAAGAGCTTTTAACCCTCGGACGAGTTTATGACGGCGCAGTTGACGCGCTACCTCCATCGATGCGGAGTGATGAAAATCGCACAGCGATCGCCAAAGTCATCTTGCAGCGATCGACGGCTGGCGAGACTCAATTAGCTCGCTTGTTGAACTTGCTCATGGCTCTTACCCCCGAGGGTTGATCGGCGGCTCTCTTAAGGTTAGTCACCACTCGCGGGCTGCAATGGAAGACGATTTGGCTGGTCATTTAGAAAGCCGCTTGAATCATACGTGGCGTCAGGTTGTAGGCTTTGAAATTGAACAACATGAACAGAGCTGCACCAAGAAGGCGTCAATGGCGCATTGGCGAACTTGCAGATGCGACCGGAGTAACGGTGCGCACGCTGCACCACTATGAGCACACTGGGCTCCTGGCAGCCACTGCGCGTACCGAAGGTGGCCACCGGATGTACGACCGCGAAAGCGTGCAGCGGGTTCATCAGATTCGCGCGTTGCGTGAGCTTGGTTTCTCACTGATCGAGATCCGTAAAGCGATGGAGGGCACGACCTCACTCACGGACCTTTTGCGCAAACACCTAGAGCGAATAGAGATTCAAGTTGCGCGAGCCACTCAGTTGCGCGACCGCTTACGTAACATGACCATCGATGGCGAGGCGCACGTCAGCGTGGATGAACTACCTGCGACGCTGAATGCAATGGCGCGGGTCGCGCCACGTGGTGGGACGCCGCCGTGCATCTGCAATCTTGCTGCGGAGCGCGAGGATCGTTGGCGACGTATCCGCGATGACCTCCGCGCATGCATGGATGAAGGTGAGGAGCCGTGCGGCGAGCGTGCAAAGGCTGTTGCCACGGCTGCGCGCCTGCTGATCGGCGAAATCGCCGGCGCCGATACACGCGTTTCGATGATCCTGACAGTGCTCGCACGGTTAAGTGCTCCCCGCAGCCTGGCGGGCTGGGATCCCTGCCTGATGCAATATCTCGATCTCGCCCTTGGCGGACTAGAGGATCAGCCGTCCTGATGCATTCGTCTCCGCTTTCATCCGAGAGCTAAGGCAAGCTCAAACGCGGCAGGATTGCTGGCAGCGCTCTTGGTAGGACTGTGAGCTTGCATCGAGCCGACAGATGCAATCTGTCCGTGGATCCGCATTCATGACGCATACATGGCCCGACCCAAAAGGGCTTGATCCGCACCTAACGTCACATTGTAGACCTTGCCGCCGGTGGACGCTCGTCGAGCGCACGTTCGAAGTAGCGAGCGCTTGCCGAACCAGCAGCCATCCTATCGCAATTTCTAGCGGTTTTACTTCAGATGACCATCGGCATGATAAGTATACGGGCTATCTCTGGGGCAAGTGCAGCGCTTCTCTTTTGCACTCTTCGTTCTCTTTACGCGCGGTTCTGAACTGCGGATAGCCATTGCTGGCCCAATGACCGGAAGCAGCGCAACGTTTGGCGCGCAGATGCGCGATGGTGCGGCGGCTGCAGTTGAGGTCATAAACGCTTCGGGCCTGCTTCCCGATCACGCCAAGGTCGTACTGAGTGTTGCCGACGACGGCTGCGACCCGAGGCAAGCTGTAGAAGTCGCGAACAAGCTGGCGACCGAGCGGGTTCTGTTGGTAGTTGGCCATTTCTGTTCCGCTTCGTCGATCGCAGCCTCCGACATCTACGCTGAAGCGGGGATCGTTCAGGTGTCGCCGGGCTCGTCAAGCCCTCGTCTGACCGAGCGCGGGCTTCAGACTGTCTTTCGGATCTGCGGCCGCGATGACCAACAGGGGATCCTTGCCGCCGAGTACATTTATGCAAACCATCCAACGATAACATTGCGGTGCTCGACGACAAGAGCACGGCTGGTAAGGGTGTTGCCGACGTGGTTGAAGCCCAGCTTCATCGATTCGGGCGACGGGTCACTCGGCAAAGCTACCTCGCCGGTGAAAAGGACTTCAGAGCGTTGATTTCTAGAATGAAGAAGGAGCAGGTACGTATTGCCTATATTGGCGGCTATCACACCGAAATAAGCTTAATTGTCCGCCAGGCGTCGGAAGCGAAAGCCAACGTCATCGTCATGGCCAATGATCCGCTCATGACCTCAGAATTCTGGGCCATAACCGGTAGCGCCGGAAATGGCACATTGTTCACTTTCATGGTTGACCCCGCCAGGAATGCCTCGGTGACCGGCCTGGTCGCCGCACTCAAAGCTTCAGGCCGGTCCGCCGAAGGCTACACGCTATACGCTTACGCAGCTGTGCAAGCCTGGGCAGAGGCGGCGAAGCGCAGCGGCTCCTTCGATCCTTTGCTGGTCCCTAGCGCACTTCGCTCAAAGCCGATCGACACGGTGATTGGCAAGGTTAGATTTGACGGAAAAGGCGACAACTCGGCTTCTGGATTTCTGGTTTACCGCTGGCACAACGGCCAGGTTGAACGCGTCAAGGAGCCATAATTCGTATGCACCGCCACTTCCGCGAACGCAAGCGATCACGAATGATGAGACGCCGTCAGACGGTCTTCGCAGCGATACTCGCTAGTTGCATCATACTTGCTGCTTTCGGCGCTTTTTTCGCGTTCGCTGCAGCGCTCGCAGAGCTGCCGAGCTTGCATCTGACCGAGCTGCTCCGTCCGATGATAGACAAATAGCAACGCCTTGCCCGGTCCATCGTGCTGACACTTGGAGCGAGCGGATGGACAGGCGTCGAGATTCCGCATCGCTTTCTTCGGTTTGCGAAGACCCTGGGAATGAAGCCCAGGTGAAAGCTGTTCGCGCTGCTACTTCGTGCCCCTCATCATGGCCGATCATCAGCTGATCAGCAGCCTGCCTGACATCCTCTCCGATCACCGGAGCTAGACCGCAGTGGCGACCAATTATCGGGGTCACGATGAGGCCAGCGATATTGCTCGCCTGCGCTATCAACGAACTGGATGCATCCCATCAACACTTTCGATTTTACTAGTTCCAGCCCTAGGCCGCATAAGTCGGCCGCCGGCTTACGGAAAGCACAGTTCACGAATGCGCATGTTTATGGATCCTTTTCAGCTCTGTCGCCCTGCAGCTCGCCTCTGTCACGGCTCCGTCAAACATTGTTTGGCAGCGATTTACGCGGTTGACGAATGCAGTGCGAAGGCCAAATGGCGGTCTGCGGTGCAAGCCGTTAGATCGGCGCCGCCCTTTGGCATGATATTTGATGACCTTAAGACGTCAGCTCTCACATAAACTGTGCGGCAATGGTAAATGCTCCGCAGCATAGAGCTATGTCAGACGAACTGCCCTCTGCATCGAGGGGGGCCGGATTCTTAGCTCCGACCATGGCGATAGCGTCAAACATTCGTCGCCGTCAGCGCAGCCTGCGGCCAAAGCGGCACAATCTGATGCGTGGCGCCGAACAGATTTTACGCATTCGTCCAGCGCGCTGGACGGTTCGACCATTCGTTCACCTCCCTCGCCATCTCCATCATTGTTCGTTCCTCGCCAGGCGCGCTTTGCGCTTTTGCAAATCTTTCGCGGCACTTGCGTGCCAGCTTCCCGGAAATTGCTGCACCTCTCGCGCAGCCGTCACTCGCCCCGGGAAGCGTGCGCCATTTGGCGAACGCGAAGCGGTACCTTTGCTCAGCCTGTGTTGCATTCGCTACTTTGGAGAAATACCATGGAACTTGATCCTTCCAATTCACGCATCCAGTATCTCGAGGATCGCATCGACCTTCAACTCGACATCATTGCAGCACTCATGCGGGAAGAAGGCAACGAACTCGAAGCGGTCCGGCTGCTCAACGCGCTCATAGGCCAAATGATTACGGCGGAGCAAGAGCTGGTCCAGCTTGGCGATGCCAAGACCAGCGCTGGACGAATGCGACTGTCGCAAGTCGGTGGCGTTTACTACCCCGAGGATCTCCGAATTTTGGGACGCCTTTATGATCAGACTGTGGCGGCTTTACCAGAAACGCTGCGAACTTCAGCCAATCGAATGACGATTGCCAAGCTCATTTTTTCACGTGCGGCAGTGGAATGAGATTTCACCTGCGTTTGCCCGGCGCCGACTTGCCAGCGTCCTCCGTGCCTCCAGCCCGTCACGCACGGCCACACTTTGGCACATGCAAAGAAGCCGTTGCGCTACCAGCGTTGCACCTTGCTCCCTGGCTAAGGCCACTGACCTGGAAGAGAAGCGCACACTCCGAGCGGCAAGCCATACACGGGGTGACGTAACGGAATGACAGGCTATTTGCCAGAAAGCCGACATGTCGCATCCGTAACAGCTCACGTGGTCCCACCGCGGCTATTACCGAGCGCGGCTACGTTTTGAGACACTTCTTTGCCTCCAGCGGTGATGGGCCAGGGTCTTTCTCAGCACACTCCGCTTTCGCCGCTTCCGCTTCTCGTCGAACTTCCTGTTTCAAGAGCGGCACATCTCGTGATTTAGACCGATGTCAACCGTGAGGAGAAGGGAGCGACGATCCGTACCATTTTACTATTTTTCCGAACCATGCCAAATGCGCGTGACAATGCCACGCCCGGGTCATCGGACTTTCAACAAGCACGTATATATTCTGGCGAACCACCGAGAGCAATCCGATAGAAGATTCGCAGGGTTCAAATCCTGCTGGCTGAAGCACGCCGCAGAATCTCGGTTTGCTTTGTTTTGGGATGTCCAGGAGTACTTGAGATGGATCAGTTCTTTTCCGAGAAGGAGCAGGTGCCAGACCTCGTCGTGAGCGCCGCATTTGACAAGGCCTGGAGCTTTGTCGAGGCAGACCCATTGCTCGCACATCATCTCAAGGCCGTTCTTCATAGCCGATTGCGCACTCACCTCGAATGTTCGATAAAAACGGGCGAGCGGAATACTCTGAATCTGGCAAACGAGGCGATACGCAACTTACGGGCCGAATTGGCCCCGTCGACCCGGCAGTAAAGCGCTTGTACTGTCGTGTTGTGTGCCTTTTGACGTCATTAACGCACTTCGGCGCCACGGCAGGACAAACGGGTCGGCTCGGATCGAGCAGAGTTTCCTCTACTGAAATGCACCTTCGTTGTTGAGAACGTTCCCTTCAAGCTGTAACCCGCTTTTCGCCGATCGGCCGACCGGAGACCCTTGAGCGGAATGCAGGTTCAAATCAGCGATGAGACGCGCGGCCACGAGTTTGAATTGGCTCAGAAGGCCGATCAGCACTTTTATCCTGACTTGAGTTTGACACAGCCTTGCACATCCAAAGACGTACTCGCATTTTGAGCCAGCATTTTAGGCGCGGCCTGTCAGCGTCCGTTGGAGAGCGGTGAGGCCAGACATCTCGGCGCTCCGTTGCAGACCATCATAGACGGTTTTTATCAACAAAAGTCGGTGAGAGGGCCACTGCGAAGCCGTAGCGTCACGGCAGAAGCGAGCTGGCGGCGGGGCACGCGCCGCGCAATCTGACGTCGCGTGCGATTGAACACATTTCTTTTCGAGCCATGTTGTGCGCCAGTTACAGCAATTCCCGTTCACGTTGCTAAACGCACGGTGCTGGGGGCACCGAAAGGAAACGACACTCTGATGAAAAAGATTCTCATTCTGACTGCCAGCATCGCCGCACTTGGGGCGGTCACCCCCTCATTCGGCGCGGACTTGGCCGAGCAGCCGGTCAAGGTCAAGGCGGCGCCGCTGCCGGCCGCTGTCCCAATCATCGATTGGTCCGGATACTATCTCGGCGTCAATGGCGGCTGGGGAACGAGCCGCAATTGCTGGGATTTCAATGGCGTCACTTCCGAGGGCTGCCATGATTCGGCTGGCGGCACCTTTGGCGGTCAGATCGGCTATCGTTGGCAAGTCTTCAACATGGTCTACGGCATCGAAGGTCAGGGCAACTGGGCTGACTTCAAAGGCTCCAATGTCAGCACCGCCTTCCCGGCAGACACCAACGGCACCACGACAGATGCATTTGGTCTACTCACTGGCCACATCGGATACGCATACAGTGCCGTGCTCCTTTACGGCAAGGGCGGTGCTGCGTTGACCAGCAACACTTATCGCATCAGCACGGTGGCAACTGGCGCGGAGGTTGGGACAAACAATGATGTGCGTTGGGGAGGCGTGCTGGGCGCCGGTGCCGAAGTCAGCCTCACGCCGAACTGGTCAGCTGGCGTCGAGTATAACCACTTGTTCATGCAGCGTAGCAACATCAGCTTCCCAGCCGCCCTTGGCGCAGACCGCGTGCATCAGGACGTCGATCTCATCACGGCTCGGCTTAACTACAAATTTGGCTCGCCGTTTGCCCGATAGCGATCTCCACGCTCTCGCATGAATCGGAGCCCCGGCCCGCGGCCGGGGTTCTTTGCGCAAATTCCTCTCCGCCCAAAGTTTCGACGCCTCAAGTGCAAACTGGTTTAAGTAAAGTATCACCCGCTTGCTAAAGCGAGGCCGCCGCGCCGAGTCACAAGCCAATTAGTCGATTCCACACGGCGTCGGTTGAGGCGGTCTGAGAACAGCTCGGCCAGCCTGAGATGGCCAAATCTGCCCCCCTTCGCTATTAAGACCTTGCTGACAAAAGGATAACAGGCACATCAGCTCTTCTACCTCGATCGCGACTCGCCATCACTATCAGGTCGCTCATCCTCCGCACTACGGCGGCGTCGGGGACGAAATCGACGGGCAACGCGAAACAGCCAAGTCAGATGACATTTTCTTCGCATCATCGTCAGGTGTCCCCACGACTTCGCCCGGCAGAAAAAGCGCAACAGGACCGAGCGCTTAGGAACCGGCCTGTTCCGGGACGTAATAGGAGCAAGCGGTACCCGCGAGATCTGCTTGACGCGGAGGACACTTTGCATGCGCTTCTCCAGCAGGGGAGACGATTTCGGCCGGACCAGCAAATGCGATACCAACTCTGGGTTTCGCTAATTCTAGCGGCAGAACTCGTTCCGAACGCGCACGGTTTGTTGCGAGGCTAGTACCTCGACGCATTCATGACATTTGAGGGAAACGCGACAGGATCATTACCAGCAGCGACGCAAGGTGAGCTACGTCGAGAGGTGGAATTCGCCTCCGCGGCTCGGTTTGGCCACATCAAGAGCCGCCTTTCAGGCCTCAAAGGCATGTTGCGACCTGGTCAAGTACCAATTTCGGCAATTGATCGGGAGATCCACAATTGGTACTTCTCGAGCCACTTGAACCAATTGCAGTCCGCTGAGCGTTTCGGCGAAGCCACGCTGGATCCCATCGAGCAGAACACAAATGGGCCGTTTCTCATGAATGAAATATGATGAGCATGGTGGAAGAAGGCGACCATCGCCGCCAAAATCGGTGAAGCATGGTTTGCCTGCTCATCGCGATCATTTCACTGCTCTATACGAGCGTCGGCCAGGCTGGTGGCACTGCATTCCTCTCGCTGATGGCATTTTCTGGCATGTCGTCGACAGAGATGCGCCCGACGGCACTTGGTCTTAACATTATTGTCGCGACTTATTCGACGTGGCTCTTCAATCGCAACAAGATTGTTGAGTGGTCAATCCTGCGCCCACTTCTCTTTTCGTCCCTACCAGCTTCGCTTGCCGGCGGCTTGATTGTCCTCGGGGAGCCCACGTACAAAACACTGACGGGGCTCGTACTTCTTCTGGCAAGCGCAGGGATAATCATGCAGCGAAGAGGAGGTGCCGACCGCGCTTGCGAACCTCCGCTGTGGGCAAGCGTAAGTATTGGCGCGATCCTTGGACTCGTTTCCGGCCTGACCGGTGTGGGCGGCGGAGTGTTCCTCGCCCCGACGCTCGTCGCACTGAATTGGGCATCAGCGAAGCAGGCCGTGGCGCTATCACCGCCTTTTATATTGGCCAATTCAGCAGTCGGCTTCGTCGGATCTCTTTTTACCGGGCAAATTCCTTCTCCGGCTTTGATCCTTTACGCGATCTCCGCACTGTCAGGGGCGGTCGCTGGAACGATTATCGGCCTGAAATGGCTGAACCCGACATGCACTAGATTCGTTCTCGTGGCGCTCCTGGTCTTCGCTGGCATCCAATTGGTTTTTGGCTTGAAAGTCTGAACTTGGTTTTTGATGGGCTCGGCACGAGATCCAGCGCGTCAGGATCGGAAGGCAACGTAGTGGGCTGCAGCTTAGATTTCGGTCCGAGCTTCCTTGCCTAACTCCTAAAACCGACGAGCGCGGGTATGAAAGATGCCCGTGTAGAACGGCAATAGCTTAAGGTGGTTTCACCTCAGCGAACATGACTGCAGGTTTTGCAGCGGATAACTGCAAAGGCGTTGTCAAGACGAACACACCTTAGCTCGAGGCGTGGAATAGACGTATTGCGAATGGTGTCGCGCACAGATTTCCCTTGCCACAATTCAAGACGTCCAGAGTCGTTGTGGGTCTATGCGCCGCATCGGACAGGCGCGAGACGCCGCCCTGAACCAAGGCGCCCCGACGCACTTCGCCGATCGGCTGAAAGTGCGCTGGGGTCGCCCCAACATCATCAGTACATCCGTGATGATGCTCGTAGCAATGAAACGATCGGCGTGGCGGAATTGAGGCTTATGAGTCGATACGCGAGATCACACCTGCTTTAGCCAACTATGCCAACGACGCCAATCGCACGTTGCGTCATGTTGCGCCATTCCGCTCCCCGCGCTCCCGGGTAGCCCGCAATTTGTCTTTCTATGTCAGGCGGGTTCAAACCGCGGCACGCATCGAACGTTTCCAAACAACGAAATCGGCATGGAAGGACGTGTTGAAGGTCTCGCGGCCACTCTGCTGTTTCTGATAAGACCTCCGTGTCCGTGCTTCGAGCATGTCTGGCCGTCGGCCAATGCTGAAACCATGAATTCTCAACGAGCGGCTCTTCTTCACCCTGCCCCAACACGCGTAGGCAGGATATTGAAAGCGGCACCAGGCTTCAGAAACATGAGCCAGGTTTGACCTAACGCAAAGACGTTAGGGCGCGCCTCTGTCAGCCTAATCCTGTTTGAGTATGGGACGGTTCGGACTTGCAGATCTCTCTTCTGAACAAGTATTGCGATCCTCGCCTGCCTTGGTACACCATTTATCCGACCGTCAGAGAGTTTTCCGCGACGGTCGGAGCCAAGACTTGTTCGTCATGGCTGTCTCAGCTGCCAGCCGACGCGCCCGCATCGCTCTACATCCACGTTCCCTTTTGTCGCTCAATATGTTGGTATTGCGGCTTCCATACGAGCCTTACTCGCAGCAAGCGACGGGTTCGCGAGTATCTCGCAGTATTGCGGGACGAGATAGGTTTGGTCGCAGAGCAAGTCGCGCACGCTCTGCCGGTGAGCGACGTGCATTTCGGGGGTGGCACGCCGACCATCATTGCACCCGGCGATTTTCTCGCTTTGATGGAGCTTCTGCGCCACCGCTTTGAGTTCAGCAAGTCTACGTCCATCGCCATCGAGATTGATCCGCGTGGACTCACGGCCGAGATGGTCGAAACTTTGCAAACGGCCGGCGTCGGCCGCGCGAGCATCGGCGTGCAAAGCTTTGATCCGGTGGTTCAAAAGTCTGTCAACCGCGTGCAGAGCGAAGAACTGACGGCTTCGGTCGTCGAGAGTCTACGCCAGCATGGGATAAGACACATCAATTTCGACCTTCTCTTCGGGTTACCGCATCAGACGGTGCGCTCCTGCGTCGATTCCTCGCGGACAGCGCTGGCGATGCGGCCAGACCGGCTTGCGGTCTTCGGCTATGCTCACGTCCCTTCCTATATGAAACGTCAACACCATATCGATGAGACGGCATTGCCGGATCATATCGCCCGTGCCGAGCAAGCCGCGGCCATTGCAGATACACTAGTCACGGCCGGCTACCGCCCGATCGGGCTCGACCATTTTGCGCTGCCTGACGATGAACTCGCGCTGGCGCAGAAAGCCGGTCGATTGCGTCGCAACTCCCTCGGTTATTCGGCGGATACTTGCAAGACCATCATCGGCTTGGGTCCGTCGGCGATCGGCCGGTTGCGTGAGGGTTACGTTCAAAACGAGACTGCAACCACGTCTTATCACGAGCACATCCGCGCCGGGCGCCTGGCGACCTCAAAAGGCTATTTTCTGTCCTCCGAAGACCGACTTCGCGCCGCAATCATAGAGCGTCTGATGTGCGATTTAGAGGCCGACATGCCCGCGATCTGTGCTGCTCACGGATTTGACCCGATTCCTCTCCTAGATACTGCGGGCCGCCTTGGGATGCTTACCGAAGATGGGATAGTTGACATTGAAGAGGGTGTTATCCGGGTTAAGCAGCAACATCGGTTGCTCATTCGTGCAGTTGCTGCCGCATTCGATACTTATCTGGATCGCATTCCTTATAGCTAAACTTCCCATCAAGCAGACCGGAGCCTTTTGTTCGATGGAACGATCCGAAGAAGCGCGTCCAGTCAGATCGCCAGAAACAGCGGGATGGGCTTTCAGCTATGGCCTCGAGATTGGCAAGCGCTGATGACGGGTCAGCCGTGTCTCTCAGATCGTCGACCGGAAGAAACAAACGAGTAAGTTACCCGTTAACTCGCAGAATGATTTCCCTTTATTTGCAGACTGCCGCAATATTGAACCTCTTACGCAAGAGAGTTTTACGGACCCGCAAGGTTCATCGCGAATGCAGCGGACGTGACGGCCACTTGGTGGGTCATAGTCCCGACCGCTTGTAGCCGAGGAAGATGATCGAAAGCGCAGCTCAGCGGATCCGACCGCGATCTCGTTACGATGAGCACCTCGTCAAAAGTCTCGCTCATGGGCGGCCACAGCATAAGCTTAGGCTGTTTTGCGAGGGAGCCGCTTTGCGAAGCAATGGTTCGCCTCGCTGCAGGAGACCCAGGAAGACCTACGGCAGTCTCGACCTAAGACCCAGCCTTTTTCGATCCTGCGACCACTGGCGCTCCGCCGACGGAAACCGGTCCTTCTGGTTTGGACCGGTCGAGGCGCTTCGTGTTGCTGCTCGAAACACCCCGCCCCAGCGGCAAAGGAGGTGCGGGAACAGCAGACGGCAGAGGCGTCAAGCTCTGCAGCGAGTCAAGTCGCGAGGTCAGGATGGTTATTCCATTCTGGATTCCCTTCAGGTCCTCGCGCAGGGCATCGAGCCGGCGGTCGAGCTCCAAGATTTTATCATCTGCTTTCTGCTGCCCCCACCTTATCTCCGTCAGAAGCCCCGTGTCCCCTGACGAAGGGTTCGTCGTTGAAGCGACATCTTGGGCTTCCGGCATCGCGGCAGACTGTTCGAGGTTAGCCCAAAGCCAGGCGCCGGACGCACACAAGCCCACGAGAAGAAGCGGCATCGCGAAGAGCACCGCAAGACTCCGTGTCGGCCTTTGCAAGAGCGCCCCCCTGTCTGAAGGGGCTGCTGCGTCAATCAACTCCATTGTTCCTCACTTAATATCCCGTTCCGGCAGGCCTCTTTGTCGATCAACAGCCTGAGACGATGACGCGCGTAAGAGCTGCCAGCGTTCATCATCAGAAATCCTGGCCACCTCCCGATCAACTCCCCTGCGTCCATGTCACCCACTTGAGCAACTCGATGGTTGGTCGCTCGTCTTCGAAACGA
Organism: Bradyrhizobium centrosematis; assembly: GCF_045571495.1. Taxonomy (NCBI): domain Bacteria; kingdom Pseudomonadati; phylum Pseudomonadota; class Alphaproteobacteria; order Hyphomicrobiales; family Nitrobacteraceae; genus Bradyrhizobium; species Bradyrhizobium centrosematis. The sequence goes on from NZ_CP120703.1 coordinate 6,183,697, forward strand.
GACTCTCGCGGCCTTATCGCGCCCGTTGGCAATGGAGCAGCATTCTCTCATCATTCAGAGAGCCCGTGCACTACCAATTCCGGCGGGTTGTTCGAGGCGGCGGCTAATGCCAAGCGTGGCCAACAACGCAGGTCACCTTGAGGAATCGGATGGAACGCAGATTCTGCAGTAACAACGGAATTGGCAGAGGCAGCAACCTGCCGCTGGTTGGCGGAAAAAGCTGCTCTGAGGCTGGTCCTGCCTGTGTCCTGGCTAGCAGGTTAAGCCTTGTGCGGAGTTTTCCGGATGGGCAAGTTTAAAGGCTCCGCGCCGAACTTGGAAATTGTCTCGTGCTTTACGAGACGCAAACGCTGGCTTCATCGCCAAAATCGCCTTCCTCACGGACGGGCAAGGTGAACAACCACAGCGCTTTTGCCCATTGGCAGAGCGGCGCTTTCGTTTTTCATTTTGATGAGCTGCGGTCGCCCGTCGGCATCATCATTCTTGAACAAGGTTGCGACTTGGTCATCGCCCCGCAGGCCGGTAGCGCTTGCAAGGTGAGGAGTTCTGGTCGGGACAATCGAGACCTAGTCCATCCCTCGCCGTCGGGCGCGACGACGCTGAGAGTCGTCTTAGCCATTCGGCCCAGGCAATCGATTTATGGCGGCCAGACATGGAATCGAAGTGCGCCGCGAGCGATGTCTTCCTTAGGACTGTGCCGCGGAGATACTCTGCGGCGGCGGCATATTCCTGCAGTCTAAGGTCGAGAGTACAACATCGTTGGCTTGTCGTCGCAATTTCGCTAGCGGCCGGTCTGTTCGATAATTCCGTACTGGCGCAAACTCCGAGCGTCGTTGCTCGCAGTGACCGCCTTGTAGATCAGGCCAGCAGAAAACAAAAGGCGACTGGTCGGATTGAAAAGCTCCGGTTGAGCCGGACAATCAGCTCTCCTGCACCAGCGCCAGCTCCAACGGGCGGAGCGCCTTTTGAGAAGCACGTTCGTGCGGGCAGAGCTGTTTGGACAAGAGCGGAAAGGACGGTCGATCCCCTCGCAAGATACGACAATCTGCGTGAAAAAGGGCTTTGGTTCAACATACCTGGGCCTGCGGACACGATTGATCAGGACAAGGGCGGGGTTAGATCGGCGCTTGCGGATATCGGCATCGGCTACATCGGTTGGACGCACAACAGCTTTACAAACAACCTGCTGCCAAATGCTGCCCGAAGCACGATCGCAAATCAGCTTTATATGGGCCAGAATCCCACCTTCGCGTCGGCAAACTTCATGATCGTCACCTACGATCTCAGCCGATTTGGCATTTCCGACGGACAGATTGTCTTAGGGGGCGAGCAGCAATACTCGACGTGGGATCGTTCGGGTCCGGATCGAGTGGGTCTCAATACGCTCGCCTACTACCAGACTTTGTTCGACAGGACCGTTGAGCTCAAACTTGGCTATCTCAGAAACCAAAATGAGTTCACCGGCACATTGTTTGGAGGGATTACAGGATCGAACATGTCTGCCCTGTTCCAGGCGGGGATGAGCACCAATGCTGCGCCGACGCCGGCGGTCAACTTGAAGTACAATTTTGACGATCGCTTGTACAACAAGATCTCCGTCCAGCGCTCGATTAGTCCAGACGGACCTTATGTGCAAATAAAAGAAAATTCCACAGGCTTGAGCTGGAGCACGGCCAATGCCGGTATCCTTCTCATTGATGAAGCCGGCTATAGGAGCAAAGCAGCTCCAGGCGCACCCGACACTTGGTTGCGAGCGGGCGTTGGTTTCAACAGCAGCCGCTACGCGAGTTTGGTGGATCCCAAGCAAAAAAGAGAGAGCGGCAATCATTTTTACTACATCGCGGCGGACAGGCAGCTCTGGCAGAGTAAGGTCAATGAGACGCCGAATCGAGGCATCTATGGCGGCTTCTCCATCATGGGATTTCCGCCCGACCTCAATAGGATCAGCCAATATTATGAGCTTCGTCTTTATGCGAGAGGGACCTTTGATAGCAGGCCCAGCGATCTGATTGCAATCGTTGCTAGCAGGACGAGGTGGAGCACATTTGCGGTGGATGCTGCGCTGGCGAAAGGCCAGCTTGCGCATGGCGATACTACGGCAATCACCGGAACTTATACCGCCCATCTTGCCCCGGGAATATATGCGGGCGTCGGACTATCTTACATTCACAACCCTACAAGCGTCACGCACACCCCCCAAACTGAACACGCGCTCAATCTATTGATATCTACGTTGGTATTCTTCTGATCATCGCGAACGCCATTTTGATCCAACCATCTCGTGCTGCACAGAACTAGAGACTGCGCGATCTTGTGAAGGGCCGACTGCCTCTGCGCCAGCGACAACAGGCGATGGAAGGGAATCTGGATCCCAGGAAGGCTGAGGCGGTGCTTAGAAGAGCCCAGTTCCGAACGCGTCATTTCCGTGGTTTGTCGACGCGAAACTGCGCCCTGAACGATCTGGAAGACGTTCAGGTATACCGACAATCTCGCGCAAGCGCCGCTTCAGGAGAAGTGGCAGAGCGATGCCGGTTGCCTCAACGGTGTTATAGTCTGCCGGCAGTGACACAGGCGGCCTCTTTATCCCAAGGATGCTGCTGCTATCTTCCGCCTGAGGGAGCTCTTGGCGGGATGGCTGCCGTTACGGCGAAGCAGCATGCAGGCTCTCTTATCAGCAACGACCGTTGGCTGTCGCAAAACTCCAAGGAGACATCGCTCTCGACGCAGAGCAGAGACCTCAAGAGCTAGGGCCGAGAATCAAACAATGTTTGTGCCCTGCCCGCACCGTCTTGGACGCCAACCGTTTGCTTGTCACCGAATGTCTTGGCGAAATCGATCCGCCCCCATGGCATCGGGGTTGGTGCATTGACGAGAGGCGGGTTCTCTCATCGACTGGCTCTGTCGAATCCGGGCGCGTATTCACGCCCCACCTCTGCAATCCGCACCGGTTGGTACAGATCCCGTCGCGTGCCGGGTGGTAGAACCGCGAGTTGCCCGACGCGCATTTGGAATTGCAATCACATTGCATTTTCACCGAGGTTCGGGATAGGCGCGAACACGCTGGCGTCCTTCGCTCTCCACCAGCTCGCCCCTGTAAGGTATTCCGCGGATCTCGAAATAGGTCGGCCGTCCGGGCTGGGGCATGATGCGCTCGCCCTCCAAAACGCGCACGAGGTGAGGCGGCAGGAACCGCTCCCTATGCTCCCAGCCGCCCCGGATAAGATGGCCGAGATCGACCGGACCTTCCGCCGTTTGTCTTGCGCTCACGATCGGCGGCGGCCGATGCAGCGGCCGCGATGGCCCGGCTTCGTTCATCACGCCGGCGCGCGCGTGATGAACCAGGCGAACATCCCTGCGACCGCCCGGTCCTAATGTCGCCGAATATCGCTCTCCATTGATGGCAAACCGACTTGGGCCGAACTGATTTGGCAGCAGATTGATATTGCCCAAGACATCGATCAACACATCGGAAGCCGCCTGGGAGCCGTGACGCCAGTTGGCGCCAACGATCGCTCCAATGTCCAGCAGATCCGGCGCCGCTCCCAGCGGTCCTGCAGAGGACGAGGCAGTCGCAAATTCAGGTGCAGGCGCAGAGCCCGCATCGTCACGCAAGTCGAGAGGTGTGGGTGGATCGAGATTAACGAAGGAGCCGAGACCGCCATAGATGTTTGACGATGAAGGCCGCACCGACGACGACGATGCGGGCTCTTGCATCTGTCGACCAGATCCATGCATTTGCTCTCCAAGCCATTCCCACGCTCCCGCGCTCGGCGTAGGCGGCGTTGCGGGAAGCTCATTTGGCAAGCGGGCCTGCCGAGCAGCTTCCACAGCAGGGTGACCAAGGTCCCGAGGGGGCGCCAACCCGAGTGCCCTGTTCGCCCGATGCATTTGCTGAAAACGGCCGAGCCTCATCAGATCAGCGTTGATCTTGGTGTCCCCCGTTTCGTGCTTGTATTCCTCGACATCCCGAGCGAGGCCTGGGGTGGACAGCCGGCCGGCGATCGGCTGCCTGTTATGGGTCTGCAGCCACTCACTCAGCCTGAACATGCGGCGAGTTTGCCTGTCGATTGTCTTTGGCTCGATCCTGTGTGTCTCTTTGTCCGCCTCAGCCCACATGCGGATGAGATTTGCGTCCTCAGCGTGAGGAGCCAGCCGGCGGATGTCGGCCGCCAGGCTCTTTCCGGCGCTGACCTCGCGAAGCTTCTTCAAAGCGGCCTTGATGCGCCTGCCGCGATCCTTTGCGTAAGTGTCAACGTCCTCATCGAGCTCGGCTTCCAGCTGGGAATTGTCCACATCAGGATTTTCCAGCTCCGCATTCTCCAATTCCCGGCGAATGCGATCGGCGATCGAGGGCCTGCCGGCCTCGCTCAGGCGCGCGCTCAAATGCCGCAAATCGGCTGCCGCATTCCTGATGGTTCCGTCGCTGAGATGACCTGCGGCCTGGTTTCTGAAATCTTCGATGAGCTGATCATCGGCGGTAGAGACCCCGCGCGTCCGGCCCGGCTGCCTTGCGTAATCAATTCGTAGATTCGCCGCTAAGACGTCAGATTGGTCCAGGTCGCGCAACGATTTTGCGCTCCCGCTCCCGCCAAGGGCCTTGCCGATTCCCGACTTGAAGCGTGACCATAAGCTGCGGCTTTTTCCGCTCTTGACCGAGGCAACCGCCTCTGCGTCTGGAAAGCTGTAACGCGCGCTGCTGAACAGATCATCCCGCAGGCTAGCCTGTGGCTGCGCCGAAGCGGGAAGCTGGAAGTTCTGAATGTCTGTGCTCTGACGCGCATCGCCCCGCGCGCTCTCTCTAAAAATAGACTGCGGAGGCAGCCGCATCGAGCCGCCGAAATCGTCCCGCCGGACCGCGCGACCAGTTGTTGCGCGAGGTTGATCAGGCGAAGTTGAGTTACTTGCGTCAGGGGAAACGAGATTCAAGTCCTGCAGCCGACCTTCAAAGTCACCCTGCTCGCGTGGGCCGTCCGCTCGCCCCCCAGACCGCCCCTGAAGGGCGGCATATTCGCGCATCCACGCGCCTGAATCAAAGAATGGGTCAACCGGATCCATCCTGCCCTCCTCATGTTTGCATAGACCCTGCAGCAATCCGAACGGCTTTGATTACGGCCAACCAACGGGGCGCTCGGCAAGAGTCAGATTCTCGATTGTCTATGTCCGCAAGCTTTCGAAAAGCTGACGAGATCAAGAGTTTGCTGCGTGCCAAACCACCGGCACCGCCCCCAGCGAGGCCAATCCGGGCTTGCCGCCCTTCCTCGCAAGCTGACCAAATCGGCGGATGGATATGACAAGGGCTCGCCTGCGATCGTGCGCCGAAGTTCAAGCATTCTCGCCCGGCCCACCTAACGATACCAGGCTCCAATGGACCGTACTCAACGAGTCTTGTCGACTTCGGCATCAAACTTTGGCAGCGAGCTGCCCTGATGAAGGCGTTGATTGATGGCGTACAACGTCTTTAGATATGGATCGGAAGGGCTATCGTGGCCTTGACTTCGTTACGTCCGCAAGGGCAATGAAAATATGTCGACAACGGCTTGGGGCCTCATACTTCAAGGCCATGTTCTGCGAGCACTCGCTGCATGACCTCGCCTTTGATCTCGCCAGCGATCTCGTTTCCAACCTGTGCTCCGAGCACCCGCTCGGCATCTGGATCGCCTAGAAGACTATGCTCGGCCAGTCGCTTAGCCAAGCGGGTTTCAAACTCTTCGCCCATGTCGTCGACCACGCAGTCTCCCATCGCCGCATGCTCGTCTGGAGCGATGCGCCTCAGCACCGTCTCCCAGGGTTGCCATCGGCTGGCCATGTAGTCGGCGAACTGGTTTGCTTTCCGCTCCAGGACCAGGTCGAGAGCTTCCGTCGCATCGTCCTCGCTGACGTGAGCAACCTCCAGGAAGCGCATGTCACGGGCGAGATGACTGAGTTCCAGTGGCTCGCGCAGCCGATGCTGATAGGCCAGGTAGACCTCGATGTCATCTACGTTCGGATTGCTGCTTGCGAGCGAGTTGATCCTGTCGCGCGCAACCTCGTCCAACGTCTCCAAGCGAAACGTGACACGGCCGCGCTGGATCAGATCGCCAAGCCGATCGTCATATACTCCGTTCTCGACGTCAGCGTTGATGCGCGCGGTCTGCATACCATTCCAGTGCAATGTAACGCGGTCCTCGCAGCTCGTGTTGGCCCCAGACGCCTGGGCAAAAAACTGCTCCCGCAATGCCCGATTGGCGGCCGCTTGCCGCAGATCATCAGCCACCGCCTGCCGGAACCCGTCATTGCCGTAGTTCACGGTGCCTCGCAGCCTCTCAAGGAACGCTGCGTAGTCCTGGGCGCCCGGCTCATCGGCAAAGTTCCGCCATTCGGAGAGCACGGTCGGGTCGCCCGCGAGCAATGTGCTGCAGCCTCGTGCAGGGATAGCTGCGCAAGCTGCGGTAACCCTTCAGCCGCCGCCAGATGAGAGAGGACATCGTCAGGTAGCGCGTTATCGGCGAGCTCGAGACTCTCCAGGCGCGGCTATTATACGGTAAAATCGCCTCGAGAAGACCTTCAAGCAGGCTGGTCAGTTGGTTACCGCCGGCATTGAGCGTTTGGAGCGTGCTCGGAAGAGGATCGGGAAGGCTGGCCAATTGGTTGCCGCTAACATTGAGTTCAATAAGCCACGATGGGAGAGACGCGGGAAGTTCGGTCAGCTGATTGCCGCTGACGGCAAGCGAGGTGAGCTCTCTCGGAAGAGCCTGCGGCAGGCTGGTGAGATGGTTGTCGTTTGCGTTCAGGATCTGGAGCCGGGCCGGAAGGTTAGCTGGCAGACTGGTCAAGCTGTTGTCAGCGACCTCCAGCTCAGAGAGCGTCGCCGGAAGATTGTCCGGCAAACTCGTCAAGCGATTGTGGCTCATGAGAAGATGCTGGAGACCAGGCAGGAAGACAACGGGCAGGCTACTGAGCTCGTTGTGCTCTTGCGCGCAATTCCACCAAGCTGGGCGGCAGGGCAGCAGGCAGCGCGGTCAGCGAGAGCGAGGACAAATCCAGCGAGTGCGCGCCTATGTTATCCGAAGCCCTGATCCTGCGCCCCTGTCGCCTGTTTTCGGCTTCGCCCTGCCCGTCTTCATGAACCCAACTGTCCAGGATCTGTGCGCGAGCGAAGGCCGGGGTCCGATACCCTGTCAAGTCTTCGACTAGAAGCGCCACGGCGCGATTGAAGCTGCCGAGGCAGCTTTCCTGGTCCGCCTCGTCAGAAGGCGCAGAGGAAGAACCTGCACGCTATTGTGCCTGTCCCGTGTCCATCAAAATCTCCATTGCCAGAAAGACGACGCCCCGCTTTTGAAGCGCGCAAAGCAGGTGTTTCCGCAGCACGATCATCGTGCGGCCCTGGGTGCACGTGCGCTGCCGCCCCCGCCCGGCTCAAAGGGTACAGCTTCACACGCGCTCGACCGCGGCAAATGGATCGATCCTCTCGCGAGCCTGCTGTCTTTCGCTGACCGGATAAGTCCGCAGTCAACGGAGTAGCGTCGCCATTGCCGTTACAAGGCCTACCTGTCGATCAGCTGACGAGTGTCGCTGCAGAACCTCAGATTTACTCAGTTTGGCGATGATGAGCACGGCTGTGCGGGCCCTTCATCGACGCGCTAACGGCGCGTTCGACATCGCCAGGGGATCGCGAGAAAGTTCTAAGCGGTCAAGACAACGGCGATTGGGCGGCTCACCGAGCAGGATCAGCGGCTCGGATCATTCGAATGGAACTCGATGATGCGTGGTACAACAAGTCAAGCATAGCGCGCAAAGGCGCTGGCCAACGGAAAGCGACCCACGGTGTCGCATCGTCCGAGAAGCTACATCTCGATAAGAGCCGACGATCCACCGTGCCGTGATTATAGGTTGCGAGGCTATCTCCAGGTCCAGATGAGCCCGCTTATGCTGGCCAGCGAGCTGATGAGACTCACTCCGGGTGAGTAGCGCGTGAGGGAGGACGGAGCTGGACCCGGCGTTGCTCCCACAGTCCTCTCAGTGCTTCGACGAGAGTTCCACGCTCGTGGTGGTCCACCATCATAGACTCAAAGAGGTCGCGGAGAACGGACTCGCCTCTGATCCGCATCAACAAATCAAACAATACATCTGAAATGCGCACTGCCCCACCGCCGGAGAACGCCGTCCGGATCTCGCACACCGTCTCTTGGCAATCTCGTGCTGTATGAGCGCGCACGCGATGCAGGGATACATAAGGCGGCAGTGAAACCGCGAGCGAAGTCCAGTCTTCAAGCGTTACCGTCCGCTTTTTGACTAGAAACGGGCCGACGACAAGGCCATCGAGTTCAGTGGTCAGAAATGTGGCGACGGCGTCGGCGACCGAGTCCACGATCGGTTCGACATTATTGTTAAAGGACGTATTGAGCAGAACTGGAATGCCCGTCCGCTTCTTGAACTCATCGATAAGGCCCCAATAGGTCGGATTTGACCGTCGGGACACTGTCTGCAGCCGTGCAGTGCCATCGACATGGGTAATGGCGCCCAGCAAGTCGCGCTTGGACTGACGCACACGAACCACGAAATTCATGAAAGGAAATTCTCTCGCACCCGCCGGGAGATCGAAATATTCTGCGGCATCCTCCTCCAATACGGAAGGCGCAAATGGCCGATAGCCCTCGCGCTTCTTGACCATCGCGTTTATGCGAGTTTTGTTAGAAGCGGGTCGGGGGTCGGCGAGAATGCTGCGATTACCCAGGGCGCGCGGCCCGAACTCCGATCGCCCCTGCACCCAGCCGATCACGGCGCCGTTTGCCATCCATTCGGCCGCCCTGCCCGCCGCGTCATCACTGCGCTCAATGTGGAGATGCCCAGCCCACGCATTCAATTCCTGTTCCACGGCATCTCCCAGATCGGGTCCCCAATAGACATCCTGGAGCCGCTCGCGCGCCGCAGGTCGCCCCTCCTCCTGAGACGCCATCAGCGCTGCGCCCAACGCGCAGCCGGCATCGTGAGCCGCCGGCTGCACAAAAATATCGTCAAACAGCCCTGAATAGAGCAGCTTGCCATTCACGGTGCAGTTGTGGGCCACTCCTCCGGCCAAGCAGAGCCGCTTCATGCCAGTAAGGTCTCTATAATGTCGAAGTATATGGAACACGATTCGCTCAAGCGCTTCCTGCAATGATGCGCTAACATCTCGATGCTGTTGGGTGATTGGCATTCCTTTTCGCCGGACCTGAATATTGCGGACCAACGCTGGACCGATGCGGTCTAGATGGAGCCGATAGCACCCGTTCTCAGAGAGTTCGTAGAACTGTTCAAACAGCTCGCGATATGGCGCGGGATCACCGTAAGGCGCAAGTCCCATCACCTTGTACTCATCGAACAAACCGTAGCCGAGATACCGGATGGCCTCGAGATAGAACAGCCCCAATGAGTGTCTCTCCGGGAAGCTCTCGAGCAGATTGACTTCGGTTCCAGACCCGATGGCCACCAAACCCGACTGAAAATCGCCGCCGCCATCGATTGCAAGTACCAGACTTTGCTCAAATCCAGACATTGCGAATGCACTAACGGCGTGCGCCCGATGATGACTTACGAACGAGATCCTGGACGGATCAACTTCGGTGCCGCACTCTTGTCCTAGCATTGTCCTCAACAAAAGCCTGGCATCCATAGGAATAGCCTCGGATGGTTGGGGAACAAACAGGCGCTCCAGCATCGTTTTGCAGTAGGCTTCGGTCGCATAGAACGCGATCCGATCGACGTCCTTGAGTTGGACACCTGCGGTATCGAGGCAGTACTGAATCGCAAGGCTTGGAAATTTATTGGAATGTTTGACCCGATTGAGTCGCTCTTCTTCAACCGCCGCTATCACACGTCCGTCGCGCACGAGCACCGCGGCACCGTCGTGAAGAAATGTGCTTGGAAGCTCGGGCCGACATTCGTAAACCTTATCCAATCCACCGCTTAAACCAAGACACAGCATCATACTCTCCGTTTATGGTAAGAAGGCCACATTGAGGCCGGCCGCCTCTCAGCAGCAGGCCGCTGCATGCACCAGACCATCATTAGGCGCGCTTCTTGGAACCCGAACTCACCGACCATGCATTCCTTGAACGTGCCACCGCGGCGCCCTCAGCGCATAAGGCGCCGGAGAAGCAGCACAACCGACAATAAGAATGGCACCACCGCGTAGATGCAGAGCGCACCAACATGTATGCCGACGCTGCTGGCTGGCCGGCCAAGCATTGCCGGACGAATGAGTTCAATCGAGTGCTCCAAGGGCAAGAGGCTTGCTACGAGCTTCAGGCCGGCGGGCAACTGGGCGATCGGGAACACCGCGCCGCAGAGGAACGCCATCGGTGTCAGGATGAGTGTCTGGTAAAAAACGAAATAGTCGTAGCTCGGCGCCAGTGACACGATGACCATCGCCAAGCTCGCGAAGACAATCCCCGTGAGCGCCACTGCAGGTAGCGCATAGAGCATGGATGGCCATGCAGCATAGCCCATTCCCGCTGCAACGATTGTAATTCCTGTGCCGGCCAACAAGGCCTTGCTAGCCGCCCATGCAACCTCACCGAGCAGGATGTCGCCGAGCGTAAGCTGTGTGCACAGCATCGCCTCCCAGGTCCGTTGACTGTGCATGCGGGCGAAGGTTGCATAAATGGTCTCGAAGCTTGCGGAAGTCATTGCGCTGGTCGCGACCATGCCTCCCACCAGAAAATCGATATATGACGTACCGTTGACGCGACCGACGATTAATCCGAGGCCAAAGCCAAGACCAATCAAATTGGTCACGGGGTCTGCCAGGTTGCCCAGAAGCGATGCAAGCGCAACTTTCCTCCACGCCAGGTAATTGCGACGCCACACTGCGAGCCAGTTGACCGCATTGGCGGGTAAGGCCGCGCTATAATTCGTTCTCATCATATCTCTATCCCGCGTCCTGTGAGCCGCAAGAACACATCCTCGAGGTTCGGTGGACGTTCCAGAAGGCGCAAGCCCGCACGCCCCCGCAATGTCTGACGCACCTGCTCCAGACCTCGCGCATAGCAAAAAATGGTCTCGCCGCTCTGTTCAATGCGCTGTGCGTAAGGCGCGATCAGCTCAATGGATACCTGCGGATTGCCGCCATAGACCTCCATGACGTCACAGCCAATCTGCTCTCTGATGAGCGCGTGAGGCGCGCCTTCGGCGATCTTGCGCCCGTCTTCAAGCACGCACAGCCTGTCGCACAATCGCTCGGCCTCATCCATAAAGTGCGTCGTTAACAGGATTGTCTTCCCTCGCCCAAGGAGCGATCGCAGTCGCTCCCAGATCAAATGGCGGGCATGCGGATCAAGCCCGGTCGTTGGCTCGTCCAAAACAAGCAGTTGCGGATCGTTGATCAGCGCACGGGCCAGCACCAGCCGCCGCTTCATGCCGCCGGATAGGTCAGACACGCGCGTATTCACCTTGCTCTCGAGGCGGGCAAAATCAAGCAGTGAAGGGATAACTGCCTCGATGGCACGCGCACTCATGCTGAAGTAGCGGCCGAAGACCGATAAGTTTTCGCGTACGGTGAGCTCGTTTTCAAGATTGTCAAACTGCGGGACCACGCCTACGCCTGCGCGCGCCAAGCGTGCGTGTACCGGCACTTGCTTGCCGAGCACCGCAATCCTGCCGGCCTGCGGCATCACCATGCCGAGGAGCATACGCACGATGGTGCTCTTGCCCGCGCCGTTCGGTCCAAGCAGCCCGAAGCACTCTCCCTTCGCAACAGTGAAGGTCAGCCCGTTGACAGCGACTTTGCCCCGATATGACTTGCTAACATCGGCAACATCGATCGCTACGCTCGACATGCGTCCGATCTTTCTTTATCGATCGGATGCCGATTTGGTCCAAAGCAGGACTTTGCACCAGATGCGTTCGATACGATCCGATTTGCAGGCGGATGCGACATTGGGAAGAGACCGCGTCCATGAGAGTTGGCGCTGGTATTGCAAAGCAGCGGGATACCTGCGAGCGTTTCATATGCAATGAACAATTCAGCAACCTTATGGAACAGTGCGTTACGCGGGACGGGGCTGTTTGATGCTGTAGTGGGTACCGCTGTTTCCGAATGACGGCGGCTCAGCAAAAGGGGCCGCTCGTGTCGCGGCAAGCGGGCAGTTGAGTACTCCAGATCCTGTATCTGCCGCCACTCACTGTTGCCGTCGCCTCTTTCCGGCGGGTGGCGGTCGGTGCTGTTACAACAAATGCTCCGTGTCCTGTTCTGCAGCATTTCATTGGCTGGCCATCGCACCTGAGCATCCATTCAGCGCGACGGTTCTGCCGTGTACGCAAGCTATCGAAGAGCCGCTTTTATCCCATTCATATCGGGGTAGAAACATTCCATAGAAGCGTATAAAGAGATCATACAATGGTTTAATCGCGTTCTCTCAGAAGTTACCGAGCGTCATTCGGTTGCAACGGAAAACGACGGTGATGTCGTATTTTTGCCGCGACCACTGTGTTGCAAAGGCACGGTAACGGCACTGCGCCAGGCGTCATGCTTCCAATCTTGCACAGCGATACTGTTGATTGCATGAAAAGAAGATGGAACGAGTCGATCTTAGTCGCGACTTGTTGTGTCCGATGCATGTCTGCTCAAGACAATGACGCACGCAACGAGTTTCGCGAAGCATCTTATGAGGAGTTGGATCAACCGCGGCACCAGCGATCGCAGTTCGTTCGCGCGGATGAACAACATCGCAATTGATGCGGCCGTTTCGAAGGCTACAGCGATGAAGACCCTCGAGCTACGCTGCGCGAAACTGCGAACGAAGTCCCGCCACGATGTTTTGCGATCTGCCACCCCATGCTTAGCGTCTCTCCGACACATATCACAATCTTAAGTCGTGGCAGCTTCCTAACCGGCGCAGCGCGAACTTGTAAAATCGATTGTTTGGATGAGAAGGACCGGGCTCGGAGCATTTGCTTTCGGCCGGGCTGCCGTGATTCACACGCCCGAACTGGGGGCTCGAATCATGCGTCGCTAACTCATCGATTATGAATTCATTGCCATCAAGCCCATTTGCCGAACAAGCCGGGTGTCATTCCCCGGGTAAACGACTGCCTCTCCGGAGCACCCTGGCGTGATTTGCGGAGGCGAGGACCACGACGTTCGACTTACTAGGAAACTGCCGTCTCGTCTCAAATTCGGGTCGATGCTGCATGCCGACCGTGGCTATTATGCCCGACGGGATCAGAGAGCCTGCAGGAAGAAGGGTGCGCGGCCAACATCCTTTCGCAAAGCAACCGCAGCGATCCTTTTGCTTCTAACTATCACATTCCAGAGCCGGGGCCGCCAGGTTCAAAAGGATACGCCTTATAATCTGGGCTGCAGCAAATAAGATATCCCATATCAGGGCGCTGATGGTTTATAAGATTTAACTTATAGATTTTCCGACCAATAATATGCTATATCTTATCGTCGCGATTGGCTGCTGATGTGCTGATCACGCAACTTGGCGGGCAACGCTTCACATAGGGTGGAGCCGACCTGCAAGAAACCGGCACTGCACGCAGGGCCTACATCGCAGCGCTCCAAGCTGCCGACAATCGTGATCTCGGGCCGCTGGTTGCTTTTGCACGATCGTGAGACCGGCTCCTAGGCTGTCAAACGCCATCCGGAACCGCCCGCTCATATTGCCCCAGATGACAATGTTACCGAAGCACTCCCTGCCGTCGCCCCATTGGACGCCACGAGTCCGAGCAAGCCGCACGAAGAGAGGCCCTCTCTTTCCAATTGGAGATAGAGCCTGCTGCCAAAAACGGCCCTTCGTCCTGTAGGGCGAGAATACGCAGACAAGATCTACCTTCGAGCGCCGAAGAAAATAGTGGATCACTGTTCTCCGCTTACCCGAAAAAATCCGCCGGGAGGTTTCAATTCGCGAAGTGCGTCAACCCGCACCACCCAGGAAGATGCACGTGAGCACGCCAGTTTTCGACTAAGAAAGCTGCCTTTTCCTTTGCACGCAGAGCCCATGAGCGGGGTTTTCTTCGACGTGATCTGCAAGCGGCGGCATCGAGCAAAACGCTCGTCCTTCAGAAGGAACGCATCTGCACCACTCAATCACAACATCTATCACGTTCAAGGCGACCGTGTGCAGAACCCGACAGTAAATGGCGATTGAGAGGTACTGGAAGCGCAAAGAGATTGTGGTCCAAACCAAGCTCGCGAAGCGTGGCATATCGATTGCTATGACGTGACTGCCAAGCGGCGCTGCTCATTGCCGCTCCCCCAACGGAGCCAGGTCATGTTGATCGACACATCCGAGATCTTTGCCTCTATTCGCATCAATAAGCAGGGAGCACAGGGTTCTCAGACCGCGGCGCGATGCGAATGGCCTGGTTGCCAGAACAAGGCTACCCACCCCGCGCCTAAAGGCCGCGGCAATCCGCGCGACTACTGGCACTTCTGCATCGGTCATGTTCGCAAATACAATCAGTCCTACAATTACTTCTCTGGCATGGACGCCGAAGCGGTCGCGCGCTACCAGAAGGATGCGCTGACTGGCCATCGTCCGACCTGGAAGATGGGCGAAAACATCAGCGCCCACGGAGTGACCGGCAGCACTGCCAATTTCGAGGATGACTGGCATGCCCTCTGCACGCTCGTCGAACTGAACGGACGCGCCGGTGCCCGCCCGCGCGCGAAGGCCAAGCCCGAGGCGCGCAAGACATTTAATGCCGAGGGCAAAGCGTTGCAGGTGATGGGCCTGAATGCCAATGCGACGCTCGGGGATATCAAGGCGAAGTACAAGGAGCTCGTTAAGCGGCACCATCCCGATGTCAATGGCGGTGAATCTTCCGGGGGGGATCGCCTGGTCGAGATCATCAAGGCCTACCATTACCTAAAGACAGTGGCGCGCGACACCTAGCCAGCACATCTCAGTGGGGCCTGAACGGCGGATCGCAAAGAAAGACGGAGCCAGTCGGAGCCTTGCTCCCGCTCGCTGGCAGCTCGACTTCCCTGAACAACGCCTTTCGGCCGAGCATGGCGAACAATCGACGTGATGAGCGGTTCGCTTCGTTCCGCGCATGATCAGGACAAGACCCAAAAATGCGGCAAGACCGTGAGCATGTGGCGGGCGCAGCGGCTGAGCTGGGAGTTCGTGGACATGCCAAATGGTTCTGCCTTGTCCTTAAGGCTTGTTCGCTACGGCCGGAGGCTCGATCTTCGAGGCTTCAGTAGGAATTGTATACGCCGGGTCCCTCGATATTCGAAAGGCAACACGGAAGTACAAGTGTTTCGCGCCACACGCGGTTTGTTGTATGGATTACAACGCCAAAGCGTCCCGCCAAGGCGTCTTCGCTCGTGTCGTCGGATCAACGATCGACACCACAGCTCGATGAATGGTGCGCGGCCGGTGCTGACGTATCGCGGGGCTGCGGCGCCCCCATGTCACTCACCTATCACAAGCGGTCTGACGATCGCAGTCAGGCGGGCAGCAAGGACTTGATCGTCGTCTACAAAGAGCATTGCGTCCATCAAGATCTCGGTCCTCGCACGCCGTACGAGGGAGCGTTGCCCCTGCTCATTGAGGAATCATCTGATGGGGCTTTCAATACCGCAAATAGAGTGCCGAGCGCATGTCGGTGAGGTGTGACGGCCCGCGCCGCCGTCATATCCGCAACTCTCCCGTTATTTATCCAACGATCGCCGTTGTCTCGTCACCTTCGCTTTGCGTTCCCTGAATATCGTTCCATTGGCAGCCAATCTGTGACGCCCCCGAAGAACAGTTTTAGCGACCATTTCTCGGCTTCGCCATCGGTCAGTTGATGGGAGTATGGTTCGCGCCCTGAGGGGTTCGCTCCGGCTCCAAAAGATCTGTATTCGGCGTAATAGCTCGTGCTCAACGAGTTGGTCTTGCCGGGCGTCCATTCGCGCCAGCCTTCCGCAACGACCTGCGCATCGATCTTCGTCGACAGGAACACCACTGTGGCGTATGGCCGCCACGGCCGACCAAGCGCGATGACACGCGCGGCGGGGTCGGCACTTAGGCTACAATGATCAAAAACATAGCCGCTGTCCTCATCGGGAGCGGCCTTGCTTTGCGCGGTGAAGACAACCGCTTGGTTGGCGATGCCGTGCAACTCACATTCCCGGAACCACGCTTTGGCATTGCCAAACACGAAATCGACATGCCCTTCGATGTAGCAATTCGAGAAGTACTGGCGTGACATTCTGCCGTTTGGACCGTTGCCGGCAAACAAGGTGTCCTGGGCGCCGAGAAGACGGACGCGCCTGACGACGTCCTTGTCTCCGGTCAGGGACAGTGCAACGGCTTGCGAGGGTGGATTGGCCGGATTGCGGGCGTAGTCGTTCTGTATGCTCAGATTTTCGAGCCGAAAATCATCGCCGGTGGCACTCAACGTCGCCGAACGGACGGTTCCTCCTACTTTGATGGCGCCGTCGCCATATACAATGAGGGTATCCTCTGGATTGCCACCCATCCCGAAGAGATGAACGCCAGATTTGGAGATGATGACCTTCTCGCGATAGATACCGGGCGCGAGGCGGACCTCTCCCCCTTCCGCCGGCAATGCGTCGATGGCTTGCTGCACGGAGTGATAGTCCGCATTTTTGGTCTGCGACACCAACAATGGCTGGGCGTACGCCGACGGGACGCAAAGGCATCCTGCCAGAAGTACAGCGCGGCGAACGGCAATCCTCGGGTGATCTTGCATTGGTTGATTCAGCAGTATTGTTGGCGCAGGTGAGAGAGTGATCTCAACAGAACAGCCGCCGCACCCAGCCAACATATTTTTACGGCAAACCATAACCTACAAGGTGCCTTCACAAGGGCCGCCCTGCAAAGTCTTCGAACAAGGGCGACCACCTGTAACGTTTACCGGTTGACGTCGTGGAATGCCCTGGAACATATCTCCGACGAGCGCTGCAGCGGTTCTGCAGCTCGCCCCGGCAGCGGTGGCGCTACGTCGGAGCGGTTTGCGTGGACGTTGGCATGTTCAACCTGCCAGTTCGCAGATTTGGCAAATCTGACATCTTCGAGTGTCACGTCGAGCGCATGTCCTTCGTCTAGGCCGCGCACCAGCAACACACCAGTGTCGCCATGGACATGACGGAGAACGATTTGCCGATAGACCGGAATCCTCGTGCCTTGAGCGTGCGGATCATATTTTGCGTCGAACGATATCGGCCATCGGTTGCCCCTCAGGCACACGTACTCATAAGTCACGCCTTCGACCAGACCGCCTCTGCTCACATCGCTCTTGATGCGCAGGCCCGACGTCGTACCATCTAATGTCAGATTACGCACCAATATGTCTCTGGCTCCGGAATTCACTTCACTTCCGATCGACATACCATGGCCCCAGCCGAAATAATTATCGATGATCGAGATATGACTGGTCGAGCCGTTGTCGCCAGCCTTGATTGCGACATTGTCGTCGCCCGTACGAATTGAGCTGTGGGTGATAGTCACGTCCTGGCTCGCGCCAAGATCGATGCCGTCAGTATTGCGGGCATCCGCAGGTGTGTCGATCGTGATGCCCCAAAACGTGGCGCCTACGCCCTGATTCATCGCAACATGAAACTTTGGAGCGTTGCGCAGGGTCACACCAGACAACGTGATGTCCTGCGCATGATCGATCTGGATCAAGCGCGGCGCGTTCTGGTTGCCGCCCTCGGCTTGGGCGCGCCGCGCTAGCTGCCACCATGTTTCCGCACCGCCGGCCATCAATGTGCCGCCCTGACCATCGATGATGCCCTCCCCGTAGATGCCGCCGCCTCGCGTTTTGGAAAAGCTGATGAATGGCCGGCAACCGTCGCCCTTGTCCGCAATGCGACCGCATTGTCCGAGACCTTTGTCGTAAGCAGCAGGTTCCGGGACGGCGATCAGCCTCGCACCGCGTCCGACCCACAGGGTCACGCCCGATTTCATCTCAAGCGGGCCTGATCGGAACTCGCCACGCCCCAAATATACGGCGGCTCCGGAAGGGCATTGGTCGATAGCATCTTGCAACATTGCGGTATCCTGCTTCCCAGACGGCACGGGACGGTCGCACACCGTATGAGGTGCAACAGGTTCGCTGATAATCCGGCGGTCCTGCGCTTTCGCGGCGGGGAGGAGAAGCATGGAGAGTATGGACAATATGGCCCAATTACGAAAATGTTTTGGCATCGACCTCCTCGTACTTTGTCACGCGCATCTGCCGGTTGCGGACAGGCATGGATCGCTGTCCGATCGAGCCGGCGCGCGCGCCACTGGCCCGCGCAAGATGACATTTATAAGACACAGCAATAGCCGAGACCGAGCACCCGCACGGCCGCCCCCACATTGACGCACGAAGCGAAGCTTTGTGAGAGATCGCTTCATCATCTAACCGCTTCATAAAGCGCTCAGCAGGACGTGAAGAGCTGACGATCCCGGACGAGACTTCGTCTCACACAGCATCCGCCCGCAGCAGCGTATCCACCGTGATCGTCCCCCGCGCGCGGGAGACGCAGGCACAGATCTTGGCATTGCTTCTCTTCTGGTGATCGCTGAAGAATACGTCGCGATGATCGATCTCGCCGTCGACGGCAACGACATCGATGGCGCAGAGACCGCATTCGCCGCGCTTGCAGTCGGATATCACCTCATAGTCACTGGCGTTGAGGACATCGAGCATCGAGCGCTCGCGCGGGATTTCGAGCGCGATATCAAAGCCCTTCAGGCGCACGCGAAAGGCCTCAGTCGGCAGCGTGCCGCTGGAGCCGAAGGTTTCATAGCGGAGATCGGAAAGCGGGTGGCCCGCGCCAATCCAGGCCTGGCGCGCGGCATCGAGCATGCGCATCGGGCCGCAGAACAGGGTCAGTGTACCCTTGGGTAGCGAGGCGAACAGCGCGTCGAGATCGAGCCGTTGTCCTTCGTCGCTGGCATGCACGAACAGGCGATCACCGAGCAGGCTCGCGAGATCATCGAGATAGGCGGCGTCCGCGCGGCCGCGCACGGCATAATGCAGCGTAAAGTCGGCGCCGCGGCGCGCCAGCGCCTGCGCGGCGCCGAGGATCGGCGTGATGCCGATGCCGCCGGCGATCAGGCAATAGTTGTCGCGGGCCCAATCGACCGCGACGAGCGAGGCCGGCCGGGTGATGTCGAGCCGCGCTCCGGCTGCGAGTTGCCACATGTAGCGTGAGCCACCGCGGGAATCTTCGACAAGACGCACCGCGATGGTAAGGCCGCGCGGTGAGGCTTGGCCGACCAGCGAATAGGACCGCGTCTCGGGCAGGCCATCGATGGTGACGCTGACATTGATGTGGCTGCCGACGGGATAGGCCGCGCCGTCGAACTGGTCTGGCCTGATTAGGAATTCGCGGATGCCGGGCGATAAATCGCGCGTTGAAACGAGCGTTGCGGGACTCCAGGCTTCGATAAAGCGCATGGCCTTGGCCTCAATAGGTCGTAATCTTGATCACCGCGAGCCCCGGCAGGGGGTCGCGATGGCTGCGATTTGGGAGTGCGAGGCGGAGATCGCGTTCGGCAGGCCTGGCGCGCTCGCACGCAATCGCTCCGGCCCGCCGCCCTCTCGGCTCTCGCAACGATCCAGACTCCCGGCGCATAGCGCGAGCCGCGCCTTCACGGTTTGCGAGACGGAGCGGTCGACCCCGACCATGCCCTACTCCGCGGCCTGCAGATGCTGCGGTCCGTTTTCCTTCGCTACCATCTTGTCGATCAGCTTGCGCATCCACATCGCACCCGCGTCGATGTTGAGATTGTAGAAGATGCGATCCGGGTTCTCGTCCATCGCGCGCTGCTGCGCCTCGAGGATGAGCTCGTCCTCGCGGAAGATGCCGGAGACGCCTTCGCGGATTTCGGTGGTGATGCGCTGCTCGCCGATCTGGTAGTTGCGAACGAATGCCCAGAAATAATGGCAGGTCTTCTCGGTCTCCGGCGTGATGGTGTTGAGCACGAAGCCGTTGACGCCCTGCGAGCGGTCGCCTTCGGGCGCGCCGGTGCCTGTTGGTGCCACGCCGACGTCGATGGCGATGGTGCATGGCGCCTCGAAGCGGATGATCTGCCAGCGGTCGACGGGGCCTTCCTTGCCGAGTTGCTTGGCCCAGAACGGCGGCGCCTCGATGCCGCGCATCCAGCGCGTCACAGTCACGGTCTTCTCGCCATGGGTCACGTCGAACGGCGCTTCGGCGACCGCGTCATTGCCGATCGAGGAGCCGTGCACGAAGGTCTCGTGGGTGAGGTCCATGAGATTATCGAGCACGAGGCGGTAGTCGCAATTGACGCGGATGGTCTTGCCGTCGCCGGCCCAGGCCGGATCGTGACTCCAGTGCATGTCGGGGACGAGCGCGGGATCGGCGAGAGCAGGATCGCCCATCCAGAGCCAGATGTAGCGATGGCGCTCGACCACGGGATAGGCACGCACGCAGGCCGAGGGGTTGATGGTCTCCTGCGAGGGCATGAAGGTGCAGCGGCCCTGCGCATTGTATTTCAGGCCGTGATAGCCGCAGACGACGGTGTCGCCCTCGAGCCGGCCCTTGGACAGCGGCACCAAGCGATGCCAGCAGGCATCCTCCAGCGCGGTCACCGAGCCGTCGGCCTTGCGGTACATCACGATGTGCTTGCCGCAGATCGTCCGCGGCAACAGCGCCGGCTTCACCTCAGCGTCCCAGGCGGCAGCATACCAGGCATTCATGGGGAAAGGTTTCGTCATCGCCTCGCTCTCCGGCAGCTTATGGATACATTATCAGCCAGCTTCGGCTGCCGATTGTCAAAGGACGCCTTGGCCGATGGCGGAGCCGCTGCATTGGATGTGTCGAAAGCCTGCGATACCACAGCAACCTGTCGTCCAGGGGGAGCCGGTTTGACTATTCGGTAGTCGGACAAGCTGTCGAGAAGCTGACGAGGTACACCCGGGGACCGCATTCGCACCCGAAATGCTCTGCCTGATGCCTGACGGACTAAGTGACTGCTGTTTGCCGGCTTCGCCCGAACCACATGTTCCGGGACACGCGCCTAGAAGGGTTTGCCCAGCAATTTCGTGCGTAGAAGACGGAAAAAAGGACGGCCGCCGAGAATGGACGCTCTCAGCATATCTGTCGGATGTGGTGGTACTCAGCGTCTATCCCGACCTACGCACCAAAATCACCAACACGTTCGGCAAATCGGGCGACCGCCACTTCCCTCGTGCGGGCCGTAAAGCGATGCGGCTAGGCTTGTCAGTCGCGAAACCTTCCGATGCAAACGTGCGTGGTTCAACGGTCCCATAATCGACTGGAAAACGCCAGAGGAGCTTCCTCGTCAATGGGATCATCCACGTTTTGCCATTCGGACGATCCCGATCCCCGCATGGGATTGGCTGCCGCTGGATCCCGGTGGCGATCATCACTCAACGGCGAGCGTGTGCGACGCTCAAGCCTCCGTTCCAACTCCTCCAATCCTGCCTTACATTTGGCGACGACCGACTTGGCACGAAGGAGCTCGACTTTGAGCTCGTCCATTTGCCTGACTATTTTCTCAGGATCCCAATCGTCCGGCATCAGCCCACGACCATTTGCAAACGCCAAAGCAAGGCCGGCCCTTGGCTGCAACGCTCCCACTCGGCATCTCGCCGCTTCCAGCGCTTCAAGCGTGACTCAAAGATAACGCAAGTGTCCCTAACCATAACGTCTGGCCTTGGTGGGGTACCATATTGCGTGACAGCCGTTTGTCGCGGGTCCATGACAGCGCACGGTGGCTGCCATTGCAAAGCGTGACCCGAATGGCGGCGTTGGCGATGCTGGCTCGGGGCTTGGGAGGTCGGCACGGTTCATCTCAATAGGTGGCTCGCGTGCTGCATGAGCAGCATGGTCTCGAGCGGTGTCATCACAAATTCGAGCAATCGGCATGCCACGGCACGCGGCATCTTCAGAGCAAAAGACTGGCCCCTCCCGCGCCACGCCATTTCTGGCATCTCATTTGTTGCCCTTGAGACAACCGATGTCTTGAGCCAGACAGCGACAGCCGCAATTGCGACATTCGTAACAGCACTCCCTGCGCAGCACTCAGTCAAGAAGACGACCTCATGCCGATTTGGGACGCATGACCTCACTATTTTTACGCAGGAGCGTTGCGCTGCACGATTTTCACACGTTGCCTCACCGAACAAGAAGGACCTCTCAGAGCAGTGCGTTGCGCACTTGTCTGCTTGGCGGGTGAACGCGCACCCATTCGAGCTGCCTTCGTCGCCGATCGAGCTGCGTCTGTGCGGCCCTCTGACGCAGCAATTGGTCAGCTTCCAGAAAGCTGGCGCTGCAAGTTTGGAGCCGAGGCGATATCTCGGTCGATCCGCGAATGCATCAAGCGGCAACATCGTCAGATGGAGATCCGAAATGGTTCGAATCCACGACGCTCTCGATACCGGAACTTCAGGCGCTACGAAGCAAGATGAAGCTGGGGGCCAGGCTCCTTTTGACATGCACCTGGACGGCGTGCCGCTGGACCAAGGACAACACGAAGCAGCAGGACCTGCCAATGCCGTCGGTTCAAGCGACCCGGAAGACCGCCCGGATCCGGTCAGCCAGTTGCCCCCTTCGACCCCAATAGACCCCAGACCGGCGGCCTTGCGGCAGCCCTTGAACCGGTCGTTGAACGTTCCGGTGCGCTATGGATAGGTTCCTCGCATAGCCGCGGAGATGGGACTGACCGGCCATTGCCGCTGGTGAAGACCGGTGCAGGCGACGTGGCAAGGCTAGACCTGCCGGAGGCAGACTATCCGGGCTATTATCGAGGTTTCTCGAATTCGACATTGTGGCCTGCATTGCATTCCTTGGGCGAGCGCATGTCGGGCGCCGAAGGCGAGTATGACAGCTATCGAAATGTCAACGCATTCATAGCGCGAGCCGCCTTCAACGTCCGGGATCGAGACGCATTCTGGGTCCATGATTATCATCTCCTTCCACTTGCGGCCGAGCTGCATAGGCTCGGCATTGATCGACCGATCGGCTTTTTCCTGCATACGCCATGGCCGGCGCCCGACATGATCGAGCACGTCCCCCACCATCGCGAGCTTATGAAGTCGATGCTCGCGTACGATTTGCTCGGCTTTCAGACAAACCGGGATCTCAGCAACTTTCTAGCCTGTCTGCGGGTCCATTTTGAGCTTGAGGGCAAGGATGGAATCGTGACGACGGACCGTGGTCAGACGCGGCTACAAACATTCCCGATCGGCATCGATCCCAAGCAATTCGCGGATCATCTTGCGGTCGCAGAACTTTCGCCGGCAGAGGAAGAAAAGCTCTCGTCATTATTGCAGACATTGGAGGGCACCAAGTTTGCCATCGGCGTCGACCGGCTCGACTACACGAAGGGTATCGACAAGAGGGTCGAAGCGTTCAACCACCTTTTAACCACTGAGCCGGGCAGCATCTCGTTGCTGCAGATCGCGCCATCCTCCCGTGCGGACGTGGGGGAATATCAAAAGTACAAAGAGGGCGTGGAGAATGCGATCGATCACGTCAATGCCAAGCATGGCACGGACGCGTGGAAGGCGATCCACTACACGAATGACCCGTTCAGCCAGGCTGCACTCGCCCGTCTATACCGCGCCGCAGATATAGGTCTCGTCACGCCGCTGCGTGATGGTATGAATCTCGTAGCGAAAGAATATGTCGCGGCCCAAGACCCGAATGATCCCGGCGTTCTTGTCCTGTCGAAGTTTGCCGGGGCGGCCGAGGAATTCAGCCAAGACGAGGCCCTGCTGATTGACCCGAACAATCCCGAAGAGATTGCAGCTGCCATTTCGAAAGCGATCAACATGCCGCTGGAGGAGCGTGTCATTCGCTGGCGGTCCATGATGGATAAGATTGACGCCTATACCATCCACGACTGGTCGGCTGATAACCTCCGAGAACTGAATAAAAGTCGCGTCACCGTTCCCGCTGAGCATTTCCACCATCTAGGTCTCGGCTGGACGAACGAGGCCCAGATGCCGCTCTATCAGGATTATGCAACGGCGTTGACCGCCTATGATGAGATTGATCCGGTGGCGACCGCCTTGAAGGAGGCTGCCTACGCCGACGTGAAGTCGGCATTCGAGGCTCTAGTGGCCCCCCTGACGCATACACAGGACAGACTATGGAATTTGCCGACGCGGACAGCTTCACGCGACGGTCCTCGCGCGCAAGGGCTCGACGCCAATCAGGATTGACAGCGGACAACGCACGCCAGGGCCGGTAGCGAGCCCCTCGCAAGAAGCGACCAATTCGCGACATTCACATTGAGGGGGTATGCGGAAGGGAAAGGACCTGTTGCGAGCGGGGTCGCGATGACGCGGCGGCGCCGCGGCCAGAATGGCCGCACTTCGTATGCCGCTGCGTCTGACCACGCCGATGCGATGATCTCACTGGTATCGTCCCGCCATTGCGGATTTGTTCGATGAGGGATGGATTGGTCCCGCCACGAATCGTCGGCGGGTAGCCCCAGGCTTATCCCCGCGTCCAACCCCTTCCCATTAATCGCTCTAGTGATGATCCTAGCAAACTGGCTGTCGCGAGCGCGGAGCTAAAGGCGACCGCGCCTCTCCTCCCTCATCACGGTGCGGACGGCGATGGTCTTACGGGCGCCCCCTCGCCACACCAAGTGCAGTTTGACAAGGCGTCGATCGTTCCTCGACGAGGCCGATTCTGCGGAGCCCGAAATGTCTACCATGGAAGGTATAGCGCAACGAACAGCAGCAAGGCCACGAGCGCGAAGGTCCAGATCATCGGCCCTATCCATGTCGACATTTCCGAAGCCTTTTCGATCTTTTGGGCAGCTCGCTGGCAATCCTCTGCAATGTTCAACAACCCACTCCGTTCAAGATCGGAGTGGGCACGCTGCGCTTCGGACCGACAGATCTGCTCGACCCGCCGCAACTCTCCAAGACTTCGTCGTCTTTGTTTGTACGAGTTCATCCTAGCAGCCCAGTCTCAGGCCGATGCGGCAAGAGTTGGGCGTAGACAAGTCTTGTCTGCCGCCATATCCGACGTTGAGACACGTAACGTCAGGTTTGTCGTTTGGTGAGAGGCAGCCTTGTATCACAAAGTTAATCGTATCACATTCGCCACGTCCTCAAGGTACGGTAAAGACTGCAAGCTGCGTCCGGCCGCCTCGTGGGCCGACCATTTCGCACGTGCTGCAACGAAGAGAGGAGCGGCCATGCTAAGCGCTCAACCCAGCGACAGCGCCTCCGAAAAGCCGCGCTCAGGCTTCGAGGTCTGCACAGCAAACCAGTTACCCATACATTGTGGCATCCTGGAAAGCGTGATCCTCTGGATCCTGCTGCGGTGCCCAGGTTATGACAGCATGTCGTCATGGTCGAGCGGGGCGACACAGACCAGATTGACTTGATTGCGCCGCACCGCAGCCGACCGGCCTCACGCGCGACGCCTGCTCATTTCAGAAATGATCAGATAGATATCGTTAGAGAAGCTGGACGGTATCAAAGAAGGATTTGACAGATCGTAGTCGTCTTTTGTCCGGTGTCGTCACGATGTAGGTTTTGAAATGAATGCTGAGCTCATCGACCGGTTTGTAGACGAGTTCTTCTGTTGGAAACACACTCTCTTCGAGAAGTATTCCTATCCCGATTCCATGCAGCACAGCTTCCTTTAAAACTGCATAGGTGGTCATTTTGATAATGTTCGGCATGCTAATGCTGTTCTCAAGGCATGCTTTCTGTATTTCGCGCAGCGTGAGTGAGCCATCCTCAGTCAAAACGACTCTTTCTTGAGCAAGTTCGGCCAGACTGAGCGTCTCTCTCGTGGCGAGTGGATGCTCGCGGCGAATGAGAGCCATAAGCCGCGTCTTGCTCAGCTCCACATGGAATAGACTGGCGATGTCGTCAGGCTCGGTGATGATGGCAATATCTACGTCATGTTGCTCAAGTCGTTGTTTCGCAAGCTCCCAGGTCACTAGCGAGAAGCTGATTCTCACCGCCGGAAAGCGCTTGTTGAATTCGGAGATGATCGGCATCGCTGGCCGCGGAGCATTTGCGATCACCGTGAGATGCCCGGCTGAAAGGTCGCTGTAGGCATCAACCGTCTCCGCGACGAGTTGTTCAAGAACCCGCACGCGATCAGTCAGCGCAAATAGCTCCTGAGCCGGCTTCGTCGGTTCAAGCCCATTGCGATGGCGGATGAAGAGCGTCGTCCCCATACGTTGTTCAAGTTTTGCAAGATGCTGAGTGACAGCCGACTGGGTAACGCCAAGGACGGCCGCAGCTTCCGAAACGCTTCTTCGCCGAAAAACTTCTGTGAAGGCTGCTATCTGGTGCGAACTGATCTTCATGACGCTCTCGGTCTTGTCGCGCGAGTCTTCTTCGCATTCCGGACCTGGGCTCTCGGGCAGCCTGACCGCATAACGCTCTGAAACTGCAAAAGTCAGAGCCTCTCGGATGGACGCGCGATCATCCTGGTGAAGCCCCAAGGCGCGGCCTGTGAGCTGGATCTCAAAAGATCCATATCGACACACCAGACCTCTGGGTACGCGAGCCTGCGCCGCACTGCTTCTTACACCGTTCTAAAGTCGGAAGTGCCCTCGATGCAGCTCACGTTCATTATCCAAATGTGGAGCAAGATGAACTGCGTTCTCTTGGAGTGCCGACGGCTTGCAGCGTTATTTGAGCCAGACCGACATCATTCACGAAATGAAATCGACGTTTCTTATACCGCCTTGGTTTGGGCACGCGGAGGCACTCCGCGATAGCTCTCAGATCCGCTTACAATACCCGTCGCGCTGCTATAAATGAAGATCACACGTTACCTGAATTGTCAAACATCTACCGTCTTCGGCAAAGGTCGGCGCTAACCCCAGAGGTCTGCACCGAGCAATGTTCGTCGCTCATACCCAGGATAAGGTTCAACTTTCGATTGTCTCAGCCGGCGCGCTCTTTGTAAAAACCGAAGGTGAACCTTGATGAGTGAGCGCGCTGGAGCGCGTCTCACGATCGGGAGGCAATTTGGTGCGAGGCATATGCCACAAACTAAGAGCAGCCCGCAATGGCAAGAGCCTGTTAACCCCATCGACTCTACGCCGGGTCCTCATTTAAGGGCCACGCCGTCGATGAGTTGATGACGCCATCTGAGTTATTTCAACGGAGGGATCGCGCAATTCTGCCGCAGGATGATCGGATTCATACAACCCGTTGCCGAATTTTAGGGAGTGTTGTTTCGCACCGACCCGCCAGCGACGCCGGCAACCGCAATGCGCCGCTCGCCTTCGCGATGGGTTAGAACGGCATCAGCCCGCGGATAAGCGAAATTACCCGTAGAGTCATTGGCGTCACTATTAGCTGCGCTAATATCAAGACATTTCCGCGTCAACAGCACTTGCTATGTCGCTTCCCCGAATGCGGGCGGGCACTCGTTCACCCCAGGCCATCAATTTGGGATCCTCCCCTCCGAGGGAAGGGGGCGGGCCAACCAATTTCGCTTGAAACAAAGGGATACACGATGAAAATAAGCACTGACCAGATCCTCACGACCCATGTCGGTAGTCTGCCGCGCCCCCCCGCATTGGAGCAGAAGCTGCTGGCCAAAGAGAAGGGCACATTGGACCCCGCCGCTGGCTCGTCACTCACTGACGATGTCAGTGCAGCGGTCGCTGACGTCGTGAAGAAGCAAGCCAGCATCGGCTTGAGCGTTGTCGACGACGGCGAGATGAGCAAATACGCTTACTCGACCTATGCGCGGGAGCGCATGACGGGCCTGACCGGAGTTGATCAACCCCTTGCGCTATCTGAATTGGCAGAGTTTTCGAATTTCGCAAAAAGGGTCAATCTAGACATCAAGACGCCGGCCTGCGTTGCTCCGCTGCAGTATCACGGAGAAGCAGCTGTTGCGACCGATATCGCCAACCTCAAGAAAGCGATCGATATGGTTTCCGTGGACGAAGCGTTCATGAACGCATCTTCTCCCGGAATCATGGCTCATTACATGCCAAACAATTTCTATCCGTCGCAAGAGGCCTATCTTTATGCGCTGGCCGATGCGATGAAGCACGAGTACGATGCCATCATAGCCTCAGGGCTTCTTCTGCAGATCGATTGTCCGGATCTTGCGCTCGGCCGCCATTTCCGAGCCAATCCGATGGGTGTTGCTGAGTTCCGCAAAGAAATCGCCCTTCACGTCGAAATCCTCAATCATGCTCTGCGCGACATTCCCGCTGACCGGATGCGCATGCATCTATGTTGGGGCAATTACGAGTCGCCGCATCATCACGACATCGATCTTCATGAGATCTTCGACATCGTGATCACAGCGCGACCGATGGCGCTGTTGCTTGAAGCAGCAAATCCACGCCATTCGCATGAATGGAGCCTGTTCAGGGAAACCCGATTGCCCGAAGACAAGGTCATCGTGCCGGGCGTCATCGATACCTGCACGAACTACATCGAGCACCCCGAAGTCGTGGCGCAGCGCATCGAACAATATGCCAATCTGGTCGGGCGAGAGCGCGTGATCGCCGGCACGGATTGCGGCTTCGCCAGTTTTGCAACGTTCCACAGTGTCGACCCCGACATCGCCTGGCGCAAGCTCGAATCCCTGACACAAGGCGCTGAGATTGCGTCTCGTCGGCTCTGGAACGCTCGCTCCGGCCGAGCTGATCAAGCCATTGCATCCTGACAACGTGACACGTTCGCAAAATCGAAAATGAAAATCATCCAAATCACCGACCTTCATCTGGTTCCAACAGGTGAGCATCTGTTCGACAATGATCCAGGTGAACGGCTAAGCGCCTGTCTCGCCGATATCGCCAAGCACCATTCAGACGCCAAGCTTTGTGTGATGACAGGTGATCTTGCCCATCACGGCGAGAGGAGCGCCTATCTTCGCTTGCGCAAAGCACTTGAGGTCCTGCCGATGCCGGTGCGGCTTCTGATGGGGAATCACGACGATCGCGACAATTTTCGCGAGGTCTTTCCTGATGCTCCCATCGACGATGCCGGCTTCGTCCAGTCGGCACTCGACACGGCGGCTGGTCGCTTTCTTTTTCTCGACACCAAACGCGCTGAAGGCCATGCGGGTCATTATTGTGCGAAGCGCCAAGCTTGGCTTCGCGCGCGCCTGGAAGAAGCCAAAGGCAAACCGGTCTATCTGTTCATGCATCACCCGCCTCTCTCGGTTCATTTTCGGCCTGCGGATGAGCTGATGCTCGACGACGGCGAGGCCTTCGGAGAACTCCTTCAGGGGCACTCGATCCGCCATCTGTTCTTTGGCCATGTGCATCGTCCGATCGCCGGTAGCTGGCAGCGGATTCCCTTCTCGACCCTGCGCGGGCTCAATCATCAAGTGTGGCTCGATTTCGAGCGTCGTCGAGGAGTTCCCTGCAGCATGGAGCCGCCGGCTTATGCGATCGCATTCTTGAACGCGGAGGCTGTGGTGATCCACACCCACGACTTTCTCGATCAAAGCGCGAAGTATCTGTACGACCCGGACCTTCCCGTCGAGCGCCAAGTCGTTCCGATGGTACAGCCGACCGAGCGCTAATCCCGCACGCGGCGAGATCCCGCTTCTCGCCGATCAGCCTCGCGCCTGCCTCTCCGTCGTCTGGCACCGGCGGCAGTCGTCGTTCGCGCCATTGAGTTCCTTATTCGAACCTCGAAGGAGCATTCTCATGGATTTATTCCGTCGCACGTTCGGCGGTCTTCTGCAGCCGCTTGTGCAGCCGCTTCTGCAGCCTCTCAGATTCAACCGGACACTTATGGCGGCAAATACAATGTCTTCACTAATCCGAACCACGGATGTCCTGATCCCGCAAAGCTAAGTCGCCCAGCGCGTGACCGGGCCATGCCCGGGAGCGACATCCGACTTGGTGGCCGGAGGGCCCATCAAGCGGCCTGCGCGAACGAAACGCCGGCCTCATGGGCTGGCAGCTGATCTCTTCTTCACCTCAAAACAAGGAGCATTCATATGAAGCTATCCCGTCGCACGTTTCTCGGCGCTTCTGCGGCAGTCTCGGGAGCATCTCTTGCGGGCCTACTTCCGGGTCGCGCTTTTGCGGCATCCGACACTGTTGCCATCGCCTCCCTGCACGATTTGTCGGGACCTCTCGATATTTATGGTGTGCCCTCAAATTTGTGTATGAAGGTCGCCGTCGAGGAGATCAATGCCGCCGGCGGCCTGCTCGGCAAGAAGGTCGAGCTCAAGGTTTATGACGGTCAGTCCGACATCAACAAGTACCCGCAATACGCTCAGAAAGCGATCCTGAATGATCGGGTCGTCATGGTGCAAGGTGCGCTCAGCGGCGCTGCCCGCGAGGCCACGCGTCCCGTTCTGCGCAAGCACAAGATACCGTTTATCTACGGTTCCTTCTACGAAGGCGGGCTCTGCGAGAAGAATACCTTCTGCGTCAATACGGGCGGCAACCAGCAAGTCGTTCCGCTGCTCGAATGGTCGTTCAAGAATCTCGGCAAGAAGCTCTATTATATCGCGTCAGACTACAATGCCCCCCGCAATTTCGGCATCTGGAATCACGTGATGGCCAAGCGCGCAGGTGGTCAGGTGCTCGCCGATGACTACTATCCGCTGGATGTCACTGATTTCACCGCCGCCATTGCAAAAATCCAGGCGGCTAAACCTGACATCGTCCATTCCTGCCTCGTCGGCGGTCCGGCCATGTCGTTCTATCGGCAATGGGCCGCGGCGGGCATGCTGAACAAGATTCCGATCATCTCGATCGTATTCGCCGCGGGCAATGAGCATGAGGTCCTTGCGCCGGAGGAAACCGATGGCGTGATCGTCGCCTACAATTACTTCCAAGAACTCGACACGCCCAAGAACAAGGAATTTCTGGCCAAGGTCGAAGCCGTGGCCGGCAAGAACCATCCCTACATTAACGGCGAAGTGTTCGGCGGTTACAGTGGGGTCATGCTTTGGGCGGAAGCCGTCAAACGTGCTGGCAGCTTCGAACGTGAGGCGGTTCTGGCGGCTCTCGAAAGCGGCATCCGCTGGGAAGGTCCGGCCGGGGTCATGACCACGGATGGTCCCACTCACAATACGACCCAAGACGTTCACATCATCAAGGTCAAGAACCGCGTCTGGAACCTGGTCGAGAAGAAAGAGCAGATTGCGCCGGACACATATGGCGGCAAATGCAACGTCTTCACCAATCCTGGTCAGACCGAATTCCTGATGCCGCAAATCTAGGGGGCCGGCACGCGCGCGGCGCTGCATTCTGCGGCGCCGCCGCTTCATTCGCCTGTCTTTCGTCTCCTCAAGGCCGAGATGAATCATGGACCAGTTCGTCATATTGTGTTTTGCGATGGTCAATTCGATCGCGCTTCTTGCCCTGATTAGCCTCGGACTTGCCGTCATCTTCGGAATGATGCGCGTCATCAATTTTGCTCATGGCGAATTCATCATGCTTGGCGGCTACGCCACCGTGATTGCAAGTCATGCCGGGGTTAATCTTTGGCTTTCGATGTTGGTTGTCTCGCCCATTATGGTCGGCCTGACCGGCGCTGTGGTCGAGCGCCTCATCATTCGGCGGCTCTATGGTCATCTGGTGACCACGATGCTGGCAACCTGGGGACTTAGCCTCTTCCTCATTGGCGCGGTGACAGCGATCTTCGGCAACACGACATTGGGCGTGAGCGCGCCGCTGGGCAATATTCCAATCGGCGCCTACTCGATCGGCGCTTACCAGCTGCTTCTGATCGCGATCACGGCTCTGCTCGTCGTCGGCTCTTTGTTGGCGCTGCACTGGACGAAATATGGGCTGATCGCGCGGGCTGCGATGCAGAATCCGGACATGGCGGCGACCCTCGGCGTCGATTGCGATCGCGTTTACGCGACCACCTTCATCATCGGCGCGGCAATCAGCGGCCTGTCCGGCGCGCTGCTTGCGCCGATCTCGGGCGTGCTTCCGCATATGGGAGCTGCCTATGTCGCCCGCGCCTTCGTGACGGTGATCAGCGGCGGCGGGGCAGTCATCACGGGCGTCCTGTCAGCCGCAACGATCCTTGGGCCGGTGGAAGCGCTACTGTCCTATTTCGCAACGCCGGTCGTCGGCCAAGCCTCGCTTTTACTTTTGGCCGTGATCATCTTGCGCCTGTTCCCGA
This sequence comes from Bradyrhizobium centrosematis, assembly GCF_045571495.1. Lineage (NCBI taxonomy): Bacteria > Pseudomonadati > Pseudomonadota > Alphaproteobacteria > Hyphomicrobiales > Nitrobacteraceae > Bradyrhizobium > Bradyrhizobium centrosematis. The sequence goes on from NZ_CP120703.1 coordinate 6,215,716, forward strand.
CCGGCGTCTCCAGTTTGTGGACCAGGGGGCAATAACATCATGCTGCGCCACATCAAACATGTGCTGTTTCCGTTCGCTCTCGTGGCCGTCGCTGTGATCGGGCCCTTCGTCCTGGAGCCATTCGACCTCGTCAATTTGTCCGCCTTTTCGGCCATGGCGATTGCAGCGCTGGGACTTGCCTTGGTTTGGGGGACGCTCGGGATCCTCAACCTTGGACATTCCGTGCTTTTTGGCGTCGGGGCATATGCCTATGCCATCGCGGTCTCAAATTTTGGCGACAGCACGCTTGCAGTGCTGATCGGGATCCTGCTGCCGGTAATATTCTCGCTGGTTCTTGGCTCCTGCTTGTTTTTCAGCCGGCTTGGCGACGTCTATCTTGGCGTCATCACACTCTGCGTGACGTTGATCTTCTATTCTTTCATGACATCGACAGCGGATCCCTGGTTTCACATCGGGCCGGTGCCGCTCGGGGGCTTTAACGGCATCACAGCGATCCCATCGCTCAATATGCCAGGCGATCCGCAGGCCTCCTTGTCTCCGGAAGCGACCTTTTCGATCTGCCTGCTGGCGCTGGCGGGGACCTATGTTCTGCTCGCGCTTGTGCGGTCGAGCGATGCCGGTCGGATCATGACGGCTGTCCGCGAGAGCGAGTTGCGCAGCGAGCTTTTGGGCTACGACATCCGCCTCTACAAGCTCGCCGGTTTTGCCTTAAGTGCTGCCATTGCCGGGTTCGGCGGTACGCTTTACACGGCGGTGATGGGGTTCGTCAGCCCCAACGTCTTTGATCTTCCGCAAGCCTCGCAATTCGTTCTGTGGGTTATTGCCGGCGGCCTTGGGACCTTTGTCGGCCCCGTGGTTGCAAGCTTCGCCTTTCAGCTTCTAAGTAGCCACCTTGGTGCCAATCAGGTTTTCAACACGGAGCTGATTTTCGGCGCGACAATTATCTTATTCGTCCTGCTGGCGCCGCAGGGCCTTCAGCCGATGATTGTTCGGATGGCAAACATAAGGCTCTCATATCGTTTGCGCATCTTTAGGCGGAAGGAGAAGCCGGCATGAGCGGCGTCCCCATTCTCGCAACCCGCGGGCTCGTGAAACGCTTCGGGGGCGTTGCCGCAGTTGACGGCGTGGACCTGGTCGTAGATGTCGGCGAAATCCGCTGCCTGATTGGCCCAAATGGTGCTGGCAAAAGTACATTGTTCAAATGCCTCACGCACCAACACCAGCCGACCAGCGGGCATGTTCTGTTCGACGGCCGCGATCTTCAGGGCCTGCCGACCCACCGCATTGCCCGCTTGGGCATCGCGATCAAGAATCAGATCCCGAGCATCTACGCCAATCTTGACGTCCGCGAGAATATACGGTTGGCCGCGCAACGAAGGAAACTCACGAAGCGCGAGTTGGAAAACGTCGTTGATTTGGTTCTCGCCGAGATCGGCTTCGACAATTTTCTTGCGGAACGACCGGCTGCGACCCTTTCGCACGCGCATCGCCAATGGTGCGAGCTCGGCATGCTGCTCGCCAGCGATCCGCGCCTTGCTCTTCTGGACGAGCCAACTGCGGGCATGACACGCGAGGAGATGCTGAAGACGGTCGACATCATCAAGCGGCTCAACGCCCGTGCCACGGTGATCGTGGTCGAGCACGATCTCGAGTTCATCGCCCGCCTCGCCCAAAAGGTCACGGTCCTACACAGGGGAAAGGTGCTGGTGGAGGACAGCATGGACAGGATTGAGGCGAACGAAACCGTTCGGGACATCTACCTCGGCCGAAGGAGGGACGCAGCCCATGCTAAAGGTTGATCGGTTGAGCGCTGGCTATGGCAAGACGCGCGTTTTGCGCGGACTAAGTTTCGACCTCGCGGCTCAGGAAATCTTAGGTCTCGTCGGCCTGAATGGGATGGGCAAAACAACCTTGCTCAAGACCATCATGGGCCTGCTTCCGGCTGAGGACGGCAAGATCCAACTGGACGGCCTTGCGATCGAAGGTTTTCCTGCGCACCGGCGCAGCCGGATGGGCTTCGGCTACACCCCACAGGGCGGAGCGGGATTCCCCGGCCTGACCGTCAAGGAAAATCTCCTGCTCGCAGGTATGATGCCAGGCGCAGGCCATACCAAGCCGGTGAACGAGATTATGTCGCTGTTTCCGCGGCTTGAGAGGCTTCTCGACCGCCCCAGCGCCACCTTGAGCGGCGGGGAACGACAACTGCTAACGCTCGCGCGCACCATGGTTAGGTCGCCGCGGCTTCTTCTCCTTGACGAATTGACAGAAGGCATCCAGCCGTCGGTGACCGATGAGATCGCCGAATGCCTGTTGTCGATCCACCGACTTGAAAGGACCGCGATGATCATCGCCGACCAGGACCTCAGTTTCCTCGCATCGCTGGTCGGCAGAGCGCTCCTGGTCCAGAAAGGAGAAGTCATCGCGCAACGGACCCCTGCCGACCTCCTCACCGACACCGTATTTGACACGTAAGTGACCCGATCATCGGCGCTTCGCAGCAACGAAGCAAGGTGGACGTCGAGGTCGAGGCGGGCCATTCGCCGGCGATAGAGCGGCGCGGGATGAACGTCGCGGAGGCGTATGCGCTGCGCGAAGTCGTGCTGGACGTGGCGTGGCGGCCTGGCATCGCGCCGGAACCTCGGTTCTGTGTGCCCAAGGGGCGCAAGCGCCGCCCTCAGCCACGCCGATGATGGTCTGGTCGTAGTCAAGCAGCGAGGAGCTCCCCCTCGCGCAGGCGAGACTAAAGCGACAAGAGCACCCCAATGGCGATCATCATCGAAATGCGTGGAGCGGTGGTGCGCGCGCTGGTCGAGATCACCCGGTATGGCTTAGATGTGCTCCGCGCCATGAGGCGCGGCTACCTGATCGCAGTTTCGGCGAGCGCCAAGGTCAAACCACCCCTCTCATTCTGCCCGCAATGACGGTCGCAACAACCAAGATCGTGGCCATTCCGATCATGCCGGCGCTAAAGGATCCCGTCGCATCCTTCAGCGAGCCGACCATGTAAGGCCCAACGAACGCACCAAAGGCGCCGATAGAATTGATGAAAGCAATACCGCCGGCAGCAGCCGCACCGGTCAGAAAGCTCTGCGGCATCGTGTAAAGGATCGTCCGCGCAGAGATCGTGCCGACAAGAGCCAGCGTTAAGCATGCAAGCGTGGGCACGAGAGACGAGAGGACCGCCGAAAGGACGAGACCAACTGCGCCGAGCATCAACGCAGCCATCAGATGGTAGATCTTGGACCCCTTGCGATCGACAAGCCCGGCCCAGACCAACATGCCACCGCTTACAAAAAGATATGGCACGGCCGAGAGCCACCCCACCTGCATATCGCTTATGTCGTGAGCCTTTAGAATCAGAGGAAGCCAGATCCCAATTCCGAATGAGCCGATCGTGAAAGCGAACACAATGCCCGTCAGCATCAAGACACGGATATCCTTCATTGCGGGCCAAAAGTCCTTTTTGACGTTCGCATGCTCTTCCATGGCGAGTTCTTGGAGCAGCGCTTCCCGCTCTGAAGGCGTCAGCCACCACGCCTCGGTCGGCTTGTCGGCAAGCAGAACGAAGCAGAGGATGCCGAGAAGGCAGGTTGGAAGGCCCTCAAGCACGAACATCCATTGCCAGCCGGCCAGTCCCCAAAGTCCATCCATTTGGAGTAGGCCGGCAGAGAGAGGGTTGCCGACCAGGGAGGACAGGGGTGTTGCAGCCATGAACCAAGCGAGCGCCCGCGTTCGTGATCGCACCGGAAACCAGATCGAAAGGTACCAAATCACGCCAGGGAAGAAGCCTGATTCAAATGCTCCCAGCAGCAAACGGACCAGATAGAAACTGTACGGCCCGACCACAAATGCCGTCGAGGCTGCCGCAAGACCCCAGGTGATCATGATGCGAGCGAACCAGCGGCGCGCTCCCAAGCGATACATGATCATGTTGCTGGGCACTTCCAGCACGCAATAACTGACAAAGAGAATTCCTGCGCCCCAGCCGAATTGGCCAGGACTCAAGCCGATGGCACTGTTCATTTGCAGCGCGGCGATGCCGACGCTACTGCGATCAATGTTATTGAAGAGATAGCCAAGTACCAAAAGGGTTAAAAGCCGCCGCGTGTTTTTGGCAACAGCGCTGACGACCAGGGCGGACCTTGTCTCGCAGTCCGCCATCTCGTTCTCCTTCCGTAGCCGGCAACCTCGTTCGTCCCGGAGCAGCACGGCTCAGTGAATCGAAGGCGGAACGACGTGAACCAAAGGTATCGCTAGTCCAAGGCGCGATAGGGCGCCTCCAAGCTCAAGTTATCGTCCTGCTCCCGAGCGGCAGAACTGGACGGCTGTGCAGAATGATTCCGTCTCGCAAGTCCAAGCGCCGCGCGAGCTTCAGCTGGTGTGGCGGGCTCATGACCAATGTCTCGAATGGCGCGCACCGTTTTCTCGACGAGCCCTACATTGGTGGCAAGTACTCCCTGTTCAAGGTACAAATTGTCTTCCAGGCCAACACGCACGTGACCGCCGGCGAGCACTGCGTGAATCGTTGCGGGCAACTGGGCGCGACCGACCCCGCTGACGCAAAACATAGCGTCTTTCGGCAGATTGCTGATGAGCATGTCGAGGATCCGAGGCGTATAAGGCAATCCCCCCTGGATTGCGCGATCGGCGCCAAGGACGAAGTTGAACCAATATGGGGGCCTGTCGATCCCTTCATTGATCAGGCGCGTGGGATCTTGAAGAAGGTGAGCGAGCGAAAAGCATTCCCATTCGGGCTTGATGCCCGATTCCTGAAAGCATCTTGCCATGATGTCGCACCGGCTCGGCGAGGTGTTCATCAAGACCTCGCGTCCGTTGAAACTGGCGAGAACCGTGTGAGCGTCAAATGTCGCCATTTCGGCGCCAGCCTTGAGACCTTTGAGGCGCTCTGCGAATATGACTTCGTCAAGACCAGGCTCGATCGGCCGCACCATGTCTCCATCGATGCCACCACCCGTGCTATTGTTGATGATGATGTCGCACTTTGCCGATATTCGCGCGTTGATGTCCCGGTAGATCTCCGGATTGCAGGTCGCACCGTCGTCCGCTCTGCGCGCATGCAGCGCCACGATTGACGCCCCTGCTCCGTGGCACCGGTACACGTCCTCGGCGATCTCGGCGGGTTGCGTCGGCAAATGCGGGTTTTGCGATTTCTTCACAACTCCGCCCGTTGGAGCGATCGTGAGAATGACCTTTTTCTCGAACGTCATCTTGAATGTCCTCTTGTCCTCCGTCGCATGAACCCCTCGCCAGCTTTCCGGTGCGAGGTCGGCAATTCCGCACAGAGCTCGGCGGCTTACGCATCTTGCCCGCGACGATTTGCGTGGGCGCGCGGTCTACCTATGGTGCCAGTTCAATCGCTGCCATCTGCCCCGCCGGACCTGACTTCGCAGATCGGCGCACGCGCAAACGTAGGCGTGGCGAGCGTGCACCGGCCTCGTTGGATCAGGCCATGGCATTCGTCTAAGGGGATGGTTAGATTTCGGCAAATGCGATACCGGTGAAATTGCCCTGGGACCAGAGCAAATTGCGTTTGTTCTTTCCATCCAGATCCGCCGAATAGATCGATCCGGCGAGGTCAGTGACGAACATCTCGTTACCTGGAACGTTGAGGGCTATGCCGATCCCTTCCATGAGGTGCGTGATCAGGATTTCTGGACCACAATCGGTATCCGGTCGTGCCCGATTGACCGTGTTGCCGCGGGGAGGATCGCCGCGGTCGGTCCAATAAAGGACGCGATTTGACTGATCGAACTCCAGGTGAATCGGCTCCGGCAGACCGCCATAGAGCAACTCGACATCCGAGCGATTTGCCGGTTCCTCGCCGTTTGGAATGTCGGTGTTGGCCCGAAAGATCCGGCCCCGCCCGGCATTTTCAGGACCTTTTTGCGTCCAATACATTTGCTGACGCTCGGTATCGATGGTGATGCCAATACACCATCTGGTTGCATCCCATCGATCGACTTCCCCTCGGCCGGCTTCGATGAGCGTCTCGATCTCTGACCCATCGAGATTGCAGCGCATCACGCGCATTCCTTCGCGGTCGCACCAGTAGAGCTTGGCGTTCTTTTGATCGAGTTGGATCTGCTTTGGCGTGAATGTCGCACCGCGTGGGACAATCACTGTCCGAGCCCTTCCATCAATGTCAGCCCGTTCGATTGAGCCGTCGTTGACATCGATCGCCGAACCCATATTGGTCCAATAGACGTGACCGGCACGGACATCGATCGCAAGACCGTCGGGAAGCTGACAATCGGTGACAATCACCTTTCGATTAGAGCCATCCGGATCCATGGCCTGAATGCGGTTGGTGCTGACCTCGAGGAAAAATATTCGGCCAGCTGACGGCTTCGGGGCAATCGAGGGTCTTGTATTGGCGGTGCTGGCACCGGGCATGTTTTTTCGCCTCGTGTGATATGTCATGCACGCTCGTCGCCGACGGGCTTGAGCTCGCAGCAATTCCTGAACCGAGCTCATCGCTACAGGCTTGTGTGAAGGGCGTTTTGAATCGTCCAAGGCTTCAGTCATCTCAGCATCTGGCCATGGTGCCCCTTCCAGCCTTGTCAGGTGGAACCATGCAGGTCTTGACCAGTGACGGAGCAAAAGCTGGGCCAGCTCATGACGCTCTGTGCCCGCCATGGCCGCCCGGCTCTGCCAAAGCCGATGAAACCTTCTTGTGCTATGCGTCCCCGAAAGAAAACGGCACAGCTTTCTTTTTCAATCCGCCAACATGACTGAGAGTGGACCTTTAAGGGCCAAAGCCGAGGCCATCTAGCCCATCGGCGACGGTTGATGCTTGCAGTTTGCGGTCCTGATACCGGAGAGGCGGGGCTAGGAGATCGGTGACTTTTTTGCAGGGGCCGGCGCCTCGCCGCACGGTCCCTTTCGGTGATGGGTTAAACAACACTTGCCGAATCGACGTAGATTGTTGAGCCAACCTGCACGCGACGCAGCTCCTGCCGGTATCCCCCAGCTCTCGCCGTATGAACCGTCTCGATGGTTTGAGGATCTTTTGCACCGAAGATAAGCGCCTCCGCGAGCACGCGTCCGCTCATCGTGGACGGCCGTGAAATGCCAAGCAGGCTGAGCACGGTCGGCGCAAAATCGCAGATATTTGAAGGTACGTGCGATTCCACGCCGCTTCTGATCAGAGGGCCCGCCAGGATGGCGAGCGAGGACATTTCCTTAGGATGCAGCCCGCCGTGCACACCGAGCCCGACCGGCCAATTCGGGCTCCAGCAATGGCCGGGAAAGCCAAAGGGATCGAGACCATCGTCGGCACGATACGAAAACAGTATGTCAGCCGACCGGGGATGATCGGCGAAGACCAGATGGCGAGCGAGGCTACCTGGGGCTATCCCATCCTCCCCGCATCTCGCGGCCGTAAGAACCGGACCACACCAAGGCCGTTCCATCATTGCCGCGACCGTGCGGCAGATGGCCCGGTCGGATGGCTCCGACAGGTAGATGGCACCAACCTGACCTGATAGGACGACCGCTTCAATCCCAGGTCCCGGTACTTGGCCACAACGCACGCCAGTCGCCTTCAACGTGTCGAAGAGATCAGCCTGCGCATGCACTGTGACTTGGCCATGATCGGATGCCACCATGAGGTGCACGCCCTGCGGTGCCCCTTCAGATTCCCACCATTCAAGCAGCCGGCCAAATTGGCGGTCGAGAAAGCCGATCACCTCCAGAGACCGCGTCGCGCCGATTCCGCAATAATGCGAGGTGGTATCAGGCTCGCCAAAGGAGAGAATTGCGACATCGGGCTGAATTTGAGGCCAGACCTCGTCGAGCAACGCCGATGTTACAAAGGCTTGAGCGGAAAGATCGGGCGTCCCGAAAGGCGTCGGCGCGGGCGTTGGCCCAAGCCGCGCCTCGACCCTTTCGAGCATTGCGGCCGATGTTGAGACACGAGGGAAATGACCGGACAGCGTCACTTGGCTGAGAGATCGAGCCTTATGGCTCAGCAGGCGAGTTGCCCCGGCCGAATTGGAGGCGAGAACCGCAAACGTCTTGCCGTTTGTCGCAAGGATCTCGCCCAGCGACGGCACGCCGACCAGATGGCCGCAGCTCGCGGCATCGAGGTCCTCGACCAGGCGGTCATCGCTCGTATCGATCAAGCGCGGCGCTGCGGCCACGCGGTCGAGAAAGCTGTTTCCGACAATGCCATGACGATCCGGCGTCACGCCGGTGATCAGGCTCGTCAGTGAAACCCGGGTCTCGCTGGGATAGATGGTGCGCTGACGCGCGAGCATAGTACCGCGGCGCCGCAGTCTATCCAGGTTCGGCGTCCGCGATGGACTTATAAGATCGGGTCGAAGCCCCCCAAACAGAACGATGATAACGCGGTTTGGGCCTGATCGATCTGACATAATGGCATGCTCGCTTAGCTATATGTTTCAAGGATCCCACAGCTGCTCGCTTGAAGCGCGCACCCCGTGAGATCGGCACAGGCTGGGTCAGACTATGTCAGGCGAACCTTTTCGCACCGGCCATGTGAATCTTTTGTCGTCCGCTCACGGCTATCTCTCAGGACGCGAGATCGTGCCGTTATCATCACACTGACTGCCGCTCCCGGACCCAATACCTGGCCGATCATCCTGCAGACGCGCCCTTTGGCTTCAGCTTCCCTCGCATAGCATTGTCGTCCCGATGATGCCTTCTCGCGCGAGCTCAGCCACATCGCTGTCGGAGAGCTTGAGAAGCCAAGTCAGGATCTCGCTGTTGTGCTGCCCCAATGTCGGCGCTGCTGCACGAATGGCATAAGGTCCTGCCCCTTCGCGGATCGGCATCGATGGCTGTCGATGCGCGCCGATGAAGGGGCGTTCGACTTGCTGCAGAAATGCACGCGAGCTGAGATGGGGATCCCAAAGTAGGTCGACCGGGTGCCGAGCTACGCCGGACGCAATCTTGACCCTCTGCAATTCGAGCATCGACTGATCGGCATCTCGGCTACGCGTCCAGGCTTCGATAGCGTCTTCGATGTCGCCCTCGATGTGACGGCGGGCGTCCGCAGAATGAAGCGATGCGTCCATGGCCCAGTCTCGTCGACCAATAAGAATGGCAAGCCTCTGCCACATCTCGTTGTCGGTTGCGGCTACGATAAGCCAGTTATCCTCGCCCGCGCATCGAAAGCAGCCGTGAGGCACGAACTGCGGATGTCGGTTGCCGTACCTTTTCGGCGGTACACTGTCCATCGACTGGACAGTGAGCCAGGGTGCAGCAAATGGCAGCATGCACTCGATCTGGGCAAGATCAATAAGCTGTCCTTGCCCGGTATCACGGGCCCAAATCAGCGCGATCAGAATTGCGGCGCAGCCGTTCAAGCCGCCGATAGCATCTCCGAAGGCAACATGGCTCATCACGGGCGGCATGTCGGACTTTCCCACCACAGTCGGCAAGCCCGAGCCTTGTTCGAGAGTCGAGCCGTAAGCGCGACAATCGCGATAAATACTATCGGCGCCAAACGCGGACATCGACAGCTGAACCAGTCGAGGGTTGAGCGCTCGGAGCACATCAAAGCCTAATCCGAGCTTCGGCAGGACATCGACTGAATAATTATCGACGACAATATCGGCCGTCGCCAAAAGGCGCTTAACAAGAGCGAGACCTCGTGGCCGCGTGAGGTCGAGTGTCATGCCGCGTTTGCCGCGGTTCATGATACAAAAACATGGTGCCCGCTCATACATCTTGTCTTCGACGAAAGCTCGGCGTCGGTCAACGCCGCGCCACCAATCCGGACGTTGGATGCTCTCGATCTTGATGACGTCTGCACCAAGATCGGCCAGAATGCGCGTACACAACGGTCCTGACCAGCCCATCGAGAAGTCTATCACCCGAACCCCATCCAACGGGGGCCGTCCGGCGCCATCGGAGGCCGCTGAAGGTGAAGGCAGACGCCTCCGTACGTTCGCGATAGCCTGCCGTTCGCCCAGAGCCGGTACCCTCCCTCCTTGGCGGGGCGGCGTTAACGTCAACCGCTGCATCGAGCCGACGGTCAGGCCATCTTCTTCGCCAAGGGGAACCGGAACGATCGCCCCGCGGCTTTTCTTCTCGGTGTCCCGGAGAAGACCAGACATCTGGGGAACCGGGACGATAGGGATCTTGCGTTTAAGCCCCTCGGTAAACCACTGCTGCGCCGTACGCGTTTGCAGTCGCGGTACGATCTGTTGTTCGATCCGTTCAATGTCTTGCAGACGATCCTTGCCGAGGAGCAGATCCCGATTGTTTCCAAGTTCGGAAAGCCCAAGCATATCGCAAAACGCTCTCCACTGAGCGGGTGTGAAGGCTGTGACGCCGAGCCATCCGCTTTTTGTTTCGTAAATTCCCGCCGGAAAGACCGGCCAGAACCGATTGAGGCCAAGACGGCGTACGACGTCGCCGTGCGCTGATGCTTCAAAGATGAGGTATTCGCTAAGAGCAAGGCTCGATTCGAAGATGCTGAGTGACCACCTCCGGCCCTGTTTCCCGCGCATTCGAGCCATCACCGAAGAAGCAGCGGCAATAAAGCCCCAAAGGCCGGCAAGAACCCCGGTCTGGAAATCTGGAGCGTGTGAAGGGGGTCCCTCTGCCGGTCCAATCAGCTTGATGAGGCCAGCAAGAGCACGGATTGTCGAGTCCGTTGCTGCAAAGTCTGCATAGGGTCCGCAACGGCCGAACCAGCTCGCCTCCAAATGGATCAAGCCGGGGTGGTGCTCACGGATCGCAACGATATCGATGGGCGGGCAATCCGCGGGATCAACATCCCGACCATCGATCAGGACATCGCAATCCTCGATCAGTGCGGTTAGTCGGGCGATCGCGCCCGCCTCAGCAGGATCGATGATCGTGCTCGATTTGTTGAAATTGAGAAATGCAAACCACGCGCTTTGGCCCTTGGGAGTGAGTGGCGCAGTACGGCGGATTCGATCTCCTCCCGGCGGCTCGATCTTCTGAACATCAGCGCCAAAATCTGCGAACAATCGCGCGCAATAGCTGCTTGCGTCGGAGCTGCCGATCTCGATCACCCTCAGATGCGACAATACCCCCGGAGACTTTTTCCTTTTGTTGTCCATACCATGCCCCAAAACTTCACTCGCCGAATTCGCGTCTCGACGAGCGAGCGTTGCCGCCGCCTAGCAGGCCATGGCTATTCCGGCGATCGTGGTAGAGCGATCAAGAGCCCGTTCTTGAACCGGCACTCGGAACCGCGCCCGAGCATTGCGGAAAACACGTGAACCCGAGTGACAATGACGAGGACACTCAACATCCAGCTCGAAGACTCAAAATGTTCATCAAGTGGCCGGCGCTTGGCTGTCCACGGCTGAATGAATTGCCGAATTTATGTAGAACATGGGAATACCTCAATGCAGACAAAACCATTTGCGATCTCTTCGCTCGTAGAGGACGCCAACACAGCAACAATCGTACCAATCACGTCGCGCGCGATTCATAACGCAAGACAAGGGCGGATAGACTCTGCATCTCGCTCGACGCAAAAGCACATTGGACCGATTATTACAAACCGTTCGAAACGAGACAAAGCGTCGGCTTGCGTTCGGCTATCTGCCGCGCAGGATAAAATGGACGAATGTAGCACCACTCTCAGATGGTGGCAGCCTGTCGCTCCACACCTCGTCGTCAACTACCAACGCTCGCAATTGATCGCGCGTAAAGACGTGTGTCACTGCAGACTAAGACGAGCGCTACAACAAGGCGCCGTCAGCGGTCCACATGCAAACAGGAGCCCTCCACCTCATGGAAACGTATACTGAATCGGACGCGCATTCGCCGATCGCAGGCCTCAGATGCCACCGGAGATCCTTGTTCTCGGTCTGCCGATCGGTCTGTCCCGAGTTACCGCGCCTTTAGTGTCGTTCGTTGCCGCCCCAGCTTTCTCAGCGATGAGAGGTTTGCCGGCCTGATGAGCGACATCATCTGCTGCTGAATGCACTTTCATTTAAAGAGACATGCGACCATGCAATCATCTGCTGCATCATCTGGAACCGCTTTGAAGTCCCAAGGCTCGCCCGATGACCTGGACTGCGCGCCGAACATTGCGCAGATCATCAAGTGGCGCGACAGCTCCTATGCCGCGGATCTTTATATCGCGGCAGTCTCATGGCTTGATCTTTTTACCTACCTTGATGGTCACCCGGTCACGGAGGAGGAGCTTCGGACCCATTTGTCCCTTCGAGACCGTCCGACGCGAACCATGCTTCGCCTCTTCGAATCCTGGGGCCTCATCACCAGAGAGGCCGGCCGGCTGCACGCAACCGCCGCGGCCGTTCGTTATCTGAGTGGAAACTCCCCGGATAGCGTCGCATCCTATATCGCTACGATGAAGTACAAGCCTTCGGTGCGCGAACTTTACGAACTTTTGCGAGATGGCGGCACCAACACCTGGCACGTCGAAAGTGGGGTGACGAAGAGCTGGGACGCGCTGATGCAGACCGACGAGTTCGCTGACCTGAATACACGCGGGATGGAAGAACGAGGACGAGTTTTTGCTCCTCACCTTGCAACTCTTCTTGACTGCACGAACGACAGTTCTGTCCTCGACCTGGGCGGTGGATCGGGTGTGTATTCCGCCTATTTGCTCATGCGCTATCCCGCACTCACAGCAACCATTTTGGAACGGCCACCCGTTGACCAGCTCGCGCGGCGATGCCTCACGGATCGCAATCTTTACCCGGATCGCGCCCGAGTGATTGCTGGAGACATGTTCGTTGATCCCCTGCCAAGGGGCGCAAGCGTCCATCTTTATTCGCACGTTCTTCATAATTGGGGATCAGACAAGGTCCGCCTGCTCCTGAACAAGTCTTACGACGCTCTTGATGCCGGCGGGCGCGTTGCAATTTTCAGCTGCCACCCCGACGACCGTGGAGGAGCGCCCTCTCCGGCTGCTGAAGCAGAATATTCCGTGCTGCTGACGACAGGGTACGAGGGTTGCTGTTACAGCTTCGAGGACATGCGCGCGATGGTTGAGAAGGCGGGCTTCCAGCAGGTCGATTACCATAAGTCAATCTGCAACCGCAGCCTCGTTGTCGCACGAAAGCCCACCTGACATTTAGGATAGCTTGAGGCGGCCGCTGATGCTGCCGCTGCTCTTCGCCAATTTGTGAGTGCGACATGCCGATTCAGACCAACGTTCTGTTGTCGAAACTCCGGACGGCTGGGTACACTCTTTTCTCCGGCGTCCCCTGTTCATACTTTGCTGACCTGTTCGACGAAGCGGCTCGTCAGCCTGGATTCCTGGCGATCCCTGCAGCCAACGAAGGCAGTGCAGTTGCCCTGGCCGCCGGCGCGGTGCTCTCTGGCCGCCGAGCCGTGGTGGCACTCCAGAACTCCGGCTTCGGAAACATCATCAACCCGCTGACGTCATTTTTAATGGTCAGCGAAATACCGGTCCTGCTCCTGCTATCAGTCCGCGGTCACCCCGACGAGCCTGCGGACGAGCCACAACACAAGATCATGGGGGCCAAGACAATGGCTCTCTTGGACTTGCTCTCTATTGAGTGGTGGGACTTCGACGGGACAGATCCCGGCGCGGATCGCGCCATCGCGCGTGGCGGGGAGTTAATTCGAAAAGGGGCGTCCTTTGCGCTGCTCTTTCGGAATGGCCAGCTTTCCAGTTGCAGCGCAGTAAACCGACCGCCTCGCACGACTGACTATGGCCTCAGTGTTGGGGAGGCCATCGAATCGATTTGCAGGCAGATCGACCCGGATACCGTCATTGTTTCCACGTCCGGATTCATCTCTCGCGAGCTGTTCCGCGTCCAGGATCGTCCGCTGAATCTCTATATCCAGGGCGCGATGGGCCATTGTGGCGCGGTCGCCGCAGGGCTCGCGCTTGCAGCGCCCGCGAGAACCGTCCTGGCACTGGATGGAGACGGCAGCGTCTTAATGCATATGGGCGCTCTCTCGACCATTGGCTACGCAAGTCCAAACAATCTGATCCACGTGGTGCTCGACAACGAAGGCTATGTTTCAACAGGTGGTCAGCTCTCGACCTCGCGAACATCATCTCTCGACGTAGTTGCCTCTGCCTGCGGGTATCGCACGGCCGCTCTTTGCAAACGGTCAGATCATCTCATCGCAGTGACGCAGCAATGCTTGAGTACGCGTGGCCCTCATTTCATCGTTTGCAAGGTCAATCGGCAACATCCTTCACTGCTTCCTCGCGTCACGTCTCGTTATTCGCCGCTTCAGAACAAGACCGCATTCCAGCGAGCGCTCTACAACCGCGGCGCCGAGCCAGTTGCAGCACAGTAGAAGGAAATCGTGATGCACCGGGAGCCATCATATTCGAGACGGGCCTTGCCGCGCCTGGTCTGCATCGGCAGGCTTCTCCCAAGCAACCTGCCAGCAATTAGCCACTTCCGTCGGCTCCCCGCGGCCAGGGCTTCCAATCCGACGAAGTCGCGGCACATTCCAGCAATCCCTCTGTCACATCCTGCTTGAGCTATCCCATGCCTGATATCGATCACGACTATCATCCGATGCTCATAGCAGGTTCGCCTTGCCATTCGGATCTGACGATCGAAGTGAGGAATCCTTTCACGCGGATGCTGGTCGGCAAAGTGCCGCAGGCACGACCGGAACATGTACGGAAAGCCTTTCAGGCCGCGGCCCGAACTCGACTTCAGCTGAGCCGACGCGAACGGACAGATATTCTACTCGGAACCGCAAACGCGGTGAGACGAGATCAAGATCAGCTTGCTCGGCTCATTACGTCGGAGACTGGTCTTTGCCTGAAAGACGCCCTGCATGAGACCAAACGCGCCTACGACGTCTGGTCGTTCGCCGCCCACTCGATGGTTCAGAGCGAGGGCGAGATTTATCCATGTGATATCGGCACAACGCCTCATAAGCGACGCATCTTTTCCATGCGTAGGCCCCTTGTCGGTGTGATCTCAGCCATCACGCCATTCAATCATCCGCTCAATATTGTCAGCCATAAACTTGCTCCCGCCATTGCGACAAACAACCGGGTGGTTCTCAAACCGTCCGAGCGAGCTCCACTAACGGCCCTGGCACTTGGCAGGATCCTGTTGGAACAGGGACTGCCAGAGGAGATGCTCTCAATTCTCACGGGAACTCCGCAGTCGCTGGAAGATGCCATGTTCACCGACCCGGACGCGGAGCTGGTCACATTTACAGGGTCAGTTTGCGTCGGGCGATACATTGCCGAGCGGGCCGGATACCGGAAGCTCATCCTCGAGCTCGGAGGCAATGACCCCATCATCGTTCTTGAGGATGCTGATCCCGAACGTGCCGCGCAGTTGGCTGTCCAAGGTGCAATCAAGAATTCGGGGCAACGATGCACAGCCGTCAAGCGCGCTTTGGTCGCCGAAACGATCGCGGACGATTTTGCCGATCGTGCGCTCCATTACACGCGGCAGCTCGTGACGGGCGACCCCAGCGACCCCTTGGTGAACGTCGGGACCGTGATCAGCCAAGAGGCCGCTCAGCTTATCGCTCGACGTGTTGCCGGCGCCATCGATGAGGGTGCGGTTCGGCTATTCGGCAGCCAGCCTGACGGGGCATTTTATCCACCTACGCTCCTGGATCATGTTCGCGCAACCTCCGAACTTGTTGTTGAAGAAACATTCGGCCCCGTATTGCCAATCATCCGTTGCCCAAACGATATCGATCAGATCATATCAATCGCGAACGCGACCAAGTTTGGACTTTCCGCAGGCGTTTGCTCGAACAGGATTGATCAGGTTACCAGACTGATCAATGGTCTCGACGTCGGAAACGTGAACGTATGGGAAGTCCCCGGTTATCGGACCGAAATGACGCCCTTCGGCGGTATCAAGCAATCTGGGCTCGGCTATAAGGAGGGTATTCTCGAGGCGATGCGCGGATTCACGCAGCTGAAGACGTACTCACTGCCTTGGCCGGCTTAGGTCGCAACGGACCACCGTTCCGAAAATTGATTCATGGGACAAGTGGCCAGCCTACTCGCTTCCCGTCAGTGCCATCAAGAACGACGATAAAACGGGAATCGGACCAGGGAAAGCCCCCCCGCCGCGGAACGATTGCCAAAGCGCATTCAGTGTCAAACATGCGGGCGGTGATCGGAAGAGCGACGATCCGCCTCATGTTGCAACGACACAACCATTCCAAGAGGATTTCAATTACTGGACAATTCTTCCGGCATACCAACCGTCCTTCCAATCGTGCACACAAGAAACCCATCTCGCCTCTGCTTTTGCGCGGCATCAATGCGGGAGGATCAGCTCCTGACTAGATGAAGAAACCGCAGCTCAGTCAGTATTGGTTCTTACTCCATGTCGTTCGCGCAGAGGTTAGAGTTCCGGCAATCGCAATCGCTGGTCATGTCGCCACAGCTGATGCAGGCCATCAAGCTGCTGCAAATGTCCAATCTCGATCTCTCGACCTTCGTGGAGGAAGAACTCGAGCGCAATCCTCTGCTCGAGCGCGCCGGTGGCGAGGTGGCTGGCGTCGAATCCCAGACAGGCGTCGGTGACGTCATCGCCGAACAGCCGGCGGAAGCGGACACGCGCAACGCTGAGGATACCGCGCCGACCAGCTACACGGAATGGGGCGGCGGCGCCTCGGGAGACGAAGACTACAATCTTGAAGCTTTTGTCGCCGCCGAGACGACATTGTGGGGCTCGCTCACTGAGCAGCTCTCGGTCGCCTTCACCGCATCCGCGCAGCGCATGATCGGGCAGTACCTGATCGATCTCGTCGACGAAGCCGGCTATCTGCCGCCCGATCTCGGCGGGGCTGCCGAGCGTCTTGGCGCAACGCAAAAGGACGTCGAGGACGTTCTTGCCGTGCTGCAAAGATTCGATCCGCCCGGCGTCTGCGCGCGATCTTTAAGCGAATGCCTGGCGATCCAGCTCCGCGAGCTCGATCGCTACGATCCGGCGATGCAGGCCCTCGTCGAACATCTCGACGTCCTCGCCAAGCGCGACATCGCGACGTTGCGCAAGCTCTGCGGCGTCGACGACGAGGACATCGCCGACATGATCAACGAGATCAGGCGGCTCAATCCCAAGCCCGGCATGAAGTTCGGCTCGGCGCGGCTCCAGACCATGGTGCCTGACGTCTATGTCCGCCCGGGTCCTGATGACGGCTGGCATGTCGAGCTCAACAGCGACGTCTTGCCGCGCGTTCTGGTGAACCAGACCTACTATTCTGAGCTGTCGAAGAGGAGCGGCAAGGACGGGGAAAAATCATATTTCACTGACGCACTACAGAATGCGACGTGGCTGGTGCGGGCGCTCGATCAGCGCGCCCGCACCATCCTCAAAGTTGCGGCCGAGATCGTGCGTCAGCAGGATGGCTTCTTCACCCATGGGGTCGCGCATCTGAGGCCACTGAATCTGAAGGCCATTGCCGACGCCATTCAGATGCATGAATCAACGGTGTCGCGCGTTACCGCCAACAAATACATGGCGACAAATCGCGGCACATTCGAGTTGAAATATTTCTTCACGACCTCAATCGCCTCGGCCGACGGCGGCGAGGCGCATTCGGCGGAAGCCGTGCGTCACCACATCAAGCAGCTGATTGATTCGGAGGAGCCGTCCGCGCGGCTGTCGGATGATACCATTGTGGAACGCTTGCGCGCTTCGGGCATCGATATTGCCCGTCGCACGGTCGCGAAGTACCGCGAAGCCATGCGAATTCCATGCTCTGTGCAGCGCCGCCGCAATAATGAGTGGATAACAACCAACAAGCCGAGCATGGGCCGGAGCTCGGCGCGACAAGAAATCCGAAGACGCTGACACTGGGAATTCCGAAGGCGGGGTCTACCGAGACTGAAACTACCGAAAAGCCCCTGGCGCTCTTCGGGCATGATTGCTCGCCTCGGATACGTTGCGCACAAGCGAGGGCTTGACGGGGTAACACAAGAGACCAGGACTTTTCCCCGGCAAGCTCAACATGATCACCGGCATGAAGCACATGGTCACAACGGGCTCGAACGGCGGTTGCGGCCTCATGTCAGCCGATCCGAGAAGGATACAGGGTGATCTTGGCCTGCTGCCGCTGCTGACCAGCGGCTTTCAGTTCGATCTGGCGGACTTCACGCAACGCAATATCGCCGGTCTGGCTTTACCCAGGTCTTGCGCTGAACGCCAATCACGAGAAAAACACGCGCAACGCAGTCGGCTACATGCCCGCGCGTCTGTACGTTCCACCCCCGCAGGCAGGTTGGCCGCACCGCCGGCAGCGGTTCAAACAATCGCCCTGGGATCATCGAAGACCGCGCAGGAAAGACCGGAGGAACAACTACCCGCGCCGCCTTCTTTTGCAGCCGGCGGAAGCCCGTCAGCTTCTCGCAAGCCTTCCCGCGTAGCGGGAGCTTCATTATTTGACGGAAGATGATAGCGCGGAACAATCATTCATCTATGGGCGGGCTTGATGAAGACCAATCTGCGGGACGATCGTGTCGAAGGCGAGGCGTGCGCAAGAGCCCCTTGATCTCCAATTGGCAAATGCTCCCGAACTGCCGAAAGCATCGCCCGCATCTCGGGCGGCGGATGCCAAGCGATCATGTGCGAGGCATCTTCAGCAGGCGCTCCAGCGATAGAAAACGTCCCAAGGCGGAGCACCATCGGAGTTAATGAGCACTTTTCCGGGTCAGATCTCGCGATGCGATGAACGCTTCGCCGGCCCCATAATTGTCGATCGGCGCGCGCAGAGAGCCTTTCGGCCGCGAGGACGAGCACGACCGCGTTAAGAGCGCTTCATCGTCTCGCAATGGCATATCTGAGTATCGCACATTGCCCTCTTTGTCGTTTCCGCTGAGATAGGGAGTGGTAACGTCAACAACGCGTAACCACTACCCCCGCAGCTATCCTCATCTTTCCAAGACAGGCTGTACGACCATCGAACACACCTCATCCGAACGCTCGGATCAACCCACTCTTAGATCCTCAGCTGACACCTTGCCCGAACGCCCCTCCTTGAGCTCATAACTTACGCGAGCTCCCTCTTCGAGAGTGGTGTAACCGGCCCTTTCCACGGCGCTCAGGTGCACAAAGACATCGGCGCTACCATCCTCGGGCCTGATGAATCCGTAACCCTTGGTCGAGTTGAACCACTTCACAATACCTATTGCCACTTCGGCACCTCCATAGTGAACTTGTGTGATCTACCGAAGAGTCTGTTGGCCATCAAGAGCAACGGCAAACACCATGCGGCGTTTATCCTGTCGCTTTCTATCGGATCTCCCAGCCTTCGCTCCGATATGCGAACAACAACGATTCCGATGACGCGAAGAACTATCGCGTGCTGCGGTGGCAATCCAGCTGACGCTTTGCCTTTGCTTCAGTCGTTGCGGCTAACAGTTCACGGGGCAGCTGAATGCGCGGCACACGCCGCCGCGCTTGCCCCAAACTCGAACACGGCATTGTGGCTCGCGAAGAGCGCTCGCTAGCTGCCAATGCTTCTTGGAAGCCGCTTGAACTCGGTTAGAAGTGCAAGCCATGGAATTCCGGCAACGTCCCCCCGGGCAGCGCACTTGAAAATTGGGCTGCTGACGGTCATTGCCGCCCCAGGGCGTCTGCCCCGCTGTTGGCTGGCCGGGACTTCGGACGTCCGCCGCTCCAAACACCGGACTACAAGCGGCGACCCATTGACGACCAGCAAGCGCGCAACAGGGAACCGTCATCAGGGCTTGGCTCACCATCCAGCCTTTTGGAGAGCCTGTACGCCGGCGGCGCGACGCGGGCTCGCTCGTCAGCGTTGGACCTCACCACTGCGGTCGGCAACGACATAAACGCACGCGACGTTCATGGTACCAGCGCCTTTTCATCGACTTACAGCTGCCAGCGCGGAACGATTAGCATTTCGCTACAGCAATCCATGGTCTTGTTAGCCCCACCGCGAGCCACGGCTTAAATAAGTCCCAGCCGTCGCGCTTTGACGACAGCCTGGGTCCGGGTGCTCGCGTCGAGCTTTCGCATCGCATTCTTGATATGAAAGTTGACGGTGTTATCGCTGACCTTCAGGATGACCCCGATTGCCCAAGATGATTTCCCGTTCTCGACCCATCTCAAACACTCTACTTCCCGCTCTGATAGCACAACCACTCTCTCATCGACATCCGACATGACCTTCTCCTGGGCTTGAGAGAACAGGAACGACACCAGCAAATGCCATACCATTCACTCGCCCGAGGCAAACTCACGCAGAATCAGAACAAGTTCGTCGAAGCTGGCGCTTCCACTCTCGCCAAGCTGCCATCTCAAACCAGCAATATCGAGGAGCTCTCGCCATCTGTCGTAAACGCAACAGCAGCATTACGACAATCGTAGGCTCGATGCGTGCGTCAAAGTCTGTGTGAATTTGACGTTACCCCTTCACTGCTTTCCGTCACGCCAGAGCGCGCGAGCAACGCCCATGATCTAGGTCGACTCGAATTCACGTCGATACGCGGTAATCATGCAAGCCGTTTGCCTCGAGATAAACTACCAAAGCTGGTCATTGAGCGCCGTCAACACATAAGGATATGAACAGCGACTTTGCGTCAATCGAAGCTCGGCCTTTAGGATTTGTGCATGCAGGATCAACCACAAGGCCATCGACCTGCGGCAGGCCGTCAAGCCGCGCGGCGATCGCCTGTCGAAGAGCTTCGCGCCGAGATATGCTCAATTGGTGAGCTCTCGTTTCTGATGGAGGCGCATGATGGCCTTTCGGCTCGAATTGCCGAGCGATCTGGCTTCAAGGGTCTCTGGGCGTCCGGTTTGTCGATCGCCAGCTCGCTCGGCTTTCGCGATGCCAACGAAGCGTCATGGAGCCAGCTCGTCGAGAGCGTCGAACGCATTGTGGATTCGACTGAGCTGCCGGTGCTCGTTGACGGGGATGGCGGCTTCGGCAATTTCAACAATGCGCGCCTTCTCGCTCGCAAGCTTCGTCAGGCTGGAGCTGCGGGCGTTTGCTTTGAGGACAGCTGCTTTCCAAAGCTGAACTCCCTCGTTGGAGAGCGGCATGAGATCGCCGATGTCGATGAGTTTTCCGGTCGTTTGCGGGCTGTAAAGGATGTCGTCGGCGAAACTCTTATTCTTGTCGCCAGAATCGAAGCGCTGATCGCCGAGCACGGACTAAACGAAGCTATCGTTCGAGCCCACGCTTATGCCGATGCGGGGGCCGATGCTGTCCTGATCCACTCACGAAAGAGCAGCGCGGACGAGGTGCTTTCGTTCGCTACCGCTTGGGAGAACCGCCTCCCTGTCGTGATCGTTCCGACGACATACTACCGAACGCCAGTCTCCGCCTATCGATATGCGCACATCTCCACGGTCGTTTGGGCCAATCACTCGATGCGAGCTGCAGCAGCTGCAATGCGCCGTGTCTGCGATGCAATCGTAGCCCAAGAGAGCGTTACAAACATCGAAGCTCATATCGCGCCGCTCACTGAGATATTCGCACTTATGAGATATGATGAACTCGCCGCGTCCGAGAAGCGATATCTGCAGGCTCGATAGGCCAAGACAGCAGGGCGGAAACCTGAATTTGCATTCATCAAGGCATGCCCAATGCGCCCTCGCCTCTCATCGGTTCTGCTGCGGGGTCCCTCAAACGGCTCCGACGTAAACGTTTTGGACACGGCGGAGCATCGGTTCATACGGAAGGATGCCCTCGCTGATGCCAGCATAGCGGTCGACAACAGATCTTGCGCTTCTCTTTCAAACAGCAGGGTGGGCATGGTTGCGGAGAAGCGAACGGAGGCAATCAGGATGCTTGAGGAGTCATATTCGGGATGAAATGAGCGATAAAATGCCGTTGAATGCTTCCAAGCATGCACTCATTCTTGCCGCGGAAGTGGGATCTCGTCCGCGGCCGCTAACGTATCTTAGCCCGAAGCCCTGATCCCAGTCAACGGCACTCCCGTCCTGAACAACGCGCTACATAACCTTGGGCGTTTCGGCGTGAAAGAGGTGACTATTGTCGTCGGTATCGCAAAGAGGCAATCAAACATGCCTGCGGCAGTCGCTTTGGCAGTGTTTCAATCAGCTACGTCGAGTCCCCTGTTTACGAACGGACTGGGAGCGCCTATTCGCTCTGGCTAGCGCGTGAGGCGCTCCTTGCAGGTGACCATTTCTTTCTTGAGGGCGAGGTCTTCTTCGAGGAAGATGTGTTGCGGGAGCTGATCGTCAGTGAAGCGCCCGACGCGGCTGCTGTCGCTCCCTTCGATGAGCTCATGCAGGGATCAGCAGTCTTGTTGTCTGATCTTGGCTTCATTTCAGAATTTCGTTTGAAACAGACGGCGAAAAACCTCATTGGGAATGGGCCGCCTCTTTACAAGACGATGAATCTGTTGCGCCTGTCCGCCTCTACTCTGCGGGCGGAGGTCGTGCCGACCTTAGACGACATGATCAGGGCCGGCGCAACCAAAGCCTACACCGAGGAGCTTCTTTCCTATCTCGTGGAAATACAGGGTCTGCAGTTTGCTGCCGTGAGGTGCGATCATCTCAGGTGGTACGAAATCGATGATGTGGAAGATCTTCGTGCTGCCGAGCGCATCTTCGCAAAAGCCAATACACCTGGTTCATCCGGCCGGGGCTGAGATTCACGAGGATCACGGGTTACGCGCCCATCCAAGACACTCCCGAGCGCCTCTGCTGCCCGCCGCCTGACAATGCTCAAGGCTCGAAAGCTGAGTGTCGGAACCAAAGCTGCTGGCGATGGCTCAGCGGACGCAAACACACTCTCCAGCGAAGGTGGTCGTCTGACACCAATTAGGGCGGGGTTGACGGCAGTAGTGGGACAAAACGCCTAGCCTTTGGACCCAGATGACGTTGATCTCCTCGCCTTGGCCTTTCCGGATCGAGCCCTTTCAACAGGCAACTGCTCCAGGGAACTTAGCTCCTTGAAGTCGAATCTGAAGCTGATTCTCGGTGCGCAAAGGACATTCTCGCCGAATTTGATTGGAACACGGCCGGTGCAGTCAAGGCTCTCTTTGACGAAGACCGGCGCCGAAGTCCTGCTCAAGGGCCGAATGGCGTAACGTACGGTGTGGCGGTTGACGCCATATTCGAGAGCAAGCTCCACGTCGTTCGGAAGCTTTTCACCTGGCCGAAATCTCCTTGAGGCAACGGCTTCCTCGATATTCGAACAAATTCTCAGCGCTTTCCTTGATACATAGGTCAAATCGTCCGTGGCTCAGGCTTTCAATTGCGCCCGGTCAGCGCCCGGCTGATCGTTCTTCGGTTGAGCCAGCCGGGTTACGGCCGCGGCCCTTAGATAAAGTCGTTGCCGGTAGAGCTCCCGGAAGACAGTTGCCCGGCGCGCTGAAGAGGCAACTGAGACGCTCGCATCTTCAGCATCAGGCTGACCTGAGTCCTGACGATCTTGAAAAGCTTCATCGATGATACGGCCCTGCGCAGTCGACGGTAACGGCAATCCCAAGCCGGAAAGGATTGTGGGTACCAAATCAACGATGCTGGTTGGGGCATCAACCACTCCGCTTTTGAAGGCATTGCCGGCGAGGACGCATAATGAAGATAGCTCCTGCGCCGAAAGCCCTCCGTGCATGCCGACCCCGATTGGATAGGTCCCATCGTAGTATACAGTATCGCGCGAAGCACTCTGGTTGACCATTCCGCAATCGGCGAGAACGAACGACAGGTCTGCACTTCGTGGGTGTTCGGCCATGACAGACGCAAGCGGGAGGGTGCTCGCGATAAGTGGAGAGCCATCAGCAGCCTGACGTGAGAACGCCACGCCAAACCATGGCTGCTCGGAAAGACTGTGATACATCTCTTCCAGAAGATGGCCTTCTCTGTCCCGGGCCCAAATGTTGACGACCCTTTGAGCTGTTATGGCAGCGTCTATGTCGGATGTAAGTTCGTGGCCGACCTTGAATCCCGAGCGCTGCAGGTGGTCCAATACGGAGACCTTTTCTCCTATGATGGCGTGTCCGTGATCGGATGCGGCAATAAGCTGTACGCCTTCCCCCTCTCCTTTGTCGCTCCACCAGGCGAAAATTCGCCCAAACTGTCGATCGACCTCGTGGAGCACCTCACGTGCCGTAGGGTGCTGAAGTCCAAACATGTGGTAGGTAATGTCCGGCTCCGAAACCCAGAGCAGGCGTGCTTCTTCCTTGAGGAACGAGAAGAATAGATCGACAACGCGTGCAATGGTCGCGCGCGCGGGTTCCTCTTTGGGAGGAAGTATCGGAAAATGTGGCGCAATCCGGCTAACGGCCGCGTTGTCTCCGATTTTGATGGGTCATGAACCCAGAACGCCGGCGCACCTGTCTGCCAACTCCCCAGCTCGAAAGTCCAAAAGAGCCCTGCGACTGAGATCCGATCGAGAGCATCGCACGGCCATGAGCCGCCAGGACTTCGCCGATCGTCGTGGCGGTGAGGACGCCACCGCGCTCGCAGCCTAGCGTGAGGAGCGCCGAGAGCGAAGATCCGTCGATCGACCGGCCGTTTGCCAAAAAACCGTTGCCGATGATTCCATGGGCCGAGCTATGTCCGCCCGTGGCCAGCCCGGCCGATGAAACGCGCGTCTCACTGGGAAAAGAAGAAGTATGCCTGGCAAGTCGAAGGCCGGTTTTGGACAGCTCGGCGAGATGTGGCGTGACCACGTCGTCCAGCTGGTCAGGGCGGAGGCCACGAGGCTCTCGACAGCACCACCTATCGCGTGTCTCTGCGGAAAGAGGTTCGGTTCCACGACGGTGAGGAGTTAACGGCCGAGGATGTCGGACAAGGGGACAGGTTCCGATTTGGCCAGTTCGTTGCTCTGGCGACGCGCTCCTGACGAATTCTGCGGCGCGGCAGTCCAATTTCAGCCTTTACGGCTAGATCGCCGCCTACAGCACGTGATCGGCCTCATTTTGGCAGGAGACGCCTTTCAAGCGAACAGCGCGCAGCGTTTGATGCCGACCTCATTTGACCCGATTAGCTTTTGCTGCCGCCTTCGGTCACTCATTCCGGCGCCGTTTGCGGCCCTGTTGTGCTATGGCGAGATCACCATTGCCGCAAGTTCACCGGAACCTCTCCTCAAGATCGACGCACGAAACGTCGAAACACGCCCCATCAAAGGCACGATAGCGCGTTGCAAATGATTCGGCGGAGAATCGCACCGAGCGCAGGGCCTGGTCGCGTCCGAAAATGACCGCTAAGAAAACTGCATGGTTGCCGATCTTTTTCGCAGCGATCTGCCGCAGGTCTGCACTGTGCACTCGATCGAAAATCCAGGTCTGCACCCCGAAATCCAACGCGGAGATGACACGTCTCAATCGTCACCGCTGAACTTTCAGAGAACCAAGACGCCGTCATCATGCTGCTGCGAGCTTGCTCTCCAGGTGGCTAGATCACGGGGGAGCCAAAAGTGCGATCGATAGAGATAATCACGGAAGGCGAGCGAGTAGCTCGACAGATCTATTGCGAGGCAACCTGCTTCATCGGGCATATAGATAGCAACATCGCGATCCGCGGCGGTAACTATTGATGGTGATAAGCCATGTTTCATGCAGGAGGCCGGATAACAGAGATGTCGGATCCGCAAGCTAAGTGCTGAGACGCCCGCGAAGGCACAGCGAGTCTTTGAAAATTGGTGTCGGAGTACCTAGTCTGCTGTGATCCTCATTATCGACAACTGCGACTCTTTAGTCTTCAACATCGGTCGGTATTTTCAGAGGCTAGGCGAACCAACCGAGGTTGTCAGGAGCGATGCGATCAGCGTTGCCGACTTGATGAACCTTAATCCTCGCGCGATCGTTCTTCTCTCCTGCGCCTGCACTCCAAGCAGGCCGGAGCATCTACGGCCGTTATCGGCGAGCTTTCCAGGCGCATCGCGATTCTTGGGATTTGCCTCGGGCTTCAATGGTTTGGAAGCGTTTTCGGCGAACGAGTGACGCGCCCCCATGCACGAGCGTTTTCGCGTCGGCAAAGAAACGACGCGGCACCCAGCCGAGGTCATGGCTGGCCGAACAAAAGGATGGCGGCCCACTTGAAGGGGAGATCCGCCTCCTCAATGCCTTAATGGCGACAACATCGCATTCATCGTGCGCCTTTAAGGGCTTGGTCAGCAGCCTGATAGTGCGGCGGAAGTACAAGCGCTTGTCGTCGTGCCATGCTCGACGCCTCGACCATCTATGAGACGCTCAATAACCGCTGCTGAAAGCCTGGCTCGGGGAGTACCGCCGAACCCAAATGATTGAAGGCACGGATATTCGCCGCCCGCACTCCCGGAGGTCGCTATGAAGCACTTTGCCGCTTCGTTCGACGCGGCATGACTTTGGCCTGCCAAGCGGCAGCGGGATTGCGGCCGGACGTCGGCGCTTCTAAACAAACTGTACCTCCTGCAATGCGACCGTGTGGTTGTGAGGTGCAGGGAACACAGCGGTAGATGCGCCGAGCTGAACGGGATCCGCTAGTCGAGTCCTTTGCCCAAAATGATACGCGACTGTCAACTCTGAATACTTGCTAGATTGCCTCGCATTGCTGCCTCCAATCCGCGGGGTATTCTGCGCGCTGCGCTCCAACACCAATTGATAAGTCAACCCGATGTTTGGGCTGAGCTCATCGGGGCCTCCCCGTAAACGGCACGGTTTTGGTGTATTCCGGCCTCGGACCTCTGGGTGAGATCTAAGCAAATAGCAAACGATTGCGCGGATCCAACTTCCAGCAACTTGCAGCAATGCCACTCTCACATTTCTCGCTATCCGCTGAATCGGCCGGCCAAAGAACGATCATTGTTTATGTCGACTAACGAGCCTGGTCGTTCGTAACGGGCTTTCCGAATCGCCCAGTTCCACGAGCGCTGTTCACCGCGCGTCTTCGCTGGCGAAGCGACAAGCGGGCGTGAAATTATGTTAATCTTAGAGGGGCACGCCGGTCGCCCGGCCCGCGGATGATCTCATGTTCAGTTTTGCGAGGACCATCACGGAGCCAGCACCATTTCAATGAGGTTCACCCAATAGCCGATACCATATCGCAGTGCTTCGTCATTAAAATCATATGCCGGATGGTGCGGAAAGGCGGTAGGTCCGTTCCCAATGAAAATGTATGCTCCTGGGCGAGCCTCAAGCATGTACGCGAAATCCTCCCCACCCATTCTGAAGGGCAGTTTGTCGTCTACAGATGCAGGCCCAACGAGACCACGCGCCGCCTTGACAGCCAAATCGGTCTCCTTCGCGTGGTTCACGGTGACAGGAAGGTATCGACGGTATTTGAATTCCACATCTGCGCCGAATGCTCGCGCAATGCCTTCCGCTGTTACTTGCATCTGCCGTTCGGCGAAATCCCTCAAATTGGGTACAAACGTCCTGACGGTCCCTCCCAACGTAACCTTGTCAGGGATGACGTTGTAAGCTTGGGCCGCCTCAAATCTAGTAACAGAAATTACGAGCGACTCGATCGGATTCGTGTTGCGTGAAACCAAAGTTTGCAGGCCAACGACAATTTGTGCTGCGATAACAACTGGATCGACCGTGTTGTGAGGCTTGCCCGCATGGCCGCCCTTACCGTGGATGATAATTGCGAAATCGTCCTGTGCGGCCATCATCGGCCCAGTGCAAATACCGAAAGTGCCGATTTCCATTCCCGGGTCGTTGTGCATCCCAAAAACCTGGGAAATGCGGAAGCGGTCCATGATTCCGGCTTCGACCATCTTCTGACCGCCCAGTTTATCACCCCCACCATCTTCTTCTGCCGGCTGGAAGATCAAAGCGACGGTTCCCCTGAAATTGCGTGTACTCGCGAGATATTTCGCAGCCCCCAGCAACATGGTTGTATGTCCATCATGACCGCACGCATGCATTCTGCCGGGTATCTTCGACGACCAAGCCTTGTTTGGTGCTTCCGTAAGTGGCAACGCGTCCATATCAGCTCGCAACCCGATCGTCGGGCCGTGTCCGTGCGTGCCATGAATCAGAGCGATGATGCCGGTTTCAGCAATTCCGGTTTCGATGTGTTCGATGCCAAAAGAAGCCAGCTTCTCGACCACGAACCTCGCCGTGTTGCTTAATCGATAATCGAGCTCTGGATTTTCGTGGAGATAGTGACGCCACTCAGTCGCCTCAACCTGCAGGTCCCGGAAAGTTTCAACACTGTGCATGCCTTTAGCCCTACCGTAAGTCGTGCGCAACATAGCGGGCTGGAAAGCGGCGACGTCATTTGCCGTAACCCCACCCTTCCTACCTCTATCGATCTAGTGTGCCGAGGCACAAGTTCGCAATCCTAGATTGCGCAGTATATTCGCGTCGCTCTGCAAGGATCGAGCCAAACAGCGACGAAGCCTCCAATGACGGCCCGGCAACTTGGCCCCTTGAGCGATAATGATAGCCGCTGCCTTCGGCATGTCGCGGGGGCTCTAATCGGCAGAGTTCATAGTGCAAGGTCTCAACACCACGGCTCCGCTGCGGGCAACGTCAATCGTGCTTGGCGCACCGAAGCGTGGCTATCGTGCAGCCCGGGCAGGCGACGCTGAGACGTAGAGGCTACGACATCGCGCACTTTGGCCTCCAAGTTCGTATCGCTCGAGAGCCGGAGCACGCCATCGTTCTGTGTGTGGTTGAGAAGTCTCAGATCCAGGCGCTGGACCGCAGCCAGCCGATTCCGCCAATGCATCTCGGCCAGGCGGCCCGAAGCAGTTATGACTGCATGAGCATGGCACCACACTCCTGTTCGCTGGCTCGACATTGCGACCGGATGGGTCATTGGCAAGTGCTACGGGCGCCGGCGCACCGCCGAGTCCGCAAGTTCCTTGACGACATTGTCGTACCGCGCGAACTCGGCGTCCATCTCATCATGGACAATTGCGTCACGCACAAGACGCCATCGATCTGGAGATGGCTTGCTAAAAGGCGCGTTGGCATGTGCACCTGATCCAAGTCCGTAATGGCTCAACCAAGTCGAGCGCTTCTTCGTTCTCACAGGTAAGCTTACCCCAGGGCGGGCATCGGCACGTTCATCGAGAGGACACAACGCCCATCCCAAACCGTCACCAAACCCGCCGATGACATCCTTGCTTCCATCGACCGATTCTGCCGTTACAATGCCCCGGCAAAACACGCCCCGGTGTTGCGAACTTCTGGTTGAGGACACCGTCGCGCATTGCCGATCACAGCTCAGGAACAATAGGACCCAATCAGACAACGTCTCCCAGAAGAACGTCTCTACCATCAAGCAGGAGGGCGGCAAGTGCGCCGCGGCAGGACCTGCGCCTCGCTCAGCGTGACAGGCTCCACGGTCGCCTGCGCACACACCACGAGGTCGCCGCTTGGAACACGGCCGGCAATTCGATCGATGTGGGATCCTCCGGCATGTTCAGCTAGTCCATCGGCGCAAGGCGTGCGGAGGACTCGGTCAGGAGCGCGCGCAGCTCTGTCTTCACGATTTTGCCGTAGCTGTTCTTTGGCAACTCGCCGGTGACGTAATAGTGCTTCGGCCGCTTGAAGCGCGCGATCGACGCGTTGCAAAGTTGATCGAGGTCGCGCCGCGTCACGTCCCGCCCCGTAACGGGAACGACGATCGCCACAACCTCTTCGCCCCATTCTGGATGCGACCGGCCGATCACGGAGACTTCGGCAACGGCTTCGTGCAGCAGCAATACCTCTTCGACCTCGCGTGGATAGATGTTGGTTCCGCCGGAGATGATGACGTCCTTGGAGCGGTCCTTCAGCGAGAGGAATCCGTCCGAGTCGAACGCACCCATGTCGCCGGTGTAGAGCCAGCCGTCGCGCAAGGTATTGGCGGTCGCCTCTGTATTCTGCCAGTAGCCGGACATCACGGTATCTCCGCGCACGATGATCTCGCCGATCTCGCCCGCCGCGACGTCGCGTCCCAACTCGTCCACGGTGCGGACCTGAACGACACTTTGCGCAATGCCTACCGAGGCGAGGCGCTGCTCATAGCGGGGATGCCCACTATCGGCATGCATGGATTTCGGCAGGTAGGCGATGGTCATAGGCGTCTCCCCCTGACCATAGATCTGAGCCAGCTTCGGCCCGAACATAGAAAGCGCTGCCTTGCAATCGGCGACGTACATCGGGCCGCCGCCATAGATGATGGTCTTCAACCCGGGCGCGACGGCGCTCGCCGCATCCGCCGCGACCGTCAGGCGTCGCACCATCGTGGGCGCAGCGAAGAAGGAGATGTTCTCGCGCTTCGCCGTCAGCTCCAAAACTTCGTTGGGCTCGAAGCGGCCGCTCTCCGGGATGATCTGTGCGCCCATGGCTAGCACGTGCGGAACCATGTAGAGGCCAGAGCCGTGCGACATCGGTGCGGCGTGCAGCAGCGCCTCACCTGATATGATCGGGTTAATCTCGGCCAGATAGTTCAGCGACATCGCAAGCAGATTGCGATGGCTCAGCACCGCGCCCTTGGGCCGGCCAGTGGTGCCGCTGGTGTAGAAGATCCAGGCAGGATCGCTTATGGCGACATCGGCGAGAGCGATGCCATCCGCATTCTCCAGAGCTCGATGCTCGGCCGAGCCGATCTCGACGATCCGCGCCTTGGTCGTGGCGAGCACCAGAGCTTCCGAAGCGACGCTCGCCATGTCCTCGGTCACGAAAATGACGGCAGCGCCGGAGTTGTCGAGAATAAACGCGACCTCGCGCGGATGCAGTTTTACGTTAATGGGAACTGCGACGAGGCCGGCGTGCCAGCAGGCATAGAGGCAGGCGACGTAATCAGGCACGTTCTTCATCAGCAGCGCGACACGGCCGCCTCTGGCGAGACCTAGGCGCCGCTGCAGCGACGCAGCCAGCGACGCCACGTTCGCAGCGAGCCGCCCGTAGTCGGCAACCGGCGTAAGCCCCTTGAGCAAGGCCGGCGCGGATGCATCTGCCTTGGCGGCACGCAGGAGGTGGTGAGCGAGATTCATGACTATCCTCCGCGTCCAGCCTAGTACGACTTTGCGAGCCCGAGCACCTTTTCCGCGATGAAGCTGAGAGCGAGCTGCGGGCTCACCGGCGCGATACGAGGGATCAGGATCTCGCGCAAATAACGCTCGACGTGAAACTCCTTGGCGTAGCCGAAGCCGCCATGCGTCATCACCGCCTGCTCGCAAGCGTGATACCCTGCTTCGCCAGCGAAATATTTTGCGGCGTTCGCGCCTGGCCCGCAGGGCAAGCCCTTGTCATATTGCCAGGCCGCCTGCATCACCATCAGCCAGGCTGCCTCGAGCTCGACCCAGTTCACCGCAAGCGGATGCTGGATGCCTTGATTCTTGCCGATCGGCCGGTTGAACACGACGCGCGTCTTGGCGTATTCGCTCGCGCGCGACAGCGCGACCTTGCCGAGGCCAACAGCTTCCGCCGCGATCAGGATGCGCTCGGGGTTCATGCCTTCGAGGATGTACTGGAAGCCCTTACCTTCCTCGCCGATCCGATCCTCCATCGGGATCTCAAAATCCTCGAAGAACAGCTCGTTGGAATCGACGATCTTGCGGCCCATCTTCTCGATCTCGTGGACCTTGATCTTCTTGCGGTCGAAGTCCGTGTAGAACAGGCTGAGGCCGTGGGTCGGCGAGCGCACCTCTTCCAGCGGCGTGGTGCGCGCCAGCAGCAGAATCTTGTGCGCGACCTGCGCGGTCGAGATCCAGACCTTCTGGCCGTTGACGATGTAGCGGTCGTTCTTGGCGACCGCGCGGGTCTTGAGCTGAGTGGTGTTGAGGCCGGTGTTGGGCTCGGTGACGGCGAAGCACGCCTTCTCGCGTCCCTCGACCATCGGCGGCAACATGCGCTTGCGCTGCTCCTCGGTGCCGAACACCACGACGGGGTTGAGGCCAAACACGTTGATGTGCACCGCGGACGCGCCGGACATGCCGGCACCGGATTCCGCGATCGCGCGCATCATGATGGCCGCTTCGGTAATGCCGAGCCCGGAGCCGCCATACTCTTCCGGCACGCAGATGCCGAGCCAGCCGGCATCGGCCAGCGCCTTGTGGAAGTCATGCGGGAAGCCGCCGTCGTGGTCCTTCTTCAGCCAATAGGCATCGGGAAAGCCTTCGCAGATCTTTGCGATGGCATCGCGAATGGCTTCCTGCTGATCGGTGAGCGCGAAATCCATAATGGTCTCCTTTTGGAGGCTCGTTAAACTTTAGCGCCCCATCTGCGAGGGCAGCCAGAGGATGATAGATGGAAACGCCACCAGAATCGCGATCGCAATCAGGTGCGCAATGAAGTGCGGGAATGTGCCGTGGAATACCTCCGCCACCGGCCGCTTGGCGTAGCGGGCGACGATGAAGCAGTTCAGCCCGACCGGCGGGGTGATCATGCCGACTTCGGCGGTGACGATCTTGATGACACCGAACCAGATCGGATCGAAGCCGAGCGTCTTGATCAGCGGCAGCACGATCGGCACCGTCAGCACCAGGATCGCGATCTGGTCCATGAACGAGCCAAGCACGATATAGCCGCACAAAATCAATGTAATGATCACCCAGCGCGAGGTCGGTAGCGAGCCGATCCAGGCGACGAGATCCTGCGTCACATGGGTGAGCGTGAAGAAGTAGCCGAAGATCGAGGCACCGACGAGGATCATGATGATCATGCAGGTGCCGTGGCAGGCGCGCAGCAACGTCTTGTAGAGCGAGGTCGGCGTGATCTTGCCCTTGACGATCGCGAGCAGGAAGGCACCGAACGCACCGAAGGCGGAGGCCTCGGTCGGTGTCGCGACGCCGAGATAGATCGTGCCTGTGACGATCGAGAACAGCACCACCATCGGCGAGACTTGCCACAGCAGCGCGAACTTTTCGCGCCACGACACTGACTTCGCTGCAGGTGCGCGCGACGGATCCTGCCAGACCAGGAAATAGATCGTGGCCATGATGGTGATGGTGACGAGGATCGCCGGGATGATGCCAGAGATCAGCAGCTTGCCGATATTCACTTCCGCCAGCAGGCCGAAAATCACGAGCGCAACGCTGGTCGGCAGCAGCATCGACAGCGTGCCTGAGATCGCAACCACACCGGCGGCCATCTTCGGTTCGTAGCCCTGGCGGATCATCGCCGGCAGGCTGGTCGAGGACAGCGTCGCAGCCGACGCGGTCGAGGTGCCGCAGATCGCGCCGAAGCCAGCACCGGCGAGCGCTGTCGCCATGCCGAGCCCGCCGGGAACGCGGCCGACCCAGGCCGAGGCCGTCTCGAATAGATCGTCCGCAACGCCCGACAGCAGCACGAGGTCCGCCATCAGCAGAAACATCGGAATGGTGATGAGCTCGTAGGACGAGACGGTCGAGAGCGGCGCGGTCTCCAGGATGCCCGAGAGCGTCGGGAAGCCGCCGACCATCACAAGGCCGACCGAGCCGGAAAAAGCCATGGCGAAACCGACGGGCGTGCCGAGCGCCAGCAGGCCGAACAGCAGAGCAAGAACGATGAGGGGTGTCATGGATGCCTCCCGTTACTCAAAGCCGCGCGCTTCGCCGACACCGGTCACCGGCGGCAGCGGATAGAGATCACGTCCGCTGACGAGGCTCAGCAAATTGCCGATCAGCTGAAGCGCCAGCCGCAGCACCAGCACGCCGCAGCCGAACGGTACCAGCGCGGCCGAGATCCAGGTCGGCCAGGGGATGGCACCGGAGAGCACGTCATGCTGCTCGTAATTCTCCAGCGCACGCGCGAAGCCGACCTTGCAGATCAGGACGAAGACGAACAGGCCGGCGAGCGCGGTGACGATCTCGGACAACCGCCGCCCCGTCAGCGAGAAGCGCGACAAGAGAATGTCGACGCCGACATGGACATGCTCGCGCAAGGCATCCGACAGCGTGAAGAAGAACACGCCGGCGAGCAGATAGAGCCCGATCAGGTCATAGGTGAAGGAAAACGGGCTGTTCAGCACATAGCGCATGAACACGTCGGTCACGACCAGCAGCATGATCACGAACATGAACAGCACTGCGATCACAGTCAGCGCGCGCTCCAGCGCGCCGAGCACCTGCCCTGCCCGTTCGATCACGTCGCGTCTCCCTTTTCGTTTCGCGGATTACTTGCTGCCGGCGGCGAGCAAATCCTCGAACTCCTTCAGCGCAGCCGAGGCCTGCTTGCCGCGGCTGTCGAGACCGGCCGCCCATTCATGGCCGACCCCCTTGAGCTTGTCCTTCATTTCGGCACGCGTGGCTTCCGGAAGCGGATCGAAGGTGACGCCTTCATCCTGCATCTGCTTCTTGGTGACCGCACCTTCCTTGTCGACGTCGGCGCAAGCCTTGGGCGTGATCGCCTCGGAGGCCTCGTTCATCGCCGTCTTCACGTCGTCGGGCAACTTGTCCCAAACTGACTGGTTGATGGAATAGGCAACGATGAAGCTGCCAAAGCTGACGCCTTCGGTCGCGTGCTTGACCAGCTTGTCGAGGCCATAGGCCACGACGCTGTCGAGCGGGAACAGCAGGCCATCCATCGCGCCGCGCGAGAGCGACTCATAAGCATCGGGCGCGGCCATACGCACCGGCACGGCATTGAGCGCGCGCAGCGTGAGGTCCTGCGCGCCGCCGGTGGTGCGCAGCTTCAGGCCCTGCATGTCCTTTGTGGTCTCGACCTTCGACTTGACGGTCCACACCTGGTAGGGCGGCAGCACCACGGCCAGCAGCAGCTTGATCTTGTTCGGTGCGTATTCCTGCTTGGCCAGCACGCCTTCGCGCGCAGTCTTCCAGTAGGCGAGCGTGCCCTGGCAGCTGGTCGCAAACGCACCCGGCAGTTGCGCCACTTCCGACAGCGGCATCTTGTCGGACACATAGGACGGTCCGATGTAGCCGATATCGACCACGCCCGACTGTGTCAGGCGCAGCATGTCCGCCGCCTTGCCGATCTGCTGGTTCGGATAATAGGTGAAGGTCACCGCGCCGTTGGTGCGCTTGGTGACGTCGTCCATCCAGGGCTTGAGCATCAGGCGGACGAGATAATGTCCGGCGGGAAAGCTATCAGCGACCTTCAGCTCGAGTGCCTGCGCCGACATTGTCGACACCGGCAACGACAGCGCGAGCGCGGCTGCAGCCCACACGAAGTTCTTCTTCATTTCGTTCTCCCTGACGCGTCCCGCGCCGAAGGCGACAGCCGCTCGCTGCCAAGCCATTCGGCCCTCGCTCCATTTCTTACTTGAGGAAAATGTACATATATGTGAATTTATCTGTCAAGTACATGAACTATGCATGGCGCCATGCACTTCGAGCCGGACGGGACGAATTGACACCGACAATCTCTGAATTCTAATTCCACCTATATGAATTTATCCCACGAGGCTCCATGGGACCGCTCGCCGGCTTCACCATTCTCGATCTGACCTCGGTGCTGATGGGCCCCTACGGCACGCAGGTGCTGGCGGACATGGGCGCTGACGTCATCAAGGTCGAAAGCCCCGAGGGCGACATCGTTCGCCAGATCGGTCCCGGCCGTACACCGGGCATGGGCGGGATGTTTCACAACGCCAATCGCGGCAAGCGCAGCATCGTGCTCGACCTCAAGAAGCCCGAAGCGCGCGACACGCTGCTGCGGCTGGCGAAGAGCGCCAACGCGCTCGTCTACAATGTGCGCCCCCAGGCGATGGCGCGGCTCGGCCTCGACTACGAGACGCTGGCTGCAATCAATCCCTCTCTCGTCTATGTCGGCGCGTTCGGCTACGGCCAGTCCGGCCCCTACGCCGCCAAGCCCGCCTACGACGATCTGATCCAGGGCGCCACCACGATCCCCACGCTGTTGGCTGCCGCCGGCGACGGCACGCCGCGCTACGTGCCCGTCACCATCGCCGACCGCATCGTCGGTCTGATGATGGTCAACGCCATCATGGGCGGGCTGATGCATCAGAGCCGCACCGGCCAGGGCCAGCGTATCGACGTGCCGATGTTCGAATCCATGACGGAGTTCGTGCTGGTCGATCATCTCGGCGGTCTCACCTACGATCCCCCGCTCGACCATGGCGGCTACGCCCGCCTGCTTTCGCGCTATCGCCGGCCCTACAAGACCAGCGACGGCTATCTCTGCGTGCTCATCTACAACGACAAGCACTGGCGCAGCTTCTTCGAGGCGATCGGGCAGCCGCACTTCCTCGAGCAGCCGCGCTTTGCAAACCACGCCGCGCGCACCAAGCATATCGACGAGATCTACGAGGAGATCGGCCACATCTTCGCGACGCGCACCTCGGCGGAATGGCGTGAGCTACTGGAACGCGCCGACATTCCGGTGATGCCGATGCACACGCTGGAGACAATCCTCGAGGATCCGCATCTGCAGGCGATCGACTTCTTCAAAACGGTGGATCACCCCGTGGAAGGCCGCATCCGCCAGATGCGCGTACCCTCGACCTGGAGCGTGACTCAGCCGGAGCCGGCAGGCCCGGCGCCGACACTCGGCCAGCATGGCCACGACATTCTGCGCGAGGCCGGTTTCTCGGCCGACGAAATCAAGCAGCTCGCAGAGAAAAAGGCAGTTAACCTGGCGGCGCCGCCTTAAGCGGCAGGCGCTGGCCAGATCGCAAGACAACAGGGAGGAAACCGCGATGGCCGGACTTTATTTCGAGGACTTTTCCGTAGGCCAGGAGTTCCGGCATCCGCTGACCCGGACCGTCACGGAAATGGACAACACCATGTTCAGCCTGCTGACGCTCAATCCGCAGCCGCTGCACATCGACGCGCATTTCGCGGAAAAGACCGAGTTCGGCCAGCGCATTTTCAACAGCCTTTACACCCTCGGCATCATGATCGGCATGACGGTCTATGATACGACCATGGGCACAACCGTTGCCAATCTCGGCATGACCGACGTGACCTTCCCAAAGCCGGTCTTCCATGGCGACACCTTGCGGGCGACGACGAAGGTGCTTTCGTTGAGGGAATCCAAATCGCGCCCGAAGGCGGGCATCGTCGAGTTCGAGCATCATGCCTTGAACCAGAGTGACGAGATCGTCGGCAAATGCCGCCGCATGGCGATGATGCACAAGAGGCCGGTCTGATGCGTTCCATGCTGTTCGTACCAGGGGATTGCCCGCGCAAATTCGAGAAGGCGAGCGAAGGCAAGGCCGACGCGCTGATCATTGATCTCGAAGATTCCGTCGTCACCGACAAGAAGCCGGAGGCGCGTACCCTGACGCTGGCGATGCTGAAGAGCCGCCCTGGCCCGCACCAGCTCTATGTCCGCGTCAACGCACTCGACACCGGCATGACGCTGACCGATCTTGCCGCAGTGATGCCGGGAAAGCCTGACGGCATCGTGCTGCCGAAATCGCAAGGTGGCGACGATGTGCGGCTGGTCGCGACATGGCTCGAAGCGTTGGAAGCGGCCGCCGGCATTGCGGTCGGCGCTACCCGCATCGTCTGCGTCGCAACTGAAACTGCCAGCTCGATCTTCGGCCTCGGCAGTTACAAGGGCTGCTCCCCTCGCCTCGCAGGCTTGATGTGGGGCGCGGAGGACCTTTCGGCCTCGCTCGGCGCCACCGAAAAGGCGTCAGGCGGCGTGTTCCATAGCCCCTATCGCCTCGCGCGCGATCTCTGCCTGATGGCGGCGGCCGGAGCCGAGGTCGCACCGATCGACACCGTTTATACCGATATCGACAATCTCGCCGGCCTCGAGCAGGAAACGCGCGCAGCGCGCCGTGACGGGTTTTCGGCGAAGGCGCTGATTCATCCCAAGCACGTCGACGTCGTCAACGCGGCGTTCGATCCGACCGACGCCGAACGCATCTGGGCGGAGAAGGTGATTGCAGCATTCGCGAGCAATCCGAACTCCGGCACGCTGCGCCTCGACGGCCAGATGATCGACAAGCCGCATCTTCGCGCCGCGAAGAAGATCCTCGGCCAGAGCTAGAGCAGGACGCAAAGCCCACCATGATCGTTCGCCAAGCCGCCAACGTCCTGGAGATCATGGAATTCTTCGCGCAAACGAGGAAGCCGGCGACGCTTGCCGAGATCGCTGATCATTTCAGCTGGCCGCGCTCGTCGACGTTCAACCTGCTCGCGACGCTGTCGGAGAAGGGCTATCTCTACGAACCACGTCCCCGCGCCGGCTTCTATCCGACGCCGCGGTGGCTGGCGATGGCGCGAATGATCTCCGAGGACGAGCCGCTGCCGCAATGGACGCATCAGCTGATTGCCGACCTCTCCGTCGAGACCGGCGAGACGGCGTCGATCGTGGCGCCGGCGGGCGTGATGGCCGTGTTCATCGACGTCGTCGAATCCAAGGCCGCCATCCGCTATTTCGCCACCATCGGCCACCGCGTGCCGATCCACGCCACCGCAAGCGGCCGCGCGCTGCTGCTGCAATATTCGCCGGACGAGCGCGACTCCGTCTATCGCAAGATCGAGTTCAAGCAATACGGCCCCTCGACGCCGATCAGCATCGAGGCGGTCGAGGCCGAGCTGCGCAATTCGATCGAACGTGGCTACTGCCAGAGCTTTGCCGATTACAGCCGCGACCTTGCGGGAGCGGCTATCCCGCTGCCGATCGGCGACCGCAGGCTCTCGGTTGTTGTCGCGGGACCGGAGTTTCGCATCGGCCCCAGGATCGCAGAGGTCGCGGCACTGATTGCGCGGATGGTCGTTCGGTTGCGGCCGGGGGCGGGATAGCGCGCTCCACCTCACTGCCCTCTCAATATCGTCATGGCAGGCGTAGCGTACCGAAAATACTGCGTTGCTTCCGCTACGCATGTCCGGGCCATTCAAGCGCCTCCAACACGGTCTAACGGAACAGCCAATCATTACGCCAGCGACCGCGCCGATCGGGCGCGTCACAACGGCGCAGGACCCAAATCCAAAGGCGGCAGCGCCAGCGTGCTCCTGTGCAACGCGCTTGCAGCCGCGCTTAGCCCGTTTATGGCGGCTGCACTCGAACAATATGGCCGCACAACATTTGTTCGTTACCCAACAGGGCGACGGCCGCTCGAAAGTAGAATTGCTTCGGCGATGTCCGCGATTGAACTCGTCGCCTTGCGGCAGAAAAGAATTTCAGAGACCATGCAAAAGCCCCTGATTTCATGCAGATTCAACGCCCTTTAGGCCGAAGGCACATCAATTCTCCTATTAGCTCCTCATTCGGGAAGGCCGCACGTATACGAATCAGCCTGATTGCGAATGCCATTTGGCGCAAATCAATGCGGGGTTAGCGCAGTTATTTCCCCCCGATTTGCGATGCTGTCTTAGATTGCACCTCTCGCAAGGCCGTATGTTAGTCTTCTGAGGTCGTCCTTCACTGCACGTCTGCGGGTTACCCCAGCGTACCGAGCCTATCTTCATCACAGGAGAACGGGCCGGACAGATCACCACTTGTTGGGTGGAGATCGCAAAAAGCGGAAAAGCCCCACCCCGATCACGGAAAACAGATGGATGAGAGAGATTCGTCTATTCGGCAATGGCGACACGTCGGCGACCGACATGAGCCAGTCGTCCAATGGATCACCAGCCGCTTGGTGGTGCGCATTTCTTTTCGGTGGCCGGCCCGCTTCGGGTTGAGGTCGGGATTCCGAGGACGCCGGCCGCTGGCTTAGAGACAAACCGCCGGCACGCGGTTGCTCTCGCCGGCTGCTGCGCGCTAAAGGCTAGAACGATGCGCTATCTGCGTTCGATCAACTCGCGCTCGCAAATGATCGAAGCAATTCGCATCGCAAGGTGGAACATTGGAGCGCATCATCTAAGAGTGCGTCTTGCTCTATTCCTTGGAGCCGCCTTCAAACTTGCGAGGTGTCGATCTTGTCGTCGCCCTGACTGATCTCCGCCCTAAGAAGTTGACGGGTTTAATCAGCTTTAGCTCCCATTCATGCGTAAAGGAGAGGTCATCTTCGCGACATTAATCGTGCTTGCGCACGTGCTAGTTCGTCATACATCAAAAGCTCAGTCAAATCGTCGGCGATAGCGACGTTGCGTTCTATGCTTGCGGCACTCTCGTCAATCGCGAGGTGGCATCGGAGCTTTCTTGTTGCATTTATCGCAGCATGCATCGAGTGATTTCCCCAGATAATCGCAGATAATGGAACATTTAGAGAAGCAAAGAGCGTCATTGGATCGTCTTGTGCTGGAACCACTACAATGGGCAGCGAACTCCGCCACGCATGCAAGAACGAAACTATCCCCTCCACGGCACGCTTACATGAGCGAAGAAGGATTACATCGGCACCCGCTTCTGCGCAATCGAGAGCTCGCAGCATCGTTTCCTTTATTCCATATTCGTCGTCCGGTGCCTCAAAGCCCGCCACGAGGACCAAACCATTTCGGACTGCGTCTCTTACTGCACGCACGCGGCTGCAGATTTTGTCGACATCTGCTCCACGATATTGCTCGCGTACAAGCTGCCTCGTCTTAAGCCTCGAGCTATCCTCCAGTGCTAGGCCTGCAGCGCCACAGCGACGCAACTCGTGGGCGATAACTCCCACATTATTTGCATTACCAAGACCGACGTCTCCATCAACGAGAACCGGCAGTTCAGTCGAGCCGACGATTCTTTCGATTATGTGCATAACCTGATTCCATGAAGGTTTGCTGGCATTGCGATATCCAAGGGAGCAGGCAATTGATGTAGCCGACGTCCACAACCCTTCGAAGCCTGTACGCTCGGCGATAGCGGCAGAAAATCCGTCATGCACCTCCATGAGAAACGAGAGTTCAGCATTCGAGCAGACTTGGATGCGTAGCATATCGGACTTCGAGCACTTAGCGCCGTGATCAACATTGACGAGGAGTGCTTGCGATTGATCCTGTATACAGATTCCTTGTGCAGCGCTTACCCGAGCCACCATTCGTTGCCTGCCTAACCACGACTTTACTCGGCCGCTGTTCATCTCAACTTGCCCACGATCGTCAATGGATAGCTGACGCGCTCCGGTCATCGAGATCAATTCCCGGAGATAGTAGTTGACAAAGCGCGCATGATCTGCCCCTCCCTTTCCTAAGTATAGCAGTCACAGTGCCATTCGCCGGCGATCCTGGACCATTCCGTCATTGGTCATCGGCTTTCAAGAGGGGCCGGCTCGGCTACTTCGACCAACTAGGCGATACTCATTCAAGTTCAATACTAACCTGGCAGCAAATCGCTCGTTGATCGTGGTCGAGTAGCTCGGCCATTTGGCTTTGCCCTCACAGATCCGGGCGGGCGGCTTTCCCGCACCCGGCTCTTCCCGAGAGTAACCCGCGTCATATCCGCGCCTGCGCCCATGTTCGAGTGATGCGTGGAGTTGGCAGTCGGAAGCGTGCCGTCAGGGTCTCGAACTCCAGCCAGCCCATGCGCCGGCTTTTCTGACTGCGGCGTCTCAGACAGCGCAGCCAGGTCCCACGCACTTCCCGGTAGAAGCCGTTGAGCGCTGGATAGTTGTGCGGCCTGCCATAGTAGCCATAGTGCCCACGCAGCACGGCGGCGAACCACTCGTGCTGCTTGGCCAGTGGCGCGTGCATGAGCCACCAGGCGTCCTGGCGCAACGCCGTCAGCTTCCGCGTCAGGCGTTTCCCTTCCGTCTTGTGCTTCACGATGAACCGGCCATCCCGGGTCCGCCCGCAGTAGTGGGTGAAGCCCAGGAACGCGAAGGTTTCTGGCCGCCGCTCGCCGCGCCGCTGACGCGAGAGGGCCGCGAACCGGCCAAACTCGATCAACCGCGTCTTGTCCTCATGGAGCGTCAAGCCGAAGCTGGCTAGCCGCGCCTTGAGGGCCAAGAGCATTTCCTGCGCATCGGCCCTGCTCTCGAAGCCGATGACGAAGTCGTCCGCATAGCGCACGGTCACAATGCGGCCGCGTGCCTGGCGACGACGCCATCGGTGGATCCAGAGATCGAGGATGTAGTGCAGGAAGATGTTGGCAAGGAGCGGGCTGCTGGCTCCCTGAACGCAAAAGATAACTTCCGCTTTGAACGCGTCATCACCGGCTGGCGCGATGGGGCCGTTGTCGATTT
This sequence comes from Bradyrhizobium centrosematis, assembly GCF_045571495.1. Classification (NCBI taxonomy): domain Bacteria; kingdom Pseudomonadati; phylum Pseudomonadota; class Alphaproteobacteria; order Hyphomicrobiales; family Nitrobacteraceae; genus Bradyrhizobium; species Bradyrhizobium centrosematis. The sequence continues at coordinate 6,257,517 of NZ_CP120703.1, forward strand.
GAGACGCAAAAGGTAATACCATTATGTCATATGATTCGATCGACGCAAGCGCAGAAAGCCGAACGGCTGAGGGCGGCGCGACGCTTGCTCGCGAAGAAAATCGGCATGGCGGAGGCGGCCTTGGCGCTGTCGCACGAAAGGGGCTTGTCGCTGCGGCAAGCCTATCGCTATCTCGAAGTGGCCAAAAGGAAGGAGCCACTCCTTTCCGCGCCGCAGCCATCTGTGACGCTCGCCCTGAAGATGCCGGCCGATCTCGCCCAAAAACTCCCGGCGCACGCGGCGGCTTCCGGGCTTTCGGCAAGCGAGGTGATGCGCCGAGCGGTGGCCGCTTATCTCGCGTCTGTCCGCGAACATGGCTGAGCGGCGAAAAAAGCGCGACGTTCGACTCGAATTTGCGTTCGATCGCCTCGTCGCCGTCAAACTTGAACAGGTTTACGAAATTCTCGTTCCAGATCAGGTGCGCTTCGCGCGCGCCGGTGCCGATGTGACGGGAGGCGAAGATGAAAGACGCCGCGATTTACGCCAGAGTGTCGTCGGACAAACAGAAGGAGGAGAACACGATCGCCAGTCAGACGAGCGCGCTGATCGCTTTCGCGCGCGAGCAGGACTGCGACGTGCCGGCGGAATGGGTGATCGAAGACGACGGCTATAGCGGCGCGAGTTTGTTGCGCCCTGGGCTTGAACGACTGCGCGATCTCGCCGCAGAAGGACGGATCCAAGCCGTGCTCGTCTATGCTCCCGATCGGCTGAGCCGGCGCTATGCGCATCAAATCCTTCTTATCGAAGAGTTCGGGCGCGCCGGCGTCGAGGTCTTGTTCATTCGCTCGAGACGGACGGCGACGCCGGAAGACGAGCTCCTGCTGCAGTTTCAGGGCATGATCGCCGAGTACGAACGCGCGCAAATCCTGGAGCGGTCGCGACGAGGGAAGCGCCATGCGTGACGCGGCCATTGCGATTGCGCGGCAGCGTCGCGCCTCGCAACAGCGCCAATCATGAACTTCCTCGCACGGGGTGGATCGAAATCCCTGTGCCGACCATCATTAGCGAAGAGACCTTCGCATTGGCGAATGAGCTTTTGGACGCGAACAAGAAGCATGCCCCGCGACGCACGATCACGCCGAGCGCCCTGCAAGGATTGTTGAGCTGCGCCAAATGCGGCTATGGGCTCTATCGCACCTCCACCAGATCGAGCGCTCGAACCATCCATTACTACCGCTGCTTGGGCTCGGACGGCTGGCGCCGGCTAGGCGGGCCGGTCTGCAACAGTCGCCGGATGCGCCAGGATCTGCTGGACGAGGTGGTATGGAAAGAGATCGCGCGTTTACTTGAAGACCGACACCTAATCGAAGACGAACTTGAGCGCCGGCTCAAGGCGGCGCGCAACGCCGATCCCACACAGCGCCACGAGCAAACGCTTCGCCGCGATCTTGCGCGCTCCCGGAAAAGCATCGAGCGTCTCCTCACGGCCTATCAGGAGAGTCTTCTCTCACTTGAAGAGCTGCGCAGTCGCATGCCCGATTTGCGCAGCCGCGAACAGGCTTGCCTGTTGGAGCTGCAAGCGATCGAAGACCAATCGAAGGAGCAGGAAGTTTGTCTACGTCTCGCCGAATCCGTGACGAGCTTCCTCGACCGCCTGCGCTCGTCCGTCGGTGCGCTCGATATAATCGAACGCCAACGCGTGCTGCGCCTTCTCGTGAAGGAAGTCCTCGTCGGCGACGACAAGATCGTCATCCGCCACTCCATCCCCTCCCACCCACCCCTCCGGGTGGAAAGACGCCCGACGCCACCGATAGTTCTGTGACCGCTCCTCCACCACAAAGTTATCTTTTGCGTTCAGGGAGCCATGCCTGCCCCTTGCGGCGTGCCCCTGTCTGTCTCTTGCTTCTCGCCGCTCTCAAGAACGCCAGCTCGCAGCCACAGCTCGATGAGCCGTAGGATACGAGGATCGGCGATCCTGTGCGCCACCGTCCGCAGCAGCCACTCGTGGTCGACGGAGTCGAAAGACTACTCGACCGACTACCCACCACCGAGCTCATCATCTCGACGACTATCCCGATCAGTAACCATCGTTCGGTCGCGCCATCCCTTTGAGGGATCTGCACCTAATGTGCTTGGCTGGTGTCATCGACGAGGCGAACTTCATCGGACGCTTGTACTGCCCGATGGTACCCGTGCCCTTGTGCCGGCCGCGTGGACAGATCTGCCTATCGCATAACATTTACCGCGTGCAAGCCCGCAATGCGCTCGAGCGGCATTCCTGGCTTCCCACGCCGAGCTGCTCCACGCCCGGACGATCGTCGACGCCTTGCTGCGGCAATTGGATGCCGCGCATACTGTCCTGCCACCGGAATCGGAGGACAGCCATGCAGCAGCTAAGCTTTCTCGACCCACCACCTCAGCACGGTGCGGTACCCGTATGGGAGGCCCTGGATAAAGAGCAGCGCGCACATCTCGTGCTGCGACTCGCCCGACTAATCGCCCGAGCAATCGCCACTGCCGGAGATCACAACGATGAACGAACTGAGCAAGATCACTGCTGAGCACCTCTGCCGATGCGCAATCGTCTACGTGCGTCAGTCCAGTACGACGCAGGTCGAGCATAATCGCGAGTCCACTGCCCGTCAGTACGAGTTAGCCGAACGCGCCGCGCGACTTGGTTGGCGACGCGATCAGGTGAAGGTCATCGATGAGGACCTCGGTATTTCCGGTTCCGGCCCTTCCGAACGCACGGCTTCGCGCGCATGACAGCGGAGGTCGGCCTCGGCCAGATGGGCATCGTGCTCGGCTTGGAAGTCTCGCGACTAGCGCGCAATAATGCTGATTGGTACCGTCTGCTCGATCTATGTGGCCTGACCCACACGCTCATCGGTGATGGAGATGGGATATATCATCCGGGCTTGTTCAATGACCGCCTGGTGCTCGGGCTCAAAGGTACGATGTCAGAGGCAGAGCTGCATGTGCTGCGTGCGCGGCTGCTCGGTGGCAATCCGCAACAAGGCCGCACGCGGAGAACTGCACCGCGGGCTGCCGGTGGGTCTGGTACGGGGCGACGCCGACGGGGAGGCTGTTGCATCCTGACGAGTCGGTGCAAACCGCGATCCATGCTGTCTTCGACCGCTTTGCCGAATTCGGCTCGGCACGACGCGTGTGGCTGTGGTTCCGCTCGCACGGCTTGCGCTTTCCGCTGCACTCCAACAGCCTTGTCGATCTCCGCTGGGTCGCCCCTACTTACAAAGATCCACCAGGTCCTCCCCAACCCTTTCTATGCCGGCGTTTATGTGTATGGCCGCACCCAGCAGACCTGCTATCTCGATGCGGGCGGTCGAATCCGAAAACGTATCAGACAACGCGACCGCGAGCAGTGACCGGTGTTCATTCGTGACCATCATGTCGGATACATCGATTGGAATACCTTCGAAGCAAACCAGAAGCGCCTGGCGCAGAACATCCGTCCTCGACCGCACCAGAGCGGGGTGCCGTGAGAGAAGGCGCAGCATTCCTGCAAGGCCTCGCCGTATGCGGACACTGCGGTTGGCTCCTGGCCGTACACTACAGCGGCCGGTTCTCGGCGCCCGGATATCGCTGCGCCGGCAAGAACATCGTCAACGGCCGAGGTCAGTACTGCCTCAACATCGGCGGTGTGCAGATCGATGCGGCTGTTGCCGAAGCGTTCCTTGCGGCTCTCGCGCCCGCAGGCCTGGAAGCCTCGCTCCAGGCGATCGAGCAATTCGACGCCGATCACGAGACGGCTCTCGCGCAGTTCCGTCGCGACGTCGAGCCTGCGCGCTACAACGCGCAGCGCGCCGAGCGACGCTATCGCGCTGTGGACCCGGAGAATAGACTCGTCGCGCGTGGACTCGAAGCAGAATGGGAGAGCGCTGTGCTGGAACTCAAGACTGCCGAATCCGAACTCTCGGATCGCGAACATGCCCGACCGCGCTCGCTTACGCATGAAGAACGCGCCGCGATCCTTGCACTCGGTAAAGACCTCAAGCGCATCTGGTTCGCTCCCACGACGAGCGATCGCAAGGAGTTGCTCCGCACGCTGTTCGACGATGTCACCTTGAGAGTCGAGCGCGATAAATACAACGCTCACGTGACGCTGCGTTGGCGCGGCGGTCTCTTCAGTGAAGTTAATGTCCCATTGCCGCACTCGCATCCATCGCCGATCCGCACCGCCGACGATACGATCGATCTGCTGCGGCGACTGGCTGCACATCATCCCGACACCAAGATCGCCGGTATCCTCAATCGCCAAGGCCGTACAACGGCCACAGGACTGTCGTTTACGGCAAATCGTGTGTGGAGCCTGCGGACGCACTGGGAGATCCCGTGCTTCGAGCCGAAACAGCAAGTGCAGGACGGCGAGTGCATGATGATCGAGAAAGCAGCACGCGCTCTCGGGATCGCACCCTCTACTTTGCATCGCCGCCTCAACGATGGCTTCATTGCCGGAGAGCAGATCACACCTGGCGCGCCGTGGCGCATCCGTATCAATGACGAGTTGCGGTCGCGCTTTGTGGAGAGCGCGCCCGAAGGTTACGCGAAGATGTTCAAGGCCATGAATCTACTCGGCGTCTCGCGGAAGACCATCTTGCAACGTGTAAAGCGCGGCGAGCTTAAGGCCGTTCACGTCTATCGCGGACGGGCAAAAGGTATACGAATTCAAATACCTGCAGTTGATCCGGACCTCTTCGACCCTCTCAAAAAGACTGAAGGTGTAGTATGACGCCACGTCCAAGAAGCTGCGAATGTCGGCATCGAGCAACCCGTTCACGCGCTGGCTCATGATCGCCGTATGCAGGGCATCAAGCGCCATATAAGGATTCCGCCCCGGCCGGGAAGCCGTAGAAGAATCCGAGGAAGTCGACCTCGTAGAACGCGCTCAATACCTCGGCCACCGCGCTTTGGACAATCTTGTCCTTGAGCGCCGGCACACCGAGAGGCCGCTTGCCGCCGTCGGCTTTGGGAATGTAGACGCGCCGCACCGGCTGTGGCCGGTAACGAGCAGTGTGGACCCGTGCGCAGAGGTCGCGGATGTTATCCCTGAGCCCTTCTTCGTACTTCGCCACCGTCACCCCATCGACCCCGCGCTGGCCTGCCGCTTTTGTCGCCGAAACGCCCGAAGCAGAGCGTCTTCATCGATGTGGTGCAGCAGGGCCGTGAACCGGGTTTGGGCAGCCTGCTTGGCCGCCGCGTTCACCCGCCCGAGGTTTGGCAGCAAGGTAACCCGGCTCTGCGTCCGCACCCTGGCCTCCTCGCGCAAGCTCCCCTCGGGCTGGTCCCTTCCCTCCATGCGTCTCGTTACCTCCGACGACTTCACAGGTACTACGAACCAGTCCGACTCCCGACCTCGGCTCGGACCGCGGCTCTGGCAATGCCGTGCCGCTGTCCCCCACTGGAGACCAAGCCAATGGACCCGGTCGGGCCTCTCATGTTCCGATGATTACCTTCCATGCGTGAGCCGACCATCGACCCCGACGGAGCGGCATCGTCTCGCCTATGGACGGTGCTCGTGCTGCCTTCGTGCTTAGGGAACGCACTCGGCCTCCGCGAACTTCCACCTTTCGAGGCTCATTCCCGCACCCCGCATGGCTCCTGTCTACACTTCAGACCCCGCGTTACCACGACGCCCGCAAGACTCGGTCCCGGCTTGCCTGCTAGGGCTTTGGCCGGATGGGACTTGCACCCACAAGCAATCATCAGCTTGGCATGACGTACTCCCGTGACGTGGTGTAGCTGAGTGCAGTTCACCGCGTTCGCCGGCATGGGCCGGATCGGTCAGCTGGCGATTGCCGGGAAGCTGACGGCGGGATCATCGCCCAACGCGGGCGATGATTTCTAGTGTCATGTAGCGGGCACGCTGGAAGGCCCATTCATCGTTCTGTTCGAGCAGGATCGCTCCGATGAGGCGGACGATGGCATCCTCGTTGGGGAAGATGCCGACCAACTCGGTCCGCCGCTTGATCTCGCCATTGAGGCGTTCGATCGGGTTGGTAACCGGTATGAGATCTGTTCCGCTGCGATATTCAAGATCGTAGCTTATGGTGCGACCATCGGGACAGAGGCACCGGGAGCACGAAGGTGCGGGCAGGCCGATGCATACGATGAGCCGCGAGCTCGAGTTAGAGCTGGCCGCCTCTGCGAGTCGCCCGGTTGCGCTGAGAGCGCGAATCCGTAGTTGTCGTGTCGCCCGTAGCTCCCGTCATGTGGTCTGATTGGCAGGAGGTGCGAATGCGACGGGTGATTGGCATCGACGTCCACCGAACTTTCGGGGAGGTGGTGGTTTGGGAGGATGGTAGGCTCCGACATGCGGGCCGCATTGATATGACGCGGACTGCGTTGGAGGGATTTGGCAAGACCCTGCTAGCCAGTGATGAGGTGGTGGTCGAAGCGACCGCCAACAGCATGGCCGTGTCGCGGGTTCTGGCGCCGTTCGTGGCACGGGTAATTATCGCCAATCCGCTGCAGGTGAAAGCGATCGCCCAGGCTCACGTCAAGACCAACAAGATCGATGCCGGCACGCTCGCCTGGCGAAGCGTGGTGCCGCCGCCGGCATCATGGCGGCGATCGGCGACATCAGCCGGTTCAACAGCCCTCGGCAGGACAAAATAGGGCCTGGTGGCGCTTGCAGCCCCGCCAAAGGATAATCCCGCCTGACGGCAAGTGCCAGCCAGGATTGCAGTCCCGTTCCACGCCAGCATGCCGCCGTGCTCGGGCCGGTCAAGGCCAAGCCTTGCGGTGGCCGCAAACGCGGCCAGCCTTGACCGCCCCTGCGCGCGGCGGCCGCGAGATCGGTGGCCGGGACGGAAGAATGGGCCCGCGGCGCAGCCGAACAAAAGAATGGACGTACGCGATTTCTGCAATCGTCATCTCGGTCACGAAAAAATCGCTTGTCCATCCGTGAAGTGCAGCTTGGTTCGATGCTGCGGCGGAACGTCATGTAGGCGAGGACGTGCGCGGGCGACCTCGTGCTGGTGAGCTATTTCGGGCTGAACCCCCGGGTGCGGCAGTCCGGACTGGGCGTCGCACGACCTGGTAGCGCCGCGCCACCAGCCGACGCTTGCGTTACGTCTCCGCGTCAGGCGTCCAGATCTGCGGCAGGTACCCGGCCGCCCGCAGATTGTCAACTTGGCGGTCGTCGGTCTCGGCTTCGTTGAGGAAGCCAGCCAGCTTCGGCTGCGTCACCAAGCGCTCGTAACTTTGCTCTGCCTGGGCGGCAATCAACATCTCGCGGTCGCGCAATGCCTTGATCGCCGCCCATCACAGCCGCATCAGCAAGATCGGCCGCAGTCACGCGCGCGCCATGCTGGTCGAGGCGGCCTGGGCAGCGGCCAAGGCGCCCGGTCCGCTGCAAGCGTTTTTCGTGCGCATCCGCGCCCGGCGCGGCCATCAGATCGCCGCGGTGGCCGTGGCCCGGAAGCTCACCGTGCCTTGCTGGCATTTGTTGACGAAGGGCGAGGATTACTTGTGGGCGCGCCCGGCACTGGTCGCCATCAAGACCCGCGCGATGCAGCTTCAAGCCGGATATCCGCAACAGAAAGGCAGCCGTCGTGGGCCAGCGTAGGCCTACAACAGCTGATCAGAGACCTTGCGCCACTGTATTCGCGCGGCGACCAATATCCACGCCGAGAATCTCGCGCCGGCCGTCACTGTTGACGCCGACCGCGACAATCACCGCGACCGACACGATGCGCCCCTCCTGGCGCACCTTCACGTAGTTGGCGTCGATCCATAGATACGGCCAGTCGCCCTCGATCGGACGGCCGAGGAAGGCCTTCACCTTGTCGTCGATCTCCGCGCACAGCCGGCTCATCTGGCTCTTGAAGATGCCGCTCATCCCCATCGCCTGCACCAGGTTATCGACTGAGCGGGTCGAGACGCCCTGCACATATGCTTCCTGAACCACGGCAGTGAGTGCCTTCTCGGCCATCCGGCGCGGCTCCAGGAAGCCCGGGAAGTAGGACCCTTTACGCAGCTTGGGAATGCGCAGTTCGACCGCGCGGCGCGGGTCTCCCAGATCCGGTCCCGGTAGCCGTTGCGCTGGGCCAGACGCTCGGGGTTCTTCTCGCCGTAGGCCGCTCCGGTCTGGCCTTCGACTTCCAGCTCCATCAGGCGGTGGGCAGCAAAGCCGATCATCTCGCGCCACAGATCCGCATCAGGGTCTTCTCTACCAGTGTGCGCAGGTTCATCATATCGTCGGTCATCGGTGGTTCCTCGGTTGCGTTGGCGTGTCGCAACCCGATCCTACCGGAGAACTGCCGGTGACCACCGCAAAGCCGCCCGCCCGCTACGGCGCTGTTGGAGGCGCGCGTCCGGGCGGCTTTGCTCTACCGAGCTACACCACCACCGGGGACACGACCCGCTCGTTGATTATAGTTATTTTGCACTCAGTAAATAGACGCCGTCGATCAGCGCGCTCGAACGCGAAGCGGAGATCATAGACCCACAGCGCCGGTCGCCGTCGTCTGCATTGATGCTGCAGGGCTGACCCGACAATCAACTTTGATCAAGAGGGGCGCAGTACCCGTTGCAAGCTCGTCAATCACAGATTTAGCCCCACCAAGCACGTATGCGGCGCCTCGGCTGCTGACCTCCTATAAGGAAAACTAAGTTGCCGAATGCAAGGCGGGAAGCATTCGTGCATCTCTGGAAACTCCTGCGCGATGAGCGAATGTCGGGCCCACAAGGCGGTTCTTGGCCCACAGCAACGAAGTTGGCTGAGCCGGATGGCGCCAGGCTTCGAATTCACGCAAACGATTGCTAGGAGACTCGTCGCTTCAGCTACTGGCTCGAGTAGTGTTGCACAGCGACAACGGTGGCTCATGATTCCCCACTACCTGTGCGGCTTCCTCGCGTTCCAGGAGTTTCGTCGCTGCGAGATAGAGAGCTTAAGAAGTCACACGTGCCTCACAGGCGCTCGCCTAGCTCGAGCATGTAAAGTATCAATCGTGGATGGTTAGTCACGTACGGCATCTGGATCTTCAAGTTTTAGTTCGCGATGTCAGGCTTGAGCCAATTTGCACTGCTTCGTACATCGACCGAAAGGACGAAGACCATAGTTTCAAGGCGACGAGCGACCTTATCCACCGGGCCCCGGTCTCCGATGTCAAGGGAAGCCATAATCCGACATCCGTCCGCCATCATTCGAGCGCTGACAGCACTAATTCGAAGATTATGAACGCGGGTCTGGTCGAGCAGCCGGCCGAGCGCAGCATGCATATCGTTCGCCTGGAGCTCAATAATAAACATGCCAGGTCCTTTCCTTTGCACGACCGCGCAAACTTTTTAGAAGCGTCGCTCGGCATCCATGCGTTAGACTCTTTTGGCCGTCATTTAGACCTGGACAATACCGCTATTGGACCGCTTGCTGGTCGCGAACCACGTGGTTCAACTGACTAAGATTCTCCAGGCCGGCTGTAAAACCAATATGGAAGCGCGGCGTCCCAACGTTGGTTGAGCACGACGGTAGAGGGTTCCGTTTTGATTTCATCAGCAGAAAACTGGCGGCGCAAAGACAAACATGATCAAGCGACGGTTCATCGTCTGCTCTGGGCGATCCTCCTAATCTAAACGGGGGGCCGCAACGCTTGCACATACTTATTGAACTCGGGGTGGCTCGCGTACACGCAACGCCCGAAATATCGGGCACGGGAGTCGAGCCGTTCGCTCGCACCCAGTGAGACCAGCGGTGCAAGCGTGATGCTCTAATGTACGAACTTCGAAGCTTCTGGCTTTTACAAAGCATTTGGCGCCTGCTCCTGCTGTTCGTTTCCTGTCGTCTCAATCGGATTCGTTGTAAGAGCTGTCGAGATAGGCTGAAGACGTTCGCCGTTTGGACGGTACTATTATTGGATCCTCACGCGCCAGCAATCGGCGTGCCAAGAGAAAGCTGTGCAACCGGCTTTGCGAATTCATATGCTTCGTTGCGGTCAGGCGGAATACCTGGCTCGCTCGATGTCGCCCTTCTGACACAAGCGGCTTTGATAAGATGCGCCGAAAGCGACAAAGCCGACTTGAACGAAAAGGACTCCCGCGTTTCGGACACTTGCGATGAGCTGCTCCTTCGTAAGACCTGCTTCGGCGAGGCCGTTAAAAGTCGGGATCTCGTTCAGTGCGACGCTTATCGTTCTGAGCTGGCGGAGGAGTGAAGACCTTGCACGGCTTGCGGCGAACTGCTCGCGCGCGTTGCGGAGAATAAGCACTGATCACGCAATCGTACACTGGGTTATTGCGTTCAGCTCGACAACAGCAACTCGTGGTGAACAAGGACACCTCCGGTTATTTTCCGGGCCTGAGTGCCCTCTCCGGTATGAACTTGGTTGGCATGTCTTGGATGCTGAAGACCCGGAAAACGACCAGTCGTCGTGTCCTTTAAGCGGCTCGACGACTATCTCCCTGCGGTCACAGCAGCGGGAAAAATCCATTTTAGCCTCCTTGGCTGGTACGCGATTGGCCGTCCAAGTGCTATCTACCCATTGTCCTGAGACAGGCATTCATGTCGAACGCACAATGCAAGAACAGATTGACAAGGACGGGACTGATCATGCTTCTTTGACGGGCGTGACCTGCCACTGAATTTTCATCCAGCGGCGGTTAGAGTCTCGGAGTTTTGTGCAGCGAGACCGAACTTTGGACCATCCGGAACTAGAGTTTTACGCCTCTGATCACGTTGGCGGGCTGGTTGCGCCGGCGTGATTTTGCAGCAAAATCGGCGGTCGATTGCCGATCGCCCCGTGGGGCCGTTCCTCGTTATAGTATCTGCGCCAAGTCTCCATCTTTTCCTGGGCGTCCGCAAGGGATAGGAACCAATGGACGTTGAGGCATTCGGCCCGGAAGCGCCCGTTGAAGGCTTCGATGAAGGCGTTGTCGGTCGGCTTGCCGGGCCGTGAGAAGTCCAGCGTGACCCCACGTTGGTAGGCCCATAGATCCAGATCGCGCGACACGAACTCGCTGCCTTGATCGACACGGATCGTCGCCGGGAATCCCACTTCATTGCAAACCCTTTCCAGTATCTCCACGACGTCGGTGCCGCGGAAGGTGAGCCGCGGCTCCAGCGCCGGCGAGAAGCGAGAGAAGATATCGACGATGGTGAGCACCCGGAGCTTGCCGCCAGTCGCCAGCTGATCGTGAACAAAGTCCATCGCCCAAGTCTCGTTGGCGCGTGTCGCGGGGTGACGATCATCGCGTAGCTTGGCCTTGACCCGGCGCTTGGGCGATTTGTTGCGCAATTGCAGGCCCAGTTCGCGGTAGATGCGGCGGGTCTTGTTCTGGCCGTGACGCCATCCCTCGCGACGCAGCAGGACGTGAACGCGGCGATAGCCGTAGCGAACACGGACATGGCAGATCTCCTTGATCCGATCCTCGAGGGCAGCCTGGCCGGAGCGACGAGACTTGTAGTGGTAGGTCGATCGGTCGAACTCGAGAGCCGCGCAGGCCTTGCGGATCGACACCTGCCACTCACCACAAACTTCGTCGACGAGCTTGCGCTTCCGACCAGGCTTCACAGCTTTCGGCGGATCACGTCCTGCAGCATCTCCTTGTCGAGCGACAGATCCGCCACCAGCTTCTTCAGCTTGGCGTTCTCGTCCTCGAGCTGCTTCAGCCGGCGCATCTCGGTCGGCAGCAGTCCGTCGTACTTCTTCTTCCAGTTGAAATAGGTCGCCTGGCTGATCCCGGCCTTGCGGCAGATGTCCGCAACCGGGACCCCGTCGGTACCTTGCTTCAGGATAAACGCCTTCTGGGCGTCCGAAAATTTCGAGGCCTTCATCGTCGTCCGCTCCTCCCAGCCGAGGGGATTCGGCAGCGCAGACTCTAGCCAAAAATGGTCCAGTTTTCCGGCCTCAGATCAGGGGCAATCATGGGCGCGGCCATCAGAATCATATCCAGGCTCATGCAGGTAGCTCCTTTAGCAATTTGGCGAAGAAGAGAAGCGGACGTATGGCTGACGTGAAGGAGAGAACGAATTCCGCTGAGTGCGGGTCGGAGCCGATGCCACAGTGACGCCGAGCTATCTTGCCAGTCGACGCTGCAGCTCAACTCAATCTATATTAACGACAATCTTTCCGACTGCCTTTCGAGTGGCCAGTTGGGCGATGGCAATGCCCGCTTCTTCCAAGGGAAAGCGCGCCGATATGGAAGGTCGTAGCTTGCCCGCTTGATACCACTCGAGTAACTTGACCGCGGTATGACTAAAACGGTCGACACCGCGGTCAAGCCACGGCCCGAAGAACACCCCAACGATTTTGCAACTCTTAAGCAAAGTAAGATTGAGCGGAATCTGTGGAATGCCTCCCGTAAATCCCACAACGAGGAAACGGCCATTCCAAGCTATAGCGCGCAAAGCTGCCTCTGAATAGTTTCCGCCTACAACGTCACACACGACGTGAGCTCCGTCCGGAGCGCAAGCCGCTTTAAACAGGAACGCAAGATCTCTCCGGGATGATGCATCAAACGGCCCAGGTGGATATGTTACGACTCGATCTGCTCCGCACTCTCGGGCTTTTCTCGCCTTCGCTGGTGTAGAAACGGCTGCCACAACGCGAGCTCCCATCGCTTTTCCGATCTCTATTGTCGCAAGCCCAACGCCACCAGCGGCTCCAAGCACCAGGAGAGTTTCACCGTCTCTAAGGTCACCCCGCTCTTTCAACGAGTAGTAGGAAGTGCCGTAGGTCAAAAAGAACACGGAGGCTTCGTCAAACGGCATTTTGTCTGGTATTAGCGCACATCGGCTCGCGTTTATGGCAATTTTCTGCGCCATCGCGCCCCACCTTGAAAAACCCATGACGCGATCGCCTGGTTGAAATAATGAAACGCCATCACCTATCGCTTCGACTATGCCGGAAAACTCGCCGCCCGGAGAAAATGGTCGCTTTGGCTTGAATTGATATCTGTCCTCTATGATCAGCGCGTCCGGAAAGTTTACTCCGCTGGCTTTGATGCGAACGACAATCTGGCCGACGGAGGCCTGCGGATCGTCGACCTCTTCTAGAACAAGCGTCTCGGGACCGCCTATCTCTCTGCTAATGATCGCTTTCATTCCTACTCCGCGCCATTGGACAAAGTTCACTCGAACCAAAGTAGCCCATCATTGCCGGCATCCTTAACCTGCACCACCAATTTGGAGCGCTTAAGGCACGCTGATACCTTAGCCTTAGTTCGGCATATAAGATTTAATAGTAGCCTCTCTGAGGCAGCAAAATTGATGGGTAAGATCTACTTTGATTGCGAATAGATCTCGCTCCTCACCTCTTCGCCCGTTACCCAAACAAGCCAGTCCTCATCAACGATGTTGTATTCCACCAACCGCAAGATAGATCCCCCGGGTTCAGAATGTGCATAACCGCTTTGCGCAACAACGCCCTTATCAATCCGCCAGCGCGGTGCAAGGGCACATACGAAGTCAGGAGCCCACATTGCGAAAGACAGGCCGCGAGTTATCCCAGATGCGATCTTCGCTATGCCCTGTCCTCTGAAGTCTTTGCGGACCCAAAGGTCTCCATGATAAGCAACTTTTCCTGTTATCTTCTTCGCGCTAGGTGCCGTGCAAGTACATCGGTCCGAAGGGTGCGCATGTACAGCCGGTTCAGCGTAAAAGGCTTTCAGCGAATGAAGGTGTTCTGCAAGATTGGTGCGCGACAGATCATAAAGTCGAGCAGCCTCTAACAGGGCAACCTCATCATTCTCGTCAACGCCTTTGATCCAATATCCTTCGCCGAGTTTGATTGGCGAGCGATCTGGCTGGAAATTTGGATATGTCGGCCCCTTTGTTGAAGCGGAGGCTGTGATCCTGACGTACTCGTGAAAGTCAAATCCTATTGACAGTTCGATGCCTTTTCCAGCTGCTACAGCATCATATACATTAAGGAAGCGCGACACTTGCAACAGATTGACCACGCCACTCACTGCCATACCATTGTCCTTCGTCGAGCTGCATTCTTTTCAAGACGGCGAATTGCTGACACGACTATCTGACCGAGTTTTGCAGAAAGGGGGCATCTCATGGCCCCGTATTACCGCAACCTCGCTAGATACTTCGTAACAGTTTCTTTGATTTGTTGGTTATGCCCTTACTTTAGCGCTCTAGCATGGACCATAGACTCAATGATTTTTCCGGCCATCTTCCATTAGCAAATGGCGCGACGCATGCTTCTTGATAGCCCGAAGAACGCTCTCTCTTTCAGATGGGCAGAACTGGGACGCATCGATCGAACGTTTTGATGTGACCTAATTCGCACGGCGATTGTTTCCAAAAGCACGCATATCGTCAGGTACATGAAAACCAGCATAAGCGAACCTACTAATCCTGGTGATCTTTAGCTCAGAACCATGTCTGCAGCCTAGCTGCCCGCAGGCGCGCATCATACGCGTGATCTTTGCAGCGATTCGATCAGTGGCTTCCTAGCTGAGAAGTCAATCTCGCAAAGGCGATATGAGCCGCTCTGCCCAAAGGGGAGCGTGACCAGCGTGCCGAGCTCGGCATCCGGAAGCGCTAAGAAGGGACGTGAGAACCGCAGGCTCTTTGTGCATTGGCAGCTTGGCGACGGCGGCAAGCTTGCCTTAATGGGCGCGGGGTGAGGCGAGAGTCTCCCGCCCGGATCTGCGACAGTGAAATCACTCCGGCCTACTCACCCGACCGTGCTCGGTGTTGGCGGAGGGCGAAACCCATTCCGGGCAAAGCAGGATGTACGTCCGGGACGAACGACCATATGGGGACGGGCCCGCCGGCGGCTAGGTTCTCACTACTTATAGCGCGACATGTATGGAACGGCCCGCGGGCGCAAGAACTTTCTCAGTCGACTTCACACATGGGAGCGGTGCGGTCATGTATACGGCCTGTAAAGCGCGGCGCATGACCGCTGGCCTCGATGAAGTCCGCGACACAAGGGGCTAAATCAATCAGACGCGCTTGAAGCGCATTGTCGCGCCAGCCTCACTCATGCCGGGATTTCGTCCCGTGGGGTCATCGCCTGTTATTGCTCCTTGCCCTCTGCCGGCCCGCGCCGGTCAGATCTCTTTGACAGCCGCTGTATTCATCAAGCGGCAGCCGTAGTCGTCGCCAGCGTCTCCGGACACCGGTAAATCCCGCCCTTGTTCAAGAGCGCCCAAGCAATTCGCGCTGTCTTGTTGGCCAGCGCGACCGCTGCCACCCTGTACGGACGTCTGGCGAGCAGCGCCTTCAACCATGGCCGCGTCCGATCGACCTTCCGGGCAATTCGCAGGACGGATGTCGCCCCTAGAACGAGGAGGCTCCGAAGTTCGGGGTTTCCCATCTTCGAGATACGTCCCATCCGCTCCTTGCCCCCACTCGAATGCTGTCGCGGCGTCAGTCCCAGCCAGGCAGCAAAGTGACGAGCGGATTTGAAGCCGCCGGGATCCGGCACCAGCGCGCCTTGATGGTCGCGGCTGTAATGGCTCCAATGCCGGGGATCGTAGTCAGTCGGCGCATGTCCTTGTCGGTCTTTGCCGCAGCAACAATGGCTCGTTCGAGCTTGTCAATCTGGTCCGCCTGAGCCTCGATTTGATCGGCAATTGCCGTCAGGGCGAGGCGCGCTGCCGCAGGCAAGCGGATATCTGCTACATCCCGTACGATTGCAACCAACGCCTCGACCTTTGTTCGGCCAGCGGCGGCAATGATGCCCAACTCGGCCAGATGCGAGCGCAGGGCGTTGATCGTCTGCGTTTGCTGTTTCACCAGAAGTGCGCGACTCTTCAGGACCATCATTGCGGCTTGTTGCTCAGCCGTTTTGATCGGAACGAAGCGCATGGTCTTGCGAGTCACAGCCTCGCTGATGGCCTCGGCATCCGCCGCATCCGTTTTTCCACGCTTCACAAACGGTTTAACGTAAGCTGGTGGGATGAGCCGCACTTCATGGCCGAGAGCTGCAATCTCTCGTGCCCAATAATGAGCGCTGCCACAGGCTTCTATTCCCACAAGGCAGGCCGGCTGCTTCGAGAAGAAATGCAGCACCTCGCTGCGCCGTAGTCTCCGGTTGAACACCGGTGAGCCATCGCCACCCGCGCCGTGAACTTGAAAAATGTGCTTCGCCAAATCCAATCCGATGGTGCTAACCTGTTTCATGGAACGGTCCCTCCTTGTGGCGTTCAAACAACGACCACGTCTTAGCACGATGATGCTGTCGGAGCGGGCCGTTCCACCGCATCAATCAAGATGGTGGTGCCGCGGCGTGCTCATAGAGATGGTCTGGGATGTCTGGACAGCAATTCCGGGCCAATAAGTGGAGCTTCTGGCAGAGTTAGGCCCCCACGCGGAACTGCAGCGGGTTGAAGTAGGCCTGATCCGGGGTGCCGTGGTCAAGGCTCAACTGGGGACGCCGGCCATCGCAAAAGGCAGCCGCTCGACGAACACGTTGTCGCGCCAAGCGGCCCCGGCCGTCCATGCTGATGGCGATGTCATGACTGGCGAGCACGCCCCCCGTGAACGGGGAGCCTTGATCGGTGTTGAAGCTGCCGGTTTGCCGTGGCGCGCGAGAGCGTCCGCAAGCGTCCGACGCAAAAATGCGGCTTCCATCGTGATCGAGACGCGCCACGACAGCACCGGGCAGCTGAACCAGTCAAGCACCTTGGCGAGATAGACGAAGCCGCGTACCATCGGGATGTAGATGATGTCCGTCGCCCAGACTCGGTTCGTGCATATGATCTCGATCCAGCGCAGCAGATACGGTAGATCTTGTACCCGGGTTGGGGTTTGGTGGTACGCGGACGGCGGTAGAGCGGCTCTATTCCCATCCCCGCATCAGAGTTTTGACGTGCCGGCGACCGATCTTGCACACGTCGGCAGCGAGCAGTTTTCGCAATAATCGCTAACCGGTGTAAGGAAACTCCAATGCTGCCTGTCGAGCGATCGACATGACGGCGAGATCGACGGGCGGCAATGGGCCTGATAGATATAGACACTACCACTCTTCAAAACATCCGCCTGTTTTGTGATCGGCAGGTCTCGCCCACGCTCGATCACCCCTTTGCCCTCAGCAGGCTGCCATTGCTGAGCGCGCCTTCCAAACAAATCGTTCTCCAGCGTCAGCTCTCCGATCTTGGCTTGCTGCGTTTTCACGTCCACCGCGGGTCGCTCGTTCCGTTGCCACCGCCAGGGCCAAATACCTCGGCCGCTGCTTCCAGAAGTTAAAACTTCCACTGCGTGATCTGGTTCGGGTGCACATCGAAATGCTCGGCCAACTGGGCCAGCGTCATCTCGCCCTTGATCCGCTAGCGCCATCTTGAATTCCGGTGCGTGCTGCCGGCGGGCTCGTCTGCTCATCGTCTCTCCTGATTCGCGGGACAATCTTGCCCGCTGTCAGGCAGAAACTCCACTTATCGCCCTGTTCAGATTCCGGAGCCAGCTCTGATGATTGCGGCAATCAGCGATCGTTTTGGTGTCGCGTGCGATCTCGGCGAGGGTCATAGTCGGGTCCGGAAGACCCTATTCCATTCGCCGAATGGCTGACTGATGGGCATCGAGCGCTGCTCGTAGCCGTGGCTGGTGAGCTCGAAAAACACGCTGGTCTCGGCCAAGTCCTTTGACGTAAGCGAGGTCTTCAATAATCTTGATGGCTGCCTCGAAGGTTGAGCTGAAGCCGGGCCGCCGTGAGCTCCTGCACGAGACCGTGGTGCGGGTGCCCCCGCCTCGACATCATCGGTAACGGCGCACCAGCAGCTGGTGGCCTATCAGGCGTGACAGCACGGTGTAGAACATCTTACGCAAGGTAAAGCCGCCGCTTGACGTCACGCGGACAATCACGTCCTCGTAGTTTGAGGTGCGGCGATCTCGCAATGCCTGCAGGTGGCGCGCTCGTGGGCGATGCGCTTGGCGTTTCGGGCATTGCGGCGACTGACGATCTCATCGATGAAGCGGCGGTAGGCCGCGAGATCATCGAAGCCAGCAGTGCCCCGGAGCGGCGGCGCTCGTCCGCTTGAGATGGCCATGCGGGCTCTCGATCGCCCGGTTCTCATGGGTGATGCCGCGATTGTTGCGGGATGGTCGCATGCCGTAATGGGCGTAGAGGTGCTCGTACCGCCGGGTCAGATGGTCCTGCGCACTCCGGTCAAGATTGCAGAAGACTGCCGACTGACTGTCGTTTCGATGCTCCCGCCGCGCGCCGCCGAGCTACCACAGAGCATTCTGCACTCCTTCGGCCAAGGCGACGAAGCTCTCGCCACAGAGCACGACATGGGCGTGATCAAAGCCGGAATAGGCCAGCGGAAGTGATACAACCGATGATCGAGCGGCGCGCAAGTGATGGTGCCCCCGAGCTCGCCCATGTCGGTGAAGTCAGACAGGCCGACCTGGCCCACTTCGTGGGTCTGGCGGAAGATGACTTCCTGCTCCGCGCCACGGATTGGCCTCCAGGCACGGATCAACGCTCCAGCGTGCGGCGGATTCTAGCCCAGAGCTCAGGGTGGGCGGCGTAACATCTCCTCGAAATCGCGACAGCCCTTGCCGGGGGCCGCCTTCAACATCGGGACGATCTCGGTCTCAAACACACTGGCCAAAGGGTCGGGTCGGCGCCGGTCGCGGCTCTCTTCTTCCGCGATAGCAGCCTTCGATCCTTCTCGAAGCGATATGCGGTCCAGGTACTGAACGTCGCCTTGACGATGGCCACTGGCCGGGTATCGGTTTAACGGCACTTCATGTAGAGCCTTCTGTGGTTGCCGCCCGCAATGCAAGAAGTTTCTGACCCTTTGGCGTGTGATCGAGTGCGGTCTTCTGTCAGGCCTTCCTTTACGGCATTTTCAGAAGCCGCTGGCCGGTATGGTGATCCGCGGACCAGGTTCAATTCTCATCTCCGAGCACGTCGGCTCTTTGGCTCTAGCTGGTTTCCTGATCCAGATCTGTTCGATCGTTGCGCCCATTCGGGTCGTCGCCTTCTCACACCCCCTTCGCCAACGTCAGGCTATTTCGTGCTGCTGCAGTCATGCCGTTACTGCCTGCGCTGGGTTCCGATAATCCTCCTTCCGGGTGAGCATGGCCCAAATCGCCCGAGCCATCTTGTTCGCCAGGGCGATCGCCACCAGCATGCGTGGCTTCCTGACGAGAATCTGCGCAAGCCATGAGCCTTTGGGGATCGACTTGCGCCCCAGCCAGTTCAATCGCGACATAGCTCCAACGATGAGTAATCGGCGAATGTCCGCTTGTCCTTCTCTCGAAACGCGCCCAAGCCTTTCCTTTCCTCCGGAGGAATGTTGCCGCGGGACTAAGCCGAGCCAAGCTGCGAAGTTCGACTACATTTGAAAGTTGTCATATCGGGCGCGAAAGCCTCGATCGCCAGCGCGGTCAGCGGACCGACCCCTGGCATTGTTTGCAGCCGGCGCGCCGCTCCCGTCCGCGCCGCCAACTTCTTGAGTTGCTCTGTCTTGGCATTAATCCGCTCCGTCTTCTGGGTAATTTGATCAATGAGACTCCAGCATTCCTCCCGAACTAGTTCCGGCAGATCGACGTTCGGCTCCTTGAGGATTGCGGCAATGCGTTTAAGTTGTTCGATGCCTTTTGGGACGGTATGACCAAATTCGTAAACAGCAGCACGTAATGCGTTGACTAAATCAGTACGCTGACGAACAAGCCGCTGCCGAGTCCGAAACAACATTGCTCTGGCCTGCTGCTCTTCCGATTTCGGCTCGACGAAGCGCATCTCTGGGCGCTGTGCAGCGATCACTATTGCTTCGGCATCAGCCGCGTCGTTTTTTTGGCGCTTCAGTAGAGTCGAGGAGAGGCGCGGTGATGCGCTTGTTGCGCGTTCCGTTTCCTCTCCCCTCTCATCAAACCGGACGTGCAGCTTTCCCGCATCCGGCTTTCCGACAGGTTTCGTCACAAGCCGCACGTCGGCGACACTTTGCGCACGCGGTTCAGCACGAGTACGCCAGGGTTCCCATAGATCTGATCAGAGAACCGTCTGACGCCACGTCCTGGCGTCTTATGTCTGCGCAGAAAGGCGAGCACGCGGTCGAAGACGTGTCGATCAACGGCCTGATGAGCCGTAGCAAGAGAGCCATAGCTGAAGTAAGCGGACCAGCCGCGCAGAAGGCGGTTCAGTCGTGCCTGTACTTCGGGCCAAGCGCCCTTGTTGCCCGGCGTCAGCAGCTCGCTGACCTTCCTCTTGATCCGCAGCACGCTTTTCTTGGACGGAGCCGCGCCAAGACCACCGTCCCCCATTGCGGAAGCGGCGGGGTCCGAGCGTGTACCCAAGAAAGTCAAAGCTTTCCAATCGGGCATTCTTCACCGAGGTTTTAGTCTCGTTGAGCGTCAACCCAAGCTTGGTCATCACCGCTTTCGTCCACGTCAATGCCTCCTCCGCGTGGCCGCGACTGAGAATGACGAAGTCGTCGGCATAGGAGATAACCTGGGCATGGAATGCTTCACGCCGACCGCTGAGACGCCAATGTTTCAGGAACCGGTTCATGTAGATGACGGAGAGCAGCGGACTGATGACACCGCCTTGTGGCGTGCCACGCTTGTTGCTCTTACCGCCGCTCATGCGCCGTTTCCCGTCGCTATCCCGCTCCTCGACCGGTACTCGCAGCCATAACTTAATCAGCCGCAGCACATTCCGGTCGACGATGCGTCGGGCCACCGATTTGAGGAGGTCCGAGTGCGGAATCGTGTCGAAATATTTCGACAAATCGGCGTCAACAACGTCCGTGTAGCCCCGGCACACAAGCCGGTGCACTTCCTTGACTGCATCGACCGCGCTGCGACGCGGGCGATATCCATAAGCACCGTCCTCAAAATCCGCCTCGAAGATCGGCTCCAAGACGATCTTCGCGGCAGCTTGGACGACCCGGTCCCGGATTGTTGGGATACCGAGTGGACGTTCGCCGCCGCCGGGCTTCGGGATCATCACCCGCCGCACCGGATCGGGCCGGTAAGTCTTCGTGACGAGTTCATCGCGCAGGCCGGCCAACCATGCTTCGAGTCCCGACGCGTCGATTTGCCCGAAAGTTGTTCCGTCCACTCCTGGCGCACCCGCGTTGGCGCGGGCCAGCTTGTAGGCATGGTTCAGAATGTCCTCGCGGCAGATCTTGTCGTACAGCACGTAGAAGCGGAAGGCAGGCTCCGCCTTCGCCTTGCAATAAAGCTTTCTCTGAAGGCTCCTGATCTTATCGGGCGTTTCAAGGCTCATCGCCAATCGACCCTTCCCCTCGCCATCTTCAAAAGCGCACCTGAAGTCAGGGTCCTTTCCTCCACCGGAATTACCCGGTTTCATCGGTACCTATGACCCTGTCCGACTCCCATCCGGTCCATCGACTACTCAATGCTGAAGGCGCGACCTTCGACCAAGACGGGTCTCCCCCGATTACCCGCACTACCTTTCCAGCGTGCCATGCCCATTACCCCGGTGAACCAGACAGGTGCATGTGTCGATTGCTTCCCTGTCCACACGGCCTTCCCCGCCATACGATCGGGTCGGCATTCACATCGTAACTTTCGAGGCGTGCTCAGACTTCACTCACGTTACGGCCCGCTGGATTGCTCGGCCGCCCAAGGCGACCTTTGTCACGAGGCTTCGGTCCGTCCGATTGCTCGTCCAAACCGCTCGTCAGCTACCAGATCAAATCGACAATTCTCTGGGTGGATCCTTCCTCCACTGGTAATACGCGCCGTCGGGGCGCACCGAAAGGCTTCACGTATTGCGGCGCGATCAGTCTAACTTCATGGCCGAGCTTAACCATCTCTCGCGACCAATAGTGAGCGCTGCCGCAAGCTTCCATCACCACCATTGCCGTTGGGTGCTCCGCCATGAACTTCCTGAACTGTGGCCGAGACAGCTTCTTTCGAAACTTGAGATGCCCAGTTGTTGATGCGCCGTGGAGCTGGAAGACATTCTTCGCCAGATCTACCCCAATCACCGTATCCATCGATTTGCCGTCCTCTTCGCTGTGATCAAACAACACGTTTTTTGGCACATATCGATGCCATCGAGGGAGGGCGGCAACCATCCCATCTCATCTGGTGAACGGTAGCGTGTAGGCCTGGCAAGCGAGTGATCCCTCTGGCGGAAGAACCACCTCAAGCAGCCGGCGGCGATCATCATTAGTCGATGCGGTCCCCTGTGAATCGCGCCGACGCCGGGCGTGTAACTTTGATTGGGCTGCGCCCTCTCCGCGTCATGAGCCCGGCGAAGCTCTGTCATCCTGAAGAGTCACGCTGATTGCCGCGCGACAATTTACTCATGCAATCGCAACGGCGAGCATCGTCAGGGACATCTGGCCCGGTATCCCGGGATGGTGCAGTCCGGTGCGTATGACCGATACAACCAGCTCTGGCGCGGACACCATTCTGGCTCGATCCCGAGGCTGCCTGTCGGCCGCACGTACGGCGGCCGTTCTATGCCATGGCCGAGATCGAAAAGAATGCCCGGCGCAAAGCCCGCCGGTAAAGAGGAGATCCCGCTTTCGCAGATCGAGATCGAGGTCGTGGGGCGGATCGATGCGCTGTTCGTGATCGAACGCTCCATCAATGGCAAGAATGTCGAGGAGCGCCATCGGGTGCGGCAGATCGTTATTGCGCGCCTCGGCGGCACGCCCAACGACACATCTTGAATGCGCCGACGAGTTATAGCGCCCGTACTTGCTGATCAAAGGCCGAACACGATCGTGTGTCGAGCTACTCTTTGACAGGCTGAGGACCCGCCGGATCGTTGCACAAGCGCGACTCGATAGATAGCAGCGTCGAGTCGTCTGCTTCAAGCTTGCAACGGGGGGGCGCCCAAAGCTTTTCGGTATTGGTGAGAGTAGCGGAATCTGTGGTGCAGCCACGCAATCGTTTCTCGATAAGAGGGGCTTCGTCATTTTCGCCGCGCCGGTTTGCAGATTTCCCGCTAAGCTTCGATAATGAGCCACTCGCATATGCCAGCGGACAACCTCATCCGCATCAACGGCCGGGTACTCTTCCTAACAGAAGATCCCGCGCTTGTTCTCGCGCAGCTAGAGGGAAACTCGTTGAGCATAACCAGTGCCGGCAAATTGCGAGACAATATCTCGACCGATGAGATTACGCCGGTTACTGTGATGTTCTCCTTTGACGAGAAGCTCGGACAATATCCCTACGTCGGCTTCGAAACGCGAGGCGAGCGACCGATCGGTGTTGGTGACATACGCCGCGGAGGCTTTGCTGTAACGGTCGCGGGTAGGCGTTACGGAAAAGGCTCGTCGCGAGAATCGAGTCCCCTAGCCGAGCTTCACGCTGGCATACGTTTAGTCATCGCCGAGAGCTTCGAGAAAATCTACCAGCAAAACTGCGACAACCTCGGCATTCTTACGAGCACAAACTACGCGCTCATCGACAGCATAGAAGCGGGCGATCCGATTCCGATTGAGGAATTTCTTCATGGGCGCGACGATCTAACCTGCCGCATAGTCCGCGCGGGTGGGTTGTTGCTCTACGCTCGGTCGCAGGTCTGGCACCCACCTGTTGTTCAACAGGTGAACACAAATGCGGTCTCACCGAGAACACTGGTTGACAAGATACTTGAGCGCCACCTCCACCCGAAAACATGTGATCTTGAACCCGGCACTGGCATTTTCGTGAGTCCGGACTGGCGATTCAGCCACGACTACTTTACTGGAATGACCGCACACTTCATGCACAGGGCCTTTGGTGAGCCGGCGCCGCTGTTTAACCCCGATCGCGTTGTCGCGTTTCGCGATCATTTGGTTCTCGCGCATCAAAGTATCCCACACCAGCATGACAATTTGCTTGGCGGTGTGGCCGAACTGGAAGAGGGCCACCATCGGTTTACACGGGTATATCCCGTTCGGTCCCATGAAGCTTTGCGGGACGGCACGGGCTCAGAAGGAATCTCTCACGCAATTATGGCGGAGCGGTATGCGCTGCCGGGAGAAATCGTCGTCGGCACAGATTCCCATACCCCCCACTCTGGCGCCCTCGGATGTCTGGCTTTTGGCGTGGGCGCAACCGAGATGGCCAATAGCTGGGTTACCGGCTATGTGAGATGCAAAGTTCCCGAAACAATCCGTGTTGAGATCGATGGCTTGCTTCCTCATGCGGTTACGGCAAAGGATGTTGCACTCCATCTACTGCAGCAACCTGACATGCGCGCCGGAATGGGTATGGGTTGCGTGTTCGAATACTGTGGTTCCACAGTTCGATCGATGCCAGTGGACGAGCGCGCGACACTCACGAACATGGTCGCTGAGCTTGGAGGCTTTACGGGCATAGTCGCGCCGGACGAACAGACGGTAGCCTTTCTCCGGGACCGCCGTAAAATCGAGTTCCGTATCGAGCCATGGATGACCAGCGACGCTGATGCACGCTATCGCGCTAGGATTAGGGTTGAAGCAGGGTTGCTGTCCCCGATGATCGCTAGCCCCGGTGATCCTGGTAACGGAATTTCGGTTAAACAGTTGACCGCCCCAGTAAAGATCGACATCGCATATGGGGGATCTTGCACGGGGGGAAAGCGGAGCGACTTCGATGCATATCATGAAGTCCTTCGATGGGGTCTCGACCACGGCTTTCGCGTCGCTGCCGAAACTACACTGTTCCTGCAGTTCGGTACTCTCGACGTCTATGAATATTGTGCGGACCGCGGTTTCCTCGAGACGTTTCGGCAGGTTGGCGCCGTCCTGCTCATGCCAGGCTGCGGTGCATGCGCTAATTGCGGGCCAGGCCAATCGGAAAATGCAGGGCAAGTGACCATCAGTGCCATTAACCGCAACTACCCCGGTCGATCAGGACCGGGCCAAGTCTGGCTGGCGAGCCCATACACAGTTGCAGCAAGCGCCATTCAAGGAAGGATTGCTCAATTCGAGTAGCGAGAACGCCACGAACGCCATCTTCCGCAGATGGGACTTCGGTCGGAGTGCATGCCAATTGATTCGGGGGAACGTCATTTTTTAACCTCGGGGGTCAAGCTCGTTCAACCATAGCTGAAAAGCGCTTGCATAGGCGTGTTCGGACATCTTATGCGGCAAGGGGGTGCAGTCGACCCTCATGCCACGCTAGGGGCAAGATGGATGCAGTCTTTCCTTATCTTCGGCAGCGACGTAGATGCCGTATCGGCCCCGCGCGCAGCAAGAGGCGGACCATCTCAATTGATGATGAGGTCGCGATCTGAGTCGGCTCTAGCAGGCTGTTGTAGAACTCAGCCGCGTTCGCAAACGAAGGCTGAATCGTCGCCATTGCAAATGTAGGAGTGGCCGACGAGCCTACCCGCAGCGCCGATCATAGCCCATCCGCAACCACAAGACGGATCATTCCCGTCGTGGCCTTCTCACGAGAACTCGGCGCGAGCCGGTCCGCCACGCGTGCCGTAACGCACGTCCAGGAAGCCCTTGAGAGGCGCAAGGGCGATTTCGCCATCGACGTGCCCTCGAAGGTGAGATGCGCCTCGTCGACAAGATCGAGGAAGTCGTTGTCCCGGCAGACCATCTCAATTCGGCAAGCGACCGACTAAGGCCTGGGCGAAGCCGGGCACCTTGGCAATCAATCGGTCTCCGCGATTAGCCGGGCAGCCGCACCAGATTGTAGGCCGTGGCAGCGAAGACAGATAAAGGCCCATGCGACGCGATCACGGATACTGAAGCTGGTTTTCTCTTGCCCGACGACCGTCTTGATCCAGCCGAGCCTCACGATCGGCTTGCGGACGCGCTGGCTGACGGCATAGCCGCCGTGCCAGGTAGTTCGTCCGTCAATCGCGGAGCTACGGCCGCTGGTGTCCTGTGCAACATACGGGTCACGTTCATCGAGCGCAGCTCGTTGACGAAGTCTTCCGCGTGCTCGGCTTTGTCGGCGCCAAGCCGGGATTGCAGTCGGCCGGTCGGCGGCGCACGCTGGTGGCTCGCCTTTCACGCAGATATGCGACCTGTGCGTCGCGAGCGACCACGGTTCTCTCGCTATCACCGAGCGAGGGTTGGCCGCGGCATGCATTGGGTGACCTCACTGATGCACATGCCGTCCCAGCTCATCGTGATGGAGCTGCTGATGATCGGCTCGCCTCTTAATGCGCACCTGGCGCCGAGCTTGGAAGTCAATGCCGTGGTGCCGCAGCAAGAATTGCGGGTCGCGGTTATGGCTGGCCTTGGAGAATAGCCGCCAAAGTGACCCTGACGGTGCGGGCGACCAGCGAACTTGTGTACCTTTCGACCGACATGGCCCATGTGCGGCGTGCGCGCTGAGCGACACCTCTTCGGGTTCGCTTCACTTAGCGAGAACCCGCAGGAGAAACCCGGTGCATTCGGGCAAAAGCCGTCGTCTCAGTGGCAGGACCGCTGATGGATATCGGTTCACATAAAAGATACCTTTTGCGTACCGGATCTATTCACAGGCGGAGGCCAATCCGGCTGGCCATGCTCGATGCAACGGGGCAACGCGGATCGGCGCGCTCGATAGCCCACAGCTCCTCGGCGCTGATCTATCCCACGTTCCTTCAATGGGCCGGGTTAAGATCAACGAGGATGCGAGCTGTTTGACCTGAGCTGATGAAGCAAATGAAAATTCTCGAGCGACCCGTGTAGTGCTTTAATTCCGTTCGGCTCGTCGAGCAAGACGGCAATCGTCATGCCGACTTGATTCAAGCTTCCCGAGCGCAAGACCTTGTTCCCGTACTTAAACCACCAGAGCTGAGTCGCGCTCGACAACGGCAATGATCGCGTTCCGATTGACGGTATCGCCAGTTTTGAAGTGGACTGCAGTCACTGTGCCATCCACCTCGCTAACAATGCGGAGCTCCATCTTCATTGATTCCATGATGATGGCCACGTCGCCTGCTTTCACGCGCGCGCCGACGTCGATGTTGACCTTCAGAACCACGCCCGTCATGGGGGCTCGCAGTTCGCCGCTAACCTCCGGAGTCGTATCGAGGTATCTTAGATAGGAAACTTCGTATAAGGCGTGAGCCCGACGAGGATCGTGAACGTAGATAGCGTTGTCCCGTGGAAATATACGTACGATCTCGCAGCGTGAATTTATCGCGGCTACAAAACTGTCGTCACCGAGCGCCGACAGTCTCACTGCAACCTTGGCCTCATTCACGCCAATCAACATCCAGTTGTCGGCTTGCATCGGTGCGAAGCGGATCTCCGCGCGCTTTCCTGCGCTCTCGAGATACAGGATGGGGATCGGCGCCATTCCGTCGTCGCCCCACGCCATGTGCCAACCGGTCAGCTCTCTGGACAGCCACGGTTGTTTGGATCCAGTCTCCCGTTGACGCATCATCCAGAAATAGGCTGCCATCGCAAGCGTATCGGTGTCGTTATCATGGACCTCGTTCGATCCATAGATCTGGTCATCGATGAGGCGCGTATGGAATGTAGCATTCCTCATCTCAGGTAACGCGATTAGCCGTCCGAGGAACTCTCTGTTGGTTGTGACGCCGAAGATCGATGTCTCATTAAGCGCACGACGAAGCCGATCTAGTGACTCGTCGCGAGTATCGGCATGCACAATGAGTTTAGCAAGCATCGAGTCATAGTAAGGCGTAACGATTGAACCACTTTCGACGCCGGTTTCGACGCGTATATCACCAGAGGGAAAGCTGACGTGCGCAATCTCTCCGGTGGATGGCATGAAGTCGTCGTTCGGGTCTTCCGCGCAGATGCGAGCCTCTATCGCATGCCCGCGGCATGTCACCGTTCCTTGTGCGATCGAAAGCCCGTCACCCGCTGCGATGCGGAGCATGAGCTCGACGATGTCCGTACCGGTAACCATTTCGGTCACGGGATGCTCAACCTGAATCCGGGGGTTGACTTCGAGGAAATAGCAGTCAGCGCCGCTGACGAGGAACTCGATGGTGCCGACACCCCGGTACTTGAGGCGCCGGCCGAGCTGGACGGCATCCTCAAGCATGCGCTCGCGAAGCCTCGATGGCAGGTTGGGAGCTGGCGCCTCCTCGATCAGCTTCTGGTGACGGCGCTGGAGCGAACATTCGCGCTCGAAGAGATGAATCACATTTCCGTGACCATCTCCCACGATCTGCACCTCGATATGCCGGGCCTGCTGAATCAGCTTCTCGATGATCAGGCGGGCGTCACCGAAGCCATTCTTGGCTTCGCGCATCGCGGACTCAATTGCGTCGCGTAGTCTCTCAATAGATGAGATGACCCGCATGCCCTTACCGCCGCCACCGACTGCAGCCTTCAGCATGACCGGCAGTTCGAGTTGGCGGACTGCGTCTTCGATTTCGGCGGGATCCTCGCTGGGAGCTTGGCAGCCGGGCACCGTGGCAATGCCAGCCGCAACGGCCTCCCGTTTCGCAGACGCCTTATCCCCCAAGCGTTTGATAGTGTCCGGCGTCGGCCCGATGAACACCAGGCCGGCACCCTCGACCGCGTGAGCGAACGCTGCGTTCTCGGCTAGGAAGCCAAAACCCGGATGAATGGCTTCGGCGCCGGTGGCCCTGGCGGCGGCGATCACGGTATTGATTCGTAGATAACTTTGTGATGCGGGGGCGGCCCCAATCTCGATTGACTCGCCAATGGTCTTGACATGCAAGGCGTCGGCATCGGCGGCGGAATGGACACCGGCCACCGCGACGCCGAGACGGCGGCAGCTGCGCGCGATGCGGCAGGCGATTTCACCCCGGTTGGCGATCAATATCTTCTTGAACACAATGGAACTCCTGGGTCTACATCCGCAACACGCCGAAGTTGGTGTGCCGATGCGGAATGCGGCCGGCCAAATCGAGCAGCAGCGCCATCACCTGGCGGGTTTCAAGCGGATCGATCACCATGTCGCACCACGTATTACGGGCGAAGTTGTATGAATTGGCGAAGTCTTCAAATGCGCGCCGAGTAGGAGCCATATAAGTCTCGCGTTCGGCGCTCGTCCAGGTTGTTCCATCGCGCTTGTGAACATTATCTTTGACCATCACGAGCGTGGTGGCCGCCTGGTCGGCGCCCATAATCGCGGAACGGGCATTAGGCCACATCATCATGGCGTTCGGCCGGAACGCTCGCCCGCACATTGCGAAGTATCCAGCGCCATAGGCATTGCCAACTATGAGCGTGTACTTCGGCACGTTGGCACTGGCCATTGCAGTTATCATCTTGGCTCCGTTCTTGGTGATACCGCCTTCCTCGGCCTCGCGGCCGACCATGAAGCCGGTGACGTCGGCCATGAACAGCATCGGAATGCCCCGCTTACAGCACAGGTCGATGAAGTGCGTCGCCTTCAACGCGCTTTCGGAGAACAGCACGCCATTGTTACAGAGGACACCGATCTCGAAACCCATGATCCGCGCGAAACCAGTCACTAAAGTGTCGCCATATAGCGGTTTGATCTCGTGGAATTGGCTGCCGTCGACCAGTCGGGCGAGGATGTCGCGGTTGTTGGTGGGAACGCGAGGGTCCGAGCTGATCAGGCCGTAGATTTCGGCTGGTTCGAACAACGGTTCGTGTACGGGGGCGACCGTCCACCTCTGGCGGGGAACCTCGCCCAGATTGGCCACTATCTCACGCGTGATGGCAATTGCGTGGGCGTCATTCTCGGCAAGGTGATCGGTTACGCCGCTGATGCGACTGTGCATTTCGCCGCCGCCGAGCGCTTCGCTTCCGACCGCCTCGCGCGTTGCCGCGTAGACGAGCTGCGGACCCCCGAGAAACATGGCGCCTTGGTTTCGGACGATAACAGTCTCGTCGCAGAGTGCGGGGATATAGGCGCCGCCGGCGGTGGAGGGGCCGTGCACAATTGCGATTTGCGGAATACCTTCGGCGGACATTCTGATCTGGTTAAAGAAAATCGAGCCGAACTGGCCGTCATCGGGGAAAATGTTGGGCTGGTCGGGCAGGTTGGCACCTCCCGACTGGACTAGAGTTACGCACGGAAGGCGGTGCTCCCAGGCGAAACGTTGAGCGCGGACGTGCTTCTTGCATGTGATGCCGTAATAGGTTCCTCCCTTTATAGTGGGCTCATTCACGATGATCATACAGGGACGTCTCGAGATGATTCCGACACCGGTGATGATGCTGCCGCCACCCGGCACGCCGTCGTACATGCCTTCACCGGCCAGTTGGCAGAATTCGAGGAATGGTGATCCAGGGTCGATCAAGGCCGCGATGCGCTCGCGCGGCAAGAGCTGACCACGGTCCTTATGAAGCTTGCGGGCCCGCTCGGATCCGCCGATCGCGACCGCAGCCCGGCGCCGTCGAAGATCCGAGATGCGGTCGGTGTAGGCGTCGCGGTTGCGGATGTATTCCTTGCTAGAAGTTGCTACGTCTGATTTCATAATTGGCATTCCGGAGATCCTGGCAGCTGGCACATTTCGCTTTCGATGCTCTTGCCGAATGTCAGAGTTTGGATTGCTAGGTTCCCGAGAGATGCGCCGGCCCGAGCATGACGCAGACACAACAGCAAACGACGACCTCAAGCTAGAACTATCATCGCGTCCCGTTGCGCTATTACAGATCCGACATGTCCGCCGTAAGGAAAGAATCACAACGCGGGCCCCATTCGAGCGACTCTCGAAGATCTTTATCGCCTAACAGCGCAGATCGTCCTATAAAGCGGTCAAACACTTTAGAGAGTGCCAGAGCGACGGTGTCGCTGAGTGAACTAGTGACTCGACCGTCCGATATGGGCGGCGGCCGTGATTTCGCTTATGAAATGCGGACGTCCTGGTCGTGATCAACTACCAACTCAAGCAATTGATCTTCGATGTCAGATGCATCATTTGGTCGACGATCAAGTATGACCCAAGCGCAAAAGATCGGCATTCAATGTAGATTGCGGTGCGTCCTTGTCGCAGTCTCTCCGCCGCGTGCCCATCACGGATCACTCCGCGTGATTTGTTGCATCGAAGTACGAACGCCGATTTCTCGCAATCACCGACCGATATCTGCAGTGATATGGCCCACCTCTGATTTTGTACTTCAATGGCGGCCATACAGCACCTCAGCGGTCATATTACCGTCCAGAGAATGCGGGCAAGGGAGGTTAAAGTGAGAAACACGATAAAGTCTTTTGGTTCAATCGTCGGAGCATATGCACGGTGCTTTTGCTGCAAGATCGCATTTTTTGCTTATCCTTGCCTCTATGGCTTCCCTCGGCATAACTAAAAGCGCGTCAGGACGCCATCCGCTTGCTCGCCCGATCGGGCAGAACTAGCAGCATTGGTAGTATCCGCCACAACATCGGCATCGTAGCATGCCTCGACAGCAAAAGAAGCGGGGCTCGCCATTGGCGCGGAAGTAGAGTTGAGGAGATGCAGTCGAGCACACGCTTGGCACTCTGGTGCGGCCAACGGCGTTGCGGCGAGCCGATGCAAGTGGCGTGAAAAATGTTGTCGTGTAAACCAGAGTAATCCTCTGGGCTGCTTTCAAGAAAAGATAACTGGCAAAGAAGGGGGACACTATGACGTCGTCGACCGAGAAAGAAAGGATCATTGTGTTCGACACGACCTTGCGTGATGGTGAGCAGGCGCCAGGGGCGACAATGAGCCTCGATGAAAAGCTCGAGATAGCTGAGACGCTTGATGAAATGAGGGTGGACGTCATAGAGGCGGGGTATCCTGCCGCTTCGGAAGGAGACTTTAAAGCGGTAAATGCGATTGCAAAGCAAGCAAAATGCGCGATCGTATGTGGACTTGCGCGGGCTAGACTAGAGGATATAGATCGTTGCGCTGAGGCTGTTAGACCTGCAAAGCGCGGCCGCATTAGCACGTTCATTTCCACTTCCCCGATCCATATGAAGTGGAAGCTTCAGATGAGCGAGGAACAGGTTTACGAGTTGGTAAGCGCTCAAGTAACAAGGGCGAGAACTCATACAGATGACGTCGAGTGGTCCTGCGAAGATGCCACGCGCAGCGAACACGACTTTCTGTGCCGGTGCATCGAGGCGGCAATCAATGCCGGAGCGAGTACGATCAATCTGGCAGACACGGTTGGGTATTCGATGCCTGAGGAATACGCCGCTATGATTAGAATGGTTCAGGATAGCGTACCAAACTCTGACAAGGCGACGTTTTCAGTCCATTGTCACAACGATCTTGGGATGGCGGTTTCCAACTCACTTGCCGGAATTTGCGCCGGCGCCCGACAAGTCGAGTGCACGGTCAACGGAATCGGCGAACGCGCAGGCAACGCATCTTTGGAAGAAGTTGTCATGGCCATCAAGGTTCGTAACGATATACTTCCTTACTGGACTAATATTGACGCCCAGATGCTTGCTCGCGCCTCCAAGCTAGTTAGCGCGGCGACCTCATTTCCCGTGCAGTACAACAAAGCGATTGTTGGTCGGAATGCGTTCGCGCACGAGGCCGGGATTCATCAAGACGGCATGTTGAAGAACGCCCTTACGTACGAAATAATGACGCCGGAGAGCGTTGGTGTGGAACGCACGTCGTTTGTTATGGGAAAACACTCGGGTCGCCGAGCATTTGCACGAAAAATGCAAGAGCTTGGCTACGGGGACTCAGAGCACGCACTAGAACGCGCGTTTGTACAGTTTAAGGCGTTGGCAGATCGGAAAAAAAACATTTCTGATGAGGACATTAAAGCCTTAGTTGCTGCCGAGCTTGCGGCGCGGTGATTTCCGGAAGGTGCTGCAACAATGTAGGCGGCAGCGTATGTTGCCTACGTTGCCTGCGTGCAAATCGGACGAGCGTTGTACGCTCATTGGTTCATAGAGTATCTTGCTCTGTCAAAGCGGAGCCTCGTAAACAACAGCCGACATCCTCGATTGCTCACATGGTGCACTTGTCAGGCCGCTCATTCGCGCGGCGTATAGATATTCGCTCGCTTCAGCTGTTCGTAACCGTTTGCGAGTTGGGCTCGATTGGTAGGGCGGCAGATCGGGAATCGCTGGCGGTCTCCGCAATCAGTAAGAGGCTTACCGACCTGGAGGCGGTCATCGGCGCGCAAGTGCTCTATCGTCATACAAGAGGCGTAAACGTTACACCTGCTGGTGAGGCACTCCTCCATCACGTGCGAGCTATTCTGCTTAAAATCCGAACGATGCAGATCGATCTCAGTGAGTATGGTGACGCGGTTCGAGGACATGTCAGGATTCAGGCCAACCTATCGGCAATAATTCAGTATCTTCCGGAAGATCTCGGCACCTTCCTCAAGTTGCAGCCGAAAGTGAAGATCGAAATAGAGGAACATCTTAGCGTTCACATCGTTAGGGCCGTCGCCGAGGGCGCCGCCGACCTTGGCATCTGTAGCTCGGGTATTATTCCGGCGCCCTCGGGCTTGGAAACAGTCCGCTATCGAAATGATGAACTCGTCTTAGTGGTGCCGCGGAAACACGCGCTTGCGCGGCAAAGTACGGTGTCCTTCGGCGCGACCTTGGACTTTGACCACGTCAGCTTGCAAAAGAAAAGCTCGATCTCGCTTGCTATGCGCGATGCCGCAGCCGCTGCAAACCGGCACATCCAGAGTCGTATTCAAGTAACCAGCCCACATGCAATGTGCCGAATGATTCAGAACGGCCTGGGCGTTGGGATCATGCCCCGTCGAGCATTCAGCTTTGAGCGGAGTGTAGGCGAGCTTGTATGTGTAAAGCTTCGAGAGCCCTGGGCGATGCGCAGTCTGAACCTTGTGTCAAGAGACTTCGCTGGATTGCCGCTCACTAGCAGGCAACTGGTCCATCATCTTCGGTCGGCAGATAATAGCAATACTGTCCTAGCTTAAGAGAAAGTCGATGAAAGGTCAGCCGGCCCGGCCTGTTCGAGCGCATCGACCAACACCTACGGTGGCTTCTCGGGTTGTCGCAGCAATTCCAGTGCCCATTGAGGCCAACTAGCGCTAGCCACCGACTAGGAGGATCGACGAGATCATGAAAGGGCCCCGATGGTAGGACCCGTGCTTAGCTGGAAGGGGGCTGCTCCGTTTGATAGACGGAGCGCATGCGTCGATAGCGGTCTGGCGCGAAGTGCAGGCGCGGAGGCTGAGAACATGGTGGACAACGCTGACGCGTTGACCACATGCCTACAGCAACTGCAGAGGCAGAGTCTCCGTAAAGGTGCGAGAATGAATCAGGAGAACCGGTTCAAGCGGTCCCGCTTCGCGGTCCAGTTCACCCGTCGATATCAGCTGGTATCGAGTCGTCCGTCGAGAACCTGCACTTCAGGCTCCGAACGTCGATGCCCGAGACCGACGCTGCTGAGGATTTGGAACAAGCGCTGTCCAAATTTCGTCAGCGCACCTACTAGCGTCGTTCAATGCTGATCACAGTCACCAGCCATTTGCCCCAACGGAGAAGGTCTTCGGGGGTGCCAAAAAAATGGCCACCGCGCTGCTCGACCGATTGACCGGTCACCGCGACATTGTCGAGTCCGGCTACGAGAGCTGTCGGCTCAAGAGCCGAGATGGCCATCACGCCACCGCCCAAAAGCTCGCGTGATTTTGCACTGCATCTGCGTCTACGGCTCATCTTTCGAAGTATCGCTCCGGCGAGGATCGCCTTGCGCTGTTTGATAGACGATGAAGAGGCTTATGACTGACCATATGCCTATGCCGAAGGTTTCCCAACTTGAAGTCGTCTCGACGGGCGCACGGCGCCGTTGGACATTGGAAGAAAGAGCTATGGCGGGCCGCGCCTGGTGTCGGTGACGGCACGACGTAACGGGCTGTCGACAAGCCAATTGTTCACGTGGCCGCGGCGGATACGATCTCGAGTGGCGCGCCACAACCGGTGTCTGCTGGCGATCTCTACATCTTCCGGGGTCTGCTTGTTCCGGTTGAGATCACGCCCGCCCACCGGCGCGGCATCCCCGTTCAGCTTGCCCTCGCGCCCCAACCGGCGGCGTAGAGCGACATGCCCAGCCCGTCATGCCAGAGGATCTTGACCAGATCGCCGCGCATGAGGATCGCGCTTCAGGCTCTCCTGGACCGCAAGCGCGAGGGCTTTGCATCTCGCGGCGCATGTCGGTGTGGCCGGTGGCGATCCAGACCCTGACGCCGCTCGGGAAGTTCATATGGCCTTCGGCGTCGGACGGCGCAGTATCGATTTCGGCGGCGCAGATGGCCTATATGCTGGAAGGGACCGACTGGCGGAATCCGCAACTGAGCTGGCGACCGCGGAGCGCGCGCTGATACAGGAAAATCTGCGGCTGCTGGCATTTTGCGGGAGTCCCATCGCGTCCAATCTGTGATTCACTGCGTCGCATGGATGCCGACCGCGACGCTGTTCCGGATGACATTGCCGCGCTGAAGAAGGCGCTGGCGGTCGAGCGCGCGAAAGGTTTGGAAATCGCCGCTGAACTTGCGGTCGCCCGCGCGAAAGCGTCGGAAGATGAAGCGCTGATCGCGCAGCAGAAGCGTAAGCATCCGGCGTAGCTTTCAATTAGCCACAAATTCTCCTCCGACCATGGCGCCCAGCGCGATGTCGGTGAGGCGTGACAGCCCGCGCCACATGACGGTATTGCCGGGCGGCGGATCGCTGGCGCGGGCGAGATAACCGCCGAGCCGGGCGATCTTGATCAGATAGTGCGAGAGCGTTTTCTGTCTTGCTTTTGGTTTGTCGTTGGCGAGGCGATCGAGCACACCGATTTCAGTCGCAGTCAACGCGAGGGTTGGTGGCGCGTCTGGGGCGGAACGGTTGAGCATCGTCATCCAGAAGACCCGCCAACTCAGGATGCAAAACACTGAGATCAGATTGGTCAGACGCTGGGCGGTCCGGAGCTTCGACTCCTCAGCTTTGCAGCCCGATTTGAGGATCTTGTGGAACACCTCGATCTTCCATCAAAGCATACCATTCGAGCTTCTCAATGGCGTCGGTGCGGGAACCAACCGGCAGGTCGGTGATCAGCTTCCAATCGATCTTCTTTCTGTTTTTAGGCGTCCCGCGCTCTTCGGCATGGATCACCGTCAGGGTCAGAGCGGGATAGCGCTTCTGCTTTCCGATCGGTGGCAGGACGCGTATCTTGCGATACCTGATCTCAAGAACGGCCTGGTCGGGATCGCCGTTGCTGTCTCTGATTTCGATGCGAAGGAGCCCTTTGACGGCGACCTCATCCATTTCGTCAGCGATCGAGTGATCCCCGTCTCCAGCCAAGCGGTCGACGCAGGTCCTGATCAGGAAATGAGTTTCGATCTCCTGTGCTGCGCAGAAAAGCTCGTAGATGTCACTCTCGCGATCACCGATATGGATGCATCGTCCCGGATGATCCACGAGTTTGTAGACTGCTTGAGATTTTCCAACCACCGGACGCTTTCCTTTTTCTCGATGGGAATCCGGGTCGGATTGATCTTCTTTTTAAGCGCTGCCGTCCCCTTGAATTTCTTCCGGGTCCAGAACTTAACGGCCGCAAACCCCAGCGGCACACCCTCGATTGTAACCGCGAGGCTCGAATGCATCAGGATGCCGCAAACCGTGTGCGATCTGACGCGGCCTGCCTTATCCCGTCCACTGTTTATGCTCTTGGTGATGCCGATCGCTTCTGACTTCTCGCGTTGATAGCTGAACTCGGTTGTGTCGTGCAGCACGAGAACGAGACCTTCAGCGGCGGCGGCACGATCATGCGTCGATTGGAAATGGCCGGCCAGAATGTCCGCTTCGCTGACCCGGTCATTGGAGAAGAAGCGGTAGGCAGCCTTGGTATTCGCCCAATCCTGGCAGACGAGCGGAATGCTTTGTCCCATGGCGCTTCCAATCTGCGTGAGCAGTTTGCGGAATCTGTCGCCGAGCCGCGCGTCCCTAAACTCGCATCCACTACTCTCTCGATCAATCCAACATTCGCCTTCCAAGGACCGCAAACAGCCTTTTGCCGATCGATCACTTAATGACAGCCCCATAGAGCACCCCCTCGCGAATCAGGTGCTCAGTAAGGAATCACAAGTGATTCTTTCGATTCAAGTTTTCGCCGATCCGCGCATCAACCCAAGCAGTCAAAGACATGGGTAATTGAAAGTCGCGCCAGACCGCCAGCGGCGTGCGATAGCCATGCGCCTGATCAAGGCGGCGATCGTTGTAGAAGGCGATTTAGCTCGCGACCCCTGCCTTGGCCTCGCGGCCGTCGGCATAGCCGCGCGCATCCCAAGCAACATGCATTGCCGGCGGATCGACAGCGTCATGTCGGCGCGATCGAGCATTCCTCGACAATCCAGCGTGCTCATCTTCCGGACCCCCGCGCTAAAACACTCGCGATCGACCGTCAGTTGGTCAATCTTGGCGTGCGGCTTCTCGATCTCGCATTCGCGAGCTTCCTCACTCTCCCTTGCGACACGCGCGTCAAAGGCCCGCGCTGCCTATTCTAGCAGTTGGCTCTTCCGGGCATAGCCATTCTGCATCGGCTTTCCCGGTGCGATGAAGTGCCAATCGATGTCTGCGTCCTTGCACCAAACCAGCATGGCGTTGCAGGTGAAGTCGGTGCCATGGTCGGAGGCAATCATTCCGGGTTTGTGCGTCGCTCGACGATTGCCGTGAGTTCGCGGGCCACGCGCCACCCCCAGATCGACGTGTGTCCGGAATACAGAAGCGTCGACCATTGGCGAACTGGTCGTGGACAAAGTCCAGTGACCAGCGGGCATTTGGCTTGGCCTCGACCACGATCGGAGCCCGGGTCACACCGCCTTGCGCTGAGCCCGCCACGTGCGGACGGTGAGCCCTTCTTCGCGATAAAGCTGGTAGATCCGGACTGGATTGCGCGCGCGCAGACCGGCGAGTACTCGGGCGGTAGCCATTCATTGCGGGCGTATATTTCTCGGTGACGATTCGCTGCTTTTCCAATGTCCAGAGTGTCGAGGAGCGCCTTCAGGTGCAGCAGACTTTCCGAGGAACCAATAGAGACAGACGCAGCGCGAGTAATGGTAACCGGGTCGTCTAGTCTCAGGGGCAATGCCTCCGGCTGCGGTTCACGTCCCCCAGATTCGGCTGCGGGCTCCCCTATCAGTCTCGACCCTCACGGAGTGGATACAATCATTGATCGGCGCTTTATCGACCTTAGCGTACCGGCCAAGAGCGCTTCCTGTATCCTCGCGATTTGATTCTTCAGGTCGTCGATACGGGCACAGCGCGCCAACGCAGACCCGGATAGCACAAACCAGGAGTACTACCACTCTTGATAGGTTCGCCGGTATCGCTTCTCAGCTAGCGAAGCGTATCGGGGAGATCTCTCTCGGGCAAGATACAGTTCCTGAAGAGCTGCTTGTTCTAGGTCGATCTGTGAAAGCAATGCGCTCGTTCGGTCTAACCAGCGCTCGAGGAGACAAGTATGGATGAAGCAATCAACCGGTCGCGCAAAATAGACGGTTTAAAAACCCTCGAATCTAACGTTCGCTCGTACTCACGTTCGTTTCCTGCCATTTTCACCCGCGCACGCGGCTCCATTATGCTAACTGAGGAAGGCCGAAGGGTCATTGACTTCTTCTCTGGTGCTGGAGCGCTGAACTATGGCCACAACAACCATGCAATTAGGGAGGCTATCACGGAGTATCTAGCATCGGATGCCGTTGTCCATGGTCTTGATATGGCGACTCCGGCAAGACTGGAGTTTATGCATACTTTCACATCTGTCATACTTCGGGAGCGCGGTCTGAAATACCGCTTCCAATTCACAGGGCCAACGGGTTCGAATGCGGTTGAGGCAGCTTTAAAGCTCGCACGCAAAGTTACCAGGCGTCAAAACGTCATTGCATTTACAAACGGCTATCACGGGATGAGCTTAGGAGCGATCGCCGCGAGCGGTAATCGGTTTTATCGCGCTGGCGCTTCCCTGTGCGGCACAACCTTCATGCCTTTTGATGGCTATTTTGGTCCAACTGTCGATACTGCCAACTATCTGCGAAAACTATTGGCAGACGAGAGTAGTGGCCTTGATCATCCGGCAGCTATTCTCGTGGAGACCGTGCAAGGGGAAGGCGGAATAAACGTAGCTGGCGAGGAATGGTTGAAGTCAATTCAGGGAATTGCAAATGAAGTTGGCGCGCTGTTGGTGGTCGACGATATCCAAATGGGATGTGGTCGGACGGGGAACTTTTTTAGCTTCGAATTTGCGGAATTGTCGCCGGACATTGTTGTGATGTCCAAGTCGTTGAGTGGGTATGGCCTCCCACTTTCAATGTTGCTGATCAAAGAGGAGTTTGATGCTTGGCAACCAGGTGAGCACACCGGGACCTTCCGAGGGAACAATGTCGCACTGGTTGCTGCTACCGCCGCTGTAAATGCTTATTGGTACGACTCGACGTTCTCGGAGCAGGTACAGCGAATGTCGCAGCTAATGCGACAACGGCTCGAGGTCATCGCATCCACGCACGGAAATCATTTTGTTGTCCGAGGCCGTGGCCTTGCACTCGGCTTTGATTGTCAAGCCACCGAAATAGCTGCGGCTGCGACGCGCAAGGCTTTCGAGAAAGGGGTGATGCTCGAACGATGCGGGCCCGTCGATCAAGTCGTAAAGTTTCTGCCTGCGCTCACGATCGACCGTGAGACCATGGATGAAGGCTTAGAGCTGTTTGAGACAGCTTTGGCCGAAACACTGCCTTAAGTGAAGATCACGTCGTTTGATCTGCTGCCGGTTTGATGGACACCCAGATTAGGTGTTTCATCCAGCCGGAAGCTGGCGATGAAGCGACGGGCGTTCAGGCGCGAGTTCAAGATCGAGGCGGTCGAGCGCCGGCCGGGCGCGACCTGGATGATAATGAGAACGTTCTGCGCAAATGGGTGAAGGGGTTCGGCTCTGGCTCTGGTGCAGGCCTTTCCGGGCCACGGGAAGATGAAGCCGGAGCAGCAGGCGATCGAGCGGTGCGCCGTGAGGTCGCCAAGTTGAAGGCCGAGCGGTAGCCTAAAAACTATCACGGACCCAGCCGCCTGTGCGCGGTAGAAACGGCCAGCGCCGATGCTTTCTTGTCGACCTGGAGGGTAGCGGCCGTCAGCTTATTGGAGGCAGAGTTCCCGTTAAAAAACTGCGAACTTGAGAATGGTGACGCTGTTCGCACGGCGATCCCGATTAGGAAGATGCCGATTGGCATAACCAGACCCTCCAGCTCCATTAATGAACAATGAACGATGGAGTTGCAGCGCCGGGGACACTTGCCGGTGGCCGCCCGGAGTTAAGGCCGGTCAACGTCAGAGCCGCGGCCATGGACACTGGGTCAAAAAATGCACATGGCAGTGGTCGACTCCAGGGGCACCGATATGCCGCTGCGTGCGTTTGCCCCGTTTACGCAAGAGCTGCACGAACTCGCGGACTGGTTCAAAGCGTGCG
This sequence comes from Bradyrhizobium centrosematis, assembly GCF_045571495.1. Classification (NCBI taxonomy): domain Bacteria; kingdom Pseudomonadati; phylum Pseudomonadota; class Alphaproteobacteria; order Hyphomicrobiales; family Nitrobacteraceae; genus Bradyrhizobium; species Bradyrhizobium centrosematis. The sequence continues at coordinate 6,297,632 of NZ_CP120703.1, forward strand.
GCCTGATCAGTGTCGCGATGGAATCGACGGGGGTCTATTGGAACGCAGTCTACGAGATTCTCGGGCAGCGAGGGTTCGAGGTAATCCTGGTCAACGCACGTTACGCCAAGACCGTGCCTGGACGCAAAACCGATGTCAGTGACGGCGCTTGGTTGCGCCAGCCTCATTCCTGCGGTTTGCTGCACGGCAGCTTTCGAGCTGACGCCGTTATCGAGACGCTACGCGCCAATCACCGCCAGCGAGAGCCGCTAGTCGAAGATGCGGCCGCCCACATCCAGCACATGCAGAAGGCCCTGATGGAGATGAACCCGCAACTTCATCACGTCTCCGAATCCGATGCCGCGCTCCTGGCTGCGGTCGGCAAGTCCATCAAGGCAACAGCGGCCGCTACGGCAGTCCTCGCGTTCATGCCGTCCCGCGCCGTCAAGCGCTTCTGCCGGCGTTTTCCAGCCCAGTGTCTTCTTCGGTCGGACATTGAGGACCGTTGCTACAGCGGATATCTTATCGGTCGCTGTCGATGCTCAACGTGGAAAGTACTGCCGCAGCAACCCGTTTGTGTTCTCGTGAGCGTCGCGCTGCCAAGAGCTTTGCGGGACGCAGAAGTAGACTTGGACGCCCGCGTCGATCTTGAGGCGGTCGTGCTGAGCCATTTCGGCCCTTGATCCCAAGTCTGCGTGCGACGTAGTTCTTCGGGCAAAGTGATGATGGTCCGCGAGATCGCGTCACCACGACTTCCGCCCGTGTCCCGCAAGGGCAGGTTCATTCCTCTTGCGAGGAGCTTCGCCATGAAGAGCGTCGTGCATTCGGCCCACCGTCCGGTGGAACGATCGCCGGCATGGCCGGCGCAAGGATCGACAATGGACCAAGGCGTGGAGCCCTAACCAGATTGCCCGAGGCTTGCCGATTGACTTCCCGGACGACAAGACGATGCGCATTGGCCACGAAGCCATCTATCAGGTTCTCTTCGTTCAGGCCGCGGTGAACCACGCAGCGAACTCAGTGCCTGCTTGCGAACAGGACGCGTGTTGCGCGTGCCCAGGGGGCGCGTACGCAGGCGAGGCAAGGGCTTTCTCTCGCCCGAGATCGTGATCAGTGTGCGCCCCGCTGAAGCGGCTGATCGAGCCGTGCCGGTACATTGGGAGGGAGACCTCATCCTCCGTCTAGGCAGCTTGGCGATCGGCACCTTGGTCGATGGCCCTGCACCTTTAGAAGGGCGATTTCCTCGCTTTCAGCCAATGAAAGATAGCGCTCGCAGAGAGGCTTGGCCGAAAATCTGAAGCCGCGGTTGGGATGCCGCCTACCTTTCGGAACAATCTGCTTCCGACAGGTTGCGATAAGCCGGCCTCAAACGCAGTAGCGTCGCTGCTCTACCCCGTGGCAATCGCCTTCCAAAATCTATTCTGCTCATCGCGTCCGGCCACGGACAGCCGGCCTGCCGATGGCAATGGCGCTCGTCCTGACCGCGCCGAACGTCGAAGTATAACTCTCACCGCAACCTTCAACTTCATGCTGTTATGACGACAGTTGAACACGCCATGATGCCTCACACGCGTACCGCGACTTCGCCTTCATCGAGGCGTGCACAATCGAACAAGACTCCATTCAGCCATCGGATAAATCGCGCGAAGCGAAATCGAGCTAAAGGCCGCCTAAACCCGTCCATTTTTTGGGGGGTGGGGGAGGATCGCGACCTTGACCCTCCTGTACGAGCGATGCCAGACCCTGCATTCCTTTGTGCATGTCCGTGTGATCGGTCGCGATCCAGATCCTCGCCCCTGCCGCGATCGGGATCATCGCTGCTCCAGCAGATCCAATAGGCGAGACAACACGGTCATATCAACGCCGGCGTCCACGATCACGCGACAGGTCTTGCCGACGACAATCTCCATGGGTCCGCCCCCTGACGCCGCCAAAGCTACTGGCAGCGCCGACGGTTGGTCCGGCATCACCATCGCCACAAAGGCTGGCTGAGTTTGCTCGCTCGTCCGCGTCCCGAACGATCTCGCCAAGTCAACAGGACCGAGCGCGAGATGCCGTATCGACGTGCTGTCGGCGAGACCGCGCGCGGTGCCTGCAAACTGTCCAGAACGACCTTGAGTTTCTCATCATGCGGCGAGGACGACGGCCGGTCTCGACGGCCTCGAACCGTTCAATCTGAGCACTGAACTCATTGCTGTCCATAAGGGCTGTTACACAGCACTCCTCTTAACCCGGCAAGACGGCCCTCACCAGAGGGAGACGCCTGGATTTTCATCACCCGTGTGAGGTTATAGGCGAGAACATGCAGCGCCATCTCAGCAGCGACATTTGGCAGGCGCTTCATTAGGAAGTGAGTCGCACCCATAGGGGCTTTGATCGTGCCGAAGGGATGCTCGATCCTCTCGCGCCGCGTCCTCTGCTTGAAGTAGAGCTTCACGTACCCAGGAGCCACCAATCGCACTGTATGCCCGAAGCCTGCAGTTCGCGGGACCAATAATGGGATGACGCGCAAGACTTGGCTTCCCCCAAGCACGGCGGCAACTTCTCAACGAAGGAAAGCACGAAACGGCGTTTTAGCCGCCGGCGGACCACCACCTGACCGGCCACATCGACGCCATGCACTTGGAAGACCGCCTTAGCGACATCAACTGCTCCCTGTTTTGACAGGACACCGGCGTTAGCCGGAGGACTAGGCCTAGTCCTAGGCAGACGCCTATGTCCGAGACGTTTTCAAAGGTGGAAGTCATCACCAGCGTTGCCCACCGGCGACGGTTTACGACGGAGCAGAAGCTCCTTTCGCTAACGAGACGCTGCAACCGGGCATGTCGATCAGCTACGTTGCCCATCGCCATGGGCTCTCCCCGAACCGGGTCTTCCGATGGAGGCGGCTGATGAGCGAAGCGGGCAAGGAAGCAGTGCGGGCGCATGAGGATGTGGTCGCCGCATCCGAGGTCCGGCGGCTGGAGGAACGGGTTCGAGACCTCGAACGCATGTTCGGTCGCAAGACCCTGGAGGTCGAGATCCTCAAAGAGGCTCCTGACCTTGCGCGGGATACCCCGTGAAACGGATCGCAGAGACCCTCGGGGTGACCCGTTCCAACCTGGTTGAGCGAGTTGACGGCAAGCGTCCGAAGCGCGGTCCCCAGATCCGCGCCGGGGATGTGGAGCTCACGTCTGATATCCGGCGCCTGGTGGATAGCCGGCCGAGCTATGGATACCGGCGGATCGCCGCGCTCCTCAAGCGCGCGCGGCGATCCGCCGGCCACGATCCCGTCAACGCCAAGCGCGTCTACCGGCTGGATGAAGAAGGGCGGCTTGTTGGTGGCCCGGCATACAGGGCGCCGCATCCCGCGGGCCCACAATGGAACGATCATGACAAGCGACTCCAACGTGCGTTGGTGTTCGGACGTGCTGGAGTTCACCTGCTGGAATGGCGAGATCGTGCGGGTTGCTTTTGCCTTGGACAGCCATGACCGCGAGGTCATCATTTGGGTGGCCACAACGGCTGGGATCTCCGGCGAGATGATCCGGGACATGATGGTCCCACGGTGTCGAGCAGCGGTTCGGCGACATGCGCGCTCCACGCAAGGTGCACTGGCTGACCGACAATGGCTCCATCTTCGCTGCCTATCGCACCCTTGAGATTGCCGCGGCCCTGAACCTCGAGCCTTGCTTCACGCCGGTCGAAAGCCCCGAGAGCAACGGCATGGCCGAGGCGTTCGTGAAGACCTTCAAGCGCGACTATGTTCGTGTGAACCCGATCCCGCGACGCTCGCATCGCGCTGCTGCGGATCGACAACTGGATGGAGGATTACAGGATTACAACGCAAAACACCCGCGTTCCCGGCTGGGCTACCGCTCGCCGCGGGAGTACATTGCATCACTCAAACCAGCCGAGTGTCCGGTCTAATGGGGTCAGCTCCGCCATCCCAGGCCAATCGTCGAAATTGACTGGATAGGCTGCTCCTCCGAATCGTTGGGAGCTTAAAGGGCACCCACTCCTTGGCACTCACGTCCCATGCAGGAGCCGTCCAACAGCATCATCTGCCGCAAATCCGATGGTAGCGTCTTCGGAGTTCAGGTTCTTCAGGCCCACGCTAGCGAGCCGCCGAGGCTGCCTGATCGCTCCTTGTTCATGACGCGGTCAGGCGCTCCATTTGCCTTGGGCTACGCGGAGCGTGCCCGCAATCTGGAGTGGCACCCGTCGTGCTGCTCCGCCTGTTCTCTCGTATTCTCACCCTTCATCGTGGCAGGAAAGTTCCGATCCCCGAGGCCCGCGCCTTTTGGATCGCCAATTCTGCCAATGCCAAGTCTGCGATCACGAAACCTTGGAAAGCGAATAAGGCTCTAATTGGTGCATCGGGTCGCGACGAACCAGATGCAAGATGCACAAGGTCGTCTTGGAACCTTGCGGATTTAACGCGCTGTCCTGACGCGTCAATCGGCGATTTAGATTGCTCCAAGCTGTCGGTGACAAGTCTGTCGAAAGCGGAGATCCCCTCCGATATCCAACTCCTGGCTCCATCCACAGCCGCGGCGAATGACGAAGGCGGCATCAATCGAGCATCCAGAAACGGCGTCAATCCAGGCGAACTCGAGACCATGGAGACAACAATGTCGCTTTGACTCACCAGGGCATTCGGGTCCTCTGATATGATCGGCTCCAGACGCTTCTTAGACGCGGCGACCGCGACTCTTTCAGCAGAGCGGCCACTCCTGCTCAGTAAATGGACCTTTCGTAGAGATGGAAACGTATCGACAAACGCATCAAGGTGGCTTAGCGCCTGTTGGCCACAGCCGACGAGGCCAATGGTCTCAGGCGCCTCAGGGGCGAGATAGACGGCCGCTAGCGCCGACATCGCAGCTGTCCTTAGCAGCGTAATGGAATTCCCATCCATAACCGCGAGGGGTACCCCAGTCTTATAATCGCTGACGCAGACCAGGCCGTTAACTCTGGACGTTGTCCGATGGGCTTGGTCTGAAGCGACCGCGACCATTTTCACCACTCCGATACCCCCGGCTTCGGACACGGCGTTCATCGAGATAAACCAGGAGCCGGGGCCAATGCTAATGGCTGATTTCGGTAGGCCGACGTTGCGGCCGAGCGAATTGTTACGAAAACCGGCAAGCACTGCCTCTCGCGCCTCGCTAGCCGTAATCTGTAGTTCATGCACATGGGCATTAGACAAATAGAGCAAGTCGGATGCCATTCGTTGGTACTTTCATATGAGGGCACTTGCAACTGACGCAAGGCCGTTGCTGACGCAGGTCCCCTGACCTATTTGCGACTGCGCTGGGATGGCGCTGCGGCGCCCCATCGGATGGAGCCAAGGGCCAACATAGACAGACATCGCGCTGCCTGCACCTCCCTAAGGTGAGAGCTATCAATGCGCATGAAAATATCGCTAGCCTAACGGCATCCAAGTCTTTGTGGGTTTGGCGAAGCCGGGCAATCCGCTCGCTACTGTTCTTACGCTATCGAGCATATTCTGTGGAATAGTGACGCCCGACGCAAAGCCTGGTCGCCTGTCGCGCCGCCCGCCGGATGGCATGCCCGAGGCATTGGCGTAAACGTCGTTTACAAAAAGGATTAGTGCGACCCGACCAAGTGAGGTCTCGAAAAAGAAGGACACGCGCCTGCGGGAGGTTTTCGCCAATACTGCACCAATGCGACCTCCACATGATGATAGTCGCACAATCGCTGTCAGGTTTAAAACAATGACGGCTTTTCTCTGGAGCTCGAATTTTCCTCTGCATAAGACACCGCTGCCCTCGAAGCAGCTGGCATGCTTGTTGCTGGAGTACTGAGCTGAGTGCGCCGATCCTATTCCTTCGTTCCGAAGGCTTCCGGCAGCTAGAAACAGCCAAACATTCGGTCATGAATGGCCGGTGAGAACATGCCATCAGTGAGGCGACCTAGTTTAATACTGAGGATTAACCAATCGCCCCAAAAGTTGAGGTCCAAGATGCCTGGCCCGGTCCAATTCTGGAATGACAAGGGCGAAGAGTTCGCAAGGGTCGCTCGTGATCCGGCTTCGTTCTTTGCCCGCCGAGCTGCTTTGGTCGCGGAGCTCGTATCGAATCATATTTCGTCCGGGAGAGTGCTCGATATAGGGTGCGGAGCCGGCCAGCTGTGTTTCGATCTCGCGAGGCGTGGATTCGACGTTTACGGGATCGATCTGTCGTCAGTGCAAATTGAAATGGCGATTCAGGCTGCGCGCGGACTGCTTAGTTTTCCGGATAAACGGTTTCATGTGTGCACTCCTCAGTGTTTGTCATTCGACGGGCCCTTTGATGTCATTACCGCAATTGGAGTCTTGCCCTATGTAGAGGATCACTCTGCCTTTATCAGACGCGCCCTATGCGTGTTGGAGCCAAACGGCATGTTCGTTGCGTCGTGTACGAACTCGCTAAGCCTCTTTACATGTCTGGCGGTGGCCCGTCACATGCGGGCATTTCAGGCGAATCGAGCCTGGTTTTCGGTTCTTACGAATTTGATGCGAACCGGGTTGTGGTCGGGGACTTGTGTGGACTTTCGCATTGCGCGGCGGTGCGGTAGCGCGGCTGCCCTCGACCAGTTGTGCGATAGGCTGGGCCTGGCAATCGTGGGAGAATTGGATCTGTATAATGTTAGCTGGAGCTCGTTCGATCGTTCGCCTTTTGATAGGGGCCAGATCAGTCGGAGGCTGGCCCGACGCCTAGGATGGACCCACGTGGGGGCTTATCGGAAGCAATTTAGTGACACCTAAAACACTCGAAAACATCTATTTACTATCGCTCGCTTGGCTGGAATAGAGGGCAGCGGAGCCGGCCTGCGACAATGACGAGACGTGTAAAATCTGCTGGAAACGTTGTATTAAAAAATCGTGCGCCTGCTCGAAAAAGCCCTTCTGCGACCAGGCGATGTGCCAGCTACGGCGCGATCAACCATTGCAACGGCTTGAAGCATGCGATGGGCCGTCCAGTGCGACAACTTCTCCCCGAGCTGGGCCGCAAGGAACGTGCCAGCAGCGACTGACCGAGTGCAATATGGCTGTTGGGCAGAAAGCCGGTTTGCCGCGGGGCGGCGATCAGTCGGCGAACGCTGCAACGCAGCGTGCACCCCTATTGCCAGGCGCTAAAGGCGTGAGCTCAAAGCGCTGGGGACGCCCCCATCTCGAGAGCGCATCGGCTCGCTGCTTGTTGACACTACTCAGTGCTTAGCCGCTATCAACCACCGCTTGGCAGGGACGCGTTCCGGGCCGGAGAGGCTCGCATCCACCGCGCGTGCAGCAGGTCGCGATTCACAAGCACTCGGAAGGCTGCGACCCGTGGATTGCTCAGGCGCTGTCCCATGCATTGCAAGAACGGGTAGGCCTTGGTCGAGCAAAACAACCGTATAGTAGTCTATATGGTCGGTCATAGTGGTTTGGCGCTTTAAGGGTGGCTGCTCTGCGCCCCGCATTGACCATCCGGCCCCAACACCACGAAGTCGCAGGCAAACACGATTGGGCAGCCTGCCGCCGTGCTTTTTTCGCCTTACCATAGATTTCGTAGGCGGCTCAACAGCGACCGCAGTTTGCTTCCGCATCTTCAACATCATCCCTCTGGCGCCTTGCGAAACGTTATGCGCAGTCCGTCGCAATGCGTTTTATGTCATGCTTCAGCCTCCCAACCGTGTCGCGACAGGTTTCTGGCCAATGAACCATCGAAATCTGGATTCGACAGCCCGACCAATTTCTGGCGCTGTCGCGACATACTGTCAGATTCACCACGCGAAAGCGCCATGCGCATTAGTTCATGAAGTTGGCGCGAATCTTGAAGGAAGCTGGGCCGCATGAAGAGCCGCAGCAATGTCGTACAAAGCTATCGCCTCTCACTTCACCTACGCATCGCACGTGACGTCAACAACATCGTTTCCTCGGAAATGCACACGCGCTGCCCCGGCTTTCCGTGAGCGACATCGCGACATTCGGCCCCCTTCCGGTCGCCCGAGGCGGAACGCTCGTTGGTCAACCCATCCAATTTGCTGGCCGCAAACTTCATCTGCCGCCTTTAACACACGACAGCCTGCGGCGAATGCGGCGCACCGCCTGCGTGTCCGCCTCCAGCCTCAGCCGCACGTGGCTCGCGACGAGCTCCGCGGTCTCGTCGGCGTCGCTGCATGAGTGGCGCTAAGAAGGTGGGATGTAAACAGTCTACAAGCAAATTCGAGAAACAGCTGAACAGTGAGTGCAACCCGACAGGCGCGCTCGCGTCGGCGACAAACACTCCCCAAATCAGCAATGTGATCGTGAGGCAAACTCCCGGCGGAGATACTCTTCTAAAAGCGGAAGCCGCCGAGGACAAGTAGCACAATCCATGGTCAAAACAGCCAAAGAAAAATCCGAATCAAATTCCGGGAACAGACGGGCGAGACACACCGGCTGCAATCACCTCGCTGTCGAGTTCGGTGAAACCTTGAAACTTGCCCTGCCGATGGTCATGATTCAGCTAGCGCACATCGCGATGATGGCAATCGATCTCGCTTTCGTCGCGCGCATCGGCGTCGAGTCGGTTGCCGCCATCGCCTTGGCTAGCAGAGTTTATCTGGTCAGCATCACCTTCGGCGCAGGCTTTTTGGCGCCAATCGCGCCGTTGGCCGCACAGGCATTTGGAGCGCACAATCTAGCTACGATGCGGCGTTCTATGCGCATGGGGCTATGGATGGCTGTGCTGTTGTCGTCTCCGATCGTAGCGTTCGCACTGCGCGGGGAGGCGGTACTACTGGCGCTTGGGCAAGACTCGAATGCGGCTCGACTGGCTCAGCAATATTTGTTCGGATTGGCATGGGGCGTTCCGGCGGCCCTGGGCCTTCTTGCACTCCGACATTACATGGCCGCCGCCAATCGGCCAGAGCCGGTTTTCTGGATTACACTAGGGGCCGTCCCCGCCAAGGGCTTGCTGGTATACCTGCTGATCCATGGCCAGTTGGGCTTGCCTCCCTTTGACCTGTTCGGCGTGGGCATTGCGAGCACGCTGGTGAACTGGGGTACGTTCTTGACCGCCTTGTGGTTCGCTACTATGTGCCGCCCTTTTCGGGACTACCGCGTGATTGCCCATCTCTGGCGCTTCGATTGGCCTTTAATGCGGCAGTTGGTTGTGATCGGAATGCCCATTTCAATAGGTGCCTTGGTGGGTTATGGACTATTCTCCGCGGCAGCGCTCTTGGCCGGGCATATCAGCAGCAGCGCACTGGCCGCGCATCAGATCGCGATTCAGATCGCCGGCCTCTTGTTCATGGTCTCGTTCGGCATCAGCACGGCGGCGACAGTGCGTGTTGGCCAAGCGGTCGGCCGCAACGACGGACCGGGTATTAAGCGAGCAGGAATGGTGGCAATGCTGCTCAGCGTGGGAGTCACCTCCATCATGACGATGGTGGTCGTCGTTGCACGTCTTGACCTGGTTCGCTTGTTCCTAGGCACATCGAGGGACGAAGCCGACCCAACGAGTAGACTTGCGGCAGAGCTCCTTTTTGTCGGCGCATTTTTTTTTGTTGCTGAAGGCCTGAAGGGCGCCGCCGCGGGTAGCCTGTGCGGGCTGAAGGATACACGCGTACCGCTGTTGCTCGCCGGCATCGCGTATTGGCCGATCGGGTTCTTGTTGTGCTACGTGCTTTCCTTCAAGGTGGGGCTTGGTCCCATTGGTATCTGGATTGGCCTAGCAATTGGGACGGCCGTATACGCAGCTTTTCTCGTCCTGCGCTTCCAAATACTCGCGAATAGGCGGCTATCTAGAGTGGAGACTTGAGCGCGAAGGCGTTGCAAAACGCTGCGTCATTGGAACGGTCTGATGCTCTATCTTGATGACGAACGCATCCAACGCTCAAGCAAGCGCGGCCGACCAAGCTCAATGCCAAGAAAGCTTTATTCGCTCGTCTAAAAGCACCAAACTGCTAGAATACAGGAGACATCTCTTCTCAAGCCAACTCGTCAAGGAAGTGCGCCATTACTGATCCCCAACGGTGCTTTGACGGATGCGCGTAGGGTCCGGCTCTCCGAATCGTTCACGAGACCGGCATCAACACCATCCATTAAATTTATGACTTGGCGACAGCTAGGGCCATGTGATCGAGCTCGAAAGATGGTTAGACAACACGGCCATAAACAAGGCTTTCCACTCTTGCTGGAGGTGCGCCTGATTCCCGACTTTCCGGTGGCATCGGCGACCTACCGATACCGAACGTTAAAGTATGGCCCCTCGGCCGTCATTCCGGAAGTTGTCGATCGGAAGGCGCTCAAAGGAAACGCCTTCTCCGAAAAGATGCAGCCATGTCCGCTGTAGCTGCCGACAAACGAGGCGACAAGACCAATAACGACGAAAAACTTACGATTGGCAATACACGGTAGACGCGATGGATATACCGATGATGCCTCGTACCGAGCTTTAGAGCGTTTCACGGTTGAACAGAAGCGTATCCGGCGTTTTCGAAGTAATTGCTGCATTCGTCGGGCTGGATGGTTGTGACGAGGCCGCCGAAATGGCGGCAAATGTCATCAAGGGTGCGCTTCTGGGCGGAACGCATCTAGTGCTTGATCTTAGTGGATTGAGGTCGGGGGAGTATGGCGGCAGGTACCAGAGCCTGGCGGCTTTGATCAGGCTGCGCAGTGCAGCTGATTTATGGCTGCCGAGATTGTCCATAATGACGATGTCACCCGGCTGAAGCTGCGGGACGAGAACCTTATGAACATAGGCGCGGAAGCATTCGCCGTTGATCGGGCCGTCGAACAGGCAAGTGACGGTGAGACGGTCACAGCGCAATGCGCCAAGGAATGTCAGCGTCCGCCAGTGACCGTGTGGCGTGAGGCTGCGCACCCGCTCGCCTTTTGGTCCCCATCAGCGCAGTGGAGCCATGTTGGTCTTGATCGTACGGGGCCGGTGAAGCTTTCAATTGGCCACAAATTCTCCTCCGACCATGGCGCCCAGCGCGATGTCGGTGAGGTGTGACAGCCCGCGCCACATGACGGTATTGCCGGGCGGCGGATCGCTGGCGCGGGCGAGATAACCGCCGAGCCGGGCGATCTTGATCAGATAGTGCGAGAGCGTTTTCTGTCTTGCTTTTGGTTTGCCGTTGGCGAGGCGATCGAGCACACCGATTTCAGTCGCAGTCAACGCGAGGGTTGGTGGCGCGTCTGGGGCGGAACGGTTGAGCATCGTCATCCAGAAGACCCGCCAACTCAGGATGCAAAACACTGAGATCAGATTGGTCAGACGCTGGGCGGTCCGGAGCTTCGACTCCTCAGCTTTGCAGCCCGATTTGAGGATCTTGTGGAACACCTCGATCTTCCATCTCAAAGCATACCATTCGAGCTTCTCAATGGCGTCGGTGCGGGAACGAACCGGCAGGTCGGTGATCAGCTTCCAATCGATCTTCTTTCTGTTTTTAGGCGTCCCGCGCTCTTCGGCATGGATCACCGTCAGGGTCAGAGCGGGATAGCGCTTCTGCTTTCCGATCGGTGGCAGGACGCGTATCTTGCGATACCTGATCTCAAGAACGGCCTGGTCGGGATCGCCGTTGCTGTCTCTGATTTCGATGCGAAGGAGCCCTTTGACGGCGACCTCATCCATTTCGTCAGCGATCGAGTGATCCCCGTCTCCAGCCAAGCGGTCGACGCAGGTCCTGATCAGGAAATGAGTTTCGATCTCCTGTGCTGCGCAGAAAAGCTCGTAGATGTCACTCTCGCGATCACCGATATGGATGCATCGTCCCGGATGATCCACGAGTTTGTAGACTGCTTGAGATTTTCCAACCACCGGACGCTTTCCTTTTTCTCGATGGGAATCCGGGTCGGATTGATCTTCTTTTTAAGCGCTGCCGTCCCCTTGAATTTCTTCCGGGTCCAGAACTTAACGGCCGCAAACCCCAGCGGCACACCCTCGATTGTAACCGCGAGGCTCGAATGCATCAGGATGCCGCAAACCGTGTGCGATCTGACGCGGCCTGCCTTATCCCGTCCACTGTTTATGCTCTTGGTGATGCCGATCGCTTCTGACTTCTCGCGTTGATAGCTGAACTCGGTTGTGTCGTGCAGCACGAGAACGAGACCTTCAGCGGCGGCGGCACGATCATGCGTCGATTGGAAATGGCCGGCCAGAATGTCCGCTTCGCTGACCCGGTCATTGGAGAAGAAGCGGTAGGCAGCCTTGGTATTCGCCCAATCCTGGCAGACGAGCGGAATGCTTTGTCCCATGGCGCTTCCAATCTGCGTGAGCAGTTTGCGGAATCTGTCGCCGAGCCGCGCGTCCCTAAACTCGCATCCACTACTCTCTCGATCAATCCAACATTCGCCTTCCAAGGACCGCAAACAGCCTTTTGCCGATCGATCACTTAATGACAGCCCCATAGAGCACCCCCTCGCGAATCAGGTGCTCAGTAAGGAATCACAAGTGATTCTTTCGATTCAAGTTTTCGCCGATCCGCGCATCAACTGAACTGCACCACGTTTTGACCGGACACCGGCGTTAGCCGGAGGAGCTAGGCCTAGTCCTAGGCATACGCCTATGTCCGAGACGTTTTCGAAGGTGGAAGTCATCACCGGCGTTGCCCGCCGGCGGCGGTTTACGACGGAGCAGAAGCTCGTGGTCGTCAACGAGACGCTGCAACCGGGCATGTCGATCAGCTATGTTGCTCGTCGCCATGGGCTCTCCCCGAGCCTGGTCTTCCGATGGAGGAGGCTGATGAGTGAAGGGGGCAAGGAAGCGGTGCGGGCCGACGAGGATGTGGTCGCCGCGTCCGAGGTCCGGCGGCTCGAGCAACGGGTTCGAGACCTCGAACGCCTGCTGGGCCGCAAGACCATGGAGGTCGAGATCCTCAAGGAGGCTCTTGACCTTGCACGGGTAAAAAAACCGACCTTGCTGTCGCGATCGCAGGCACACACCGGAGGATACCCCGTGAAACGGATCGCAGAGACCCTCCGGGTGGCCCGTTCCAACCTGGTTGAGCGAGCGGGTGGCAGGCGTCCGAACCGCGGTTCCCAGACCCGCGCCGGGGATGCGGAGCTCACGTCTGATATCCGGCGCCTGGTGGATAGCCGCCCGAGTTATGGATACCGGCGGATCGCCGCGCTCCTCAAGCGCGAGCGGCGATCCGCCGGCCATGACCCCGTCAACGCCAAGCGCGTCTACCGGCTGATGAAGAAAAGTGGCTTGTTGCTGGCCCGGCATACAGGGCGCCGCCTCCCGCGGGCCCATGACGGAACGATCATGACAAGCCGCTCCAACGAGCGTTGGTGTTCGGACGCGCTGGAGTTCACCTGCTGGAATGGCGAGATCGTGCGGGTTGCCTTTGCCCTGGACAGCCATGACCGCGAGGTCATCGGCTGGGTGGCCACAACGGCCGGGATCTCCGGTGAGATGATCCGAGACATGATGGTCCACTGTGTCGAGCAGCGGTTCGCCGACATCCGGGCTCCACGCAAAGTGCAATGGCTGACCGACAATGGATCCATCTTCGCCGCTTATCGCACTCTTGAGATTGCCGCGGCCCTCAACCTCGAGCCCTGCTTCACGCCGGTCGAAAGCCCCGAGAGCAACGGCATGGCCGAGGCGTTCGTGAAGACCTTCAAGCGTGACTATGTTCGGGTGAACCCGATCCCTGACGCGAGCACCGCGCTGCAGCGGATCGACCAATGGATGGAGGATTACAACTCAGAACACCCACACTCCCGACTGGGCTACCGCTCACCGCGGGAGTACATTGCACCACTCAAACCAGCCGAGTGTCCGGTCTAACGGGGGCAACTCCATCAACCCAAGCAGTCAAAGTTATGGGTAATTGAAAGCCTCACCGGGCGGATACTCTTGATCCAGGTCTCGTCGATAAAGACCAAGCGCCGGGGTCGAGGTTGACCTGCCATGAGCGCCAGCGCTGGCGTCTACGCGCGATGTCGGAGCGAGCTCGCTCGGGGGCGAGCAGCTTTTTTTGAACCGCGGTACTTCGCACCTTAGAACAGCCAAACCGCATTGAGGGAGACTTTGACTCCGCGCGCGGCAAGCTCGTCCTTGAGGGCGTGAAGCGTCAAATTCGGCGTCTGACTGATCCGCGCCTACGCTGAAGCCCGCATCCTGGAGTTCGGCCGACGCATCCTGGCTTGGCGCGATCCTCACGAGCGGCCGGCTGCATGTGATCCCCCCGGGTGAGGCCGTGGCGCTGGTGGTGTCCGTCTGACGCGTCTTCTCTGATCTGTCTCGGGCTCGCGCCAAGTTAAGCAGCAAAGAGAAGCGCGGCAGTATCGGCAGAGGCGACGCTATTTGGGCAGCCTGTTCACGGCTGACGCCCTTCCGTGATCGGCTATAGTAACATCCGCCGTACCAGACAACGGCCTTGGTTTGCAGGCGGGCTGATGCGGCCACGACCAAAGGTTGCAGTCATCGCGCTCGCCAAGAGGATCGCCAGGACGGGGCGGGCCTGGACAGCAATGGGCGCAAACGCTACCGAGAACTGGGGGCTCTACGGATCACACGAGATCGTGCGGGACGTCTCGAGCGCATTCTGACGATTGGGAGGGAACAGGACGTTGTAGTGCCGGTCTATTCAGCGCTCAGGATAACTCTTAGACCACGGCGTCTTAAGACATGCTTTCGGAACGAGAACTGATCCGCGTTACTTAACCCCGAGCACACACACTGCTGCTTCGGCCAAAGATTGGGAGACGTTCTTCTTGCCACCACGAGTTGTCCACACATGCCTAGACCGATTAAGTTACATCTTCTGCAAATTTGTACCCTTGGGTCTTGCGGCATAGCCTAAGCTTTCTTCCGGGCTTAGGTGTTGCTCCTTGCCACTGCATGCATCCGGACAGCATCCCCGAACGCGCGGAAAATGCGTCCTGATGCTTCATCCGAGGCGGACAAATACTCAGGATGCCACTGAACTCCCACAGCGAAGGCGCGTGCATGGTTCACCGACACCGCTTCCACAGTTCCATCTTCAGCCACGGACTCAATTTTGAGCCGGTCGCCCAACCTGTCGATCGCCTGCCGGTGGTGGGAATTGACCTTGATTTCATCTGCGCCAACGATCTCCCGGAGGCAGCCGCCCTCCATCATCGTCACGTTGTGCTTTAAGGCAAACTGCTCGCTCCGGCTAACCCCCTGCGGCGCGCGATGGTCAAGCGAGCCGGGACGCTCCTGAATTTCTGTCGCCAGCGTTCCGCCCAACGCAACGTTCAGTTCCTGAATACCGCGGCAGATAGCAAGCAGTGGAATCCCGTAATCGATAGCGCTGACGATCAAAGGCAGCGTCGTCGCGTCACGCGCTGGGTCATAAGGACCGTTGAGGTCTCCGGCGTTGCCGCCGTAGAGCGACGGATGGACGTTCGAACCAGAGCCTGTAACTAGGACTCCGTCCACAGCGGCTGCGAGACGATCGAAATCAAGTGGGCGACCAAAGCAAGGGACCAGCAGAGGAAAGACGCCGGCTGAAGCGATTACTGCGTCTAGATACTGTTGTGGCGTAGCGTGCCAGACAGCGTTGCAAAAACGACGGACATCCGTTGAAACCGCAATTAGCGGCTGCGCCATTTTGGTCTACCGTTTGGAGGGCCACGTCGGCCGTCGCATTTATGAGAGTCCTGCGCTTCGAGCCTCGCAGGATAACGCCACGTCCTTAGCAACTATCCTTAGACGCGCACACCTACACAGCATGGTAGTATCACCGCAAGACATTCTCTGACATTTCAGTCCGCCTGGAAAGCGGCTTAGCCGAGAAACTTGGTCTGCTGACATCTAGCTTTGGAACATTCGTGCGAGCGGCCCGATTGCTGCTCGTCCATCATAGTTCCGAACAAAATGGCGGAGTCATACTCAATGCCGAAGCAAGTTCTCATCGTGCTCGAAGGTGCACTTAATGGTCGGCTCTACGTCGAAGCGGCGCAGCGTCTTGGTCTGCAACCTATTGTTTTCTCGACTGATCCAAGTCGACATCCCTACATTGCGGCAAGCTGCTGTGAAGCAGTGCGTGTCGATACAAAGAATCTTGATGCTATCATACAGGAATGTTTGCGGCTGTCTCGGACGTCTCACATTGCCGGCATAACGAGCGCACAAGAGTCGGTCTATGCAACTGTGGGTAAGCTCTGCCAATATTTCGAGCTCCCGGGCCCCGATCCCGTAGCGGTCGAACGATGCTGCGACAAATTTTATCAACGTCAGCTTCTCGCAGAGGCCGGCATTCCAACTCCCGCTTTTCGCCTGGCCACGAGTGCGACGGATGTAGAGCGCGCTGCTACCCAGATCTGCCTACCGGTGATTGTTAAGCCGGCGGTCGGCGCCGGAGGCATGGGTGTTCGATTATGCCGCGATCTTGACGAGCTAACCAAGCATACGAGCTGTCTGTTGAGTAAGCACATTTGGGGCTCTTCACCTAGAATACTCGTCGAGGAATTCGCGCAAGGCCCCCACTACAGTGTAGAAATAATGGGAGATAAGATTATCGAAATTGGCGCTGCCGACTTCGGTAACCAGCCGCATTTCGTTTGTCGCGAATACATTTATCCCGCCTTATTGACCGAGGACCAGCATAGACGAATCGTCGAGATTTCATCGAAATCTTTGAAAGCCCTCGGCGTGGGCTGGGGGCCAACAAACATTGATCTGCGATGGACCGCGCTTGGCCCAGTCGTGATTGAGGTCAATCCGCGCCTTGCTGGCACACCAAACTCTCTGTTGGTCACGCTTTCGTGTGGTATTGATCTCGTCGCCGAGCACATCAGGCTAGCCATTGGGCAAGAATGCAATCTGCACAGAAGTCATTCGCACACAGCGGCCGCGCGGGTTCTGCTTCCCGATCGCGAAGGCATTCTCGATGCAATCTCTGGCGAAAGTCGCGCGGCGGAAGTGCCCGGTATCACAGAAGTCAGTATTTCAGTCGAGCCAAAGACCCCAATCGTTAAGAAACACGACTATCGAGACAGGATCGGGCATGTCATCGCCACTTCGCCTGACCGTGCTGTGACAAAGCGCGCGCTTGAACGTGCCGTGGCCTTGATTGAATGGTCGATTACACCTTTGCCACCTCCAGGTGGGCACGAACAGGGTGTCAGCCTTACTCCAACCACCGACACAGGTGTCGTCAGATAACCCTGATCGTACCCGAGGCTCGTCGTCGAAAGTGGCGAGGGCGGCGAGCCATTGCAGCACGTCAATGGGCACGCGGAGCGCGCCAAAGGCGAGAATAACGATTTTTTCTGAGCGGGGAGTGGATACGAATTGGCTCGACGCGCTGGCAACTCCGGCTTGTGCGACTGCGAACACCAGGCAAACACATTCTTAGACTTAGAACACACGCAACGCATCGAGCCAAAGCAGCGCCGGTTACTGTTAACAATTAGTACCTCGCGTTTGACGATGAAGGTTGGGGCGCTACCACGCGAAGGGCCTTCATCGGCTCGACCACGGCCGCTTAGTGATCAACTAGAAGGGTTTTTCTGATGACAACACCTCTGCTTTTCCCTCCAGCTTTCCCCCTCGTGGAATTCCGGAGCCGCCTTTCAGCCTTGCGCAGAATCATGGCCGAGCGGCATGTTGAACTGCTTATCGTCGACCAGCGTGAACACATGGTTTATTTCAGCGGATACTGTTCCACAGCAGCCATGTACCAAGCCTTACTCGTTCCGCTCGATCGAGAGCCCTTTGCAGTGGTTCGTGCGGTTGATGCTGAGGTTTTCGCCGAACGGAGTTGGCTTAGTGACTGCATTTCGTTCGGCGACGATGCGAATCCAATTAGGATCGTTGCCGACGCGATCACAACGAGGGGTTTTGAAGACTCAGTCATCGGCATTGAGCAGGACAGTCATTTTCTTACCGTGAAGCGAGCGTCGGAGCTTGAAGCTTTCTTGCCGAATTCGAGGATTGTTGATTTTTCTGGTGTCATGTGGGAGATGCGCCAGATTAAGTCTCCGCTCGAACTTGCTTGTCTAGAGGTAGCCGCGGAGATTTGCGACCGTGCAGCGCGCGCCGGTTTCGAGGCAGCTCAGGAAGGCGTTAATGAGCGGGAGATTTTCTTAGCTATGACTGATGAAGCCTGGCGAAGCGGCGCCGACAACGCGCAAGTCGCCGTCGTGGCTTCTGGCCCTCGCTCGGGTATATTGCATGCATCCCTTGGCCACCGTTTTTTAACCAAAGGTGACATCTTGCATGTGGAGCCGGTCCCTCACTTTCGTGGCTACACCTCCCGTATGATGCGCCCAAAGTCGATCGGAGAGCCGACGGATCAACAAATCCGGGCGGCTGAAATGATGATCCGAATTCAAGAGGATCAGTTCCGCGCGATGAAGCCTGGCGCTAACGCGAAGGACGTCGATCGCATCGTGCGAGAGGCGATCTTGAAGGATGGGTTGCGCGACAGCTACACTAATATAACGGGCTATACTCTCGGCCTTAAGTACCCTCCTCGTACCAGTGATTTCACTCGTGTATTCCTTCCAGACAGCGACTGGCAGCTCGAGGAAAACCAAGTTTTTCATATGTACACCTCAGCGCGCGGGATGGCCTTCAGCGAGACCATCGTCGTCACACCCGAGGGAGGAAAGCGGTTGACTAAAATGGAGCGCCGGCTCTTCTTCTGATTTCCGGTCGGATTTCTCAACAGAGCACGCCGGAAACTGTCGTAGTACCTGCAAGTGAACCTTCAACGAGCGGTTATTAGAGTCTGGTGGTTCGTACGCAAAGCGATGTGATGGAGCATCGGGCCATCGACGGAGCTGGCGGAGGCTGCTGAACCGGTCGTCTGCTGCGGTGAGGTGAGGGCATTGGCCGCAGAACTGGTCTTAGGGACGAGTGAGGCGGGCGGATATTGCCATGGGCGAGCAAGCCAGCGATTTTGGTGTGGGTCATCGAGGCCAAACAACAGGTCTCCGGAGGCAGCTCCATTGGAACTGAAGCTCTGGATGAAGGATGAAGCCGTCCTGCATCCGCCTTTCCTGGCGCTATGAAGTGCTGAAGTGCCGTCGATGGCCGCGTCCTTGCTCAGGCCGGCATAACGCGGCAGGTGAACTCGGTGCCCTGGTCGGACGCGACCATTCTGGGTTGCATCCGACGAGCGATTCAGTTGCCGCTGACCCCGTCCCGAGCGCGAGTTGTGCAGAATATCCCCCCGGGTTCCTTGATCCCGCCATCGACGATGTTGCGTATCCGGAAGCGCGGCTCTTGGCGAAGAAGGCGTGGACGAAGTCCAGCGTGCAGCGGGCATTGGGGCTTAGCCTCCAGACGAGTCGCGGGCGCTCGCGACGCGGGCGGGCGCGCCTCTGAGTGCCAGTGACTTGTGTAGAGCACCCTGCGCAACAATCGAGTCAGAATTGAGTGTACCTTCTGTGGGTTTGCCTCCTTCTCGTATGACCAGCTGCTGCGTATGAGGATGCACCGCTGCCTACGAGCGTCAAACTCCCCGTCTACGACGTCCAGCGAAAACGCCGCCCGACCTTCCTCATTGTGGTGCCCATTCGGGTAGGCGGAAGCACTCCCCAGGCCGGCGAGGGGCCTAAATGGCCAAGCTCCATCATCCAACTCGGGGGTTAGCCCCGCGTAAGTGTAGACGATGATCATTCGGTAGCCAGGAAACGCAGAGCCCTCGCATGCGCATTGTTCGCGATGAATACTTTGTCGGCCACAAACTCTGCCCGAGGCGTCCGCACTTTGAACGGGGCCGATCCCTCCACAGCTCGACCGCCGCATGTTCAAGCACAGTGACATCGGAAGGAAGCGTGTCAGCGAGACCTCCGATAAGCGGCGCTGGTTGTACAAAAGCGCGCGTTAGCGCTTCGTAGCCGTATCGATAATAGTCGGTCCCGGAGTCCCTGGGCATCATGCTCCAGGTAGCTTAGATACCCCCTTTCAGAGCTTGTCGCGAGCTCAAGAGCCTGCGCTCTCCTTGGCGAGTGGCAGCCGCAACTATGCGTGGGGCCGTCTCATCCCAATCGCAAGTAATCTATGCTCCTCAACAACAGCCCGTAGCCAATCGAGCCCGGCGAGCACGATGCGCGTTTTTCGATTTGCATCATCCTCTGCTGAGCCGTACGCATTTGGACGCGGCTCGATCGCTGACGGCGAAAAGAAACCCGAGTTCCGCGCCGATGAGCCTTCCCCGATCTCCGACAACTCGATGACAATAATATCCTTCTCGGGCATCAATTCCGCCAAACGGCGAGCCGCCGCTAGCCCCGTATAGCCGCCCCCGACAACGATGGCTTTATATCTCCTCTCTCTTGGGAGCTGTTCGTGCGGGGCTCGCCGCGGCAGTAGCGCATTCCATCCCGATCCCACTGTGTACCGTGGGGCGTTTTTCAAAAAATCGGTCATTCTGCTTCTCCTAGCTGCCTGTTGAAAGGCGACTTCTCCCAAACACCAAGGCCCGAGCGGACTAGCTGTGGTAGGAGTTGTGCATCTGGTCTGAACCGAGGAAACTGACGTTGCGAAGCTTCAGTCTTCCAAGCACAGACCAGATGAACGTCCGCAAGAATGCGCGCTTGACACCCAAAGGTCGAGAGCTGTTGATGCGCAGTGTACTGTGGACCCAGCCAAACCGACAGCTGACCAGTCCGACACAACGCCTAAGACCGATCGCCAAATGGGTCAAGCCGGTCCGCGCGGGAGTTGTCGACGGGTGTACGATGCTCCTCCAGCTCCCATTGACCGCCAAGCCAAACTTCTCCAACCACATGCACAGCTGTCGAGGCCGTGCGCCGCAGCGCCACACCGGCAAGCAGATCGCGGCCGACGTCAAGGTGTCGCCCGGCCACCGTCAGCCGCATTCTTATTCGTTTGGGATTGAACCGGATGCGCAATGGAGCCGGCTCCCCCGGGATCCCGCTGTGAGCGCGAGAGCCAGGCGAGACTATTCATATGGACATCAAAAAATCGGCGTTTCGAGCGTTGGCCACCGCATCACCGGCGATGCGAGCGGTTGCGAGCAGAAGCCCTGGCGCTGGCTGGATTTCGTCCACGCATGCATTGTCGACCATTCTCGCTGCGCCTCCTCGGAGATCAAACCAGACGAGGCGGAGGACAGCGCGTTTTTTTGTCAAGGCAGCCCTGCTACAAAAGCGATCGAACTGCGGTTTGGATGAAGCGGTCGGGCTTGCCGTTTGTTCTCGGCGTATAGGATTTGGTGCGGAAGTGCGTGACGCCCAACTCCTGCAGACGTTGCGGAGGGCGGAAGGTGGTAACAACCGTCATCGCGCATGAAGGTGGCCCCAAGGGTGGCGAGTATGTCTGCGATCACCGCGCACACAGGAAGGTCAACCAACCTTCCAGCAATTTGGCGGCGACCATATCGATGCAGCGAAGAAATGCATTCCTAGCCGTACTAGCATTACAGTTGCAATTGATTGAAGGTTCTGAATCCATGGGTGACCATGATTCGGGATCTGATGATTGGTGGTGCGTCGGTTGAAGATACGCTGACGCTGTGGGCTTCGTCGTTGCGAGATGTCAAGCAACGCATCCGTCGGCTGTTTACGCAGGAGCGGGTCGCGGCCGCGGCGGGGCAGTTTCTCGACGGACTATTGGGCAACGAGCCGCGCAAGACGAGATGGATGCGGGCGGAAGCGGCCGGCGATCCAGGCCCGTGGCGCCAGCAGGCGATCCTGGGCCGCGGGCACTGGGATGCCGACGCGTTGCGCGACATTGTCCGTGAGTACGCGCTGGAAACGCTGGGCGATGAGGACGCGGTTCTGGTCATCGATGAGACCGGCTTTTTGAAACAGGGCAAGGCCTCATGCGGCGTCGCGCGCCAGTACACTGGCTCGGCCGGCAAGATCACCAATTGCCAGATCGGAGTGTTCGCCGCCTACGTCTCGCGGCATGGCCATGCCCTCATCGATCGAGCGCTCTACCTGCCAAAGGAATGGACGGACGCAGCGGCTCGCCTGAAGGCAGCGCATGTCCCGAGCGATGTGGGCTTTGCGACGAAGCCCAAGATCGCGCGTCGCATGATCGCTCGTGCGATCGCCGCAAAGGTGCCGTTCTCGTTCGTGGCGACGGACACCGTGTATGGCACGGGAGAGATTGAAACCCTGCTGCGCGAGGCGGGCAAAGGCTACGTTCTGGGTGTTGCGTCCAATCACGTGTTCCGTTCCTGGGACAAGCAGCAGCCGGTCGCCGGCACCGCCTCCGCGATCGCGCAGAGCCTTCCCAAGAAGGCCTGGCGCCGCCTGCCGTCCGGCGAAGGGACCAAAGGGCCGCGCTGGCACGACTGGGCCTATCTCGAGCTGGCCGATCTCGACGCCAGCGAATACAACGACGCCCTTGCCGGGGAATGGACGCGGGGTCTTCTGATCCGCCGCAACATTGCCGACGGCAGCTTGGCCTTCTTCTCCACATGGTGCCCCAAGGGCACGTCCATGCAGAAGCTGGTGTCGGTGGAAGGCCATCGCTGGGCCATCGAGGACAGCTTCGAAACCGCCAAGAACGAGCTCGGCCTTGATCACAACGAAACCCGCTCCTGGCATGGCTGGCATCGCCATGTCTCGCTCGTCATGCTTGCCTTCGCCATGATGGCCGTCATCCGTCATCGGGCCAACACTGCGCCATTGCCCAAAAAAACTCGACCGAAGCAGCGTTCTTGATCCGCTGGTCGATCCAGGAAATCCGCCGCATCGCCATGAAGCTAGCCCAGCGGCGCATCCCGCACGCCCATATCCTCGCATGGTCATCCTGGCGCAGGGCTCATCAGGCCAACGCGCGCAAAGCCCATCTCAAGAGCAAAATGCAACTGTAATGCTAGCACTACTTTGGCAGATTGTTGATTGAACGAAGCCGCTGGCGCGGCATGTAGGGAGGCATAGCAAGGATTGCCTCCTGTCTGAGAGGATTGCGGGTTTTCGAAGCCCAACCCTTTAGACAGGAGGTTTTCCGATGGCTGAGATCAGTCCGCTTCGCCGCCGCATGATCGAGGACATGACGGTCCGCAATCTGTCACCGGCGACGCAGCAATCCTACCTCAACGCCGTAGCGAAGTTGAGCCGATATTTCGGTCGTTCTCCCGACCGCCTCGACCTGGAGGATATCCGCGCCTTCCAGGTTCATCTGGTTGCGACGGGGATGTCTTGGCCGGCGCTGAACCAGATAGTCTGCGCACTGCGGTCCTTCTACGGTGTGACGCTTGGTCATGACACCGTTCCTGAGCGCATCGCCTATGCGCGTAAACCGCGCAAACTGCCGGTGGTGCTGAGCGCCGACGAGGTCGTCCGCTTCCTGGAAGCAATCCCGAGCCTCAAGAGCCGTACCGCGTTGACCACTGTCTATGCCGCAGGCTTGCGCGTATCGGAAGTGGTCCTCTTGAAGGTTGTCGACATCGACAGCCAACGGATGTTGATCCGGGTCGAGCACGGCAAGGGCGGCAAGGACCGTTACGTAATGCTCTCGCCGCAGCTTTGAGGATTCTGCGGACATATTGGCGGCTCACTCGGCCCAAACGATGGCTATTTCCCGGCCGCGACGACGAGCGTCCGCTCGTCCCAAATGTGCTGCACGCCGCCTGTCGCTCAGCCTGTGCTGCGGCTGGCTTGAGCAAGTCGGTGACAGTGCATACGCTTCGGCACACGTTCGCGACCCATCTGCTGGAGAACGGGGCCGACGTACGCATCATCCAGGTGCTGCTCGGCCATGCCAGCCTGGCCAGCACGGCGCGCTATACCCAAGTCGCCACAAAGACCATCAGCAATACGCCAAGTCCACTTGACCGGCTCCGCCTGGAGGTCGTGCCGCCCGGCTGAGCGAACCTGATGGCTCCGGTTCTGGAAGTGGCGGATATCTTCCGCCGCTACGGCGAAGCGTTTCGGCAAGCTCGTGCCGGACATCTGGGCCGCGTCGAGCGGCGCGTCATGGGCGCGATCACGGCATGCCGGACGGCTGTGATTGGCGGCCACATCGAGCAATGCGACGACTGCGGTGCCACCCGGATCGCCTACAACTCCTGTCGCAATCGGCATTGCCCGAAGTGCCAGGGCTCGGCGCGCGCGCAATGGCTTGCCGAGCGACAAGCCGAACTCCTTCCCGTGCCATACTTCCACGTCGTCTTCACCTTGCCGGCGCCGGCCAGAGAGATTGCTTTCCAGAACAAGGCGGTGGTCTATGCCATTCTGTTCCGCTGCGCGGCCGAGACGCTCACCACCATAGCGGCCGACCCCAAGCATCTCGGCGCTCAGCTCGGTCTGACCGCCGTCCTCCATATTTGGGGTCAAACCCTGCAACACCATCCGCATATCCACTGCGTCGTGCCTGGTGGTGGACCTTCACTCGACGGCACACACTGGCTCGCTTGCCGGCCCGGCTTCTTCCTGCCGGTGCGCGTCCTCTCCAGGCTGTTCCGCCGCCTGTTTCTGCAAGAGCTGCAAGCTGCCTTCGCGGCTGGCCAGTTGGGCTTCTTTGGCGATCTCGTCCATCTCGCCGATCCCGCCGCATTCGCCGAGCGCCTCGCTCAGCTCCGACGGACCGACTGGGTCGTCTACGCCAAGCCGCCATTCGGCGGGCCTGAACAGGTGCTGGCTTATCTCGGCCGCTATACGCATCGCGTCGCCATCGCCAACAGTCGGCTGATCTCGCTTGCCGACGACAAGGTGAGCTTTGCCTGGAAGGACTATCGGCAGAATCGTAGAGCCAAAGTGATGACGCTCGATACCGGTGAGTTCATTCGTCGCTTTCTCCTGCACACCCTGCCGGACGGCTTCCATCGCATCCGCCACTATGGCTTCCTCGCCAATGGCGGGCGCAACGATAAAATCGTCCTCTGCCGTCAACTCCTTGCCGTCCGCAACGCTCCGACTGATCAAGAAGCCGGCGACGATCCCCTCACCAAATGCGAGATACCCGCCTGCCCACATTGCGGCGGCACCATGCGGCGCGTCGACGTCGTCCCGCGAGCCTGCGCCCGCGACCATCCATTTCGTTGTGACACGTCATGAGCCACGCCTGCACCATCCACTCCGTCCATGATCACCTTCGCGGTGGCAACGTCCGAAGCCGCCGTAGGTGCACTCGTCACCGAATACCCGGCCGATCGTTCGACCACGCATCCCAGCGCCGCAAATCTCTCACTGGGTCGCGCCTTTGGCCCGATCAATGCAACCCCTCACATCAGCTGAAGGTCGCGCCGACGCGCGGTGATCACAGGCGCGCCTTCGCCGCAGGCGAACCCGCCGCACTATCCCCATAGGGCCCACAACTCCGCGGCTTCGTTCAATCCGGCTTCTATGAGGTCGCACGCGCCATCGCGCGCGCGGTTGGCCTTTGCCCAGCGACCTCATAGAACCCTCAAGATTCCCGAATCAATTTTTCAATGATTCATGGGTGGTCGGCTCTTGGAGGGCTGACCATGCCGGGATGGGAAGACGAACTCGAACGCTGGCTGATGCCGTTCTTGGACCGGCTGGGTCATAAGACCCGGCAGCGGATGTGTCCTCTGTATGTTGCGGGTTTGATCGGTCCTGGCGATCGCAAGAGCGTTCAGCCGATGGCGGAACGCCTTGCCATGAGCAACTACGACCAGTTGCACCATTTCATTGCGGACGGCGTCTGGGACGCAAGGCCCCTGGAGACAGAGCTGCTCAACCAGGCGGACCGACTTGTCGGCGGCAGGGACGCGGTGCTCGTTATTGATGACACTTCACTGCCCAAGAAAGGTGAGCGCTCGGTCGGCGTTGCGGCTCAATACGCGTCGGCTCTCGGTAAAACCGCAAATTGCCAAACTTATAGCGCGACAATCTGGGTGGGAAGCGCACGACATGTATGGAACGGCCCGCGGGCGCAAGAACTTTCTCAGTCGACTTCACACATGGGAGCGGTGCGGTCATGTATACGGCCTGTAAAGCGCGGCGCATGACCGCTGGCCTCGATGAAGTCCGCGACACAAGGGGCTAAATCAATCAGACGCGCTTGAAGCGCATTGTCGCGCCAGCCTCACTCATGCCGGGATTTCGTCCCGTGGGTTCATCGCCTGTTATTGCTCCTTGCCCTCTGCCGGCCCGCGCCGGTCAGATCTCTTTGACAGCCGCTGTATTCATCAAGCGGCAGCCGTAGTCGTCGCCAGCGTCTCCGGACACCGGTAAATCCCGCCCTTGTTCAAGAGCGCCCAAGCAATTCGCGCTGTCTTGTTGGCCAGCGCGACCGCTGCCACCCTGTACGGACGTCTGGCGAGCAGCGCCTTCAACCATGGCCGCGTCCGATCGACCTTCCGGGCAATTCGCAGGACGGATGTCGCCCCTAGAACGAGGAGGCTCCGAAGTTCGGGGTTTCCCATCTTCGAGATACGTCCCATCCGCTCCTTGCCCCCACTCGAATGCTGTCGCGGCGTCAGTCCCAGCCAGGCAGCAAAGTGACGAGCGGATTTGAAGCCGCCGGGATCCGGCACCAGCGCCTTGATGGTCGCGGCTGTAATGGCTCCAATGCCGGGGATCGTAGTCAGTCGGCGCATGTCCTTGTCGGTCTTTGCCGCAGCAACAATGGCTCTTTCGAGCTTGTCAATCTGGTCCGCCTGAGCCTCGATTTGATCGGCAATTGCCGTCAGGGCGAGGCGCGCTGCCGCAGGCAAGCGGATATCTGCTACATCCCGTACGATTGCAACCAACGCCTCGACCTTTGTTCGGCCAGCGGCGGCAATGATGCCCAACTCGGCCAGATGCGAGCGCAGGGCGTTGATCGTCTGCGTTTGCTGTTTCACCAGAAGTGCGCGACTCTTCAGGACCATCATTGCGGCTCGTTGCTCAGCCGTTTTGATCGGAACGAAGCGCATGGTCTTGCGAGTCACAGCCTCGCTGATGGCCTCGGCATCCGCCGCATCCGTTTTTCCACGCTTCACAAACGGTTTAACGTAAGCTGGTGGGATGAGCCGCACTTCATGGCCGAGAGCTGCAATCTCTCGTGCCCAATAATGAGCGCTGCCACAGGCTTCTATTCCCACAAGGCAGGCCGGCTGCTTCGAGAAGAAATGCAGCACCTCGCTGCGCCGTAGTCTCCGGTTGAACACCGGTGAGCCATCGCCACCCGCGCCGTGAACTTAAAAAATGTGCTTCGCCAAATCCAATCCGATGGTGCTAACCTGTTTCATGGAACGGTCCCTCCTTGTGGCGTTCAAACAACGACCACGTCTTAGCACGATGATGCTGTCGGAGCGGGCCGTTCCACCGCATCAATCAGGATGGCGAGTCGGTGTCGCGGCGAGGTGATGATTGCCGCGTTGATTGTCGCGCGCAAGAGTTTTTTGAACACTGATTGTCGCGGAGCGTCAATCAGAGATGGTTTTGGGTGTCGCGTGTGACGGCGGGCGTCCAGGTCCGCGTTTTCGTTCGAGCGCGGTCCGCCTGCGATAGCTTTCGACGTTCATCTCGACGATGGTAGCGTGGTGGACAAGCCGATCGATGGCGGCGAGGGTCATAGCGGGGTCCGGGAAGACCCTGTTCCATTCGCCGAATGGCTGATTGGCTGTGATCAGCATCGAGCGTCGCTCGTAGCGTGCGCTGATGAGTTCGAACAGCACGCTGGTCTCGGCCTGGTCCTTGGTGACGTAGGCCAGGTCATCGAGGATCAGGAGATCGAAGCGATCAAGGCGGTTGATGGCGGCCTCGAGGTTGAGCTCGCGCCGCGCCACCTGGAGCTTTTGCACGAGATCGGTAGTTCTGGTGAAGAGAACGCGCCATCCGTTCTCGATCAGAGCGAGGCCGAGAGCACTTGCGAGATGGCTCTTTCCGCCACCGGGCGGGCCAAACAGCAGCAAATTGGCGCCCTTGCCCAGCCAGCCGTCGCCGGCGGCGAGCGCGGTGACCTGCGCCTTGGAGACCATCGGCACGGCCTCGAAGTCGAAGTTGTCGAAGGTCTTCCCGGCTGGCAGCCGTGCGTCAACGAGGTGGCGCTCGATGCGACGGCGGCCGCGTTCAGCGATCTCGTGCTCGGCAATGGTGGCGAGGAAGCGGGCCGCCGGCCAGCCTTCCTTGTCGGACTGCTCAGCAAATTGCGGCCACAGCACCTTGATGGCGGGCAGCCGCAGCTCGTTGAGCAACAGATTGAGGCGCGCGGTGTCGACGATGCTGGCCGTGTTCATGCGGCGTCTCCGATCTCGGCGGTGCCGATAAGGCACTCATAGGCGGCCAGTGGCGCGAGACGCACCACGACCTGCGGCACACGGGCAGGATCGGGCGCGAAGTGCGTGCGCAGCTGTCCGAGATCGGGCAGTTGGCCGGCGTCCAGGTCAGCGGCGAGCTGACCGGCGAGTTCGGCCTCGCAGCCGCGCTCGTGCGCCAGCGCAAGCAGATCGACCATGAGCCGGCAGGCTTTCTTGTCCGGCAGCCGCTCGCGCAAACGATCAAAGGTCTTCCGATAGGCATCGCGCGGGAACAGCCGATCACGGTAGACGAGATTGAGCAGCGCCATTGGCTTGCGCCGCAAGGAATGGATCACGTGCCGATAATCGACGACCTGATCGTGCTTGCCGTTGGGTTGCGGCCGCCCACGCTGCAGGGTGACGAGATGGGTGCCGCCGACGAACACGTCGAGACGATCATCGTAAAGGCGCACCCGCAGCTGGTGGCCGATCAGGCGTGACGGCACGGTGTAGAACACCTTGCGCAAGGTGAAGCCGCCGCTTGATGTCACGCGGACAATCACCTCCTCGTAGTCCGAGGTGCGGCGATCTGGCAATGCCTGCAGGGTAGCGCGCTCGTGGTCGATGCGCTTGGCGTTGCGGGCATTGCGGCGGCTGACGATCTCGTCGATGAAGCCGCGGTAGGCGGCGAGATCATCGAAGTCGGCAGTGCCGCGCAACAGCAGCGCATCGGCGATCGTCCGCTTGAGATGGCCATGCGAGCTCTCGATCGCCCCGTTCTCATGGGCGATGCCGCGATTGTTGCGGGAAGGCCGCATGCCGTAATGGGCGCAGAGGTCCTCGTACCGCCGGGTCAGATCGTCATGAGCATTCCGGTCCAGATTGCAGAAGGCGGCCGACAGACTGTCGGTCCTATGCTCCCGCGGCGCGCCACCGAGCGACCACAGAGCATTCTGCAGCCCTTCGGCCAAGGCGACGAAGCTCTCGCCACCGAGCACGACATGGGCGTGCTCAAAGCCGGAATAGGCCAGCCGGAAGTGATAGAGGCGATGATCGAGCGGCACGTCCGCAATAGTGACCCCGAGCTCGCCCATGTCGGTGAAGTCGGACAGGCCGACCTGACCCACTTCGTGGGTCTGACGGAAGATGACTTCCTGCTCCTCGCCGTGGATTGCCCGCCAGGCGCGGATCCGGCGCTCGAGCGTGCGGCGGATTCCAGCCCCGAGCTCAGGGTGGCGACGCAACATCTCCTCGAAGATCGCGACAGCCCGCACGCCGGGGGCCGCCTTCAACATCGGCACGACCTCGGTCTCAAAAACACTGGCCAACGGGTCCGGTCGGCGCCGGCCGCGGGCTCCCTTCTTCTGCGATGGGAGCCTTCGATCCTTCTCGAAGTGATACGCGGTCGAGGTACTGAACGACGCCTTGGCGGCGGCCACTGGCGGGGTATCGGTTTGACGGTACTTCATGTAGAGCCTCATCTGGTGATCGGTAATGTGTCGGCCTGGCAAGCGAGTGATTCCTCTTGGCGGAAGAACCACTTGCACAACCAGCCGGCCGCGATCACCAGTCGGCGCGGTCCCCTGTGGATCGCGCCGACGCCGGGCTCGTAACTCCGGTCGGGCTACGCCCTCCCTGCGTCACGAGCCCGGCGAAGCTCTCTCACCCTGATTGACGCTCCACTGTCACCCTGATTGATGCGGTGGAACGGCCCGCTCCGACAGCATCATCGTGCTAAGACGTGGTCGTTGTTTGAACGCCACAAGGAGGGACCGTTCCATGAAACAGGTTAGCACCATCGGATTGGATTTGGCGAAGCACATTTTTTAAGTTCACGGCGCGGGTGGCGATGGCTCACCGGTGTTCAACCGGAGACTACGGCGCAGCGAGGTGCTGCATTTCTTCTCGAAGCAGCCGGCCTGCCTTGTGGGAATAGAAGCCTGTGGCAGCGCTCATTATTGGGCACGAGAGATTGCAGCTCTCGGCCATGAAGTGCGGCTCATCCCACCAGCTTACGTTAAACCGTTTGTGAAGCGTGGAAAAACGGATGCGGCGGATGCCGAGGCCATCAGCGAGGCTGTGACTCGCAAGACCATGCGCTTCGTTCCGATCAAAACGGCTGAGCAACGAGCCGCAATGATGGTCCTGAAGAGTCGCGCACTTCTGGTGAAACAGCAAACGCAGACGATCAACGCCCTGCGCTCGCATCTGGCCGAGTTGGGCATCATTGCCGCCGCTGGCCGAACAAAGGTCGAGGCGTTGGTTGCAATCGTACGGGATGTAGCAGATATCCGCTTGCCTGCGGCAGCGCGCCTCGCCCTGACGGCAATTGCCGATCAAATCGAGGCTCAGGCGGACCAGATTGACAAGCTCGAAAGAGCCATTGTTGCTGCGGCAAAGACCGACAAGGACATGCGCCGACTGACTACGATCCCCGGCATTGGAGCCATTACAGCCGCGACCATCAAGGCGCTGGTGCCGGATCCCGGCGGCTTCAAATCCGCTCGTCACTTTGCTGCCTGGCTGGGACTGACGCCGCGACAGCATTCGAGTGGGGGCAAGGAGCGGATGGGACGTATCTCGAAGATGGGAAACCCCGAACTTCGGAGCCTCCTCGTTCTAGGGGCGACATCCGTCCTGCGAATTGCCCGGAAGGTCGATCGGACGCGGCCATGGTTGAAGGCGCTGCTCGCCAGACGTCCGTACAGGGTGGCAGCGGTCGCGCTGGCCAACAAGACAGCGCGAATTGCTTGGGCGCTCTTGAACAAGGGCGGATTTACCGGTGTCCGGAGACGCTGGCGACGACTACGGCTGCCGCTTGATGAATACAGCGGCTGTCAAAGAGATCTGACCGGCGCGGGCCGGCAGAGGGCAAGGAGCAATAACAGGCGATGAACCCACGGGACGAAATCCCGGCATGAGTGAGGCTGGCGCGACAATGCGCTTCAAGCGCGTCTGATTGATTTAGCCCCTTGTGTCGCGGACTTCATCGAGGCCAGCGGTCATGCGCCGCGCTTTACAGGCCGTATACATGACCGCACCGCTCCCATGTGTGAAGTCGACTGAGAAAGTTCTTGCGCCCGCGGGCCGTTCCATACATGCCGCGCGGCACAAACTCTGGTGTCTTTGACGCTTGCGCGCGGCGAAGTGCCCGTGATGGTCGCGTTACGTCTCTTTCTGCCTGATAGCTGGACAAGCGACATGCCTCGTTTGAAGCGCGCGCGCGTGCCAATCGAACACCGAACGCCACGGTCCAAACCGGAGATCGCTTTGGCCGAGATTGACCGCGCGATGGCAGCCAACATGCGCTTTGGATGTGTGCTGGCGGATGCAGGATACGGCCTCAGCGCACCGTTTCGACAAGGGCTAACAGAGCGCGGGCTGGCCTGGGCTGTCGGTATCCCTCGGCACCAGAAAGTGTATCCGGTCGATGTGAAGCTCATTTGGCCGATCACCAAAGTCCGTGGCAAACCACGAAAGCACCACGTGCCCGATGTCTTATCGATTGCGGCAGAACAAATGCTGGCCAGCGCCAAATGGAAAACCGTGAGTTGGCGTAGCGGGACGAAAGGTCGGCTCAAAGCCCGATTTGCTGCTCTCCGTGTCCGCACCGCCGACGGCCCACCGCAGCGGATATGGGATAAAGGTCAGCAGCATCTCCCGGGCGACGAAGCCTGGCTCATTGGCGAGCAACGTGCCTCCGGGGAGAAGAAATACTATCTCGCCAATCTTCCGGCGACGACGGATCTGCGCACGCTGGCCGCCACCATCAAGGCACGGTGGATCTGTGAGCAAGCGCATCAACAGTTGAAGGAGGAGCTTGGACTTGATCACTTCGAAGGGCGATCATGGCAAGGACTTCATCGCCACGCCCTCATGACAATGATTGCCTACGCCTTCCTGCAACATCGTCGCCTCGCATACGCGGGGCGGAAAAAAAAGAATCAATGGGCCCCCGCCTCAGCCAACCATGCCAGCGGTACGCCACGCCATCGTCGATCTCATCCTTCGACCGCCGGCTCGGCACTGCCCATATTGCCGAAAGCAAATCCTTGACAAACAGCGGCGAAAGCACAATCTGCCAAAGTAGTGCTAGGGTTCAGACTCAATTGATCCAATATGCGACGATGGCGGCGAGGTGGACGGCAGCCAAGAAATTTCTGGCAAGTTTGTCGTAGCGAGTTGCGACACGCCTGAAATCCTTGAGCCGACAGAAACAGCGCTCGATAACGTTGCGCCCCTTGTAGATGCGTTTGCTGAAGCTGTGGAGGGTTACCCTGTTGGATTTGTTTGGAATGACAGGCTTCGCGCCCCGATTGACGATTTCGGCGCGAAAGCCGTCGCCATCGTAGCCTTTGTCCCCAATGAGGGTAGACATGGGTGGCGCGAGTTTCAAAAAGGGCCGGCCCTGCGGCAATATCTGGCCCGGAGTGAGATGAAATGCGCAAGGTTTGCAATCAGCGTCGCTCAGCGCGTGGATTTTCGTGGTCCGCCCACCACGCGAGCGGCCAATCGCCTGTTCATGCTCCCCCCTTTTCCGCCGCTCGCCGAGCGATGCGTTTTGATCGAGGTGGAGTCGATGGACAAAGTCACTTTGTCCTTGCCGCAGCGAGCGAGCGCTTCAAACATCGCCCTCCAATGGCCGCGCTTGGCCCAGCGATTAAAGCGATTATAGATCGTCGTGTAAGGACCATAGTCGGGCGGGCAGTCGCGCCAGCGGGCGCCGCACTGAAGCATGTGAATGATACCGCTGATGATGCGCCGATCGTCATCGCGCGCCGGGCCGGTCTGGTTCGTCGGCAGATGCGGCTGTATCTGAGCCCACTGCTTGTCGTTCAGCCAGAACAGTCCTTTGCGCATCGAAGTCCCCCGTGCCGAATCAACTCGGTGCGAGGGAATCAGAACCCGCTAATTAGGTACAGACCCTAGCATTACAGTTGCATTTTATTGAAGGTTCTGAATCCATGGGCGACCATGATTCGGGATATGATGATTGGTGGCGCGTCGGTTGAAGATACGCTGACGCTGTGGGCTTCGTCGTTGCGAGATGCCAAGCAACGCATCCGTCCGCTGTTTACGCAGGAGCGGGTCGCGGCCTCGGCGGGGCAGTTTCTCGACGGACTGTTGGGCAACGAGCCGCGCAAGACGGGTTGGATGCGGGCGGAAGCGGCCGGCGATCCAGGCCCATGGCGCCAGCAGGCGATCCTGGGCCGAGGACAGTGGGATGCCGATGCGCTGCGCGACATTGTGCGTGAGTACGCACTGGAAACACTTGGCGATGAGGACGCGGTCCTAGTCATCGATGAGACCGGCTTTTTGAAACAGGGCAAGACCTCGTGCGGGGTCGCACGCCAGTACACTGGCTCGGCGGGCAAGATCACCAATTGCCAGATCGGAGTGTTCGCCTCCTATGTGTCGCGGCATGGTCACGCCTTCATCGACCGGGCGCTCTATTTGCCAAAGGAATGGACGGACGACCCCGCTCGCCTGAAGGCAGCGCATGTACCGAGCGATGAGGGCTTTGCGACGAAGCCCAAGATCGCGCGTCAAATGATCGCTCGCGCGATCGTCGCCAAGATGCCGTTCTCGTTCGTGGCGGCGGACAGCGTCTATGGCACCGGAGAGATCGAAACCCAGCTGCGCAAGGCAGGCAAAGGCTATGTTCTGGGTGTTGCGTCCAATCATGTGTTCCGTTCCTGGGGCAAGCCGCAGCCTATTGCCGGCACCGCCTCCGCGATCGCGCAGAGCCTTCCCAAGAAGGCCTGGCGCCGCCTGTCGTCCGGCGGAGGCACCAAAGGCCCGCGCTGGCACGACTGGGCCTATCTCGAGTTGGCCGATCTCGAGTTGGCCGATCTCGAAGCCAACAACGACGACCTTGCCGGGGAATGGACGCGGGGTCTTCTGATCCGCCGCAACATCGCCGACGGCAGCTTGGCATTTTTCTCCACATGGTGCCCCAAGGGCACGTCCATGCAGAAGCTGGTGGCGGTGGAGGGCCATCGCCGGGCCATCGAGGACAGCTTCGAAACTGCCAAGAACGAGCTCGGCCTGGATCACAACGAAACCCGCTCCTGGCATGGCTGGCATCGCCATGTCTCACTCGTCATGCTTGCCTTCGCCATGATGGCCGTCATCCGTCATCGGGCCAACACCGGGCCATTGCTCAAAAAAACGCGACCGCGGCCTCGACCGAAGCAGCCGTCTTGATCCGCTGGTCGATCCAGGAAATCCGCCGCATCGCCATGAAGCTAGCCCAGCGGCGCATCCCGCACGCCCATATCCTCGCATGGTCATCCTGGCGCAGGGCTCATCAGGCCAACGCGCGCAAAGCCCATCTCAAGAGCAAAATGCAACTGTAATGCTAGCGCTAGCCGAACTGGATGCCTTGTCGCGATCGGGCGGGATGCAGCAGCACATGAACGATGCGTCACGCTCACGCGCAGAACGAGGGATCGAGCGGAAGCGATACACGGCGGCCCTCGCCGAACGGCAGTTCAACCGCGGTGATCCAGATATTCCGTTGGTTGCCTTGGAGAGCGCCGATGGGAGGCGGCACTTCTCAACGTGCGCGCCGCCGAAGAGGCGCTTGTCTGACAATGCCGCCCAAAGTGATCCCACAAATGGAGTTCAACGACAAAGTCATCACTTGCCTCCTCGACCAGATATGGGTGACGAGGCGCTCTCGGATGCGCATCGCATGGCGTGTTGCAATGTCTCATCGAAAAGGCCGTTTTCGACCGCGGTGAGCACCACTCGGCCCTGGAGAGCACCGTCTGTGTGGAGGCGCCGTGCCCAAACTCGAAGTAAAGATGAGCGTGAACTCCACCATCAGATGGACGCAAGGCGCCGAGATGCGGGAAGGCGTTCTAACCCTCGATCGAGACCGCGTTGCCCGAGCAACGAGATTCGCGAGCCTGCCCCAATAGTTTCTCGCGCAAGACTTCGAACATTTGCGCGCCTACCAAGGCTGCTCTCCTGGGGCATCCAGCCTGCCCGTGCTGTTCACTCCACAAGATCGGGAGGACGTCAGCAGTGGTGCTCGACATCGTTTGGCGATATTCGAATGCTGCGCACGATGTGTCCCAAATGCGGCTGCCGCAGCAGCACCGGTCGCCAATTCTGTGTGATGGCGTTGCCGCGTCTGATCGAGAGGCGGCATGGCTGAGCGCTCGACTCACGTGTTGATCTCAAGGTTCGCCTAGTATTGCCTTTATTTCGGCACTCGGCGTCCAGGCATTCTTTGGTCACGTCGTCGATGATGTTGAGGTGCGGAAGCGTCGGCCATTGGCAAACTGGTCGTGGACGAAGTCGGCCGACCAGCGGGCGTTTGGCTTGGCCTCGACTAGCAGCGGGGCCCGGGGTCCCCAGGGACTTGCGGCGAGCCCGCCGCTTGCGGACGGCGAGCCCTTCCTCGCGATGAAGCCGGTAGACCCGATTGATTACCGATGGCTCGCCCTCCCGCAGCAGGACGAACGGCGCCGATAGCCGAAACGCCGCCGCTCTTGGCGAGATCGCGCAATCGGCCAGACAGAACTGCGTCCGGCGGGCGGCTAGAGCGAAGCGCACCATCTTCCGATTCGCACCTACGATCGAGCAGGCCCGACGTTCCGAGAGGCTCTTGATGACGGCCTGCAGATGCGCGACCGCAGCGCGCTTGGCGACGGGCGCTACCTTATTTTGAAATGAGCTCGAGGAGTGCGGCTGGGTCAAGCATTTACTCGGCCAGAAGCTTCTTCGGCTTCCCGTTCTCCTCCTTCAGGGCCCTTAACCGCTTCGCCTCGGAAACATCCACGCCGTCGAACTTGGCTTCCCAATTGTAGATCGTCGCCTCGGAGATCCCGCGCTTGCGAGCCAGATCGACCGTCTTAGCCCCAACCTCATGCTCCTTCTGCACCGCAATAATTAGCTCTTCCGTGAACGTGCTCTCTTCATCTGTCCGTCCTTCTCGGGGCGGAAGAAGGATAACCTCCTGCTTTTGAATCGACTAGTGATACTTGCACCACGTGCCCGCTTTGCCGAGTTCGGCCGTCAGCTCCGGAACCGCCTGGTAGAGGTCGGCGACAAGGCCGTAATCTGCCACCTGGAAGATCGGCGCGTCCTCGTCCTTGTTGATCGCGACGATCACCTTGGAATCCTTCATGCCGGCCAGATGCTGGATGGCACCGGAAATGCCCACCGCGACATAGAGCTCGGGGGCCACGACCTTGCCGGTCTGGCCAACCTGCCAGTCGTTCGGCGCATAGCCGGCGTCGACCGCCGCGCGCGAGGCACCGACACCGGCGCCCAACTTGTCGGCGAGCGGCTCGATGTACTTGGCGAAGTTCTCGCGGCTCTGCATGGCGCGGCCACCGGAGACGATGATCTTCGCTGAGGTCAGCTCGGGACGGTCGCTCTTGGCGACCTCCTCGCCGACGAAGGACGACAGGCCGGGATCGGCCGCCGCCGCCACGGTCTCGACCGGCGCGCTGCCGCCCTCACCCGCCGCGGCGAAGGTGGAGGTGCGGACCGTGATGACCTTCTTGGCATCCTTCGACTTCACCGTCTGGATGGCGTTGCCGGCATAGATCGGACGCTCGAAAGTGTCGGGGGCGACCACCTTGACGATCTCCGAGACCTGCATGACGTCGAGGAGAGCTGCGACGCGCGGCATCACGTTCTTGAAGCGCGAGGTCGCAGGCGCGACGATCGCGTCATAGGATGGGGCCAGCGAGACGATCAGCGCGGCCAGCGGCTCGGCGAGATCGTGCGCGTAGAGCTCGCCGTCGGCGAGCAGCACCTTCTTCACGCCGGCAAGCTTGGAGGCGGCATCTGCCGCGGCCTTGGCTTTCTGGCCGGCGACCAGCACCTCGACATCCGCGCCGAGCGCGGCAGCTGCGGTCAGGGCCTTGTTGGTCGCATCCTTGAGCGAGGCGTTGTCGTGTTCGGCAATCAGAAGCGTCGTCATCAGAGCACCCCGGCTTCGTTCTTGAGTTTCGACACCAGCTCGGCGACGTCCTTGACCTTGACGCCCGCCTTGCGGCCCGCCGGTTCGGTGGTCTTGAGAACCTCGAGGCGCGCGGCGACGTCGACCCCGTAATCGGCGACGGCCTTCTCCGCGATCGGCTTCTTCTTCGCCTTCATGATGTTGGGCAGCGAGGCGTAGCGCGGCTCGTTGAGACGGAGATCAGTGGTGACGATCGCCGGTCCCTTCAGCTTCACGGTCTGCAGACCGCCATCGACTTCGCGGGTGACCTTGAAGTCGGTGCCTTCGACCTCGAGCTTCGAGGCGAACGTCGCCTGGGACCAGCCGAGCAGCGCGGCCAGCATCTGTCCGGTCTGGTTGGAATCGTCGTCGATCGCCTGCTTGCCGAGGATGATGAGGCCCGGCTGCTCTTCTTCCGCGACCTTCTTCAGGATCTTGGCGACTGCGAGCGGCTCGACCGCGCCGTCCGCTTTCACCAGGATGCCGCGATCGGCGCCCATGGCAAGACCCGTGCGGATCGTCTCCGACGCCTGCGCCGGTCCAATGGAGACCACCACGACCTCGGTCGCCTTGCCGGCTTCCTTCAGACGCAGCGCTTCCTCGACCGCGATTTCGTCGAACGGGTTCATCGACATCTTGACGTTGGCGAGTTCAACGCCCGATCCATCGCCCTTGACGCGGACCTTGACGTTGTAATCGACCACCCGCTTTACCGGCACTAAGACCTTCATCGATCCTCCTTGATATCTATTGAGATTACTCTGCTGCTTCACCCAAAGATCACGGGTCCCGTTGACCCTGCGAGCTCGCCTGCGTGCTTACCGAATCGGGCTCACGATACGTGGGAGGGACTGACATAACGACGTTTGAGACCTCGAAGAGGCATGCGAAAGGCTGCAGTGTGAGCGCAACGCAATTTAGCTGGCCGGGTATTTCAGCCTCCTAGTTGCCGGAAGGCGTCTCACGTGCTCGGGAGGTCTAGGATGTATCCGACGGTGAGTTCAGTCGTTGGAATGATGACCTCATCGGAGACGCCGAATGTGGGGTATGTACATCCGAATCTTTGCCTGGCGAGCGAGTGCCGAACCAGAAGTAGATCGAGGGCACGCATGCTGAGTAGAAGCCGAAATCGTCACTTCCTCGCGCACGCTTTTTGTCGGCGAAGGCTTCGCGGCCGATTATTTCTTGAACGATCTTACGAAAGCGCCGCACCATTTTGCGGCGTGTCGAAGCAGAATGGGCCTGACC
Source organism: Bradyrhizobium centrosematis (assembly GCF_045571495.1). Lineage (NCBI taxonomy): Bacteria > Pseudomonadati > Pseudomonadota > Alphaproteobacteria > Hyphomicrobiales > Nitrobacteraceae > Bradyrhizobium > Bradyrhizobium centrosematis. The sequence goes on from NZ_CP120703.1 coordinate 6,335,868, forward strand.
TGTATTATTTTGCCATTTCGAGCGACGGCTTCGTTTCCGGACCAACGGGGTTTTTGAAAGGATTTTGACGACGAAACGTCGCGAAGGCTTCTTTCGCTGCCGACAGGAGATCCTCATTTGAAAGGACGTCAGCTGCTAGGCCCGCCATTGCCTTTGCGGCCAGTGCCATGCCTTTGTGTGCAGCTGGCGATTTGCCTTGAGCGACCAGCTGCCAGGAATGGAAAGGAGTTCCTACTGCGAAGGAAGCCGCGCGGCATTGCACCGTAGGCACCACCCAGCTCACCGTTCCCACATCGGTCGATCCCAGGATGTCCGTTGAGGAGCCGTACAGCGGGGATACCTGTTCGCACAGTGCGTCAGTGCCAACCGGCAGGCCAGCTCGCCCATAGGATGAGCTAATGTCCTCGGGAGTAAGAGTTTCCTGGATCTTCTTTGCGAATTCTATGTCTGCGCTGTCAAACCCGGCGCCTCCCAATTCCAAAAGGTTTGCCTGCATGGCTTCCTCCAAGGGTGGATTTGCGACCAGATTTGCTTCTCCAGAAAGCTGTTTTACGGAGACAGTCGTCTCCGTCATCAGGGCCGCGCCTTCCGCAATTTTCTTGACCCGCTCCACCAAGCTCCACATGCCGTTGAGGTCGCGCGCGCGCACGAGGTGACGCACAACCGCGCGCGGCTGCACCACGTTTGGCGCAATGCCTCCGCCATCAACGAGTGCATAGTGAATGCGAGCGGACGAAGGCATGTGCTCACGCATGTAGTTCACACCGACATTCATAAGCTCGACGGCGTCGAGGGCGCTCCGTCCAAGATGCGGCGCCACGGAAGCGTGAGAAGCGCGGCCATGAAAAGTAAACTCCATTTCCACACAGGCCAGGGAAACCGGGCTAAATACGCCGCTGAAAGTAGACGGATGCCAGGAGATTGCTATATCCACGTTATCGAAGGCGCCGGCCCGTACCAGGAAACTTTTGGAAGAGCCGCCTTCTTCAGCAGGACATCCGTAATATCGTACACGCCCCGGCAGCCCCGTCTGGGCAAGCCAGTCTTTCAGTGCTACAGCGGCCAAAAGAGAGGCGGAACCCAACAGATTGTGTCCACAGCCGTGCCCGGCTCCGCCGGGAACGACAGGCATCTTTTCCGCCACTCCTGCCTGCTGGCTTAATCCTGGTAGCGCGTCGTACTCGCCAAGAATGGCTATGACTGGCCGACCAGTGCCCGCCTCGCCCATAATCGCAGTCGGAATGTCGGCTAACCCCTCGCTCACGGTAAAACCTTCCGAGATAAGCGCGCGACGGTGCTCACTGAAGGCAAAAAATTCTTGATAATTTTCTTCGGGGCGACCCCAAATCCGGTCGCTTAGCTCGTAGAATTTTGATTTGTGAGCTTCAACGTGGTCCCAGACGGGCTTTGTATTCTTACGCATTTTATTTCCTCAGTCCGAAGAAGGACCTTAGGCCGGAAGGGTGGTAGTTGGAACACGGTTGGTCAGTGATCGAAGGTCTGGCAGACTGAACTGCCTGACAATAGGTGTTTTCAACGGCATCTGCGCTGCGCATTGGACAATAAGCGCGTCAATTTCCTGCAAATTTCCGGGTGTCGCGCACAATTTCACGGAAGAGTCCGGGCCAATGACTATGACCTGCTGCAAATCGAAGTGTGCGGCAACGCTCGAGCGACGGAGGGAAAGCCCTGGACAGGAATGTAGTCCTGCGGACGACCTTTCCGGGAGGGACCCGCGGCTGCTCGCTTTGGTTGCGATAGGGTCGGGTCCAGTTAACGCTTACAACGTTTCGCCGCCGTTCTCACCCGCGGATCGGCCCGAAGTCAGGCAGCGTTTGCTCCATCTTCTGTGAGGAGCGCCGCCCCATTCTCGAGCTCGGCTCCCTCTCCCGCGAGCACGGAAAGATTGTGCCCGGCAGCGCTGCGGTGCCCTCGCCGACTTGCTCCTCGGTCTCGCTACCAAACAGGTCATGGCGCGACAATCACGCCGAGAACGCGCCAGCTTCATGGGGACACTGGGATCGAGGTCGTCTCGGGTCGCAAGCGATCGCGCAACAGGCTCGACCGTCACCCTGCAGGCGCGTGGGTCGTTACCGTGCTCCCGCAGGGTCTCGAACAGACGTTTGTAAGCCGCGCGCAGGAAGAGCTGCTCGCGATAGACGCAGCTCGAACCAGCCGTTTCGGGGTATCAAATTGAGATCGTGGCTCTCGTCGAGACAGCGGCGACTGCGATTTCAGTCCGTCGAGCTCGAGATCGATGCCCCCTTGCTCGGCCAATCGGCAACGCAAGCTAGCGCTCGCCGATCAGGCAGCGTCGACGGACCGCCGCCGTAGTTCAAGGTGATCTTGTGCTCGGTCCTGGCCGAATCGAAAGGCAAAGTTCCTCCCTTCGATTGGCTTCCAGCTAAAGTCTGCCAAGCGGCGTCTGATGCCATTGCTCCGATGGCGGCGGGAACGGTCATCTGCAACTCGCCGCTCCGGCCTGCCAGCGCGAGCTCTGTGCGGTAACCGCCGCCCCTACGCTCAAAGCTTTACCGCTGTTTGCCCAAAAGAAGCTCAAAGAGCCGCGAGAGATCAACAGGAAAATTCGACTTATTCAGATGTGACGACAGACGGGAGGATCTGGAGCTTGAGTGCCATCCAGATGCGAGACGCCTCGACCGCCTCCTGCAGAGCGTTCAGATTAACAACGGCTAAAAACGCGGCCGGCTATAGCCTTGGTCCACCGATAAGCCGGGGCCTCGTGCGGCCATGGCTCCGGCGACCTGTGCCACTTTGATCACCAGGCGATCCTTCGCGAACCGCGAATCAGCGTGACAGTCCAGATCGCTGCCTGATTGCTGTCGTCCCACGTCCGCGGGCCGTAGAGATCGTCTGCTCTTCGAGTTTGAAGCGGGCGCTGCCGATTCTCGCGCTTGGCCGCACATGCCAAGCGCTCAACTACAACCAGATAAGCGAGCAGCAGATCGCTTTTTCTTGGCGTCACTTCCCTGCAGTATGGCGACGAGCCGCCGGTGTAGCAGGAGCATACCAAGTCGATCCTCGACGTGATCGCCTATGCCCAAGATGCCGCCGCAGCAGACTCGATTCCGGCTTCACGCACCGCGCGGGTGTATCAATGCGATCCTCCAAGGTGCGCGTGCTGACTATCTTGCCATAGAACATCGGCGGTGTGTCAACGTTATGATTCTAATAATCTAGCCCCGCCTCGGACAGGCACACGGTCTTGGTCGGCGTTAGCATTCCGGGGGTGACGCAGGTCTCCATGCCAAGATCTTTGACGGCGCTGACCATCTCGCAGACCTGATTAAGATCGCGATCCTTTGGATTTCGGCAGATGCAAAAGCGGGTTGCGCCGGCCTCTTTGGAGCGCGCGCGGTCGCCACCACATCGGTAGGATGCATCAGGCGGGCGACTTTCAGCCCGGTGTCGTAGTGCGCGCTTTGTGAACAGTAGCCTCAATCTTCAGGACAGCCTCCGGTCTCAGGCGTGCCATTTCGACGCGCCACATCGTCTTTTTTACCGCCACGAAGGAGTCCCACATTGAAAAGATGATCGAAGACCTGTCACTTCTGAGACGAATCCCGCATGCACGCCCCGTCGAGATTGGTCGCAATCTCAAGAAAGATCAGATCGGAAACGAGACTGACCTAGTAGTCTATGGTGAGTTCGCCAACGAGACAGAACTCGCAGCCTACAAGGCGCATGAGCTTTACCAGGAATCGACAGGCTGCTGCGACCGCTCCGAGAACCAAGGTTTGCGGCAGACTACTCTGTATCAACCGAATCGATGTCCGCTGAAAAGCTCAAGGGGTAGGAATACCCATCATGCTTGACCTCGTGGTACGGACCGCGGGGCTGAAACCGCGCTTACTGGCAGGCGCGTGCAGCCTTCGGCTGAGCCCTTCGGCGACGTCGGCCTCGAACCTCCCTCCAAGCAGCTTGCGCGAGCCAAGGAATGGAGATGTAAGGGGCAGGTTTTCGCAGTCTGCACCTGCCGAAAGCCGCCGAAAGGGCGCATTACAACGCGGGATTTAATCGTTGAAGGACCTACTTTCGCATTAATCAGAACGAATGCATTGCTATGATTCACTTCAACAGTTCGTGAACGTCGACGGGGTGACCACCAGGGACGGGGGCATTATGACCAGTGACGTATCCAGCGCCGTCGATATTTTTGACAGCTCCGCAGATTCTGCTTTTGTGCGGCCTGGCGGCACGCAGACCACGAACCGCCCCTTCAATGCCGTGCGTTCGAATACGCGGTTCTTCGTCAAGAACGCGATCTTGGCGGCGCTTTCATTGCAAGACCTCGCGGCGATTGGAGAGTTCTTGGAGCCGGTCGTACTCAGAGCGCGTATGCTTCTGCAAGAGCCGAAAAGGCATCTTGATCACGTCTATTTCGTAGAATCGGGTCTCGTGTCGTTGAGGATTGTTGCGGCAGGATGCATCCTAGAGACCGCTACAATAGGTAGTCGGGGGGCGGTAGGAGCTGCCGCGCTGTTGGGGGGACACGTTTCGACTTATCAAACGGTTGTGCTGATTCCGGGAAGCGCGCACAGGATCCGCGTCGCGGACTTGTATCGCTTGATGGACAAGCGCCCTGAAATCCGAGAACAGCTACTTCGGTATGTTCAAGCGCTGAGCCTGCATTGTGCTCAGACAGGGCTATGCGGCGTCCGACATGATCGCGAAAAGCGGCTTGCATCCTGGCTCTGTTTGGCGAGCGATGCTGTGGAAGCTCATGTTCTTCCAGTCACCCATGAATATCTCTCCTCCGTCTTAGGCCTGCGCCGCCCTGGAGTAACGGAGACGTTAAACCGCTTTGAAGAACAACATTTAATTCGTAAAACACGAGGCGTGCTACAAATTGGAGAGCGTCGCGGCCTGGAGCAAAAGGCATGCGGTTGTTACAGAATCATTTCCGGCGCGTATGCTGCAACCGATTCTGCAATTTCACATTTCGACTAGTTCACTAGCACGCGAAAATTCTTGTTCTTCGATTGCCCCAATTCTGGTGAGCTTTCTGACAGATACTCCGTGTCTTCGAAGTCGCTGTAAAATGTGACCCGCGGTCGCCGCTTGGTGATTCGGCTGACAACCGAGTCAGTAGCGGCGTAGCCGCTCACGGAAAAGCCGCTCGAAGCATTTGCCGAATTCCGAGGCGCCGGTCTCGGCGTCTGGTTCATCCACGGTGTTTCCAATGATATGAAGCGATGAAGCGGCGCCCCTAAACTATGATCGCCTCGCCACGTCAACTGACGATGTAAGGGCAGATAGCGCCTCAGACGCAACTGCATTGCGCTGCAAAAGTCTATTCTCGCCAAACCAGACCAATTCGCGGAAAAATTGCACCCGCATCAAGTATTGCGTTAACGCCTCGATCGGACACCGCACTCACCCGCGTCTCGGCGAGACACAATTATGACGTGCGTTCCTCAATCGAGCGTGCCTGAGGTCGCTTCGCCCGAGCAACAAGCCTCGCTAAAAGGCCTCCGGCGGGCATGCCGGAGGCCTTTCCTTGGAGGTCAGCTTTTCATCTATGAAGTCGCGTTTTCTCCTTCGCTAGTTTGAATAGACTTTAGAAGTTGCGCTGAGCGCGGAGCAGCAGCACGAGGCTGTTCTGGTCCTTCAGCTCGTAGGGAGCAGCAGGCTTTGCGATCCCCGATTGCAGCGGGAGCGTCACAGTGCTTCCGCTTGCATATTTTTGATCGAGCATCATATACGCGAGTTCGCCCGTGAAGGTCAGGTTTCTGACCGGAGTCCAGGACGTCTTCGTGCCGACAACCGCGTAGTTGAAGTCAGGATTGCAACCGGCAAGACCGCTCGAGAGAGAGACAGTTGCGACAACCGCGCCGCAGATGTACCCCTTGGCCGTGTTGTTGTACCGGACGGCAGCCCATGCGCCGAAGATCGACGTATTCCAGTATGGATCCCAATTGTGGGTATATCCACCGTTGAAGCCGTAGGTCGTGGTCAGCTCCTGGCCAGCGCCAGTGACGAACACCGTGTCGGACACACCACCAAACCCAAGGCTTTGATATGCACCAGCTAGGCCTGTACCGCCGTACATCGCGTAGGTCGAGGGCAGATAGTCGTGGAAGTTGTACGCGCTCGCGCCGTTCGTATATACGCCGGTCACATTGATCGTGTCACCCGCGCCGGTCGGGATGTTTTTGATCGACAAGGCCAATTGTCCAGCCCAGCCCCATTTGTCCCCCGGATGGCCGGTGACTTCGGACGCGCCATAATATGCCGCATGGTTGTCGTGCGCGGCGAACGACGCCTGAAAGAGTCCCCAAGCTTGGTCAATACGGACCCTCGCCACGAGGTCTGGCGCTCGCGAACCGCCGATATCGTTGGCACCATACGAACCGGTAGCGATTCCTGCTGCGGTCGCGCCACTCACGTTCCAGAGGTTGGTCGTGTAGTTTGCGACCTGATCTTGGGCAGAGAAAGAAGCCGTGATGCCCTGACCAAAATCAGCGGTATAGGTGACCTGATTCACAGGATCCCATCCGGCGCTTCCCGGCAATTCGATATTGTTTGCGGGATATTCTGCCCAGGGGGTCCTGAACTGCGACTCCGCCTTACCAAATGTGAACCCGGCGAATTGGATGAAGGCGTAGTAGACACCAAGTCCTCCACCGGCGACCGCAGAACCGACCGACGACGTGTAGGCCGTCGCGCCATTTACGGCGGTCGTTCCTGCACCGCTGTAAGTGCCGCTGGTCCAAGTGAACGTGAGCTCGGCGAACGTCCGGACCACGCCGTATTCGGTCGCGGTGCGCGTATCGATTTGCAAATCCTGTCGAGCCCGGGTCGTGTAGTAATTGCTCAGCCGGTTCCGGGCACCAGCCACGCCACCGGTGGCAGCGTTAAAGTCAGAGCTTGTGGCCAGCAGAGTATCGGCGCGCAGATAACCACCCAGCTTGATGCATGTGTCCGTGCCTGGGACATAGTAGAATCCAGCTCCATAAAGCGAGCAGATCTTCACGTATTCGATCGCTTTGGCCTTGACGGGCAGATCGGCCGCCTGCGCTCCGCCTGCAGCAATCAATCCCGCCGCCGAAACAAGCAAAAGGCTCTTCACCATCTTCATAAAAGTCCTCCAAATTGTCTGGCCTGTAAGGTGCCGGCTGCGGAAGAGCCGCCCACCTTCGCCCCCGCCCCAATCATTCTCGACCTGCAGGGCCATCGTCGAACGTCAACCAGTAGCTTGAACCAGTGAACGTCGCGGTGCGGGTTATTCCGCCGCTCGCCCACTTACGTTGACAGATTTCGTCCGCTGTTGACGCAAAAACTCTGTACGGAACGGACAACTCCAAACGGCCGCTCTGCAGCCGTGTTGTTGCGACCTCAGATCCGTACATTTCGTACGATGCTGCAAACGCATCGGTACAGCGCGCGACCTAGCTCACGCCGGCGAACAGCGCATACTCATAGACACCCGAAAACATTGAAACGCTTTACAATGCTGCATTGCTGATCGTGAAAAGACTTGGATAACCGACCTCTGGTAGCCGCAAACACCTGCTCCGCACCCTCAATAGACTTCACCTTACGCATACGAGGTCGCTGGGATAGCTAAACGTCGGTTGTGACACCTCGAACAAATATGGACCGGTTATTGCTGAGTTGGTCGATCTTGCGGCTGCGCGCAATCTCAATCCGCAATTTCGAGCAACGGCATCGACGTCGTGGATGAGTTCGACAACGAGACGGACGTCGCAGCTTACAAGATGATCGATACCGAGCGCGTCGACCAGACGATGATGACGTGCACTGCGCGAGCAGCGGATCGCTGCGTGCTGCAGTGCATCGGGTGCTTGTGCTGCAGGAGCGGCAGCACAAGCAATGTCACTTCGCGCTTTGCCTTCAAGCGCAAATGCTACTGTGAGACGCGAACTTTCGAGTTAAATGCCTCAGATGTATACCGCTCTCCCTGAATAGGCGATTACGATCGACGCTCCAATTCAAGAGCAATACCCGTCCGCAACTGAGATCCCGATGCACGTTCGCGATGAGCCTGTCATGGCAATGAGGTGTTTCGCTGATCGACCACATCTCACGTTTCTTGATAGCGCCTCAAGTTCTGAATTGTGGGGGCGCCATTCATATCTAGCCTGTGATCGCTTCAGCACCTACACGGTCGCGGAGAAGCGGGTGAGTTGCAACAAAGAGGTTCTTGAGGGCAATCCATGGGAAGTTCTTCGCGCCGTGCTCGCTAAATATCCGCAGAAGCATCGTTCTGGTCTCCCACCGTTCCAAGGAGGCGCGGCAGGCTTTTGGGCTTATGATCTGAACAGGACGTTGGAGTTGTTGCCCATTCCCAGCAATCATCGATCAATATTTGCCCGATTCCATGCTGCACTTGTACGAAGTCGTCAGCTTCGATCGCAGTCAGTAGAGATGTTGGGTTGCTTCTACCGGCTCGCCGGAGCACGACTCGATGCGTACGTCGCGCCGACGAGATGGTATCGCTGCTTGCCAGCACAGCTGAGGCGACGAAAAACTCTTTGGGTCGAGTTGGCGTGGCATTCGAATTTCAGCCGTCAAAGACTATATCGCGGCGATAAGCCGCGCGATTGATTTGACCCTGGCTGGAGACATCTTCCAAGCTAATGTTGCGCAGCGCTTCTGCCCGCGTGTGGCACCGTCATTTGATCCGCTTGCTTTCTATTCTCGACTTCGGTTGTTGAATCTGGCGCCCTTTGCGGCGCTTCTGCGCTACGGAACCCTTACCATTGCATCAAACTCTCCGGAACGATTTCTGAAACTCGACGGTCGCCAAGTTGAAACGCGACCGATCAAAGGCACAATCGCACGTTCAGCCGACCCTGATGAAGACTAGCGGCGGGCCCAACTCTTAGTCGCATCCGAAAAAGACCGGGCCGAGAACATGATGATCGTGGATCTCCTGCGCAACGATCTATCGCGCGTCTGCTCGCCGCATTCGGTCGATGTTCCCGTGCTGTGTTCGGGCGAACTTGCACGAGATCATGACGCCGTCAGTCTTCTTCGAGCTTGCTTTCCTGGCAGCTCTATTGCGCGCGCGCCAAAGGTGCGATCTATGCAACTCATCACGGAAATTGAACGCGTCGCTCGTGGAATCTATTGCGGAGCGATCGCGATTCATTGGTTTCGATGGCTGGATGGGCAGGCGCGGCCATGGAAAACTGCCCCCCGCATTGCCTCCCAGCGGCGCACGGTGCAGCGACTGGTGAAGAATTGGCGATCAAAGGCCGCTCGACAGCTCATCACAGCACAGAGATCACACTATCGGTCCAAGCTTCGCGCCTTCGTATTTAATCCTGACAGGTTCTTTCGCCGAAGCACCGCAAGCCGCTCGCTAGCTACGGCGCTCTGGAGGGCGCGCTTCGCGGAGCGGCTTGCTCCGACTCGCGGCAGCCGATCCCGAAAGACACCAGGGTGCGCTTCAGTAACATTGTCATCTGAGGCAATATGGGGGTCAGTTTTCCATGTCGCCCGACACTCCAGGACGATCTTGAGCTTCTCATCCTCGGACCAGCGCCGTCGCGGGCCCGTGTCCACCACCTCAAGCCGTTCGACTTGGGCACTGCGCCTATCAGTGTCCATAAGGACAGTTCTCAACAATACGCCTCATCGGCAAGGCGGTATCCTCATCAGCAGCTGGTTCGTGAGGGGGTGAATGACACACGCTGATTGACAATCCCACTTCGGCGTCAACTCCGTGCTGGACAGCGTCGGGAACAAGGCCCAGCGCATCGAGCTTACCTGTGCTCTGCATCCAACGGTCCGGGTGTTAAGGCCAATCCATTCCGCCCAGAGTGAGAGCAACTGGAAGCAACCTAGCGTCAAGGCGGTGAACTGGCGCGCGCAGTTATAACTCCAACATCGTCTACAATCGCAATCTGCGTACCGAACGGCTTCGAGAGCTTCTGCAGACGCTCCAGAATAGCTATTGCCTGCGGCCCGTGCGCGCGCCGCGGGACGCCCCGGTTGGCAAGCCTCTTGGAGCGATCGAGCTCGATCGGGTACAGCCGCAATTCAACAAGCTGGTTCTGCTCAAATCGGCTGGCCGCGACTATACTCTCGTAAAAGACTGGATCTGAAAATCCGGGTTCCGTCTCGTACCCTCTTGTCATCTCACTCGCCGTCACCTCAGCGTCTGTGTCGGTTTGTGGGTCCTTGTCGTAAGCAGCATACATGTCAGCCCCGACCGGCGTACGGAGATCGTCGATAATGAAATTGCCCAACCCATAAAGGATTGGCCGGTTCTTGTAGATTTCGATGCCCCGTAACTGGTGCGGCCCATGCCCCACATATGCGTCCGCGCCGGCGTCGATCAGCCCTTGCGCAAGCGATTGTTCATAATCAGGCGGCTCCTGACACCAATTCCCGGGTTGGTGTCCGTGATTCGTAACGATGCAAAAGTCGGAGAACTGCTTGCCCTGACGAACGTTTCGCACAATCTTGGCAAGATCGCGCGGGTCGGCTTCGTAGCTGTAGTTGATCGAATCGCCTGTCTTGTATGTCACTCCAGAGAGCACCACCCTTTTCGGATCCTCACGATGGGACTTGAAGCCTGGCAACGCGTTGCGTATCCGCCTCAAGCTCTCGAGCATCTCCGGCAAAACAATGGTGGTTTTCGCCAAGCGGAGTGTGTTTACGCCCGCTCTGCCCGGAGCCTCGCCCGCCGGATCGGCGGCGCGAGATAACGGCGTGAAGGTCGAAGCAAACGATACCAGCGAGACGCGACCGCGTGGCGTCTCCAGAAAGCGAGCAGCCCCTGCCTGTGCGAGACTCTCGCCTGCCCCCGCGTGCACGATCCCGCTCTGATCGAGCGCCTGGCTCGTCTCGCGCATCCCTTCAAGGCCCCAATCAAGGGCATGATTGTTCGCGCGACCCAGGATGTTGAATCCCATCGCCCTTAAATCGGGCCCGAGCTCCGGCAGGCTGACGTGATACGCACCGCCATACTCAGCCTCAGGGCTACCCTTGAACGATCGGATATCAAAGATGTTCGTTTCCATGTTGCCGAATGTGACATCGGCATTCTGGAGAATTTTGACGACGGCGGCGAAGCCTGCTCCCTGATATTTCGTCAGCGGCCTTGTGGCGATCAGGTCGCCCACTGCTACCATCGTGAATCCATCCGCGATGTTCGTCTCAATCGAAGCGATAGCGTCGTAACCATTATCCTGGTCGGTCACAGATGATCGGTTCTCGTGTGAATGGGATTCCATAGATTTCTCCATCGGCAACTCGCTACGGCATTTTAGCTTGCTTTGCCGGCAACAAACACAACTCAGGTGTTCATGTGGGCCGTGCTCACGAGCGCGGCAGTGCGCAGCAAGGACCGCCCGGATCGCCCAACTCCACCTGCCGAACTACAGTGACATTCATTTACGGGACCAACTGCCGCGTGGCGCCCCGGGTTGAGGTAGCCATTACGCGTCACACCTTCTGCATATTCCACATCGGAAGGAGCGTCGGCATTCCGATCACGCCTGTCAGGGTTTTGCGGCGCGCAATTGGCGAGACACTCTTCCCCAAGAAGACGAAACCGACAAAATCCCAAAAGATTCGCTGCATCTTGCGGGCTAGCTCCTTGCGCTCTTCGACCGTTTCGACGTCTGCCCATTTGGCGCGAAGAGACTCGTATTCTTCGTTGTTCGGCCAGCCGTACCACGCTTTGTCACCATTGGCTGCCAAGCTGATATTGCCGATCGGATTGCTCAGCGAGTAATCGGAATCGCTCGAGATGAAGATGCTCCAGCCACCTTTCTCAACAGCACCCTTGTTCGCCCGGCGCGCGACGACCCCACCCCAGTCGCTCGGTGCGAGTTCGGCATTGACTCCGATCTTGCGCAAGGATGCCGCCAATAGCTGCGAGGCGTTGTTTATGAAGGGTATGTTCGTGGGCTGAAGAATCATGACCTTCTCGCCCGAATATCCGGCCTCCTTGAAAAGTTGTCTGGCTCGTTCAGGGTCGCCGCCCTTTTTGTGCCAGCCCGTGTTTTCATCATTCGAATAGACTGATCCGGTACCAAATATCGAAGTAACGGTGCTGATGTATTCCGGCGGGTACTCGGTGCGCATGAACGCATCCTGATCGATCAAGTGCAGCATAGCTTGACGCGCCTTCACATTGTCGAACGGCTTCTGTAGAAAGTTCAGGCGCAGGTACCAGTCGTTGCCGCCCGTGTTCAGAACCTGGAGCTCAAGATTAGGATCATTCTTGATCGTCGAGAGTTGATCGAGTGGCGGCGATCCGAAGAAGTCAATTTCACCCGCCTGTAAAGCAGCGTAAGCAGTCTGCTGATCCGCGATATTGTCCCAGATCACACGATCAACCTTGACGACCTTTCCGCCGGCCAATCCGTCGGCCCGCTCCTTTCGGGGCACGTAGTTTTCATTGCGATCGTAAGTGTAGCTGGCACCCGGCTTGGCAAGAGCGCGATTGAATTTGAATGGCCCCGAACCGATATTAGATGTGACCTGCTCTGTTGCAGGGCTACTCGCATCTTTCTCGCGCATGATGAAGAGGCAGGGCGTGGCAATATTCGCCAGAATATCAATCAGAAGACCCAGCGGCTCCTTGAGCGAGATCGTGAAGGTTTTGTCGTCCTTCTTTGAAACATCTTTAGCCCGTGCCATCATCAGCTGTCCGCCGGGATTCACTTCGGCCCAGCGACGGATCGAGGCCACACAGTCCGCCGCAGTGACAGGGGCGCCGTCGTGCCAGCTCAGACCATCCCGGAGCTGAAATGTGTAGGTCTTCTTGTCGTCGGAAACGCCCCAGCTGGCCACCATTTGCGGCTGCGGCATAAACCTGGAATCAAGCGAGAACAGCGTATCGTAGATCGCCAACCCATGATTGGCGGTGACATATGCCGCGGTAAAGATCGGATCGAAGACGCGGAGGTCACCGCTCCCTGTTACCATGCGGACGGTCCGCGCAGCGGCGGGGTCCGCCTGCGCCCATAGGGCTGAAGGAATCGACAAAGCCGCCCCGGCAGCCGCCCCGGCCTTAATGAGCTTGCGTCGAGATATTGCCATGGGTCCCTTCCTCTCTTGAGTCGACGGCGCGGTCGACTCGCGCCTACTTGTTGGATGAAGTATCGTCAGGCTTTGCCGCGACCCAAATCTTGCAGCGCGTTACTCTGGATCGGTGGCCTTCGGACGCTATCAAACGATATTGGGGCTTGCCTGCAGTTTATCGCGAGTTCCCATCCCGAGCCGGACGATTACATCTTTCTTTACGCCAATGCCGCCGGATTTCTGCATGCCCGGATATTCCGCCGTCCGGGTGCATTGCGACCCAGCTCGCCAGCAGCGTTGTGCAGGAACGGCATCCGGATCCGCACCGACGACTATCCTACACCGCCCGAAACTTCTCAGGCTCGCGCAGCACCGACACAATAGGTTCGATGTCTGGTTGTGTTTCGATATTCAGTGTGGCCTGGATCACTTCATCCGCGCGCGCTTTCGAGAGCCCGCTCGCAACGCGAAATTTTTCGACGACGTGGTCGTCGCCGTATGCTGTATCGCTCTTCCACGGATCGCCCAGCGCGAAGTCCGTCTCGGCTTGAAGTCGCGTGCCGTCACGCATCACGATCGTGACGCGTGACGGCATATTGCGCAATTGTCCGCGCACGATCTGGCTCGCATACTCATTAGCAACGTCCCAAGACTCGACGCAAACTTTCTCTCGCAATTCCTTGACGTTCTGGATGTCATCAGTCGCATCGTCTAACCAGGCGGGCCCCACAGGAATACCGAGCAGGACCATCGCTACAGCATGGGGAAAGCTGTACTGCCGAGAAACCCAGGTGCGCGGTTTAGGATTGCAAAAGCGAGGACCAGATACCAATGCATTGGTGTCGATCAAGATGCTTTCAATCTGCTGAGGATCGATCTTTGCCTTCGAAGCGGCAGCAACGAGCGCGGTGAGCGGCTGATGCATCCACCGGCACGTCGGCCATGGCTTGTAAGTGATATCGGGCAGCATCCATCGAGACCCAAGGTCGCCGACCAGTGTATCCGGGTCGAAACAATCCGTGCCGCACATTTTGATCAGACTGCGTTCGCCGTCAAAAATAGCAGAAAGGCCAGTTGCGCCAAGGGTGGCTGACCGAGCCGCAAACACGCCGGCAAGCACGGCCCAACCCGCATCCTGGTATTTGGAATCCGGCAAATCCATTGATTTGCCCGGCCACATGCTTGGTAGCGGAGTGTTCGAACCGGCTATGCCAAGTGTTTGCCGAGCCAAACCTTCATCCTGAGCTTCCAGTTGAATCCCCACGCCCGCGGCCGCGAGGACAGTCGACACAGAGAAATGGGAAACAGAACCAGCCTTGCCGAAAATGTGCGCGCCGCACGCGCTTGCGACGCGCCCACCCAGTTCATAGCCCGCGATCAAGGCCTGCAGGAGCTGCGAGCCGGTTGCTTTGCGTACCTCCGCTAACGCCAGCGCGGCAACGACCGCTCCTGCGCCGAAGTGATGCCCTACTGGGAACGTCTCATCCAGGTCCATGCAGTTCGCGAGACGCCCGTTGGCATACAGCGCCCCCGCAAGGCTCGCGCGTTGTTTGCGGCCTGCGATGGATGCCACATTGCCGTCTCCCAAAACTTCAGCCAGTCCGTGGACGATCGGCGCCATGCGCGTGCGCGCGGCCGCCAATATGCAACCGATCGAATCGAGCAGAAGTCGGCGAGCGTCAGCTCTCACATCAGTTGGCACGTCAGCTAAGTCAAGATTCGAGGCAAACCGAGCAAGAGCGCCAGTCAGATCGGTATACGTACTATCCATCGAGAAACTCCGAGCAAATCCGCTGCAGCGAAGGACGTCCCGCGGCGAAGCAAGTTGGACCGAGGTTCAGCGCGCTCGGTAGAGTAAAATAGCCGCCACTTGACGCCGAATTCATCGAATTAACTGGCTCATGCCGCCGAAATTCCACCGCTGATCCTATGATCTGAAGCTTACATCTTATTTGTCGGCCGGGCTGTGCTGGGCCAAATTCAGCTTGAATGCTCGTCGAAGTTAGACCTCATGATCACCCCAGGCGCGCATGGTTGAAGACCACGCACCTGAATGAACGCCTATTCTGCCGGTCTAGTATTCGCGTCCGGCTCGCCAGTGCTCCCAGGTCATTCGCGCTATGGCGCCAATTCCACGAAACGGCTCCGGCGGGATCCAGTCGGGGCCGGTCAGCATTAAACGATCTGTCAACAGAGGGGATTGGGAGCCACAGGCCATCTCCGCCAGGAGCTTCCCGTGAATATTGCCTCTCAAAACCCCCGCCCCTTGACACCCAACTGAGGCGTAAAGTCCTGGCCTCAGCTCCCCGAAATACATTCCGCCGTTGACCGTGATCGCGGTCATGCCGCCCCAGACGTGCTCCAGGTGATACGAGCGCATTTGTGGAAATCGTCGCCGAAACAATCGAGTCAAAATTGAGCGTACCTTCTGTGGGTTTGCCTCCTTCTCGTATGACCAGCTGCTGCGTATGAGGAATCGTCGCCCGACCTTCCTCATGGTGGTCCCCATTCGGGTCGGCGGAAGTACTCCCCAGGCGGGCAAGGGGCCTAAACGGCCAAGTTCATCGTCATCCAACTCGGGGGTTAGCCCCGCGTAGGTGTAGACGATGATCATTCGGTCAGCCAGGAAACCCAGAGCCCTCGCATGCGCATTATTCGCGATGAATACTTGGTCGGCCACAAACTCTGCCCGAGGCGTCCGCACTTTAAACGGGCCCGATCCCTCCACAGCGTCGACCGCCGCCTGTTCAAGCACAGTGACATTGGAAGGAAGCGTGTCAGCGAGACCTCGGATAAGCGCGGCCGGTTGTACAAAAGCGCGCGTTAGCGTTTCGTAGCCGTATTGGTAATAGTCGGTACCGAGAAGAGCTCTAAGTCCCTGGGCATCATGCTCCCGGTAGCTTAGATTCCTTCTTTCCAGAGCTTGTCGTGAGCTCAAGAGCCTGTGCTCTCCTTGGTGAGTGGCAGCCGCAACTATGCGTGGGGCCGTCTCATCCCAATCGCAGTTAATCTTTTGTTCCTCAACAACAGCCCGTAGCCAATCGAGCCCGGCGAGCACGATGCGCGTTTTTCGATTTGCATCATCCTCTGCTGAGCCGTACGCATTTGGACGCGGCTCGATCGCGGACGGCGACAAGAAACCCGAGTTCCGCGCCGATGAGCCTTCTCCGATCTCCGACGACTCGATGACAATAATATCCTTTTCCGGCATCAATTCAGCCAAACGGCGGGCTGCCCCTAGCCCCGTATAGCCAGCCCCGACAACGATGGCATTATATCTCCTCTCTTTAGGGAGCTGTTCGTGCGGGGCTCGCGGCGGCAGTAGCGCATTCCATCCCGACCCCACTGTGTACCGTGGGGCGGTTTTTGAATCGGTCATTCTGCTTCTCCTAGCCACCTGTTGACTTCTTGTGCTTCCAGACGGCGCGGGCTAGCGAACTGATCGCAACCTCGAATCGGCACTTTGCGCAAGAGCCTGCTCATGACACGCCTGATATCGATGTTATTCCGACTGGAAAGCATCATCATTCATCGAGCTTACTGAGGGCCTGAGGCGAATTTGCGTGATATTAGGCCATTCCCTGCCGAAATCCTGCGTACATGGACTGACGGGCAACACTTTCATACGCAGCACCGAGCCGTTGCGCTTAAGGGCACGAAAGATGATATGAGATTCGAAAGTTCGTCGTCCTGGACCGATCACAGGGACCGAGGAGGTCTGAGCAGCTCTTCGGAACACTTGCACAGGCCGAAGGGACAGAACAAAGCTGCTGGCGGGACAGGCCCCTTATCTGAGAAGATCGGCTAGCCTTCAGAAAGTTGTCATTTTGCTACGCTGACTGCCTCCGCATGGTCCAGGGAGGATTTCGCCGTACGCGCGGCTCATTTGGCCAGCCAAGCAACTCCACTTGGGTTTACCGATACAAGCATGATCCGCCATCACTTCCGTTCCGGGCTATCCGAACCAGGACAGACCCTGACAGAGGCGCAGCGAGTGGCGGTGTCAGGAGACAACCTCATGACCGCCGAACGCTGCGGACATGGTTGTGGCCAACATGCTCGGCACGGCCTCTCCGTTTGGCACCTGGCGTGAGCCAGAAAGCCATTTTGTCAAGACATATCCAATCCGGCCCCATTGAAAATTGCGTGTGTCTTCAGGATAGTAGGCTAGGTAAGCTTGCCCCAGATCCTGCTACATGATTTTCCTTTACCACTAACGCTTTTACGACGAGACCTACGCTGGAGCCGATTATGCAGTACGATCGAATAGACGCTCGGATCCTTGAGATCGTTCAGAAGAACAATCGTCTAACTTCCGATATTATTGGCGAGCTGGCAGGGCTTTCTGCTACGGCCTGCCAACGACGCCTGAAGAGGCTTCGTTCTGAAGGCATCATCGAATCGGATGTCTCGATTGTATCGCCGAAGGCGGTAGGAAACCCAATTCAAATGCTTGTGCTGGTGAGCCTGGAGCGGGAACGTTCAGACATAATCGACAGGTTTAAAAAGGCCATCAAATCGTCGGCCGAAGTCGTTAATGGATTTTACGTCACCGGCGACGCCGACTTTGTTCTCTATATTACAGCGCGTACCATGGAAGATTATGAGCAATTCACGCGACGATTTTTCTATGAGAATCCCGATATAAAGGGAGTCAAGACAATGGTGATCATGGATCGCGTAAAGGCCGGCTTCGCCGTACCAATTGAGGCGCCGTCGGAAGATCAGTTGAAATAGCACGGTCTGGCCAGGAATGCTCCAACCAATACCAGTGTCCAGCCGCTCACGTTTGTTAGTCGTCCGTTACGGGCAACATAGCTGATCGACATGCCCGGTTGCAGCGTCTCGTTAACGACCAGGAGCTTCTGCTCCGTCGTAAACCGTCGCCGGCGGGCAACGCCGGTGATAACTTCCATCTTTGAAAACATCTCGGACATAGGCGTATGCCTAGGACTAGGCCTAGCTCCTCCGGCTAACGCCGGTGTCCGGTCAAAACAGGGAGCAGTTCATTGACCCTATAGCCCTCCCGCTTGAGCAGGACATGCACGCGCCGATAGCCGAAGCGGCGGCGCTCGTGCGCGATCGCCTTCATGCGCTGGCGAAGGCCGCCATCGTCCGTCCGGATCGTCTTGTATCTCACAGTCATGCGGCAGCTGCCGATGGCTTTACACGCCCGCCGTTCGCTCATCCCCTGGGCATCCATGAGATGCGCGACAGCTTTCCGCTCCCCAGCGGCCGTCACCATTTCTTTCCCAGCAAGTCCTTCAGCGCGACATTGTCGAGCATGGCATCCGCCAGCAGCCGCTTCAGCCGCGTGTTCTCATCCTCCAGTGCCTTCAGCCGCTTAGCCTCCGACACCTCCATACCGCCGAACTTCGCCTTCCATTTGTAGATGCTGGCGTCGCTGACGCCGTGCTTGCGGCACAGGTCGGCAACCGAAACGCCGGCCTCGTGCTCCTTCAAAATCCCGATGATCTGCTTCTGTATTCGGTCTGCTTCTGTCAATCCCTTAAGAGCGCGTGCCGCGGGTACCTTGCTTCTGTTCGTGGTCGGCAAAGCCGCCACACGATGGGATTCGGTTGAATGGTCGGTTCAAGCTCTTCGGCGTAGTCAGCCGCCTGGAGGGCGGACGCCACGACAGATCATACGAACTCGACCATCCCCACGCCCCGCGACGGGCGTCTCTTGGGATGGCGATGGCGTCCTTACGCCACCGCCGTCCATCGGAATTCGGTTCCATCAACCCACATTCGGTGAAGGACGACAGCCATCTTTCTGGCCAGCGCGACCTTCGCACGCTTGCTTCCTTGCCGGTGGGCAACACGCACCGCCCAAGCCTTCATCGGAGACCATCGGGTTGATGGCCTGAGAAAGACGTTGGCAGCTTCGAACAGGGCTGTGCGGCGTCTCTCCATCTCCGACTTTTGTGATCCGTCCCACCCGATCAACCTCGCCAGATTGGTATCGCCGGGGCGTTAACCGGAGATAGGCACCGACGGATTGAGAATGCAGGAATCGCCTCGGATCGTCCACCGTGGAGCGGAAGGTCAACGCAGACACCGGGCCGATCCCCGGCATTGTCATCAAGAGCCGACAAGCCGGGTCACTGCGCACGGCCTTCAGAACCAGACGATGCAGTCGGCCGTACTCCCGCATCAGCGCTTCGCGTCCGGCAAGCAGCGGATTCATGATCGCCTCCAGCAAGTCGTCATCGCCGACCAACTCACGAACTCGCGTCGCGAACAGACTTCGCGAGACGACTCCGACTTTGAGACCGAGCGGACGCAGAAGTCCGCGGATGACTTGCTCTGCGGGAGCGATGGAGCGGATGATATGCTTGCGAGCCGCGGCCAGCGTCCGGGCCCTTTGACTGCCGATGCTCTTGACGTGAACAGGCTTGAACCATCCCGTTCTCACCACCTGCGCGATCCCATGGGCGTCATTCCGATCGGTCTTCACCGGCATGGCCGAAAGTGCCGCCTTAACCTGGCGGGCTTCCAAACTGACGGCCGGCAGCCCCAGTTCGATTAGATTTGCGGTCAGCCATTCTGACGTCGGTCCTGCCTCAAGGCCCACCCGTTGAACTTGACCAGCCCATGGTTCGAGGTACTGCACAATCGATGGCGCGTCAGCCAAGGTGGTTCCCTCCCGGATAAGCTTTCCGGTCTCGTCCACCGCACATACCGCAACGGAATTCAGCGAAACATCGAGACCGACGTAGATCATGACTTTTCTCCTTCGGATGGAGTTGGTCTATGATCGTCAGCCAAAACGTGCCGCGCAGCAAATAGGTCAGACGATCGGGACCGAATACCCCATCTCTTCCGAAAAGCGGCTGCGCTTCATGCTCTGGTCCTTGTCGTGGGCCAGAACGAACTTCAAACTGGATTAAGCCCGTTGGGGCAAGGTCACCTTCTCGACATAGGTGCGAAAGCTCACACCATCGATCGGCCCTTCGACGAACCATGGCGCATCGATCCGGTCATGACGCAGGACCCCCAGGAACGTTATGGTCTTCCAGCGGCCGTGGGGAACCTTGGCGTGAAGTCTGTGTCCGCGCGGAGCCCATCCCCGCAGGGGGGCCATATCGGTCCGCGTCCAGGTCTCGTCAATGAAGACCAGCCGGTCAGCCTCGACGCGACCTTGATACTTTGCCCACCGGGCTCGCCGCCGCGCGACCTCGGATCGGTCGCGTTCGCCAGCCGCCACGCTTCTTTTGAGGCTGAGCTTCTGGCATGCACGAAATCTCACAACAGGTAGTCGACCTTCAGGCCGCGGCCGGCAAGCTCGGAAACGAGCCCACGTATGGTGAAATCGCCCTCCTTTATTCGCCCCGACAGCCAAGCCGGCCTGCCGATTGCGAACGGGCAGTGACATAACCCACCATCAGGATGATGCCTTTTGCATGTTCCAAAGAGGTCGCAACCCCGGCATATGTATTATATCGACTAACGACTTACGCCGCGCGATTGGGCCAGAGACATTGCCGAGAAACACTGCGGGAGCGTCGTCCCACCACAGACGCTGCATCTTTTGAGCCGCAATCTTTCGCTCTTCAAAAGTCTCAAGATTGGGCCAAGTCAAACGCAAGGCCTCATATGCATCGTCTTTCGGCCAACCGTACCACCCCTCTTCGCCGTTCATCGACATAAACGCTGTGGTGATCGGATAGCCTAGACTGAAGTCTGGATAAGCTGAGATAAGAATGCTCCAACCACCGTCTTCTACCGGCCCTTTTTTGCCTCTCACTGTCACGAGTTGCCCCCAATCCATTGGTGAAAGCTCAGCGTTGATACCGATTTTACGGAGGGAAAGTGCCAAAAGTTGCGCCGGCCCGTGAGCCCAAGCAACGTTTGTCGGGTCCAGTATTACAATGCGCTCACCTGCATACCCAGCTTCCTTAAACAACTGTTTGGCCAGTTCTGGATTCCCGCCCTTTTGAAACCAACCGGTATTCTCAGCATTCGTACACGGCGAGCTGTTTCCAAATAGCGATGTCACGGGGCGTGAGAAACGGGGTTCTGAATTGATGAGAACGGAATAAGCTCGCTGATCTATTAGGTGAAGAATTGCTTGTCGGGCCTTTACATTGTTAAATGGCTTCTGCAGACAGTTCATACGTACAAAGTAGTCGCTGCCAGAAGGGTCGACCACTTCCAACTGAAGATTTTGATCGCCATCAATCAATTGATAAAGATCGGAGGGAGGCTCGCCGAGATAGTCAAGCTCGCCCGCCTGCAGGGCAGCAAAAGCAGTCTGCTGATCAGCAATGTTCTCCCAAACAATGCGATCAAACTTTGCGACCTTGCCGCCCGCAAATCCGTCCGCGGGCTCGTCACGAGGTACGTACTTCTCGTTCCGATCGTAGGTAAAGCTAGCGCCTGGTTTGGCTAGATCATGGTTGAATTTAAATGGCCCCGATCCAATATTGGCCGTCACCAGCTCCGTCGGCGGGCGGCTTGCATCCTTTTCCCGCATTATAAAAAGTGTAGCTCCTGCATTGCCCAATATCTCAATCAATATTCCAAGGGGCTCCTTTAGCGAAATCGCGAATGTCTTATCGTCCTTCCTTGTTATATCCGCGCCGCGTGACTTAAGCAGCTTTCCACCTGGGGACGCTTCCGCCCAACGCCGGATTGACGCCACACAGTCTGACGCAGTCACGGGGGTTCTATCGTGCCATCCCAATCCGTCCCGCAACGCGAACGTGTAGACCTTCTTGTCTTCCGACACGCTCCACTTATCCACCATTTGCGGCTTCACTGTATATTTGGAATCGAGCGCGAATAGCATGTCGTAGATCGCAAGGGCGTGGTTGTATGTAATCGTAGCGGTGGTCGTGACCGGGTCAAATATGCGCAGATCACCGCCTCCCATGACCATGCGAGCGGTTCGTTCCCCAGCAGGAACGGTCTGAGCCCGTACTAGAGAGGGCAGCGCAAGGGCTGTTCCGGCGGCAATGCTAGCTTTCATAAGACTGCGTCGCGATATAATCATGTTCTTTGTCCCTCAATTTTATCTTCTACACTTTTTCGATTTAATTTCAGATCGGTAGGCGTACCGTCGCGAGGTCAGATGACGCTCAAATCGCGGCCACAGCTATGAAACTCTTAACAGACAAGCCTAATGCGGTGCTCTGCTCGGGCTTCTGCTTGCTGTTGAATTTCGAAGTGATCGGCATTGCCTCTTCGACGGAGAATAATTGGATGCAGCAACAAGACCCCTGCCACTCGATTGCCAGTCAAAGTGCCTCAGTCGCAAGCGCAGTCTCGACGAGACGGACCCAGTAAGATGTCCCATACGGAATGGCTTCGTCATTGAAGTCATATGCCGAATTATGGAGCATCGCGCTGTCGCCGTTGCCACAGAAGATGAACGAACCGGGACGAGCCTGCAGCATGAACGAGAAGTCCTCACTGCCGGGCGACACCGCCTTCTCACCAATACCTGCTTCACCAGCGATTTCCCTCGCAACGTCAATGGTCAGGTCGGTCTCGTCGGGATGGTTAATCGTGACCGGATAGCCGTCACCGATCACGACATCTATTTCTGCCCCTGTCATTTTCGCGATCCCATCGGCGATTTCCTGGATACGGCCCCTCACCATCCTGCGGACGGCCTCGCTTGTCGTTCGAATCCGACCATCGAGTTCGGCAGTCTCTGGGACGATGCTCCCCGAGACGCCGGCATGGAACACGGAAATCGAAATCGACGCCGTTTCTCGCGGATCGACGTTGAAGGCGACGATCTGCTGCAGCGCGGTGACAAGTTCTGACCCGACCACGACCGGATTGATACATTCGTGCGGGTGCGCCGTGTGTCCGCCGCGTCCCTTGATCTTGATGCGAAGCGAGTCTGCCGATGCTAAAACCACACCGTGACGGGTGGCGAAGTTCCCGATTGGAATACCGGGCCAATTGTGCATTCCATAGACCTGCTGGATGCCGAAGCGATCCATCAGTCCGTCATCAAGCATCGCCTTCGCCCCGGCTCCAGCCTCTTCCGCGGGCTGGAAGATCATCACGGCCGTACCCGCAAAATTCCTTGTCTCGGCCAAGTATTTGGCCGCGCCCAGAAGCATTGCGGTGTGACCATCGTGACCACAGGCATGCATCACGCCGGGAGACTTGGAAGTATAAGGTAGTCCCGTCGATTCCTCGATTGGTAACGCGTCCATGTCGGCTCGCAGTCCAATCACGACCTTGCCCGGTTTGGCGCCTCTGATTATTCCCACAACGCCTGTTCGGCCGATGTTAGTCACCACTTCGTCGCACCCGAATTCAAGCAGCCGGTCGGCGACAAAGGCCGATGTTTCGTGTTCGTTGTATCCAAGCTCGGGGTGGCTGTGGAGCTGTTGGCGCCAGCCCCGGATCTCCGCGTGAAGGTCATTTATGCGGTTTACGATTGGCATCATCGGTTCCTTTTTGGTGCATCGGCCGGGCGAACAGATCCGCCACGTTCGCGGCTGGCTTCATGCGGTTGCCCCATTCCGCTCCTCGCGCGCGGTTTTTGCAGATCGTTCCCCTGACGACTCCCGGCTGAATCTTGATAGCGACGAGCGATGAACGCCGCGGAGTACTTTCCAGCCGATACGTCTTCGGCGATCGCCGCTGGGGAGCGCCCCTGCGGCGGACCATAGCCCCCTGCTCCCGGTGTTTCGACGGAGACGGCCGTCTCGGGCGCGAGCTTCATGCCCGTCAGCTTGGCGGGAAGCGGTTCGACGCCACCATCAGCCCGATGCAGCTGGAATCGTCCGGGTCGACCAGGCTCGCCGCCGAAGATTCCCCCCGGCGCGTGGCGGAAACGTTCGCCCACGCCGGAAAACTCGCAGGTATGGCCGACCGGCCGGACGACGCGACGCAGGCCCAGGCCGCCGCGGTAAGTGCCGGCGCCACCGGAGTCGGCAACGAGGGCATATTCTTCGACACGCAGCGGATATTCCATTTCGATCGCCTCGACCGGTAGGTTCGAGGTATTGGTGATGTGCACCTGCACGCCATCCTTGCCGTCTCGATCGTTCCGCGCGCCCATCCCGCCGCCGAGCGTTTCCAGATAGACGTAAGGCTGCCCTGTCGACGGATCGGTCCCGGCGAAGACCATGCTTGTATTCGCGCCATTGGCGCAGCCGATCGCGCGCTCCGGCAGCACGTTGGCAAGAGCACCAAGCACCACATCGATCACGCGCTGGCAGGTGTTGGCCCGCAAGGCTACTGCGGCGGGCGCAACGCAATTCACGATGGTGCCCTGCGGAGCTACGATTTCGAAAGCCTGCACAACGCCCTCGTTGTTGGGCATTGAAGGGTCGAGAAGCGCCTTCAGGGCGTAACAGACCGAAGATCGCACGGCATTGAGCGTAAGATTGATGTTGCCTGCGACCTGCCCGGCCGACCCCGTGAAATCGAAGACCGCCTCCGTTCCGCTCTTGCGCACCGTCAGAGCGATGATGACGTCGGATTGACCGGTACCATCGTCGTCCATCATGTCGGCGCTCGACCACTCGCCATCCGGAAGCGCAGCTATGGCAGCGCGCATCCGCGTGCGGCTGCGCTCGATGATCTCGTCGAACGCCCGCTCCATCTTCGCGAGCCCGTAGCGATGATAGAGGTCGTGCAGACGCTCGGTCCCCAGACGACAGGCCGCGATTTGGGCGTTGAGATCGCCTTTCCGCTCCGTCGGCAGTCGCATGTTCAGGAGAAGGAGATCGAAGATATCGGTGACCAGCTCTCCGGCGCGATAGAGCCGAACGACCGGAATGCGGAGACCTTCCTGGTAGATTTCGGTCAACCCGCCGGACATCGACCCCCGCGCCGCGCCACCGACGTCGGCATGATGCGCGATGTTGCAGACGAAGGCGACAAGCTTGCCTTCCACAAACACAGGCGCGGCGAGATTTATGTCGGATAGATGCGTGCCACCTGCGACATGCGGGTCGTTAGCGACGAAAATGTCGCCGGGCCGGATATCTCCTGCAAACCTGCTCTTGAGCATTTCGACGAGCCCGCTCATCGATGCAAGGTGGATCGGCAGCGCATTTTCCGCCTGCACGACGAGCCGACCGCGCCGATCAACGATCGCCACCGAATGGTCGTGACGCTCCTTGATGTTGGTTGAGAATGCAGATCGCTGGATGGTCAGGAAACACTCATCCGTCGTCGAACGCAGTCCGTTCCACAAGATCTCCAGGGTGATGGGATCGAGACTGGTCACGGGTGAAACTCCATGATGATGTTGCGCGCTTCGTCAATGCGCGCGGACCAGCGCGGTGGGACAACCGTCGTGGAATCGAACTGGGCGATGATCGCGGGTCCGAGCAACACCTCACCCGGATCAAGGCGGGAGCGGTGGACGACAACGGTTTCGACCGGTCCGGACTTGTCGAACCAGGCCTTTACCGACAAACGCTTCGCTTCGGCTGCGTCCTGGCGCAGCCGGGGTTCCGCTTCGCGCCCTCTGGTGATACGCGCCTTCAGGCGGACATTGACAAGCTCGATGGCGGCAACGGCATCGCTGTGTCCGTATTTCGACTGGTGAGTTGCCAGGAAGCGCTCACGCAGCTGAGCGGCCGCCGGCAAAGCGCCGCTCTCGTCGAGTTGCACCGACAGCTCGTAGTTCTGCCCGACATAGCGCATATCGAGAGTCGTCTTGAGAACCAGGCCATTCAAGCCCTCGCTCCAGGCCTGCGCCTGCTCGGTCAAGCTTCTGATGATCCCTGCAATAGGAGACAGATCGCTGTCGAGATTGATGCGACAGGTCGCAACGAAGCTCTCCTGCACGTCGGACATCGCGACACCCTCCGCACAGAGAATGCCCGGCGAGAGCGGCACGAGGATTTTTCGGATCGACAATTCCTCGGCAACATCGGCAGCGTGCAACCCTCCGGCTCCCCCAAACGGCATGAGGGTGAAATTGCGGGGATCGTAACCGCGCTCGACCGAGATAGCGCGGATCGCACGGACCATATTCGAAACGCAGATGCGGATGATACCCAATGCTGTCTCCGGCAATTCGAGTCCCAACTGGGCCGCAAGTGGAGAAATCGCACGTTCCGATGCCGAAGGATCGAGCGTCATGCCGCCGCCGACCAGGGCAACCGGAAGGCGGCCCAAAAAGGCATTCGCGTCCGATACTGTCGGCAATTTGCCGCCGCGGCGGTAGCAGGCCGGTCCGGGGACTGCGCCAGCACTTTCCGGTCCAACTTTGAGCAACCCATCCGGACCAACATGCGCAATGGAGCCGCCACCGGCACCGACGGTATTGATGTCGATCGAGGGCAGCCGCACCGGAAATTCGGCAATGTCGCGGCCATAAGTCATGGCTGCGGTGCCGTTTTCGATCAGGCAGACGTCGGTGCTCGTCCCTCCGATATCGAGTGTGATCAAGTCCTTTTCGCGAGAGCGACCCGCAACGGCGACTGCGCCAACCACGCCCGCCGCTGGTCCTGACAACGCCGTACGAATTGGCAGCTCTCCCGCCCGATCGATCGCCATCAAGCCGCCTGCCGACTGACTGATGCCGATCGCGGCACCGGCAGTTCGGCTTTCGAGAGCCGTGGCCAGACGTGCCATATAGCGCGTGACCTTGGGCTGGAGATAGGCGTTGAGCACCGTGGTGGAGAAGCGCTCATACTCGCGGAACTCGCACTGCACTTCACAGGATAGCGACACGTTCAATTCCGGCAACCTCTCGCGCAAGGCGGCCCCGATGCGTCTCTCGTGCTCGGGATTAAGGAATGAAAACAACAGACAGACCGCGCAGCAATTGGCGCCACTCGCGGCGACGGCCTCGACCACGGTCTTCACTTCAGCATCAGAAAGCGCGATCACGATCTCGCCGCGCGAACCCACCCGCTCCGTAATCTCGAACCGATGTTGGCGCGGAACGACCGGCGACGGGGCGTCGACCTTTAAGTCGTAAATCTTCGGACGCACCTGCCGCCCAATTTCCAGGAGGTCGCGAAACCCCTTCGTCGTGATCATAGCGACCATCCCGCCGCTACGCTCGATCAGCGCATTGGTCGCAACCGTGGTGCCGTGCCCAAAGCGCGAGACGTCGCCGAGGTCGACCTCGAAAGCTTCGGCCATCTCGGCGAGACCCGAGAGAATGGCGCGGGAGGGATCATCGGGAGTGGACGGGCGCTTGTGCACCACGACGTCCTGGGTCGACGAATTCAGCACGTAAAAGTCGGTGAATGTGCCACCAACATCGACCCCGACAGTCCAACTCATGCCTACCTCCGATTTTGGATACATTAAATATCCAACTTGGACACGTAGTCAATACAATGTATGTTCGGGCGTCCTCGACAGGATTCGGACGGTGGGGAGGTATTGATGGGTCTGGCGGCTGGGTCCGACACGACTGTTCGCGACGCTGACCGCGTCTACGAGGAGTTGCGACGGCGAATCCTGTCGCTCGACTTAACGCCCGGCGCCATATTCGATGAAGCCCGGATCGTCGGCGAGCTCGGCGTCTCGCGCACGCCTGTGCGGGAGGCGGTCATCAGGCTCGTATCGGAAGGGCTTCTGCGCCGCGATGGCCGGCAGATTCGCGTCTCCTCCTTTGAGGTCGGCCAGCTTCGGCCGTTCTTTGAGGCAAACCGCCTTCTTTCACGATCGCTACATCGTCTGGCCGCGATCCGACGAACTCCAGCACAGGTCGAGAAGATTCGAACCGAGATGCTCGCGTTCGAGAGGAGCGTTCGCGAAGGCACCGACGTGATCATGAACGAGGCCAACTATCGCTTTCATCGCGAGATTGCGCGAGCGGCCGATTCCGGGGTCCTGGAACAAACCTATTCGGACCTCCTGCTGGACGGGATGAGGCTCTCGCGACAGTGCTTCCAAGCCGGAGACAATTCGATTGTTCTGCTCGAGGCGCATATTGCGCTAATCGTCGCAGATCACCGTGCCCTTTTCGCAGCCATCGAACAGCAAAAGCCCGATGAGGCAGACAACGTCGCCTCCCGGCATTCGGACTTGTTTAGGGATCGGGTTGCTCGCCAGCTTCTCGGCCCCCCGAATTCCACAAGCATCGTCAATCTCGCCGACCTCTGAAGGCAACGCCGCGTCCCGGAGCTTCCGTCAGCCGATAAAGACGACGGTTTTCCTTCCATTTGACATCACGCGATCCTCGACGTGATGGCACGGCGGGCAAGCACACGCCCTTCGATATCGCGTCCCTTGCGGACAAGATCGTCAAGGAATTGCTCGCGATGCGATCATCCATCTTCTTCAAGACTTGCGAAGACCTACTCCAAGCTGGGGATCGACAACAAAGGCGCACTCGCCGGTATTCTCAGCAGCCGCTGATCTACCCGATCGGAACTGCAATACCTCAGCCACAAGATCGTCACGGCAGCGAGATCGGTGATCGAAGAGTGCCCGCGGTTTGTGGCTAACTTCTGGGTCTGGAAGCCATCACCGGTGGTCCGTCGGCATTTCAGCATCCCGCAAGACCGACCACAAAATTTTCGACCGCTATGGGGAGCCCTGCGTAGATGCGCTGAGCTATTGATCGCACGCTGACACGCTACGCCAACCAGATTCCCGCAACAGATGCGGCGATCCGCGCGGGCACAAGCGATGTCGGCTCAATCAGGCGTGGGAGAGGATTCAAAGAGATTGTTCCTAAAAAGCTTGGTTGTCCTGTAGCTGTGAACGGACCGAAGCAACTCTTCTCTCGTGAGCCGGCGCAAGCCCAAAATGCCGCCTGTAGCTTTTTGAAAAGTGGGTCGGTACCGCAAAGCCGGTTGCAAGCGCAATTTCCCTGATTGACTTCGTTGTCTGCCGCAATAGGATTCTGGCGTGATCAAGCCGTGTCCGTTGGTACTGTCGGTGGATCGTCGTGCCGAGATGGCGTGCGAACAGACGCTCAAGCTGTCGCAAAGACACACCTGCGAACTGGGCCAGCTCGCGCGGCGACAGGGGCGTTTCGATATGTCCTTCCATCCGCAACAGCGTTTGAACCAGTCCGGGATGATGGACTCCGAAGCGTTCGGTAGGCGCCAGCCGTTGGGCGGCTTCGCCACGGCGCACCTCTGTCTGAAGAAACCAATCGCTCATCGCCGAAGCTAACGCTGCGCCATGATCGATGCGGATCACGGCGTGCATCATGTCGAGGGCCGCTATACCCCCGGCGCAAGTGAAGCGGTCGCGATCAATTTCGTACAATGAGCGACTGAGATGCAGGAAGGGAAACATTTCGGTGAAGGCCGGGATGTGCTCCCAATGCACGGTACATCGATATCCCTCGAGCAGCCCAGCCCGTGCAAGGAGAAATGGCCCCGCTGACACGCCCCCCAATTGCACCCCGTGGCGAGCGGCCTTTCGCAGGAAAGCAAACGTCGGCGAGTGATCAAAAGCTTGCGGATTGCCACCCGCGCAAACCACGATCGCATCGAGACGGCCGGCATCGTCAATACTGGCGTCGGCCTGAATGCGCACGCCGTTCGAGGCAGCAATATCGCGACCGCGGATGGAAATGTGCCGCCAGCGGTAGAGGTTCTTGCCGGCCAGCACGTTAGCGGCCCGCAACGGCTCGGCCGCCGATGCATAGGACATCAATGCAAAGCCGGGGATCAGCAGAAAGCCGATTCGGCGCGGCCGCGAGATGTCGCCAATTGCCATCTTTTGGTCGTTTTTTGCCATTTCGGGCAATCAATAACAGCCCAGGATGCCTCCTACAAGCTCGCTCCGAAATGGCTCGGCTCCCATGCACTACTCCTTCCTGAATCTCGCCTGGCAGGCGCTCCGCGGACATAGCGATTGGCAGCCGACGTGGCGCGATGCGGCCCCCCGCACGCATTACGACATCGTCATCGTTGGTGGCGGTGGACACGGCCTCGCCACCGCATATTACCTCTCCAAAGAACACGGCATCCAAAATGTCGCGGTGATCGAGAAGGGACACATCGGCTCCGGCAATGCCGGGCGAAACACCACGATTATCCGCTCGAACTATCTCCTGCCCGGCAATGAGCCATTCTACGAATTGTCGATGAAGCTGTGGGAAGGGCTCGAGCAGGACCTCAACTACAATGCGATGGTGAGCCAGCGCGGCGTGCTCAACCTCTACCACTCTGACGCCCAGCGCGATGCTTTCGCCCGGCGTGGGAACGCCATGATCCTCGCCGGCGCCGACGCGGAACTGCTCGATGCCGCCGACGTGCGCGGGATGCTTCCGATGCTCGATTTCGAGAATGCCCGGTTTCCAATCAAGGGCGGCCTGTTGCAGCGACGGGGCGGCACCGCCCGACATGACGCGGTAGTATGGGGCTACGCCCGGGGCGCCAGCGAACGCGGGGTCGACATCATCCAGAACTGCGAGGTTACTGGCTTGCTGCGCGGGGGCGGCCGTATCATCGGAGTCGAGACGACTAGGGGCAAGATCGGCGCCAAGAAGGTCGGCTTGGCCGTAGCCGGCAGCAGCTCACGCGTCGCGGCGATGACGGATCTGAGGCTTCCGATCGAAAGCCATGTGCTGCAGGCCTTTGTGTCGGAAGCGATCAAGCCTTTCATTCCAGGCGTCGTCACCTTCGGAGCAGGTCATTTCTATATCAGTCAGTCTGACAAAGGCGGGCTCGTGTTTGGCGGCGACATCGACGGCTACAACTCGTACGCCCAGCGCGGCAACGTGCCGACCGTCGAGGACGTCTGCGAAAGCGGCATGGCTCTGATGCCAGCAATCGGGCGGCTACGCATGCTGCGCTCATGGGGCGGGCTGGTCGACATGTCGATGGACGGCTCGCCGATCATGGACAAGACGCCAGTCGACGGCCTCTATCTCAACGCCGGCTGGTGCTACGGCGGCTTCAAGGCAACGCCGGCTTCAGGGTGGTGCTTCGCGCATCTGCTGGCGCGCGATGAGCCGCACCCGGTGGCGGCCGCCTACCGTCTCGATCGCTTCGAGACCGGCCATCTCATTGACGAAAAAGGGCTAGGCGCCCAACCGAACCTGCATTGAGAACCGACATGCGAATCGAATGTCCCTTCTGCGGCCCGCGTGATGTAGGCGAGTTCGCCTACCATGGCGATGCCACGCGCCGACCCGAAGCATCAACGTCGGATGCGCTGCAGCCATTCTATCAAGCAGTCTATCTGCGCGACAATCCGGCGGGTCGTCATAAGGAACTCTGGTATCACGCCGGCGGATGCCGAAGCTGGCTTAGGGTTACCCGCGACACCCGCACTCATGAAATCTTCGGCACGACCTTTGCAGCCGGAGAGCCTTCATGAGTTGGGCAGCATCGCAAGTGAAAGCCAAACGGCTTGAGAAGGGTGGCCTGATCGATCGCAGCAAGCCACTCAGCTTCACTTTCGACGGCAAGCGCTATCACGGCTATGCAGGAGATACGCTCGCCTCCGCTCTGCTTGGCAGCGGCATCAAGCTCGTCGGCCGCTCGTTCAAGTATCACCGGCCGCGCGGCATTCTGACTGCGGGCAGCGAGGAACCAAACGCGCTGGTCGAGTTGCGGAGCGGTGCGCGGCGCGAGCCGAACACACGAGCGACTGTCGTCGAGCTGTTCGACGGCCTCGACGCGCAAAGTCAAAACCGCTGGCCTTCGCTGACATTCGACGTGCGCGCGGTCAATTCTTTGCTGTCGCCATTTTTCGCCGCGGGCTTCTACTACAAGACCTTCATGTGGCCCGCCTCCTTTTGGGAGAAGGTCTACGAGCCGGCGATCCGGCGCGCCGCCGGTCTCGGACGGGCCAGCACGGAAGCCGATCCGGACGTCTACGAAAAGCTGTACGCGTTCTGTGACGTACTCGTTGTCGGCGGCGGTGCGGCCGGGCTTGCCGCGGCTTTGAGCGCGGGCCGATCGGGCGCGCGCGTTATCCTATGCGACGAGGACTACGTCCTAGGCGGCCGCCTCAATGGGGACATTAGGGAAATCGGAGGCGAAAGTGGCTCCACGTGGGCACACCATGCGGGCCTTTGCCTCGACGCCCTGACGAATGTTCGCGTGCTGCGCCGGACGACGGTGTTCGGCGTCTATGACGGCGGAACCTACGGCGCGGTCGAGCGTGTTTCCGACCATCTACCGGCCCCGGCGCCGCGTCAGCCTCGGCAGCGGCTTTGGAAGATCGTCGCCAAACGAGCCGTCCTTGCTACGGGCGCGATCGAGCGACCGATCGTGTTCGGCGGCAACGATCGGCCCGGCGTGATGATGGCTTCGGCGGTTCGCACCTATCTGAACCGGTTTGCCGTACCGGCCGGCGGCCGCGCCGCGATCTTCACAGGCTGCGACGACGCGTGGAGGACTGCTTTCGACCTATTCGGGGGCAACACTCCCGTCGAAGCCATTGTCGACATGCGAACAGAGATCGACTCCCGTCTCATCGAGAAGGCGAGTCGGCTGGGAATTCGGATCTATGCTGGCGCACAGGTTGTCCAGACGAGCGGAAGCCAAGGTCTCAAGGCCATCTCCATTCACACTGCGGATGGACGGACGAGCGGCATTGCGGTCGACGTGCTCGCCGTGTCCGGCGGATGGAATCCCAATCTCGCCCTGACGACCCACCTCGGAGGTCGACCGAACTGGTCGGACACGCTGGGGGGATTCGTTCCAAATGCGCCTCCTCCCGGCATGACGGTCGCCGGCGCCGCGCAGGGTTCCTTTGCGCTTGCGGATGCCCTTCGCGAGGGCGATGCTGCCGGGACCGCAGCAGCCGAGGCGCTCGGATTTGCCGTGCAAAATCATCCTCTGCCTCGGGCTGATGATGAAACCACTAGCTCGAAGCCGTTCTGGTACGTGGTCGACAGCCGATCGAAGGCGTTTATCGATTTCCAGAACGACGTTACACGCAACGACGTCGCACTCGCCGCCCGCGAAGGTTTTCAGTCGGTCGAACTGCTGAAGCGATATACCACCCTTGGCATGGCCACCGATCAGGGTAAGACATCGAACGTCAACGGTCATGCGTTAATGGCGCAACTGACTGGACGCCAGATATCACAAGTCGGCACAACCGTGTTCCGGCCGCCGTATACGCCGGTCGCGATCGGCGCGCTCGCCGGTCACCATCGCGGTTCGGAGTTCAAGCCGACGCGCCTGACCGCGGGCCACGACTGGGCCGAAGAACGCGGGGCGACTTTCGTGGAGGCGGGGCAGTGGCTGCGCGCGCAGTGGTTCGCTGAGCCCGGTGAATCTTATTGGCTGACGACAGTGTCACGCGAGGTCAGGGAGGTTCGCAGCAAGGTGGGCGTCTGCGACGTGTCCACGTTGGGCAAGATCGACGTTCAGGGTGACGATGCGGCCGCATTCCTGGATCGGGTCTACGTCAACATGTTTTCGACGCTTCCCATCGGCAAAGTCCGCGACGGTTTGATGCTGCGCGAAGACGGCATTGTGATGGACGACGGTACGGCTGCCCGCTTTGCGCCCGACCACTATGTCGTGTCGACCACGACCGCCAGTGCGGCCAAGGTCATGCAACACCTTGAGCATGCACGCCAGATTCTCTGGCCTGAGCTCGATGTTCAGCTCGTATCCGTCACCGAGCAATGGTCGCAATATTCGATCGCGGGGCCGTATTCCCGACGGCTCCTGGCCCAGCTGCTCGGTGAAGCCGCCGATATCTCCGACGTCGCCCTTCCCTATCTCGGCTGCATCGCGTTCCGCTGGCGTGAGATTCCTGCTCGCCTGTTCCGAGTGTCCTTTTGCGGCGAACTTGGCTACGAGCTGGCGGTGCCGGCACAATTCGGCGATGCGACCATCCGCGCGATCATGGAGGCCGGGAGCGACCTCGGGGTCGTGCCCTACGGCACCGAAGCCCTCGGGGTGATGCGCATCGAGAAAGGTCATGTCGCGGGCAACGAACTGAACGGCACGACGACGGCGACCGATCTTGGCCTGGGCCGGATGATGTCGCGCAAGAAAGACTTTATTGGCCGTATGCTCGCGATGCGGCCGGGACTCGCCGACCCGGAGCGGCCGGCGCTGATCGGCATCAAGCCGGTTGCCAGGAGCGAGCGACTGCATGCCGGCGCACATTTCCTGGCACTCGCCGCGAAACCGAACACAGAGAATGACGAAGGTTACGTCACGTCCGTAGCCTTCTCGCCGATGCTCGGGCATTGGATCGGCCTCGGCCTGATCAGGAACGGACCGGCCCGGATCGGCAAATTCGTGCGCGCCTACGATCCGGTTCGGAATCGTGACACCGAAGTCCAAATCGTCTCACCCGTCTTTTTCGATCCCCAAGGAACACGTCTGCATGGCTGATCCTGCTCTATCTCCTCGCTCTGCACTATCGGACATAGACCAATCGAAGTCCGGTGGCGGCGTTACGATTTGCGAACTGCGCGGACTTGGCCTGGCAACGCTGCAGACCCGCAAGGGTCAGTATGCGCGGCTGCGCGACCGAATGAGGCAGCATTTCCTTCTCGAACTGCCTACAGCGCCTGCGATCGTGCGCGCGGGCAAGATCGCCTGCGCGGGCATAGCCCCGAATTACTGGCTCGCCATGAGCGACGGCGCAGGCCCGCTGTTTGGCATTGCACTCAAACAAATCGTCGCGCCACTCGCATCCGTGTCGGATCAAAGCGGCGGCTATGCCGTCTTCCGCGTCGGTGGACATGCGGTCAGGGATACCCTTGCCAAGGGCTTTCAGGTCGACCTTCATCCGCACGCGTTCGACATCGGGGCCGCAGCGACCACGATTGTCGCCCATATCGGCGTCACCATCTGGCGCTGTGAAGACAACATCGACGGCAGCGCCTGCTTTGAGATTGCCTTGTTCCGCAGCCTCGCCAGGAGCTTTTCCAAATGGTTCTCGAGTAGCGCTGCCGAGTTCGGCTGCGAATGGCAGACCCAAGTTGCTTGGTAACTGCGTACGCCCGAGAGACGCCCATGTCCACCGACAGCCATATTCTGAGCTTCTCCTGTCCCAACAAGCTTGGCATCGTCGCCGCAATCGCCAAGACGCTGTTTCGAGACCGGCGCCAATATCCAGGAAGCGCATCAGTACGACAACTTCGAGACCAACGTCTTCTTCGCCGGTATTCGCTTCAACTTCGTAGGACCGACAAAGCAGAAGAGTTCAGCAAGGCCTTCACTCCGGTTCCCGGCGGCGTTGGTCCGATGACAATCGCCTGTCTATTGCGAAACACGCTGCAAGCTGCAACGAAGCGGCGGGGCGAGAGCTGAGCGCGCTGAAAGTGACGCGAACTGATTGTCCGCGTCACTTTCCGGAGATCCGGAACAACCGATCTGCCTGTTCGACACACGACAGCAGGAATGCACAGCGAACCTGTGCCTCCTTTTCGCTTTGAGACCCGTCAGCAATCGAGCGTGGTTTGGCGCTCCCAGGCCGTCAGATGGCGGGAATTCCATTCGTCAGTCTTGAGCTTGACGTAGCACGGAACGAATCCACCCAACCTTTCCGACAGCACTGATGAGATCACAGTGCTCGGATCGCATCGAGCAGATTCAACAGCAACTTCTTGCCGGCCTCGACCGTATGACCCTCGGTTTACATGTTGATGTCGAGGCGTTTGCCGGGTATCACGCTCGTTGTCGACACCGTCGAGTCCAGCTGCAAGCCTGCCTGCAAAAGGCAGGGATTCGCCGCTCCGTCGGCCAGCCTGAGGCCTCGAAGCGTCCCCCTCCGGAATGCGAATAACGTGGGTACGGTTGTTCCCGGTGTAGGTCACTGAGTTCGGCGCCCAAGTCGCTCCTGTCGTCGTGCGCGGCGCGTTGATGCGCTTGTAAGAATTCACAGTCGGATTAAGTAGAGCCGCGAGCGCATCGGCCGAGTGCATGATGCCGCCGAGGAACTGATAATCGAGCTTTGAAACCCCGAGCTCGCCTCGTTTATCCTCGAACAGATTGCGATCATCGCGCCAGAGAGGTGGGCATGGCAGCCATTGCCGGTCGGGTCGACGAACGGTTTCGGCATGAAGGTCGCACGCAGCCCGTGCTTTTCCGCGTCCAGCGCACCATGTATTTGAAGAAGGCGTGGCGATCCGCTGTCTTCAAGGCCGCGTCGAAGCCCCAGTTTCATCTCGAACTGTCCGTTCGCGTCCTCATGATCGTTCTGATAGGGCTTCCAGCCGAGCGACAACATGGCATCGCAGATCTCGGCAATGACATCGTATCGTCGTATCATCGCCTGCTGATCATAGAAGGGCTTTGGCTGACAGTCGGCGTTATCGGAAATGCCTCTCCCATCGCGCGACATCAAAAAGAACTCGCATTCGACGCCGGATTTCAACTCGAGGCCTTTGGTGGCAGCATCGGCGATCAGCCGTTTCAAGAGATTGCGTGGCGCTTGTGCAACCGGCTTGCCATTCATCCATCGATCGGCGGCTAGCCAGCCAACCTCCGGCTTCCATGGCAGTTGAATCAGGCTTGACGGATCCGGCATCGCGAACATGTCGGATCGGCCGGCGTCATGTCGAACCATGTCGCAAAGCCGGCAAAGCCCGCCCCGTTCTTGACCATGCCGTCGATCGCTGCGGCTGTCACGAGCTTGGCGCTCATGGCCTATTTCCTTCTTTCGACCAGGAGAGATTAAGGGAATATTCCCACTTTGGCTGGCCCAGCTTCCAACCTAGGTCACTTGTCATCGCCCCTCGCCGCTCGCCCGAGCGGAAGCAATTCAGCGGACGCAATGCGACTGGCAGATGATCTGCCGCTAGTTCCTTTGCTAGCAGCCCTCTCTGCCGCGTGGGCCCGAATGGCGTCTCCGAACGCGCGGAAAATACGCGCGGACGCTTCGTCCGACTTCACCCAATATTCGGGATGCCACTGGACGCCCACGGCGAAGGCCCGGGCATTGCGCACCGAGACTGCTTCAACCGTCCCGTCTTCGGCAACCGCCTCGACCTGAAGGCCCGAACCTAATCGGTCGACTGCTTGGCGATGAAGAGAGTTCACATGAATTTCACCAGCACCAACTATTCCCGCGAGGCAGCTACCGGACGTGATCGTCACCGTCTGGCGGATGGCAAATCGCTCGTCTCGGCTTTCGCTCTGTGGGCCCAGATGGTCAACCGAGCCTGGACGATCTTGGATGTCGGTCGCCAGTGTACCGCCGAGAGCGACGTTCAGTTCCTGGATGCCGCGGCAGATGGCAAGCAATGGAACCCCATGGACGATCGCTTTTTTGATTAGGGGCAACGTAGTTGAATCGCGTGCAGAGTCATAGGGGCCGTTTGCTTCAGTCGCATCCCCGCCGTAGAGCGAGGGGTGGACACCTGACCCAGAGCCCGTGATCATCACCCCATCGACAACGTCGAGGAGTTGGTCGAGTTCAAGCCGGTCGCCAAAGGAAGGGACCAGCAAAGGAAATACGTTGGCCGTGGCGATCGCCGCCTCGAGGTATTGTTGTGGCGCCGCGTGCCAGAGATAGTTGTACAGTTCCCGGACGTCTGTCGAGACGGCGATTAGCGGCTGTTTCATCTTCAGTCTCCGAATTGTGCGGCGGCAACCGCGCCATATTCTGTATCTTCGCTTTGTCCCACTTCAGCGATCCTTCGGTTTGCATCCCTGATAGGGATGCCTGGCGAAGAAGCCGCAATGACGAGGCGACAACTCCTCGTTCTGCCAGTTAATCGCGCAGCATTCGCCCCAGTGCCAGCATCTGGGGCACGCTAATCACGTCGTTGTAACGGGCCGGCGCCAGAGGGTGTGACGCAAAGCGCGCGATCACCATCTCGGCCTTCGGTGCGACGTAAATACGCTGGCCGTATAAGCCACGTGCTTCGATCGCGCCCAATTCGTTATGCGGAACCCACCATTGGCTACGATACGAGTAGCCAATGGCCGGAAGCTTAGCCGGATGGTCGCCTTCTTGAACGTCATGGACCACGGATGCGGGAATCAGCTGCTTACCGTTCCATTCGCCCTCACGCCGGATCAACTCGCCAAAGCGCGCTAGGTCGCGCAGCGTCGCATACAGGCCGCCGCCGGCCAATGGCAACCCGATCGGGTCGACGATCACGTAGCCATCTTCCTCGCAGCCAAGCGGCGACCACAGGCGCTCGTGCAGCAGTTGCGCAAAGGAGCGGCCGGTCACACGCGACATGACCCAGGCCATCACTTCGGTGTTGATGCTTTTGTAGGCGAAGGCTTCGCCGTGAGTACCTTGCTTGCGCACGGTCCGCAGGTAATCGCAAGCGGTTCGCGGCCCGCCGTAGCTGTCCGGTCGCGGCCGCCGGCCGCTGGCGATCCTATACGCCCAGGCGTCGCTGGAGCGATCGCCGGGAGCGTACTCCTCCGTGTGCGCCAGACCGGTCTGCATGTCCATCACCTGACGCAACGTGGCATCCTCCCACGCCGTGCCCCGCAACTCCGGCAGGTAGTGCGGGATCATCTTCGCGTCGTCGAGTACGCCTTCGTGCACGAATGCCGCCGTCAGCGTACCCGCGTACGACTTCGTGACTGAGTAGCACGCATGCGGCAGCTGCGACTGGAGCGCGCCGAAGTAGCGCTCGTAGACGATGCGCCCGCGATGCAGCACCACGATGCCATCGGCGTAGGTGTCGAACAGCGCCTCGTCGAAGCGGCGAATGCGGCCATCCTTATCTGCAAACGTGAGCGCGTCGATCTCGGCGGATTTGTCGCTGCGTTCGAACTGCGAAGGCATGCCCTGCCCACGCCACACGTTTACCGTCGCTACGAGCTCGCGCATGTGCGACAGCGACCAACGGTTTTGCGGGAAATCGAAATAACTATCGCTCTCGAACGTGATACGCCTATCTTCGGGCGGCGGCGCACCACGCATCCAGCCAAGTTCACGCGGATCGGACGCGCGGCCGTCGAGGTAGCGCTTGCCCTCAAACTCCAGCATGCTCTCTTCCACGTCGCGGAGAGGCACACCTAATTCAACGCCGGTCATAAGCTTGCTCCAGATCCAGTCTTTAGGAAGATGCAAACAACAGCTCGCGAGCGCGGCTCCTGAACACCGCTCGTAAATTCTGCAAGCTAGGTAAGTGGCAGTTGTGCCGTCAGATCTTGTACATGCTCCACATAGCGGTATTCCCCGGCATCTCGATCAGGCCGGTGAGCGTCTTGCGCCGCGCGATTGGCGAAACATACTGACCCAGCAGAATGTCGCCGACAAAGTCCCACCACACGCGCTGCATCTGGCGGGCCAGCGCTTTGCGCTCGTCGAGCGTTTCGACATCGGCCCATTTGGCTCGAAGAGTCTCATACTCTTCGTTACTCGGCCAGCCGTACCAGCCCCTGTCGCTATTCGCGGTCATGGCAGGACTGCTCAGCGGATCGGTGCGGGAGAAGATAGATTCAGATGTAATGAAGATACTCCAGCCGCCGTTCTCGACGGGGCCTTTGTTAGTACGGCGGGTGGCGACCCCGCCCCAGTCGCTTGGCGCGAGTTCGGCATTGATGCCAATCTTGCGCAGCGCGGTCGCCAGAAGCTGTGAGGCGTTGCTTATGAACGCAATATTCGTTGGTTGTAGAATGATGATTTTCTCGCCTGCATATCCAGCATCCTTGAAGAGCTGCTTGGCCGTTTGCGGATCGCCACCCTTCTTGTACCACCCGGTATTTTCGTCATTGGAATAGGTCGTTCCATTTCCGAATATCGATGTGACGGTTTGGAAGTATTTTGCATCGCCGATCGCGGCGTGCAAGACGGCCTCCTGATCGACAAGGTGAAGCATGGCCTGACGCGCCCTCACATTGTCGAACGGCTTCTGCAGACAGTTCATCCGCAGGTGCAGCATCGAACCTGTTTTGTTCAGAACCTGAAGTGCAAGGCTGGGATCACCATCAATCACTGAAAACAAATCGGTGGAGGCGAGTTCGCTGTAATCGATTTCGCCCGCCTGCAAGGCCGCCAGAGCAGTCTGCTCATCGGCGATATTGTCCCAGATGACGCGGTCGGCCTTGACGATCTTACCGCCGGCGAACCCGTCAGCCGGTTCACTGCGCGGCACATAATGTTCGTTACGGTCATACGTGAAGCTCGCCCCCGGCTTGGCAAGAGCATGATTGAATTTGAACGGCCCTGATCCGATATTCGCGGTCACCTGCTCGGTTGCCGCCCGTTCCGCATCCTTCTCGCGCATGATGTATGGATTCGGTGACGAATATCTCCCGAGGATCTCGATCAGAGCCCCCAGCGGCTCCTTGAGCGCGATTGTAAAGGTTTTATCATCCCTCTTAGAAATGTCCCTCACCCGAGACATAAGCAGCTGTCCGCCAGTATTAAC
This sequence comes from Bradyrhizobium centrosematis, assembly GCF_045571495.1. Lineage (NCBI taxonomy): Bacteria > Pseudomonadati > Pseudomonadota > Alphaproteobacteria > Hyphomicrobiales > Nitrobacteraceae > Bradyrhizobium > Bradyrhizobium centrosematis. The sequence continues at coordinate 6,376,077 of NZ_CP120703.1, forward strand.
CTGAGTCCAGCGACGGATCGAGGCAACACAGTCCGAGGCCGTCACAGGGGTGCCATCGTGCCATCCCAGACCATCGCGAAGCTCGAACGTGTAGGTTTTCTTGTCGTCGGAAACGCCCCACTTTCCCACCATTTGCGGCTGCGACATGAACTTGGAATCGAGCGCGAACAGCGTGTCGTAAACCGCAAGGCCATGATCTTGAGTGATATTAGCCGTAGTAGTGATGGGATCAAAGACGCGGAGGTCCCCGGCCTTCACCATACGAACCGTGCGCGCGGTGGTGGAGGCTGCCTGTGCCCGCCGGATCGAAGGCGTCCATAGAGCGGCCCCGGCGGCCAAGCCCGTCTTCAGGAGGCCGCGTCGCGAGATTGTCACGTTCTATTTCCTTTCTGGGCCAGGCAGCGCACGACCCACGTCATTTGCTGGATGAAGAGCAACAGAGTCTGCGGCGTTGAATGTCGCCAGAACACTGCCGGATCCTTTTCTGCAGTCTCATGATATTGATGCTGCAGCTCGATCCTGGTCCGCTAGCTTCGAATTGTTCCCATTTGGCACCTGCGACAATCTTATTGCAGGTTCTCTTCAGGCTCACCCCAATTCCCAGCCTTTGGGTGCAAAAACCTGACCAACTCGCGTGAATTTTGCAGGATTTCTGCGGTCACACTTGTTTGGTTCAATGGCGCCGGGAAGTAACCAGTGTATCGCAAAGCGCCTGAGCGATGGCAGCGGCCGCCATCATACCGCTGCGGACGCAGATGGACTGCTCTTCAACGTCAACATCGTCCCTGCGCACTGAGGGGCGGGTTCGCGTCCGCAGCCAAGTGCGTTTGATCTCCTGGTTTCAAAATCGACTTCGGCCAATGATCATCACCGCGGCGCTGCAGACTGCCGAACTAGTGGCGCCAGACGAGATCGTCCGATGGTCCCACTAAGCCTTCTTTCAAAGCCACCCACTCGCCCTTGGGCAACTACAAAGCCACTGCGTTCCTTGGCCGGGGCGGCGGGACGCCGAAGCCGTGCGCCTTCAGCCGCGCACTCAAGATAACACGGATGATAGGACCGCGAAGTCGCGCTCGACCAGGGCGACAACACGCATTTGAGTGTCCAGCGCCCGCTGGCAAAGTCCGCTGCCGTGCCCCCCGATTCAGGAGCCGATTCAGACGGGGCCAGGCCTTTTCGCGCGAAGCGTTGTCCCGGCGATTGGAGGCATTGTCGTTGAGGCGGTTGAAGTCGTGGCAGCGTCCCCGCTTAATGCACTGCTCAACCTTCTGCCGATGCCTGCATTTTCCCTTTTGAAGCGCATCTCGGACCACTTTCGCCTGAAACACTCGTCGCGCAAAATTTTCGGGCGAACGGTACATCGTGAATCGATCAAGATCGTGCTGGCAGCTAGTAGCCCAAGTCTAGGCTAACCTCCCGAGTGAGCGGCTTACCCGTCGCAAACTCTACTAGGCTGTGCGTGCCCCACTGAATATTTCGTTGAAGAACGTCATCGGCGTTTGCGGCCTGCCCATCAGAGCCGATCACATTCGGGAGCTCGTGAATCTTCAAGCGCGAACCCGATCCGGCCGGAAAGGTCCGCCCAAACCCATAGCTCCACCAGACGTCTGCTGCGTATCCGCGTAAACGCCCGGACGTAAGTGCTTCATAGAGTGGTTTCTCTTGTGTCAGGTTTCCGCGCGAAACATTGACCAAAAAGGCAGATGATTTCATAGCTTGTATCTCTACCTTGCCAAAAAACTGATTGGTTTCCGGTGTTGCCGGCATTGCCAAAACGACATAATCGCTTTTCGCAAGCACGACATGCAGTTCGTCCATTCCGTGCATCGAGTCTACGTACTCCACCAGCTTCTCTTTGTTGCGGCGGACTCCGAGAACATGCATATCGAAACCATTTGCGTGCTTTGCAATGCGGGCGCCGATGTTTCCAACCCCGATTATTCCGATTGTACGACCGTGTAACATCGCCGACCGAGACTCGTTGGCATACAGAGGAAAAGGTTTATTACGGGCTTGCAGCAATTGTTGCTTAAGCAACGCTCTCTTGGCGAGAGCAAGTACGAACATCATCGCCTGTTCCGCGACGGCAACTGCATTGGCACCGCGAACATTCGCAAGTTTAACGCCGCGCTGTTTAAACAGAGAAAGCGCCCCCATCTGGCGGAGATCATCAACGCCCGAATGTAGCCAAGAAAACACCTTGAGCTTTTCTGCAATTTCCAACAGACCCTCTGGGACGCTGAAGCCGATCATCGCATCGGCGTCTGCGGCCAGGTCCTTTGCGTCTGAGTATGCGCAATCGAAACGAGAAAGATAATCCCCCTTTGGTGCTACCACCTCTGTGGAAGGCGGCATCGCGCCCCTGATATAATTGACCTCATCTTCTGTGGCGTACCATAAACAGAGTACCTTCATGATTCCCCCGACATAATTCTAAATTGGCTGACGTATCGAGGAGCTGGATTCAAGTCAGATCCTCATAGAATTTATTTTACGGTGAAGATGACGCTCGCGCATGGCAGCGTTGAGGATGCAGTGTGAGACCTGCTGGTCCAAACCGTTTCAAGGCACGTTTGCGTTTCCGGGCCTCCATAGTCCTTCGAGGTTGGCATTCGTCCAAGCACGCTACTCGGGCCGCATACATCGCTACGCAACTTTGAGCGAAACAAATTGCCTTACTTTCTCCACACGTAGCACGGAACTTTATCAGCCGTTCTCCTGCGATTGTTCTATTGATAATCATGATGACGATGGTCATCATCAAACAGTCGGCACCACACCATCAACCTTTGACGGAGCTCTCACCGGTACAGGAGCGGCGACAGCGGCGTAGGGGCACCTTGGAGAATTCGGTGACGCAGTTTATTTCCTTTTTGCGAGTCAGATCTATTTCTGTTTTTGAAGTGGGAACTTCATACGCGTTAAATTTCGAAAAGCTTCGGGGGTACAGCGCTTAGTGTTTCAACGCCAGACTCGGTGACACGAATAGTTTGGCTAAGCACATATCCGAAGTCCCCTTCCCTCATCATCCAGTTGCTCAGAATGAGATGGAACGTCATATTCGGCTTTAGCTCTGTCTTGTCTAGCTCGTTGAGGCTCGCCGTCTGTTCTACCCAATCAATGCCTACGGCATAACCACATCGGGAGACCTTGCTGAATCCTCGCTTCTCAATCGCCCGGTAGGCCGCTCCGGCGACGTCGCTGCAGGTCGCACCAGGCCGCACTGCATTTAGCGCGGCCTCTAGACCTGCACGCTGCGCCTCATGTACGCGACGCAGATGATCGGAAGGTACGCCAATCGAGAAGGTGCGCGAGAGCGGTGCCGCGTAAGCATAGCGGAAGCCGGAAAGTTCAAGATTGACGTGAGTACCACGCTCTATGGTTTCTTCGGTCCAACAAATGTGAGATGTAGCCGAACGCGGGCCGGCGTTTAAGAAAACGTGGGGAAGGCTGGTGCCCGCCTTGCCGTTGACCCCACGTGCCAGCGTCGCCAGGAGCTCGGCGACCACATCAGGTTCGCGTACACCAGGCCGTATCACTTCTTTCGCACGCATAATCGCCGCATCGGAAATAGCGGCAACTTCCTTCATGACAGCAATCTCGAGATTGGACTTGACCGTCCGAACCCACGTCACCGTCCTATTCACGTCGATTATTCTTGCTTGCGGCAACCGTCTCTTGAACTTCTCTGCTGCTCGCGCAGGCAGCTGATACCCTTCCAGTCCCACGCCACTTTTTGCTAGACCGGCATCGTGGAGGAAATCGATCACCGCGTCGTAGACATCCGTATCTGGGTTGCCCACAAGTTTTTCCGGATAGATCACCATGCTAGCGCGATCCAAGAAGCTCTGATAAATGGCTGCAGCCGCATCCATGGGACGTACGATAAACGTCGGCTCTTCTTTGTGCATTGAAACTGCATTGCGGGGCGGACGACCGGCCCAAGAAACCTGTGAGATAAGTAAGGTTGCCCGGGTTGCTTACGAAAAGCGCCTCGACGTTTAGACGAGCCATTTCTGATTTTACCGCGGCAACTCTTCGTAGGTACTCTGATCTTGGGAACGCCTGTGGCCCTTTGGTGAGCGTCATTTCTTTACCCCCGTTGCGTTTTAGGTTTTTTAGTCCGCGAACCTTGACGTCCCGCGCCGGCGCTTGCGTTGTGTGCACCGCGGTGAGTCTGTCTGTCCTTGGGACGTTACGAGACGCCTTAAGATCGCCTGCCTCGTTCACCGTCGACACGTTGAATTTTCGACCTGAAATAAGGAGTCAATCGACCCGACGCGCTTTAGCTCCTCGGCGCTGGCAATCGTTAAGCGATCTAATCTGCCGGTCTCCCCGGCGGCAGGGCCACCGCCTCTAGCTCGCGTACGATTTCTCCTCATTACTGATGCGGTGCGCATTGTGGGCACTCCTGCCGAGAACAACATCACTAGGCGAATCAGGTGCACAAGCGGGGCCGAAGCAGTTGCCGATAGAGACAGTGCTTGAAGTGGTAAGAGAGGCGCACCATTTTGGCCTTCGCGTCAATTTCCGGATAATTTTTTGCAGCTGCCCCAAATCGGGGCAACTAACAGCTGGGGCTCTACGCGGATACGACCAATTGCCGCACAAGCATCCGCGTCATTACGTGGCACGAGTAACAGATCTCGGCTTCGGTCTCTTCGACCTGGCGAAGGTCAGGTCCGGGTCGAGGCATGGCCTCCACCCGCCAATCGGCAGCTAGCCAGCCGCTGCCATAAGGAGGGCTGCGTTGAGTGCGGCATCATAGACCGGCAGCCCCGTCGCCGACCTTATTCGAGGCGAGACTCGGGCAAAAAACGTACATTCGCATAGAATAGCCGCGACGTCTTCGCGCTTGCGGACACGTTCGATGATAGCGTCAGTATCGGAAAGGGCATCCGCGACACGGATTTGTCCTTTCTGAGCCCACATGTAGGCGTAGGTTTCCGTACCTTCCAATCCTTCAATGACCAACCTCGATGTATCTTTGATGCTCAGCGCTGCCATTATGCCAGCATCCAAGTATCGCGAGTCGTAGGTAAGTACGGCAACCTTCTTATTTGCAGGTACGTTGGATAGCAGCATTGGAAGCAAAAGAAGACTTGAAGTAGAGACGGGCACCGATACGGCATCTGCAATTGCCTGCTGGTAGCGCACCGTGAAGCCGCAATCACACGTGATTGCATCAGCTCCTTCCTGTACCAACTCCCGAGCGGCCTTGGCGTATTCATCTGCGCACTTCGGATCACCTGGGACGACATTGCTGGTCCAAGCTGTTGGTATACGTCGCAGGATTGGAGACCTTTTGTAACGTCTCGGGTCGGCAAGGCCTTGACCAAAGTCTGGATCAACCCCGTCGTAGACGCCATTGTTCGATAGGCACAAAACACCAAGAGTTTTCATGTGTTTCTCCTTCAAGTCGTCGTGGTAGTTTCTTGGGATCACTGCCTCTGAGAGGCCATCCTTCACGCGGTAAGCCCCTGGCAACAATAAAATGCCTATCGCGCCGACATCGAAAACATGGATCCCCTCTCCGCAGGCGGAGATCAGTAGAAAAACCTTCGCTCCGCTCTGTTGAGGTGCTTGCCGTCGGCATAGGTGTCGAACAGCCCCTCATCGAAGTGTCGGCACGCTTGTCCGTTAAGGTAAGCGGATCAATTTCCGCGGAACGTACATCCAGCCAAGTGCGCGCGGATCGGAAGCGCGGCCGTCAAGGTAGCGCCCGCCCCCGAACCCAACCACACCTTCCTTTCCGTTGCCGACAACTGCACGCAGTCCGTGTTCTGTCATGAGCCCGCCCCGCACTTTTCGACCCTTCTTGTCCTGACGCTTGCTGGCGCGCGTCTAGTCAGAGGCGCGGTACACGTGAAGGATGCAGTCCTCGCGCTCATGCCTTCTGCATGTTCCACATCGGACTCCAATCAATTAGACCAATGAGCCCCGTGAGTGTTTTACGGCGGGCGATCGCTGAGAAATAGTGCCCCAGTAGTATCGAACCAGGATTGTCCCAATACGCCCGTTGCATCTTGCGAGCCAAAGCTTGCCGCTGCTCGAGCGTCTCCAGATCCGCCCAAGTCAATCGTAAGGTCTCATATTCATCGTTCTTCGGCCAGCCATACCAACCATTTTCTCCGTTCGCTGGCATGACGACACTGAAGAGGGGATAGCTGTGAGAGAAATCCGAATCAGCCGTAATGAAGATACTCCATCCGCCATCCTCAACCGAACTCTTCTTTGCTCTGCGCGCGACGACCCCGCCCCAGTCGCTCGGTGCAAGCTCGGCATTGACCCCGATCTTCCGCAGCTCAGCCGCGAGAAGCTGAGAGGCATTGCTCAGGAAAGTTATGTTCGTGGGCTGGAGAATGACGACCTTCTCGCCAGCATATCCAGCCTCCTTGAACAGTTGCCTAGCCTTTTCCGGATCGCCACCCTTCTTGTACCATCCGGTATTTTCATCATTTGTATACGGCGTATCATCTCCAAACCAAGAACGAATGCTGTTCGTATAATTCGGATTGCCGATCGCGGCACGCATAAACGCTTCTTGATCCACCAAGTGAAGCAAGGCCTGACGCGCCTTTAGGTTATTAAATGGCTTCTGAAGACAGTTCATGCGCAGATACAAGTCTTGCCCTGACTTGTTCAATACTTGCAGCGCAAGATTTGGATCACTTTCGATCGCAGGATAAAGATCGACAGGCGGCGATTCGATGTAGTCCACCTCGCCAGCCTGTAAGGCCGCGATGGCCGTTTGCTGATCACCGATATTGCTCCAAATTGCGCGATCGACCTTAACGATTTTCCCGCCGGCGTATCCATCGGCCGGCTCCTTGCGTGGTACGTACCTGTCGTTGCGATCATAGGTGAAGCTCGATCCTGGCCTGGCGAGAGCTTCATTGAATCTGAACGGACCTGATCCGATATTCGCTGTGACCTGCTCGGTTGGGGGACGATTGGCATCCGCTTCACGCATCATGAATGGTCTCCACAGGGCCTCGATTAAGAGCCCAAATGGTTCATTCAGCACGATCCTGAAGGTTTTCTCGTCGATTTTGGAGATGTCACGTGCCCGCGACATCAGTAACTGGCCACCAGGCTCAACGGGAGCCCAACGACGAATCGATGCCACACAATCGGCGCTAGTCACAGGAGTGCCGTCATGCCAACCCAGACCATCACGGAGCTCGAATGTCCAAGTCTTCTTATCCTCCGAAACGCGCCACCTCTCAACCATCTGGGGTTGGTACCTAAACCTCGAGTCAGGAGCGAACAGCTTGTCATAAATGGCAAACGCATGATCACCGGTGATGATCGCAGACGAGAACACTGGGTCGTAGGCACGGAGGTCACCAGTTTTGACCATACGGACGGTCCGCGCGGCACTTGGTGTTGTCTGCGCCATCAGGATTGACGGAATCGAGCAACTCGCTCCGGCGACAAACCCAGCTTTGATGAAGTCACGTCGAGAACTTGTCATGCCTCGTTCCCCCTAATCAGCCTTGTTCGCATCCAACTGCTGAATGATACCGACACGCTGGGCAGCCCCGAAGTCTCGCTGCTTTGGATGATTTGGCGATTTGCGCGAGTTCCGGCCTTGTTGATTGAACCATATCGATGTCGACTGCAGTTTTCTTGCAAGTCGAGCCTAAGGCTGCAGGTTTCCGACTCAATACGCGGGAATTCTGGCCTAAGTCAGCAGCTGCCGGTTGCGCCAGTGCAACAAGTCATCGCCGCGATTACCTCAAAAGCCGCGCATCGCGACCACGCTCAATTTCAGTTCACGATAGAGACCAGAACCGGTAGGTGTAAGTTGCGGATGGTGTGCTAGCGCAGCATCGGTATGACCTGTCAATAGTATCGAATCTGGTCGAACTGAGCCAATGTGGTGGAGAGCGTAGGAATGTATCCAGGACATAGACATTGCAGCGCGCGACCGGCTATGCCGAGATGAGAGCTGGTATCGCCGATCCCGTTAAGGATGACGGGTTGGCTCGACAGCGCAGGGCCTCGAACGAGCAACCTAACTCGCGTTGGAAAATGAACGAAGATCTAGTTTCGACGCCGTCCTTGTGCGCAGCGCCGCTCCCTCTCGGACGAAATGGACGTGAATTGAGTTTATGATAGCGGGAGTGGCGGCTGGGCCGTACAACTTTGCAACATGGAGGTCACCTCCGCAATTGAGGCAGGTAGCCTATTCGATCTCGTCGGCTCGACTGAGACAAATGTAGTGGACGGCTTCACGTTGGCTGCGGTTGGCGATGTCATGATGAGGCGCCCCCATACTGTTGTTCAAGCATCGAGCCTTGATCCGGTCTCCACGAGCAGGACGCCGATGTGCGTTTTGGGAACCTTGAGACAAATATAACAGATCAAGGACCTCGAAGGGGGGCCCGACCGTCAACGGGGATGCCTATCACGTTTCGACAGCTACCGTGGCGCCGGATTTGAAAGCCATTGGCTTCAACATGATGGCACGTGCGAATAACCATACCTACGACTGGGGAATCGAAGGTATGCGAGAAACAACCGAAGTGCTCGACCAAGTTGGTATCGTGCACGGAGGTGTAGGCGACAATCTAGCGGAGGCTGCGGCCGCTCAGTATCTGGAGACTAGTCGCGGGCGCGTCGGCCTGGTCTCGTTAACAGAAAGTTTTCCGCCCGCCTCCCGGGCTGCCGATGCAGCAGGGCAGGCGCCAGGCACGCCCGGCCTAAATGCGCTTCGCCTAACACGAGTGGTTAATGTACTGCCAGAGATGCTGGAGAACCTGCGCCAGATCCGCGACGCGTTACCAGGACCGATAACGCAAGATGCCAACTCAAATGAGGTTGTTCTAGCTGGCACCGTCTATCGTGCGGAGAGCGGGCCAGGTTACAGCTTCACACCGAACGCACGCGACGTGGAGACGATATTGCGGAACATCCGCGAGGGCAAGCAATCTTCGGACTTTCTAATTGTGGCTAGCCACGATCATTCGCCCGGCAACTGGAGCGAGGTGCCCGCAGATTATGCACAGGCGTTTGCACACGGGGCGATCGATGCCTTCTTGGGCCATGGACCACACATCTTACGCGGGATAGAAGTCTACAGGGACGCCCCATCTTTTATAGCTTAGGCAACTTCATCTATGACAATCTAAATGCTGTCGAAGGTGCAGATTACTTTGAATTTTACGACTTGGACCCCAGGAAGCATACAGTACCTGATTTGATTGCCACCGCTATGAAAACTTTCGCCAACCCTGATCATTATGAAAGTATTATAGCCGTAAGCCGATTTAAGAAAAATCAGGTGATCGAAGTGCGTCTTTTTCCGATCGAACTGAATTTCACTAAGAGGCTCGCCGATCGCGGAGTGCCGCGCCTTGCGCCGCCTCCGCAAGGACGCGTCATTCTCGAACGTCTCTAAAGGCTATCGGAGCCTTTCGGCACGCATATCGCCATAGAGGGCAGTGTCGGCGTGATACAGCTTTGCTCGGATGCGCCCTAAGTCGAGTTAAGCGTGAACTCCGCTGTCGGCTTTGAGACGGCGGCCCTACGAACGTCGCGGTGCTTTACGGACCTCCCGGCAGTCGATCTGTATCTATGGTCGGCATCGCGATTATATTTTCGTCCGCGAGGAAACCTTCAAGAAATCAAGAAATGAGCGGAGTCGTTCTTTCAGATTCGGCTCGTTCACATGAACACAGCCCGTCGGCCGCAGGCATGGCGTTGCCATCTATGCGCATTCCAAAGATGAAGAACAGGTGTTTCCAACAGTGATGACGGATGCTTCCGACGGTGATTCAGATTCGGAGGTAAACACGGACGATGAGTGAACTCGAACTGACTCCTCGACTTGGGCCGGCTAGATCGTTTCGGCGGACTATCGGAGGGCCCTCTCGTGGCGTGGAGAGCCCCCACGAGCGATGGCTGACGAAATCCGCAACTGACCTGACCGCCGCGGGGTCCGGCGGAACATCGTCGGTGCTACAGAGTCCGCTCGCCTCCAGCGACGCGCTGGCGCGCATCAGCGCCGCCGAATCAAAATCGCCAAGGCCTCGCCCTGCTCAACGCTCAGGAGTGGGAGAGTAGCTCGCCGCCTGACCGAAGCCAGGCGCTCGCTTTGCCAGCTTCACCCGCGACGGTACGACGTCCCCCGATCGGCGGCATGACCATCAAGGCCCAACCGGATACGCTCAAACCAAATCGCCAGTCTTACCTGCTGCGCCACGGCTCCTCGTCGCCTTCGCTAGATCCTCACGTCACCTCGCCGAGTAGTTGGTCTTCAAAGGCGGTACGCCTGCTATTGCAGCGAGAGGGAGGTGGTCCGGCTATTTGGCTAGCTCCCCCTCGCCCCCTCAAGAAATCGGCTGGCTAACAGAATAGCTTCCGCTCCATCTTAGTCAGGCGCTTTCCTCCTTCTGGGGTGACGACGATAGTTTCGCTAAAGGACATGCCGCGCGCCGACGTATACATATGGAAGACTTGGTTTTGCTTCAGTTGCCAGTTGCTGTCAGCAAGGAAAACACGCGTGAAGTCACTGAGACGAGGGGCGGCCACAAAACCGAGCGTATAGCCGGTGATACCGGTGTAGTTGTCTCGCAGGCCAGCCGCCAGTATGCCCTCGCGCAGGATCCGATCGACCTCCTTCGCCTCAGCGCCCGGTTTCATGGCACGATACTGCTCATCTTGAATCCTAATCATTGTTTCTGCGGTCCGCATCTGTTCATCGGTTGGTGCGCCAATGGATTTCGGACGTTGCATGCGCGAGCTGTAGCCGCGAAATCGAAGTACCGGCTCCACGTGCACAATGTCGCCCTCCGCTAGCGTGCGATGCCCGAGGGAGGCGTGTAACATTGTGGAGCGAGGTCCTGAAGTCATCACCGCGACGGCCCCATTATCAGCACCACTGCGCCACGCCTCGCTAGTCATGGCTGCAAAGACCTCGCGCTCGCTAACGCCGGCCTGGGCCGCGTCAAACGCTGTGGCTACCATTCGGTCGCAGATCTCGGCCGCGGTCTCGAGGTACGTGAGCTCGAGCGCCGATTTGACCTGCCGCATTTCCCACATGATCCCGGAGAAATCGACCATCCTGGCATTCGGCAGCAGGCTTTCAAGCTCATGAGCTCGGTTGACCGTGAGAAAATTGCTGTCGTACTCTAGCCCGATAGCTGAGGCCCCATATCCTTTAGCCAGGATTGTTTCCGCCACGACCTTGAGCGGGTTTGCGCTGTCGTTGAATGCCACGCATTCGGTGAAGCAGCTCAGCTCACGAAAAATCGGAACATCGAGCGTGCGCAAGACGGCGACCGGCTCTCCATCGATGGGAATGAGAAATGCGTGATACATGGACCCTGTGGACCAGTAACCGCCAAAGTAACCGATATGCTCAAACTGGTTGACGATCAGAAGGTCGACTTGGCGCGCTGCCATTGCAGTGCGCAGTGCCTTCAGCCGAGAATGGAATTCTGCCGCAGGAAAAGGCGGAGGAAGAAGCGGAGGCTGGGTCATGGAATCGATCCTGTTTGTCTAAGTGAACGGACGTTTGTCTAAGCCGGAACCGAGAGAGCATCGTTTGCACGAACCGGCCCTTCAGTTGTTTCGACGTGAACTTGCGTTAGCCCTGCAAATGCTGTTCAGGCGCAGGATCGTTGATCCTTCCGAGATTACTATGATGTCGATTATCGCTTTCCGCTATAACAGCAGCCATCCGGCGCGGGATCTTCTTACGGCACATGCCCGAACGTAGAGGCGCCTTGTTTCTGGAAGCATTCATTTCTCGACGGGTTTGGGGTGGCTCCGGTTGACAGCATTCTCAATTCTTACCGCCGCTACTATTTGGGGTCGCCGCAAATTTCCTTTCTGGATGCAGAGATGCATACCTTTTGCGCACAATTCTGCACAATTCCTGCATGGGTACTTGCCGCAAGTTGTTCCTTTGAACGGCGAGGGCTCACCGTCGTTAGCTCAAGATGAGGTTCTTTGCAGGAGTGCAAGAGGAAGGCACGTCCGGTTGGGCTGACATGCTCAGGTCAACCAGCACACACGCCCGCAGGGCAAGTGACCGGCGGCAGCTCGGAAGGGATGGCTAGCCGAATTCCAAAACAAATTTTGGCTGAATCCGACGCAGAAACTTCTGCAAAAGATTGGGGTCGGCCAGCTGATCCGACGTTCGGCGTACTGACGCTTACTTTTGCACGAGGCGTGAGGTCTTAGGCGCGCGACGCATTTCCTACGACAGGTCGTCAGCTCTTCCAGTACCCGCGTGCTACCACCCAAGCGCGTAGGCGGCGGCTCGTCGCGGATCGGCGCCGCATTCCAGGACGCCTCTATCGCGATCATGGCGAACGAGACACACGCCGCCGGCGCGCCATAAACGATCTGGCCATAAGACGACCCTATGACCGAGTTTTGACAATACGTCGGCTGTCGCCTCGGAAAACCGCCCTTCCAGACACAGCCGGCCAGGAAATGCGGCGTGCGGTGCGAACGAATCAGGGTGACTATAAGTAATGAATCGCGGCGCCTCGACGGCCGTCTGAGGATCCATTCCAAAGATCGATATATTGAGCAATACTTGTAGCACCGCCTGGACCTGACTGTCGCCGCCCGGGCTGCCGATGGGCATCGTCATCTTGCCCTTGCGAAAAACCATCGCGGGGTTCGGCGTGAGCCTCGGGCGTTTGCCCGGCGCGATGGATGATGGATGATCAGGATTTGCCCACGATTGCGAGCCGCGCGACGAAGGAGCGAGGCCGGTTCCAGGAATGACAATTGTATCGCTGCAGGTGTCGCTCGGGCAAATGGAAATTGCGTTTCCATGTCCGTCGACGACGGCGACATGCGATGTATCGAACGGCCCATCATCGCTCTCATGGTGAGCAACTGTGGAGCTGCTGACGTTGTTTCCAGCTGGTGGAAGTTCTGGCCATGCCCTATCTTTTCGGATCAACATTCGGCGCATCTCGGCGTATGCCGGCGACAGCAGCATGTCGGCGGGCACATGGATTACGTCGGGATCTCCGTAGAATGCTTCGCGGTCGGCAAACACAAGCTTGAGTGCTTCGGCGACGACATGAACGTACTCGGCCTCATTGTGGCCGAGAGAACGAAGATCAAAGCCCGCCAGGATATTGATCGCCTGCAGCAAGGCCGGACCCTGACTCCAGAATCCGCACGAGTGCACGTCTAGATCCCCTAACTTGGTCGACACGGTCGGAGCCAGCTTGACGCGGTATGTCGCCATGTCCTGCTCGGTAAGTAACCCACCATTCTCTGCATGAAAGTTCGTGATTGCGCGCATAAGGTCGCCGCGGTAAAAAGCATCTCGGGCCGCCTGCAGCCCACTGATCCGGTCGCCGCCACGGTTGATGGCGGCAGCTTCCTCGTCAATCATGTATTGCAGACTTCGCGCTAGATCGCGTTGGATGAAGATATCTCCGACAGCCGGGCTTATTCCTTCCGGGAGATAGATTTCACGATTCGAGGGCCAGCGCGCATTCTTGTGCGCCACGAGTTGAAGCTGCTCAGCCAAGAAGGGATACATTACAAACCCTTCTCGCGCGAAGCGTACCGCGAAGCTCGCGACGTCTCCGAATGACATCGTTCCGTAGCGTTTGAGGGCTTCAAGCCAAGCCGCAGGCGCGGCGGGGATTACCGTCCGCAATATGCCTTCGGGTACTTGGCCCTCATGCTGACGCAAGAATAACTCACAACTCGCCTTCGCGGGCCATTGCCCGACGCCATCGATGGACACGAGTTCGGCTATATCCGCCACCCAAATGATCATGGGCGCGACGCCGGCGATGTTCACCTGATCACTGTGTACGACCCCTAGCACAAGGCCTGCGGCCACGCCCGCATCAATCGCGTTACCGCCTGCCTGCAAAATCTCGAATCCAGCGTGCGACGCAAGATAATGCCCGCTGGAGATCGCGTGCCGGCGAGCCGAAATTACCGGTCGCCACGCTTTGAATGCGCTCTGCTGGCTTGACCCTGTTGCTGAATCCGCGGAGCCCGTGGAATTCATGGATGGCATTTTTAAACTCCAAACTTTCAGGGCAGCGGTGCTTCGGAACCGCGCCGTTTTACGCGCGTGCGGATAAAGATGATCGAAAGTAACGTAAACACACTTCTGGCCGATATCCTTCACGCGAACATTCCGGAGATGTTAGCCCGCGGATCTTAGAGTCGGGGGTAGTGCTCGAGCCATTCGCTCGCCTGCCGCTGGATCTCAAATTGGTCAAACTGGCGAAATCAGTCGCAGGCTTATCCCTCAAGTTTTTCCACGTAACACGTATCCAAGGACACCACCCTGATCCCGTAACCGAACATGCCTGAACTCACAGACCATCGTCATGCGGTTAAGGAGGAGCGCAACTCCATGCTTACTCATCCACCAGATTATTCGCGCAGCATTCGCCCCAATGCCAGCATCTGCGGCACGCTGATTGTGTCGCTGTGGCCTGCCGATGCCAGGGGGTGCGATGCAAAGCGCGCGATTACCATCTCCGCCTTCGGCGCGACATAAAGGCGTTGCGCGTGCTGGCCCCGTGCCTCGATCGCGCCCAACTCGTTGTGCGACACCCACCACATACTGCGGTACGAGTAGCCGGGCAGTCCTTTGTAGGGGAACTTGGCGGGGTCGCCGCCCCTTTGCACGTCGTGCACGACGGACGCGGGAATGAGCTGCTTACCGTTCCATTCGCCCTCACGCCGGATCAACTCGCCAAACCGCGCGAGGTCGCGGAGGGCCGCATTCAGGCCGCCGCCCGCCGCCGGCATGCCGGCCGGATCGACGATGACATAGCCGTCCTCCTCGCAGCCGAGCGGCGCCCACAGACGCTCGTGCAGCAGTTGTGCAAACGAGCGGCCGGTCACACGCGACACGACCCAGGCCATCACTTCGGTGTTGACGGTCTTGTAAGCAAAGACTTCGCCGTGTGTACCTTGCTTGCGAACGGTCCTCAGGTAGTCGCATAAGGTCTGTGGGCCGACGTAGCCAGCGGGCCGCGGCCGCCGACCGCTGGCGATCCTATACGCCCAGACATCGGAGCGATCGTCCGTGTACTCTTCGGTATGCGCCAGACCGGTCTGCATGTCCATCACCTGACGCAGCGTGGCATCCTCCCACGCCGTGCCCCGCAACTCCGGCAGGTAGTGCGGGATCATCTTCGCGTCGTCGAGTACGCCTTCGTGCACGAATGCCGCCGTCAGCGTACCCGTGTACGACTTCGTGACTGAGTAGCACGCATGCGGCAGCTGCGACTGGAGCGCGCCGAAGTAGCGCTCGTAGACGATGCGCCCGCGATGCAGCACCACGATGCCATCGGCGTAGGTGTCGAACAGCGCCTCGTCGAAGCGGCGAATGCGGCCATCCTTATCTGCAAACGTGAGCGCGTCGATCTCGGCGGATTTGTCGCTGCGTTCGAACTGCGAAGGCATGCCCTGCCCACGCCACACGTTCACCGTCGCTACGAGCTCGCGCATGTGCGACAGCGACCAGCGCTTCTGCGGGAAATCGAACGAAGTGTCGCTCTCGAATGTGACGCGCCTATCTTCGGGCGGCGGCGCACCACACATCCAGCCAAGTTCGCGCGGATCGGAGGCGCGGCCGTCGAGGTAGCGCTTGCCCTCGAACTCGAGCGTGCCTTCCTCGACGTTATCAAGGGGTGCACGCGGTTCAATCTCTGTCACGACCTTGCTCACGTTTTAGTCCTTTACGAAGCGCGATAATAGTCGGCCGTGCAAGCGTTTAATAAGAGCCCGGCGGTCGATCCTGCACAGGATGTAAGCGGCAATCGTGCCGTCAGGTCTTGTACATGTTCCACATTGGATTAACCGCGGGCATCTCGATCAGGCCGGCGAGCGTCGTGCGCCGCGCGATTGGCGAAACATACTGACCCAGCAGAATGTCGCCGACGAAGTCCCACCACACGCGCTGCATCTGGCAGGCCAGCGCTTTGCGCTCGTCGAGCGTTTCGACATCGGCCCATCTGGCTCGAAGAGCCTCATACTCTTCGCTACTCGGCCAGCCGTACCAGCCCCTGTCGCCATTCGCGAGCAAAGCAGGGTTCCCAAGCGGATCGGTGCGGGAGAAACCGGATTCGCTCGTGATGAAGATGTTCCAGCCACCGTTCTCTATGGAGCCCTTGTTAGCACGGCGTGCGACAACCCCGCCCCAGTCGCTCGGCGCGAGTTCGGCAAATATGCCTATTTTTCGCAGTGAAGCCGCTAGAAGCTGCACGGCATTGTCGAACGCGGGCAGATTCGTGGGCTGGAGAATGACAATTTTCTCGCCGGCATATCCGGCCTCCTTGAAGAGCTGTTTGGCCTTTTCCGGATCGCCACCTTTCTTGTACCATCCCGTGTTTTCATCGTTGGAATAGGGCGTGCCATTTCCGAATATCGACGTGACGGTTTGGAAGTATTTTGGATCGCCAATCGCCGCGCGCATGAACACCTCCTGATCGACGAGGTGAAGCATGGCCTGACGCGCCTTCACGTTGTCGAACGGCTTCCGCAAACAGTTCAACCGCAGGTGCATGACCGAACCTGTCTTATTTCGGACCTGGAGTGCAAGATCGGGATCGCTCTCGATCGCCGAGTATAAATCGGCGGGCGGCCCCTCAACGTAATCAATCTCGCCGCGCCGTAAGGCCGCTATCGCAGTATGCTGATCAGCGATATTGTCCCAGATGACCCGATCCACGTTGACGAGCTTCCCGCCGGCGAACCCATCGGCCGGTTCACTGCGCGGCACGTATTTCTCGTTGCGGTCATAGGCGAAGCTGACCCCCGGCTTGGCGAGAGCTTCGTTGAACTTGAACGGCCCAGATCCGATGTTCGCGGTCACCTGCTCGGTTGGGGGCCGCTTTGCGTCCTTCTCGCGCATGATGAACAAGTCCGGCGACGAGTATCTCCCGAGGATCTCGGTCAGAAGCCCAAGCGGCTCCTTGAGCGCGATCGTGAAAGTCTTGTCATCTTTCTTCGAGATATCCTTGGCCCGCTCCATGATCAGTTGTCCGCCGGCCGCTATCTGAGCCCAGCGATGGATTGAGGCCACACAGTCCGCGGCCATGACAGGGGTGCCATCGTGCCAACCCAGACCATCGCGCAGCTCGAACGTGTAGGTCTTCTTGTCGTCGGAAACACCCCACTTCCCCACCATTTGCGGCTGCGGCATGAACTTGGAGTCAAGCGCGAACAACGTGTCGTAAACCGCCAAGCCATGGTCCTGGGTTATAACAGCTGTCGTAAAGATCGGATCGAAGATCCGCAGGTCGCTTGCCTTCACCATGCGGACCGTCCGCGTGGCGGTTGGGGCTGTCTGTGCCGGCAGGACCGAAGGGATCGATAAACCGGCTCCCGCCACTAGGCTCGCCTTCATGAGGTCGCGTCGCGAGATTGTCATGTACTTCAACTTCCTCCCACTTGGCACCTGCTTCGATGTTATTGCGGGTTCTCTTCAGACTCTCCGCAATTCTCCGCCTTTAGACGCAAAAACCTGACCGTCTTGCGTAGATTCTGCAGGAATTCTGCGTCAGGCTCGCAGGCGCTGAGTCATCGACAAGCTGCTCGGTTTCATGCCAGCCGAGACCAGCTTGTCGCGGAGCGCCTGAGCGATGGCCAACGGCCGCCTGCTTATCGCCGTGGACACAGATGAATTTCGCTTCAAGGTCGCCATCGTGCTCTCGGTACTTCTGTCTCAATCGTCGCACTATCCGCCACTAATTAGAATTCCGCAGCGAAAAGCTGGCACCGCAATCTCATACGGGTTAGCAATCCGCTCGAACGGGTCAACGACGAGATCAAAGCTTAACCGAGATAGTCGGCCTTTCCGCAATGAGGACTCTATCAGCCGCCCGCCGGCAACCTGCTCGAGCAAAACGACGAGTGGCTCCGGCCGAAGTCGGCGAACGGGGTGACTGCTCTCCGCGACAACCACGCGCGGGATCCCAGGCTCAAACGCATGAACCACTTGCGCGACATGATACGAATGTTGCCAAATGGAGGACAGTAGGTTTTCGAGCCAATGTCGTCTCAATGGGTTGGCGTGCAACCCTGGCGCGAAGCGGGGAGCGTCCCTTCTCGTACTATTCCGATAGAGGTGACACGACCTAGGACGAGGCGACCTGAAGGGTCTTGGGCAGCATAAGGGCAACTTGATAGATTCGGCTCTTGCCGGTTACAGCTCCGGTCAACCGGTGAAGACGACAGTCTTCTTACGATTGAGCACCACGCGATCCTCAAGATGATGGCGCACCGCGCTGGCGAGTACCCGCCGCTCTATGTCGCGCCCTTTGCGCACGAGATCATCGGGAGTATCTCGATGCGAGATCCGCTCGACATCCTGCTCAATAATCGGGCCCTCGTCGAGATCGGAGGTGACATAATGGGCTGTCGCACCGATCAATTTCACACCCCGCTCATGGGCCTGATGATAAGGCTTGGATCCTTTGAAGCCTGGCAGAAACGAGTGATGAATGTTGATGCAGCGCCCCGCCAACTTTGCCGACAGCCCATCGGACAGAATCTGCATGTAGCGCGCGAGGATAACGAGGTCTGTGTTAGTCTCCTGGACGAGCTGCCAGATTCGCCCCTCTTGCTCCATTTTCGTCTGCTTGGTGATGGGGAAATGGTGGAAGGGCAGCCCGCCTAGATCAGTGGAAGCCAGATGCTCCTGGTCGTGATTGGAAACGATCGCCGTCACTTCCATGGCCAGTTCGCCGATGCGCCAGCGGTAAAGCAAATCCGCCAGACAATGGTCGAATTTCGAAACGAGTAACATAGTACGTTTTTTTGCGGAGCTTTTCCGCAAAGTGAATGTCATGGCGACACGCTTCGCGAGTTCCTCAATCGACGCAGCGATTTCCGCCTCCGATCTAGCCTGCTCAAGGCGATCGAAGACAACGCGCATGAAGAATTGGCCTGTCTCGGTGTCGTCAAACTGCTGAGCATCGAGGATATTGCAACCAGCTTCAAACAAAAGACTTGAGACCGCCGACACGATGCCTGGACGATCGGGGCAGGACAAAACGAGGACCATGGAGCGGTCTGACATTGCTGTTACCGCCCGACGGCGGCCTCTCGTGGATTTGGCTGAAACAAAAGAGGGTTGGAAGTTATCCTTCGGAGCGTGCTGTGAGCAGCTCTTGGGCGACCAAGTCTTGGATCTTACGATACTCGCCCTTTACTCTGGTGCGGTTTGAGTCGTAGAAAGCGCGAAGGGACGCGATGGCGGCGTGCCGTTCACCCGCGATTTCTATTTCAAAGGATCCTTTGGCCAGCCATTCGGCAGTCACTCCGTGCTCCGAGCGTAGATATCCCATACCGACACCGCAGCCCAAGGTATGGCCGAAGCCCGCGGAACGCAGGTAGCCGACGAGCGATCCATTGCGCCAGACAGGCTCCGTTCCGAACATCAACGGCGCCGCCCGGGGCGCGGCCAATTGCACAAGCCGTCGGTGCGGGACCTGCCCACGCTGCGACTCAAGAACCGCCCGCCCGATGAAATTCTCAGCCTTGTTCCAGGCGACCGTAAAGCCCAATCCCGCTTCGAGCGGAGAATCCTCATCACTTACATCCGCGCCCCAGTCGCGGTAACCCGCCTCAAGACGCAACGTATTCAGCGCCACGTAACCAGCGTGGCGCAGACCGAGGTCGCCTCCCGCGGCGATAAGCGCATCGTAGACACCCAGTGCCTGTTCAGTCGGAACGTGCAGCTCCCACCCAAGCTCTCCCACAAAGGTCATGCGGAAAGCGAGCGCCATGCCATAGCCAATCTCGACTTCTCGGGCTGCAGCGAAAGGGAAGGCAGCGTCAGAAAAATCCGCCGGACTCACGCGCATAAGCAGCTCTCGCGAGCGCGGGCCCATGACGGAAAGGCACGTGTATCCCGACGAGACGTCGGTCGCGAATACGTGTCCGGCACCTTTTGCATGCTTTCGCAGCCAAGCGAGATCCCGGATGCGCTGCACCGCCGCAGTCACTACTAAAAACTCCTCATCACCGGTTCGTGCGATCGTAACGTCGGACTCCATGCCACCCCGCTCGTTAAGCCACGGCGTGTACACAATGCGACCAACCGGAACATCAACGTCATTGGTGGAGAGGCGCTGGAGAAGGGCTAGCGCATCACGGCCTTGTACCAGCAGGTGCGCGAATGAAGTCTGATCAAACAGCGTGACCCCGGAACGAGTTGCCTCGTGCTCCGCCGCACTCGCCTTGAACCAGTCGTCGCGAGCGAACGTGGCGCGGGCGTTCGCCGGGGTCTCGGGCGCACCAAACCATTGGGCCCGCTCCCA
Source organism: Bradyrhizobium centrosematis (assembly GCF_045571495.1). Classification (NCBI taxonomy): domain Bacteria; kingdom Pseudomonadati; phylum Pseudomonadota; class Alphaproteobacteria; order Hyphomicrobiales; family Nitrobacteraceae; genus Bradyrhizobium; species Bradyrhizobium centrosematis. The sequence goes on from NZ_CP120703.1 coordinate 6,396,362, forward strand.
CCCAGCAGCCTCGCCGAACTTCGCGCCAGCGGCTGCCAATCGATCGTGCAGCGGCGAGACGCGCACTCTGCGAGCAGTCTCCGGCGACTTATGAGGCCAATGCAAAGCGTAAAGTAGCCCAACTGCCTCTCCCGTCCGATCGCGCAGATATCGTCGATTGCGCTGGAATGGCATGGCGCGTCGCACGTCCATTTCCCAGTAGTCACTGGCGGGCATACCAGTCGACATCCAGTCAGCCATTACCTTGCCGGCGCCGCCAGACGACTCGATCCCGCACGAATTAAAGCCCGAGGCGACATAGAGCCCATCGATGTCGGGCGCAGGCCCTAACAGGAATCGATTGTCGGGCGTAAAACTCTCCGGGCCATTGAAGTTCAGCTGCAGCCCCACATTTTCCAGCGCCGGCATACGTCGCAAGGCATTGGCAAGGTGAGGCTCGATATGTTCGAAGTCGTCGGGCAAAGAATCGAAACTGAACTCACGCGGAATCCCCTCCATGCCCCAAGGCTTCCCCTTAGGTTCGAAGAAACCTACAAGCAATTTGCCGGCATCTTCTTTTGCGTAGAAACACGCATCAAGATCACGGACGGTGGGAGTATCGGGCAACAAACCCGCAATGGACTCTGTCACGACGTAAAAGTGCTCTGCCGCGTGCAACGGCACCGTCCAATTCAGCTCGGCAGCCAACTCCCGGCTCCACATCCCCGCGCAGATCACGACCTTTTCCGTGCGCACGACTCCTTCCGCGGTCTCAATACCGGAAATCTTTCCTTCTTTGAGCAGGACGCGCGTCACAGGAGTCCGCTCCAAGATTCTCGCCCCTCCCTGCCGCGCGCCCGCTGCGAAAGCGCGCGCCGTGTCCACCGGATTCGTCTTGCCATCGGAGGGGATCCACGCCGCACCAAGTACATCTGCCACGTCGAGCAAGGGCATGCGTCGCTTGGTTTCGGCTGCATCGATAATCTCGACATCGAGGCCAAAGGAACGCCCCATTGACGCACCTCGATTAAGCTCCTCGAGCCGCTCGGGCGTCGCCGCGACGGTAATCGACCCACATTGCCGAAATCCGGTGTGCTGCCCCGTCAGCTCTTCAAGTTCTCGGAAGAGCCCCGCGGTGTACTGAGCCAGTTTAGCCATGTTCTCACTGGCTCGAAGCTGAGTAACCAAGCCGGCCGCGTGCCAAGTGGTCCCGCAGGTCAGCTGATCGCGCTCGAGCAGCAGAACATCGCGATGTCCGAGCCGAGTGAGGTGATAGGCGATGGACAAGCCAATGATACCACCGCCGATAATGACGTATTCCGCGTGGGAGGGCAGCTTGCTTTGCATTCTACGACTCAGAAAAAAAGACTACAGGGACGTGTGGGCTAGCCAGCATCAGTGTGGTTGCCAGCGTTGACGCGCTCATAGGCACCGAACATACCGAAGTTGGTTGTGTGGCGCGTCGGAGCAAGTTGCGCGATTTCGAGCGAATCAACATGATTGCCGCGCAGGACCCGCTTACCAGCGAATAAGGGTGGCGCAGCCCAAGGCGTTCAAATGCAGGCAAAATCGACCACCTTTCCGCGCATTTCCTTCCGTGACTTGGGTCAACGAGGAAGCTGAATCTGTCCGCCATATTATCGAGCTCGAGATCCGAATTTAATCAATGTGGGGCTTCGCGCAGCAGGAAGTCTGCGCGTGACCGATAAAGCGTGAAGCTTTTGTATCGTCCACCGCGGCACTCACACCGCCCACATAGGTAAGCTAAGGCTGGAAACGATCGGATCGGCGGGGCGCATCGATGTGTTCGCAGACGGTTAGATCGCCAATCGGCATTAGCTCGAAAAGCGACCGGGGTCCTGGAGCATCCCGCTTCGACATCACGCACGCTCGCCGCGTGGCGTGATGTGCCCTGGCACGCAATTCTACAGAATTCCGGCTTTGCAGGAGAGCTCTAGGGTCTGTACTCAATAGGGATTCCCGCTGAGGCGGAGTTGTGATTCAAGACCTCCGAGTCGAAGGGGGGCTTGATGGGGCAAAAGCTATATTGGCTGAGTGAGGCGGAGTGGAAGCGGATTGAACCGCTGTTGCCAAGTGGGCGGCGCGGCGCCCATCGCGTGGATGACCGACGCGTGATCAGCGGGATCCTCCACATGCTGCGATCGGGCGCACGCTGGCGAGACTGCCCGGCAGATTACGGCCCCTACACGACCATCTATAACCGCTTCAATCGCTGGAGCCGCCAAGGCGTGTGGGGCAATATTTTCTACGCCTTGACTGGCTCAACCAGCCGGGTCGGGACAATGTCCATCGACGCGACCCACATCAAAGCCCACCGCTCGGCGGCGGGCGCAAAAGGGGGGACTTCCAGCAGGCGGTCGGCCGCTCGCGAGGCGGACGCACCACCAAAATCCACGCGCTGACCGAGGATTATGGACGTCCGATCGCCTTCGTGATCACGCCTGGCAACTGCCATGACCTCACGGCGGCGCGCGATCTGCTGCCTGCCGTCTCACCTGCTCGACGATTGCTTGCTGACAGGGCCTATGACGCCAATAGCCTGCGTGAGTGGTTGGCCGAGCGCGGAACAAAGGCAGTAATTCCGCCCAACCCAACTCGCAAGCATCCGCACCGGTACGACGTGAAGGCCTACAAAGGACGCAATCTCATCGAACGCATGTTTTGCCGCCTCAAGGACTTCAGGCGGATTGCGACCCGCTACGACAAGCGAGCCGACAACTTCCTCTCGGCCATCCTCTTGGTCGCCGCCGTTACTTGGTGGATCAATTGAGTCCGGACCCTAGTTCGCGTCAATATTCCTACTAATCTCGAGCGGCTTGCGCCGGCCAATGCAAACACATCTTTCTCATAATTGGCACATTGCAGGTCAATCAGCAGAACAAGCCAGGCGCAGAACCATCGACCATGTCGCAGTTCTTGAGATCGTTCTGCGAATTGAGTTGTACGAGCTTGTTTTCGGAGTCGCATGGCCAAACGCGTTGGCTTTCAGGATGACTATCCACCAATGACAACCGCCGGCGGGACACCGCCGCGCTAACGGTGTTCGCGAGCAAATAAGCTACAGTCATCGGCCCCACCCCGCCTGGTACTGGCGTTATGTAGCTTGCGCGCTTGCTCGCCTCAGTGAAGGCTACATCTCCGACTAGCTTAGCGGTGCCGGCCGAATCCATCGCACGATTGATGCCGACATCTATAACGATCGCCCCCTGCTTGAGCCAATCGCCCCGCACCAGACCCGCGCAGCCGGCGGCAGCGACGACAATGTCAGCCTTTCGACAGAGGTCCGGCAGATCTCGCGTCTGAAGCTGCGCGCTGGTCACGGTACACCCGGCGTCGCCAAGCAGAAGTCCAAGAGGTTTTCCGACAATGTTTGAGCGACCAATGACAACAACGTCCAGCCCGTTCAAATCGCTCACGACCGTCTTGATGAGATGGACAACCCCGAGCGGTGTGCAAGGGGCGAGAGCAGGCCGCCCCACTGCCAATCGGCCAGCATTGTAGGGATGAAAGCCATCGACGTCCTTGGCCGGATCGATGGTCTCCAGGACCCGCCAACGGTCAATGTGCTCGGGCAGCGGAAGCTGAACCAAGATGCCGTCGATGGTATCATCAACGTTGAGCTCCTCGATCAGCCGCAGCAGCTTGGCCTCGTCAACGTTACTCGGCAGCAGGAATTGTTGAGACTTGAACCCCACCGCCTGAGCCTGTTTGGCTTTCGTTTTCACATAGACCGCGCTGGCCGGATTCTCCCCCACCAATACGACGGCCAAGCCCGGGATAACGTTGAATTCGCGTCGGAGCAACGCCAGATCACGGGCCACGTGGACCCGAATAGCCTCCGCGATCGCCTTTCCGTCTATTTGGATAGCATTCATGATAGATACCTGAGGATTTGCGTCGAGTTCGCTCTTGCAGTAGCGGCGACCACGATTTTTCGTCGCCTGCCATCGGCGAGCGTGACGAACTATTATTGATGCATTCAAGATAGACTCGTCAGAGGCGGCTATTTCGCAGCTTTCTTGTAAATCGAAGGATTTACTGCATCACAGAGAGGCTTCGCGGTGAATTTCAGCTCAGGTCTGGAAGCGATGCCTATGTGGTGCGTCGGATAGACCTCGACATTCGCCCGATTTTGTAGAAGATTGCGGATGTACAATCCCGTGCAGCGAGGCCCTTTCATTTGCTTCACGAGGACGCGCATGCGGCGCTCACCCCTCCCTTCTCTATTCTGCAATTCTGTCGAGATATCAATTAAGGAGCAGGAACCGCCTTCGAATGTCGCACTTTTGCGTCACGCCTGATCGTATCGCCAAAATCGTGGGCATTCCACACAGCCACGGGAATGAAGAACTCAGCTGAGACGTGATCGCGGACGAGTTCCCCAGGGCCCGACTTCTCCACTTAAGGAGCCTATGGCAGAAGCGAGCGCAACCGCTACGTTCGGCCGTCGAGCGTCTGGACCGGCTTGATCATGGTACGCCTTGCTTGCTCAAGGGCTTTCGCCTCGGCAAAAACTTCCAGCGTCCTCCCAGGTGTCGCCGCTCCGTGACTTACCCTCTGGTTGACAGAATTCACCATCACCGCTGATGCGCTTTGCTTATCGGAAAAGATGAATTGTGCGGCAGCTCGCAGACATGTCTATCGCCTCGTCACGTCCTACGCGGCGGCGGCTTTGTGGTTCGTAGCAAGATCGAGATATTTCCGAGCTTCCGCGCAATACCAGTCGGCATAACGTATGAGCATCGTCTCTGCCTCCTGCGAGTAGGGACCTGGCCGATATCCCTTGCCATTCACGCCTCGCTGGTTCACCTCGGAAAGATCTTTGTCCTCTTGGTTGGTTTTTGCCCAAAGCGTGGTGAGTCCATCGAGGGTGTAATCGACGCCTTCTTTCGCATCCTTGTGGACAAACATTTTCCAGGTGACGACGGTCTCCTGAGCCGCTGTCGGCATAGCACTGAACGTAACAACGTAATCGCAAAGCGCGTGCAAATAGGCATGCGGGTTTAGGGACCAGCGAAACCAGCCGATCTCCGGCTCGCAGAGCAGTTTGCTGACCGAAGGTTTTCCGTCTATTGTAAGCGAGCTGCAGCCTGCCTTGAGTGGAAAGCGATGCGCGCGCCACCAGTCCCCTGCCACAGCATTGAGCGGCTCTCCTGGCGCTTGACCCGTCGCTACTCCAGCGGCGGCCATGCGGGCCGCGAATTCATCCGCAACCGGACGCCAGCTATTGATATCTCGGCGGGTCGCGAACGGGTAGGCCGAGGAGGTAAGGCTCGCATGACCCACCGCGCAGTGATAGCATTCATTTGCATTTTCGAGGACGAGCTTCCAGTTCGCCCGCTCCACGAGAGTGGCCTCATACGCAAGCTTGACATTCGTGAGGTGGCTTGGGGCCATCATCGGCCCGACCTTCTCTCTGAATTCGTCGAAGGGCGGCGGCTCCTCTGCAACGCAAACATAGATGGTCCCGGCGACCGCTTCGACGTGAATCGGTAACAGATGGACGCTCTTACGATCGAAGCTCTCTTGCATCCTGCCGGCCCCCTGCAATGAACCGTCGAGCCGATATGTCCATTGGTGATAGGGACAAACGAGCCGCGATTTGCGGCCATATCCCGTCTCGCAAATTTGCGCACCACGGTGGCGACAAGTGTTGTGAAAAGCTCGCAATTCTCCATTATCATTGCGAACCACTACGATGGGAGAGCGCCCGATCGTCGTAGCCAAGTAACTCCCAGGGACCGGAAGCTCAGCCTCCAGCCCAACGAAGAACCAACAGCGCGCGTGGATGGCCTCCAGATCGAACTCGAATATTTCCGGATCCGTGTAGAATTCCTGCGGAAAGCTGTATCCCGGGACCCGAGCGTCGAGAAGCCGACTAATCCGTTTCAGGTCAATCATCATTCAGTCTCCTTCTCTTGGCTCGCGAAGCGACTGGATTGAGAACTTCGCAAATGGGCGGAACTTCTACCTCTTTGATATCTGAGGCCGGCCGCCGTGCACATGATCGAACCCATGAGAGTACGTAGGGAGCCATCCTCTAGCATTCATTCAAAGCTCTTCCCAAAGCTCGCCGGCACACCGCTCAAAGCCAGTGACACCGCCGAACGGAACCCTCTTCTTTGTTGTATTCTACTGAGTGGCATGAGCCGAATTTTCCCTAATTTTGGCCGTCCGTTGCCGAAATTCTGCGGATCAGGCAAAGCTTTCAAGTGTACTCGTCGATGGTGAGTTCAAAGCAGAGATGGCGATTCGAAACCTAGCTCGGCTAGTCGCCGTTGAGCCGCTCACACGGGACTCGCAATGACTCATTCCAGTGTATCTTCATTCCAGGCGAGATATCCGTCCTGGAGTATGGGCACGCGATCGGAGCGGGGCCGCCTCTGACGCTCCCGTGAGAGGATAGGTGTTGTAAACAAGTGTTGCCCGGACCTGGCCTTGTGTGGAGCTGTTGTCACGACGAACGTCGATTGCGCCGAAAGCAATATAGTCACCGTGAAGATTCCCGGTTTAGGTTGGAGCAGCGGCTTGGCGAAGAGTGCGGCCAGGATTTAATGCAACAAATGTCTGAGCCAGCGGAGAAGACGGCGGAAGTTGTAGCCGAGGGTGGCAAACAGGGCGTTGTTGGGATCACCTTGCTTGAACCAGAAATAGTTGCGTTCCATGCGGTGCTCGGCCTTGAGATGGGCGATGACAGGCTCGATCGCGGACCTACGGCGCTTGTTTCGCTTGATGGACGGCGTGACGCCTCGTTTTTGGCCCGAGATGAAGACCCTGAACTTGTAGTCTGGCGGCGCGTTGTGGCCGCGATATCCCTTGTCGAGGAGAAGCTCCTGGATGATGTTCCCGACGAGCTCCTCCATGTCTGGAATCAAGGTTTGCAGCGTAGTATGACCGTCATAGGGATTGCCCGGCAGCGCCTTGATATGAGTGACGAACTGGCCGCCCTAGGCGTCGCTGAGGGTGCTTGCGACGGAGACCTCGACGCCGAACTCGTAAGGGCGATGGGCCGTCTTGCCGATGCATTCGACGTCCGGCGCATGCAGCGAATAGACCTTCGGCTCCGCGCTGGCCTTGCCGCTGTTCGTGGACGCGGCGCGTCAGCAATAACAGCTTGGAGAACCTCTCCTCTAGCACAGCTTCGCCTACAACTAGCGGCAGATGCCGCGCATCAACCGGCCGAGATGGTCCGCAACGTCTTCGCCCGCCTGGCACGCTTGAACTTCTTGGCATATTAGCGTTGGTGCTTGATCAGGGCGAACTTGCCCCACCCTCGCATGGGGCTGGCGTAAATCCACCCCGTGAGCTGCGCCAGCCCACCAGCTTCTCGCGCGCCCGGTTCAGGAGCTTCGCATTGGTCGACAACATCACGTTCTTGGGCTGCACCGTCGTGTCGACGATCACCCGGGAGAGCTCGGACGAATTGATCGCCTTCGTCTTGACGGCAACCGACAGATTCTCCTGCAGCAGGGCCTGAAGCCGCTCCTCGCCCATCCGGTTGCGCCAGCGCGTCAAATCGAACACCAGCCGGTCTGGAAAAACTCCTCGCCGCAGAAGAACTGGTAATAGGAGTTCTCCACCCATTGCTCGCACAGCACTCGTCGGGACAGATCACAGATGTGCTTGAGGATCGCGAGCGGCCATCAGGCGTGTCGGCAGCGGCGGCTGGCCGGGGCCGTCCGGGACCGCTCCGAACTTCCGGTCAAGGAAACCCCAATCCGCCGTGCGCGCCGCTTCGCCAGCGCGTGCTCCATGTCGATGATCTGATCGAGCCGGGAGCGAAAACAGGGCTCACAGGTCTCGCGCCGCTCCCGTGGCCGCGTCCACCTCCGCCCCGCGCACTCTGACGAGCAGAGAATCACGACCGCCGATTCGACGGTTTCCCTCATTCGATTTTGCAAGGAAATCGGCCACGCTATCGCGATTGCCAGCAATCGCAGGCGCCCCTTGAATTAGCTTCAGCCTGTTCGCACTCCACGGGGGACAATATAGCTTCTCAATCTGTCGGCCGTCGTCGACGCTGCTTTTCTCCCGAAGCCAACATGACTAGACCTTTATAGATATTTGGCCGCTGATGAACACGTGTTTGATAAACGGCGACGCTCGCCATCCCGATCGTGCCTCAGGCTGTTGGTGCTATACTTCCCGGCGTACAAAACAAAGTTCCGATTCGACCCGGATCGGGCTCGGGTGCCTGGATTCGGAGTAAAGCGCGAAACCTGCGAAACGCCTTCTCACGAAAGGGGCTAGGGCTGCGCGACGGTCGCGTCCCAGGAGCTCTTCCCAGCAGTCAACTCGGCCCGGATGAGCGAGGCGGGAGCGCGCACATGACAGGCCACGACGCGGCCGTCTGCCATCGGTACCAGAGGCGGCACTTCCAGGCGGCAACGCTCAAGGGCAAGCGGGCAGCGCGGGTGAAAGGCGCAGCCACTAGGTGGGTTAATCGGGCTCGGCACCTCGCCCTCCACAGGCACCTCAAGCCGAACCCGCGTGGGATCCGGCACCGGAGCGGCCGCAATCAGCGCCTCGGTATAGGGGTGGACCGGGTTGGCGAAGAGGGCGTCACATGGGGCGAGTTCCACAATGCGCCCGAGATACATAACTGCCACACGATCACCGATATGCTCCACAACGCTGAGGTCATGCGAGATAAAAATGAAGGCGATGCCCATCTGCTGCTGGAGATCCACAAGCAAATTCAAGATTTGTGCCTGCACGGAAACGTCAAGGGCGGACACTGCCTCATCGGCAATAATCAGCGAGGGTTGAAGGGACAGCGCCCGAGCGATGCCGAGACGCTGCCGCTGGCCGCCCGACAACTCAGACGGAAGTCTATGCATCATCTCGGGCGACATTCCGACCTTGCTCAGAAGGTCGGCAGCAAGCGCTTTGCGCTGGTTTGTACTGAGGCGCTCAAAATTCTCGGCAGGTTCAGTAATGATTTGTCCGGCAGTGAGGCGTGGATTGAGCGATGAGTACGGATCCTGAAAAACCATCTGCATCCTGCGGCGCCAGGCCCGAAGCGCCCGCCCCCTCAAACCGGCAATGTCGGTCCCGTCGATCAGAACGCGCCCACTCGTAGGCTCTGCAATCCGCATCAAAAGCCGCGCGATTGTGGACTTCCCACAACCGGATTCGCCCACAATGCAGAGCGTTTCACCAGCCTGAACGGAGAAGGATACGTCCTGGACAGCCCGCACCACAGGGGTAGTCCTTTTCAGAAAACCTGCACCAAGCGCATAATGCTTCGTCAGGTTCTCAACCTTCAGCAGAGGATCGCTCATGCGCGCGCCACCTCTTCTGAACGCCAGCAAGCCGCAGCATGGCCAGGCCCGACATCACGCATGGTGGGTGTCTTTTCGCGGCAAATGTCTATCGCGAATGGGCAACGAGGCGCGAAGCTGCAACCAACGATCGGATCATGCAAGCTTGGTACAATGCCGGGAATCTCTGACAAACGGCGCCGAGGACCATGCCGTCGATGAGGCACCGAGCGCATGAGTCCCAAGGTGTAGGGGTGCGTTGGGCGCGCGAACAGATCTACTACGGTCGCTTGCTCGACGATTTGCCCTGCATACATCACGATCACCCGTTGGCATGTTTCGGCTACAACCCCCAGATCGTGCGTGATGAACATTACAGCCGTTCCCATCTGCTTCTTCAGATCGATGATGAGCCGCAGGATCTGCGCCTGGATGGTAACGTCAAGGGCAGTCGTCGGCTCATCGGCAATCAATAGTTCCGGTGAGCAGGCAAGAGCCATGGCGATCATGGCACGTTGGCGCATGCCGCCGGATAGTTCGTGGGGATAATTGTCTACCCGACGTTCCGGGTCCGCGATGCGGACGAGACGGAGCATCTCTTGGGCCTTTTCTTTCGCAACTGAACGTGAGGCTTTCCTGTGGATCTGCACCGCTTCAGCAATCTGACGACCGACGGTATGAACTGGGTTCAGGCTTGTCATCGGCTCCTGGAAGATCATTGCTATCCGGTCGCCACGAATTTTTCGCATCTCGCATTCGGAGAGCTTCAGGAGATCACGTCCGTGAAAGAGGATCTCGCCGCCAATGGTCTTGGCGTTCTGCTTCGGCAGCAGACGAAGAATTGAAAGAGCAGTAACGCTTTTCCCACACCCGGATTCGCCGACAACGCCGAGGGTTTCACCACGCCTTACTTCGAAGCTGACACCACCGAGGGCACGTGTGACGCTTTCTTGCCCGTAAAAGTGTGTCTCCAGGCCTCGAACTGTCAGAAGGACGTCACCAGGTTTTTCATGCATATTCATGTCAGCGTCTCCGCCGTGAGCGGACATCGAACAGGTCGCGCAAGCCGTCCCCGAGCAGGTTGGCGGCAAGCACCGTGATTGCAAGGCAGGTGCCGGGGGCGAAGACCGTCAACGGGGCAATGGCGAGATACAAGCGAGATGTTGATATCATGTTGCCCCAGCTGGGGATCTCAGGCGGCACACCGAACCCAAGAAAGCTTAGCCCGGCTTCTATCAGAATCGCACTTGCGCACACATTTGCACTCTGGACCATAAGAGCGGGAATTGTACTCGGCAGGATATGCCGCCACAGCACCTTCGGCAGGTGCGCTCCGCCGCAGAGCGCGGCCTCCACATAGGGACGTTCCCGTACGCCGAGAACGACCGATCGAACAAGACGCGTCACGCTTGGGATTTCGCGGATCGTAATGGCGATGACGAGAATGCCCAGCCCAGGGCCCATCAGAAAAATAAGGGCAATCGCGAGCAGAATCGTCGGGATGGACATCAGACAGTCCATCATTCGCATTATAACATTATCCAACCAGCGAACATAGCCGGCGATAACGCCGATCAGAAGCCCGCAAACAGCCGCGCTCGCCGCCGACATTAATCCCACTGCCAGTGAGATCCGAGCGCCGAAGATCGTTCGGGCAAACACGTCACGACCCAAGTTGTCGCTTCCAAACCACAACTCGGCTGAAGGAGGCCGAAGGCGCTTGAGTGGATCCATATTCAGTGGATCGCCAGCGAAAAACGGGGCACACAGCGTCAGAGTGCTCAACAGTATTAGGAGGCCGGCGCCTGCAAAGACCAGCGGATGCCGCTTCGCCAGACGAGAAATGTCTGATATTCGCAGCCGGGACATTGGCACGGCGTCAACTGAAACGAAGGAGATGGTCATATCAGTACCGGATGCGAGGATCGACCAGAGTGTATGCAAGGTCGACCAACAAGTTGACGATAACATACAGGCCGGAAATGAGGATCAGCGCGCCTTGAATGATGGGATAGTCGCGATTGTTAATTGCATCGACTACCAAGCGGCCGACACCAGGGATATTGAACACAGTTTCTGTGATGACCACCCCGCCGATTAAAGAGGTGAAGCTTAAGCCAATGACGGTGAGAATCGGAACACCCGCATTTTTCAGAGCGTGATGGAAAAGCATGGAGTATGACGAAGCACCCTTGGCAGCGGCGGTTCGCATATAATCTTCTGACAGAACTTCGAGCATGCTCGCCCGCGCGATCCGGGCGATGAACGCAATATAGGGGATACTCAAGGCGACGGTTGGTAGGATCAGACGCAAGAGCCAACGCCCGATGCCGTGGCCAACAGATTCATAACCTTGAACCGGTAACCATTGCGAGTTGATGGCGAAGAGGTAGATGAGAAAATAGCCGACCACAAACACAGGGACCGAAAATCCGAGCGTCGCAAAGGCCGAAAGAAAGCGATCAATGAGGCCGCCACTTTGCCAAGCGGCGCAAACGCCGAAGGAGACCCCGATCGTCACCGAAACAATCATTGTCAACGTTGTCAGGGAAATGGTCGGCTCCGCCCTCTGGGAGATAAGTTCTAGCACCGGCCGCCCCGTAAAAATTGACGTCCCGAAATCGCCGCGAAGGATGGCCGTTGCCCAATGCACGAACTGAACCGGGAGAGGGTCGCTGAATCCGAGTTTTTCGCGGATGCCATCTATCATCTGTTGCGTGGCAGAATCGCCCGCGAGGATAGCCGCAGGATCTCCAGGGGCCAGCCTGAGGAGCAGGAAGACGAAGATCCCGACCATGACCATCACTACGACGGTCCAGCCTAACCTATGAAGGATGTAAGCGCCCACTTTTTGTCAAACCTTCTGCATGTTCTACATCGGGATGTTCGACGGCATGCCAGTGACACTGGCGAGGTTCTCCCGTCGCGGGATAGGCCAGAACGCCTGACCCAACTTGACGGAACCGACGAAATCCCACCATACGTTTTGCATCTTGCGGGCTCGCTCCTTGCGCGCTTCGAGCGCATCGACGTCTGCCCCATTTGGTACGAAGAGTCTCAAATTCATCGCTTTTCGGCCAGCCGACCCAAGCTGGTCGCAGTTCGCAAGGAAGAAAACATTGTCAATTGGATCGCCTTGGCTGCCATACCGCTACCGCTCGTGATGAAAAGCTGCCTTTCTCGATGGGTCCTTTGTTGGCACGGCGCGTAACAACACCGCCCCAGTCGCTCGGCGCAAGTTCCGCATTAACGCCGATCTTCCGCAACTCGGCTGGATCATACCCTGCACAATCGCGTTGATTGGAGAGGTGGCTAGCCGAAACCTCAACGGCAGAGAATTTAGCCCATTCACTTGGGAATATGGACCAGCTCCCTAGCTCTGCGCGCTTGCGGTTCACGTCACGTCTCTCATTGTTTCACTCCCAATGGCTTTGATCCGCGATCTTTTGCCGCGTGTCCACTCATCATTGTGTCAATTTTATTCGGGACGAGAGGTGATTTTCGCTTATTGATGACCACCCAATGCAGAAATTATGCACGATATCCAGAGAACTTGGTGCTTCCAAACATCCCGCTTCGTCTCGGCGTGGAATTAGGGTCCGGACTCAATTGATCCACCAAGTAACGGCGGCGACCAAGAGGATGGCCGAGAGGAAGTTGTCGGCTCGCTTGTCGTAGCGGGTCGCAATCCGCCTGAAGTCCTTGAGGCGGCAAAACATGCGTTCGATGAGATTGCGTCCTTTGTAGGCCTTCACGTCGTACCGGTGCGGATGCTTGCGAGTTGGGTTGGGCGGAATTACTGCCTTTGTTCCGCGCTCGGCCAACCACTCACGCAGGCTATTGGCGTCATAGGCCCTGTCAGCAAGCAATCGTCGAGCAGGTGAGACGGCAGGCAGCAGATCGCGCGCCGCCGTGAGGTCATGGCAGTTGCCAGGCGTGATCACGAAGGCGATCGGACGTCCATAATCCTCGGTCAGCGCGTGGATTTTGGTGGTGCGTCCGCCTCGCGAGCGGCCGACCGCCTGCTGGAAGTCCCCCCTTTTGCGCCCGCCGCCGAGCGGTGGGCTTTGATGTGGGTCGCGTCGATGGACATTGTCCCGACCCGGCTGGTTGAGCCAGTCAAGGCGTAGAAAATATTGCCCCACACGCCTTGGCGGCTCCAGCGATTGAAGCGGTTATAGATGGTCGTGTAGGGGCCGTAATCTGCCGGGCAGTCTCGCCAGCGTGCGCCCGATCGCAGCATGTGGAGGATCCCGCTGATCACGCGTCGGTCATCCACGCGATGGGCGCCGCGCCGCCCACTTGGCAACAGCGGTTCAATCCGCTTCCACTCCGCCTCACTCAGCCAATATAGCTTTTGCCCCATCAAGCCCCCCTTCGACTCGGAGGTCTTGAATCACAACTCCGCCTCAGCGGGAATCCCTATTGAGTACAGACCCTAGTTCAATTCGGAACTGGAGACCTGCACCAAGTGCTCGCCGCGGCTGGCCGTGTATTTGCACTATCGAAGCAGCGAACCCGCGGTGCCGGCCAGCAAAATTGCGCGCGCTATCAACAAGGACGACCCTGGACCGGCGGCAATGAGTCGTTTAGGTCCTTAGGACTCTTATTCGTTTTCGTGACCTCCACACGATCAGCAGGATCGGGACGATTACATTCTGGCGGGCCGAAGCCACGATTCTTGCCCGTGTCTCGCTGCAGGCAGGGATCGTATGGTCATTATCCAAGCAATGCACTTCGGACCGAAAGCAGGCGTCGTAGTCGCTCATCAGCATCGACTAAAGCCTGATGGCATTAAGTTCGATAGCCTGAATTTCTGAGGTAGTTGGCGCATTCCTCTGAGGTGAAGGCATCGAGTGCGTGGCCGATTGCGGCGCAGACGTTGTCGACGGTTCGTGCCGCGGCTTTGCGGAGCAAGTGTTTGAGCTTTGCAAAGACCTGTTCGATCGGGTTCAGGTCGGGCGAGTATTTTGGCAGGAAGAAGAGCTTGGCGCCGGCGGAGCGGATGAGCTGGCGCACGGCCTTGCTTCTGTGGCTGCCGAGATTGTCCATGACGACGATATCGCCGGGTCGAAGGACGGGTAGGAGAACCTTCTCGACATAGGTGCGGAAGCTCACACTATCGATCGGCCCCTCGATGAACCACGGCGCATCGATCCGGTCATGGCGCAGGGCAGCTAGGAAGGTCATGGTCTTCCAGCGGCCGTGGGGAACCTTGGCGGGAAGTCTGCTCCCGCGCAGCGCCCATCCCCGCAACGGAGCCATATCGGTCCTGGTCCAGGGGTGAGTAGGCCAGAGGATTTTCACCTCCAGCCTCTCGCCGAACGGTGCGTGAACCTCTCGATTCACACCGCTCCCATCAGGTGAACGTGGTCGTTCCGAACAACTGCCAGTGTACGAACAGCTCCGCATTGTCCCGAGCCAGCTTTCGCAAGAACAGCGAAGCGCGAGTTTTGTGGAGCCGGAAGCGCTTGTACTTTCGCATGATCCACGCCTTCAGCTTCTGATTGACGTAGTCGACCAGAGAGAACAGCGCCGAACGGCTGAACCGACCGTAATAACCTATCCACCCCCGGAGGAGCGGATTGATCTGTTGGGCGATCTCAGCCAGCGTCCCCGGCGTTTGCCGGGGAATGTGCAAGCTTCGGATCGTCGCTCGCATGGCCTTCAAAGCTGTCGGACTGACCGCCGGGGTGTATCCACAGAAGAACTCCTTCCGCTGTGACGTTGCCACCTGCCGCGGCCTGAACTGATATCCAAGAAAGTCAAACTTGACCTGCGGATATGTTCGCCGACGCCTGTTGTCCTTGCAATAGACGATCTGCGTCTTTGTCGGGTGCATCTGAAGTCCGCACACCTCCAGC
This sequence comes from Bradyrhizobium centrosematis, assembly GCF_045571495.1. Taxonomy (NCBI): domain Bacteria; kingdom Pseudomonadati; phylum Pseudomonadota; class Alphaproteobacteria; order Hyphomicrobiales; family Nitrobacteraceae; genus Bradyrhizobium; species Bradyrhizobium centrosematis. The sequence goes on from NZ_CP120703.1 coordinate 6,411,489, forward strand.
CTCGCTTGAAGCTCCGCCCTCAGGGCTTCTGCTTCTTGCTCCGTCCGGCAGTGCACCAGTCCGTCGTCAGCATACCGACACCAAGGGAGGTCGGGATGTGTCCGCGCCATCCAGAGATCGAACGTATAATGCAGGAACAGGTTGGCCAGTATTGGGCTGATCACGCCCCCTTGCGGGGTTCCGCGAGTCCGCTCAACGAGCCGCCCGTCCTGTTCAATTGGCGCCGTCAGCCACCTTTCGATGTAGAGCAGCGCCCATTTGCATTTCACGTGTCTCCGAACCGCCTTCAGCAGAAGATCATGCGGAAGATTGTCGAACAGTCCTTTGATGTCGAACTCCAGGACCCAATCATATTTCCAGCACCGCTGACGCGTGACGCCCACAGCGTCCAGAGCCGATTTTCCCGGCCTGTATCCGTAAGAGTCCGGCAGGAAGATGGATTCCAGTTCCGGCTCAATCATCTGTTTGACCACCATCTGCGCGATCCGATCGCTAATCGTGGGTACACCTAAAATCCTTTCGCCACCCGTCTTCTTTGGAATGGAGACGGCACGCACCGGAGGTGGAAAGTAGGTCCCTGACGACATGCGATTCCAGATCTTGTAGAGATTCCCTGCAAGATCTGCCTCGAACATCTCCAAGGTCTGTCCGTCCACTCCGGCCGCTCCGCGATTGGATTTGACCCCCTTGTACGCTTCGTACACTCGCCGCTTCTCTATCGAGAACGGCTTGTTTGTCGCACCGTTCGAAGTCATCCTGTTTCCAGTTGGTTCAAGAGTAGTACAACTACCTGACCCGATCCCTTTGCTCCGACCCCATTACAGGGCCCTCAACGCTCCTACGGATCGGTCCGCCCCAGTCTCTTGCATCGGTACTCTCGCCTCACGGTTGGTGCCGCTTGCGCTTCTCCCTTGCATCAAGAGCCTGGTTCCTGCAGTTCCGCGTGAAAGCCTGTGTCCGACTCACGCCCCCTCTACGCCGGTCGCCGCCCGCCCGGTCGTCAGGCATCTGGCGGACTTGTCCCAGGATAACGAAACGGTCCTGGTTTTGACGACACTTTGATTCATAACGACGCGTCTTCGGAGGGTTCACTTTCGTTCGTCTTTCGAACACTCACCTGCTCGGTTTAATCCGAACTTTTGATCCGACGCTCACCACCACGGCTCTTTACCGCAGCAGCTCGGACTGGTTTGAGACCCGCTCCTGAAAGCCGATCTCGGGGGGCCATCCCCCATCTTGCCCGCAGCTTCACCATCGGTCTTAGTTCATGTTGAACTCCTTCCGCTGTCTGCAGCACACTCTCGTCGATAAAGACCAGCCGCTCAGCCTCGACCCGACCTTGATATTTTGTCCACTGGGCCCGCCGCCGCGCGACCTCGGGTCGATCGCGCTCGCCAGCCGCCACGCTTTTTTTTGAAGCTGAGCTTCTCAGCATGCACGAAATCCCACACCGAGTGGTAGTCGACCTTCAAGCCGCGACCGGCCAGCTCGGCTACGAGTCCGCGCAGGGTGAAGTCGTCACTCTTGATCCGCTGCGACAGCCAGACCGCGTGATCGCCCGGCATGGCCTTCGGCTTGTAGCCGCCGATCTGGCTTGGCTCAACGCTACCGGTCTCATCGACCGCTTCATTCAACCGATCGCCGTGCTGATCGCCACTCCAAAATGCTTGGCGGCCCGGTTACGGGACATCCCGCCTTCAATCGCAGCCACGACGCGCTTGCGAAGGTCCAGAGAGTAAGGCTTGCCCATCCATGCTGGCCTCCTACCCAGCCAGCATGGTGAATCAGAAACAGACTGATTTGGGAATCCCAAATCGATTCAGACTAAAACCATCCCGCTTTAGCGCCCCTTGGCGGCTATTTCGGTGAGGCTGCGGCCCGCAACAAATGTCAGCTTTGTCGTTGCAGTGCCTGCGCCACTCGGAGTGGCTGCGGCCGAATCCATGGAATAAGCCGTCACACGAGGTAGAGCTAATGCACGGTAGACGTCAGGCGTCGACGGACGATGGCCACCCATTAATCGACTGCGTCAGCGGACCGATGAAGGATCTCGGTTCGCGCCACTCGGGTACGGAGTCGATACTTGCGCGTTTCACCTAACCGCGACATGCGGAATTTTTGACACGTCGCCGTAGTGGCCATCTTTCGATCAGACGGCATGATCGGATGGATAGCAGCCTTGCCTCGGCCGCAATCAAGTCCGCCGAGCACACCGAATTTCCCGCGCGCGGCGCGAACAGGGTTCTGCAACATTTTGACGTTGCCGGTGGACCATTAGTCAACGACTCCGCCCAGCAATCTCGTCAAGCTTGGTCTCTCTTCCTTCAAGTGGTTTGTGATTCTTTCGCAAGCTCGTCCATCACCTGCTTCGTCGCTCGGTACGCAAGATCAATCATCTCATCTATCTCAGCCTCAGATACAATGAGAGGGGGTGCGAAACCAAGAATATCTCCGTGCGGCATTGCTCGCGCAATCAGGCCTCTATCACGGGCCGCCTTCGATATGCGGGCGCCCACCTTCATCTGCGGATCAAATCGCCGTTTCGTCTGGCGATCTGCAACGAACTCGATCGCGCCGAGCAAGCCCACGCCTCGTACTTCCCCGACGATCTCGAGCTGGGCAAACCGTTCCATCAGTCGCTTTTGGAAGTGCGAGCCAACTGTCTTGGCGCGGTTGGTTAGCTGCTCCTTTTCGAAGATGTCGAGTACTGCGTTTGCTGCAGCGGCCGCAATTGGATGCCCAGAATAAGTATACCCATGGGAGAATGCACCCACTCGATCGGCCGCCTCCTCCATGACGTTGTAGACCCGCTGACCGACGATGACGGCCGAGAGCGGCATATAACCTGATGTCAGACCTTTGGCGACAGTCACCAAATCTGGCTCCATCCCATAGAGGATGCTGCCGAAGTCTGCGCCCGTTCGGCCGAAGCCACAGATCACCTCGTCGGCGATCAAAAGCACATCGTACCGCCTGAGAACTATCTGGATTTCTCGCCAGTACCCGGTCGGCGGCGGCGTGATGCCCCCCGTACCCAGTACAGGCTCAGCGATAAAGGCGCCGATGGTTTCCGGCCCCTCGCGCAGGATCAGCTCCTCAAGTTCAGCCGCACGTCGGCGAGAGAAAGACTCCTCCGTTTCACCCGGCTCAGCTCCCCAGTAGTGATGCGGACTTCCAGTGTGCAGAATGCCCGGAAAGGGTAGATTCATGTGGTCATGGTAAAACGACATCCCGGTCATCGAACCGGAAACCACCGAACAGCCATGGTAACCCCGCTCGCGCGCGATGATCTTCTTTTTCTTGGGCTGACCACGCAGATTATTGTAGTACCAGACGAGCTTCGCTTGTGTCTCATTGGCATCAGATCCAGACAGCCCATAAAAGACCTTACTCGGGGCGCCTGGTGCCATGCGCACGAGACGATCAGACAGTGTCGCCAGTTCTTCGGTCGTATGAGCAGCATATGTATGATAGTAAGCCAGCTTGTATGCCTGCCGCGCGATCGCCTCGGCGACCTCGGTACGCCCGTAGCCGACGTTTACACAATAGAGACCAGCGAACCCGTCAATATAATTTCGCCCTTCAGCATCCTTGATCCTGACACCCTTGCCGTCCGTTACGATGGTGGGATCGCCGATTTTACCCGTCGCGAAATCCTTGAGCTGAGTAAAGGGATGCAGAACACTGGAGCGATCTAGCTCAGCGATAGCCTTGATATCAGTCATGCCAGTTCTCCTAATTCGCTAGATCGCCGAAGCAGACGTACTTGAATTCCATGTATTCGGCTAAGCCGTGTCTCGAACCCTCACGACCGAGACCGGACTGCTTCCACCCGCCGAACGGAATCGGCGGCCCGGTGAATGATGCCGTATTGATACCCAGCATCCCGCACTCGATTCGCTCAGAAAGCCGGAGTGCCCGGCGTAAGCTGTCCGTGTAGACGTACCCGGCCAGCCCCATCTCATTAGCATTGGCTCGGCCTATGACTTCTTCTTCAGATTCAAACGGGAGAACAGCAGCCACTGGCCCGAACGTCTCGTCCTGCGCAACCAGCATGTCTTCCGTGACGTCACTCAGCAGCGTCGGAGGAACGAAGTTTGGACCCAAACCAGCTCCCTGATTGGTAGAGAATACTTGCGCGCCCTTTTTCACCGCATCGTCAATTTGAGACAGACATTTGTCGGCGACCGACAACTTGGTCATCGGACCGATGTCGGTCGCAGATTCCAGGCCGTGACCGACCTTCAGTTGACCGACTGCCCGAGCAAATGCCTCGACGAAAGGACCATAGATGCTCTTTTGTACGTAGATTCGGTTTGCGGCGAGACAGTCCTGACCGGAGGTTGCAAATTTTGCGGCCATCGCCCCCTTTACAGCCTTTTCGAGGTCCACATCATCGAAGATGATGAAAGGGGCATGTCCGCCCAGCTCGAGCGACACCTTCTTGACCGTGTCCGCCGCCCCCTCCAGGAGCAAACGCCCGACCTCCGTTGAGCCCGTGAACGACAGCGCGCGTATTCTTGTATCGCGCAACAACGGCGGCGACAGTTCGACAGGCTTACCAACGAGCACCTGAAGTACACCGCGCGGAACCCCGGCCTCTTCGGCCAGTCTGGCCAGGGCCAAAGCCGAGAGCGGCGTCTCAGGAGCAGGCTTCACGATAATCGGACAACCGGCCGCAAGAGCGGCCCCTGCCTTTCGAGTGATCATCGCGACAGGAAAATTCCATGGAGTAATGGCCGCAGCAACACCGATTGGCTGCATCCTGACGTGAAGCAGACTACCGAGCTTGTGGCTGGGGATTGTCTCACCGTAGGCACGCTCTCCTTCTGCAGCGAACCATTCGAGGAATCCGGCACCGTAGGCAATTTCATGGCGCGCCTCAGCCAGTGGCTTGCCCTGTTCGCTTGTCACCAGGATCGCGAGCTCTTCCGAATGGTCGCGCATCAATGAGGCCCAAGACCTCAGGACCTCTCCACGCTGCACTGACAACAAATCGCGCCAAGAAGCAAACGACCGTTCAGCCGCCACGATGGCCAGACTCATGTCTGCGGCAGAGCAAGAGGCGACCTCCGCGATCTCTTCCCCGGTCGCGGGATCGACAACAATCCCTCTTTGCTTGCCCGCAATCCATTGACCGTCGATCAGCGCATTTCCCGCTACAAAATCGCGGCGACGGAGATTCTCTAGGTGTCGGATCGCAAGACCGGACAAACGAGGATTTTTGTGGCGAAAAGCTGGATGAGCCATCTGAACCGTGCGGTCATTTCTTGAAATTGCCGGAGCAATGAGGATACTGATGTCGCAAACAGATTTGCGTCGCATTTTCCTTCCGTTCGGAGGATTTCCTGCAGCACGCCGACAGTTTGCGAGGGAATGCAGCTGGGGGCTGAGACAACTATGAGTTACGATCGAATAGACGCCCGGATCCTGGAGATCGTGCAGAAGAACAACCGTCTGACTTCCGAGGTGATCGGCGAAATGGCGGGGCTTTCGCCGACCGCGTGTCAGCGCCGACTGAAGAGACTCCGTTCGGAAGGTATCATTGAGGCGGACGTTTCGATCGTCTCCGCAAGGGCTGTAGGACGACCTATTCAGATGCTTGTGCTTGTGAACCTGGAACGGGAGCGTTCAGATATCATCGACAGATTCAAGAAGGCCATCAAAACGTCAGATGAAGTCGTCAATGGCTTCTACGTCACCGGCGATGCTGACTTCGTCCTCTACATCACCGCTCGTACGATGGAAGACTATGAGCAGTTCACCCGACGGTTCTTCTATGAAAATTCTGACATCAAGGGTTTCAAGACGATGGTCATAATGGATCGCGTGAAGGCGGGCTTTGCTGTTCCGATTGAGCCTCCGCCTAACGACTAGATGCGGTAATGGGCCCGGCCCGGCTCCGGAGCAAGGGTCATGATGGTGGCGTCCCCCGACTTGAGTCGGCCCCAAGCATCTGGAGACGGAGGACAGCCTTGAAGAATTATGCCGGAATCGACGTGTCATTGGAACTGGCGAGCGTGTGTGTGTTGTGGACGCCCGGGGTAAGATCCTGAAGGAAATGAAGGTCACAAGCGGACCCGACGCCTTACTTGAGTTTTTTAAGACGCTCGGCTTTGCAGTGAAGCGGATCGGGCTTGAGGCTGGGCCGCTGTCGCAATGGCTGCATGCAGGCTTGAAAAGTGCAGGGTTTGAAACAGTTCTCCTGGAAACGCGGCACGTGAAGGCCGCATTATCTGCAACGACGGTCAAGACGGATCGCAAGGATGCCCGCGGGATCGCCCAGTTGATCCGGATAGGATGGTTTCGGCAGGTACACGCAAAGTCAGTTGATGTGCAAGAGATCTGGGCACTCCTGATCGCACGCAAACAGCTTCTCGGACGGCTGATCGATGTAGAATTAAGTATCCGAGGGATTTTGCGGCAGGCCAGGCGACATTGGAGCGCATTGCTGGTGCGATGCTTTCGGCACGATCGGCCCTGAAGGCAGAATACGGAAGACTACACGAGGCTGTGCTGGCAATTGGGCGTGATGATGCAGTCTGCCGCCGGCTTATGACAGTACCAGGCGTTGGTGCCCTAGTGGCCATCACCTACAAATCGGCGATTGATGATCCTCATCGCATTGTAAAGTCAAAGGCAGCAGGCGCGCTGTTCGGGCTCACGCCAAAGAAATATCAATCGAGAGAAAAGGACGTCACGGGCGGAATCACGCTGGCCGGTGATGAGACGGTGCGGACGGGCTTGTATGAAGCCACCAACGTTCTGCTATCGCGCATAACGCGATTCTCAAAAGGCGGCCAGGCGTCGACCGGGAACAGAAGCATGAGCTCGGCGGCGTGGCGTTCACTCGGGAGGGCTTGACATCATCGGGCCCATTACAGAAGGGCGTGTATTCATCTCTGGCCGCCAAAAGCTACCGCAGCACTGAAAAATGTCGAGAGATACATCAGTGAGCCGCATCAGTGGCGAGATTCCATAACACGGGGCAATCCTGTTCTGATCCAGCATTTGAATTCGCGTGCCCCATAAAATCAAATAGGTTTACAGGCGACCAAATCTTCGGTTTAAGATGTTAATGGATCTTGCGTTAGCTCTTGCACGCCGATCCTTTCTTTACGCGCTTGGCATGGTAGAGCGCGACCAAATCACGTGGCGAGTCTGCTATGAAAGTCTGATCGCAAAAAGCGGCTAATAAGAGATCGCCTAGAGCCCGGCCGCTACGATCGAGCCTCATCATGCGACCTATACTGCTACTTCACCTCACCTAATCGTGCGCCCGCGCTTTTCCGTTACTTATTCGCTTAGAACGCACAAAACCGACACCCGCGTTCAGCTACTGTATGCTCCCATCGACGAGCTCAGGAGAGTTCTTCTCGGATGGAAGTGCGATGCGCAAGCTGTCTCATGAATATTGCGTTTGCATTTTCGTAGCGTGAACCATCCACCCTTGACCAGGCCCATAAGACAGGAGCTCGGCGGTTGAAGAGGTTCGTTTTGCTCGATCGACCCTAACCCTAACTGACCGAGATGCAACGTAATGCCCACCTGCTGCGCGATTGGCATCAAACTCCAAAACAGCACGCGCGAGATCGGCGCGCCGAAATCGGGCAATAGCGCCACTCAGCTGTCAAACTCCAACCGATGCGAGGAGCGCTTATCGATTAGTCAGTCACGGCGAGAGGCGAAGTCTCGCGGGCCGGGGCAGTTGCGAGTCGCTGGCCAAGCGGAGTCTTGGTCGATTCAGGAGGCCAGTGAAGCAGCATACACAACTCGAATGACATTGATGCCGAGGTCAACAATTTGGTGGCGGCTAACTCCACCACGGCATTACTGATCGTGGTCACGAGAAGGTATGGGAGGCAACCAGAAGCCGAGATGACGCACCTCTCCAAGCCTGTGCCGGCCGGCACCGATGGCATCACAGCGCCGCTGCGGTACCCAACTTTCCGCCGCATCTGGCTTGCGAGTTTGCTAACCAATCTTGGCATTTTGATCCAAGGCGTCGGCGCGGCCTGGGCGATGACCCAGATGACCTCTTCGGCGGATCAGGTTGCGCTGGTGCAGACGGCACTCCTGCTGCCTGTTATGCTGATTGCGATGCCTGCAGGCGCAATTGCCGACATGCACGACCGTCGTATCGTGGGGCTAGTTGCACTCTCGATTGAGCTATGCGGAGCAACCGCGCTGACCGTCCTTGACTGGTCGGGTTTCACTACACCGACTCTCTTGCTAGCGTTCTGCTTTTCGGTCGGCAGCGGCATGGCCCTCATGGGCCCCGCTTGGCAATCTTCGGTGAGCGAGCAGGTACCCTCAGAAGCACTGCCTGCGGCGGTCGCACTTAACGGCATCAGTTATAACATCGCGCGAAGCGTTGGCCCGGCGATTGGTGGCATTGTCGTTGCATCAGCTGGGGCGAGGGCAGCGTTCGCCCTCAACGCGCTACTCTATCTGCCGCTCATACTCGCGCTTTTCTTTTGGAAGCGCATCTCGGAACCCGCTCCTCTTCCGCCCGAAAAGCTAAACCGTGCCATCGTGTCGGGTGTGCGCTACATCATCAATTCTCCACCGATCAGGACCGTGCTGACGCGCTCAATGGTCATTGGAGTGATCGGCGGGGCGATCATTGCCCTCATGCCCCTGGTAGCTCGCGATCTCTTGCATGGCGGCGCGCAGACCTATGGCATCATGCTCAGCGCGTTCGGTCTGGGCGCTGTGATCGGCGCCCTGAGTATCACGAGATTGCGAAAGCTCATGAATGGAGAGGCAGCGATACGCGCGTGCACTCTCTCCATGGGTGGCGCCATGGCCGCAGTGGCACTGAGTCGCGAGCCAGTTCTCACAGCAGCCGCTCTGATCTTGGCGGGGGTGGTGTGGATGATGTCCTGGGTGCTGTTTAGCGTTGGGGTGCAGCTTTCGGCGCCACGCTGGGTGGCGGGACGGTCGCTCGCGGCCTATCAGGCCGTGAGCTCGGGCGGGATAGCTATTGGTAGCTGGGGTTGGGGCCAACTAACTGATGCCGCTGGAGTGGATACAGCGCTCATGGTTTCGGCAGTTTTAATGCTCGTCTCCCCAGTCCTTGGGCTTTGGCTTCCCATGCCGCACATTGGCGAACGGGGCCAACAGGCTGAATTCCTGGCCGACCCAGAGGTGCGGCTAGCGCTGACCGGCCGCAGTGGACCGCTTGTGGTGGAGATTGAATATCGGGTCGCACAGGAGAATGCGCACCGCTTCCACAATCTCATGCAGGAGATCCAGCTGATTCGACGGCGTAACGGTGCCTACGGGTGGTCGATTGCGCGCGATATAGCGGATCCCGAACTGTGGACGGAGCGGTATCATTGCCCGACGTGGCTAGACTATTTGCGCCAGCGAAACCGTTCGACGCAGTCGGAGCGCGCGCTGGACCGCGAAGCGGTGGCTTTCCACATCGGTGCTCAGCCGGTGCGCATCAGACGCATGCTCGAACGCCCGTTCGGTTCGGTACGCTGAAGGGAAGATGTGCACAATGCTGAAACCGATTTCCTGCCTAGTGGTTGCAAGCACGACGGAAGTCATCTGCCGAGAAATCTGATCCACAACTCGCTCTAGCAGACGGCGCCGCCAGTGCTCGCTTGTAGCACTCCCATTCTCGAGTCGGCCTAGAACCGCCAATTTGTTGGTGTTTTAGGTCGGTTATAGCCAGTGGTTTGATGACCCTCGAAATGGCTGCTGTCGCGCATGAGAGCTCGTGCGCTCGTGGCTTACATGTGCGCCGGATCCACGTCCAGCGCGGTATTCCGCTAGAGCAATTGGCTTACGATGCAGGAGTTGATGGCTCCTACATGAGCCGACTTGAGCGCCAACAAGCGAACCCGACAGTCGATCTTCTTGATCGCCTTGCCGATACGCTCGGCGTAGAGGTCTCCGAGCTGTTTGTTCGGCCATCCAAGGGCTCCCCGCCGCCCGCAACCTTACCTAAAGGCCGTAAGCCGAAGCCAGCACGCGGCAAAAAGACTTAAGCCTGACAAACCAGCGAGACACTGATGTCGCGCGCTCACGGCGCAGGCGTGCCCCCACGAGGATTTTATGCGTGGCGATCCGGCCATGGCATCAGATATTGTGATGGGCTTTGATTCTGGTCCCGGAGCAGATCATGACGGCTCAAGACGACGAAGTTCCTTTAAATGCCATCCGGGCTTTTGTGACAGTTGCCAGGGAAGGAAGCGTCACGCGTGCGGCCACCACATTGGGAACAACGCAAAGCTCGATCGATCGTGGTCGAGTAGCTCAGCCATTTGGCTTTCGCCCTCACAGATCCGGGCAGGCGGCTTTCCCGCACCCGGCTCTTCCCGAGGGTAACCCGCGTCATAGCCGTGCCTGCGCCCAAGTGCGAGTGATGCGTGGAACGGGCAGACGGAAGCGAGCCGTCAGGGTCTCGAACTCCGACCAGCCCATGCGCCGACTTTTCTGGCTGCGCCGTCTCAGACAGCGCATCCAGGTCCGACGCACTTCGCGGTAGAAGCCGTTGAGCGCTGGATAATTGTGCGGCCTGCCGTAGTAGCCGTAGTGTCCACGCAGAACAGCGGCGAACCACTCGTGCTGCGTGGCCAATGACTCGTGCATGAGCCGCCAGGCGTCCTGGCGCAACGCCGTCAGCTTGCGCGTCAGGCGTTTCCCTTCCGTCTTGTGCTTCACGATGAACCGGCCGTCCCGGGTCCGTCCGCAGTAGTGGGTGAAGCCGAGGAAGGCGAAGGTCTCGGGTCGCCGCTCGCCGCGCCGCTGACGCGAGAGGGCCGCGAACCGGCCGAACTCGATCAGTCGCGTCTTGCCCTCATGAAGCATCAGGCCAAAGCTGGCCAGCCGCACCTTGAGGGCCAAGAGCATCTCCTGCGCATCCGCCTTGCTCTCGAAGCCCATGACGAAGTCGTCGGCATAGCGCACGGTCACAACGCGACCGCGTGCATGGCGACGGCGCCATTGGTGGGCCCAGAGATCGAGGACGTAGTGCAGGAAGACGTTGGCAAGGAGCGGGCTGATGCCCGCGCCTTGCGGCGTACCCCTGTCCGTTTCTTGCTTCTCGCCGCTCTCCAGAACACCGGCCCGCAGCCACAGCTCAATGAGCCGTAGGATGCGAGGATCGGCGATCCTGTGCGCCACCATCCGCAACAGCCACTCGTGGTCGACCGAGTCGAAGAAGCTGCGTATGTCGGCATCGAGCACCCAGTTCACACGCTGGCTCATGATCGCCGTATGCAGGGCATCAAGCGCCATATGAGGATTCCGCCCCGGCCGGAAGCCGTAGGAGAAGCCGAGGAAGTCGGCCTCATAGACAGCGCTCAACATCTCGGCCACGGCGCTTTGGACAATCTTGTCCTCTAGCGCCGGCACACCGAGAGGTCGCTTACCGCCATCGGCTTTGGGGATGTAGACTCGCCGCACCGGCTGTGGCCGGTAGCGACCAGTGTGGACCCGTCCGCAGAGGTCGCGGATGTTATCCGTGAGCTCCTCTTCGTACTTCGCCACCGTTACCCCATCGACCCCCGCGCTGGCCTGCCGCTTTTGTCGTCGAAACGCCCGAAGCAGAGCGTCCTCGTCGATGTGGTGCAGCAAGGCTGTGAACCGGGTTTGGGCAGCCTGCTTGGCCGCCGCGTTCACCCGATCGAGGTTCGGCGGCAAGGCAACCCGTCTCTGGGTCCGGACCCTGGCCTTCTCGCGCGGGCTCCCCTCGGGCCGGCCCCTTCCCTCCATACGTCTCGTTTCCTTCGACGACTTCACAGGTACTATTGACCAGTCCGACTCCCGACCTCAGCTCGGACCGCGGCTCTGGCAGTGCCTTGCCGCTGTCCCCCACTGGAGACCAATCCAATGGACCCGGTCGGGCCTCTCATGTTCCGAGGATTGCCTTCCATGCGTGATGCGGCCATCGACCCCGACGGAGCGGCATCGTCTCGCATAACGACAATGCTCATGCTGCCTTCGTGACTAGGGAACACACTCGGCCTCCGCGAACATCCACCTTTCGAGGCTCATTCCCGCACCCCGCATGATTCCTGTCTACACTTCGAACCCCGCGTTGCCGCGACGCCCGCAAGACTCGGTCCCGGCTTGCCTGCTGCGGCTTTGGCCGGATGGGACTTCCACCCACAAGCAACCATCAGCTTGGCATGACGTACTCCCAGAGAGTGGTGTAGCTGATTAGCAAAGCCGCTCGCGAAGCGCGCCCTCAATAGCGCCGTAGCGAGCGAGCGGCTTTGCGGGTGGTCATCGATGATTCGTCGGTAAGGTTTGGATTGCGACAGCCAACCTGATTCGAGGAACCACCGATGACCGACGACATGATGAACCTGCGCACGCTCGTAGAGAAGACCCCCGATGCAGATCTCTTGCGCGAGATGATCGGCTTTGCCGCCCACCGGCTGATGGAGCTGGAGGTCGAGGGCCTGACCGGGGCGGCCTATGGGGAGAAGAGCCAGGAACGGCAGGTCCAGCGCAACGGCTACCGCGACCGGAGCTGGGAGACCCGCGCCGGCACGGTCGAGCTGCGCATTCCCAAGCTGCGCAAAGGCTCCTACTTCCCCGGCTTCCTGGAGCCGCGGCGGATGGCCGAGAAGGCGCTGACCGCCGTGGTGCAGGAGGCCTACGTGCAGGGCGTCTCCACCCGCTCGGTCGACGATCTGGTGCAGGCGATGGGCATGAGCGGGATTTCCAAGAGCCAGGTGTCGCGGCTGTGCGGCGAGATCGACGACAAGGTGAAGGCCTTCCTCAATCGCCCGATCGAGGGCGATTGGCCCTCTCTGTGGATCGACGCGACCTACGTGAAGGTGCGCCAGAACGGGCGCATCGTCTCGGTCGCGGTGATCATCGCGGTCGGCGTCAACAGCGACGGCCGGCGCGAGGTGATCGGCATGGATATCGGCCCGTCCGAGGCCGAGACGTTCTGGACCGCGTTCCTGCGCAAGCTCGCCCGCCGCGGACTTCGCGGCGTCAAGCTCGTGGTCTCCGACGCCCATGAGGGGATCAAGGCCACGATCGGAAAGGTTCTCAATGCCACCTGGCAGCGCTGCCGCGTCCACTTCATGCGCAACGCGCTGGCGCATGCGGGCAAGAGCGGCCGGCGCGTCGTCTCCGCCTTCATCGCCACCGCATTCGCCCAGGACGATGCGGAGGCAGCGAAGGCCCAGTGGCGGCGCATCGCCGATCAGCTCCGCCCCAAACTGCCGAAGCTCGCCGGCTTCCTCGACGAGGCCGAGACCGACGTGCTCGCCTATATGAGCTTTCCGGCCGCGCATCGCGCCAAGCTGCACTCGACCAATCCGCTCGAACGGGTCAATGGCGAGATCAAGCGCCGAACCGAAGTGGTCGGCATTTTCCCAAATGAGGACGCCATCACCCGCCTGATCGGCGCCATCCTGCTCGAACAGAACGACGAGTGGGCGGTCCAACGCGGCCGCTACATGACACTGGAAACCATCGCCCCGTTGGGCGATGATCCCGCCGTCAGCTTCCCGGCAATCGCCAGCTGACCGATCCGGCCCATGCCGGCGAACGCGGTGACCCGCACTCAGCTACACCACGCCACGGGACACGATCCGTTTGACGGAAACGCCGAACTGACGCGACCTCATTTGTCTCACAGATGGACTCTTAGACCGCTAGGATCCGAGGTAGGTTGTTGTTCCTCTACTTCTGGATGCCTCAACAGTCCACCCAAGACTCCGTCTCATCGCGATGGGCAGCTCCGGCTCAATCGGGTCTTTGAAAGTCAGGCCACGCCGTTATGTAGAGGATTGCGCAGCATCGTCCGCCCTGTAGAGCAATCCGGGCGCCATGACTTCAGGTACGGATCTGGCCGTCATTGAATTAGTGTGCGGCGGCGTCTCTGCAACCTTTCTTAGGATTGGCTTACCGGCGGGAGGGGGAGCCTGAGTTGCCCGCCTCGCTTCGTATCGATACGATTCTGCGTCTCAACGGTGGTCTACACGAGATCGAAAAATCGTCTATATAAGGGTTATGACTTCGAGATGAGCAGATCGGATAGATCCGTGAAGGCTAAAATTGTCTCCAGGCTTGCCACCGATGTCTCGGCAGCAGTCGATGGCTTGCCGCTGCGGATCTATGCTCCTTCCTTGCGAAGCCTGCCAGAAGGATCGTTGCTTGTGATGGCAACGTTGCCTGTCATTGACTGGAACGACTGCCTTTTGCGAGATTTGCGAGCACTGTCCGACACGGGAGGTGCTCACGTTTATGCGGCGATGGTCATGATAGACCCTTTTGCTTGCTGGGAAGATTTTCGGGACGCACTAAAAGGTGCGGGAATTTCCGGCGTAATTAATTTCCCACCTGCATCGATCGTTGAGTGGCCGACGGTTGGCATGGCGGTAAGTCCAGGCCGGGAGATCGAGCTTCGGCGTATGGAATGGTTCGCAAGCCTAAACTTCAAAACGATGTTCGCTGCTGCTACTGAATCCGAAATCTCGGTGGCCGAGAGACGACTTAGTTCCAGTTTGCAAGGTATATTGCATGTGCGGGAAGAGGATCTTGCGATGAGGATTGAGGACGAGATGGAGTTAGTCAGCGGTGGCCAACAAGAATTATCGCGACCACAATTCTTGCTGGCGGGCGGGCCACTTCGAAGGAAACAGACCGAAAAAAGCGAAATCAGGCTACTCTAAGATCCGCAGCTTCTTCATCTTGTTGTAAAGTGTCTTTCTCGAAAGTCCTAAAAAATCTGCAGTCTTTCCGCGATGAAGCCTGTTTCTTTTCAGGCCCTCGATGATCCATTCGCGCTCCGAGAACGCCGATGTGGGCTTGGGGTGTACGCCACTGCTCAATAACGGCTTAAGTACCTCCGCGACTATATGAGCATCTTTCTGCGCGACAAGTTGATTGACGATCTGGCGTAGTTCTCTCAAGTTTCCGGGCCAATGATGGCCTGCCAGCGCTAAGAACGCAGATTTTTCGATCGCCAAGATTTGAGCGTTCGAATCCCCCTTGGCCTCTACGGTAAAATGCTGAATGAGTTGCGGAAGGTCCTCCAGCCGATTCGGCAACGCGGGAAGCTCGATGTCTAACCCGACAAAAAGTGAAAGAAGGCGTGGGGATAGAACACTCTCCAAACCGGCTCCGCGAGCGACAGTTGCGGTTGCGACAATGCGAGCATTCGATCTCAGAGCCGATACGCCGTACAGGGGGGTGAAACTACCCGTCTCGAGATAGTCGGCCAGACGCTCTTGCCCATCCGAGCTCAACTGATCGACATGCATCAGCAAGATCGCAGAATTGCTCGCGGCTTCGAGGAGCGACAGTTGTCGCTTCCTGTTTGCATGGCCCTCGGAGCCGAACAGCGCACCGATCGTGTCGATCGCCGGGCCGCGGCGACACTGAAACAGCGCCGGCTTCGTGTGCTTTCGATCGCTGAAAGCATGGATGAGGCTCGCTACGCGTCGTTTGCCTGATCCCGCCTCGCCCCACACCAGCACAGGATTTGTGTTACCAGCCAAGCGCCTTGCGGTCTCGAGTACACGCTTCATGCTTGAGGACTGCGCAACGATGCCGTGCGTGAAGCCGCTCAGCTGGAGCTGGCGCTCGAGCAAATCAACTTTCTCGCGCAGCAAATGGATGGTCTTGAACCCGGAGGTAACTTCAAGGACCGACATCTCCAGTGGGACGCGATCGAGCGATGAGCCGCCGATGAACCCCTTAACACCCGTTTCGCGACATATGTCCAGCAATTCGTCCGGCTTCGTAATCGGCCCGCCACCAAGCAAACAGATCACGCCCTTGTCGATAGATTGAGCCGCGCGCACGACCGCGCTTGTCCGTGCAGCCAGCTCCGATAGGCTGATGGACGGATCGGCGCCACCTTCGTACTCCCGGTTGAGATTGAAGTTGATGCAGATCGCCTCGGCTCCGGCGTCAACCATGCGTCTTGCTTCCGACTGGGTGCGGGTATAGGCAACCGTCATGAGGCCACGTCTTGCCGCCTTCACCAGGAGTTCGATTTCCCGCTCATAACCGAGCCCACACTTCTCAAGAATTGCCCTCCTGACGTCGTCAATATGGATATTGGAGGGGAAGTTTGTTACGCCGGAAAAGCCCCACCCGATGATGCGATCGAGAAAGCGATCGACATCGAGTTGCGGATCGAAGGTACAGGCGCCAAAAAACACCGGCAGTTTCGTGCTGGGCAGGATCTCGGTTCGACCAAAACTAGCTACGAACTCGTTCGTGTTTCGTATGGGAAGGATTGAGGCGGGTGACGACCCTCCCATCGCGCGAAACCGGCCAGCGTTGAGCGCGAGCACGAAATCTGCGCCCGCCCGCTCCGCGGCCCTGGCGGTCATGCCCGACCCGATTCCTGCTCCAAGCACAAACGAGCGGGAATTCCGGAAGAACTGCCTGATGCCAGCTCCCTTCACCTCAGCCGTCCGATTAAAGGTCCTGAGCCGGCATCATTGCACGGCTAACGTCGAGACTAGCTCCAAGTCGCAGGCGCTTGCAACCGTCGGACGGCCCTTCCATTGCTGAGGAACAGGTGGCAGTCGGCTGGAGCAGCTGCGAGAGTGAGCTTTTCGGCGCCATTGCGCGAACCGGATTTTGGCGCCCTGGCAACGACCGCTTCATCTCCAACAACACCGTAGACGTACGTGACGTTACCGAGATGCTCAACGAAATCCACGTCGAGCCCAAGAGAGATTGCCTGCTGCCCCGGTGCCGGCGAGGAGAAGTCATCAGGGCGAATACCAACAGTGACCGGCTTGCCAACCAGGCTTTGGTCCGGCTGGACCGGAACGAAGATTGTAGAACCGGCCTCCAGTCGCACGTCTAGGCCATGTTCGTGGGCCGTCTCGACCTTGCCGCCCAGGAAGTTCATCTTCGGCGAGCCGATGAATCCTGCCACAAAGCGCGACGCCGGATTGTGATAGAGATCGTGGGGGCTGCCGACCTGTTCGATGTTGCCGTCCTTGAGGACGACGATCTTGTCGGCCATGGTCATCGCCTCGACTTGGTCATGCGTCACATAGATCATGGTATTTCCGAGCTGGTTGTGAAGCTTGGCGATCTGAACACGCATTTGCACGCGCAACTCGGTGTCCAAGTTGGACAGGGGCTCATCGAACAGGAACACTTTGGGTTCTCGCATGATGGCTCGCCCGATCGCGACGCGCTGGCGTTGCCCTCCTGAAAGCTGTCGAGGCTTGCGTTCCAATAGATGGCCGATCTGCAAGAGCGAGGCTGTTTTGGCTATCTTGGCGGCGATCTCGGCTTTCGGGGCTTTGGCCATGCGTAGGGGAAAGGCCAGGTTCTCCTTCACCGTCATATGCGGATAGAGAGCGTAGCTTTGAAAGACCATCCCGAGGTTCCGATCGGCCGCATCGATGTCGTTGACGACCTCGTTGTCGATGAGGAGACGCCCACCGCTGATGGGCTCGAGCCCGCCGATCATTCGCAGAAGCGTGGACTTGCCCGACCCGGACGGGCCAACGAAGACGACAAATTCGCCGTGATCGATAGTCAGGTCGATGTTATGCAGGATCTCGATCGTCCCAAACGTCTTCTTGAGGCCCTCTAGGCGAACGTCGGCCATTAGGCCCTCCTCTGTCGCGGTTGAGTCGCGCGAGCAGCACTGACCTCAATCTCGCGCAAGCTCGATACGGTGAAGTCGGGGGCCATCAAGGACGGATCCTGACGCGTTGGCACACCGGTTGTAACAAGCACCGTGGCAAGCCCCGCCCTCTTTCCGGCTTGAATATCGGTAGGAACTTGATCTCCGATCATGATGGTCGACCCTCGCTTCGTACCCAGGCGTGAGAGCGCTGACTCGATCATCGGCACTTGCGGCTTTCCAACGATCAAAGGCTGCACTTGCGTCGCAGCGGCGACTGCTGCAATCGTCGCACCCGCGCCGGGCTCGAACCCGCTGGCCGTTGGCAGCAGAAGATCGGGATTGGTTCCTATGAACACAGCTCCATCGAGAATCGCCTCAACCGCAATCCGCAACTTGTCATGCGTGATACCCCGGTCTAGCCCCATCACCACGGCTTCAGGCGCTCGATCAGTGACCTCCAGCCCGACATCTCGCAGGGCCGTCACAAGCGAGGGAGCTCCGATGACATAGATTCGCGTCAGCTGCGGATAGTCGGTTCGAACGAGTTCTGCGGCGGTGATTGCACTTGTAACGACCTGAGACGGCGCGATCGAAAGACCACATCCTCTCAGCCTGCCGACGACGTCCTGCGGACTATGCGTTGAATTGTTGGTCGCAAAGCAGAATGGCACGCCGGCTTTCTGCCATCTCGCAAACGCTTCTATGGCATCCGCTATTGCGGTGCCGCCACGATAAACGACGCCATCCAAATCGGAGATGATCCCGTCTATCGGCGGCCAGTTGATATTGGAGCTAACGCTAACCATTCATCAGCATCCCACCATTCACATGGACAATTTGCCCGGTCATGTAGGAGGCTGCCGGGCTGGCCAGGAACACTGCAAGCCCTGCGATATCTTCCGGTAGTCCAACCCGGCCCAGCGGAATTCGGCCACTATGGCGTGCTTCGGTTTCCTCCCGCGGACGCCCATGCATGGGTGTATCGATAATTCCAGGAGCAATTGCGTTGACGTTGATCTGGAGCGGAGCACATTCGTAAGCGAGCAGCTTTGTCACATCGTGTACAATGGCTTTTGACAAGCAATAGTCGGCGCCGCCGGCTTGGTAGTTGAAAACAGCACCCTGGGATGACAACGAAGACCCGATATTGACGATGCGGCCGCCCTTGCTTTTCATGAAGCGCTCGATGACTTGCTTCGCGCAACGAAGCACGGCGACGGAATTGATCTGGATGGTTTTTTCTATTCGATCGACATTTCCGGTCAGAAGCGCCTGAGCCGACTTTATTCCGGCGTTGTTGATTAGCACATCAAGCCTGCCGAAGCGCTTGGCGATCTCATCAAGCACCTTGCCGACATCATCTTCTCGTGACACGTCCATGCTCATCGGCAGGATGCCGTTGCCGTGCGGCAAACGAGTCAGAATTTCCCGTAGGCTGTCGACATTTGTGTCGGTTGCCAGGACGTTCGCACCACCTTGACGAAAAGCATTGGCGATCGCTGAGCCAATGCCTCCACCTGCACCGGTCACAAGCACGGTCCTGTCTGCAACTGAGAACTGTTCGGTCATTCCAACTCCAAGATCGATTGTGAATTCAGAAATTCGTCCACGGCCCGACTGCTAGGCATCGAGCTCTGGGCGCCGCGTCGCGTCACACACAAGGCGGCAACCGCGAGCGCCTTTTTGACTGCTTCTCGTACCGGCAACCGGTGAGCAAGAGAGGCCGCGAAAGCGCCATTAAAAGCATCGCCTGCCGCGGTCGTATCAACGACCTTCACAGGAAATGCCCGGAGCGCGAATGTCGCGCTGCCATCGGCGTAGTAAGCTCCCTGCGCCCCGAGCGTGATCAGCGCGGCTTTCGGCCCGAGATCGAGAAGCTTTCCAGCCGCACGAGCGGCACCGTCGAAGTCATGCACCTCGACACCGGTGAGCTCGAACGCTTCGGTCTGGTTTGGCGTGACGAAATCGACACTTCTCCACGCCTCCGGCGACAGACCCGCCCTCACGGGAGCCGGATTGAAAATGAGATCGAATCCCTTGACGCTCTTCAACGCAAAAAGGTGATTGAGCGCGGGGACCGGCATGCCCATCTCGGCTACGATGATTGCGTCCCGCTCAATGAATTCGGCCGCCTTCTCGATCATGCTCGGGGTGACATTTGCATTGGCTCCCGGGTCTATGACAATCATGTTGGAGCCGTCGTCGCCGACGAGGACGAGAGCAGAACCAGATATCTCGCCTGGGCACACCTCAATAGCATCAAGGCAGACACCTGCCTCACGCAGCGCTTGCAGCAACGACTGGCCGGCGCCATCATCGCCAAGCCGGGTATAGAAGCTCGGCCGAAGCCCTAACCGAGCAGCGGCGACCGCCTGATTGGCGCCCTTGCCTCCGGCATTCTGTTTCAAGCTACCCATCAGGCTTTCACCCGGCGTCGGAAGCCGCTCGACGTTGAAGCAGAGGTCAAGATTGGTCGTTCCGAAGAACATCAATGGCCTGGGGCTCATTTCACGGCCCCAAAGGTTAGGCCACGTTCGAGATGACGCTGGCCAAGCATGATCAGGATGACCGGCACAATCATGGTCACCACCAGACCCGCAGCCATAACCGGATAGAACTGAACGCCTGGATTGAGCAGCTTGAGCAGGGCGACGGTGACCGGTGCTTTCGTTGAACTGAGGATCAAGCCGAGAGCAAAATTGTGCCAGGCAAGCAAGAAAATGAGCAATGAAGCGCCTATGAGGCCGGGCTTGAGAAGCGGAAGAACGATGTGCCAGACGACACGGAATGGCTTTGCACCATCCATGGCCGCCGCCTCCTCAATGTCCCTTGGGATGTCCTCGATATATGATCGGCTCAGCCAGATGATCATTGGCAGCGTGACCACCTGATAAACCCAGATCATACCGAAATAAGTGTCATAAAGGCCCATCGACTGGAACACGCTGAACAGCGGTATGACGACAAGGAGTGCCGGCGCGAAACGGAAGCCCAAAATAAAGAACGCGATGTCCTCCTTCATAGGAATCTCACGCCTTGCCAAGACGTAACCTGCGGGCACGCCGGCGATCAGCGATACGAGCACCGCGCCAAGCGAGATCACGACGCTGTTGGTGACCGGCGTCAGGAAATCAACCTTGATGGTGCCGTAGCTTGTTGCCCCCGCCTGGGCGGCATCGAACAGAACGCGGAAATTTTCAAATGTGGGAGTGAAGACAAAGCGCGGCGGCCAGGTCATGACATCGGCCTGCTGCTTCAGCGACATCATTACGATCCAGACCAGAGGGAACGTTAGGATGAGCGTACATGCAACAACCAGCCCATTGAGAACCAAGCTTGCAGGCGTTGAACGATTGAAGCGCATTGCCGGCCTCCTCTAGCTTACGCGCTGCCGGACCAACCGCCACAATCTTACCATGGCCAAGGTCCCGAGAAGCACCATCAACCAGTTGACGACCATGAGCGCGGCCCCACGCCCGAAGGCAAGGTTTTGAAAGGCCGTGATATAGGCGCGAACCGAGAGCACGGAGGTACTGTCGCCCGGGCCTCCTTGCGTTGTTCCGAAGATGATATCAAACTGATTGAGCGATTCGATCAGCCGGAAGACTGCGGCGATCAGGATATACGGTGCGACGAGCGGAAGCTCGATATGGAGAAACGTCGCCCAACCCTTGGCACCATTGATCCGCGCGGCCTCTCTGACCTCTTCGTTAATGCCCTGCAAACCGGCGAAGATGATGAGCGCATAAAATGGTGTGTAAGTCCAGATGTCGATGACAACCAGCGAGAACATCGCCGTACCGGCGTCCGAAATCCAGGCAAAGCGGCCAATTCCGACGAGTGAAAGCAAATAGTTCAGGATCCCGTTTTGTGGATCCATCATTGTGGTCCACATCAAGGCAACACTCATTGGCGGCAATACCAACGGAAGAAGAATGACAGGCCGCATCAGTTGTGCAAGAAACACGCGGCTTGCAAACAACTTGGCGAGCGCAAGCCCAAAGCACGCTTCCGCGAGCACGGCGGAGCAGGCATACACGGTGGTCGCACGCACGCTGTTCCAAAAATCTTGGGTCTTGATTGCGACTTCATAGTTAGTGAATCCAACGAAGCGAACCAGGGGACGGCCAAACCTGAGATCGGTCAGCGATTGGAAGACGCCATAGAAAAATAGAAAAAGAAATCCAAGCAGTATGATGATCGCAGGAGCGATCGCAGCAAGGCTCCCCCAGTCAAGAGCATGCTGCTTGGCGTTTTGCATCTGCTCTTTTTTGGACGGTGCCAGTTGGCCTACCGATGATTGTAGCGTCACGGTTGCGTCGATGCCTCGAAGGTTCATCGCTCACGTCTCGAAAGATGCGCGGGCATGGTGAGGGCGGCAATCCGCTGATGCCGCCCCCGGTTGCCTTACATGGAGGAGCGGATCTCGGAGGCGAGGTCGGCCAATGTCGCCTTCACGTCCGCACCATTCACCATTTTCTGCATGGCAACTGCCCAGGCATTCATAGCCTCGGCGAACCCTACGCGCGGCGTAAAAGCGAGCGCAGCCCTGTCCTGGACACTCTTGAAGGTATCCACGAAATTTGTGAATTCCGGTTTGGCTGCATAGTCGAGCCAAACCTTGTCGCTCCAGGTCGAAGCGCGCGGCGAGTTGACGAGCTTGCCGGCGATGGCACCGTTCAGCTCGACCTGCTTAGACGTCGCCCACTGAATGAACAGCCAGGCCGCGCCCTTTTTCTGGGAAGCAGCATTCATGGCTAAGGACCAGATCCAAATGTTCGATTCGAAAGTCTTACCGCTCGGCGCGCGCAGTGGCGGAGCGAAGGCAATCTTGCCCGAAGCGGGCTTGCCGGCAACATCGTTCCAGAACCCGAACATGTTGGAATCGATCGCCATCGCCGTCCGACCCGAATTGATGCCGTCGACCACCTGGTACCAGTTGTCGTTGGCAAAGGATGGGGCGGCACACTTCTTGATCATGTCCACATAGTCTTTGTGGAAGGCGATCGACTCGGGAGAATCGAGACCGGTTTCCAACTTGCCGTCCTTCATGACGAAGTCATGTACACCATAGGACTTGGCGATCGAGATCGCAGCTGTGTGGATGCTGCTCCAAAAGCGAACGCCCCGCACCCCTAAGGGCGTGATCGCCGGATCGGCAGATTTCAGCTTTTCGCATGCCGCCGACATTTCCGGCGGGGTCGTCGGAACCTTGATACCGTATTTGTCCAGAATGTCCTTGCGGTAGAACAATTGGATGTTCTCGAACCCGTGCGGAATGGCCCACACCTGCCCCCGGCCCGGTTCGATCTGGCCGCCATTGACTTGCCAGGTCAGCGCATCACGCAATGCGGGGAAGAAGTCCTTGTAGTCATAGCTTGCCGATGTGAGCTTCGGGTCGTTCAGATAGCGATCGAGCGGCTCAAGCAGTTGACCGGGTGCAAGATCCCAAGCCGGTTGAATTCCCGTGCCGACGACGTCCCACGAGGGCGATTTTGTGCTCAGCTGGATGGTTAGCTTATTCCAATAGGCATCGTCCGGATAAAGCTCGGGCGTCACCTTGATGCCGGTCAACTTCTCGAACTCAGGAAGCTGTGCTGCAACGGCGTCAGCATACGGATGGATGTCGTAAGCCCAAACGATCGAAGCGCCCTCGAATTGGCGCCAGTTGATCTCCTCCGCTTTCGCCTGGCCGAAAGATGCGGCCGCACCGGACAAGAGAGTTGAGCAAATCAGAGTAGCCTTGACGAAGTGAGAAGAATGGCCGCGCGGTGCGGCTAGCGTCCTTGGCATCAGTCCCTCCTCTGGGCTCTTCGGCCCTCAAATTCACGTGCCTGTCGTCTTACAGGGGCGCGAGTGTTGGGAACGCTAGCCGTGATCTTCCGCCCATATGCACCCATTCAGATCGAAGTTGGGTATTTTTGGGTAAGTCAGGGAAACAGTGTGGCAGCAGCCGTTGCAAAAGCCATGGGGAGATGATCATGGCAGACACATGTTCGGGCCTGCGCGGCCGGCTTGCTAACGAGGGATGAGCCGGACTAACCGCACGAGCTGTTGCATCGTAGCTCGTTCAAATACTCCGTTGATCTCACCGCTCGCTACCGACGCGTAAATCAGTTCTTGATTTTGCTGGCTTTAAGGGACGAGTGCTCGATTCATTGTCGCAATCTTCTTGATCCGCACAATCTGGTCTCTCAACTCTCCATATTGCGGGGCGAAGCTCGAGCACGACCGCGAGCGTCAGCAACAAGGCGCTTCGGATAGCCGCCACGGAAGCCTCAGCCAGGTTGAGGATTCGGCGGAGATTGTGGTCGGCGGCGGTGAAGACCACGCTGGCGGCGTGCTCGTCCCCGCCCTTAAGATGACAGCGGCCAAGGTGCCCATCGCTCTCCACGTGGCCGATCACAGGCTCGATGATTGAGCGGTAACTGAGCCGATGCGCAGATAGGATTGCCGCAGCCAAAGGCCGCACTCTCGGGGCAGCCGATTGATCGCCGCACAGTCCAGCTTGGCAGTCGAGAGGTGATGGCCTTGGCCGAACGGTGGTCTCCCGTCACATGCTTGGGATCGCGCGTCCGCAACGCCCGGTCTCATGTGTCCCCTCAACCAGCAAAAACTCCGGCTTGTCACGACTCGCTTTAAGCCAATGGCCAAGCGTGTCCGCTACGCAGGCTGGCGCCCTCGTCTGTCCGAACGCTTACGGGGGCGTGGGAAGAACCGGATCAAGCTCTTCCTGCTCGAGGGTTTTAGCTCCGTCTTCGGCTAAATATGCCGCCAGTGAAGCGATGCCGGAATTTGGTGGGCAACGAGCGGGAGCAGACTTTTGGGTCGGCACCTGGCCAAAGCGTTCCGCGATCTCGACGCTCATGAGATGCGGCAGGATCGGTCGTCCGACAGCGCGCTCGATTGTGTGGAATATCCAGGTGCCGTCCGGATCGATATCCGACCAATGAAAGAACGGGGTTTGTTCGGACACCATGGCCGAAATCGTGCGCAGGGCCTGTTGAGTGGCAAGCGAGGGATACCCGCCAATATATAGCGTAGCGCCCTGTCGACCCGGGTCGGCCTCGGCGACGTGCCTGTTGAAGCTTGCGAAGTTTTCGATTGTCAAAACGTAACCCGGCGGCTCCCGGAAGCGGAGATGATCCGCCTCCTTAGGCGCGATCCCCAGATAGAGCGGAGAGGCTCCGGAGAGATCGGCCCCATGAAGATCGATCTTACCCGCGATCAGCAGCGGCGGCGCAAAACGTTCCAGCCCGATCGCCCGCAGTGCCTCGCGAGGCCGCGCGCCGGGAGGAAACTCCAGGACGCCGCTCAGGAGCCGAACCACAACGCCTTCGAGGCGTTCCAGCGTCTTACTGTGCTTCACCGTCCGTCGCGAGAACGTCTTGTAGTCGACGTCGAGATGCTTGTTGTCCAGGATAGCCTGGGCAAGATCGAACGCGTGGCGCAGTGTATCGACATCGGACGAAGCAAAGCCGTGCCATGTTTTTCCCCGTGCCCACACTTCGGCAATCTGAGCAGCGCTCGTCTTCAGCGAATCGTGCAGCGCCGATCCGCCGACAAGCCTCGTGGCGGCGCCTTGCGCGATCTGCGGCGCCGGGGTGCGGCCGAGGTATTGGTATAAGCTCTCCGCCGAGGCCAGCCTCACGTGGGCGACCTGGTCCCGCTTGCCGCCGCGGCCCCAACCAAGGGAGACTGCGCCGGCAGCCTCCGCTTCTCGAATACGCTTCAGGAAGGCGTCGGCAGCGACAACGGAGGCGAAAGCCGCATAGTCCGGATGCGCGATCGGACTTGCGGCACCGGCTTCGAAACGGTCGAGAAGATCGCCAAGCAGCTCCTTCGCGTCTGTGAAGCGGCGAGGCATGATTATTCGGCAGCGAGCCGGGCGGCGAGATCCTGGTCGGACATGAGGTCGGGATCGATCGCCATGAGTTCGCGTTTGGCCTTTTCTTTCAGCGAAACCACCGTTGCCCTCGACTGCTCCCCGATCCGGTCAACTTCCACGATCGTATCCATGTGCTCCAGCACCGCCACCCGCTTCTCGAACGGCGCCGCGATCACGAACTGCAGGCCGAGTTTTTTGTAGAACGCCATCATTTGGCGCTGGTTTCGGCCGTCCATCTTGGAGAACGCCTCGTCGAACATCGCGAGCGCGAAGCCCGAGGGCTTGCCGGCGCGCCGTTCGGCACTTCCGTAGACGGCGGCGAGCGAAGCGCCTATGGCGACGTAGATCGGCACCTGCTGTTCGGCGCCGGAGCCGGTGCCACGACGTTGCTCCCATCGGGTCGAGCGACCGGTCGCCACGTCCTCCATGTGGATCTCGAAGGTGTAGAAATTTCGGTAGTCCTCGAATTGGGTAAAGTCCTTCTCGGTATCCTCGAGCAAAGCCTCCAGCGCCTTGATCGTGTCCTTGTGCGGAAAGTCGTCGGGCACGTCGCCCCGGAACAGCATGTCCAAGGCCTCAGGAGAGGTCTTGCCGATCTCGATGATCTTGAGGATCGGTTGGAATTCCACGACCTGGGTGCGATGAAACGAATAGCGCTCGTTATGGAAGGGATGGGCATGGAGGCTACGGTTGAGCGACTGCAGGTCCCGTTCCATCTTTCCGATCCGGGATGTCAGCGCATTGATGAATTCTCCGCGGAGCAGCGTCGAAGCCTTCTCGGCGGCCTCGCGCGCCTGGCGTTCGTACCTGCGCAGCTCGTTGGACTCGATGTCGTCGATCAACTGCTTCATCCAGGGCTTCACTTCACGCAGGGGCTCGCTTTCGATGCCGACCTGGGAGCTCATTCCGAAATCGTCGAAGTAGCCGCTCAGGAATTCCCGTACTCGGCGCTCGATGCGGTTACGCTCCACATCCGAGGCCCCTGCATCCTTCAGCGCCTTCTCGGCGATGGAACGATGCTTCTCCGCTTCGCTTTTCTGCGCCCGAGCGTCGAGGCGGGACCGGTACGCCGCGCGGCCCTTGCTTGCGGCGTAGAGCGGCCGGTTCTTGAGGAAGATCGAGCGGGCGACCCGCAAGTTGAGCTCGGAGCCGGGCACATTCTCGCCGTCGCCGAGCTTGCCCTCGATGAGCCGCACCTCGCCATTGTGCTTGTTGAAGGCCTTCTGCTGCGTTTCCCGCTCGATGCGGCGGCGCTCCTTCAGGTCGAGCTGAGCCTTCTTCTTCGCCCGAAGCCCGCCATCGCCGGCCCCGTCAAGCGCCGACAATCTTGCCTGCGCGTCGATCTTCTCGGCTCGCGCGGCGGAGAAGGCTACCGCGCAGGCCTTCAGGCTGGCGCTCCCGTCGGCGCAAAGGGACTTCAGGGCCGCGAATGCGCCATCGGCCGCCTCGACCTCCCTCGCCTTCTGCGAAAGCGCGTCGTCAATCGCGTCCGCCTGGTCCTGCAGCGCCCGCAGCGCGTTCGCCTGGGCCACCTTGCCGATCTTGTGCTGCGAGGGATCGATCGAACGGTGAGTCCGCACCAGGCCATCGTCGTACAGGCCATCCTTCATGAGGGCCCTGCCCGGCTTGTTGAACTGTTCGACCGTTTCGGCCAGGCGCACGGAGCCGTATCGCCGCATGATGAACGACAAGGCATCCGGATCATCCGTACGGAAGATCGAAGGAAACGTTCCGCGGTCCGGCTTGGCTCTGAATTGCTCCAGCTTGTTGAGGCTGACCAGCGAGGTGTGCCGAAACTCGCGGCGCCCCTCCTTGAAGATCGAGGTCGCCGCGCCGATGTCCGGCCTGTCCACGAAAACTGCGTCCCGGTCACGACCGAGAAGTGCCTCGGCGGCTCCCACCCACTCCGGATCGGCGACCTCGATCAGTTCGCAGAGCACCCGCGGCGCCATGCCCTTTTGACGGAGCCTGAGGCACAGTCGTTCGGTGTCCGGCTCGAGGTGCGCGCGTGCACTTCCCGAGTCGTGCTGTCGGATGCGTTCGAGCAGTTCTCCGCGCTGCGCGCGCAGCCGAGACGCTTCGGCCATGATCGCCTGCCGCGCCTCGTCGACCTTGGCCGACCATGCCGGAGCCGACGACACGAACGCCTGCTCGGCCGCTGAGAGTCCATCGGACACCGCGCCGATCTCCGCAGCTTTGGCCTCGCCGACGAGCTTCTCGATGGCGGGAATGAACTCATCAAAGCCGCAGCCGTACATGGCGAGCAGCGGGCGCAGCCGCCGTATGCTTTCCACCCGGCCACTGAATTCGGATAGGGCCCGCTGCGCGGCGTGGTCCGCCATCATGGCGGTCTGCGATAATTCCTTCCGGCCCGTCTTGGCGTCGTGTTCCGCGATCGCCGTCGTGAGCCGTTCGATCTCCTTATCGATGGCCTTGACGTCCTCGTCGATGTCGGCGAGCTCGATCGTCGCCGCAGCACGCCGCTCCGACTCGTCGCGCAACCTGGCCCGCAGGTCGCGATTGGTCGCCCTGGCCGCAAGCCAATTGGCCCGCTTGGCGATCCACTCTTCGCGGAACCTGGTCTCCAGAGTCTCCTCGAGACTTGCCAGGATCGCCCGCAGCGCCTTCAGCGCGTCGAGCTTCTCCCGCATCTTCCGGATCGTCTCGCTGATGTTCCGGTAGGTCTGGATGGACTCGCGCAGCTCCTTGATGCCGATGCGGCTATCCTCGAGGATGTAGTCCCGTACGAATTGGGTGGCGGTCTGATTGTGGTCGAGCGTCATCGCGTTCACGATGGACTTCTGCAAAGCGCTCGCGTTCTGCTCGCCCCAAGGCGCGTGGGGCACCAGATGACGCATGTATTCGCGCACGTAGTCTCCGGCCCGGTCCCGGTGATTGACGAAGTTCGCCTCGCCGACCGTCGACACGATCCGCGCACGCACGTCCTCCCACTGAGCCGGGAACTGCTGCGCGCCCTTGCGCTCGATGAAGTCCTTTGCGGTCAGGACCGCACCGACGGCGACAAAAAGCGCGAGCACCGTCTCCTTGCTGTCGGATTTCCGTGCCTCGAGAGCCATGCCGATCGTGACCGGAGGCCGCTCCCCGTCGGTATCCTCGAATCCGAGCGCAACGTAGGTTCTGGCCTCGTCCCGGCGTCGCTGGTCCTCGCCGAGCGTACCGAGGCAGTAGTCGACGACGCTGCGCTTGGATCCGCTGCGGGACTTTCCGCTGTCGCCGGCGACCGCGTTCAGGCGCAGGAAGCGACGGTTGCCGCCGGTGAGAACGACCTGGGCCATGTCCAGGATGGTCGACTTGCCCGACCGGTTCTCGCCCAGCACGCCGATGTGACCGGCGACGGCGATGTCGGCGACGTCGAACAGGTGCCAGTTCACCATCGCGAGATGCCGCAACTCCATCATGACTGATCTCCCACGTCGCGGGGAAAGCGTACCTCCTCGCTGCGGATGTATCGCTCCAGCCGCTGCAGGGCGTCGCCACCGCTGATCAGCTTGATCATGGGGCGGATCCTGACCTCGCAGTCCTGCTGCTCGTTGTCGAAGTCGCCGATCTCGACCAGGCTGCGCTGCGCAGCCTCCTTGAGAATGTCGCGGAAACGCTGACTGGAGATGGCGCTGCCGCCGTTGGGCTGCACCATCTCCCGATAGCGGTCGAACAGATCGTTCAGGGTGGCGACCACGACCGCGCGGTCTTCCATCGCACCTGCGTTGATCTCCTGCTGCCAGTACGCGGCGAGGACGAGCATCACGATGGTTTCGTCCAATTTCATCCGCGGCAGCGGCACGTCTTCATCCATGGCGACGATGCCCGCCCACTGCGCCTCGGGATCGCGGTGGACGCGGTAACCGCAGGTATCGAAAAACCCGTCGACTGCGTCACGGAAGCGCCCGTCCATGATGGAGTTGTAGACGGTGCCGGTCCGGGGATCGCCCGCGAACACGAACTGCCGGCGCAGCAGGAAGTGCAGCGCCTTGCGCAGGTCAGCCGCCTTGTCGGCGCCCGCGGAGCGCTCGATGTTCTCGAATTCGCTAAGCATGCGCCGCTCCTTTGCCAGAGCCGCTGCCAAGACCGCGACGACGGATCACGAAATTCGCGCATCGCACCCATTCGCTGTCGTGAGGCGGCGTATCTGGCGACGGTTCGAGTTCGAAGTTTCCGGCGATCTGCGCAGGCACGTCGCCGGTCAGGGCGTAGCGGCGAGCGCAGTCGAACGCGAGGAAGTCGTCGACCGTTCCGATTTCGAAGAAGCGCGCCTCCTTCGTTCCGAACGGCGGGACCTGACCCTCGAGAAACCTTCGGACGTCCTCCGGACGCGGCGCGATGCGCGCGATGTATTCGAGCCGGAGTTGCTTCCTGAGCTCATAGAGCGGATCCGAAGGCGGCGCCGAAAGCTCCCTCGCCTCGACTGGCCGGCGCGGCTGACGGGTCGGTGCCTGGTGGTGTTCCGACCAGGGAGAACGAAGCGGTTCGATGTTCCACTCGACGGTAGCGCGTTCATGACGTCCGTCTCGCAAGAGCGCGTCGAGACGACGGACGAGATCGCCGGCGCGGCCGACCAGACCTTGTGCGCCGCGCTCCGCGTACTTGATGGTGTTGCGGACGCGGGCCTCCAGTTGCCGCCGGAAGGTCTCGATCCGGTCGAACATCTCGCCGATCTGTTCGAAGATGTTCTCGATGGCCAGCAGGTCGTCGGCCGCCGCCGTGTGGCCGTCTTCAAGGTCGGATGCCATGCTGGCGGCGACGTACTCCTCAGCCAGCACCTGCATGGTGGCCGGCGTGTAGGAAATTCTGCGCGCCAGGTCGACGATGGCGTCGCGGAACCGGTAAGGATGGTTGACGGTCAGGATGGACTCGAAATCCTTCAGCAACAGCTGGTCGACGAATTCCTCGAAGAAGGCCTCAAGCCGGCTGCCGACGGTCTTTGATTCCATCACCGTTCGCCTGATGCGCTTGAGGTCGGCGAGAATGGCGCGCAAGCTCTTGGTGAATTGGTCCGCTTGGTTGCGAGCCTCTCGGACTGCGAGCGCGGCTTCGCGCTGCTTGCGATCGGTGACCTCGGGCGTAAGCTTCTCAACCGCTTCGAGATTAAGGCGTATCTGGACGATCAGCCCCCCAAAGCGCTGCGACAGATCCTTGTTGAGGCTGGCCAACCGCTGGATGACGAGGAGAGGTCCCATCGCCATGTCCACGGTGACGCGCAGACCATATTCCTCCTCCTCGAGCCACCCCCAGGCAAGGAGCCGGGCATAGAGCTGCCGTGCCAGGCCAAGCGCCTTCTCCCCTTTCTCAGAGGCGAGCGCGACATCCGCCTTGCGAATGCGGCGGCGACCGGCCGAAATCATTTCCGGCAGGCTGCCGAAATCATCGGTTTCGCTCCACATCGTGGGATTGGCACGCATGACGTCGTAGATCACGTGCACAACCTGCTGAGGGGTCGGGAATGCTGGCGCCCCCGAGAAAAAACGCTCATGGAGATCGAGCAGACAAGCAGCATAGAGGTGCTTGTGATCGCGCGAGAAGGCCAAGAACGCGTCGTCATGCAAATGGCGGAACAGGGACAATGATCACACGCTCCTTGCGCCGACATCCCAGAGCTTATCAAGTCGGCCTTAAGCCCAGGAAAAGGCGTAAGACTTAAAGCCGAGAGCAGATTTACGATTTGCAACCGGAAGAATGGTTCACAGTATGTTCCGGTATACTCTCGCTTCGCGCGTTCTGTCGAGGCCGCGAAGGGCTCATTTTGTATGCCATAGAGTTCCACCGCCCCCTCAGAGGCCGGGACATCCGACGTTACCGCTTTCAAGCCGGGGCATAGCACGTCCCCCAAGGTACTTACTCCAGCGGCGGGACGGTTAGCGTGCGGCAAGACCCGCAACGGCGAAGTCTTCGGATCGCTCGGGGCTAATCCAAGACCTGGACGAGCACTCACCGCCCCGGCATGAGTTTTAGCTCATATCTCCATCTTATCATGTAAAACTAATAAAGATCCGCTATTGCGTAAAAATCATATACCCGCCATATGTTTTAAATCTCATATGGGCTCACCGGCATGATTTTGAAGACGATCGGCGACCTAGGCCTGGCTGTCCGGGAAGCCCGCCATCAGCGGAAGCTGACCCAAAAGCAACTTGCTGAGAAGCTGGGGACCACCCAGGAGTGGATCTCGCAATTCGAGACCGGCCGCCTCGAGAATCCAAGCCTCGGAACGGTGCTAAAGGCCTTTGCCACGCTAGGGATCGACCTGAACATCGCGGGTCTGCCGGGGCCTGTCCGGGACGACGACTTGGACACTGGTGATCTCGCGCTCGGCGAGCCCAGCTTCCTCAGGAAACGGCAGCGATGAGTAAATTCATGAACGTCCTGATGGGCGGGATCCCGATCGGCCGTCTCGAGCAGACGGATACGGCGTCCTCGCCATCGAGTACGCCGATCGTTGGCTCGCAGCCGACAGGGTTCAAATTCCGCTTTCGATGTCCCTGCCTCTCGCAGCCAAGAAGCACACCGGCGCGAAGGTAGCCAATTATCTCTGGAATCTGCTTCCGGATAACGACCAGACTCTGCAGAAATGGGGACAGACCTACGGCGTGTCGCCGAACAGCGCGTTCGCTCTGCTATCGAAGGTCGGAGAGGACTGCGCCGGCGCGATCCAGATTGTCACCGATGAGTGGATGGACGCCAACGCAGATTCGCCCGGGAGGTCTAGTGGATCGAAGAGGCGGAGGTCGCAAGCCGCCTCAAGCGCCTGCGCGAGGAAAGGACCTGGACGGGACGCCGCGACGGCGACCGGGGGCATTTCAGTCTCGCCGGTGCGCAGCCGAAGATGGCCTTATTGTTCGACGGAAAGCGGTGGGGCGTGCCGAGCGGACGCCGCGCGACCACACACATCCTCAAGCCGCCAATGCCTCACCTGCGAGGCACGACCGAGAACGAGTACGTGTGCCTGCGCCTTGCGAACCAGCTCGGGATCACGGCAGCCGAAGCCAGGGTCGGCACGTTTGGTGAGGAGGTCGCGGTCGTCGTCACCCGGTATGACCGCGAGATCGACAAGGACGGTGTCGTTAGACGCTTCCACCAGGAGGACATGTGCCAGGCCCTCGGCGTGCATCCCGCCATCAAGTACCAGAGCGAGGGTGGCCCCTCGATCGAGCAAATCTCTAACGACGTGCTGCGCTACAGCACCGATGCGGAGTCCGACAAAGCGGCGTTCGCTGACATGATCTCCTTCAGCTTCCTGGTGCTCGGTACCGACGCGCACGCGAAAAACTTCTCAGTCATCCACCTGCCGGGCCGGCGGATGTTTCTTGCGCCACTCTACGACGTCCTGAGCTTTGTGCCTTACGACGACGACGAGTATGAGCGGCGGCGGCTGCGCATGGCGATGAAGATCGGCGGCGACTACAAGTTCTCAGAAATCCTGCCGCGGCATTGGAGGCGCCAGGCGGAACTGATGAGAATGGATCCCGACGAGATGATCGCGCGATTGGTGGGGCTTGGAGAGAAAATTCCCGACGCGCTCAGCGCCGTCGTGAAGCAGGCGAGGGTCGAAGGGCTGAAAGAGCCGGTGCTTGACACGATGCTGGACGGAATCTCGGCACGGGGCAAAGCGATCGTAGAGCAATACTCGGCGTGAGCGCCGCGCTCGGTGCCGTCGAGGAGAGGCTTGATGCGAAATGAGTTCGCCCTTCATACCAAGGCGCGTGACGTTCATCGGACCGAACTCGAACCCGATGGTCTTCTGACATCCCCCCTGCAATCGTCAAAAGATTCACACGACGTTCGAGCGAAGTCACCTGTCGCGGTAAAATGGCCTAGATTTTTCACCTCGCGACGCCCTCGCTTCACTATGGGTCTGGCACCTCGACCATGGGGTTGTCAGCCCGCACGCTTGTTTGAAACTGGGCGGGGTCAACGTTCTTGCGCCGCGCCCACTCAACGAGGTTCGCCGGGCGATAACTTGGATCAGCTCGCCATCGCTTGAATACGTTGGCGTCGATGCTCTCATTGACGTTGATGTGGCTACCGTCTTCCCTGATATCCGGCTCCTTTCCGATGGCGCGATACAGAGGCGAAGTGAACAAGGCATAGAGACCAGAGCCAAAGGACGCGTACGAATCGGCGATTCCCGCAGTCACAGCGTCGCCATCGAGATCGACTTCCGAACGAAACGATAGCCCGTGCATTTCTGCCTTCTTCATCATCCAGCGCAACGGTGCCTGGGCGAGAAGATCGGTCTGATAGCCGCCTCCAACATTAGCATGTGCACCAACGAACCATCGCTGCTCAACACCTAGAAGGGGGCGCGGCTTTGCAACAACCGCATTTGGATCTTTTGGGTGACGAACATCCCAAAGCGTGGGGGCAAAGTCGTTGCGGTGCTCATCGATGGCAAGGGCGTGATAGGCGTTTAAGATATGGATCCGCAATCCTGTCTGGAGATAATCGAACTGGGAACGGCTAATGCCTGGAATATTCCCTGCCGCCAAGCCGACTGACCCTACGGTATCCCACACGCCCATCATCTTTACCTGGGCTGGCTGAGAGTATTTCAAGAGCCACTTTTCTTGCTCTGTCAGCTTGCTGGTGTCTCCACTCGCTGCGATCTCCTTCAATCGCCAAATGCTCTCCTCATCGCCCTTTTTGTAGCGATCAAATAGCTCTGTCACTCCGATCGGAGAGCCAGCTTTCAGGACCCCGTTTATGGCAACCAATCCTGCCAACGCCCTGGCTGTGAAGGCTCCACGGCTAAAGCCAAAAATGAAAATCTCGTCGCCCTCGTTGTAGTTTTCGATGAGCCACTCATAGGCTAGACGAATGTTCTCATCGAGCCCCTGACCGAAAACACCGCCCAAAAAGCCATTAACGCCCACCTCATAGTAGACAAGTTGAGGCTTGCCATCCGCGCTTTTACTTGTGCACAGAGCGCGCATTCGCCAGACGTTGGTGTTGCTGTTGACACTATTCCATGTCCCGTCGAGAAAGACCGCGAGACGTTTTTGCTGCTGCTCTGCGCCTGCAAAATTCGGCTGATTGCCACTCTTCTCTGCAGGGCGACCGACGATCACTCCGATAGCGACAATGGCCACGATCGCTAGCAACAGCCCGATCGTGTGCCCGATACGCTCAACCCAACGAAAGAACTTCAACTGCAAGGCTCCCGACGTCGCCCGCCCTCCGAGAGGAATCCGGCTTGGACATAGCTCAATGTGAGGCTGACGCACGTCACTACTGACGAGCATCGCTCCCGGGCTCGCTGCATGCGTCACCGATGCCGCTCGGAACGGGGCGCAAACTACCGCGGACCTCACTTCACAAGTCCGCTAGACTAGAGCAGCGACGACGCCGCTTTCTTGCGTTCCAGCGCGCAGTCACGATGAACAAGAGCGCAAGACCTTATTTTTGAGCAGCAAGACCTCGCTGTTGAGAGCGATTCGAAGCCTCGTCGCGGACCCAATTCGCGCGTGCCGGGTAAGCGTGTATTCTCCGTAGGAGCAAGCGTGCAGTCGGCGCCGAGCGTTTGCGGTCGTATGACGGCAGGCATTTGCACGCGAGGCAAAAAGTAGAAAGTCATTCGGAGGAAAACTCTGCGCACGTACCCTGAACATATCGACAAACCCGGAACACTGCTGTAGGTAAGTGCACAATAGGAAGCGCGCTACCTAAGAGCGTGTCACGCCGTTCTATCTGTTTCAATTCGCCCCGTACTCCACGGGCTCAATACTTTTCAATGTGAGCTGGCGCGAATGCCTACTATCCGAGCCTGTTTCAGTGGCTTGCCAGCGATCTCCATGAATAGCGTGAGGGAGATGACGCCATGACTGTGCGCGAGCAGCTATTTACTTTATTGCGCAACCTTCGATGGATCATCGTTCTCTCGGGAGCCCTCTCAGTCTTGCTGTACCTACCGGATCAGATTCAGGAACTCTACCGGATCGCCGCTGACGACCTAGGTTGGGTGACGTTCCGGGAATTCGCTGCCTTGGGCGTGATCGCCATAGCAATCTGGGCTAGCGCGTTTCAGCTCACAACTGCAACCCTGCCTCAAATTCCCCACCCTACCGGGCGCCTAGCCTTCTATATACGACTTGCTCCAGTTCTGCTTGGAGCACTGCCGATCATCGCCGCCACAGCAGGCCAATTCGCATCACGGCCGGCGCGAAAGATTGGTGAAGTCGAGGAAGTCGGCAGCATCTTCCGTATTCAAGACCAGGCGCTCGCGTTTGAGCGGAACATGCTCCTGATCCTGGCAATTGGCATGCTGATCACGCTTGTCTGTTTCGTGGTATTGACTTGGCGAATCGGATCAAGGGATCGCTCGATTGCTGTGGCGAGTCGCGCCAACAACGCTTACTTCATACGTTACAGGTTTCTCGCACTCTCGATCGCCGGCATCGTGCTGTTGACAGCAGCATTCCTCATGCTGCCGGATAGGCTCGCTCAATTCTTTGGATCATTCGGCGTGATCGCTCTGTTTGCGATTTGCATCGTTGGCCTTACGGTTCATTTTTCTCTCTTGACGATCAGACTTGCGTTTCCATTTATTCCGGTTGTCTTTGGCGGCTTATTTCTGCTTGCCTCCTTACTGGGAGGCGACGACCACGAGCTGCGGACCGTCTCTGAAGCAAACAGCCAGCCAGAAAAGCCGCGCATGTCCGCAGCCGCCGCGTTCCGCGAGTGGCTTCTACAAAAACCCCGGGTGGAAGAAGCCAACAGGCTCGGTGAATATCCCGTGTTCATTGTGGCAGCTCAAGGCGGAGGGATTTATGCCGCCAATAACGCGGCACGGTTTCTTGCACGGCTGCAGGATCTTTGCCCGGCATTTCGCCAGCATCTGTTTGCAATCAGCGGTGTTTCCGGAGGCAGCGTCGGTTCGGCAATCTTTGCCGCTGCGCTCCACGCCGAAAATGCGTCCCTAAATTTGAATGCTGTTGACGCCAAGACATGCCCCAAAATCGCAGATTTCCTTGCGGGGGTTGGGGGGGTCAAAGATCTGGATGCGCCTGGGCCGGTCGAGCAGCGCGTTGCAAGCGTTTTGGCAACCGATTTCCTGTCCCCTTTGGTGGCTGGCTTCCTGTTTACTGATTTCACCCAGATGTTTTCACCATTTGCGATTCCCGCCTTCGATCGCGCCCGCTTTCTCGAATACACTTTGGAGAATGCCGGTGACAGGATGCTCGGCAACCAGAAGACCATTGGCGTTCAATCCAATCTGTTCAGGGCCGATTTTCAATCCCATTGGGCGCCTGGCAACAACATGCCGGCGCTGTTGTTCAACACGACGGATGCCGGCAGCGGCAAACGGGCCGTTTTCTCTCCCTTTGATTTCGATTCGCAGCACCCGAGAGACACCGACTTATGCGTTCTTGTGGCGCTTGAACGCGCGGGCACCGGGGCCGACCAAAGGGTCAAAAGCCGGTCGCTTCATATTCCGCTCAGCACAGCCGCCTTCACGAGCGCTCGGTTCCCCTGGGTGACGCCGGCGGCGACAGTCTCGGTCAAAAACGACTGCATAACCTCTCATCCGCAGGCGCGCTTGGTGGACGGCGGATATGTGGAGAACTCTGGCATTGAGACCGCGCTCGACCTGATTCAGAAGCTTAACGCCATCAAAGGCACCTCCGACGCGCCGAAGTTTAGGATTTACCTGCTGTCTCTCGTCAGCGGGCAATTTGGTGATCATGGGTCATTCATGTTTGGTGAGCTCATGGAGCCGGTACGCGCGCTTTTGAGCACGCGAACCTCCCGGACCTATGTCGCGCTCAATCATGCAACCAGCATCGACCGTGGGCTCGAGGCCGAAGTAACGCCCAGTGTTCAGCGCTTTCCAACGTTCGGCCGGACGGACATCACAGGTTTGTTTTACAGCCTTCCCCTCGGCTGGACGTTATCCCAGAAGACCGAGGATATCATCTCATTGAGCAGCGGCCGCTTTTGGGACTGCGTGCCGAAGGACGATTTTGATCAGTCTCGCGAAAGGCAGAGCAATGCTGACTGCCTGCAAGTGAAGTTATTCCATCTTCTGAATGGATCGGTCGCGACCGCGTTTGAGACCCTCAAAGATGCCAAGCTCGCACGAGCTGCCTACGCCGAGGAGCTCGCGAAGGGATATCAACTGAGTTCAAAGATCAAGCCGCAGCCATTACTTGCTTGTTATGAGAGCAATTGGTTGCAGAAGCGCGGTTATGAGGACTATCTGGAAAACGTCGCCGCTTACGAGCGTCAACTGAGCCAATCAAGCAAGGATCATTCGCCGGCTCCTCCACCCGTTGCGCCTTATCGCAAGACCTATATGGCCTACTATCAGGCCGAGCAGGTGAAGGCTCTGTTGCAGGAATGGGATCGGGTCGAGGAGACGGATACCCGTGTCCTGGCCTACATCCTGGGATCGGTCTCCTACGACAGCGCCGACTTTACTCGCACCAGCGAGAATTTCTCCTACAGCGCGGTTTCTCAGCTCCCACAGAAATGGCGCGATCGAATTGACATGAACAACGCTAGGCTTGTGGCCGCCAACAAGCCCCCGGTCGACGTGAACTCGTTGCTTAATCATCCCAAGGAACTTGCCGATTTCGTGCTCGCTTACGAGGGCAACGACTTCGGCAACCAGCCCGGAACGGAAGACGGTTGGCTGTTTCGACCGCGCGGTGTGTATCAATTGGTCGGCCGTGAGCAGTATCAGGAAGCGCAGGATCAAATCCAGCAATTGGGCGAACTACAAGGACTTGATCTACTAACGCTTCCAGACGCGCTATGGGACGCGAAGATTTCGGCCATGGTCACTTTCGCTCACTTCCGGTTGCACCGGTACAAGGACGATCGGCTATCACCGCCCAACAATCGCCGAACGCTGTTCGAGTTACTCTAGGATCGCGCGAACGATTGGATAAAAGTGCGCGCCTTGCAAACAGACATGGCGCATCCAGCCGACCACGCGCGGGTCAAAGCACGCAGTGAGATGTTTCTCGGCTGCATCGAGGAGGCGCTGCACCCGACGAAGTTCAAGACCTTGCAAAGCCGATTTTACGGGGAGGAATGAGGGGTTTGATCCACTCGCCCGGATTGCGGAGGCAAGTCTTCTTAGTGACCCATCATAGTTATTCGACAATCGATGTTTTCCATTTCAGTCTACAGGGGGATTTCCAATGATCGCGAGGATCCAAATCAAGGGATCGCTGTTTCCGCGACGGCTCGCGCGCTTGTTATCGGCGGCGATGATGTTCGGCGCAGCGTTGCAGGTAGGAACGATCTCGGCGCGAGCGGCGTCAAGGCCGCTTGCACCCAATGATGTGTCCATTCTCTTTCCACCACCGAAGTCTGCGGCCGATCTTGCCAATCTGATCGCCGTATCAGATCTCGCCGGCCCGTCCACCTCGCCGCAGCGACTGTTTTCCGACGCGGACTTTGCGCGCTTTATCGCCAACGCGGAAAATCCCGAACATCCGAGCGTGCCAGATTCGGGGGTACGGCACATTCAGTTCCCGGATGCTGTGAAAAAGATCGAAGCCTGGTTTGTGGCCGGCATCCGAATCGATCCGGGCGCGCCGGGATTGTCGCCGGAGATCATCGCCCAGTTTGGTCGGCAACCACAAATCCGCCTGATCATTCAGCCGGTGACCAACGGGGCTGATGGCTTCAAGGTCCACGACACTGCAAGCCATCTTATCTTCAGCTTTACTCTCGACCCGGACGCGCCCCTCAACGGTTGCGCGCCGTTCCCGCGGTTCAAACCGGACGACGAAGCATTCAAGGCAATCGTTCGGGATGTGGCGACCTTGCGCGATCAGCTTGCGGCCGGACAGTTTGGCAATGTCAAGGTCTCCACTGCCGGTGATCTGAACGTGCATCCGGGTCTTGTGGGGGCATCGGCGAAACCGTTTCGCGATTCACTCAAAGCCTTGATTGAGAAGCATCTCTCGCCCCAGCGCCTCAATACCATGGCAGTGATGGGCATCTCACCACCCGAACCCTGGATTTTCGTGTCGATGTTGAGGGTCCCGCAAGCAGACCTAATAACGGTGCCCGGCCCGACGCTTGATGGTATGCACGCGGCGCAGATGTTCAGCGCCATCGGCGGAAAGCACGTGGTCCCGCAACCGGGCCCTAACAATCAAAATCCAATCACTTGCCGACACGCCGCGTTGCAAAATCCGCCCTTACCCCAAGCTGATCGCAAGGGCGTTTCGACCTCGGAATTCATCGACGGTCACGTGCCCAATAGCCGCATCATCGAAATCGTCAATACCATTGCCGATCCGAGAAAGAGCCACTTCTTCAATACCGATTGCGTGAGCTGCCACACCGAGACGGCACAGCCACTCGCCAGGAAACTTCCAAACTTCGCAGTCGCAGGCGTGAACCGCGCGGTCTGGCCGAAGGAAGACTGGAATGTTCGCAACTTCGGTTGGTTCCCTTCCTTTTTGCACGGGGGCCCGGCCGCGGCGACGGTGACCAGGCGCGCGGCAGCCGAGACGACAGACGTGGTCGCCTTCATCAACAGTCAATTGTTGAATAAGTAACAAACGCCGTCGATGCTTCCGCTAGCCTGCTGGACTCGCTGGACGCACGAAAAAAGATGGATGGAGTCCTTGCTATGGGCAGACCTTCTTTTGGCTCTCGTCTTTATTCCTGGGTGACGCGCTGGCCTCATATTACCAGCCTGTTATTGGCAATCGTCGCTATCGTGATGGTAGCGGCGGGCCTGGTGTATTTCGCACCAGAGAAAGTTCGCGATGCAGCCCTTAAAATCAAGAACGATGCCAATCTAGTCGCTCAGTTGCTGCCCGCGACCCTGCCTGAGCCATCAAAAATTAGAGGCGCTTATTGGCTGCCTCAAAATTGGAGTTTCCGCCAACGTTACTGGTTTCACCATACCTCGCAGGGCACAGCCACCATACCGGTTCCTTATCAGTGGTTTTTGGCCCTAGAACGCCCGGAGCTTTCCTTCTCTTACACGAGCTTGACGGACGAGAATTACCTGCGTCGGCTCGGCTTCATTCCGAGTCCTGGATCAAAGGACTTCGGCGGTAATGCCCCCGCATACGGTTATCACGACGACGCGCGGAATGGAGACACAGCCCGCCCCGACTGGGTTCCAAACACGCCCGAGAATCCCAATGCTTTGCCGGTCGGCTTTGCCATCCTCAAGGGCGGTATCGATCCGACCACCGGGGCCGCCTATGAAGACCAGATCGGGCTAACCTGCGCCGCCTGTCATACGGGTCATCTCGAATACAACAATGTCAGCATACGGTTCGACGGCGGGCCGGCGATGGTCAATCTTGGCGAGGTCGAAAGAGCCATCGGGCTGTCGATCGGCTACACGCTGATCTTGCCATGGCGTTTCGAGCGTTTCGCCAGCAGACTGGAGCAGATCAAAGGGCAGAGCGTCGATCGAAAGCAGCTGCGGAACGATCTTGAGCTGGCACTTCGAAAGATCAGGAATGAGAAGGCAGCGACCGACAGACTTTTGACCGGACAGGGCGCCACAGATCTCGATGAAGGGTTCGGAAGACTTGACGCGCTGAATCGGATCGGAAACCAGGTCTTCTATACCAACCTACTTGATCCCGTGACCGGCAAACTCTCCGAGCCACTGCTCAAGGGCAACTTCGCGCGCCATGACGCGCCCGTGAGCTTCCCGCCAATCTGGGACACGCCGTATTTCCTCTGGGCACAGTATGACGCCTCCGTTCTCAACGAACTCGTTCGCAATTCTGGCGAAGCCCTTGGTGTCAGCGCGAAAATCAATATGAGAGCGGCCGCGCCCGGGCGGCCGCTTTTTGCCTCATCGATACATCTATCTGACATCGCGCGGTTTGAAGAGCTTCTGCGCGGGACTGATCCCTTTTCGTCCGCCGATGCATCGGGCAGACAATTCACAGGCCTTGTAGCGCCGAGGTGGAAGGATGCGCAGGAGAAGTTCCGTGGTGACCCGGCCTGGGCGATCAATGAAACACTCGTTGAACAGGGCCGCGAACTTTATCGCGCTCACTGCTTTGAATGCCACCGAGGCCCGGTCAACGATGCTGCGTTCGATAAAAAATGGCCGCAAGACTCGTTTTGGAACGAGGAAAACCCCGATCGCTCAGCCAAGAACGAGAAGAATTGGGTGGAGATTGGCGGGCGGCATTATTTCAATGTGGTCCAGATGCCGGTCTCGGCGATCGGCACAGACCGCCAACAATCCAACGTCCTCACGACGCGTCGCGTTCACCTGCCAGAGTCCCTGGGGTTAAATCCCGCAGATGACCTCAACAAGGCCGGAGGTTGCGGCCTTCTGGTAGATAAAGGGGCAGATCCTCTGTTTGTCCTGGCGCTTATGGACCTGGTCGGCAAAACGATCGACCAATGGATGATTGCGAACGGCACTTCTGAAGACATCAAGCGGCAGATGTGGGGGCCACGGAAGAACTGCCAAAACCAGCGAGTCTATGTCTCGGCTCGAGCGAGCCGTAACGGCAAGGACGAACTTGTGCTCGCCCTTGAACCTCAGTACCGGGCGCGCCCCTTGGACGGTGTTTGGGCAACAGCTCCTTATCTGCACAACGGCTCCGTTCCGACGCTGGCAGACATGTTGGTGCCGCAAGCCGAACGGCCCACGTCGTTTTGTGTCGGCAGCCGCGCGTTCGATCCGATCAAAGTCGGTCTTGTTACGAAAGCAAAGTCGAGTGAGGGCTGCGCGGCTGGCTTGACAAACTTTGATGTGTCGCTGCTTGGGAACAGCAACCGCGGTCATTCCTTCGAAGGCAAGCAAACCGACTTATCGAAGTTGCCACCTGGCGTGATCGGACCAGGGTTGACCGACGTCGAGCGGCGAGCCCTTATCGAATATCTCAAGACCTTATGATTGATCCGGTGCTCGCTTTATAACCTGGAAATCATCGCGCAAGAAGGAGGCGTTGAACGCAGCTTGCAGCGCCTCTGCTGACAGAGAATGGATCCAAGGTAGTCGCCCTAACCACCGCACCCGTCCGATCTCGCAAATGGCCGTCACGGCATCCGAATTCCTTTCGCCGACGAAAGCAATTCCAAGAATGTCGATATGGCGTCTTCGGAGTGCCTCTATGGACAGCAGCGAGCAATTGATCGTGCCCAAAGCTGTGCTTGCACATAGTACGACAGGAAGCCGCCATCTTTCCAGAAGGTCAATATAGAGCGAGGCGCAATTCAACGGCTCCATGAGTCCGCCGGTTGCCTCGATGACGAGTGGCTGTCCTCCGCTGTCCGGCAGGTCCAGCGTATCCGTCTTGATACAGCCCTCGTCAGGGCCTACGGAATAGTTCGGCCAAATGATTGCTTGCAGCCGGTAGCTCTCAGGCATGATGCGATCTGGCGAAAGACCTGCAAGACGAGCGACGCGCTCCGTGTCCGTTTCGCCTTCGAGGCCAACTTGAATCGGCTTCCAAAAGGTCGCGCCGAGGAGATTGACAAGCCCTGCGCAGAACACGGTCTTTCCAACTCCAGGGCCTGTTCCCGTCACCACAATGCGCTGCTGGCTCGTCGAGCTCGGCCAAATGTCTGGCGTTGTACGCAACTCATCCTCCAACAATGCAGCGACAGGTCGCAAAGCGAACGCCGATCAACGAGAACGCCTTTACTCGTCGACGGACTTGAACGCAAGCTGCTCGCACCTCATCGGTCGAGCATCATCGCTCCTGCCCTTCTCACAGCTTGCGAGCGAGCACAATGCATACAAGACACCCGTCGCGGTCCACTCCGCCGCGCGGATTTTCAAAAGCTGCCGGACGCTAAGCAATACATTGAACCAATTTGGCCGCCACTCACCATTGCGCCCTCAAGAATCGTTTTCCTCTCCTCTTGCCGGCCGAGATCGGTATCTGGTGTCCAGATCGGACGAAAGCATGGGCGTTCACAGAACCCCTTACTAGATGCAGGTCGGTACGCATCGGGCGACAACTCTACGAGAGGTGACTGATTTCACCGGAGATTTTAGACATTGGATGAGTGTGGAGCCACCCCACCCTTGAGAAGGTCGGGTGAGACGTGATCAGCTCCGCCAGTTTGGTATTTTCCTATTCCTTTTGCGCGCGCCTCTTCACTGAGGCGCGAGCGGGTTCGGTCACCGTCGCAGGCGATCCCGCCAAGTAGCACGCTGGAGGCTTGCGGGGGCCATGCCATTCACCAAGCGCCCTCGCGAGAGCAACGAGTTCCCGCAGAGTTCGCGATTCGGATCAGGCCCTTGAACGCTTAGAGTGCGCGACGCCGGTCATGGCCTATTTACGCAGGCATGCATAATGGTTTTCTGCGCAAACGAGGCATTAGCTGCACATTAGCGGCGTCTCTTAGGTGAAGAACAACCGCACTGCCGGCGTCTGTTCAAGCATTGCCTTGAGCTCGATCTCGATATAAGAACGCGCCAAAATTTGCGGCATCACGTTTGCGGCCACCATGATCCGTCACATTGTCTTCTTCACAGCCAGGGACAAGGCCGGTATCGACCAAATCCTCAAAGGCCTGTCGGTTCTCATCTCAATCCCACATGCACACCGGCTGGAGATTGCGTGCAATCGCAAGAGCGATCAGCTGGGCAATGACATCGACATCGTGGTGTACGGTGAGTTTGTGAGCGAGACGGATCTCGCCGCCTACAAAGCGCACGAGTTGTATCAAGAAGCCATCAGGTGCGTACGACCACTCCGGGAGTTGCGCTTTGCCGCTGACTATGAGCTGTCTACA
The DNA here is from genome assembly GCF_045571495.1 of Bradyrhizobium centrosematis. Taxonomy (NCBI): domain Bacteria; kingdom Pseudomonadati; phylum Pseudomonadota; class Alphaproteobacteria; order Hyphomicrobiales; family Nitrobacteraceae; genus Bradyrhizobium; species Bradyrhizobium centrosematis. The sequence goes on from NZ_CP120703.1 coordinate 6,455,678, forward strand.
GATCTGCGTTTCGCCGGTACGGCGGGACTAACTGTAGTTGCTCGACGCGGTGGACTGGCCAGCCATCAATAGCCTAATGATTGGCCGCACCGTCTTATACGCTTGGTCGGAAACATCTTCCTTCCGAAAGACACCACGCCGTTGCGGGCGCTGAAACCTGTCGGTCCTCGGTCGGAAAAAGCCGGCAATCCATGACGATGGCCGCAACGGATCGCAGGCCTTCTTACTCTCTCGGCTTCAGAGTTCGTGGTAGCTGCAAGATTCCCGCGGGGTCCGCAAGGGCGACTCTGCCAAGACGGCTTGATTTGATTCACGGTCTAACGACGATTATGTCAGGGCCATCTCGCGAAGGCATGCTTCGTGGATGTTCCCCTGAGCTCAGGCACGATCCGGGCAGCACCAGCAAGGATTCAGATCAGGAAACTCTGGTTTTGTATGGATTGTAGCCCTCCCGACCGTTCTCTACAAAATTGAATGCATCCGCCAACTCCAACTTACCCGGCAGTAGGTGCACAAGTCGCAATCCAGCATCTTCTCCCGTGTTGCCTAGAAGACGTGCAGCAATCGGGCCAAGCCATTTTCGCCTTTGAGTCTCAAAACCGCGTCAGCTTTCTGACAGCTGATCCTTATAGAGATGGAAGCAGAGAGCAACTTATTCGAATGAGGTGGTCCATGGACCCATTCAACAACATCAATCCATTCGACCGGAATTTCGCTCCCCACGCTGGCGCGCCACAACCGCAGCAGCAACAAATGGAGTTTGATCCATACGTCGATCAACTGCCTCATCCTGACACCGCCGTCGCAGAGCATCCTGCTGCTCCAGGCCCTTACCAGCCTCACCTGTCTGAAGAAGGCCGTAGGCTCGCCGAAGCTCTTGGGCTTGATCACCAGACGGCGGATGGTTTTTATCCGGAACGCGCTGTCACCGGGCGCGAAAACGCTAACGCGCTGCTTGGCGCGCCATCACAAGCATTGACTTGGCCACATGAGCTTGCTGCAGAAGGTCACGATCGGAATCCGCTCCAAGCCATCCTGGCATCGTCTCTCCTCCCACCTGCGCCCCATCACGGGGCACCAGATGGCGGCGTTCGTTACTTCAACTGGATCGACGGTCACCAGCAGGCCACGAACGCGCCATCCGGGATCGCCTCTTTTCCAGGTTACGATGTCCTCACTGGTGATGATTTGAGCTTGTCGTTGAGGCCTGCGATGAGGCAGAGGACACTCGACCAGCCGGAAGGAAATGCTATTGATCGCCAGCCCAGTGATAAGGGTAATTCTGCCGCTCGCGAGCCGATGGAAGACATCGGCACCCCGTTTCGGGCCAGCGATCGGTTAGTCCTTCCTCCGGAAGGCTACGATCAGGATCTGCTTTGGGCCATGATGGAGAGCGCCGGCCCCTCGTCGTCTGGCGCGCCAGCCGAACGTCATGATCCGCCAGGCGATTTGGGAGTGCCTGTTAGCAGCATCCTGCCCAGCCAGGACACCCCATCCGCTCCTTTCATAGTTCACAACGACCGCTTCACGGCGCTGTTCGTGCCCGCGGCAGCGGTGAGGGGCGGCTCCCCACTCAATTTGTCGAGCGCACCCATTTATTTCGGATCTCGACTGGAAAACGCTTCCCAGCCCGGCGCAGACCCTGCGGGTCAGCCTTCGCCAGCCCTGCTTGCCCAGACGATGGAGCAAGCCGCGCCACTGTCCGCCAGAACTGAGACGACGGTCCCCGCGGCCCGCGACGTTTACGCCGCATCATTTGCCGTTCCTGAGGGCTTTTCGCACGGCACCCAGCCCGCCCCAATCACGATGATCGAGAGGCTCGGCCAGTGGGGTCTCTTGCCGGACGCAGCGCAACCGATGAAGCAATATGATATTCTCGGGGAGCTCTACACCGGCCTCCTGGGGCCGGGAGGACCCAATGACGTTCGGCTCATCCATCATCCGCAAATGTAGACGTCAGTGACAGCCCTATGTGAGGAGCCAGGACCGATAGCTCGGGTTGCGGACTTATTGATGGGCTATCGCTTGCTTCAGCTACTCTTACGAGGCTTAGTAAGGCTCGGCGCGCTGCGGATAACCGGCGCGGCCCCGATGCACCCGCAAACGCCATCGATTAGCGGCTCCTCGTCGAGCCAAGCAGCTCTTACCCTCTGTTCCTTGCGAAGCGCGTGATCACGTTGGCGAACGAGTTGCACGGAGGCGATTGTGCAGCGGGACCGGCGGTCTGCCGCCGGCCCCCAACCGCGCGCTCTGTGCCGCAATACCTGCCCATGTCTCCGCTTTGTGCTGTGCGGTACAAGATCCAGGAATCATCGCGCATTGACGCATTCGGCGTCACAACGCCTCTTTAAAGCTTCGATGAAGGACTTGTCGGCGGCTTGCCGAGTGCCAGAAATTCCGACGTGCCGCCGCGCTCATAGGTCCACAGGTCGTGGTCGCGCGGCATAAAAGCGGCGCCTTGATCAACGGGGATCTTTGCTCGGAATCTTACGGATTTTCCACCCCTCCAGCGTCAACACGATGGCGGTGTCACGGATCGCGATCCGCGTAGGCCGAGAAACGAAAGCTGAGAACTCCACTTTGCGATAGAGGCGCCATAAACGTACCTACCAACCCGTGCAGGAGATTTCAGGACTGAGGTCAGTTAGGTTGCCAGGTGACTCTGGGAGACTTCTTTAATGTTGATCGTTGAAACTATTTTGAAGCCAGACCAATTTGGCGGTATCGGACTTTTTTCCGCTACTCATTTACCCAAAGATTCGTTGATTTGGATTCACAACCCGATCGTCGACATCGCGGTAACGCCTGAGCAGTACGAAGGTCTGGCTCCAACATTTCAAGCTCTGCTTGATAAGCATGCCTATCCAAGAGACTATCAGGCAAACGATGGTGTGATAGAGTACAATGCCGACAACGCCCGCTTCATGAACCACAGCGGTCTGCCAAACACATATGAAGACGATCATCGCCGCATTTTAACGGCGCGCGACGTACAACCTGGTGAAGAACTGACTTGCGACTACTTGTCGTTCGACCCCAGGGGTGACCTATCGTGGAATAGAGAACCCCCAACGAATGTTGACGCCCCAACGGGCTAGGCGGCAGTGGATTGAGTTCGCGATCTGACGATTTGGTTGGCCTGCGATTATACACGGGAAGAGTTCGGCGACTGTTTTGAGCAACGATCGACGCAGCTTTTTTTCGGCTGCCTCCGCGAGATTGAAGATGATTACGGGCTCAGCCTGTCCGACATCCCCGGCACGCACAGAGCATGGCGCACAGTCGGCAACATACTTTCGATGACGTATTGACGTGACGCGGATTTCACGCCATCCGTAGAGTCTGCGCGAGGCAATCTCTCCGCGAATGCGGATGTCGCACTTTTTTCAGCCTTTGGTGGCGCTGGATCAATTCCCAATCGCCGCTGAGATAGCGCAGGAATTGAGTTTGATAGCGTATTATCATACGCTGATCGTGCCGCTTGACAGTCGCAGATGTGCTGTCCGCAAATGCGTGCGACTGCCGATCGCGGCTCGATCTTTCCCCCTCGATACTGCGCGCAGGCGCGCCTTGGGAAGGCGCAACTGGATCTTCGCTGGCAGGCGACGTGGTGCCTGGCGTTGATCACGACTGTCCCTCAACGAGGTCGATCGGAAGCCTGGCTCGCCAAAGTCCTGGCCCGGATCGCCGATCTTCCCGCGTCATCACTGCACCAACTGCTGCCTTGGGAATGAAAGCTCCCGCGCCAGGGCCGATAAGCCCGCCGGTCAACAGGCTGCCTGAACTTCACCCAAGCGATCATAGGGCTCGCTGTGCCCGGGCGCTTGTGCCAACCAGGCGGTCTTGATCGTATGCGTCTCAGTTCCTCACGTGAGACACCATGATGGTCTGCGAACGCACCGATTTCGGATCTTCGATTAGCGAGAACAGCATCTTGCGCGGTCGCACCCCGTTCAATTGAAGCCGACACCAACGCCTAGTCGGTCTTGCAGTGCCTGCCGGCTAATGACAAGATTGCTCAGGTTCAGGTCCGGCCGTCTTGCTGCCAATCGCCTAACAAGTTCCCGGGTGCCGTCCACGACAAATACGCCGCAGTCATAACCGTTCTGCTGCTGTCTTATCGGGGCTCGTTGCAGGTGAGCGCCGAGCCGAGCTGCGAGCTCCGCTGCCGGCTTGTCATTATACCCCTGAGTGGAGTCATAGTTGTAGGCGGCCGGCCGGCCCCGATCGCGGCGATCAACCAGCAGCAGCGACCAGTGACTGCCGCGCCGATGTCTATCCGTATTACTAGCATCGCTCACCGGCAGGAACACGAAGTCGGCTGTACCATAGCGAAGCCACCCTAATGCTCGTTCGGCGACCTCCTTGGAGGGGGATCGCAACATCTGGGCTATCAGGGGATCGACGAACCGCGTTCGGGCGGCGAGATCTGGATTGCTTTGCTGCAACTCATGCGCCAAGACCTCAAAATCCCGCTGAATATGCTCGTCGCCCAGCCACTGCGTGGGGCCCAGCACGAGTCCGCTGGGGTGATCGGAATAGGCAATGCTAGCCGAAGGGGCGATCTGAGCGCCTGGGACAGGGGACGGGCAAGGATCATGGGCGAATTGCGCGTCTCGGCTTCCTCGGGACCCCAATGTGATCGAGTAGATCTCATCGTTCATGGAGACCTTTGTTGGGCCGCTGAACTGGGACGGCAGGCCCTCGATGTTGTCCAAAACACCGATCAGAACATCCGGTACTGGCTGGAAGCCATGCTGCCAATCCTCGCCGGCTCGGTATCCGATGTCCTCAAAGCCCCGAGGTACGCGCGACTGTCCGACGGAGAACGCGGGTTTACCGCCGGGGCTGAGCACCGGCGCTGACTGAGCATCTTCTTGCATCTGCTGCGGTGTGTACGGCAAGTCAACGAAAGAGTTGAGCCCGCGGTAGATGTTCGACGACTGAGCTGGGGTGTCTGGTGGTTCGGTGGATCGCGGCGGTCTGGCGGCAGCCCCACCCAAGGGCGCTGATTGAGCATCGTCTCCCATCTGCTGCGGTGTGTACGGCAAGTCAACCAAAGAGTCGAGACCGCGGTAGATGTCGGACGACTGAGCTCGCGTGTATGATGGTTCGGCGAAGAGCAGCGGCCTGCCTGCAGCCTCACCCACCGGCGCTGACTGAGCATCGTCTCGCATCTGCTGCGGTGTGTAGGGCAAGTCAACCAAAGGGTCGAGACCGCGGTAGATATCGGACGACTGAGCTCGGGAGTATGATGGTTCGGCGAAGAGCGGCGGTCTGCCTGCAGCCTCACCCATCGGTGCTGACTGAGCATCGTCTCGCATCTGCTGCGGTGTGTACGGCAAATCAACAAGAGAATTGAGACCGCGGTAGATATCTGACGACTGGACTGGCGCGTCTGATGGTTCCGTGAAGGCCGGCGGTCTGGCGACAACCCTACCCACCGCCGCTGACTGAGCATCGTCTTGCATCTGCTGCGGTGTGTATGGGAGATCAACGAAAGAGTTGAGACCGCGGTAGATGTCCGACGACTGAGCTGGCGTGCCAGATGGTCCGGTGAGGAGCGGCGGTCCGGCGGCAGCCTTACCCACCGGCGCGGACTGAGCATCGTCTCTCACCTCCCGCGAGGTGGACGGCAGATCAACCAAAGAGTCGAGACCTCGGTAGATCGCGGACGACCCATCGGGCACCGCTTCCGGAGTCGGCCACTCGAAATCGGACGGCAAGTGCGGCGACCACGTTGAGTTCGGCTCGCCACGCGTCGGCTCTCCACCCGCCTGGTCGAGGGAGACGCCCAGCACAGCGTTCGCCTTGACGAGCAATAGGTAGCTCCGAAGACGATCGAAGCCCATGTCGGCGTTTCGACTGGCTTTTTTAAAGTCCCTGTGATCGTCGTTCAAAGACTTCTGCTGCTCACTGGTGCCGGTGAGTCGGCTCACTATGTTCCCTCGCCCCTCCCTTTGGAGCCAAGCCCCGAATCTTCGTTGATTGTGGGCTAGATCTCGGACAACTGTTCTCCGGCTGTCCCCGGGTTTGAGCATGCTCAACTCTGTCTTTTCGAGGTCATCTATGATGCGAGCGTCATCAGGGTAAAGATGCAATGTGGGCGACGGGACAACACGACCTCTTGGCTTCCGAGACGCACCCGCTCCGGAAACGCCCTCAGCCTCGCCAACCTTCTTTAACGCGAACAATAGATGCTCGTCCTTCGGGAATGACTTTTGAGCGAATTCAATGCGCGCAGCGTGGTCTAGCCCGGATATCGAGTAGCCTGCACGATCAAGCGCGTTAGAAAATCTGCGAAGACTTCGATCATGACGAGCGGCGCTGCCTGACGTCATGCCACTGGCACTAAGCCGCTGTGAGAGGGGCGCGTCTTCCGCTGAGGGCATCGTGCGCGGGCGCCCGCCAGAAGAGACAAAGCTTGGATCATGGTATGCACGAAGAACACTCAACCCCTTCTTCATGTCTTCGTCCTTTGGGAAGTGAGCCTTGACGTAACGGACCAAGGCGTCATGATCCCCCAGATCAATCGCTTGGTGATGAGCGCCAAGATGATTTCCTAGTCGACGAAGCGCCTGAGTGTAGCGCTTAACCGTCTTCACCGTCGGGCTCTTCTGAGCCACATATTGGGCAATCGCCTTGTCGATAGTGTCCCGGTGTTCTTTAGAGAGGTCGGAATGGTAGTTGCGGCCGCCACCGGAGACATGACCCGGATTTGTTGGGCGCGCCTGGGCCACGTGTTGCTCAAAGACTTCCTGCGCTTCATGGCTCCCCTGGTGCTCGTCCCGGACAGCTTGCTGCGCCCGAGACCGATCTGGGACATTGGATAGATCGACCGGGTCCATGCTAGCCTCACGCCCAAGAAAACAATTGAGCTGATCGTATTATGGATAGGCTTTCCAGAAGCTGACGAGACCATCGCCGAAGCAAGGCATCGGCATATCTGCAAAACGAAACTTCCCGCGGCTGCTAATCATGGCCGTGTTTCATGGGGTTCACAACCCGCCCTCGCGGCCGATGAAGCCGGCGGCGGCACGGGAGCAATGCCTCATCATTGCTCCGGGTTGCAAACAGCGGACCGGGCGCAGGTGCACGCATGGCGGCCATGCCGCAGTTGACCCGGACCGTTCTCGCAAATCCTCGATGATCCTGGAAGAGCTTTGCGCCATCATGGGATGACATCGCAAGCACGCGGCCCGACGATCGTCGACGGACGAGCATCGGGATCGAGCGTGCCGCAGCGGCGAAGCCGGACCTGTAGAGCCCTCACGCTGCACTGGTTGTGCTTTGGGACGCCTATGACCAGCTGTTCGCAAGGCACCTTTTTTGTGGATGCGTCACACTGATCAACACACGAAGCCATGGCCGCGTCCAATTGTCCTCGGCGTAAAGCGCCGGCTCAATTCCACAAAATCTAGCGCGCTGGGAGGATAGGAGCAAAGTACGAGAGCGGTTGTCACTAACCAGTTGGGCCCCGACGCTGGAATAATTCCGCTCCAATCCCGAAGTCGATAGAAGTTACGGCATTGCTGCGTAGAGAGAGTACGCCGAAATTCAGCGCAAATTCGCTAGAAAAGCCGCGTTCCATCGTCGAACAGCAGATAAGAGCAGTGAACGTGAACTCAACCTGGAGCAAAGTCGTGATGCAGGTTGCTACCTTTTCCTATCTTCGTGGGGCTGCGATATGACGAGACTTTTGGGATTCTTGCTTCTCGCCCATTCGTTCTTTCTTCCCGCAGGAGCCACGGCGCAGGGACTTCCGACGCCCTCGTACTGGAAGAATGAACGAGGATCGGAACTATTTGTTTGGTCCGCTAACAGCGGGGCGATTCAAGGGACTTTCACAAACCACGCCCAAGGATTTGCGTGCCGGGGCATTCCGTATCCCGCATCCGGAACCGTTCGTTCAACCAGACTGTATTTTGTCGTGACCTTCGCCCAGTGCAATTCCTTTACGAGGTGGGTTGGGGCGCTTAAGGGGTCGAGCATGCCTACGTCGTGGACGCTTTTCTACGTTGATAAGAACGGCAAGCCCGGCCAGACGAAGGGTACCGATATATTCACCCGCGTTTGGTAGATTGTTTCACCCATGGCTGCAGCCAGAACTCGCAGAAGACATGCAAGGATCGCGACGCAGCAGGAGGAACTCGGCCTGTTTCTGATCATCTTATATGACGGACTTTGCAAAGCTAGCTAGTTGCCTTGCGGAGTGGCAATGACTGGAAACGGCCTGCTTACACGCCATGCTAAGGATGTGAGAACCCCAATAAAAGAGCTGCCGGGCACCTTAGCGGGCCGACGACTTGAGCTCGTCGCGTGTTTTCTCGGTTCGGCGGTTCGGACCAGTCGCAAGAATGATTTCCCGTCTATTGTGAGGACAACTGACCGAGTGCCTTCATTTTGCAGCGGGCCGCACCGCATACCATTTCATACTTCTCTTCTCTGAAGACCTCCCTTGTTTTGCAGCGGACCGCGACGTGAGATCGAATTGCGGCAGCACCATCGTCAATGTCCTCCAGAGAAACAGGAACTCCCGAACAGCTGAGCCTCTGCGGACACCCGTATTGCAGACCATGCGCTACGCCAACAAGCACTCCTGACCGGGCCTATCCGAATTCTTGCGCTTTCTCTAGTAATTTCAGATGACCCCTGTCAAAGCCATCAAACGTTGGTACGCGGCCCTTGACGACGAACTTCAAACAGACATCGCGTATATGTTTGTATCTCTGACGTTGGGCGACTGCCAGCTTTCGCCTGCTGCGGCCGTTCGAAGATTGTTGCAATGGTTCGACCTGCGCAGCGCAGGGTCGGAACATGAGGACGCGTTAGCAGCGGTCGTGTTTCGCGCCTCGTTTGAATACATCTTTGCCGACCGCTTCACAGACGCCAGCTGGACCTTTCCCGAGCAGTTGTTCAAAGACTTGATCCGCGAGGCCGCCGAAGGGAAAGAGGCAAGCAAGATCGCGATGAAGGCATTTCGATTGCTGCGGACCATTCCGGACCGAAAAGCGAAATGGAAGGAGGCTGGAGAGAATTGGAAGGCCTTGGTCAACTCGGTACTCAACGACGACGCGCTGAAGCAATGGACCCAAGAAAAATTCTTAGCGAGCGCATTCGGCCCAACGCAAGGCTGAACGACCCGATGTCGCCGAATACGCACGAATGCATTGCGTGAGACTGGCCAACGGGACGATTGGAATAGCGACTTCCAAGGAGAACAGAAGAGCCACCGAGGGCGCGTCAAAGGAAGACAGTGGCGACAGCGACACACGGCCTTCAAAACCGAGAGCCGATCTCCTTTAGGGATATTTGGCGATGTAGCGCCACAACGATAGCAACGCAGGAAAGCTGCGCCGAGCTCAATCTATGCGCCCCAGTTAAGCGCGACCGATCGCAATTTGGCGACAATCATGCGAAGCGGCCGAGTATTTTTACCAGACCTATGCTGCGATGGACGCAGAACGCGAGATGCGAACGCGCAAGCATTCTTGATTGACGTAGCGATTGGTGTCGCCTGCGGCGGGCACTCCAACCCTGCAGTTGTGCTTAACAACACGCACGAGAGATCCGCACCAAGTCGGTCTGTCGTATTTTGGGGATCGACAGTTGAAGATAAAGTCTATCGCGATCAAGAACTTTCGCTCTTTCAAGAACATGGTTGTTGATCTGGATGATTATACCGCTTTCGTCGGTCCTAACGGGGCTGGAAAGTCGACCGTGCTGTGCGCCCTGAATATCTTCTTTCGCCAGACAGAAGAAGCGCCGACGAATCTCATCGAGCTGGATATCGAAGATTTTCACAACGGCAACGTCAAGGAGCCGATCGAGATTACGTTGACGTTCCACGATCTCGAACCGGAAGCTCAGGCAGATTTCTCCGAATATTACCGATCAGGCATGTTGGTGGTGTCAGCGTTGGCGGAATTCAGTGAGGCCACCCGCAAGGCACCTGTGCGCCAGTTTGCCAAGCGAAGCGCAATGAAGGAGTTCAGTGAATTCTTCCGCAGATACAATGATGGAGCGCCAGCGGGGGAATTGGCAGGAATCTATGAGGAGCTTCGAGAGAGGCACCCTGAATTTGGCCTCCCCAAGAAAGGCAGCAAGGAAGCAAATCGACAAGCCCTTCGATCCTACGAGGAAGATCATCCCGAGCGTTGTATTTTGATTGATAGCGAAGATCAATTCTACGGCTTCAGCAAAGGGGGTGATCGCCTATCCCGCTACATCCAGTGGGTTTATGTTCCTGCCGTCAAGGACGCGACCAAAGAGAACGTTGAGGGCCGTAACACCGCCCTTGGCAAACTGCTCGCCCGGACAGTGCGCTCAAAGGTAAATTTCGACGAAGAGATCGCCTCGCTCCGGGATTTGACACTCGACTCTTACAAGAAGATAATCCAGAAGCAGCAGACTGCGTTAGACCATCTCTCGCAGGCGTTGACAGCCAAGCTCGGCGAATGGGCACATCCCGAAGCGGTTGCGCGGCTGGAATGGACCGAGGATCCGGTCAAGTCTGTGCAAATAGCCGATCCAATTGCGCGGCTCTTCGCCAGCGAGGGTGCGTTTTCCGGCGAGCTTGCCAGATTTGGGCACGGCCTCCAGCGATCTTATCTCCTTGCTCTCCTACAGGAGCTTGCCGCCACGAACGAAACAGCCCAGCCTCGTTTGATTCTTGGGTGCGAAGAACCGGAGCTTTATCAGCATCCGCCTCAGGCACGCCATCTGGCTTCAGTTTTCAAAAAGCTGAGTCAGAAAAACGCTCAAATTCTGGTTTCGACGCACAGTCCCCATTTCGTGTCGGGGCGGCACTTCGAACATGTACGCCTTGTTCGCAGGGATGAGACGAAAAAGGAGTCCGGCATACGGTGGACCACCTGCCAGAAGGTCGCCCAGAGGTTATCTGAAATCTCCGGAGACAAGGTGGCGCCCATTGAAGCTGAACGCGCCCAGCTTCACCAAGCCTTGCAACCCCACATCAACGAGATGTTCTTCACGCAGAAGTTGGTGCTCGTGGAGGGGTTGGAAGATACGGCCTATATCACGGCGTGGCTTTCGTATTCGAAACAGTGGGACGACTACCGTAAGTCCGGATGCAACATTGTCGCCGCGAACGGAAAGAGCTCGCTCATAGAGCCACTTCTCATAGCGAAGGAACTTGGGATACCGACGTTCGTCGTCTTCGATGCCGACGGCAACGTCCAGGACCCGGGTCGGCGAAACCTTCATAAACTGGACAATCTGAAAATTCTGACCCTTTTGGACGGCGATGTAAACACGCCTTTTCCAGACCATCCGGTGTGGACCAGCAGCTATGCGGTCTGGCCTGAGAATCTCGGCTCCATTCTCAAGCAAGAGGCGGGCGCAACGCTGTGGGACAGTTCCTATTCGTCGGCCACGAAAGGATTGGGCAATCCCTCGGGCAGCTTCATCAAGAATACCGTCCATATTGGCGAGCATCTGGCGATCTTGAGAAGCAAAGGCGCAAAGATTCCCACGCTCGACAGGCTTTGTGCAGCAATTCTAGCGCTGACATAGGAGATTTGAGAAATGATGGATTACGTGAACGTAAAATCCAGCACGGTGGCGGCGGTCGGTTACGACGAAACGGCAGGGGCTCTCGGCGTGCAATTTCTCAACGGCAGTGAATACCACTACTTTGCGGTCCCTAGGGCCCTGTTTGATGGCCTTCGGAGTGCGTCCTCAGTCGGGCGCTACCTAAACAAATTTATCAAGGATGCCGGTTACCGGGTCAAGCGAGTCAGATAGAGGAGAAACCCGGAAGGACAGAGACACATATGATCGAACCGACCATCACCTGCCCGAAGTGCAGCAGCGAAATAAAGCTGACTGAGTCGCTCGCTGCCCCCTTGCTTGCGCAAGCTCAGAAGCAGTTCCAACACCAGCTTGCTGCCAAGGAAACAGAGTTCGCGAGGAGATCCGAAGAGCTTCGCGCACAGCAAGATGAGATCGTGAAAGCACGAGAAAAAATTGACGAGCTGGTAGCCTCCAAGATGAAAAACGAGCGCTCGCAAATCATCGCGAGCGAGGCCAAGAAGGCCCGCGATGCAACAGCACTCGAGCTCGAGACCAAAGACAGAGAAACTTCAGAGCTTCGCGAGCTACTGGCAAAGAATAACGAGAAACTTGCTGTCGCCCAGAAGGACCAGGCAGAGCTTTTGCGCAAACAGCGCGAACTCGAGGACGCCCACAGGGAGCTGGATCTCACGATTCAGAAAAGGGTTCAGGAGGAACTAGCCGGCGTTAGGACGAAGGCCAGGCAGGAAGCCGAGGACGAGCTAAAGCTCAAGGTCTCGGAAAAAGACCAGCAGATCGCGGGCATGGCGCGCACGATCGAGGAGTTGAAGCGAAAGGCGGAGCAAACCTCACAACAGACTCAAGGTGAGGTCCTAGAGCTTGAACTTGAAGAAGTGCTCAAGGCGCGATTTCCGACCGATGTAATTGAGCCAGTTGCGAAAGGCGAGCTCGGCGCTGATCTTGTTCAACGTGTCAATGGTACGATCGGGGTTCCTGCGGGGGTAATCTTGTGGGAAACGAAGCGTACCAAAAATTGGTCGGATGGATGGCTTCCCAAGTTGCGCGACGATCAGAGACGCTGCGGGGCCGATATTGCGTTGGTGATCTCGAACGCCCTTCCCAAGGACATCGAAAACTTCGACTATGTGGACGGGATTTGGGTGGCTCATCCGCGCTGTGCAATCCCGGTCGCCCTGGCCTTGCGCCAATCTCTTGTAGCAGTCAACAGTGCGCGAACAATGCAGCAGGGGCAACTCAGCAAGGCTGAGGAGGTTTATCGCTATCTGACCGGAAAACGATTCCGTCAGCGCTTAGAGGCGATTGTTGAACGCTTCAACGACATGCGTGAGGATCTGGATAAGGAAAAGAAGTTCATGACGCGAGCGTGGGCGAAGCGCGAAAGCCAGTTGACTAGTGTCATTGAGTCCACGATTGGAATGTATGGTGATCTGCAAGGCATTGCGGGTAAGGCCATGCCTGAAATAGAAAGCCTCGACGCGCCACTCCTCGACGGCCCCTCAGCTGACGCGTCGGCCGGGTAACAATTATGGCCGCAAACACTTCGGGCTTACCAGAGACGCAAGACGCGTCAGGATAAAGGACACGTATTGTCAGCGGCAGGCATTCTGCAGCCGGTATGTGATTGCGGCCTGTTGGCTGGGGGAGTATTGAGGCGATTGGCGTCGGACAACGCTTTTGTCCGCGAGCTAACGCTTCGACGACCTAGCCGGTATACGCTGGAGGTTACGTTCCTAAATTCCGCTGCGGGATCTCTCCTGGGCAACAGTGACCGCGGCGAGCCCCAACATCACCTCGCCTGTGAATCCGAAATGGATGCGGTAGAGCCACCAGATTGCGCAGCACCGGTCGAGGTCGGCAATGGCAAGTGCACGTTTAATTGCTACAGCCATCCGCGCCATCGGCTTCATTCCACGTATGATCTGAAAGCCTCGACGTCGCGGGGCCACTCTACATTCCGTTACTTTTTGATCGGTGATGACTCGCCGTGCGCGTGCATCCGCAATAGAATAGAATTGGGAGCTGAGGTTGGCGTTTGTCATGGCACTTTCCCGCGTTTCGAAGCTGGCTGCACACGTCTATATGCATGCGACCTAGGATCACCCTACGATGGAGGTACTGCTTGCAAAACGCCCAGATCTGGTAGGGCCAACTCACGGGAATTCCACTCGAAAGATTCGCTCACGCAGTCGCACTGCTAGGCAAAGCAACTGCACCAATTGCGTCGATCAGTGGTGGCGGCGTGACTATGGAAGTTCGCTCCCGGCCAAGATTACGCTCAATCCGAGCATGCCTCCACGGTCACCGGCTTTTTCTCGCCAAATTCGCGCGAACCCCGGCGCCGATATCGAGCGCCGGCTTGGCGGCCGAGTCGCGTTTGCACCTTTCCGCCCCCGTTGACAACGCCAAGGATAGTTTCCCCGGCGCAGCACACCATGGCGCAGCGCTTGTTGGAACCGCAGAGACGCAAAGCAACTCAGGACGATCATCCCCGCGCACAGCTAAGGTACGACGCTGACGCATGTCATCGGCATTGCACGAGGTCCTCTAGTCCTCCGATGCTGTGTGCAATGTGCAACACCGCACTACCCAACAACCGAAGTTGCATCGGTCATGGGTTAGTAACATCCCCAGGTGAGCCAAATCTGGGGGCAATATTGAAGCCCGGACGAAAGGTCGGCTCCACGGCAACGATGTGGCCCGGATATCCGTTCATTGCGGCGATGCCGCCAGCGCGTCCACGCTGGCGGCGCCAGCACTCCACTTCCAAGCGGTGAATTGTCCATCCAGGTAAGGACAACCGCAGCGACCGCAGGACTCCAGTCCCGCACGATCGCGCCAGTTACGTCTTATACCCGCGTAAGCTTAACGAACCCAGCTTCAGCTAATTCGGCCTTGTAGGCGCGTCCGTCAAGCAGGATTGTTGGCGAGTTGTTAGCGGTTGGCATGAAACCCTCTTCGCGCAGCTTGTCCATCAAGGCAGGCGTGGCCCATTGCTCCGGTAGCGGCGTTCCGTAGCGCTGGTGCTCCGAGAAGAATGCTCCGAAGTCCGGTATCCCTGCCCGGCCGACCCCAACCACTTGGTCTTCGGCCGGGTTGTGAACAAGAAGAACGCGATTGGACCCATCCAAACCGGCCGTGTAACGGTGACCTCGGATTTCGTAGGTCATCGTCGGCTGGTCCGAGTCCGGCAAGAGACCCTGGTGGAACAGCCTCTCGACCATGAAGTTGGGGGCGAATTGCGAACCGTGTGAAAATCTCTGGGGAGCAGCGAACGAGACATCCACCGCTTCCTCAGGTGATACAGGAGCTACAGGTGCTACAGGTGATGATGGCACAGATTCATTCATGATCTGATTGAACAAATCACGATCTTCCTGTGTCCAGACGTGCGCCGGGGGTGTTTCTGGTGAACCGGCATTATCGATCTGGTTCGGATCCATAGAGCTCTCCTGTCTACTATGAGTACAAAGGCCTCTTGAAGAGTTTCCCCGGGAGTGAGCTGAACTTCGTTGCGAACTCAGACATTGGGGCTATGTCATCAAGAGGCCGAGTTTGAATGTTAAAGAGGCTGGCTTTCTAGAAGCTGACAAAGCTCGAAGAAGGGAGGAAACCCGCCGCCACAACTGCCACGCCGGAGGCGAACATCTCCGAGCCAAGGCTCATTCCGCCTGACTCCCCAGTTGGCGCGCAGGTCTGTGTCGTACGTCGCATTCAGCCGCCGCTAAAGCTGGTTGGGAAGTCTGGCGATGTGGACCGCCGCAAGCCCCAGCTGGGCATCTGATCTCCGCATTTCGATCTCTGCTCTCGACCAGTCGTCCACCTTACTCTTCGATCCTGTGCCCGGGCCGCTAATCGGAGCCGCGCCAGCCCGAGAACAAACGAGAGCCCGACACGTGAGAGTGCGGTAGCCGCGAAGCGAACTGTGCAGCTCACTACAAAATCGCTCACGCCCAAAGCAGCCGAGACAATCATCTTGCGCATTGCAAACGGGTGCGGCGCTGCCGCTGATCCCGGGCTGCGGCTGCCACTACGGGCGATAGACACTCCGCCCCGCCCGGATCCTCCAATCCAGCGCGCCATGATGCCCCCTCGGAAGAGACGGCCGGAGCCTACATCGGTCGACTGGGGGTAAGGCAATCCGAATGTCACCAAGCTTTGTTCCGGCTGCTATTGGCCCGCTCCGTCATGCAGAAAGCGCTCGTGTCAGGGCACGCTTCGAGGAGAGACAATGCAATGCGACGTACCGAACGCACAGATGACGGATAGTGGGTCTTGATTGTCGTCAGGTGCGAGCAGCCTCTGAACAGACGCGTCGTTTGCGTCTGCGGCCGTAGACGGAGCACCAGAAAATGCTGATCCCGCATGCGCGAAAAGCGTTGCAGGTGCGAAGAGCGGCAGCAAACGCATTGGCGATGCAGGCGCGTAGCTCGTTGATTTTTGGTCAGCGGACGCAATCTGGCGTAGGCCGAATGGTTCGGCTCGTGGTCAGTTGTGTACAGCGTCCGCCAATTTTGTCGCACGCTCGCCAAAGCACGTGAACGTCTGCATTCGCCAACGAACTCCGCAACTTCTCAGATTTGTCTTTCCGCCAAGTCAGCCGATTAGCGCAGAGACAGGCATCCTAACTGCAGACGTTATGGTGCGCTTCGCCCTCGCATGCCACAGGTCTACGTGTTGACTGGCCGGGAGGGACGAGTACGGCAGGTTGAATGCAACAGTGCGAGCTGCCTGCCAAAATGTTTCGGTCAGGGATCACGCTTCAGATTAGGTCGAGGATGTCGAGGCAACTTAGTCGAGAGAGGCTGGATCCGGTCCTCGCCCCCTCAGACGAACGCTTGACGAGCCGCGCGGTGTTGGGCGCAACCATCGGCAATATTCTCGAATTCTACGACTTCGGGACGTACAGCTTCTTTGCGATGCCGATCGGACAGGCGTTTTTCCCGGCAAGCGACCCGTTCGCCAGCCTTATGCTGTCACTCGCAACCTTCGGCGCCGGTTTTGTGACCAGGCCGATCGGAGCCATTGTACTCGGATCGTATTCGGATCGGGCTGGCCGCCGGCCCGCGATGACCGCCAGCTTCACCATGATGGGTGCCGCGGTTCTGTTGTTAGCTCTCACGCCATCGTACGAGACAATAGGACTTGCCGCTCCGTCACTGATCGTCTTCGCGCGCTTGCTGCAAGGCTTTGCTCTCGGGGGCGAGGTGGGTCCGACGACAGCCTACTTGATGGAAGCGGCCCCTGCTGACGCGCGCGGACTTGCTGTCTCCTTTCAGCCCGCGAGCCAACAGATAGCTGCGACCACCGGAGCGCTGGTTGGAGAAATACTCTCGGTCACCATGACAAGCGAGGCGCTCAATGCGTACGGATGGCGCATCGCGCTGTTGCTGGGTGCCGCGACGCTGCCACTTGGACTTTGGTTGCGGAGCGCACTACCCGAAACCCTGCACCTTTCCCAACCATCCGATCTGACCGCCCGGCCTGGAGGCCAATCGCGTACCGATCGCCGCATCATGTGCTTGGGATTTGTCATCTTGGCCAGTTGCACGATCACCACCTATGTTACTGGGTATATGACCACCTACGCGATGGACACCCTCCACGTTTCCGCGCCCCTCGCTTTTGGTACCGCACTCTTCAGCAATGCGGTCGGAATTGCTGCAGCACTGCTGGGCGGTCTGCTCGCCGACCGCGCCGGCCGTCGGCACGTCATGATATGGCCGCAGATCACGGCATTGCTGATGACTTACCCGGTATTCTTATGGATTGCAGAGAGCCGCAGTGCCTTCGCACTGCTCGGAGGTCTCGGCGCCCTCACCTTGATCGGAACAATTCCGTATAGCGCCTTCTATGTGAGCATGGCCGAAGGTCTGCCCAGGAACATTCGCGGTGGCGCCTTCGCGATGATCTACGCTTTTGCGATAGCGATTTTTGGAGGCACAGCTCAACCGATCGTCACATGGCTGATCCACCTTACAGGGAGCGCCCTCGTTCCCGCCTGGTACATGCTTTTAGCGAGCGCGGCCGGGCTCTTTGCCATGCTCATGATGCCTGAGACGGCGCCACTCAATTTTACGACTGACGATAAGGCAACGTTCGTAACGCGACAACCGCCACCAACGCCTAGCGGTAAGGATGAACATCCATGATCCCAAATACAAATCTTCGAAACCGAAGGCGTTATGGACGCCGCATGGACAGCAAAATATTAGACATTCGACCAAGTTTAGATCGAACGAAAGCTCGCATCGGAACACAGTCTGGCCGTCTAAAACGACTTCCCCACTTGCTCAATCTCCGTCGACACGGCAACTGCGCAACTGGCGGTCACACCGGCTAGCGAAAAGTGAGCAATCACTTTAGCCATTCCAAGAAAAGGATGGCGCCGGTTGCACCATCGGCCAGCTTAAACGAACGGCATGAGGAAGCGGCCGCTGTCGGAGCAAGCGGCCGCACGAGGCTCGATCCTCATTCTATGCTTGATTGGCTTTCCGCTATCAGCGTCGCACGCACGACAGATCGGTCAAGCAAAAAAACAGGTCGCAGATACCATCCAACGGGTCATCCGCGCACTGTGGATATGATGTATCGGCTACCTGTACCCTGGGGGTGACCGGCTGCGCAGCAACTTGTTGCAGCGAAAGGGGGCACCGCAGCCGTCGGGGACGGTTGGGGCCAAGCTAGGGAAGCGAATTCTCGGATGAAAATGTCTGTGTTAGTAACAGCGAGCGCCCTCGCGCTTGCAACGTCTATATGACGACGCTGTGAGCGGTAAAATTGATTTTCTCGATGAGATCTGTCTACGGCATTAATAAGTTCGGATCGCCATATGGCCCCATCGGCCGCAACTCGGAATTTGCAAACCGGTTTGATGATCGAACGCTCGACGAGCCTCGGACCGATTGACTGCGTGTCTCGGAGCGCCCGGGGCACGGTGTGCTCTTGAATGTGACTTGTGTGGCTCGAACAAAGACATAGTTCATGTGCATGGTCGCCAACATGCCTCGCCCGAACCCGCCTGCGTTGCGCTTCAAAGCGTGCTGTTGAGGACTGCGAAGATGGCTTAGCCATTCTTTGTTCGGATGCGCTGCAGGCCACAAGAGAAAGCTTCGAGGGGCTGGCCGCCGCCACGCCAGGCACCTTGCGGGACGGCAATCAACTCATCTCGGACTGAGACGCTCCATTGAGGAAGACGACCCCAGCATCTTTTGGGGGCCAAAGAGGCGTGATGCCGGGGCCGTGGTAGCCTTATGCAAGTGTAGCAACAGGCAGCCTCGTTGTGCACCGCTCGGCCCGATTCGTCAAAGCGACCGGGATGCTCAGCTCGCGTGCATCCGGGCCATCCGCAATCGGTCGACGTTGCGCCGGGGCATCGCGCACCAGCTTGTCGCGCGCCGTCAAGCGAAGGAATGTCCGAGCGGAATAGGTCGGAGACATGCTTTCATCTGCAACCTTCACTGGCATACCTTCTTGGCCGAACGCCGATCCTCGCCCCACCCGGAAATAGCAGCTGCCCGGAAATAGCAGCTTGCTTGTGCGACGACCGATGATCGTCCGGACCGCCCGCTGGTAAGCCAGTCGTCATGTGTGCTCTCTCCCGGGGCCCCGCCCTTTTGTAATATCAAGTCGAAGGAGCTCGGCGCTGCTCAAGCGATGCGCCGAGCCGATCCGCAGGGATCAACGCGGCCACCGAATGGGCCACCGCCGCAAGGCAGCCAGCTCACTAGATCCGTAGTTGAGCCATCTGCGCCGAAACGTGCTCCGGATCGGGAAAGGGCTGCCACGGATGGCCAGCTGCGCTGCTTAGCAAGGACCTACAAAACGCAGGCGTGAGCTTGCCGCGGTGGATCACGACTTTGTCGTGGCCCTCGGCGGCTCGAGCGTTCTGCCAATTCTTATTGTATCCGCGCTGTTCGTCGGACTTGACGTGGCATGCGGCGAAATCGCGATCGCCAAGCGTTGCCAATTGCCAGGCATGAACTGGCCGCTCGGTATGGATGTGCACCCACATCGGCCTTGGCATCGCGCCGCTGCGCAGCGCCTTGGGCTGCAGCTTGATCTCGAATAGCCTACCTGGCTCGCCCTTCAGCGCATGCGGGAGTCCTACGGACTCAAGTTCCCCCGCCGCGCGCAACTGTTCGAGATACTTTTGCGATGGAAACGAGTAGGTCTTCATACAATCGCTCGTGATTGCTGACTTCCGCGCTATTAATGAGTTTGCCTGTCCCTGGAGCTCAGACAACATCCCGTTGAGCCGGAATAACTTGTCATGCACTTCGGGAACTTGCGAAGGTGCGAGCAGGCCACGTCGGCGAGGCTCCCGCAGCGCGGAAACACAGGCCTCACTTTCGTCGGCCTGGGTCTGCAAGCGCGAAATTACGCGATCCAAAACATGTTCGGCGTCCTCAGGCTTCATCTGGCGCGTCTGCGAGACAATCCTTTGCTGAGCCGGCAGCTCGAACTGCAGCAGCTTGTCCAATCGGTCAAGTAATCCCGCCAGCGCTTCCTTGGACGGCGGCGCCTGCCACATCTGGAGGTGCCGGGATGCGGCGGAAGAGGCGCGTGCTTCCTCCGCGGTGGCAAGCTTCTTTGTTCCGAGATCGGAGCGCACGATAACCTTTCGCGCCGGAGCCGCAGAGCTATCGGGCCCAGCGAGTTGTGGCTCGGATGAGTCGGCCGTTGAACTCCCCTCGCCTCCAGGCGCTGGGCGCCTTCCTTTGTCCTTTCGGCGCCGCGGATTGACTTCACCCCTGACGTCGGCATTTTCGGGCAGCGCAGCCCAATCCGGCGGTTCCATCGTCGCCGGCGTTGTTGGCTGTAATGCCAGCAGCCGCATGACCTCGTTCGCTGTCGCCCACGCACCTTCCACAATCCCGTCCAACAACTGCAGCGGAAGGTCTGCTCCCGTTCCGGCCCCCCGCAAATTGGCAACGATGCCGCTCAGCCCTGATGCAAATTCCGAAAGCCGCTCCATGACGCCTTCCAGAACGGCGCGATGCTCCGCGTCGAGCACTGCTCCTTCGCTGTTTAGAACGGCTTGGCCCGTCGAGACGAAGGCCGGAAAAACATCATCGATGAAAGTTCCGAGCAGACGCACCCGCCCGATCTCGTCCATGAGAGCATCGCGCACGCCTCGCTCAAGCGTGCTCGCGCGCGAGTCGATCAAGAGCTCCGTGAGAGCGATCCGCGATTGCAGATACATGCACTTCATATTGACAGCCCAGCCGGTTTGCAGTCTTAGTGCGGCCTCTTCGGTGCTGCGCATCTCGGGCGTGCTACTTGGCAAGTTGGCAGTAGCTGCCCAGACAGACTGCATCCGCTCCAAGCGCAACACCTTCTTTCCCCACCATTCCATGCAGGCTGCATAGTAGTTCGCCACGCTTGCAAACGCGCCGCTCACCTGGGCAGGCGTACCGGTGTTTCTGATCCTCCCTAGCCACAATTTGGCTCTCTTTCTGTCCTCCTCCAGCTTGTAGACAATCCTGGTGGCGATTTCGTTACATCTATCGGCAGCGTGCAGCGTGTCATCGCGGAGCCGGCGAGCCTGATCATCGGGCAGAATACGGCGCGCCAAATTGGCAGGCAGATCCGCGTAGTACTCCAGAACTGTCGAGCCTGCTTTGACGACTTGATCAATCAAGTCTTGCGCTTCTGGCTCGCTCCGGGCTTGCGTCGCCGCTTGACGGCTAGTCTCAAGCTCCCCAAGTAGGCTGTCCATCTTTTGCCTTGCTGCCTTGATCTCTCCGCGCGTTGGCGCTGCCAGATCCGAAGTTCGCTTGCCAAGCTCCGCGGTTCTGTCTTGAGACCCAGAACGAATCCGCTCGATGACGGCATCGAAGGCCTGGCTGCGTCCTCCCGGGACGAGGCTGGGCCCCGGGCTCGAACGGCCTACGTCCCCGCTGCTGCCGGCTGCTGTGGGCCCCACTTCCGATGTGCCAGCTCGGCTAATCCCCGTCATACTCTGTCTCCGATGAAAGTCACGAATGTGCAGCCCGTCTGGATAGACCGCGTGACTGACGACTAGCTGACCAAAAGCATTCTTGGGGATGCACCGGAAAGCCCGATATCGCCGAGGGTTCCAGGTCCGGTGCAGCTCTCATGTTCCTGAAGAGAGCGATGCCGGTAACGCATCAGTCAAATCTTGCCAAGACGTGATCGCGAGGGACGTGTGCTGGGCGCGATGCTGTTCGGCGCCAGTCCCGCCCGCTTTTTTAAGGTTCGATCCCGCCAATAGCGGCAAGTTATCCCGAAACGGTTGGGCACCGCGGGGAACGCTCGCAGCTTGCACCGCAAAATATGGTCAAACGCAAATGAGTTTGTATCGATTGAAAGATTTAAGATCGCCGTCTGGTCTTGCAAACGGTAAGAGGACCTTGCCAGCGAGTGTAGCGGACCGGTGATCATTTCACCGACGACGATGAGTCCGAAAGGGCCGATCAGCAAGGATATTTTTCGTTCGAATTGGCAGACCCGGCCTTCCGCAGCTTCGGTTGTCATCTGCGTTTCGCAAAAGTTCGGCGTCGATTTAGGCTCGATCAGATCGGCTTCATAGAAACATGGCAGCGAGGATACCAAACTCACCAAGCACCAGTCCAATTAGCGAACCGGTGGCTGGCACGTCTCTAAAGAGCAGAACCGTGAGCATCGGCTCCACGACCAGGATGGCGCCAACCGATATCGCGACAATGATCCAGATATTCCTCAGATGCATGTAGCCCAACGCATATCCGCAAACGAGGAGGATGCCACCGAAGCATGTCAGGAGACACATCGGTCACAGCATCTTTAGATCGCCACCGGTGCGTCCGAATTGCCTTGAAGCAACCAACTCGGCCAATATCGAAAGCGCTTCTCCAAGGAAGATCGCTGCCACACGCTACAATTTTCAGCATCAAGATCATCGGCCTTTACGGTTCCGACTATTTAAGTCAGCCTGGAAACCACCCCGGAGTAGCCGTCGAGGTTCAATTACCAGCATGCCAAGCGCTTGCGAGCCGGGACACGCCTGACCTATCGCTTCTCGTAGGTCCTTCCAATCGTCTGCCGGGCCGGCAATCGGCTTCCGACCTGCAGCATTGTTTCGCGCCGCTCACCCCATCTGCGCTCTCCAGACACCAACGATGGTTCGTGACACGCTCGCTCCGCCGCCCGCCGTCTGTGTGAGCAGAGCAATTTGTGCCTAGGCTGCAAGCCGCACGGGGAGAGCGGAATAGCCGTGCACGAAGTTGGACGCAATCCGCTCGGGTTCGCCGACAACTTCGAACCACAATTCCGCTGATAAAATTTCTTCCCAGAGGACCCTCAGCTGCAGCTCCGCAAGATGTCGCCCAAGACAGCGATGGATGCCGAATCCGAACGCGAGATGCTGCCTGACATTCTTGCGATCTATCGCGAATCTGTTGGCATTCTCAATGACCTCATCGTCCCTGTTGCCGGAAATGTACCACATGACGACCTTGTCGCCCTTCCTGATCTGCTTTCCGCCTACGATGCTGTCGATCGCGGCGGTACGGCGCATATGCGCAATCGGCGTTTGATACCGGATAATCTCGGACACGGCGCTCGATATCAGCTTGGGATTGTCAATTAGCTTTAGCAGCTCGGAGGGGTACTGATTCATAAACAGGAGGCCGCCGGTAATCGAGTTGCGCGTGGTGTCATTGCCCCCAACGATCAGCAGAATCAGATTTCCGAGAAACTCACTCGGATCCATGCGGCGCGTGGCTGGCGAATGCGCCATCAGGGAAATCAAGTCGAGGCGCGGCTCGGCTGTGACGCGCTCCTTCCAAAGCTGGGTGAAATAGTCCAGGCACTCGGACAAAATGGTACTTCGCTTCTCCCAATTGTCGATGGCATGGCCTGCTTTTGGAGCTGTAACAGCTACGTCCGACCAATAGGTCAACAGTCGCCGATCCTCAAATGGGAAGTCGAATAGCGTCGCCAGCATTTGCGTCGTCAACTCTATGGAGACCATGTCCACCCAGTTGAAGGTCTCATTGCGCGGTAAGCCCGCGAGGATCGCCCTGACCCGGGACCGGATCAAGCATTCGAGCTTCGACAAGCTCTCCGGACCGACGATTGGGCTTACGGTATTGCGCTGCTCGGCATGCTTGGGAGGTCCCATCTTGATGAAACTCGGGGTCCAGTGCTCTCCAGGCACGTCGACAATGGTAACCCCTTGCTCTGACGAGAACGCCTTATGGTTTGTGTCGACGGCTACGATATCCCGATATTTCGTTACCGACCAATATGGACCATGAGCGCCGTCTTGACAGTAGTGAACGGGATCTTCCTTGCGCAGGCGCTCGAAGCAAGTCCATATGCTGTCGTCCTGAAAGCGCTTGCCGTCGCTTACATCCAGCTTGCTCAGCGGCACAACGCACGCATCGCCAGCCCTGTAATCTTCAGATAGCGTTGTCATGATCATCTCTGCAGATTTTGCGCTCGAGAGTTTGCGGTCTAGGGGCGCGTTTTATCGCTTCGAGCTTGCGCTGCGCGGGCCGCCCAGCCAGAATACCTTACATGGCAGCTAGCCCGCCCTACCAGGTCAGGCGGGAAGTAACGCATTGACTTCCACGTCGGTCTACTCAGTGGATCAGAGGGCGCGCTTTCAGCGTTGATTAGTCGCCGGTGAACAAGGCTCTAAGCGATTGAGCTGGAGTCTGTTTTCGGGTTTTGGAGGCATTTGAGATTGCAGGGATTTGGGGCTTGAGGCTTCCAAACCCTGCAAATTGGTTTTTGGATTTCCATTTGCTGCGGGCCATGATTCTGTGGTGCATCGGAGAAGACGATGCGGCCGAAGAAGCACAAGACCACGGGATCGAATGACCTGTTCCGGGCACGGCTGGACCAGATCATCAACATGAAGCACGAGTTGGTTCTGCTCGCCGGCAAGATCGATTGGGACTGGATCGACAGCGAGATCGCTCCGCTCTACAGCGAGAACGGTCGGCCCGGGATCGAGACCCGCTTCATGATTGGGCTGTTGTTGCTCAAACACATTTATGGGCTATCCGATGAGGGGGTGTGCGAGCGCTGGGTCCACGATCCGTACTTCCAGTTCTTCACCGGCGAAGAGTTCTTCCAGCACACCTTTCCGCACGAGCGCTCGGACCTGAGCCATTGGCGCAAGCGGCTCGGCGACAAGCTGGAGCTGCTGCTGGCCGAGAGCCTGCGGGTGGCGCACGCGACCGGCGCATTGCGCAGCCAGGACCTCAAGCGCGTCACGGTCGACACGACGGTACAGCCGAAGGCCATCACCTTTCCGACCGATGCCAAGCTCTTGCATGCAGCCATCAGGGGGCTCAACCGCCTGGCGAGACAGCACGGCGTCAGGCTGCGGCAATCCTATTGTCGCGTGGCCAAGGCGGCGGCGATGATGGCGGGGCGCTACGCTCATGCAAAGCAGTTCGGGCGGCACCAGCGGCAGTTGCGCATCCTGCGCAGCCGGCTCGGTCGGATCATTCGCGACATCCGCCGCAAGATCGAGGGCCAGCCAGCACTGGAGGAAGCGTTCGCCCTGCCGCTTGGCCGCGCCTCGCAGATCCGCTCGCAGCAGCAGCGCCAACGTGGCTGGAAGCTGCATTCTTTCCATGCCCCGGAGGTGGAGTGCATCGGCAAGGGCAAGGCCGCTGCCCCTTACGAGTTCGGCGTGAAGGCCTCTATCGTCACCAACAACCGCCGGGCTCCCGGTGGCTTGTTCGTGCTGCACGCCAGGTCGCTGCCCGACAACCCTTACGACGGTCACACCTTGCGTGACGTCATCGACCGCACCGAGACACTCACTGGCTGTCCGATCGAGCGGGCCCATGTCGACAAGGGGTATCGCGGCCACGACGCTCAAAATCCCCGTCGCGTCTTCATCTCCGGTCAGAAGCGCGGCGTCTTCGGCGTCATCAAGCGCGAACTGCGCCGCCGCTCCGCCATCGAGCCCATCATCGGACACATGAAAGCGGAAGGCCATCTCGGCCGTTGCTACCTCAAAGGCCGTGCCGGCGACGCCGCCAACGTTATCCTCTCAGCCGTCGGCCACAACTTGCGCCGCATCTTGGCCTGGCTCAGGGAATTCTTGCATCTGTTCCTGGGATTGCTATGGCGAACGCTCGCCTCTCCAGTCCAGCTCGATCCGGCTTCTTAACGGACGACTGATTAGAGATGGCAAGGAGCTGGAGGCAACATCGAGCCGAATGCACCCACATAACGGTACCGGCCTTCGGATACGGCAGGAGCCGATGCCCTTTTCGACGGTTATAGATGGCGGATCCTTTCACTTGCATTGAAGCTCATTGGCGAGTGCGGCACCGATTTGAGGGCTTGGCCGACCGCCAAGCACTTCACCTCCTGGCTGTGCTTGGCACCGGGCAACAAAATCTCGGGCGGCAAGGTGCTCTCTTCGCGTACTCGGAGATCATCCAGTCGGGCAGCTGCGCTGTTGCGGCTGGCGGCCACCACCATCGGACGGAGCGATACGGCGCTCGGCGTATTTTATCGTCGGTTGTCCTCTCGTGCGGGTAAAGCGAAGGCCGTGACGGCGACCGCCCGTAAAATTGCGGTCCTGTTCTACAACACCCTCCGGCACGGCATATCCTACAGAGATCCGGGTGCCGACCACTATGAGGAACAATATCGTAGCCGCGTCCTCGCCAATCTGAAGCGGCGCGCCAAATCGCTGGGCTTCGTTTTGCAAGCTGTTCCCTGCGGCCCTGAGGTGGCTGTTTCTTAGGAAGGCCGCAGCCTTCTTCGCGAAGGAAGCGACATGAAGTTTGTCTTCATCGCGAAGCACCGGGCGATCTAGCCGGTGGCATGGCTATGCGATGCGCTGGGGGTATCGCGGTCGGGCTTCCATACCTGGCTGAACCGCTCTCCCAGCGCCAGATCCCGCAGCGACGAAGAGCTCGGCGGCAAGGTGAAAGCCAGCTTCATGGCGAGCGACCGCACCTATGGTGCGCCGGGTGTGGCGCGATCTGCTCGCCGATGGGGCTGACTGTGGCCTGCACCAGATCGAGCGGCTGATGCGCCTACAGGGCTTGCGGGCACGCCCGCGCCGGCGGCGCTTGCCGAAGGATAGTGGCGATCGACAACTCGATACGGCTGATGGACCTAGCCCATGGATCTCGGTCAGATCGACGCCGAGGACGCCGTATAGAGCGGCCCTCACATCGAACGATGGTGTATTGCCCTGCTTGGTCTTCACCCGCGGTTTGGGGAGCTTGCCGACTGGCTTGGCCCCTTTGTCCGTCAGCGCCGTTATCAAGGATTCCAGCTTGCGATCGCAGTCGAGCATCTTGGCCTGGTAGGTGTCATAGAGTTCCAGCGACTGGGTGAGCGCGAAGACGTGTTCATCCCGATCATTGCCCACCAGTGCGGCGCGGATCGTCTCAATTGAGGAGTGGCAGCGTACATCACGGTAGGTCGCCAACACGTCGGGATTGCGTTCGCCCGCGACAATCGCTCGGATAATTCGCATCCCGGTCGCACCGGTGATGTCAGAGACAACGTGATGAAGTTGCAGATTCATCTCCATCAGGGCCTTTTGCATGTGCTGGATGTGAGCGGCTGCGTATTCCACTAGCCGCTCGCGCTGACGCAGATAAGCCCGCAAGGTTGCGATCTCGGCATCAGGGCGGAAGCTTCCGCGCAACAGACCATAGGAATGGAGCTGGCGCAGCCATGCGGCATCGCTGACGTCTGTCTTGCGCCCAGGCACGTTCTTGGCGTAACGCGCGTTGACCAAAATGACCTCGAACCCGCGCTGCTCGAGAATCTCGTAGGCTGGGATCCAATAGACCCCGGTGGATTCCATCGCGACGCTAGTCACGCCGCAGGCTTTGAACCAGTCTGCCAAATCATGCAGGTCCTGCGTAAATGTGCCGAACGCACGTACCGGAGTGTCGGTGCAGATCGGGTCGACCGCTGCCATGTGTATTTTTGATCCAATGTCGATGGCGGCTGCGCCAACATTGACGGGATTCAATTCCGGGCGGTCACCGGTCGTCCTCTTGGGCATCGCAGATCCTCCATCCGATTGTGGGCAGGAGGGTCTGGGCTATGCCAATCGTCATCTTCCTAATCGGGGTCGCCGCAGGAAAGCGTCACCACTCTCAAGTTCGCATGCACCCATGGACCACGTTTTTTAACGGGGACTAGTGCCTCCAATAAGCTGACGGCCGCTACCCTCCGAGATACGAGGATAGCACGGGCTGTTTCTACCGCGCGCAGGTGGGCAACGGACCGTGACAGTTTTTTAGGATATCCCGCTCTGCCTTCAGCTTGGCGACCTCACGGCGCAGCCGCTCGATCTCCTGCTGCTCCGAGTTTATCTGGCCGTGGCCGGGAAAGGCCTGCACCGGGTCGGTGCCAAACTCCTTGACCTACTTGCGCAGGACGTTCTCGTGAACGTCCAGGTCGCGGCCGGCCTGTGCCACCGACAGCCCGCGTTCCCGGACCAGCTTGACCGCCTCAATCTTGAACTCGCGACTGAACTTCCGTCTCTTTATCGCCCACCTCCGGCTTCATGAAACACCTAATCTCGGCGTCCATCAAACCAGCAGCAGCTCAGTCAGCGGACGGGACCATGGACCGACTTACCGATATCAACCAAACCGACAGCACTTTCACGGCGCCTGATGCCACAGCGCAACAGCGTTCGACTTGCAAAAGGGCTCCTTCGGCCTTCGCGCCTAGACTTCTACTGACGTCCAACCAACCGGGTCTTTAGCCAACTCCGCAAATATTTGAACTCGGAGCGTTGTTTGGCGACGACTGGAGGCACGGCCCCCGAGAAGCTTCGCCAGTCATGATGGACATGCTGCAAAACCTTGGTCTTTTGCTGGACCAAGATATCCCAATGACTCGTTTCTTGATCCACGGGGAGCCCTACACGGCCGAAAGCCTTCACGGAGGCGGCGTTCTTCTCTTCCATCGGCCACAGTTTGACTGAACGAGAGCCATCGCCGTTTTGATGGGCTTGCCCGACTAAGGCCTACTTCTGGGCTGTTGGGCCTGCGTGCGAACGACGTCCACGCTACGAGAGAATGCTACTCCGCCAGCTCGCGCGTGATCTCAAGTGGGACGCATCAATCAAATGGTTAGCTCAACCGGCGGGGTCCATTTCAGCCGAAAGGGCCGGAAGGAAACACAAGGGCGTTCTCCCTCGCCGAGACTCGGCTCTCGATCAGTCGTAATCATCGGGGCAACAGATTGAACGTAAATATGCGCTCGCAGGAAAGGTATACAAACACGCGAAGATAAGTTGTCACCGGCTTATGTTCTCGATCAAAAGTGAGCACTGGTGCCTCGCAATCCGTGCACGGCCGTGACGGCCTTCTGATCAATGAGATCCGCGGCCGCGGTCCCTCAGGATCATCGAGCGAAGAGACACAAGTTCGCTCATCACCGGCATCGCTGCGAAACGGCCAGAAGCAATCTGGCCGTCGTCACTTATCGAGACCATCAGCCGATGGGCGCGCAGTGCCGGCCAGACCGCTAAAACAGCCAAGGCAAACGCGGATCCAGACCCCGATCCAATCTTTGACCTACCAAACGAACCTTGCCCCATCAGGCACTTCGCAGATGAACTCGCCCTGGTTCACTAATTCGGCGCTTCCGACGACAAGCTTCGAAGCTCGCAAGGTAAGCTTGCCTTCGCGGCTGAGGCTATGGCGGATGTATTCCGTCACGGCATGTCCAGAACTATCCACCGTTTGGTGCGCATTGGCAAAGCTGATGCCATTCTGGGCGGTCACCCTGAATGCATTGATCGCCAATCCTGCTTGCGTCGCAGAGCTGGGCTTTCCACCTTCGGCGGGAGCACAGCGACTCATGTCCAGTATGAGTTTCACGCTCTTGCCCTCTAGCAGGGCATTGAGCACCTCAGCGTATTTCGGGGAAGTCTCTTCTGCTTTGGCCACCTCGCTCACGGAGATGGCAGAAAGCATGGACAACAGGATTAACATGGCTCTGCCGACTAAGTTCATATGCTCTTCTTTCTCCAAGGGACTACAGTTCGCGCGAGCAAAACGTCACAACGCGTGATCGTCGCAAACCGTTTTGACGGATCACAGACATGAAGCGTCATCGCATTTCGAACAAGACGACCTGCCGTAATCAGATGCAAGAGGTTGTGCCAGCTATTCCGACGTCACAACCTCGTGGGTCAGGTTCGATGAAATTGCTTGCTTGCAAGTTTCAACAGGAGAAACGACAGATCGAGCCGGGCCGTTGATAACCGCAAACAGGTATCTGCCGCCTGAGCATAGGTCCGGGGTCCGGCTGCCACGAACCTCCCGCGCCAGTCCTATCGAGGCAGCTGAACTCACCCCTCCACATAGTATAGCGACTTGCGGCTTTGACTCGCGCCGTGCGCTTCAGCCCACTCGCCAATGCACGAATAACAACGCAGCAGCATTAAACCCGTCAGCTTCTCGAAAGCTGTTTTTGCGATGAGATACTCACTAACACCGCGCTGCGAGGAAACGGATAAACATCGATCCACGAAATGCCGCAGAAGCCTTGTCTGACGATTACGAAGCGCTGCCGGAACCGCGCCAGCCAGATCAGCAAGCGGACCAATTGAGCCTGAAGGCCGGCTCATCGACGGGGCTGTCAGACCATCAAGCAGAATTCGGAGAGCCGCTGCATGCCTTGCATACGGATCACCGAGTATCGGCTCCTGCTGCCGGATCACCGAGTTTGCAGAGTGAGACACCGCCGATGTCCCTTCACTATCCGGCTGCATCCTTCGTCGGCGCGCGTGCTCAACTTGGGGCAACGTTAACAGGTGCCGCGCTCGAAGCGCTCAAAAACGAAATAGCCATTGCGGAGCAACAGTCAGCACGATGGGCGCCAGCAGACGCACCAGAGGAGGACCGGGACGATCGGGACCGCATCTTCGGAAATGTCGCGACATCGTCCTATCTCAAGCTGCATCGTTTTCAGAATCAGGGCGGCGATTGCATAGCAAGGGCAGAAACCAGCACAAGTGCGATATCCCATGTCCGAAACAGGGCGAGGGATCATTCCTTCATTGGAGATCCTCTGGAGCGATCCCATCGATCGGGCACGCCAGGCTGGGTGGCATATGCGCGGCAAAACAACGGCTTCCCCATTCGTGTCTTTGGTCGAAGACCCCTCCAAACTGACAGTTTCGCGTGACACTTGGGCGAGGGCGATAGCCAACAATGCAAATACGCTGCACACTTATGCGGTACCAAAGTCCGCGGTCTGGACACTGACGACTTGCTGTGCAGTATTGCCATTGGAATGAACGCGGAGGACCAGGACAACGTCGACGCGGACGTGGATCTGATGTGCTCGCTGGGCAGAACGCCGACGCGTGAGACCGAACGCTTATTCGTGGGCGGCAATTTGGACAGCTACCGAATCTATAGCGAAGAAGATAACCCTACAAGCGGGAAAGTGGAGAGGAATGATTGGACCAGCCGCGAGCGCGCAGTTCTCGGTGATTCCGTCCTCTAAGCACACGCCACCCTAAAGAACCCTCGGCCCCGCGGTGCCGTTTCACGCCCCAGATAATCGCCTCGCGACTACATCACTCCAAATCCGCGAAGGATAAAGCGCAGCGGCGTCCTAAGAGGTCGCTGGCACTTTCCGGGGGGGAAACGCACGTGCCGCTATTGCTCGCACCGCCATGACTTAGGTGCTTAGATTTCGTCGATTTCGACCCCATGGCCGCCGACACATCTGAAGGACGCCGGAGACTGGAGAGGCGACGGATCATTGATCCCTTCGCAATATTGACCTGTCGTCGGTAGCCTATCGATCAAAAGAGCCGGAGCTCGATAGGTTCAACGGCGAAGCTCAAGAGTGCATAGCTTTGCGGCACGTCGTGTGGTCGCACAATTCTGTATTCGCTGCTTGGATGTGTTCCATCAAAACAATCGATTTTGCCCTGCTCATCCAGCAGTCGCATAATCGATCGGAATCTATGGAGGCAGCATTCAAGAATGTCGCGTGGCAATCGTTTCCTTTATAGCCCCCAACCGCTTGGGCCGGCCCGCGTGCTTGCGCGCTCGCTTCCCAAAGGTTCGTTTTCCCGCTTCCCAGAGAAATATTGGCCCTCACGTCAGCGTCTGCTGAGCAAAAATAACAACTACGGGCTTGACCGAACCAGCGGGACGTCACGTCTCAAGGACCAGCAAAGACGACTGTCTTCGCTGTAGTCGGCTGTGGCTCGAGCGACGCCTCGATCGAATCGATGAAACGCATATGACATGGCGAGAGACGCGAGCGTTGCCCGGAGGCCAATTGTCTGGCCCGGACTGCGTCCGCCTTCACTTAAGAATGCTCGCATCGTCGCGAATGCTACAACCAGCGGCCAAAGGCACTTGAATCTCACATAGCGTCAGATTGTAGGATTTCCTACAGACCGTGACACAGCCCACCAACGCGTGAACCGTTCCTGACAGGTAGCAAGAATTGCGAACGTCTCAAAAACACCAAGCTCGGCCACTCCGCCCCGTCGCGCGACTGCCATATCTCCCTCGCGTGCTATGGCTCGTGATCGCTTATGTGGGGAGCAGAGCACCCAGCGCTACTACTCAGGCAAGAAGAGGGAGGCGCCGCGCGAGCAAGTCGCTTGCGGTCTCCCCTCTGTCGTACACCAAGCTATGTCACAATTGACACTCGCATCAATATGGCGTCGTGCAGGCCTATCGCGAGCGTCCTCCTCAAGCCGAGTACTGCATTGGTCGCTCAAATCTCATATGTCGGCCCGTGGAAACATTGCCAGACGCTCTCCTAACGCCGATGCTTTTGCATTGGCGAGATCTCCGCGACATGTCGACCCAACAGCCCAGCAAGCTTCGCCTCGGACCCAACGAATTCGGAAGGCTTCTTACATGTCAGTTTCGCTCTTTCGTTCGGCCATAAATCCAATCGTCTGTTGCGGTTTGGCTTTGATTGCGCAACCTGGCGCTATTTACACTGCAGGCAACCCGTCAGTGCGCGGAAGAGAGGCTGTAATCAGGCCACAAGCCCGTCGGCAGGCTACTGCGGCCTTGATCTCTCTAAACAAGGTCAGATCTATCGCTGACACCGGAAGCATGCCGAGCACTGACAGGGTTAAAAAAGGACCGCGACGTTCAGCAGTTGGGCCGATAACGAGGGATTGGCAAGTTATGATGGCCTCGCCGCATGTTCCGCCCACTCGTTTCGAGTCCTTCGTATTCACATCAGTGCAACCGCCTCTCGGTTCTATCGAATGCCCGGATCGATCGTGACGTGCTCAGGTCGTGGCGTGGTTGGACGAAAGGCGATGCGATGCGAATTCTTCTGGTTGACAATCACGCGGACTTCATCCGCCACGTGAAGGACGAGCTGCTGAATAGCGGCTTCGCCGTTGACGTAACACGCACGCTGGATGAGGCCGCGGCGGCGCTCGATTGCGCGAATTATCACATGGTGCTGCTCGAATTGGCTTTACCCGATGGAGATGGATTGGACTGGCTGAAGCAGCTGCGGCGTGACGGGCGGTCTATGCCGACTATGATGATGAGCGATTTCAACGATCTCAGTCAGCGGATTGCCATCTTCAATGCCGGCGCGGATGATTTTCTACCCAAGCCTTTTTCTATCGACGAGCTCATTGCTCGCATGCGGGCTATTCTACGCCGGTCAACGCAGATGACGGCGCCGGTGGTGACATTCGGGAATTTGCATTTTGATCCCATCGCGAGACAGGTGTCGGTCGGAGGCCGAGTACTGAGGATCGCGCGCCGTGAAGTATGCATTCTTGAGCATCTGCTCAACCGTGCGGGCCGTACCGTGCCGCGCACATCGCTTGAAGATAGCTTGTATGCATTTGACGACGAAGTCTCGACCAATGCGCTGGAAGTCGGCATTTATCGCTTACGCACGCATTTGAGCCAGGCGGGGGCAACGCTCAGGATCAAGACAGCGCGTGGTGTCGGCTACACCCTAGAACTCATTGGCGCAGCATCGGCTGCCTAGCCGATCGAACTTCGAAGGCAAACTCCCTTGAATCTCTTTAGCACGGACTACGGCTCTGATGGGCCGTCGGTGGTCGCCAGCGGCTCCTATCGTGTCGCGCTTCCCCGCCTCGCCCGCACCCTGTGCGCGGCTGCTTTGCTATTTCCACTTCCTGTCACAGCTCAGACAAACCGCAATGAAGAGCCGTCACGTGTTGCGCCTGGCAGCAACACTGGCACGCTCAATCTTACCTCCTCTCAAGGTAAGACAGTTCGTCTGAACGGACCGGCAGCGAGCATCTTTGTCGCCGACCCCGCAATTGCTGATTACCAGGCACCGTCGAACACGACGATTTTCGTGTTTGGCAAGAAGTCAGGTCGGACGAGCCTATTCGCTCTGAACGACAAGGGAGAGGCTCTGGCCGAGCTGCGCGTTGTGGTTACCCAGCCGATTGAGGATCTGCGAGCCGCGCTCAGGGCTGAGGTCGGCGACTATCCAATTCAGGTCAGCTATACCCCGCGCGGCGCGATCCTTAGCGGTACAGCGCCGAATGCCGACATTGTCGAGCTAGCCAAGAAAGTTACTGACCAGTTTCTTGGGGCCGGCGCGCTGGTCGTCAATAAAATTCAGGTCGCCGGCTCCCTTCAGGTGAATCTCAGCGTAAGGGTGGCGGAAGTCTCACGCAGCGCGGTCAAAGATCTCAATATCAACTTCAGCGCCTCGAGCCCAAACGGGGCCTCCCTAGTCACCGGCAAACCGAGCGGCGCCGGCGCGGCAGCCGGCGGCGGCACGATCGGGATCGGGTTTAGCGCTGGGAAAGTGAATTTGAGCGCTGTCCTCGATGCGCTCGCGAGCGAACATCTCGCCTCAATTCTGGCTGAGCCGAATCTGACAGCAATGTCTGGCGAAGCCGCAAGCTTCCTTGCCGGAGGCGAATTCCCCATTCCGGTGATGCAGGACAACCGACAGGTCTCAGTCCAATTTCGCCAGTTCGGCGTGAGCCTCGAGTTCGTTCCAACGGTTCTCAACAACAATCAAATCAATGTGCGGGTGAAGCCCGAAGTCAGCGAGCTGTCGAGTGAAGGCGAAGTCAAAATCAATGGCATGTCGGTCCCGGCTCTCTCGACTCGGCGGGCGAGCACGGTGGTCGAGCTCGCCAGCGGTCAGAGCTTTGCAATCGGCGGCCTCATCAGGCGCAACTTCAACACCGATATCGGCGAATTTCCCTGGCTCGGCGATGTCCCAATCCTGGGTGCGCTGTTTCGGTCCTCATCGTTTCAAAAACGTGAAACCGAGCTGGTGATTATTGTCACGCCCTACATCGTGCGGCCCGCATCGAGCCCCAACAAGCTGAGTGCGCCGAGCGACCGCATCTCACCGCCCTCAGACGCAGGGCGCATTCTGACGAATACGGTGGCCCGACCGCCGCGAGACCGTGATGCGCCTCGTGCCAGCGCGCCGGGATTAACCGGCGGCGCGGGCTTTATTATCGAATGAGGATCGCCAAATGATCTTGCGACAGATGTGCCATTTAATCGGCATTGCGGCAACATTGGGTGGCTGCGCAAGCACTGCTTCGGTCCATTACGGACCCGCGGAGCAAACGGTCCAGGTGGAGCAGAAGCGCAGTATCTTGTTCTTACAAAGCCTTCGCCGCCCCGAAGCGAATCGGCTGCGGTGTTTCATTGCAACTTCCAGTCGCGGTCGGCCGGACGCACTGCATCTCAATGTCATCGGCGCGCCGCGCATCATCGCTCAGGTGGCTCACCAAGCTCGGGCGATGGGTGTTGCGCCCTACAACATCCGACTGTCTGCATCCGCTCTGGATTTGTCCACCCGTGCCGGGGCAAAAATCGAGGCAATCACCTTCGAAGCCTATCCTCCGTCCTGTCCATCGCTTTCCATCGTTGGTCCAGCTGTGAACGACAATTCGTTCGACCCGACACTTGGCTGCTCGACCAGAAACAATCTTGCAACCATGGTCAATGATCCGGTCGATTTACTGGAGAATCGATCAACAATGCCAAGCAATGGGGAACGTGCCGCAGATCCGCTCGCCCGGGAGGGTACCTTCGCCCCGCGCAGCAAGAGCAAGGGAGAAGATGGCGCAGGCGACAAGGTAGGACCCGATGCAGCAGGCGCTAAAACAAGGGACAACCAGCCGTTTCGCTAGCGCAAGGTTTGCGATGTCGCCCAAGCCGACCAGGGTCGGACACAGTCGATCCATGAGGTCAGGGTACAGCCAAGACGACTTCGCTTGTTATAAAGATTGCGAAGCACTGGACCTCTTTGAAGCGGCAGAGCATGCCACGATGAGATCCCGTCCCTTGTAGGAGGGCTCGTTCTTGAATAGGGATGCCTGCAAGGCACGTCGGGGGCATGACCGTCTTGTCGACCAGCCGGCGCACGGTTTTTCTCCACCGAAACCGTAGGTCGATCCGCAAACGTTTATTGGGCCGACCTTCCGATCGTCGGCCAATAGCGTGCACTTTTGTATCGCTCCGGGCCAAGTCCAACAAGACACAGGTGCCGATCTCGTCCGTCACGATGCTGCCTTGCTGCCTCTTGTTGCTTGATAGCCGATAGCGTCCTTCAATGCCCCCCGCCTTGTGCCGAAAGATCGGCCTGAATGTAGGCGAGGTCGACAGATGCCGATCCATACATTCCGCTCGACCCAAGATAGAGAGGTTGTTCCCGAGCCCCAACGACAGCCGTCCCCGTTTGAAGCGATCGTCGAAGTTTCTAAGGCCCTAGACCCCGGACAATTGCATCGCGCGTCCCATAGCGCAACTAGAACAATGCCGTCGATCTTCGGCAATGATCGGCCGCGATACCCCGGCAATACGTTGTCGGCAACAACGGAGATGGGATGCGGGTCCGTATTGCCAGGCAATACACCAGCTTTACCATCCAGCCCCCTATGCGCGGGAGGTTTGGTCACCAACTGCCCGGTCCGCCGGCACATTGTTCGTTGCCGATGCTAAACCAGTCCTGCGGCATAGAGTGCTTTGGCGACCGCTTCGAAATATTGCGAAGGGACTGGGTTGCCGAGCCTTGCCTTGCCAAGCAATTGACGCGCCAGTGACTCGTCATCGACAACGCAGAGGTGCATCGCGCGCGCCTCGCCCAGCAACTGTGAAGCCGCCTCACCTTCGCCGCGGCAGACCAGGACGGGTACGCCGGTCTCGCCACGAACATAGCGTAGCCCGATCAACATTGCCGCGCCCTTCAGTATCAACGTGGCGCGATGGACACCGAGAGGAGCCTCGTTCGCGGACTCCTGCCGCAGGCGCCGGTGCTCGCGT
Organism: Bradyrhizobium centrosematis; assembly: GCF_045571495.1. Taxonomy (NCBI): domain Bacteria; kingdom Pseudomonadati; phylum Pseudomonadota; class Alphaproteobacteria; order Hyphomicrobiales; family Nitrobacteraceae; genus Bradyrhizobium; species Bradyrhizobium centrosematis. Next base: position 6,492,487 of record NZ_CP120703.1, read on the forward strand.
TTCACCTGCGGATTGCCTTGCTGCTCCTTGTTCTCGCGCTTGGCCTCGGTTTCAGTCATGCGCATATCCTGCATGAATAACCAGCGCTGGATCAGCAAGTCAGCCAATCCGCCCACCAGAAACGCTCCAGCCGCAATCCCGGTCAGAATTTTGACCTCGGCGAAGACAAGGCCAAGGCAGCCTTGGCCGCAGACCGGCAGATAGACTAAGGCTTTCCAGCTCGCGACCACGATGAAAAAGAAGATCGCGCCAAGCAAAACCACTTTTACCAAGGTTTTGCCAAGCTCTATCGCCGAACGCTTCGAGACAATGCGCTTTAAGCCTTTGACGGGATCGAGTTTCTCAAGCTTCGGCTTGAGCGGCTCCGAGGCAAACATGAAGCCGCCATTGGCGAGGACATTGGCCAGAAGCGCTGCTAAGACGGCGGCGGCGAGCAAGGGCGCGACAGTCGCAATGGATAGTTCTAGCAGACCGCTAAGCGCTTCCGGCGCCGCGCTCGCGAACGGCTGTCCTTGCAATTTGTCGACCAATTGTACAGTTTCTTTCCACTTGTCTTCAATCGCACCCGCTCGCCACCAAAGGCAGCCAAAGCCGGCACAGGCGCTGACGCCGCTGACAAGATCGGAGCTGCGCGCGCTTTGTCCCTTCTTGCGGGCATCGCGTAGCTTCTTTTGCGTCGGAGGAAGCTTTTTCTCCTCGCTCGTACCGCTCATTTCAAGAGCTTTTTCAGATGCTCGAGCATGTTGTTCGAGGTCAGGATTTCAGCTCCGGCGTATTCGAGAAGATAGACCGTGTAGCTGACCATAATGATCCCGAATGCAATATTCTTGAGCATCGGGGAGAGATCGTTCATCTTCAGCTGAGCTGCAAAACGGCCGAGCATCATGACCGAGATATCGACAAGCAGCAGCAAGGCCAGCACCGGCCCGGCGACCAACAAGGTCGTCATCATGATGCGGTCGAGTAGAGCCAGGCATGCCATTGCACCTTGCGCTGTCACGGCAGGCAGAAATTGATAGACGGGCCACACCAGATAGCTGCCATAAAGGCCGCTCACCATGGTCTTCAGCCCGCCCACCAGAACGAAGATCGTAACCGCCATAACACCAAGGAAAAGTCCGGTTCCGGATGCTTGGCTATGCGTCGCGGGATCCTCCCCCGCGACTTGGCTCGAAATTCCTCGTTGGGTATCGATGATGTCGCCGACCGCCTGTATGCTCCATAACGGGATGCTGAGCAGGATGCCAAGTATCAGACCGACAAACACCTCCTTTAGGCCGAGCACGGTCACGCTGACGAGCCGCGTGTTCGGGTCGAGAGCCTGCAGACCGAGCTTGATCGGAACGAGGTACGGTAGGGCGATCGCAATTGTCAGGCATCCCCGGATGAGGCCGCTAATTCGCGGCCGGGTAAAGACGGGGAGCACCAACATGATGCCGAGGGCGCGGGCCGCACTGAGGCCCGTTGCGGCGACGAATTCGATCGTGCCCTGAACGAGAGCTTGCGCCTCTGAGGGGGTCGGGCCAGCCATCCAAGCTCTCTAGTATCTTGCTGTGATTGCTGGAAATTCGCTGAAGATGTGCTCAGCCTGATCGATCAGTGGCGCGCTGAGCACTGGCGAAAACCCCACGAGGACGGCCACGACGACCAAAAGCTTGACCGTCAGTGGCAAGGTTTGATCCTGGAGCTGGGTCGCGGTCTGGATAAGGCCAATGATCAGGCCAGAGATAAGAGCTGCGAGCAGCGGCGGCAGAACCCAGATCATGAAGAGCACGAGCGATTGGCTCAAATGCGTGAGGATGCTGGTTTCGTTCATGGTCAACCTCCTGTCGTCGTGTAGCTTAGTACCAGCCCGTGCATAAGACGCGACCAGCCGTCGATAGTGACGAACAAAAATAGCTTGAATGGGACGGATATTACCGTGGGCGATACCATCGACATGCCCATGGCCATCAAAATCGTTGTAACGATCAGATCAATCGTGATGAAGGGAAGATAGAGAAGAAATCCGATCTCGAACCCTCGCTTGAGTTCGGAGATCAAGAACGACGGCACAAGAATGGCAAAATCGTCTGCCGTTGCGCTGCCGCGCATCTCCTCCGACCACACGCGTTCTGTTGACGACAGAAAGAAGCGGCGCTGCTCTTCATTGGTGAATTTTTTCAAATGCGCACGCAACGGCTCCTGACCTTCCTTGGCGGCCGTCACCCAGTCATCGAAGCTTTGGTAGCGACGTTGTGGATCGGTAAGACGGTTATACGTCTGCTCGAAGACCGGAGCGCTAATGAAGACAGTGAGGATCAATGCCGCTCCGTAAAGGACGATGTTTGGCGGGATCGATTGAGTCCCCAGCGCATTGCGCACGAGAAAGAGAACCACCGACACCTTGATGAAAGCAGTCGTCGTAACGATGGCAAACGCCAGGAGACCAAGGCCGACTGTTATTGCAAGAAGCGTAAGGATACTGGGCTGAATCTCAGTCATTGAACGCCAACCCGCCGCGCAATCTGACCGCCAGTTCATCGCCAATCCGCACAATGTCGCCGCGGCCAATGCGTTGACCGTTGGCAAGGATATCGACTGGGCCATCAAGAGGCCGGCCAAGCTGGAACACGTGGCCCTCGTTGATGGTCCGCAAGATCCCTAGCTGCATCGGCCAGCGCCCGCACTCGAATATAAGAGTTATCTCGATGCTATCGATATCTGCTTCAGACGGCGGTTGTTGTTGCACCTGGCCTTTGGTCATCACATCTTCACTTTTTAGGGGGTTGGATCGCAAGCGAAAGGGTCCTCGCAGCACTAGCCTATCGCTGTCGATCGCTGCAGCGGCCCACAAATGGTCTGCAGTGAGAATGATCTGGCCTTGCGCGAGTGGAATTGCGTCGGGAAGCAGCGCATCGCCTTGTCGTGCTCGACGAAGAATGCCGGTCGAGACGCGGAGCGAACCGATATGTCCTGCAACGATGACCGAGAGTTCTGAAAGCAGCCTGGGCGCGGGTCGCGATAACCGGCCAATTAGCTCGCCGAGCGCACGGAACGCCGGCGGTACGGGACCGTCAAGGCCCGGGAATAGGACCAGCCTGGCCTTGCCGACGAACTCGCCATAGGCCACGTCGATCTCAAGATACGGCCTCGGAGTAGACGCCTCGCCAGTGCGAACAAGCTGCAGATTCCGCTCCACTATTATTTCCAACGGAGCAAGCAAAGGTTCAATCGCAAGTTCAAGAACCAGCGAAAGCGACGGCTCGGAAGGTAAGGTAAGGCCATCCTGCACCGTCCCAAGTAGCGCCTGCACGAGCGCTTGGGGCAAGGACAAGATCAAGGCTTCACCATCTACTTCGAAGGTGCAGTCAAGCATTGACGCCGCAGCCTGCTCCGCCTGCCAGACGGTTCGGCTCACGCGCACAGATATCGGCTTCTCGCCGAGGACGCCTTGCAGAGGCGCACGCAAGGCAGCGACTTCGTTGAGCCACGAGGCCGCGGCGAGCGAGAGGGTCGGCGCCGGCATGAACGCTGCCGGTTCGGCGGGCCGATATGACAGCGGCGCAACTTCTGCGTCGAGGGCCCCTAGCTGCCGTTGGAGAGATTCTGCAATCAAGTTGCCTCGCCTCCGGTCTGCCCTGATGGTCCCCGGCGGTAGCGGAGCAAGACTTCGTCATCGGCTTCGGTTTCGGCGACGCTTTCGAAATGAGCATTCGTGATGCGCTGAACTTCGTGGTCGATCTCTCGCCATTTCTGGCTCGCAGCTGAACGCTTGGCCCAGACGCCTCGCGCCTGAAAAACCGCGGCCTCCGCTTGCTCCTGAGCAGTACAGGCCTCTTCAAAATTGCGCTGCGCCGCCGTGCTCTCGTCTGTGAGCCGCCCGATGATGAGATGATGGCGCCGTTGTAGCTCGCACACAGATATTGCATCGGCCGCCAGCATCTCCCGGTAGAGATCAGCCTCGACTTTTGCACGACACTGTTCAGCATCTGCAAGACGCTCGCGAGCTTGTTCAACAACCTGGACCGCAAGGCGGCGCTTGGCCTCCGCGTTGGACAATTCACGGATGGCGCTTCGCTCCCGCATGTCCTTGACCAGCCGCAGCTTTGAGGCGTGAACAGGGTTTAGGCGGTCAGGCGCGATATCCATGCGACCGTCTCGTCAAAGCTGCACGACTCACCCTGCCCCTGCCGCAAAAAGGCTCGCAGCTGCTCGATCGAGGCGATCGCCCGATCGGTCAGCGGATCAGAGCCTTGCTTGTATTCACCGACTTTGATCAAGAACTCGGCCTCAGCATAGCGTGAGAGGAGATCACGGAAGAAGGATGCCGCCTTCCGATGCGGCGCGGACACGATCGCATCCATCAGGCGACTGCGGCTCGCTAAAACATCGATGGCAGGAAAGTGCTCTCGCGAGGCCAGCGCCCGAGATAAAATGATGTGGCCATCAAGGATGCCGCGGGACTCTTCCGCTATTGGATCACCCGTCCCGTCACCTTCGACAAGCACGGTATAGAAGGCCGTGATGGAACCGTGATCGCCCATGCCGGCGCGCTCCAACAAGCCCGGCAGCAGCGCAAAAACGGAGGGCGGAAAGCCACGCCGCGTGGGAGGCTCTCCTGCGGCAAGGCCGATTTCACGCATGGCGCGGCTAAATCGCGTCAAAGAATCCATCATCAGAACGACGCGCAGCCCCTGGTCACGAAAATACTCGGCAAGCGCCGTCGCCATGTGGGCACATTGAGCTCGCTCCATCGCCGAGCGGTCGGAGGTCTCCACCACGACGACCGAACGTCGAAGAGCTTCGCCAAGTTGACGTTCGATGAATTCACGAACCTCCCGGCCGCGTTCGCCGATCAGTGCAACAATAGTAACGTCGGCAGCCGCTCCTCTTACGATTTGGGACATCAGCGTCGACTTGCCGCAACCGGCATCACCATAGATTCCGATCCGCTGACCTTCTCCACATGTCAGAAGGCCATCCAGGACTCGGACGCCGAGCGGAAGCGGCTGTTCAATCCCGCGCCGTTTCATCGGATTGGGCGCCCTGCCGCGTAGCGGCCTGGTTTCGTTGATTTTTATAGGGCCCTTGCCGTCGAGCGGGCGGCCAAAACTATCGATGACGCGGCCGAGCAAATCGGCACCGACCGCCACTTCCTGCATTCGCCCGGTCGTGACCACCTCTGCACGATTGGACAGCCCCACCATGTCCCCGATGGGCGTGAGTAACACCCCATCCGGCAATAGGCCGATCACCTCGGCTTCAAGCGACCAGCCGCTGCGAGGATCCTGCAAGAGGCAGAGTTCTCCGACCCGTGCCTCCGGCAAGACGGCGTGCAGCAACGTCCCCACGGCTCGCGTGATCCGGCCGCGGACGGCGCGTGTATCGATGTGCTTGGTGGAAGATCTCAAGGAAGAGAGTGCAGCCTTCACAGCTCCGTATTCGGCCGCGCCATCGCGGGTGGGTCGTTGCGCGGTCATGATCGAGCTTCCTGCGCTAGGCCAAACCCGAGACGCAGCGCGCGCAGCTGCGCGGCAAGCCCGAGATCGACATTGCCAAACTCGCTCCACAGGACACATTGGTCCTCGCTCAGCGCCGGATCCGCCTCAATCCTCACCTTCGGGCGGCCTTCCAGACCATCACAGTCCTTGAACTCACGGGCGAGCAGATCAGCTTTCAGCGGAGAAACATGAAGGCAGACTTCCGTGTTCTTATATCTTTGCTCGATAGCATGACGAACACCTTGGATCAGCATCTCGCCGGGATCAAACGCACCAAGCAGATCACGGACGATCTCAAACACCAGTTGCGGCAATTCCTGCTCCAGAAGCGCCTTCCGCTGAGCCAGTTCACAAGTGGCCTGCGCGATCAGCCGGGCCATTTCCTCTGCACCCGCCTGTGTACCCTCAGCGTGACCTCGCGCCCGTTCCCGCTCATAAGCTTGACGAGCCCATCTGCGAACCCGCTGCAGATGCCGCTCGGCAGCGGTCCGCGCGCGTACCGCATCGTGCCAGATCTCCAGCTGCTCAGCTGAGATCAGCGGTCCGAGAGGTCGGATCTGCGGTGCCGGGGGCGATGCTGGAGCTTCGGCTGTCATGCCCCGATGGCCTCCGTGCGCAAATGGGCGATCACATGGGAGAGCAGCGTGCCTGCTGCGTTACGATGTTCAGCCGCCGGATTGTCCGCCATGGTCCCAGCGGGAACGCGTAGAAGCACGCGGATACGGTCAAGCGATGACACCTGTTCGAGCCAGGCACCGAGACAGGCATACCCGTCATATTCGAGCTGTCGTGACAATTCCTGGGGATCGGCGATCGGGCTCGTTGCGATGGCGTTCGATAGATGTCGAATTGCAAAAGCATGCACTTCCGCACCGATCATCTCGACTAATATTGACAGGTTGGGCCTTGAAACCAGTTTTAGAATGGAGCGAGCATGCCAAATGCTGCCCGCGAGCAGCGCAGCGCGGCGTGGGTCATGCCCGAGGAGAAGATCCTCTTTCCAATCGACGTTCCCTATCTCCACCTTGCTTCCCAGGAGCAATTCGGCCAGCCTTGGCTGCAGCCTGGCACTCTGCTGCAGCCGGCCCAATGTGGACGGCGAAAGCAGCGGATCGAGACGTTCAGCAACACGACTGGGGTCAACCGAGGCCACAAGCTCGCGCAGCTGATCGGCAGGGAGCATGAACGAACGATTAGGTTCGGGGGATGACTTCGATGCCGACATGGGTGCCCCTGCTACGTCGCATCAGCAATCATCTTTTTGCCGGCCTCTTCATCAGCAGACACGCGCGAGCCTCTATCAAGCATGCTCAGTTTACGCGACGATTGTCCGAATTGACGCAAGCGGGGGCTCAGCAGTATCCAACACACGATTCCGAATACTGCTCCGGCGCCGCCCACAGCCAGCGCGAGTATCGGCAGTGAGCCGGCGCTCACTGACTGAGCCGTTGCAACGACGGGCGCGACCAACTGCTCCATTGGTGTGCGCTCGACCGGCACGAAGACGACCGCGACTTTGTCGTAGGAGAGGCCTTCAATGCTGTTTGCCACAAGCATTTTGATTTGCGGCAACAGTGCCGAAAGTTTCGCGCTGGAGCCATGCCGAATGAAGACCGAGGCTGAGGACGGCGTCGCGTCTTGCCGTAACAAATCGTTCTTAGGCAGAACGACGTGAACACGTGCTGAGAGGACACCATCAATATCGCTGATCGTGCGCGACAATTCTTCGCTTAGAGCATAAACGTACCGAGCCCGCTCTTCGATCGGCGAGGCGACGAGGCCCGATCCTTTGAAAACCTCGCCAAGATTTTTGAAGGTTTGGCGCGGCAAGCCCTCAACATTTAGCAGGTCGATCGAATAAGCAAGCTGCTTGTCCTCGACCTGGATGGTACTGGTTCCGTCTTTGGCAACAACTCGGACGGCATCAACGCCCTTGCCAAGAAGAAGCGCGAGCATTTCGTTGGCCTCGCGTTCCTGAATTTTGGTGTAGAGATCGGCTTTACAGCCGATTAGCGAGATCAGAAAAGGGAGCGCGAAACACACGCGAAGCCGCCGCCACGATTGACGGCCGCCGAATCCAGCCCTTCTCATCACACTGATCATCTGGTTTGCTCACCCGGCAGATAGCAGCTTGTTCAGCGACGAGCTGACCGCGCTAGTGCCCTTGGAGACCAGCGAAACCTGAATGACATCCCTGTACACGTCTCGCAGGCTCGTCATCATCAAGTCAAAATCGGCACCGACCGGCTTGACAGACGCAGGTGCACTGACGTGATCCGCCTGTAAAAGCGCTTGCGTAGCCGGTCCAGGCTGTACGCCGGCGACGGCTGCGGGCGCCGTCGCCGGCGGTACGGCGGGCCCGCGATACATACTGGAGAGAGTTTGAAGGATTCGGTCACCCGGGGGAGCGGCCAGCACATTCGTGCGCTCAATCTCCAATATCGGCGGAGCGGCCGCGGGCTTGTCCGCGAGCGGAGAAGCAGATCCTTGAGTGGGAGCGGCTTGCGCCAAGGACTGTTCAAAGCTCGCTTGCTCGCCAGCCGGTACCGGCGAGCAGGCGCTGGAAAGACAGTCGGTCGAATTCGGAGAGATCGACATTGTGCCTAACAACATGGGATGCGTCATTGTGCTCGCGATGAGACCTAGGCGTTTGACCGATGAACCGACCAAGGTTCATAGGCTGGCGAGCTGACGAATACCTGACGGAGATCGCGCTGACTGCGTCATCTAAAGATCACGTTTGGCTCCCAAGCTGAGACCAAACTCAAACTCATGATGAGCGGGAGGCGGCCGGCAATGCTCGCGCGATCCACGATCGTACATATCTCGAAAACAATTCTTTGCCTCGGCGTTTTCGCCTGCATCAGAATTACGGGCTCGGCTGCTGCATCCCTTTCGCTGCCGTCCACCCCTTATACCTACACCGTTCTCGATCAGGATCTTTCTGCGGCTCTGCAGGAGTTCGGGAACAATCTCAATATAAGGATCAATGTCAGCGCCGAGGTCAGGGGCCGGATTCGCGGACGGATGCCGGAGCTGCCGCCACAAGAATTCCTCGACCGCTTGACTGCCCTTTACAATCTTCAGTGGTATTACGACGGGCTCGTCCTTTATATTTCGGCCGCCCACGAGGCGCAAAGCCGGCTAATTGTATTGAGCCCGATCAGCTTCGATACGTTCAAGTCCGCGCTCGACACGCTCAACATCTCTGATCAGCGCTACATCATGAAACCGGCACCCGGCGAGGGTCTCATCCTTGCTTCTGGCCCACCCCGATTTGTTGCGCTGGTGGACCAGACGCTCAAAGGCCTGGTGGCGGAAGCGCAGGCACGGCGCGGTCCTGTCGTAGCCGAGAAGCCACAACGTGAGTCGGTCTTAATGTTGTTCCGCGGCTCCTCGAGCACGGTCTTCCGGGATGGGCGGCCGGAAGTTTCTCCCGAAACGCCGCACCATGAGGGCGCTTTGGGCGGAGCCGACCCAGGCCAGAAGTGACGGCTCGCAAATGCGAGACGCTCTCCGACGTAAGGCGGTCGATCCGTCGCCGGATATATTCGTCCGACCGTCAGGTTTCAGAAAGCTGAGGTGCTCAGCATGGTCATTCGTGGTCTGGGCGCCTGCCTTGCCTGTGACAGCCCCCGAAAGATGAACGCAGACCGGGTGCTCGAGGCAAGGTGGGCAGCGATCTTTGCACGCGGCGCGAGTCCTCAAAGATCAGTGTGAGCCTTCGAACCCCCTGCTTCGGAGCTCGCTGAGTCTTCGCATGCTCAATGAGCCTCATGAGTTGAAAGGAGGAACAGGGTGGATTTCGACGCAGTCACCTCGGCGAATACCAGCCGGGAGCCCAACACAGCAGGGACAGGTACAGATACAACCGAATTCGAACGGCAGCTCAACGGTGCACATACCGGCGCTTCGTCCGACGGCGTCGGGTGAGCCATATTCACCTTATCTGGACGCTGGTCATCCCTACTCTGAATATCTTGATACCGGACACCTCTATCCGCGATATCCAGATTTGGCGCGCCCCCATTGGCCAGACACGAATTGGCAAGATAATCCAAATGCCGCGCCTGCGGCCGAGGCCGCGCCAGATCCGGAAAACGGTCCCCAGCATCTCTCGCGACAGGCTATCGCTCAGGCGATCGAGGAACATCCCGGTTTCGATCAAGATCTGATATGGCAGAATCTGGACGACGGCCCGCTGGAAGCCGGGCCACCGCACGCTTTGCCACAAGCGGGGCCATTGCAGGCAGGACCATGTCCCATCGCCCTTATTCAAGGGCGAGCCGTCGCACGTCGGCCCCAGCCTTGCCCGACCATTGCAGGCGGGACCGCCCCAACCTCCGTCTTCCGCAGCTCGACCACCATAACTGTCAGAGTTCCGTATGCGGGACGGACATCTCGCCAAGTATGACTGGGTGTTTACTGGTCAAACGGCCACGGACGCTCAGATCGACATGCTGGAGCGCAGCGGAGTGAAGCCGAGCAAGGACCACTCGACGACAGTTTTTATTCTTCTCGGGGTGCCTCACACCGCCGAATGGAGAGAGGAGGGCTTCATTCGCATTACGCCCTCGCTAGATCCGAGCCTTTGGCCTGCAGATGCACAGCAGGACCAGCCTTTAGAAGCCGAAGATCCGCCCATCCGCTGATGGCTGCAGACAGGTACCGGCAGGTGATCTCCACAGGCCGGCAGCAACCTGCCAACCGCGGGACAGCTCGTGAGAGGCGTCGTCGCCGGCGGGTATACCGCTGCCAAGCTTTTCTTTCCGGGTCACTTCAGAAATGCCTAGACCAGGTCGCGAGGGCTGCGTTCACGGCAATGACAGCGCGGGCTGGGCGTACGAAATAGACGCGCTCATTGTCATAATGAAAAATGCGCCTTGGAAGAGCATTGCCTTCCTTCCTGATCCGAAATGGTTGGCTATGCCGCAAACTGCATTTTCCGATTCTCGCTTGCGCTTGCACCTGGCTGAGGCAAATGCTGCCCCTCGTGAGAGTCGATGTGAGGGAACGTCAGTCGGGAACGAAGGGCATTCGCTAGCGCTTAACGACCCCGGCGACAATAGGTGTGGAAGAAGGTGGGGTCTTACCGAGCGGAGCGGCCACTTGTGGCGGTAAGATCACGCGTTCTTCCACACCGGACATCCGGATGAAGTCTTATCCATCAATCAAATGACATTTGCTGCGGCCGCGCTGTCGACCAGACAGGCTTCGTCTCGATCTCTTGATCCAGCGAGGAATGGACCGCGGCGGCCACCTGTCACGGCTCAAGCTCGACCTGCAGGCCCTCGGCGCCTTCAACATGAACGTAACGCGGCCCAATCGGCCGCCCCCTGCCGCTGGCAACGGTAACAATGCTTTCCAGAGGAGCGGCACGAGCGTCCGCCTCTGGGCGGGACAAGAACAGATCGGCGTGAAACAGCCCTTCTGATTCAAGACCGGTCGCATTAAGGCCAAGAGCCGCCAAGCTGGCCAAACACCCTTCAAACTCGTCAGCATCGCGCAACCGACGCTGGATAAAGGTCGCGCCGGCAAGTCGCTCTGTCACAAGGCCACGACTGGAGAACGTCGAGGCCGAAGACTCAAATGGGAACATGCGAAGCACGAAGGAGATGATCCATGGACATTTGTCGGTCGCATCGAGAATTTTACTGAACGTCTTCTCCGTGACGTAGCCGATGCAACCGGTAGACATGACGACATCCGCAGAGCGGAGAATGTGTGCGCTGTCTGTCGATAGCGCATTCTTTTCAAGGTCAGCGACAATCCCCTGCTCCAGCAGACCTACATTTGTTGCGTAGCTGATTGCCGGCGCCGAGACGTCCAGTCCGATAAATCGCGCCAAACCAGCATCAGGCCAAGCTGCATAAAAATGTCGATCAAGACGCACCAGTGTCTCAGAACTGATCGCTCTCATTTCGCGCCGAGCGTAACGGTGACGCAGGCCTCCGAAGGTCAGGGGAAAGCGGTGCACCGCAGCGTTGACCCCGTATGAACAGCCGACGTCAAGCACCAACGGCTTAGAGCCGGCTTCCAAAGCTTTGGCTGTCAGAATTTGCCGCACAACCGGCTCAGCCACATCCGGGACCATATAATCCAAGTCTCCAAGGACAGAAAAATAGGCCTCGGATCATCCAAAGCATAGATATCATCGAAGATCGCTTTAGACCGATTGATCCGCAAAAACTCTGTTTGCACCCAAATGTCTCCTATCTCATGGTGCGGCCCGGTCAGGCCGCTGCTTCAACTACGCGATGACCTATCGCCGAAATTGGGCAAGATGCACCTCCATCGCACTTTTTCAGTCTCGTATCGAGAGACAGAGGACCAAGCTCACTGTTGCAAGGTGGTGAACGCGGGCGCAGCCGACCCGCAGCTCTCAGGCGCATCGATCCGGTCCACTTTTCGACGACGCACCGCTGCCGAATATTGCGAGCTAACACGGTCCTTTTGCATCAAAGGTCGAAAACACGGCACCAACCAGCTATCATTGATCGCAGGAATCGTCGCATCCGGCCTTGCTCCTTGTCAGCTTCTCGCAAGCTGCGCCTGCTAGCATGATGAAGATACGTCATCTCACGGCAAAGCCGCTATCTTGGATGTTACAACGTGGACGCAGGCGCAGCCGATATCGCAGAAACGACCACACAAGCTGCCACCAACACCGATAACGCCGGGAACGGTGGCGACAACTCGCGTGCAGCAATGTTGCAGCGAGCCTTCGAGAAGGCCCTGTTTGCCGTCGCGAACCAAGTCATCAGCGAGTCCCAGTCGGATATGGACGACGCGATGAGCGAGCTGGATGATGGGTGAGCCCGGATTTTCGAATACGTCTAGGAAAGCGTATGTCCGAGGACCGGCTAGATCGAGAACGATCGGGTGAAGCAAGCCGACCTGACAAATAGCAGCACGAAGGCGCGTCTCTGGCGGTCCTCCATGCCGGCGACGCGAGATCCGGACCGCAAACCGATCCTATTTGAAAGTTCGGAAATCGCCGTAGAGGTTCAATTTTCCTTCTGCTGCGGGCAGATGTGCACGCCGGAGGCTTAGCAGTCACACAAGCTTAACAACACGCAAGTTGCTTGTGCACCTCATGTATTCCTATGCGGCTTCAGGCGGGCTCCTAGACTTTGATGGCGTACGGTTTAAGCTGCAACGGACCGCTATCTTACATCTAGCTAGGCTGTTCTGGGCTGTAGCTGCCAGATCGGTCCGTGCGAGAGCGCCTCTAGGATTCATCGTACGATCGGCGGCCTAGGCACTGGCTGCGCTCATGGGTGCGCGACGCGTGGTTGGCTGACATCAGCCTTGAAGATGATGCCGTATCGTCCCGCGCTAGCCCGTTTGTCGGTACGATTCCGCCAAACGTCCAGGCGCGCCACGGGAGCGGCGATCCTGGATCGTTACGCTCCCGCAGCCTTTATCTCATCTCAACTGAAGCGGACGCTAGCGCCCGCTTCAGTGGCAGGCCAAGCATGCGGCCGGCTCAAGCATCAAACGATGCGTCCGAGTTCTCATTGCTGTCGATGCTCGCCTGGTTTACCTGGCGTCCAGACCGGTCTACCCAACCCGAGCCTGGTTGTTCGTAAATCGTCTGTCCTCCATCCGAAGTCAGCTGATCAAGCGTGCGCCCCGCATTCGACTGCGTCACCTTGAGATTGTTCTTACCGTCGAAGCGGTCTGCGAGTCCCTCGACGACGATGGCATTGTCGCCATTGGTAATCGTCAGCTTCGAGGCCATTGTTTTGCCTTTACCGATATCGACGGTGTCGACGGTAATTTTCGTGCCGTCGTCAAGTTGGAAGGTCATATCCTTCTTAAAATCAAAATCGATCTTGCCGTCACCGTCGGCATCGACATGAGGATCGCCCTTAATCGTTGTGACCTTGCCCGTTTGATTGTTACGGATGCGCACCGTCCCGTCATGCTCGTCGACCAACATCGAGTATTTATCGCCAAGCTTGATTTCCGCCTGATGGCCCCTGACCTCGTGCGACCATACCGGCGCGGGCTGTGAGGACTGCGTCGGCGCCTGAGCCATCGCAACCGGCACCATAGCAAGAGTCGGCGGCGGAGGAGGAACGAAGAATACGGGCGCCATAGACGAAGGCGCTGCGCTCGCATACTGGCTGTTGCCCGGCCCGCGCCCTCGTTCGCCGGCATCGATACTCGCCTGGTTTACCGCGCGGCCGGCGCCATCCACCCAGCCCTGTCCACTCTCATGGATCGTTTGGGCTCCGTCAGGCGTTAGTTCGTCGAGGGTCATGCCGGCATTAGATTGAGTCACCCTCAGATTATCTTTTCCGTCCTTGTCATCGCCGAGCCCCTCGACAACCATCGCATTATGACCGTTCGTAATGGTAAGCTTGGAGGAGATGGCCTGACCATTGCCATAGTCTACATTGTTGACTGTAATTTTCGTGCCGTCGTCGAGCTGAAACGTCATGTCCTTCTTGAAATCGAAGTCATCCTTTCCGTCTCCGTTGGCATCGACGTGGGGGTCGCCGTGGATGACGGTGACATGGCCAGTCTGATTATTGCGAACAGTCCACGTACCATCCTTCTCATTGGCCGTAATCGTATACTTGTCGCCAAGGTTGATCGTGGCTTTGCCATCCTTGACTTCATGCGTCCAGACTGGATCGACAGAAGACTCAGAACTCTGATTTAGCTGGCTCGTCAGCGCGGTCGGAGGGGGGGGCGCCATCATGTAGGCCTGGGTCGCAACAACAGGTGTCACGGCGCCGGGCGCGACGCTCGCAACGACCGAACCGACGAGCGCCGGCGGGGCCACTGGTAGGTACTGGTAACCCGCCGGAGCATACTGGCCCACAAAGGCGTTGAAGGAGGGAACGACAACCGCGCCTTCTGGCAACACTCCGTTCGTCGGGTCGAGCGCGCCCACCACGGGTAGAGCGGCCATGGGAACATACGGCATTTAGTTCACTCCTGTTGCATAGACGAGATTGTAAAACTGCGAGCATCACGCGCATAGTCAACCAGGGCACGCGGCTTCAGATCTGGACAAGAACGCACCATTGTCCCATCCGGGCGAACATGCGCTTGTGCCAAAGGCCATCAGCTTTGACGAACTCCTTCCTCCCACCGCACTGCGGTAACAGCACAACCACATCACGCGCATTTAACTCACAGAAACGCTAGCCCGAACAGCTGTCGAAAAGCTGACGAGCGAAGCCTCATCCGCTTTGGCATCGATCGGACGTAAGCGACGAATATTTGCTGAATGGAACCACAAGCTTCGAGCCTCGCGCGTTTTTGGGTAAGCTCATTAAGTGCCAGAGGCTTACGTCACCACGGCCAAGGATGCGACGTCTGCTTATAGGCCCATCATCCCATGCTAGCGCGCAGCCAGCGCTTCCGTCGGAAGCGCACATTGTACTCGTGAATCAATTAATAGCTTAAACCGCGAAGGCACGATGAATTTCGCCATCATGAAGCACTTAGAGACACCGGCTTTCTCGCAAGCCCACAGGTGGCCGTACGAGTGCGCAGGTTTTTCCTGGTCAACTCATTGCTTAACGCGCAAGTAAGTGTCTCACTATCTCAAGCGCATTCTCAGACAGGGCCAGGAACTTGCCGGCGAATCGGTGATCGTGAGCAGATGCATTGCGATCACAAAAACAATCGACCACCCGCCTCTACGTAAGGCTCGTCAGCTTTTCGAAAGCTACCAATCCTAGGATAAGGCCGCTGGAATCTAGGCGAGCAGTCGTCTATCGAGCGAAACGAGCATAGGAGAATGCGATGATCGGAGAAATGATCGGAAGCGCTGCCGGCGGATACCTTGGCGGCCCGGCCGGGGCGGCCATTGGTTCGGCACTGGGGGGGACCGTGGACAAGGTCTTTGACAAAGTGGTCCACACCCTCGTGCCCGAGACAGGCGACCACGATAACGCCGCAGAACACAAAGATGCCGGCGAAAAGAGTGAGGTGCAAGCCAAGCCCGATACTTCCGGCAAGAGCCCGGAGCTGAACCTTGGGCTCAGCACCCTCGGCGGCGCGCCCATGTTCCTTTCCATTCCTGCGATCGTTTCGCCGGCGCGCATCTCGTAACAAGTTAGACTTACGTCCCCCCAAACGAAAGGTAGATAGACATGGCGGTTGACAATGTTGGCGGCAATGGCGGCGCTGGTGGTGCACAGCAGACCGGCGACTCCGGCTTCCAGAACCAGATGGCAGAATTCGAGCGAGTGAGCGAAAAGGTTCAGGCGCAGGCGGTAGCGATGCGCAGAATTACGACCGAACTCTCGTCCGAGAAAAAGGTCGCAGACGAGCGCGTGCAGTAATTCCGCAAGACGGGTGGCTCACCGCGTTGCTGCGCTGTGAATGACGAAATCTGGATGAGCCGTACGGCACTGCCGTACGGCTTCTGTCGTTATTCAGGAGATTATCCGTGAAGGAGTCTACTTCGCTCGAGTTTGAGGTGCTTTCCGGCCTCTATACGGGGCTCAACGGAAAGGCGGCGGGATCCAACGTCATCGTCGGCAGCGCCCTCGATGCCGACATGATCTTTGTTGAACAAGGGCTTGAACCGCACCACTTTCGCGTCATCCACCAGAACGATTCGATTGAGGTCGAGGCACTCGCCGCCAATATCAACATAGACGGTCACGCGGGAATCATTTCAGGCGAGCGCGTGAGCGTGCCCCTTCCCGCGATCGTTCAAGTCGGCGCGATGTCCATCCGTTGGTCGACTGAGACAGTCCACCTAGTCGCTTCCAGAAACCGCTCTCCCCGCTCGATCATGGCACTCGGCCTGGTCTTGCTGAGCTCCGTCGTTATCGGCGCCGTTTCAATTCTCCTCACTCCGAGCGACAAGCCGCCGGCGCCAAGTAGAGAGTCGACGCGTGCGGCGGAGACGGCCGCCAAGCCAACCGCCGTTCAATCTGATTCGAGACTGGCAGACGAAATAGCCGACGCACTACGCCAACAGATCGAGCGAGCAGGTATTTTAGACATCAAAATTGGACGCAACCCCGGTGTCGTGACCGCAGAAGGCACAATTCCGCCGGGCGTCGTCGCAAAATGGAAGGAAATCCAGCAATGGTTCGATCGTCAGACCAACGGCGCTCCTACCCTTGTGAATGCTGTCACGGTCAAAGAGGAGAAGGTGCCCTCTCCGATCGCCGTCCAAGCCGTCTGGCGCGGAACCGAGCCTTATCTGCTCATTGCCGGCCAGAAGTATTTCGTCGGCGCGCTATTGAGTAATGGATGGACCGTTGATCGAATTGAAGACGGACGAGTCCTGCTCAGCCGCAATGGCCGATCCGCCGCTTTGCCCTATTAAGGTCTATACCCCGCAAGAACGAAGGAGAAAGCGATGGCTAGGTTGCCTCAGCACCCCGTAGGGCCCGGCACCTCATCGCAGGGATTAGATGCAGGCCAGCACGCACCGGTCAACGGCTCGCCTACCCCGCAAGGCAATAGACCTGAAGTCGGAGGCATCCATGCGGATGGTGGCACGAAACGCGCGTCGTGGCGGATTCCGACTGCGCACGATCTGACGATCGATGATGCTAGCGAGGCCGCGCTGGAGGTTAATTCCGTCGGCGCTATTTCGCGCGTCGCCCTGTTCGAAAGCGAGACAGGCGCCGATGAAATAGATCCACGCGCGATATTGGCTTCGCTCTATGGTCCAAGTCTGTCCCGCGGACTACTCTCATTCGTCGTTCCACGCCTCCGCCATCCCGACGTACTGCGCGCCGACAAGCACGGTGCTCTCCTGGAACGCCTGACCCGAATGCTGGAGGCGACGCCGGAAGACAAGACCGCCCGAGAGGGCTTGGCAATCCTGCGGCAGGAACTTCAACGGTTATTAATGCTCCGGCAAAATCAAAACAGCTTGATCAAGGGCTAACTATGGCCAATCCTGACGGACTCAAGCATCTCCCCGCTCCCCCCGCATCAGACCCCTCCAAGTCCGCCGACATTTTGTCGATCTCCGGCCCGGAGCGCGACCTGCTTTGCGCCCTCTCTTATGTCCATCTCGCATGCGGACAGAGCACACAGAGCCTGGCCTTGTTGCGAATTGCAGCTCGTGAGCATTCCAATGACGTCGGGCTGCTCCGGATTTTCGCCTATACGCTGATCTCGGAACGCCTTGGCGAGGAAGCACTTCAGGTGCTCGACCGGCTACAGGCACTCGATGTTCATCCCTCTTCGCGCATACCGATGACGTTACTGCGCAGCCACGCTCTGCGGCAAGCTGGACGCATGGCCGAGGCCCGCGAGGTCTTCCAGGCCTATGTGTCATTGCGCGCGAGCACAGCCCTCATCAAACAGCAATAGAGCTCTCTTATGCACAACGTCTTGCGTGACTTCGTGGCGCGCGCTCCGGCCCACCCAGATTTCATCGTTGCTTTGATGCTGCTCCTGGCGATCGGCATGATGATCATGCCGATCCCCATCATCGTGATCGACATGCTGATCGGGTTCAATCTTGGCTTTGCCGTTTTGCTGCTGATGGTCGCGCTCTATCTCAGCACACCTCTCGACTTCTCGTCCTTGCCGGGCGTTATCCTGATCTCCACAGTATTTCGCCTCTCGCTAACGATCGCAACAACGCGGCTGATCCTTGCAGAGGGCGAGGCCGGCAGCATCATTCACACCTTCGGCGACTTCGTTATTTCAGGAAATATCGCGGTCGGAATCGTCATATTCTTGATCGTGACCATGGTCCAATTCATGGTTCTCGCCAAGGGCGCCGAACGCGTCGCAGAGGTATCTGCGCGCTTCACGCTTGACGCACTCCCAGGCAAGCAAATGGCGATCGATGCGGAATTGCGTAACAGCCACATTGACCAACACGAAGCACGCCGCCGGCGGGCCGCGCTGGAGAAAGAGAGCCAACTTCATGGCGCGATGGATGGTGCCATGAAGTTTGTCAAGGGGGATGCGATCGCAGGACTGATTGTCATCTGCATCAACATGTTGGGCGGTATCAGCATCGGCCTGCTCACCAAGGGCATGTCGCTCGATGAAGCGCTGCATCACTATACGATCTTGACGATTGGTGATGCGCTCATTTCACAGATTCCTGCGTTGCTTCTGTCAATCACCGCGGCAACGATTGTCACGCGCGTCAACGGGCCATCCAAGCTCAAGCTCGGCGCCGATATCGTTCAACAACTCACCGCAAGCACGCAGGCGCTCAGGCTAGCGGCCTGCGTTTTGGTATTCATGGGCCTCGTGCCTGGCTTTCCCCTGCCCCCGTTTATCATTCTGGCCGCTCTATTCGCTGGGGCCAGCTACATCAAGGTCAACGCGAAAGGTGACAAGCGTGAAGCCAAGGCAGGAGTACGCCCCGGCACGTCCGCTCCGGCTCCCGCAGCGCCTCAGAAGCAGCCCGTACATGCGGAAGCACTTCCTATCGCGTTGTTCCTTGCACCGAACCTGACGGATTCTATCGACAAAGACGAGTTGGAAGAGAGCATTGCGCGTGTTTCAACGCTCGTGTCGGCGGACCTTGGCATCACCATTCCGCGCATCCCGGCCCAGATCGGCGAGAGCTTGTCCGCGTCGCAATTCAGGGTGGATGTCGACAGTGTACCAGTTGAGCGCGATGTGATCAATCCGGGCCACCTGGCGCTCAACGACGATGTGGCGAACATCGAATTGAGCGGCATCCCCTTTAGACAAGACCCCGAGACCAATCGGATCTGGATCGAAGAACGGCATGCAACGGCTCTCAAAGCCGCCGGCATCGGATATCATCGGCCTAGCGAAGTTCTTGCCTTGCGTCTTCATTCCACATTGACACGTTATGCTCAGCGCTGGGTGGGCATTCAGGAAACCCGCCAGTTGCTCGCCCGAATGGAGCAGGAATATCCTGATCTTGTGAAAGAAGTGCTGCGCACGGCGACTGTCCCTCGGATCGCCGAGGTGCTGCGCCGCTTGCTCGATGAAGGCATTCCGATCCGCAATACGCGCTTGCTCCTGGAGGCATTGGCTGAGTGGAGCGAGCGCGAGCAAAACGCCGTCCTGCTCACGGAATATGTTCGCGCTACTTTAAAGCGGCAAATCTGTTTCAGGTATGCTAACGCGCATCGCGTCGTAGTCGCGTTTATCATCGAGCGTGAAAGCGAGGAGACCATCCGCGGCGCAGTACGAGAAACGGCGATCGGCCCATACCTCGTCTTGGATGATTGGCAGAGCGAGAAGCTGCTTGCTCAGTTTCGTCAGATCCATGCGACCATTGCACAAAGTAAGAGCCAGCCTGTCGTTCTCGGTTCGATGGATATTCGGCGCTTTGTCCGCGGTTTTCTCACGCGCAACGGGATAGACCTGCCCGTCCTGTCCTATCAGGACCTAGCCGCGGACTTCACGGTTCAACCGATCGGATCCGTTAAGCTGCCCAAGGCGCCCTCCTCATTCCTAACGGCCGCAAGCTAAGCGTGAGCTGCATCTTCTCGTGAGCAGGCGATGATTCCAAATAACACCATTCGCCAGCGCTGCTCGTGCTCTGCCAGCTCAGGGCCGCGGCGAGCTTTGCTTGCGATGCTGGCTCTAGTGCTGCTTGTTGGCTGCGCTCCTCCCGACAGACATGATTTTTCACCGCAGCATCCACCCACATCTGAGCTGGCAGATACCAGGGATGTCGATCCTGCCGCGCGCGAGCGGATTATAGAGACGATCGGTCGGGATGCTGACGAGGGAGCGCTCCGTGATGCGTTAAAGGAACGACCAGGCAACATCGACGCAGCAATCGCGCTTGCCCGATCCATGCTGAAGCGCAAGTGCCCGGATGAGGCGCTTGAGGTGCTTGATAGCGCCCTCCTGGTGGCTCCGGGCAATCTGCGCGCGTTAAATGCGAAAGCTGTTGTGCTTGATTACAAAGGCCGTCACCGGGATGCTCAGGAGCTCTATAATCAAGCGCTGGCGACTGCCCCCTCAAATTCTATGCTTCGCAATAATCTTAGATTTTCGCACGTGCTTGAAGGCGAGCCGCAGGCTGAGACAGCCGACCCAGCACAAGCCGCTGGCGGCCGAAACACCTTGGCTCGATCGAGATAGCGCGGCGAGGAACAAGCGAATCGCAGAGGCTCGCGGCGCGACGTCAGCTCGCGCAGGGCCGAGTGCATGAACCGAAGGACGCCTAGCGAGGGGTTGTCGCCGCGAGTTACGTCATGCTGCCGCGGATCCGCATTCCGTCCGCCAAAACCCCAAAAGGCAGAGACAATTTCGCCATTGACTTCGGCATGACGGCGGTCCGAACAAGCAAGATCATTCATCTACCGCCGACAAGAAGAGTGCTTTGTTCCTGAGAACGGACACCAAGTTGATCCAATCGTTTGCTCAATCGCGAGACTATTTGACACCGTGGCTGACACCGGCCGAAGGCACATTCGGCTTCTAGCTCTTCAGCTTCAGCGCACCGTTCGTTTATTCCAACTTTCGGCCCCCGTCCGCAAGCAACCACTGCCCGACGAAAGGCAAGACATCGATCCAACGCCTAGGCTCTCTGGCCCACAATCAATTCCCAAGACGAATAAGCGACGGGAGGGCCCGCCTGTGGAAGTCTGCCCAGACGTTTTACTCGAAAATACCGCACCGCACACCTTCAGGACGATCAGGAGCACTCAGATGTTCACACCGGTCCGGCGGCGCTGGGATGCAAGGGAGTTGTTCATGGGTCTTACCTCAGCGATGTTCGCCGCCAGTCCTTCGGACGTTCGCGCGCGTTGGACCAAATTGTGGCCTGATCTATATACGGAGGATGACGCTCGGTACTTGAAACAAGAATTAGAGACACGAAATCTCATCGCATCGAACGAAGCTGCAGCGTTCTTCAATGCCTGGGCGATTGACGAAGAACGCCACACCGATGGTTTCATTCGGGTCATTGAGCTTGTAGCTGGTGGATGCGAGCAGGCTCTTCGGGAACAATTGGAAAGCCGATCGCACGACTTTGGTCCAGTTCTTGAACACCTGAACGACGAATTCTCTCTGACGGTTTTGATCGCTTTTGATGAGATGTGCACGTGCCGCGCTTATGCAGCAGAGAAGCCCTTTTACGACAACTTGGGGAATAGCGCTTTCCATCATTGGTTACGAGAACTCATTGCGGACGAGGCGGTGCACTCAATGAACGCCGTTAACGTTATCCGCGTGCGCTATCGCGACCGCATTGGTCAAGTCGGCACGATCCTGGATAACCTCATCAGCGCGGCGGACACTCTTCGCTATTCAGGTACATTCGTCCTGGACTACTTCGGCGCGGTGTACTCCAAAGAGCTGCTCGCCGATTCGCGCCTCGCAACCATCAGAAATATTTCCAATCCCCTCAAGTAGCCAGCCCGCAATATGTGCGCCCGCCTTGTATCGGCGTTGTCGCTGTTCAAACGGACTTTTCGGCGCTTTATTAGTTCCACCGTCCCGGGTTTAATCGAGCGCGTAATCGTCGCCTGCAATTTGCATTATCAACGCACTGCGGCTCTCTTATATATCACGTGGGTAAGTCGACAGACTCAGAGCTTGTTTCGTGCACGATATCTCCCAGACGTTCGGCACCACTCGACAGACGAGATTTGATCTCGGCGATCTCTCAGGATTTGCAAGCATTCATCCAAACGGGCAGCACCTGCCTCGATCAGGCACCGAGCTTTTCAACCAAACGCCGCGTACGATTTAGGTCGGTCCGGACTGCGGACGCGCGAGCCACCCATGCTGACGGCAGTAATAGCGACACCCAAGCTATTCGACATTTTTGAAACTGAGCCGAGCGTACACAAACCTCACGTAGATCAACAGCCCGAGTGATTTGCTCGACAAGCCCGGCCGGCTACGTCGTCACGATCTGTTGGCGTCACTCGCTTTGTGTTGAAAACGTTCATCAAGAGCAGAGTGCTCGCAGCGGCGGTTCATTGTCCCTTCTTTCTGCCATGTTCGCGCCCAAAGCAGAGGCGCGCCGATTGCGCATCTTGCGCACAGCACAAGAGTGCCTCAGGAGATCTACATGGTGAAGCCAGTTGTAATTGTGGTAGGTGCGGATAAGGGTGGGGTCGGCAAGACGACCGTATCACGAACACTGCTGGACTACTTCAGCGTCAATAACATCGAGACACGCGCCTTTGATACGGAGTCGCCGCGAGGAACGCTGAAACGTTTTTATCCAGATATCACCGAGATCGTCGACATGACAACGACGACAGACCAGATGAAGATATTCGACACACTCAATGCAGGTCTGTCCGTCACTGTCATCGACGCTCGCGCAGGGTTACTATCGTCGGCGCTGGCTTCCCTGCGGGACATTGGATTTCTGGACTCGGCGCGTTCTGGCCAGATTACTTTCGCAGTGTTCCATATCCTTGGATCATCTATCGCTTCGTTAGACGAGATCGCGGAAACCGCGACTTTCATGAGCGGCGCGAAGTACTATCTCGTCAAAAACTTCATCAACGACACTCAATTCTTCCAATGGGACCAAGCGACCTACAATTCATATTTCCACCGCATCAAGCATGCGACCGAGTTGGTAATACCAAAGCTCAACGAGATGGCATATGAGCAGGTGGAAGTCGCATCCGTACCTTTTGTAGACTTCGTGGCTAACAAAGGGCGCAACGATGAACCTGCGAACAACTCGTTCGTGCTTCGCGGCTATGTTCGACACTGGCTTGCACGTGTCTGGAGCGAATTTGATCGCATCAATTTAACGGAGTTAGCCGGCGCCAAGCCCACTGCTCGGGCCGGCGAGAATTAGCCTCATATTCGGTGAGCTCCGGCTAACCTCGTACAAATCAAGACTGACTTGCTGGCTATGTTAGCAACCCCCATCTACATCATCTGCTCCCCTAGCCCGCAAGTCGGTAAAACTCTCATCGCCCGTATCTTGAGCGAGTTCTTGTTGCTAAGACATGGCACGGCGCTATCGTTAGACGTCAACCTGAACGAGCCGTCACTGCTCGACTACCTACCCAGCACCACAAAAACCGCGGACCTGATCGACACTTACAGCAAGATGAAGCTGATGGACCCACTTGTCATCCACGACGGGGTGCCGAAGGTAATCGATCTCGGCTTTCACGCCTTCGACGAGTTTTTCAAAATGTGCGAAGAGATTGGCTTCATGAAGGAGACGGCACGCCGCTATGTCGCTCCGATAATCCTCTTCGTTGCAAGCGTTGAACGCATTTCCCTCCGCGGTTACGAAATGCTACAGCGGCGGATTCCGCCAGCGTCGTTGGTCACTATTCATAATGAATACGTGTTGCGGGGCAGATTCTCTGAAGCGATGGATGGCGATCGGCTATTGCGGATCGCCGCGCTTCCGCGGTTCCTCAACAGATATATAGACAGGCTCGGCTTTTCCTTCACTGAGTATCTACGTAGCGAGAAGGACTGGTCTACTGAGCTACATCAGTGGATACGCTGCAATTACAACATTTTCCGCGACCTGGACGCGAGCGTGGTGCTGCGAAAGCCCTTCCGATCTCGGGGGACCGATATCGACAGTCTGCGTTACACAAGGGCTACTTGAAATTCCGATCCCACTGCATTTACGCATCCTGATGCGCCGTCGTCCCACTTTGATCAGCTCCTTTCCGGACCTTGGATATTCTGTCGCACACCAATCGATATGCCGCGCAGGAATTATGCGTGTCAACCAACCGGAGCGCAGCAAAGCGCCAGGATTCCTGTAGATTCCTCGTCATCGCCGGGGCGCGAGGGTGATATTGATCGATATGGGCTGCTTATGTTGAGCTCTTCGCTTAAAAGCAGGGAGACCACAGGTCCTAAATCACATCATGTGGACGCAATGCGTAGCCAACTCATGTGCCCCTCGATAACGACTGCCATGCTTGATACTCCAAACACGAGCGAGCCATTCTGTGATGACTTTAATTGACGATACGCTAAGTGAAATCAGATGGCGACGGAACGAAATCTGGCGCTGCCGTCGATTGCTTAAAGGTGGTCGGTCCGACGCAGAGCGCATTGTCATTGAGAAGCGTCTCGTTGAACAGCTTCTTGCCTTTGAACAGCTCTTGTCGACCGCATTCCCGTTGATCTTGAGTTCTAAATTGAATTCCTCCAAGGGCGCTACGATCGAGCGAACTAATCGCTACTGATCCTTCGAGCAAGAGCCCGTATTGTCAAAAGCCCTCTTGTAAAGTCGCCGAAGGCCAATTTGCCGAGCTCGGCCGCTAGTCAGTCACGGTATGAATCAGCCCTGCAGTTAAACATCGACGGAATAGCCGCCCAAATCCGGGTGGAGACAAACGTTTGATATCGTGATCACCCAGATGTGGGACTAGATCGGCCCCTATTACGTCTGTCTCAGGATTTCCGTGCACAAGGACAATCGTCATGGCAATTGTTTCCAATTGTCGTGATGGAGGCCAATTGATGCAGGGACATCAGTCTGCCGGTTGACGAGTGGTCGCTGGACAGGCGGACTGCTCCAGGCAGATGGGCTTTCGGTTACCAAGCTGGCCAAGTTCAGGCGCCGGCCGTCTGAATTCCTTACTGCCGCTCGGATTTTGCAACTTCCGCTCGGACCGTTCCCTCTCTCGATGGAGGACGAGTGGAAACTTGCCGATACGCCGTACCGGTCCGTCACTTCTCTCTGCCGCGGTCGGAATCATGCGGCGGCATCTGCTGCGCAAGTTCTCGAAATTGTCCCTAAGACAAAAAATTGCTACCTCCTTATCGCCGCGCTCTGTAAACTGGCCACAGAAACGCACCATTTCTGATCTGCATAATGCAAAGACCTGCTCAGACCGACGGTCGCGCGCATCAGCGCGTCCTGTCCACAATGACGCCGCGATCACTATCACAGCAAGAGCGACCACACACGGATGGACATCGCGGATGCAGTTCATTCTTAGCTCTTGATCCGCGCATCCTGTTCTAGGCCGCATCTGCTTCACCGTTGTTGTTTCTCCCCAAGCATGTTCTGTTCACCCGATTGGCTGCCGCGTCGGCTGCGGCCAGCGCGATGTGCGGAACGCACTGATTAAGGCCTCTGGGATCAGCGTCTCGATAAGTGCAACACTGTCGCCGGCAAGACATAGTTGGCACTTAACGGCTTTGTGCCGGTGCTCGCTTCGAACATCGCGCTCTCCTTCATAAGGGCGTACAACCTGACGCTACGATCGATTCAAGCCCTTTCTCGTGTTCGGCAATTGTAAATATGCTCTAAGAGGGTACCCCTCCTTGGGGGCCGCACAATCGATTTACGACGACTTCAGGCTACTGCCCGCTCCCGCTTGCGAAAGTCCCGATCTGCCTGGATCACCCCTAGCCTATCGCTAAGGTCAAGGGGTCAAGGCGCAAAGAGCATCCATCGACTCGATCAGCGACAACTTGCGTCGATCAGCTCGGCAACACTGTTCCACCTAGGCACCATTTCCCGTGCGGGAGGCTATCGATCCTCACTTCGTCACGTAGTCCCTGCATGTACGGTTGACGACGCGAGCGTCGAAAGCCCTACGATGACTTGCGGCGGGTGAAGAATGCATGCGAGAGCGACAAAGCGCCTCTCGAGGAAATTACGGAGATATTTCTACAAGCGGCACGCGAATTGCTGGCGTACACATCAAGCACATGTCGCAAACGAAAGTAGCCGTCGCTGCGGCCGGAGTTCCAATGAGACTTATCCGATTCATCCTATTGGATTTCGCTTTGACTCTGCTGGCACCCGAAAAATGCGCGGGCCGTGATTATCGCACCCGCGACAACTTTCAACTCAGCAGATCAAGCTCAGAAGTCATTGATCCGCATTCCTGCCGCAGCAACTACCACTGAACCCTGTCGTGCGCCCAATGGCGGTTCTAGCAAGCACAAGATGGCGCGGGTCGCGGGAAGTACATCGGGCTAGGGACGGCAAGGTTCCACCGCAATGGACCACGATATCTCGCAAGCAAGAGCAACTTCATCTGCTCCTGATCTTGAGCATTGTCGCGCTCACTGCACCGGTACCGGCTTCCGCCACCAATTTTACGTCGCCGTCCGCTTCCTCTGGAGAGAGCCTCTGGAGCGACCAACATTTGGTCAACCCACGATGTCGTTCGACCTTTCGCTGGGGTCCCCGAGCGCAACTTGGCGGCGCCATCAATATCCCAATTAAGATGGACGATTATCTATGCGGCAATCCGCTGGGAACATTGAGGCCGGCGACGTTGCACGTCGTAGAATTCTTAGCCGCCTTTTTTGGAATCGGCGCATTCGTACTTTACTATTTAGTGAAACTCTACGACAAATATAAAGGGGGCCGGTTTGATTAGCCGTTCTTCGCATACCTGATGCTACACATCTTGTGATGAAGACCGCCGGCCCGTTGTGAGCAATGTCATCGCATCTGCCGGGGCGCGAGGTGAAGCAGTCTCCCACGCGAGCCATAGCAGGAAACATCAACCCGCTTGGACCAACATTCTGGTCGCTCTTGGCGACGCTAGACTGTTCTCACGTGTTCAGTGCGCTGCCTACAATTGACGGCTCGTTGCGTTTATCAAAGAAGCGATGGGCTACAATTTGCTCCGAGGCGCGCTGATCGATGCTCCCAGCGTACGAGCATTCCTGAACAACACCGATTTATCCTCCTCCTGCGACCGGATGGCATGTGGCTTGCTTCAACGGTGAGGTCGCGATCTAGCGAACGAACGTTGCATGAGGACAGCATGCTCGGAATTGGAAGTCAGTTGCCGCCATTCGACATCACAGGCGTCAAGCCCGGTTTTCAAGCGCAGGAAGAAGAAGGGCAGAGTGCATTTGAGACGTTGACCGAAATGAGCTTTCCGAGGAAATGGAAGATCATCTTCTTCTATCCCAAAGATTTTACCTTCGTCTGCCCAACGGAGATTGCTGAGTTTGCCCGGCTTGCCAAGGAATTCGCTGACCGCGACGCGGTCGTTCTTGGTGGTTCGACTGACAACGAATTCTGCAAGCTTGCTTGGCGGCGATCCCATGTTGACTTGCACAATCTGCCCATCTGGCAGTTTGCCGACACAAAGGGAACGCTCGTCGACGGCCTTGGCGTGCGATCACCCGAAGGCGTCGCCTACCGTTACACTTATATTGTGGACCCCGAAAACACGATTCAGCACGTCTATGCGACCAATCTCCGTGTTGGACGCAGTCCTACGGACACGCTCCGCGTTCTCGACGCGCTGCAAACGGACGAGCTCTGTCCCTGCAACCGCGAAATCGGCGGCGAAACCTTGAAAGTTGCCTGACCCAGCATGTCGTCGCTCGACCAGATCTATGCCAGGATTCCCGACTTCGCGAAAGATGTCGGGCTTAACCTGACCTCCTTGGTGGCCGATGAGACGCTTTCGCCGCAACGAAAATACGGGCTGCTGCTAGCGAGTGCGACGGCCACCCGCAATGCAGCGCTGGTTGCTGGATGGAATCCGCTGCGTCCGCGGTGATGACCTCTGAAGCGATTGCCGCTGCGAAAGCCGCAGCTCCGGTGGAGGCAATGAACAACGTCTACTACCGCTTCGCTCACCTCGTTTCCGCGCCGGAATACAAGACGATGCCGCCACGGCTATGTATGGACGTGACCGGCAGTCCTGGCGTGGACAAGTCAGATTTCGAGCTTCGGTCGCTTGGGGTCGCTGTCATAAATGGCTGCGGTACCTGCATTGATGCCCATGAGAAGACATTGAGAGCCGCGGGCGTCGATTCTGAAGCGATACACACCGCCGTTCGCTTTGCCGCGGTCACTCAATCGGTGGCGATCGCAATCGAAACGCCTGGGGCCGTCGCCCCTCAGGCGAGAGGCTGATCGCTACGCTAAGCTCCCATCAGCCGAGCTAGAGTGCCAACGATGGCGCCACGTCGAGTCCCCCTGCGGCTGCCAAACCAACGTCCCCTTCGGTGCTTCGGCAGCGCTGCGTTCTAGGCGTCGTCCATAAACTCCCGCCGCCCGGCGAGCGACAGGGAATGCACCCCTCCGATAGGATGAGTTCCCTCGCCTGGCCTCAGCCAGCCTGCACGATCCTTGACGCCAGCTGGTCGACCATCATCCAAACTTGAACAACACGCCATATCCGCCGCGCGGATGGCTCCATTCGATGTCGCCGGTCGGCTCGGCGATCACGCGGCAGGTGCCGCACTCGATGCAGCCGTCAACCGCTATCTCGACCTGGCCGTTATCGTTGAGCTGATAACATCGCGCGGGGCAGACTTTCAAAAGTGCAAGTAGCTGAGGCGATGGAGTTGTATGCGCACGGACCTTAACGTGAGGGTGTCCGACGTCGACAAGATAGCGGTTGAAATACAGCTTGTCTTCGACGCGCACCGGGGGGGCGCAATTCATGCTTTGGCCTTCCATTGTTTAACTTCTCTCCTGTTGCGTCAGCGCCAGGCGCGAGCAAAGCGATACGCATCGCCAACCAGGCCTGACCACGACCTGGCCTTGACAAAGGATTTCAGGCTGGCCCTTTCCTTCTCAACCTTTGGCGTCCCATCGACGCGCACAAAGTTCTGCATCGCCTTAGAGATGAGCTGCGGATAGGTAAGAAAGAAGTTCTGGGAGTGAGTGTGCATTAGGGGCGGCAAATCCTTGTACTTTTTCAGATCCTTGATGACGAAGGAATCATCCAGCATCTTCTTATAGATTGACAGATTTGCTGCACTCATCGATTCGCCGCGCGATTTAGCTAGCCCTATTGCTTCGGCAGCGATACGGCCGGAGGTCAGCGCCAGATTGGAGCCTTCACGGTGAACAGCATTATTGAGTTGGGCCGCATCGCCCGCCACGACCCAGCCTTCTCCATAGAGCTGCGGAATTGAGTTGTAACCGCCCTCGGGAATGAGATGGGCGGCATATTCCTTCACTTCCGACCTTGCTATCAAAGGCGCCACCGAGGGATGCCTCTTGAATTGCTCGAGTAAGCCGTACGGCGTTTGGCCTGTGCGTTGGAATTCTGCTACGAGACAACCGATTCCGAGCGAAATGCACTCTTTATTGGCGTAGATAAATCCCATTCCGGTCATGCCGCGGGAAATCGTACCTGCCGCCTCGATCACGACCCCTTCGTCACCCTTGAGATTGAAACGCGCCTCGATAGTCTCGCGAGGTAAAAAGTGCATTTCTTTCACCGCCAGCGCAACGTTATCGGGTGTCGGACGTGCGCGCAGAGCCGCGCGCGTGCCGAGCAGGCCATTGACCCCTTCTGCCAGGACGACGACGTCGGCATGTATTTCGCCGCCTCGGCGATCTGTTCGAACACCGACGACCCTCTTCCGCTCGTCTTGCACGAGCTCGGTGACGGTGGTCTCGCACAGCACGATCGCGCCGGCCTCCCGCACCTTGGAAGAAAACCATTTGTCAAACTGGGCGCGTATAATCGTATAGCGGTTCGGCCGCTCCTCGTTGAAGTCCTCCGACCGGTAATGCATGCCGACATGGGAGCGATCGTCCATCATCCAGAACCGCTGTTCGATGAGGTGGCGTTCGAGGGGCGCCTCCTCACGAAAGTTTGGAACAAGCTCTTCCATCATATCGGCATAGAGGATAGCGCCTTGCACATTCTTAGACCCGGGATATTCGCCCCGCTCAAGCTGCAGCACTTTCATGCCGCGTTTCGCCATCGTCAATGCCGCCGCGTTGCCGGCCATACCGGCTCCGACCACGATTGCATCGAATCTCTCTTCAATCATCAGAATCTCCTCTAAACCGCAATCCGAGCACGCGACTCCGGCAAAAGCCGCGCGCGAAATGCGGCCGTCAGCGCCGGCAGCAATTGCATGGCATCACTGACGATCGCCAGATGGGCGAAGTCGAAGATCGGAGCGTTCTTGTCGGTATTGACAGCAACGATCAGATCCGCGCTCTCGACGCCAACCCGGTGCTGGATCGCCCCTGATATGCCGGCGGCAATATAGAGCTTGGGCCGGATCGTTTTCCCTGTCTGGCCGATTTGCCGGTCAGGCGTAAGCCAACCTTTTTGTACGACGGGGCGCGAGCAGCCATATTCCGCCCCAAGCAGTGTTGCCAGCTCGCGCACCAACTGAAAGTTCTCGGAAGATCCGAGCCCTAAGCCGCCCGCAACCACCACATCAGCATAGGCCAGGTTAGACGTCTCCGCATCACGGTCGGGTAGGAACGACAATACCTTTGTCACTATGTCGTCTTCCACAAGGCCGAGCGGATGAACGATGATATGAGCGGCGTCGCGCGCAACGCGCTCAGGCATCGGCATGACTCGCGGGCGGACGGTTGCCATCTGTGGGCGATAATTCAGGGTATAGATCGTGCAGAGCAGCGATCCCCCAAAGGTCGGGCGCGTTGCCGCAAGCGAACCATCTGCGTCGACTTCCAGCGCGGTGCAGTCGGCCGTAAGTCCAGTCGACAGGGTCGTCGCAACGGAACCTGCGAGATCGCGACCGAGCGTCGTCGCCCCCAGCAGCAGGATCTCGGGCTTGTAGGTGTCGACGAGATCGGTGAGCGCTTTGGTATAAGATTCGTTGCGATAGTTCGACAAGATATTGTCGCTTACGAGATAGGCCAGATCGGCGCCATAGCAGAAGGCGTCAAGCGCGGCGTTGCGTGTGTGCTGCCCCTCCGGGCCGATAACGACCGCCGCAAGATTCACGTTGAGCTTGTCAGCAAGACCGCGCCCTGCACCCATGAGCTCCCAGGAAACGGGATGCACCTGGTCACGCTCCAACTCGACGAAGACCCAGACGTGCTTGTAGGATTTGAAGCGCTCCGGAAGGTCCTTTTTTGCTGCCGCGCGGCTGGCACCCGGTGGCATGGCCGTTCTGCTGACGTTGCTCATGTCCAATTCCTCTCAACGATAGGCGCGCCCGCGCCACGGTTGCGTTTTTGCTTTCTTTAACTGAAGATCACTTTCGGTCAGAAACTGGTCGGCTTCTCTGCCCGGCCGGCTTGTTAGGACCAGTCGCACAACAACACGCATCCTCGCGATAGGCGTAGCGCCCGACCGGATTGGAGACCTCTTGCACGCTGAGCGCTTGCACATTGGATCGACAAGCGCGGTCCCGACTGGCTCGGCGTCGCGATAATCCTGACCCGCGACTTCGTGGTCCGAACCGCCGAGTCCGTTCGTTGCGCCGTAACTCCGTCTCAGTTCGGCCCAGCGGCTCAACATCGACGGTGGCAAGAAAGTCGCTCGCGGCTGCGCTTCTGCCGTGACGCCCATGTGGCGTCTCCAGTGCCACCGGTCCGAAAGGGTCGGTGCTACTGCTCTTCGTGGCCTGGTCTCTATCTGCCATGAGATGGAAATAACCCCGTGCGGAAGCGGGGGCCGCTTTTATGCGAATGCTGCTGGGCATACCCGCTGCAGGAATCGAACAGAGCGAACACCTATCCATCGGCACTATCTCACCGTCGCCACGAGACCCTGACCGCGTTCAAGACAGATGCAAACGAACCTGACGAAAGAATTGGTCTCGATTTGATGGCGCCGCGCGACTCGGCGGGCAGTAAACGTAACATCATTGCTCCTCCTTCAAACTCATCGCGAGCGCCACGCCTGTCGGCATCGATCATCGGATCAGCACAATAAAAAGCAAGTGTCATACCAGTGGCAAAGACGGACACTCAGCGAACGTATTCCGTGACACTGCGACGATGCTGGTTGCACGAACAATCCAGACATCGGTCGGCAATACAATAGCCACTGATTGGGTCACGGCCGCGGAGACTAGCTTCCGATAAAGAGAACGCTCACAAAACGGAGCGTCCCGGCGCCCGTCGGGAACGCTTCCCTTACGGTGGAACGCGACATCACTTCAAATCACTCAAGGGGACAAAGGCCACAGCCCTCTTATGGTCTGCGACGGCATCCTTCAAAACCTTGAAAACTCGCTGCTCGATCGGCGACGATGCTACGAAATCGGCATAGGCTCGTTCCAGCATCGCCTTGCACCGCGCTCTGATTTCCGCCTCCGGCGCGTGAGCAAATTGCTCTTGAGCGAGGTATTGTCCCATGCGCCTTAAGATGTGAAGGCGCGCGACATTGACGATCTTAGGGTCATACTCGACGCCAAGCAGCGAGAAAAACTCTTCCGCCGCTGCGGCCTTGCCGAGCCGATCCAGGATACCGGCTGCATTGGACGAGTTGATCATCAACCATTCTCCTTCAGATTAACTCTGGGCAGCGCTCGAGCAAAGGGTGATCGCGCGATCGATAGAAGTTCTGGCCTTTCGAAGGGCATAAACGCCGGCCTCGTGCGCAAATACCCACCCTTATCGGCAATCGCTCCAGTCATGCCGATCGCACCTGCGGCGCGGCTGGCTGGCCCTTGGTCGAGGCTCTTGAACTCCGGGAGCAAGACGTCCGCCTCAAGTAAATTCGCTTGAATCTCACGTTGCTTAATCCGTATGTTCAGCCGCCTTGCCGAGCCCTGTGATGATCGTTGGTGCGTTGTTCGCGCCCAGCCTTCATCGCAGGTATCATGATCTGGGTTACGAGCCTCGATGCTGCCGCCTTATACTCATAGCAAAAGGCTTGCGGCCGATGTCTTACCCAGCCTCCCCCGGCTTCGACTGTAGATCCTGGGCGGCCGTCTCCGATGCCGATGCAATTGCGGTCCGTTTCGGCTGTTCAAACGCCGGGTCGCCGACCAACCGGGCGAGCAGCCTCCTGCAACAGCAAATCAAGGCGCCGCTCGGCCAACCGGCTCTCGCCGCTTTCCTCACCGAAGCAGATGTTGAATTCGCCACATTGGTCGCACACGGGTGTCGTGCACATCACAAGCCCATCATTCTCACAAAGCATGCGGTAGAAGAACCGCTTCCACCGCATATTATTGACATTGCGCGCGGCGAGCGGCCCGAAATGACGGCGCAGCACAAGAACGAGTTCGCCACGATTGCGCAGGCCGAGCGCTTTCCACAAATGGTCCGGCTCCATGGCGCGACGTGCGATCATTGCAGCCAGCCAACGGCCGATATCTCCTTGCGTCGAGCGGTGCTCGAGCAAAAGATCGCGAAGCATTGCGATTTCCTCCTGGTCTTCCTGCTTGATGGGCGACGCCTGCTCCGCGGCATTGATCTTGGTTGAGGGAAAGTACCGCTCCAGCAGGGCCGTCAGTTCGACGTATGACAGGCCGACCTTCTCAAGAAGGCAGCCACCGTCTATCGTCGCAGCCGCCAGGATGGATGCCAGGACATGGCGATCGAGCTTAGTGTCGGTCGAGATATTTGCGTTTGCAGGAGCCTCACCGGTGAGCAAACGGTAGGCCGTAACCCCGCTGTGCAAGCCGGTCGCAGTAGCAGTAGCAGCACCCACAGCCATCAACGGACGCTTGTGCAGCTCGGGCATCATTTTATTCGTTTTCACTATCCTGAGGTCTGCCACGGCGCACTGACCTCGGCAAAAGTCGATCATCAGTATGCCGGTCTCCAGGGAGGGAGAGACGTTGAAGGAGACCGGCATCTGTCGCGCGACTTTACAAGGCCGCGACCCGCAACCTTTACGAGGCTGCGAGCTCCGCAGCGGTTTTGCCGATGATCGCTTCATCCACCGGCTTCATGATGCCGTGCTCCATCAGCATGTCCTCGAGCTCATCCATGGAGATTGGGGTCGGGATGATGCCTTTACCGCCATTGTTGTGAACCTTTTGAGCGAGCTTCCGATAGTGATCTGCTTGTTGGGAGTCGGGTGCATATTCAAGCACCGTCATACGGCGGAGTTCTGCATGTTGCACCACGTTGTCGCGCGGCACGAAGTAGATCAACTGCGTGCCCAGCTTCTTGGCCAACGCTTCTGCCAGTTCCAATTCCTTGTCGGTCTGCCGCTCATTGCAGACCAGCCCTCCCAGCCGCACCCCACCGGAGTTCGCATACTTCAAAATGCCCTTGGAGATGTTGTTTGCAGCATACATCGCCATCATTTCACCGGACATTACGATATAGATTTCCTGCGCCTTGTTCTCGCGGATCGGCATGGCGAAGCCACCGCAAACGACGTCGCCAAGCACGTCGTATGAGACATAGTCAATGTTCTCATAAGCGCCGTTCTCTTCCAGAAAATTGATTGAGGTGATGACACCGCGCCCCGCACAGCCGACACCTGGCTCAGGACCGCCGGACTCCACGCAGCGAATGTCCCTGTAGCCGACCTTCATTACGTCTTCGAGTTCGAGGTCCTCCACACTGCCGGCGCTCGCTGCAAGGCTCAGAATCGTATCTTGCGCCTTGGCGTGGAGGATCAGCCGGGTCGAGTCCGCCTTCGGATCGCAGCCCACAATGAGAATTTTCTGACCCATCTCAGCCAGCGCCGCCAGTGTGTTCTGCGAAGTGGTGGACTTGCCGATGCCACCCTTTCCGTAGAACGCGATTTGTCTTAGTGAAGACATCCTGCTCTCCATCAACCGATTTGCCAAAAGTTGCGCGCTTCTTGTGAGAGCTTGTTTCTCTCACAAAAGCGAGGGCACACGGGTCCAAGGGAAGGAGCGCATCGCTCGCCTTACACGCCGGCGTGCACTCAGCCCTCACTCTGTGTTGCTACCCCTCATTAGCAATGCCTGTGCCAACACTTGACTGCGCAGCTTAAGTTCATGATCGCACTGCACAATGCACCCCGCCGTTCGCGTGTTCGTTGGCTGTTTTGGATCTGACAGCACCTGCGTCGTTGTCGGACAAATAACAAACAACCCACCATCAACCCAAAGCGTCGGCCCGAACAGCGGCGAATGTCGGAAATGCACTGTGACACTTGGCGCTGATTTCGGCGATGGCCGGCGGACACTCCAGAGAGGCTCGCGGATGCGGCAGCGCGGTGCCACTCGTTCGGCCTGGCACACATAGGTAGGTACGCCGTGGCGATTATCATCTTTTTTCAAAAGCCCGGCTGCGCCACGAACGCGCGCCAGATTCGGTCGCTCAGGTCCGTAGGCACGACGTCGTCGTTAAGGACACCATGAAGGAGCCATGGCAAGCGGACGAATTGCGCAGCTTCTTCCTCAGGATGCCGGTCAACGCCCGGTTCAGCCGAGCCGCGCCTCGCATCAAGCCAGGCGAGCTCAATCCCGAGTTCATCGACGCGCCGCGCGCAGTCGCGTTGATGCTATCCGATCCGCTCCTGATACGACGACCGTTGATCGACGTAGACGGGGCACGAAGCGCCGGAAGCGATCGTTAGCCCGCGCCGTCGCTTCTTGGCCGCGACACGCAAGACGATGGCCAGAGATCCTTGCACGAAGCAAGCTGCATGCGTTGCCCGCAGACGTGGACGGCAACGAGCGTCCTCCAGGCAAGCAAACCAGACGACGAACGACGTTCTCCACTTGCGGCTTTCCTCACGGGAAGTACTTGAGCGACGGTGACCTTGAAGACACGCACGAGTAGCCTCTTAGCTCGGCGCCGGCTGGTGCTCACAATGCATGCTCACCACCTTTGAAATGTGCGAGAACCTTAACAGCAGTCTGTGCTGTTGCCTTTGGACGCTTCGCGGCCGTGACCCTAATGCAACTGACCGGCACAATTCTGCTAGCGGTTGTCCCCATATTTGATTGCTGTCAAATCTTCGGCCGTTGCCTGTATGGGACAGAGACCTTGCGCGGCTACGCGCAATTTTTGGATGGAGAATACGATGAGGGCAAGAACAGTTCTGGCGGCGGCATCGGTCCTCGCTCTAGCGACCTCGTTGGCGAGTAACTCGGCACCTGGTGCTGACCTCGGCCCGGCGCCGGTCTACTGTAAAGCCCCCCTATCGAACCCTCCAATCCGTGGATGATCCGCTTGCGCGTGCTTGGCGTTTTGCCGGATGCCGAGGGCAGCTCGGTCAACGTTGCGGGGGCACCCTCGCTGTCCTCGCCGCGAGCTGGGCTTTCGATCAGCGATCAAGCCATACCCGAACTCGATATCACCTATTTTTTCACAAAGAACCTGGCCGCTGAATTGATTCTCAGCGTGACGAGCCATCACATCAGCGGTAATGCCGTGCTGTGCTCACGGGACTCGATATCGGCAAAGCCTGGCTGTGGCCGCCGACACTGACCCTGCAATATCACTTCACCGATTTCGGCCCGCTTAAGCCCTATATCGGCGCGGGCATCAACTACATTGTCTTCCTCAACCAGTCGGCAGCCAACACGTCGTTCGCGGGTCTTGCCGTCACCAATCTCCACATCAGCAATCAATTCGGCGCAGCGGTCCAATTCGGCTTCGACTACATGCTTGATCGCCACTGGGGCCTCAACTTTGACGTGAAGAAGCTGTGGCTGCGGCCTGAGTACTCGGCGACCGTCAACAATGCGATTGACGTCACCTGACGCGCCAATATTGACCCATGGCTCGTCAGCGGTGGCGTCGCTTACAAATTCTGAGGTCGGAACAGGGCAGGAAAGAAGGCTCTGTTTGATCAACGCGGAACGCAACGAAGCCATGCAGGGCTTCTACCACTTTTCCCGCAGCATGGTGGGAGCCCGCTGGCGCGCACACGAGACAGAACCAGCGACAGAGAAAGCCTTTTCGCAGCATCGCTAACCCTTCGGGTTAAGCGATCGCGCCACGCGTGGGTGCAACGGTACAACTAACAAATAGATGACTCGATCCGACATATCCGATGTTTTATTTGTTGCACATTGTATGAGGCGCTCTTTTCGTTGACCCGACTAACCTGCGGTACGCCGCAAGCCCCTTAATGACCCGCTGTCAGCGTACCAGCGAGCGTATCGTGCCTCGCTACCATAGACTATCCGGGCTCCAATAGGCCAGCTCTGGACGACCACACCGTCCATGCTGCAAGACCTGGGAGGAGGACGCCAAGCCACGCCGTTAGCTTCGCTTGAGCACCACGACAAGTCGATCGACACGTTTGCCCTGATCGAGGTGAGAGTTGACGATCTCGTCAACGTCCTCAGGCGTGCGCACGCGATACCATACGCCGTCAGGATAGACGACCAGTAAGGGACCAGTGTTACAAAAGCCAAGGCACCCAGCTGTCGCGAAGCCAGTATCGTTGAGGCCTTTCGCTTCGATCGCTTTGCTCATCCGGTCCCACAAAGTTTGGGCTCCGGAGGCTCCACAACTGCCGTGGGGATGGTCTGGCGGACGCTGCGTGTCGCACGCAAAGACATGATGCCTGTAGATCTGAGGGAGAACGACTTCTGCTTCCGAGCTCACGCGACTATCCTCTGCTATACATTCAGCTAAAGTGATGGTTGAGCGACAAGGTCAGCCACAAGGCCTAACGACGGAATGCCCATTGGCCGCACATGCTACTCATTCCTGCTCTCGCGTGCGAAAGCCGTTAAGAATGATAAAAGGCCATTGCCTCGCCTAGAAGGATGGCATCGTCCAATAGACGCGATCTTCTCGTTCATTAAATCGCCGACTCTCGGTTCCTTCATCCAAGCCCCACGGTTTGCTGCTTGAACTTATCTACTGCAGTCCGGCTCAACCGGAAGAGCGCCCGACCACGAGCAAGCGCTCGATAAGCCGATCCCGCTCGAGAATTTAGGACGTCAAACCATTGGTTTGGAGTGAGCTTTGCTGGACGCTCGCTGATCTGTATCACTCTCCCGTTCGGGGCGAAGCGGACGTGGATTATGATTTCCTGCGAGTCCATATCGGTCTCCTTTTTCCAGTTACAAACGATTACGCCTTGGATGCCGACAATCCATTTTATGCGGATGACCGCCGCGCACGCCGCCATGTTTACCGACGCCTCCCGCCATGGTCTCAACCATGAACTCGAGCCGCCTATTCGCGAGATAGGCCTGAAATGGACGACCCGTGATGCTATCGGCTGTCTTTTTCCCATCTAACAATCAGCTCCTGATAGCGTCGGTAACGGTCGTTTAGGCATAAGATGCGCCCTCGTAACGCTGCCCAACCATCCAACACAGGTCCAGAATATCGCCGGAAAGCCTGCGGCGTACTCAACCTGCAACGTTTTTCTGGCCAATACCATCTCAGTTGCTCGCATTGGGTCGGCCGTGATCTGCACGCAGTGATCCGAACTATCGAGCAGGTGAAGATCGAAGCGACGAAATTACCGAAACGGTTTATCTGATAAGTCTGACGCATCACACGGTACCCATGCAAGCTGCGGAAAGCGGCGGCACAGTTCAGACAACACACCCATCTCGGCTGCATCGGCAGAAAGCAATCTCTCTATTTCAATTAATTGCTCCGCGGTGAGCGCGATCCTCGCTTGCTTCATGCCGCGAGTAAGGTCGCCACTCACTGCCAAAACAGACGCTCCGGATCCGCACTCAATTCGTCGATTGCAGGTGCCAAGCGATGGTAAAGACTATAAAATTCCCAAGTTCCGACCGCGTGATTCTTGCGAAACAGCTTCCAAATGCCGCTCACGGCATCATAGAGAATCAGCGCGACATCGACGAGCGCACCATTCTTGTCGACGTTGCGCGAGCAGCAAGGGCTCTCGATGAGGTAGCCGCCTCTCACCGGCCTCACACTAGGTGAAACGTAGAGGTAACGCTTTCTCGCGCACAAGCCGCGCTCGATTCTCTTGCGATCAAGCTCGTTGGGGTGATGCAACATCCCCGCCTTTACGTTCCTCATCAGCGCGGCATTCATTGCGAAAGCCTCCCTTCAAAAAGCAGCGTAGTTTTTCGTCAAGACGACCGATAAGCGACTCCTCCCCAAGATCCAACAACGTCGATCGGCTCGTGAGCTTCATGTATGATCGCCCAAAACGGTCATGACTCCTCCGGTAATGGCAAATCATCGACCTCCTCGTAGGAGTCCACCGGCTCAAGCTCGCTGCGTTTCATACCAACGCGGTGACCGCTCCCCAAAAACTCTACGCCGTAGATGTAGAATTGCTGCAAGAATGTCCCGATCGAGACGACGTAACCGACTTCCCCCTTTTGGACCAGGACATCGCCTATATCCTTGCCGCGATAGGTGCCATCATTTCGAATGACCCGATTGGCCCGAAGCCTTTGGCCGAAGCTGAAGACTGGCGGGCCGTTGAGCTCGACGACGTCGCTATCTCGAACAATTCTGCTCATGAATCGCCTTGTGGAACGGGTCATGAGGCTTCACGCTTCAGACCCGCGCTTCGGAGCGAGGCAAGGACTTATCAACCACGCAGGTATTCTCGACCGGACAGGCAGCGACACATTGCGGCTCGTCAAAGTGGCCGACACATTCGGTGCATTTCGCCGCTTCAATGACAAAGTTCCCGCCCTTCTCAGAGATAGCAACGTTCGGGCATAAAGGTTCGCAGGCTGAGCAACTCGTGCACTGCGAGGCTATGATTTTGAATGGCACATAATCCTCCTCATGCCGCAGAGATACGATCCACCAAACGACACGCGTCATTGCCGCGCTGCGCGTGGTGGACCTCACCGCGCTTCACCCTGCCTAGATAGGCTCTGAACCACGCCATCATCGATTTCTCAATGAGCTCATAAGCAAATTGATCGACCGGCTCGATCCCCTCCTTGATCAAATTGGTCTTCGGGCTGCCGCCGATCTTAGCCACGAAGACCGCATGGCAGTCGCGAATGTCGC
The DNA here is from genome assembly GCF_045571495.1 of Bradyrhizobium centrosematis. Taxonomy (NCBI): domain Bacteria; kingdom Pseudomonadati; phylum Pseudomonadota; class Alphaproteobacteria; order Hyphomicrobiales; family Nitrobacteraceae; genus Bradyrhizobium; species Bradyrhizobium centrosematis. The sequence goes on from NZ_CP120703.1 coordinate 6,532,408, forward strand.
GCATGATGGCGGATAGCTTCTCTTCCTCGCCATATCCCCCCTGACAGTATCCCTGCACGCGACGTGGACCGATGAGCTTGGCGCCCGATGTGGAAAGTTCGTACACCAGGAGCTCCTTAGCGTGTCCAAAGTGCTCGTTAATCAGCCCAGAGCCCTTGGTTGCGACAGCCACTAGAAGAGTTATCGCACTCATCTCTTCACGGACCTCGGTCAGTCCATGTTGACCGATCGCGACCTTGGAAACTCGCTTGTCTTCCATTCTCTTTTGGTAAGCCTTGCGCTTCTCTAGGTCATAGCGGACGTCCATTTTCATCACCTGATCCATACTGAACTGCGCACTACGATCTTCGCCGAGTAAACCGACGGCATCAGCGCGGCACTGGCGGCAATGCCGCATCATGCTGATCTGCCCTTCACAAGCATCTTGCAGAGCCTTGAGTTCTTGCGCCGTCGGCCCGCGCTGACCTTTGAGGCCAAATGCTGTGCCGTGATCGGGCGCGGAGATCAGCGGCATGATATTGTGGAGGAAGGCCCCCCGCGAGGTGACCGCCTTGTTGACCTCGACCAGGTGGTCATCGTTGATGCCGGGGATCATCACTGAGTTGATCTTGCACAAGATGCCGTGATCGCTCAGCATCTCGAGGCCTAGCAGCTGGCGCTGAGTGAGTATCCTTGCCGCCTCGACGCCGGTATACCGCTTGTGATTAAAGAAGATCCACGGATAAATCTTGGCGCCTATTTGCGGATCAATCATGTTGACGGTGATGGTGACATGGTCAATTTTGGCCTTCACGATGGTGTCGACATAGTCCGGCAACGCCAGCCCGTTGGTCGACAGACAGAGCTTGATGTCGGGAGCAGCCTTGGTGACCAGCTCGAACGTTTTGAATGTCTTTGCTGGATTTGCCAGAGGATCTCCGGGACCAGCGATGCCAAGCACAGTCATCTGCGGAATTGTCGTCGCGACTGCGATCACTTTTCTCAACGCCTGCTCCGGGGTCAGCTTCTCGCTCACCACACCTGGACGCGATTCATTGGCGCAGTCGTATTTTCGGTTGCAGTAATTGCATTGGATGTTGCAAGCGGGCGCGACAGCGACATGCATGCGCGCGTAATAGTGGTGGGCATCCTCGCTATAGCAGGGGTGATTTTTGACCTTCTCCCAGAGCTTGTTCGGCAGCTCGCCTTGGCCGGCCCTGGAACCGCAGCTCGCCTGTCCGATCTTGACAATAGTGCTGCAGCTCTCCCGCTCGGCGACAGGCCCCATCGTCTCCCGGCCATTCGCCGCAGCTTTTGCATATTTTTCGCGTTCCACGACCGCGTTCACTCCAATTCTTCCCGCCATCGTCGCCCTCCCAAGCTTATTCTTGAGCGAGCCTCGCGAAGGCATCTAGCAACGCGCATGCCATAGCGAAGACGATGCAATTGCAGTTGTAGTCCATTGAGTTAGCGCAACTGGCGTTGGCGCTTGCAGGGCGGCAATGATTAACTTGTTGGCAAAACAACAGATGCGTCGCCATTCTGACCCAGCGCTCCATGGCTTTCGCTTTCACGTACGCACGCGGTTCAGTCACCCGCCTCCATCTAAATGGCCTTCACGCCCCGCCTCTCTCACAAAAGAGGATCCGAACCAGCACATCCAGACTTGTTAGGACCATAGCTCGCACGACGCGTTGTACGACGACGCGCAGATCAATCGGGGCCAAAAGTGATGGTGAAATCTCCTCCGCCCGCTGGTGGAGCAAAGCTCCCATCATTGATGCCTTCGAAGTGCATTTTTCTTTGTACTACGCGGACAATCATTCCTTTTCCCAAAGGCCGCTGGGAACTTACTGCCGTTTAAGCCGCTCGGGCCTCTGGCGGCGTCCCAGAAACTGGCACCTGCATAGTTACGACGCCCGAACGGATAGGTGGCAATGCTAGCGGTCCCCAGGGCCCGCGGCGGGGACCAAGAGAGTGACTGTTGCATCCGCATCGATAAAGCCCATTGGCGAAAGTGACTTCATGGATCACCGCCGCTCTCGTCCCGCATTTTAGCGTCAATCGTGATCGGTAACCGCGTGTCTATCGCCATCTCGGGCAGATCGAACACCCAGCCGTTAGCTGCCTTGATCCAGCCGCCCCAAAGGGTCTCGAACTCTGAGGCTACGATTGGCTCTTCGAGATCCTTTTTCGGGACGTAAATCGACAGCCCCGTGTCCGGAGAGCGACGGATCATAATTTTCATTCGGTCCACCCTTCAGCTGTAACTCGTGATCCGGCGCGCATGCGAGTCACGATATCCGATACGGCGCAGACGACCTCATCGACTTGAGCGAAGGAGATCTCACGGGAAAGAGAAAAGCGCACAGCACCGTGGATCCGCCAGGTCGGCACCTGCATGGCGCGCAGGACGTGCGATGGCTGCATTGAGCCGGAGCTGCAGGCTGATCCGAGCGACACGGCGATGCCTGCCTGATTGAGATGGTGGGCAATGGCTTCGCCTTCGAGATGGTCGAAGGCAATGTTGGTCGTGTTCGCCAACCGATTGCTGACGTCGCCGAGCACAGCGCAGTTGCTATTGTGCAAAATCCCTTGCTCAAGTCGGTCGCGCAAGACACCGATGCGAATGCTCTCAGGCTCAAGGCGCTCCGCCGCAAGCTCGGCAGCTTTTCCCAGGCCGACGATTCCGGGAATATTCTCGGTCCCCCCGCGACGCCCTCGTTCCTGCGATCCGCCGCAAATCAGCGGCCGGAATTTAGTGCCTTTACGCAAATATAACGCGCCGACCCCCTTGGGACCATGAAGTTTGTGCGCGGAGAGCGACAGCATGTCGATCGCGCTGTCCTTTAGGTTCAAGCGCACCTTACCAACGGCCTGGACCGCATCCGTGTGAAAGAGCGCGCCCGCCGCACGTGTTAAGCCGGCCAAAAACTCCACGGGAAACATGGTCCCGGTCTCGTTGTTGGCTAGCATAACAGAGGCGATCGCTGTCCGCGGTCCAAGCGCGCAGCGAAACGCCCCTATGTCGAGCCGCCCGCAAGCATCTACGGGCACAATACGCGTCTTGACACCCCTTGTCGCCAGTCGCTCCGTCAGCGCAAGTACGGCGGAGTGCTCAACCGAAGTGGTGACCACTTCGTCTCTACCGTCCTCAGTCGCAAGCGCAGAGAGAATTGCGGCATTATTGGCTTCGGTCCCTCCCGAGGTGAAGACGATTTCGTGATCGAAGGCGCTGCCTAACAGCGCCTTCAAGCTTCGCCGGGCCTGCCTCAGGGCGATTGCGACTTCGTTTCCGAACGCATGTGTGGACGAAGCATTGCCGAATTGCTCAGTGAAGAAAGGCAACATTGCTTGTACGACGGCTGGGTCCGTCCGCGTCGTTGCATTGTTATCAAGGTAGATCGGCACTCGATTTTCGCTCAATCCGTCACCCCGTCTGCAGCAGCTAAAAGGACTTGGCGGTCCACTCCTCTAGTCTTATCGCCAATCGCGCCTGAATTCGTCTCAACCGTGTACTTGAAAGCCTTTTTCGATGTGGCAGCTCCAGCCAGCCTCGCAAACAGCATACAGCTATTGCGGAGATCAGCTGATGATGGGCATCTCTGGCTTGCAGATCGGGGGGGTTCTTCGAGCGCGCGGCGAATGCAACGCTAGCCCTCTGTAGCGAACCACAATGTCCCCAGTTGCTGTGGCTCGGCCGGCATTGTTCAATATCCAATCCCCATCGTCTGATCAGAGCTTTTTCCATCAGCCAAATGATTTTCCGCAGGAGCAGGTTGCCGTCGCGTTCGGGTTGCAAAAGGTAAAGCCGGAGCTTTCCGGGCCCAGCACGAAATCGATAGTCGTGCCGACCAGATACTCTCGGCAGTTATTATCGACAAACACCTTCAAACCACCGCACTCGATCACGGTCTCGTCAGGCTTTGGTTCTTCGGCCAAGCCCATCTTGTATTTGAATCCATTGCAGCCGCCCGCTTCAATAATCAGGCGCAGACCGCCGGCTGAGTGCGGCGATAACGACATCGCACTCTTGATCGCATTCACCGCACTGTCCGTCAGGTTGATCATGTCTTTGCTCATGAGTGTGGACCTCGCCAAGTGCAAGTCACGTGCCAGCGCGCGGTCCCTTAGTGATGCTTGCTTTGGCGCCGTTGGATTTGGAACAGATGTCGGGTACCCGACAGCTCGGTGAGGCCGCCCCCGGGTCACCCACCCGTCTTTCTCTAGGCTCGGCCGCTACATATTCGGCGGCAGGCAAATTGCATCGCATTTGGCACCCGATCAGTGGATCGGGGAATGGCAAAGATCGAGGACGACTTTAATGACTTCAATCGAAAACACTGCACTCGGCAGACTTGAAAAGGAGGGCCGCTTGCTCAACGCCGTACTTAAAGGCCCGACCACCAAGCCGGGCCGATTTGGATTCCGCGGTGATATCGCACTGAAGTTCCAAACTCAGGTTGCGGATGAGAAACGGCCGCCGGACTACTCGATCGAACAAGTTCTGACCGTCGCGCAGGAGGGAGAACGCACCATTCCGGTGCTGGCCGGCTACCTGCACTCATTTGCTTATCTCGGCGACGTTGCGAGCGTGCTCGACGGCGTATTAAGCCCAACAGGCAGCTATTTTTTGTTCTGCAACAACATCGATCTACTGGCGAAGTACCGGGTTAGATTTGGCGAGATTAACTTCCAGGTATTACCCTGTGACGAATCGACAGTTTGGAAAGAGATGATGGACTTGGCCGGACTTAGCAAGGACGACATCAAGAAGCTCGATCCAGGCGGCAAGCTTGATTTCATCCTCGATGCAGCAAAGGATCTCGATCTGTCCTATGAAGAACTCTCCTACGAGCACGGACTAGAGAGGATGGAAGCTGTGAAAAACCGGAATGAGAACCGCCCGGTCTGAGCGGGACTATCAGCCGATGGTCGATGCATCCTCTTCGACAAGATGCACACCAACGACGCAAATATCACCATCTAGAACGGCCAGCGCGATCGGCGTGAGCGCGCTACCCTGACATGGGCCATCGATGCACCGGCCGGTGCCGAGTTCGAAGGTCGAACCGTGCTTGCCGCACATCAGCCGGATACCGCATGGATCGAAGAATTGGTTCTGCTCCCAATCCAATCGGACGCTGTTGTGCGGACATTTATTGACATAGCCAAGCACCTTTTTGCCCCACCGCACCACAATAACGGACCATGGCCGCTGCTTACCGTCATCTTCGATGACCATGAGATGGAATCCTATGGCCTGGCGGTTCGGAATGTCTTTAAAGCCGCAAATGGCGTAGATTGGCTTTGGCTGCATTGATCGCACGTTATTACAAGACGCTGTCATGTGAATGTGCAATCAACTTGCAAGAACCGCACAAGTGCTGGAGCGTATCGTGCCGTGATCGTCCAACCCGCAAGGCAGGAGCTGGCTGGTTTAACGCTCCGGCGCACAATTTCGGAAACATCGTTCGGCAATTGGCCTCGTCTGCCGTTTCCGTCCAGGCAGCGCAACTGCAGCTTGGCGCTCCATGCGTTCAACCTCATTTGCCGGATAGCTTTGATGCGGTGACCGGTCGTTGCTTCCCGTTAGTGGCTACCAGCCCCGACGGGATAAGCCTTCTGAGAAGGGATAAACAGTCATTTCAACCAGCAGAGGGGACGCGGCGAGCGCGCCCCCCTTTTAAGCAAGACCGCTGGGTCCCGGATTGCACAGCAAAATGTTCGTCTCGGAGCCCCCCGCTGTCATTGTCATCAATTCACTCCATGCGCATCCTTCCAAGAGCGCGCTCCAGGTAGAATGAAGGGTTATCGTCCGACGAATCCGATTCGTTGCTTCTCTGAGGACCGACGTCACCGCCCCCCTCTTTCGAAAGATACTTCGTAGGCTTGCCTACCCGCTGCCACTCGTCGTTATCGTTCTCCGTCCACACCTCCGGGTGCTGGTGAGGATCGAGCACCCAGTGGTTACGACCCAGGTGAATAAAGCCCATTTCCGCCAGACGCGGTTCCATGCCTGGCAAGGCCGGCCGCGACATAATCAGCGGATGTTCGCCTTCCTCTCGCAGTTGATGTTCTAGCAGGATATCGCCGGCGTTCTCGACCAGAGGATGAGTAAGCCTAAGATCCACCACGGACGTGATATCGTTGCGCCCAAACTGCTGTTGAAAATGGTCTCCCTTAATCCTGGCCGGACCTCCCGCTCTTAGAAGGCCGACAATTTCGTCGCCCAACCGGTAGCTGTAAAATCGTGCTGACTTGTTTGGATTGTCGTACGTGTTGGCGTAACTTCCAGCAACTGTTGCTGCGCGCTCAGCCTTCTCGGAGACGAAGTCCGAATACTCTTCTGGGTTCTCGGCGATGTGCCTGATATCACTGCCCAAGTATCTGCGAACTTCGTCATTGAACGTTTCGCGGTCGATTTCTCTAATCGGTGGTTCGGAGACGAGAGAGTATGACCCCGCCGGTTCGGATGACGACCCACCTCGCTCCATTCCCGCAACCGTTTGCGCGAACCGGGGGCTATCTCCCGCATCTGACGAATCGTCAGTTTGGTTACCGCTTGAACTGGCTGGATGAGCCAGCGATTCCGCCATACATCAGACCGCTCTCCTATCGGCAAAATTGCACGCAATCGGGCTCGTGCCGTGCAAGCTCCGCCGACTGCCGTGCAAGCTCCGCCGACAAGGATAATATTCCTAGCTGACCACAACCTGTCCAACCCTTCTGCGCCGCCTCGCGGCTATGAACACAATCTGCACGTTAGCGTTACCTTGCAACAACGGCGGCGATCTAGAGACGAAGTCGACCTCAATAAACAGGCACCGGACTTTCTAAGTGCCAACGCTTAATGGCTCGAGTGTTCCCACCAGCACGCGGTGCGTGGTCCAATCAGGCGCATTGCCCATGAACGCACACAACGGGAATGAAAACTAGGGTCTGTACCTAATTAGCGATCTCTGATTCCGTCGCACGGAGTTAATTCGGGCTCGGGGACTTCGATGCGCAATGGACTGTTCTGGCTGAACGACAAGCAGTGGGCTCGGATAGAGCCGCATCTGCCAACGAACCAGACCGGACCGGCGCGCGATGACGATCGACGCATTATCAGCGGTGTCATTCACATGCTTCAGTGCGGCGCGCGCTGGCGCGATTGCCCGCCCGACTATGGTCCTTACACGACGATCTACAATCGCTTTAATCGCTGGGCCAAGCGCGGGCATTGGCAGGCGATCTTTGAAGCGCTCGCCCGCTGCGGCAAGGATCGCGTGACTTTGTCCATCGACTCCACTTCGATCAAGGCGCATCGCTCGGCGAGCGGCGGAAAAGGGGGGAGCATGAACAGGGGATCGGCCGCTCCCGCGGCGGGCGAACCACGAAAATTCACGCGCTGAGCGACCCTGATTGCAAACCTTACGCATTTCATCTCACTCCAGGCCAGGACGCAGATATCGCCGCGGCGCCGGCCCTTTTAGAACTCGCGCCGCCCATGTCTGCCCTCATTGGCGACAAAGGCTACGACGGCGACGGCTTTCGCGCCAAAATCGTCAATCGTGGTGCGAAGCCCGTCATTCCAAACAAATCCAACAGGGTGACTCTCCACAGCTTCAGCAAGCGCGCCTATAAAGGGCGCAATGTCATCGAGCGTTGCTTCTGCCGCCTCAAGGATTTCAGGCGTGTCGCAACTCGCTACGACAAGCTCGCCAGGAACTTCTTGGCTGCGGTCCACATCGCCGCCATTGTCGCCTATTGGATCAATTGAGTCTGAACCCTAGAACTGTGCTGTGCCTTTGCAGTGTGCTCTCGATGACCCCGGCTCTATTGCAAGGACCACCTGAGCAGCGAAATGCCGTCCAGCGCCTGCCATGCCCAAGGATCAACTAACTAAAGTGTTCCCGGATCACCTTTGCCAGGAATTCACCATCTAGGCGCACATCATCATTGCGCACGGCAGCGACGGCCAATTAGCTTTCTCCCGATCCGTGCATCCGCTTCGATCGCACGGCCCGATATGGTGTCTAGCTGCCTTTGAACTGGGCTCGTTATGAGATGCACTTTGATACACGTCATATTGCTCGACACGCAGTTCACAATGCGTAGACTTTGCGAGCGTTTTTTGAGCAACGGATCTTTTGTCAGCATGTATAGCTGTCGCCCGCCCGTCGTGCGGTCCACACTCGCGCACTAACCCGTCAATCCAAATATTCGATGTTTGATCGACACTTTCCTGGCGCGCCGCGTCGCGATCAGTCCACCTGCTAACAGGCTTGGCTCAAGCCGCCTCAGCCTCCGCGGAGCTGTGAGTCTGGCAGTTGGCCGGGCATACCCTGGCGCACGCACCGCAACCAACGCAAGCGCCCTGATCATCCAGGACCATGATCTTCTTTTCGATCTCATCGTCATCGTCGTCGAGAGTGACAAGTTCGCCGTTCTCGCTCAGTCCCTTCAACGTCATGACGGCTCGGCCACACACCTTGAAGCAGCGGCCACACCCAATGCACTTCTTGGGATCGATCGAGATCAGGTATTGTGGTATCCAGTCGCGCCCGTCTCGTGTTTTAAACGACATTGCGCTGCCCATTTAAGGTATTTTCGAGCGCCTTCAAGTCACGACCCTTGCGATCAAGTTCGGCATAGGCATCGTACGCCTCCTGCGCCACCCTCATGATCGAGATCCAGTTGATGGGTAATTCTTCCGCAAGATCATGCAGATCCATCTTGGCTTGTACCGCCTTGACGGACAATTTTCTTAGCTCGGCCTTAAGTGTTTCACGATCGCCCATGAGTGAGTATCCTCAATAGTTCGCCACGTCTGGAAATTTCCGGATCAGGCGGGTTCCCTCGCTGACATATTTATCGCCCTCCTGAGCCAGGTTGGAGCAACTATCAAATCCAAAACGATGCACATCGCGTAATTGCTTGTTTACGGCGACCAACCGCCCTGCGATGAGCACTATGCGGCCGAACCCTTCAGGATGCAGCTTCAATATCGGCTGGATCATAACGCCGGTCTCCCGCTCTACTGACAGCGCGACCGCATTGAAGAACAGCTCCAACCGCCACAGTGTCTTGGGATCGGGATCACCAATAATCGGCAAGGCTCGCCGTTTCTCCTTGTTCAGGATATAGGGTTCTAGCAGATCAAGATCGCTCTTCCGGTCCCAGGCTCCGTTGAGGTCCTGAGCACGCCAGATCTTGATCAGTTCGACTAGGAACGGTGCCTCGATAATACTGCCCTGCTGCTCTCCTTTCGTGCTCATATCACCTCATTCATCGAACTCGAACGTGCGCCGTTGGTCCTTTGCCAGGACCTTTCGCAGCCAGGGAGGCGGTGTGCCCTTCAGCACCCGCTCGAGCCTTTCCAGCAACACCAGAATGCTTTCTGGCTTACTCACCTTGATGGGATGGACTTTGTTAGCCACCACTCGCGCCGCCGCGGCACCACCGATGGCCGCGACGTAAAGGATTGCGCAGTCCTTGATCGCGTCAATCTTTGGGACCAACTTATCATCGATGCCGCCTTCCTTGAGATCGCCCTGAAACTCTATCGCATTCAACAATACATGCCCGCTAGGCGAGACATCGTAGATTGCGATATTCTTTGCCCAGCCAAAATGAGCGTCGACGTGCCTCAGGTCCTGAGTGGCAAAAGCGACCTTCATGAAATTGACCTTTCAGCCTCACCGATTGAGTGGCCATATCGAGAACATTGCGAGAGTTCGGGCGTGCTTCGCCAGCTATCCGGCGTAGGCCTCTCGCTCTCGTCACGATGTGCGATCACGAGATTGGCGATCTCGAAGATCAGATTGCGGGTACCACGATAGCCCACGGACACTCGCTGGCCCGCTCCAAGTCGATCGAACGTCGGAAAGCCTGCGCGGTGAAACGGCACCTCCAGTCGCGCCGCCGCTTGCCTTCCATGCGAATGCGTGATCAGCAGGTCGCAATGCCTCTTCTTGGCAAGTTCTTCCAGATCTTCGAGGTCGCCGATGAGAACCTGCTTGGTCTTAATCCGTTGGATCACCTCCGACTGAGTGGTCGTCACGGCGACGGTTACATGCGCGCCCATATCGTGTAGCAAGTTGGACAAATCAAACAGCAGGTCTGGCTCAGCACCGATTGCGAGTTTGCGACCGCCAATATGGAAGTGAGCATCAAGCATGGCATCCGCAAGCTGGCTGCGCTGACGTCTGTACTTTAACGGAATTGGACGACCGCTAATCTCGCTCAGAACCGTCATGAATTCGTCGATTGGGCCGAGACCACACAACCGCTCGAAGACACGAAAAGGTACGCCGGTCTTAGCCTTCATAACCTCAGCTGGCCGCCGCATCTGCGCGCCGATTGCGATCGTCCACCCCGCGCGTCCCATGCTGGCGATTTCGTCGACCTCAATGCCGCCGATGGTCGTTGACGTGAACTCATCGGGGATATGCCCATCGAGCGACCCTGCAAGATCAGGAAGAAAGGAGGCGCACAATCCGAAATCCTCCAGGACGACACGGAGTTCATCAAGGTCGCCGGGGGTGAGGTGACACCCCGGCAGAACATTGACCTTCAATGGATCCCGCAGGCCATGGGCGCTAGGCCCGTCCACCAGTACCTCCACCATGCGCGTAACTGCCTTCTCCCAACCGTCCTGGAACGCCCCCTTGAAATCAGGCGTCGATACATAAACGAGTGGTAACTTTGCGAGCTGTGGATACTTGCTCCGGATGAGCTTCAAGTACGCATCCACATCGTCGCCATTGGTCTCGGTGACACCGGTCGAACAAATTCCGATGATTTTCGGCTTGGCACGGTTGGAGATGTTCAGTATCGCCTGCTCGAGATTTTCAAAGCCGCCCAGGACGGTTGCCACCTCACTCATCGCCGTGGTCTGCAACGGTATTGCCTCTTTGAAATGCCGGACAAAGAGCGTCAATCCAAAGGATGTGCACCCCTGGGAGCCGTGCAGAAGCGGCATTGCCCCGCGCAGCCCCATGAAGGCGTATGCCCCGCCAATCGGCTGGCTCATCTTTAGCGGGTTGACCGCGCAGGCCTTTGATGGCGAAAGGACCAGGGCCACTACCAGTTCCTACTCTGCAGCCTGTCGCATGTCAGATGGCTCAGACGCCAACACCGCTTCGATGCGCCTTTGACAGCAGCCACCGACCGCATTGGTATGCTCGCTGACCGCTGCGACGCTCCTCAGGCCATGCGTACTAATTGCATCCTCAATCGTACCTAGATCAATGCTGTTACACACGCAAATCTTTCGCGAGCGGCGCACCTCTTCGGCGTGTGCGGGACCGCGTGTAGACGCAACAATCTGAGATTGCATATGCTCTCTGGCCTTCGCCAATGCGTCCCATGGCGCGGGTCGGCGTAGCTCCTCCCACATCGGGCTGGAGAGTGACTTATCGATCTCCTTCACCAGCTTGACCATTCCGACATAGCCCATATAGGCATGGCAACGCTCCTGGTTGATATCCAGCCAGGGCACAGCCGCCTTCAGCGCAACAAACTGCGATTTGCCGCCCGACAGCATGATGTCCGCTTTTGCCTCCTTCAGCATCCTGTACATTTCGCGCGCCGTCATGTCCTCGATCATGTGAGCGCCCTGCCCCATCAGCTCCTTAATGCGCTCCCTGTCTTCTCGAGTCGATTTCTTGATACTGGTTCCGACTAACTCTAGCCCTGCTTCCTGGAGTGCCGCGACGACCGACCATGATTTAACACCGCCCGTCATCAACAAGGCCTTTTTGCCTTTAAGACGCGTCTTGTACGGTTTGATGGCAGCCCAGGCCTGCGCTTCCTCGCGCGCGATCACCGCTTCAGTGCGCCCGAACAGATCTGCCGGTGCGCCGCGTTCAACCAGCAAGCGGGCGAGCTGCCGTAGCGATTCACTGGAGTCTTGAATACCGTAGAACGACCCCTCGAAGAACGGGATCCCGTAGCGTTGCTCCATCTTGCGCGCCACGTTGATCATGGATTTTGAACACACCAACATGGCCGCGCGCGCGCGATGAGATGAGGCGACTTCGTGATACTTGCCATCGCCAGAGATGCAGGAGAGAATCCGCAGTCCAAGCTCGTCCAGCAACGGCTTCACTTGCCAGAGCTCGCCCGAAAGATTGTATTCTCCGATTAAGTTAATGTCGTACGGTGTGGTGTGGTCGGGCTCTCGCGTCCCGATCACATAGTCAAGTAAAGCCTCGCCCGCCAGCTTGTTACCGAGGTTCTTTGAACCAACGAAGCCCGGTGAATTGATTGGGATGATGGGCTTGGAAAATCTTTGAGATGCCGCCTTGCAAACTGCGCTGATGTCGTCGCCGATCATCGCCGGAATGCAGGTTTGATAGACAAAGATTGCGGGCGGATCCCACTTGTCGACGATCTCCTTAATCGCTTTGCAGAGCCGCTTCTCGCCACCGAACACAATATCGGTTTCGGTCAAATCGGTTGTGAACGCGGTGCGCCATAGATTCGATCCCGATGAAGCAGCGCCGCGATTGTCCCACGAATTGCCTTCACACGCGATCGGACCATGCACCAAGTGGGCGACATCGGTGAACGGTTGCAGCGCGATCTTGGCGCCATCGAAAGCGCACCCGCCGGCGGCACTACCCGGTTGCAATTGTCTGGTACAGCCGTTCCTGCGCTCGGCCTGCGACTTACTACCATTCTTCGCGCAGCCCGGCTCATCGAAGATATTCTGGATCGCGGCCGTTAGTGAGCTCATCATGTGTCCTCTCAGGGCGACAACCGAACAGCCAACCTCGTATGAACGCGCCATTGCTCTTGCGCGACGGCACGCACAACGACCCGTCAGCGAATGATATCGAAGCTGTAGTCCGTCTTGCCGAGAGCGCTGCTATTCTTGTCGATTTCGTCGAAGATCTTATCCAGGATCTTCACCAGCACGTTGAGGCCGCCTTGATAGCCCCACACTGGCGAGCGGTGATGGTGATGCCGATCAAAAATCGGAAAGCCGATGCGAATCAGCGGTGTTCCGGTATCGCGTTCCAGGTACTTCCCGTAGGTGTTGCCAATCAGAAAATCGACGGGCTCGGTGAACAAGAGTGAGCGCATATGCCAGAGGTCCCGGCCCGGATAAGCTCGGCAATCCTTCCCGAATGGCGAGCTTGCAAACAGAGCCTGCATTTTCTCTTGCCAGGCCTTGTTCCCGTTCGTGCACAGTACATGGGTCGGTTCGGCGCCGAGTTCGAGCAGAAACGCAGCCAATCCGACGCAAAGATCCGGGTCGCCATAGATCGCGAACTTCTTGCCATGAACGTGAGCGCCGGAGTCGGCGATAGCATCAACCAGGCGACCACGTTCTCGCGCGATCTGCTCGGGAATTTCCTTGCCGCTGATGCGTGACAGCCCCACGACGAAGTCATCTGTTGCGGATAAGCCCACCGGATAATTAAGGGATAAGACGTCATGGCCATGCTCCGCCACGAACGATAGGGTTTTCTCCGTGCACCATTGCTGCATGGAGATCGTCGCCTTTGCGTGAATGGCGTTCGCAGTATCCTCTAGTGTCGTGCCACCATCATACATCCGGAATTCGCCGTCTGTAGGAGTATCGAACACCTCAGAGTTGTCAGCTAGAATTGTGTGTTGGATGCCCATCAGTTCCAAGATGCGCTTGATCTCGCGAAGATTTCCAACAGTGTAGCCATCGAACCCGCCAATGATGTTAATTGCCCCATTGGGTTTGCGCTGTAGCTTTGGCGCTGTTCCGGCCTTACCGTCCCAAAAATGCTCAAGAATCCCCTTGAGCGCATTGTCATAACCGGTGACATGACTACCAACAAACGCCGGCGTATGGGCGAACGGCACGTCGAAGTCCGCTGGAACCGAACCTTTCTCTTTCGACGTCTTGATGAAGGCGTTAAGGTCATCGCCGATCACCTCGGCCATGCAGGTTGTGGAGACCGCAATCATCTTGGGCTTGTACATGTTGTAGCTGTTCGCAAGCCCATCGGTCATGTTGTTCAGACCGCCGAATACGGCGGCGTCTTCCGTCATTGATGAAGAGACGCAGGAGCTCGGCTCCTTGAAGTGCCGCGACAAATGACTGCGATAATAGGCCACACAGCCTTGCGACCCGTGAACGAAGGGCAACGTGCGTTCGAAACCGACAGAGGCAAATACTGCGCCGAGCGGCTGGCACGCTTTGGCCGGATTGACCGTCAGCGCCTCGCGCGCAAAGTTCTTTTCGCGGTATTCAGTCGTTTTGGTCCACTCCTTGATACGTTCGACCTCGGCTGGATCGCGAGGATTCTCGAATATCTTCTTGTTCTCCAGCATTTTCTGGTATTCTGGACCGCGGAACAGTTCGAAATGATCGACTACGTGTTCTGCACTCTGCGCCATTGGTGAACTCCTTCGGTATCGATATTGGTACCGCCCGTGTGCTTCCACAGGGCGAGATGGGTTGCTCTATTCTGCAGCCTGGAGGCCGGCGGCGGGCGCTTTCTTCCAGGGAGCCTTCGTTTTTCTCCAAATCGGCGAGTTAACGGCCATGTCCATATCGCGCGCAAAGATCGCAAATCCATCATAGCCGTGATATGGCCCCGAATAGTCCCATGAATGCATCTGCCGGAACGGCACACCCATCTTTTGGAAAACATATTTTTCCTTGATGCCCGAGCCGACAAGATCGGGCTGGAGCTTTTCGACGAAGCGCTCGAACTCGTAGCCATTGACGTCGTCGTAAATAAGTGTGCTGTCCTTCACGTAGTGCTGGGCGGTGCGCTGATAGTCGTCGTTGTGGCCGAACTCGTAGCCGGTGCCAATGACGTCCATGCCGAGGTCCTCGTAGGCGCCGATCACATGACGTGGACGGAGGCCACCGACGTACAACATCACTGTCTTGCCCTCCAGACGCGGCCGATATTTTGCGATCACGGCATCCACCAACGGCTGATATTTCTCGATCACTCGCTCGGCCCCCTCCTTGATCTTGTCGTCGAAGTATCCCGCGATCTTGCGCAGTGACTCCGAGATTTTTGAGGGCCCGAAGAAGTTATACTCGCACCACGGAATGCCGAACTTTTCTTCCATGTGGCGCGAGATATAGTTCATTGAACGATAGCAATGAAGAATATTGAGTTTTGCTTTCGGGGTTGCTTCGAGCTCTGCCAGTGAACCGTCGCCGGACCACTGCGCGATGACGCGCAGGCCCATTTCCTCCAGCAGGATTCGCGACGACCAAGCATCGCCACCGATATTGTAGTCTCCGATGATCGCAACATCGTACGGGGTCGGCTCGAACTTTGGCCTCTGGTCGACATCCAGATTGTCAAAAACCCAGTCGCGGACCGCATCGTTCGCAATGTGATGGCCCAGTGACTGCGATACGCCGCGGAAGCCCTCGCAACGGACAGGAACGATGGTCTTGCCACCATATTCCTTGGATTTCGCTCTTGAGACAGCCTCGATATCGTCACCGATCAGGCCGATCGGGCATTCCGACTGAATCGTGATGCCGTTGTTGAGTGGAAACAGCTCCTGGATCTCGTCAAGGATTTTGACAAGCTTTTTGTCGCCGCCGAATACGATATCCTTTTCCTGAAAGTCGGAGGTGAACTGCAGCGTCACGAAGCTATCGATTCCCGTCGTACCAACGTAGTAGTTTCGCCGCGAGCCCCATGAATACTGGCCGCAGCCGACCGGGCCATGACTGATATGGACCATGTCCTTGATTGGTCCCCAGACCACCCCCTTAGAGCCTGCATAGGCGCACCCTCTGATCGTCATTACGCCAGGTATGGACTTAATATTGGACTTCACACCGCAATCGGCCTTTCCGGCCGTGTGAACACTGAGGTGCTTGGCACGCCGTTTCGCGGTTTTCTCCGGATAGACCTTCAGCACATCCTCGATCAGCTCTTTGTTGCGAGCCCTTATTTCCGCGGTGCTCTTGGTCGTGACGAGACTCATCTGATGTCCTTTGACGATTAGCTGTTGTGAGTGCGGCTTGGTGCCCCCAAGACTTTGCAACCAGCATGCCAGCGCCTTGTGAGTACAAAAAGCACAACGATCAACATTGCTTAGCTCACTTAGTCCAATAGCGGACGTGTTGTTGCGAATCCGACATCACGCTTTCTCTGAGAACTCTCACTTTGCTTCTTTTCAAAATGGAACAAAGCTGGTCGAGGCCTGAATCTTCGTGCCGCCCCGGAGCTTGCCAGTGGTAGCAGCCCGATCCGCTCAAGGCGGAGGTTGCGTGCAATGCGCGCTGACCGATCCCGGCTGGCCAAGCCTCAATCTGATTGGACCCCAACTGTAGCCAGTGTTCAGATCGCTCGGTCACGAACTCGCGGGATTGATTGCTGGCAATTCCGTCAATCGCTCGCCAAGGAACTCAGTAACATCTGCGCATCCCTTTCGAAGGGCCTCCGAGCGTGCAAATGGAATGCGAGATTGCCGTTGAGTGCGCCCGATGTCGCTTCCGGCCTCAGGTCCCGACGTCAGCCACGATCTCGAGCTCCGGCTCGTGTCGACCTCGGCCTGGGCGGATCGCAGCATCGCGCGTATCGCGGTATAGCCCTTGACATTGGAGATCTCTTCTTTGCGATGGTCGGGCTGCGCTCGAACCGGGCTGTGTTAGGCTCGTCATGCTAAAATATGTCGATCGCTCCATGGGGCAGCGTACGTTCGCTTGCACGTAGACCAGCGAGTCTCCGGTAAAAGCGGGCGAGTTCAGCGTCGCGTTCAAATTGTCAGAAGCTGAGAACGCCGATCATAGATATTTCTGCACCGGTTCAAGATGCTCGCGGATGACGTCCGAGACGGCATGAAGATCACGCCGGCCTTCTTCAGCTCCGCCTTGAAGGTAGTCGCAGCTGAGACCGAATCGAAGAGCGCATCGCGCGCGATCTTTCGGCGCGCGGCATTTTCCTCCCCGGGCTTCGGCTCGATTCCTTTCGAAGCATCGCGACTTCCCTCAAGGAGATGCCGAGCTTCTCGTAGGTCTTCAAGATTTCCGGATCGATCTCGTCGAGCGAGGCGACCGCTTTCTTTGGCTTCGGCGCCGCGCAGGAACACAAGTCCTGGAAGTCGAGTTTGAGACAATCGACGCGGCCCCAGGTTAAGTCCTGCATGGTCAGCCCGCGGCGATAAGCCTTAACCAGCTCAAGCATCGAGGCGGATTCGTTCTCGTTCCGCGAGATGAACTTGACTATCTCTTCCGAAAGCCCCTTAGGAGCCTGCCCGGGGTCGATCAAGGTCTCAATCCCACAACGATACCGGTCAGCTTCGACGGGCTTGACGTGCTCGGCTGTCTCTCGAACGGCTCAAATTGCCCGCTCCACCCGCGCCGGAACGGCTGCCACCAGCGGGCATTGCGCAGGAAGCGCCACGAGCGGCTCGCGTAAGCCATTTCGAATATGGGAGCAGCCAATAAAGACTCAGGAGACCAAGCGAAGAGCCGGCAGTTTGTCGAGAGCGCCGTCATGATGTGCCGTGCAGGAGATCCGCTCATCGGCTAGCTCCCCTGTGCTGGCACGCAAGTATCAGGCACGGGGCAGACGACGGCGCATTGTGGCGCGTCGAACTGCCCCTCACATTGGGTACACTTGGACGGATTGATCACATATATGTCGTTCTTTAGGCCGATCGCGGCATTTGGACACTCGAACTCACAAGCTCCGCAGACGGTGCACTGGGATGCGATTATCTTGTAGGCCATCACTTGGATTCCATGAGCAAAGTTGCGCGACAGTTCCTTGCTAACAAGTCTTGTGCCAAATGGTCTAAACTTGAATCGTCTGACGATTTTTCGATGTAGCAAGTCGCCGCCCCAACAAAGTGGAGCAAACCCTACAGCGAGACATGACGGCTTGTATTGGTGCTGGTGTTTGCGCATGGCCGTGTGACGGCAACCCGCGGTTACCATCTTCGCCACCATCACCGAGCGATCTAAGAGCTTCAAAAATCAGCCGTGGCGCAGTTACAATTCACCAAACGCGCACATCACCAGGTTCTGCGCGGACGTTCAGGTCAAGCCCGAACTCATCACCTTCGGTCCACTCATCGAGAGGGCCGCAGCTCATTTTACAGTATTCCGACGAACAGCCGGTCGTCGTCGCAGGTAGAGTCCGCCTCTCCATAGCCGGTCAGAGCAAGCGATTGCCTCAGATAAGATCGCAGCGGCCTTAAGCATTCCTGGACCGAGGGATGCCGTCTCAGTTGAACTGTACCGCAGGGACACCGACATCCATGGACGCCGCACGGCGCGGCACACTAAACTTCCATCGTGACGCCCTTTGAAGACAGGCGCGCCTGTAGTGATCCCCTGCATCTATCCGAACTCCCCAATAAGTGGAGTTCATCCGATTGATGTACCTCGAAAAAAAGGCCACCCCGAAGGGTGGCCCTTAAGTCAGGGAGGAAACGCCCACTAGGGCCTCTGGGATCAGGCTGCAGCCTGTTCGATCGGTGAGAAGGGCAGCCCGAGACTCTCAGCCACCGCTTTGTAAGTTAGCCGCCCCCGATACACGTTGAGGCCAGCGCGCAGATGCGGATTCTCGAGGACGGCTGAAAAACCCTTGCTAGCCAGAGCCAAACCAAACGGTAGGGTCGCGTTATTCAGGGCTTGGCTGGATGTCAGCGGCACCGCTCCCGGCATATTGGCCACACAATAGTGAATGACGTCATCCACTTCGTAAGTTGGATCGGCATGAGTGGTCGGGTGCGATGTCTCAAAGCAACCGCCCTGGTCGATAGCAACGTCGACGAGCACCGCCCTCTTGCGCATCGAGCGCAGCATGCTCCGGCTAACCAGCTTCGGCGCGCTCGCACCTGGGACGAGTACCGCACCAATCACCACATCCGCCGCAAACACCTCTTCTTCTACGGACTCGATGGTCGAAAATCTCGTGCGGACGCGTCCTCCAAATAGCTCGTCCAGCTCGCGCAACCGAATTATCGAGCGATCGATGATGGTCACTTCTGCGCCCAAACCGACTGCCATGCGTGCCGCATGCGTCCCAACGACACCACCTCCGATCACCACAATTCGGGCAGGCTGGACACCGGGCACCCCGCCGATCAGAAGCCCTCGTCCACCGGTACTGCGCTTCAACGCACTACCCGCCGCTTCGATCGCAAGCCTACCCGCGACCTCGCTCATCGGCGCCAACAGCGGAAGACCACCATGCACATCCGTCACGGTCTCATAAGCGATCGCGGTGCATCCAGATTTCATAAGGCCTTTGGCCTGATCCGGGTCGGGAGCCAGATGCAGATAGGTGAACAGGATATGATCCTCACGAAGCTGAGACCATTCTGACGGCTGAGGTTCCTTGACCTTCACGATCATCTCGCTTGATGCGAATACTTCAGCTGCGGAGGTTAGGATCGTCGCGCCAGCCTTGCGATAATCGTCATCGGTTGCGCCAATGCCAGCGCCGGCGTTGGTTTCCATCATCACGCGGTGACCGGCTGCCACGTACTCGCGAGCAGCTCCAGGAGTGAGGCCCACGCGATATTCGTGCGTCTTGATTTCCTTCGGAACTCCGACTTTCATTTGAAAACTCCCTGCCTGATGCCCATTCTTATCGGAAGCCCGAAGCAATATCGCGACGCAGCCGACTAAAATGGCGCAGGAATTCAGCGATATTTGAAAGGCTTCGCAGGATTTCAGACTCTGGGTGCTGAACGGAGCGGCCTGAGGGCGAAATTATCCGTTGAAACTACGCGATGGCGATACATCGTTCAGAATTGCAGGTCTCCCAATGACAAGCGAAATCCGGGCTGGGTTCTCAAGCGGCGAGGATCGCGATTTGCCAATTAAGCAAGGTTGCGTATCAATCGAAGCGCTTTCATAACGGATGGGCATATGACTATTGAGGGTAAATTTGCTTCCAGCAAATGGACATTGCGCAGCCTGCTCAACAGATCCGAGGCAATTGCTCGCCCCATAGCCAGTCGACAATTCGTTGGCCGCCAAAACCAGTCGTCATCTGAAGCTGACCATGAAGGTCACCAGGCCACTCATGACCTCTGCAATCGGAGGGCACCCGGGCACCTTTATGATCGGCCTGTTGGTGATCACCTTATCGATTGGCGCAGCACCAGTCGGATTGGGCTTGGCTGCTTGCACACATCCCCAGGACGCACACGTGCCCCACGCGATGATCGCCATGGCCTCTTCCGCCATCGACCTGAGCTTTTCAACGAAAGGTCTGCCGCCGTCAATCCAGAACATCCCTTGCTCGTCCAGCGGCGGATTACCTTCCACGGCGAGCACATATTTGCCTTTGTACTTCATGCGGGTTTCGTCCAGGATGGCCTCTGCCTGGTGCCCGGCCGCCGCCATGATCGTATCGTCGTAGTCGAGCGAAATCAGAGACAGCAGTGCGTCTTTAATCAGGGGATGGGCCGAGCGGATAAAACTTTCCGAGCAACAGGTGCATTCGAGCCCATGCAACCAGATGATGGGCACGCGTGGTTTGGTTTCCAGAGCGTGGGCAATACTGCTTGCGGCGAGCGGACTAAGCCCAAAGCTCGCGGCCGCCAAACAACAGAGTTTGTGGAAGCTACGACGCGAGACCCCCTGACCTCTGATCACGCTGTAGAAGGTTTCCGTTACATCACTCATGAAACAACTCAACTGAGCAGTCGTCGCCCCTTACGATTTCCGACATTCAGCAGAAACTGGGCCATCAAACAAATGGACCGCTCGAAGGGTATCGAGCAGCGCCTTCGAGGCTGCAGCTTGCTGAACCCCGCCAGTACTGCCCGGAGCTGCGCCATTGATGTAAAATACCAACGGTGCCCAGCTCTCGACGCCGATCTGAGTAAACCAATCGGCGCGATGGTTCTCCTCAAACGAACTACCCCGTACCTGCTCTTATATGACCGCCACATTCGTTCACTTGTTAATGCAATTGTTGAATAGTCCCTTTGACGGGCATGGCGCCGCCCCATTTCAGCAAGCTTGCCGCATATGATCGAGGAGGGTAAAAGGTCTCATAGTCGCAAGCGTTCGTTGCACCACTATGAGCGAGAGATCGGATTTAAAACTAGCGTCGAGGAGCTTTTCATCGCGCAAGTCGATCGATCACAAAACTGGCCTCTCGGCACAATGCGGCACTCGGCCTCTCGCAGACTGCTCTTCGCAATAGAAGTAGCGATCGCGCTTTCGACCCTAGGAGTCATATCTTCGACGCGTAGAAGCCGACGACGCTGTATTCAGTTGACCCGGCTTACCAGCAATGCGTTCTGCCTGCGCCTCACAACGATCATTCAGTTCTTTGGCGAAAAGCGAACTATCGGATTATTGCAGCGTAGACCATATACTGGACCTGTTCGCGATAGTACCTCCGGATTTCTCCAGGGGCAGCCGTTCCGACCACCACAACCAAACGCTCTTTCGGGTCGCAAAAGAATTGTGTCCCGTAAGCGCCGGTCCAGGTGAACTCACCTGGATTGCCCGGGACCGCCGAGAGCCCCTCCGTGACACGTACGGCCACACCGAGCCCGAATCCGAAACCGGCACGATGCGCCTCCACATTGGCGACTTTATTTTTGATCCCTGGCCCAAGGTGGTTGGAGATCATGTGGCGCACCGTCCTCGGACCAAGGATTCGCTGCCCCTCGAGCTCCCCGCCATTGAGCAGCATTTGTCCAAAGCGCACGTAGTCACCGACTGTCGCAAATGCGCAGGCCCCCCCACAGTCAAATTTCGTCTGTCTCTCCAGGAGCTCGATGTGTTGTGGCCTTCCCGTCAGAGGATCGTCTGGAAATGGGCGTGCGAGGCGCTCGCGCTGCGACTGCGACAGATGGAAAGCGGCATCGTGCATTTTGATAGGCTTCCATAGATTACGGGCGAGATAGTCACCCAATCGCTGTCCGCTAACTTTTTCAACGACCACTCCCAGCACATCGGTCGAGAAACCGTATTCGAATTCCGTTCCCGGTTGGTGGGCTAAGGGCAGCTTGGTAATCGCCTCGATAAAAGCCTGCTGATCGCCCACTAGGGACGGCCCGGCGAAATCGGGATAGAGACGCGCCACTTGGTCAGGGCCGTCGAGAGGTCCGCCGTACGTAAGCCCAGATGTGTGGCGATAAAGATCGTGGATGTAGATCGGAGAACTCTGCGCTTGGAACCTTAATGAGCCATCACGCTCCGCCGTGGCCACCTGCATCTTTGCGAACTCGGGGAAATAGTCCGTCAGCTTGGCCTGTAGAGGCAGGCGCCCTTGCTCCATAAGAATAAGGCCCGCAACGGCCACCATTGGTTTAGTCATGGAAGCAAGCGCAAATACGGCATCGAACCTCATCGCTTTACCGGTTGCCGGATCGAGTTGCCCGTACGCCTTGTAATGAATTAGCTTGCCGTCTCGCGCGATTGCAATCACCGCACCCGGAAGGCGTTTGCTCGCGATCTCGCTAGCGAAGAACTCGTCTAGCTTGGCAAGGCGCTGCTGAGAAACGCCAACCTCATCGGCTGGCGCTTCGGGCAGCGGCGCGGAGTGCACTGAGCTGAGACCGACACCAGCAACCGCTGCGGCCATAACAAGTTTGTTCACTGCAACCTCAGAAGGATGGATAATTCAATTTGAAAGACTGCTGCTTGACATCAGCCAATAGGTCAGGAGGCAGGTCTAAGACAACGAGGTACTCCTACCGGCACAATGCCTGTTGATCAGCGCCAAAGTGGAGATTACCGCCCAGGCGAACATTATCATCCCTCCTGCGAGGATACTTGCCTCATGCCAGCGCGACGCCTGAACGTAGTCTACTATATAGGCCGACACCACCTTGGTGCGCCCTGGAATATTGCCGCCGATTATCATCACGACGCCGAATGTGCCGATCGTATGAGAAAAGCCAACCAAGGCGGCTTTTACAAACTCCAGTCGCGCCGATGGCTCGCTGATGGCCATGAAAGGATTTAGCGACGAAACGCGCCCGGTTGTCTTTAAAGGGAAATGGCCTATCGCAACAAAGGCATTGCGGATCGGCTGCACCACCAGCGGCAGCGCCGAGAGCGCCGATCCGATCACGATTCCGCTAAAGGTAAATGCGAGCGTGTGCTGGCCCCAGAAAGAGGCGATAACGCCACCCGGTCCGTGGGCGCCAAGCAGAACAAATACGCCAAAGCCGAGAGCCGTTGGCGGTAGCACTAGCGGCAGGAGGATCAACGCGGACACTGCCTCACTAGCGAGCGTCTTTGAACGCGCCAACCACCAAGCGAGGGGCACTCCAACCACGAGAGCGATTGCCGTCGTTACACTGGCGAGCTCGATCGTAAGCGCAACGGATTGCAAAATCTCTGCCCCAGCGAAATCCATGTGCGTCAGCTCACAGATCGGCGCAGACTGCCGTATCCTGACAGCGATTGCCCGTATGCCGGACTCACTTGGCGATGTGGCACGTATCGAGATTTGGTCGCACCGCAGGTCGTGACGGCTGCGAAATTCACACTCGTCGAGACTGCGGGCAAAAGCAGTATCGGGAACGTCATCGAGAACCCCTGTGGCAGATATGCGTCGATCCGTTTGACAACGGTCGCTTCTCCTTTGCGATCAGCAATTCTTATGCCGCTTGCGAAACATGGCGGCTCTTTGCCCAAGGAGAAAAATTCGCGGTGCGCGATCGTTACTTTGGAGCGGACCTAACGCTCTGTCAGGGTTGTGGCATCTTTTGTTTCTGAGCGCACAGTGACCGCGCAACGAATTTGCCGCTCGTAGAATGTCAAAGGATTGGTCGACCACTTGGGCAGGTAGAGCTGCTTCTGCGAGGTGGCAAACGGCGCGAGGCGCCGCGGGCGAATGCCGCGCCTCTGAAACCAGGCAAAAGACGGATCCATTAGCGCAAGGCTTGGCCTACCCCACATGAACGGGCTTTGCTGGTAGCCAAAACGCAACACTTACGAAGACTCCTTCGCACAACCTAGTTACTAATCCGCCCTTCCACACGCCGAATGCATGCAATCCAAACTATCAATTTTACCGATCGCACGAATTGATGCATCGATCTCAGCACTGGACGCCTACCAGCCGACGAGCAACTCCGGTTGATGCGCGTTGCCCTGCAGTTTCGTGTTCGACCTTGACAATCCGCTCGTAACAATCGGCCGATGCAGCAGAGTGCCGGCAGATTGGGGCGGCCGCAGTTTGGACATCTGGTGCATATCTTGCTTACCGATAATGGATAACGCAACTAAACGCCTGCCTTGGGACGCGCCGGTTCCCGGAACCGCGTTCGATCGGACACGGCTAAAATGATGAGCCTCGTATGATGCTGTCGCCTCTCAATGCGCGACGGCTGACATTCGAGCAAGGGAAGGAAGCGTCATGACTACCATGGCAGCTGCGGCGCCTGTACGCGCCTCGCGCGTTTGGTATAAAATACTCTACGTCCAAGTTCTAATCGCGATTCTGATCGGCGCCATCCTCGGTTGCCTATGGCCGTCTATCGCCACGAACGATTGGGTTAAAGCGCTCGGTGACGGCTTCATCAAGCTCATCAAGATGGTGATTGCGCCGATCATATTCTGCACCGTCGCATCTGGTATCGCTCATATTCAGGATGCAAAGAAAGTCGGATCCGTTGGCGTCAAGGCGCTGTTCTATTTCGAGATCGTCTCTAGCTTTGCCTTACTATTGGGCCTCGTCATGGGTAACTTGGTGCGGATCGGACACGGCCTTGCGGTCAGGCCGGATGCTGCGGCGGTCGCCGGTTACGTCAAGCAGGCGGAAAGCTCGAAGACCGTCGACTTTATTCTCAATATCATTCCCGATAGCGTGGTCGGTGCCTTCGCTCGCGGCGATATTCTGCAAGTTCTCCTATTCGCGATCCTTTTCGGCTTCTCACTGATGGCGCTGGGAAAGCGGGGCGAGCGTTTGCGCGGCATGATTGACGATGTCGCGCACGCGGCGTTCGGAGTGATCGCTATCATAATGAAAGCGGCCCCGATCGGCGCCTTCGGCGCCATGGCTTTCACTGTCGGTAAGTTCGGGCCCGCAGCACTCGGCAACCTTATCGGCCTGATCGCGCTATTTTATGTGACGGCGGCGCTATTTGTGGTGGTGGTGCTCGGTCTAATTGCGCGCCTCGTCGGCTTTTCGATATTCAAGTTCCTTGTCTACATAAAAGACGAGATCCTGATCGTGCTCGGCACTTCGTCCTCCGAAAGCGCGCTGCCGCAATTGATGGAAAAGCTCGAGCGGCTGGGCTGCTCCAAGCCGGTGGTCGGGCTGGTGGTGCCAACTGGCTACTCCTTTAATCTTGACGGCACCAATATCTATATGACGCTAGCAACATTGTTCATCGCCCAGGCGCTCGGCGTCGATCTCACCTTTGGCCAGCAGCTTACGATCCTGCTCGTAGCAATGCTAACGTCCAAGGGAGCCAGCGGCGTCACCGGCGCCGGCTTCATCACGCTCGCTGCGACATTATCGGTGGTCAACCCGGCTCTGGTGCCCGGCATGGCAATCGTGTTCTCGATCGACAAGTTCATGAGCGAGGTGCGCGCCCTTACCAACATCATCGGCAATGGCATTGCATGCGTTTTTGTATCCTGGTGGGAGGGCGAGCTCGATCACGTGATGCTGCAGGCTCGGCTCAACCGGCCTCCCCGTTCCTCAACTAGGGACACCACAAGCACAATGAGCTAGGTCGGGATCTTAACCGCGCCCGTTGAACACGACTTCTATCTCGTGCACTGCCAGTGTGCAGCCCTGGATAAGCGTTGCAACTTGGCGGTCGCTAAGAAGCGGGCGAGCTCAGAGGTCGTTTTTTTTCACTTCGCCTCACCGGCAGTGTAACTCTTGCACAAGGCTCGCCGAGCCGGATAACAGGGCTAGCACTGAACGACGTGGCCGGCGTGACGGTCTCGTTATTGCTCCGCCTACCAATACTGATACGCGCGGTCTTGCTTTGTGCGAGTAAGGACGTCGCAAGGATCTTGCAACTTATCATCAGCCGTAAGTTGCGCGCTCCGCCACCAAATCATGGGCGGTGTAAGATGGCACTCGGAGCAGGTTGTACAAGGCGACCTGGCTCGACAGAGTCGGCGCTCGGTCCGAGCGACCGATAGCTGGGACGAGACTTTTGCTCCTAGTAATGGTCTGATCGGAGAGGGAGGACGCTCGCACCGCGGGCTTGCGCTTCTTCGCGCAAGAGCCGTGCCAGTGAGATGAGTGATTCGGCAGTGCTCCGGGCCGTAAGGAGGAGCATCGCCATACCATCGAGCAACCGGGCCGACGCTACTAGCAGCGGCCGCAAAACAGACATCTGGGCGTCGGCTACGGCCGTCTCAACGGCACTTATCGAAAGGTTTAGGACAATTATACGTATGTTTATAATGCGTTTTTTCCCCGCGCATGCTGAGTTCCGCAATAGGTGATCAAAGTGGAATTACGTTCTCCTGAGAGCGCGATGTCGACGACCGCCCCATTTTTGCCTAAAATGTTATAGCTCTCCCCGCCGGATGATAGGCCGGACGGTCTAAACATGCATAGGATCAGCACTTTCAAAGGTTCGGCTCCTCAGTTGACTTTAGGCAGCTTAACGTTAGCCGCGGTTACGCTGACTTGCTTGTACTTTGATGCGCATTTCGCTGCCACAGCGTTCGCTTATTTGTTGGTAGTCTTACTGTTTTCGTTGATGGGCAGCTTTGCCGCCTCATCGGCGCTTTGTGTCGTCGCAATCGCTGCTCTCGCTTACTTCTCTACACCGCCGCCGCTCAGTCTGGGAATCGATGATCCCCGCGATATTCCTGTCGTTATTGCATTCTTTGTTGTCTCAATTGTGGGAACGTACCTGATCGGAAAGCTTCGCCAGGAAAGAGAAGCCGCACGTGTAACTGCTGCCAAGCTTCAGCAGACCGCCTCAGATTTGGAGGATCGTGAAAAACGATGGCGCGCCATCTTCGAGCACAATCCGGCCATGTACCTCATGGTCGATGAAGCCGGCACTGTCCTCAACGTCAATACGCTCGGCGCGACACAACTTGGCTATACTCGCGCCGAACTGATCGGCCGATCGGTGCTGGACGTATTTCTTGAAAAGGATCGCGCGTTCGCTCGCGAATGCATTTCGACGTGCCTTGAGAATATTGGACAAACGCGCACGTGGGAGGCCCAGAAAGTCAGGAAGGACGGCTCGGTGTTGTGGGTAAGTGAAAACGCCAAGGCTACGCTCTGGGCGGACGAACGCCCAATCGTCCTTATCGCCTGCGAAGACATCACGGAACGAAGGCGGACCGAACTTGCCCTGCAACGGAGCGAAGCACATTTGGCCCAGGCGCAGGAGTTAAGCCACACAGGCAGCTTCGGCTGGAAACCCGCGACGGGCGAGGCCTTCTGGTCAAAGGAAACGTTTCGCATTTTCCAATTAGACCCTCAGGCAGGGCCACCGGGGCCGCAGCTGGTCATTGAGCGCACTCATCCAGACGATAGGGACTCGGTTCGAGACACTATCGAGCGCGCGATGCGAGACCCGAGCGACTTCGAGCACGAATACCGGCTTCTTCTACCAGACGGCTCGGTAAAGTACATTCTGGCGCAGGCGCGTACCACGCGAACCGCCTCTGGTGAGATTGAGTTTGTTGGCGCAGCCACCGATGTTACGGCAGCAAGGACAGCAGAACAGCAGCTGCGCCGCAGCGAAGCCTATCTGGCCGAGGCCCAGCATCTCACTCACACAGGCAGCTGGTCCTGGGACGTCTACGTTCTAGATTTCATCTATCGCTCCGCCGAGGTCGACCGTCTGTTTGGCTTTAGGCCACAAGAGCCCATATCGATCGAGACCATCCGATCGCGGATCCACCCAGACGACCTGCCGCGGCTACAGGAGGTGCAGCGCCAGGCGCGTGAACACGAGCAGGAACAGTTCGAATATGATTTCCGCATTCTTCTACCAGATGGCGGGATAAGGCGCATACACTCCGTTGCACACGTTGTCCTCGGCGGCGATGGTCACATCAGCGAGCTGATCGGAACACATATGGATGTCACAGAGCAGCACGCAACAAGGGAGCGCTTGGAAAACACCCTTGTCGCGCTGCGCGAAAGTGAACAGCGTTTTCGCGACTACGCCGAAACAGCTTCCGATTGGCTCTGGGAAACCGGGCTAGATCATCGTGTCACTCGCTTATCCCAACACACTAGCGCTGCGGGAATCTTAGCGACAGGATTGATTGGCTCGCTTCGCTGGGACATTGCGTGCGACACGGAAGAAGAACCCGAGAAGTGGCGTCAGCATCGGGAGACGTTGAAGGCACATCTGCCGTTTCGTGATCTCGTCTATCGTACCGTGAATAGAATGGGATCTCCAATCTACGTGCGCACGAGCGGCAAGCCCTTCTTCGACGGAAAGGGCAATTTTCTTGGCTACCGTGGAGTCAGCACGGACATCACGGCTATTATTCGCGCCGACCAAGCCGAACAAGAGCTGCGCAAGGCACAGGCGGAGCTTACACATGTGACGCGTATAACGACCTTGGGGGAACTGACAACTTCTATCGCCCACGAGATAAACCAACCACTCGCCGCTATTCTCAGCAACGCCGATGCCTGTCTCGGCTGGATGGTTCGCGAAGCTCCCAATCTTGCCGCCGCACGCTCTTCAGTGGAGTGGATCATCGAAGATGCAAATCGGGCGAGCGAAGTCATCCGTAGTATTCGCGCGCTTGCGAAAAAGGGCGAGATTGAGATGGTGCCGCTCGATATCAATGAGGTGGTGAAGGACGTCGTTGCACTGGTAACACGAGAGCTGTCAAGCCACCGAGTAACGTTGACAAGTGAGTTGATGTTCGCGCCGCCCAGGGTCCTCGGAGATAGAGTTCAGCTTCAACAGGTGATCATCAATCTAGTGATGAACGGAATAGAGGCCATGGAATCAGTTACAGAGCGGCCGCGCGAGCTTCTGATCCGGTCTTCTACGGACGATCTGGGTTACGTGCAGGTTGCGGTAAGCGATTGCGGCATCGGGATCGCCGAGAACGACGCCGACCGCGTCTTGGATCCGTTCTTCACCACTAAGCCAAGCGGATTAGGTATGGGCCTTTCGATCTGCCGGTCGATCGTGGAAGCTCACGGAGGGCGGATTTCCGTTATTCAGAAACAAGGACCGGGCGCGACTTTCCAGTTCGCTCTGCCGTTGCATAAGGAGGCCGTCTCGTGACAGGACGATTTAACTCGTCAGGAGAAGTCGGCAATGCCGAAGCTTCGACAAAGGCGATCGTCTTTGTCGTCGAGGATGACAACTCCATGCGTCGATCGCTCACGAACCTTTTCCAATCGGTAGGGTTAGAGGTCGAGGCATTCGGATCGGCGCGCGAGATGCTGCAGAGCGCAATTCCAGACATCACAAGCTGTCTAGTTCTTGATGTCCGGCTGCCAGGCTTGAGCGGCCTAGACTTCCAGACGGAGCTAGCTAGATTGAACATACACATCCCGATCATTTTTATTACCGGCCATGGCGACATTCCCATGACCGTCAGGGCCATGAAGGGAGGTGCGGTCGATTTTCTCAGCAAGCCATTTCGCGACCAGGAGCTGCTTGATGCGGTGGTTGCGGCGACCGAGCGCGACCGCAAACGACGAGAAGCGCAGCGAACCATCGCAAATCTGCAGTCGCTATTTGAGACCCTGAGCCCACGAGAGCAAGCGGTGATGAAACTCGTCGCGGCCGGCCTAATGAACAAACAGGTAGCCGCGGAACTTGGGCTCGCCGAGATTACCGTCAAAATCTACCGAGGACACGTCATGAAAAAGATGCGTGCCCGCTCCCTGGCTGACTTGATCAGGATGAGCGAGACGCTGGGAATTGGCACCAATCGTTCTGAACAAACCCAAGTATGATTTTACAATTCCATTACTTGAGCCCACGTTGCTCCGAAAGCAGCTAACGCTTTGATCGCCGCTGTACTGCGTCGGGAGGGCTCATCTTGTCCACGCCATTGATTTCCGTCGTTGACGACGATGCCTCAGTCCGTGCGGCGACAGAAAATCTTTTGAAATCGCGTGGCTACGTCGTGAAAATATTTGCGTCGGCCGAGGCCTTTCTGCGGTCGCCGCAGTTATCCGAGACCTCCTGTGTCATTACCGATGTGCAGATGTCGACGATGAGCGGGTTGGAACTTCTGGCCGAGGTGCGCAGGCGCGGGTTTGACGCACCGTTCATCTTCATTACAGCCTTCCCCGACGAGCGCGTGCGTGCGTCAGCCCTGGGCGCCGGAGCGATGGGATTTCTTGCCAAACCGTTTGCCGGCCAAGAGTTACTCAAATGTCTCGACACCGCACTGAAGGCAGATGGCGCTCAAGGCGGCGTTTGATTACACCCCTTTCTCGAGTGTATGTCCGATTCAACGTCTCGGAATGAACATCCCACCAACAAGCATTGATTCGGATTCCCAACTGGCTCTAAATTCTGCCAGCTGACAGCAACCTTTTGTCCCACACGGACGCTGGTTGCCTGTCGGCTTAACCTTTATAAGCCCACGGCAGCGTCGCTGACGACGCGCCAAAGCACATCTTCATTCATCTCGGGCGAGGCCATGTTCCATTGCGGTGCGTAGTTGCCTGACAGCGCCCGGCGACACGAGCTTGGCTCTGCTCAACTCGACCACCTTAACGGTAGCAATGGAGCTTCGCCGGCACCGTGCGTTGTTTTGCTCACCGCTTTCTGGCGAGTGGCTCTGCACGAAGATTGCGTTTGCGATATCGTTAGCCCCGTAGACGAGGGCCCACTTGTCGATCGCGCCGCCGCCTCGCCGGCAATTGTTTACCTGCGGTTATGATCAGACGAGCGCCTTCCCTACTTCGTAGGCCTGATCTGAGGAAGACTTCTGGTGCAAGCCGTCCAGCTTGTTTCGCGACACGTCCCGGCCGCTCCCCGGCTGGATAGTCGCGAAACGGCCGCGCCTAGGCAGCATCATCAGCGATTGGCCTGTGTTCGCTACTTTCGGAGGGCAAACAAGTCAGCAACTTTTTCCCTAGGAACCCTGAGGAAACGCGTCCTGAGCCCCACAAAGAACCCTGGGCTTAAACGGCCACCAGGAGCACCGCGCCACCTAGATCGCCTCCTCTATCCTCGCTGTTTCATCGTCACATGAAATCATCCTCATAATCGTATGCTGTCTGGCTGCCAGGGATGTCGGTATCACTAACATCACTGTCTTCAGCTTTAGAGACATACCGCGCAGCAGTGCCTTGTCTTTGCCATTCGCCATCGCTGTTTCTTACCCACCTGTCTGACTTTTCGGGGTTGAGACCATGTTGTCGACGTCAACCCCAACAAAGCCCATCGTTAGGCCTTTGGCCCAGCTCTATTGATACCGAGCTTGGCTTACCAAAGCCTGACTGAGCTGCTGCCGGTTTGATGGACACCGGGTTAAGCTAAACCCACCTTGCGCTCGAACTCAACCGGGCTGAGATAGCCGATGGTCGAGTGCCTGCGGATCGTGTTGTAAAATCTTTCGATGTAGTCGAACACATCGGCTCGTGCCTCGTCTCTGGTTCGGTAGATCTTGTTGGCGGTCCGTTCGGTCTTGAGCGACGAGAAGAAGCTCTCCATCGCCGCGTTGTCCCAGACGTTGCCGGAACGGCTCATGCTGCAGGCAATGCCGTGGTCGGCCATCAAACGCTGGAACTGCTCGCTGGTGTACTGACTGCCCTGGTCGGAGTGGTGCAACAGGGCGTCCGGCTTGCCGCGTCGCCAGACGGCCATGAGTAGGGCATCGGTTACTAACTGAGCTGTCATGGCGGCGCTCATCGACCAACCCACCACCCGGCGTGAGAACAAGTCGATCACTGCTGCGACGTAGAGCCAACCCTCGGCCGTCCAGATGTAGGTGAAGTCGGCGATCCACTTCTGGTTCGGCCGCTCGGCGGCGAACTGCCGGTCAAGGAGGTTCGCCGGCACGGTCTCGAGCTGTCGATCGCCGCTGTCCTTCGGCAAGCGCCGGCGCCGCGGCCGCGCCCGCAAACCTTGCAAGCGCATCAGCCGTTCGATTTGGTGCAGGCCGCAGTCCGCCCCATCGGCGAGCAGATCACGCCACACCCAGCGCGCACCATAGGTGCGGTCGCTCGCCATGAAGCTGGCCTTCACCTTGCCGCCGAGCTCTTCGTCGCTGCGGGATCTGGCGCTGGGCGAGCGATTCAGCCAGGCATGGAAGCCCGACCGCGACACCCCCAGCGCATCGCATAGCCATGCCACCGGCCAGACCGCCCGGTGCTTCGCGATGAAGACGAACTTCATGTCGCTTCCTTCGCGAAGAAGGCTGCGGCCTTCCTAAGAAACAGCCAATTGGCCGCCCGGGTCCACTTGCAGGACGAAGCCGAGTGACTTGGCACGTCGCCTCAGATTGGCGACGACGCGGCTGCGATATTGTTTCTCGTAGTGATCAGCACCCGGATCCCTGTAGGTCATGCCGTGCCTGAGCGTATTGTAGAACAGAACGGCTATTTTGCGAGCGGTCGCCGTGACCGCCTTTGCCTTGCCGGCGCGCAAAGCCAGCCGTCGATAGAATGCGCCAAGCGCCGTATCGCTCCGCCCAACCGTGGTAGCCGCAAGCCGCAGCAGTGCCGCTGCTCGACTAGACGATCGTCGCGTGCGCGAAGATAGCACCTTCCCACCGGAGATCTTGTTACCCGGCGCGAGGCATAGCCAGGAGGTGAAGTGCTTGGCGGTCGGCCAAGCCTTCAGATCCGTGCCGCACTCGCCGATGAGCTTCAACGCGAGTGATGGGCCCAACCCATGGATTTCAGTCAGATCAACGCCGAGGACGCCATATAACGCGGTCCTGACGTCGAACGACGGTGTGTTAACCTGCTTGGTCTTCACCCGCGGCTTGGAGAGCTTGCCGATCGGCTTGGCTCCTTTGCCAGTCAGCGCCGTGATCAACGATTCCAGCTTACGGTCACAGTCGAGCATCTTGGCCTGGTAGGTGTCGTAGAGCTCCAGCGACTGGGTCAGTGCGAAGACATGTTCGTCCCGATTGTTGCCCACCAGCGCGGCGCGGATGGTCTCGATGGTGGAATGGCAGCGCACTTCACGGTAGGTCGCCAACACGTCAGGATTCCGCTCGCCTGCGACAATGGCTCGGATAATCCGCATCCCGGTCGCGCCCGTGATGTCGGAGACGACGTGATGAAGTTGCAGGTTCATCTCCATCAGGGCCTTCTGCATGTGCTGGATATGGGCGGCTGCATATTCGACTAGCCGCTCTCGCTGGCGGAGATAGGCGCGTAGCGTCGCGATATCGGCATCAGGCCGAAAGCTGCCGCGCAGCAAACCGTAGGAATGAAGCTGGCGTAGCCAAGCGGCATCACTGACATCAGTTTTGCGTCCAGGCACGTTCTTGGCGTAACGTGCGTTGACCAGAATGACCTCGAACCCTCGCTGCTCGAGAATCTCGTAGACTGGGATCCAATAGACCCCCGTCGATTCCATCGCGACACTGATCACCCCGCACGCTTTGAACCAATCCGCTAGTTCGTGCAGGTCCTGCGTGAATGTGCCAAACGCACGCACCGGCGTGTCGGTGCCGCCTGGGTCGACCGCCGCCATGTGCATTTTTGACCCAATGTCGATGGCGGCGGCCCCTACGTTGACCGGCTTTAACTCCGGGCGGCCACCGGCAGGCGTCTTCGGCATTGCAACTCCTCCGTCCAGTCATGGGGCTGGAGGGTCTGGGTTATGCCAATCGTCATCTTCCTAATCGGGATCGCCGTCCGAACAGCGTCACCATTCTCAAGTTCGCATCCACCCATGGACCACGTTTTTTAACGGGGACTGTGCCTCCAATAAGCTGACGGCCGCTACCCTCCAGCTCGAGAAGATAGCATCGACGCTGGCTGTTTCTACTGCGCACAGGCGGGCCGGGGCCCGTGATGGTTTTTTAGGATATCCCGCTCGGCCTTCAACTTGGCGACCTCACGGCGCAACTGCTCGATCTCCTGCTGCTCCGGCTTCACCTGCCCGTGGCCAGGAAAGGCTTGCGCCGGGTCGCAGCCGAACTCCTTTACCCATTTGCGCAGAACGTTCTCATGAACATCCAGGTCGCGGCCGGCTTGCGCCACCGACACCCCACGCTCCCTGACCAGTTTGACCGCCTCGATCTTGAACTCGCGACTGAACTTCCGTCTCTTCATCGCCCACCTCCGGCTCCATGAAACACCTAATCTCGGTGTCCATCAAACCGGCAGCAGCTCAGACATGGTTCTGTTGGCCAAGTTTAGGCTAGCTGACATCGCGCTTGCTTCTGGCGGCACCGCCAAGCTTGCACCAGAACGTAAGTTCAGCTTCTGAAGCCACTTTCCGGCAAGATCGCTCTCTGCGTTCCATTACCGAACCTTATCAATCACCGGCAAGCACAGCCAAAACCGCACCCGACACGGCATTTGATTTTTGATGCAACCAGACCTAAACGCTCCGGATATCTGTGGAGCGCGCGAGCAACGAAACGGTGCCCCGCGTCCAACGCGGTACCCGAGGATCCTGCCCTACCTCGTGGGCGACCGTCGCATCGATTAATGCGGGCAGCTACCCGGCAGGTATGACGGATTTCCGGACTGGAACCTGGTTGCATTCCCACAAACCGAGGCAACGAAGCGCAAGCTGGATGGGGCGCCGCCGAGACCTCATCGCTTGAAAAACAACGCCGCAGCTTCATTCTACAGTGACTGATTTCGCGAGATTCCGCGGCTGATCCACGTCCGTGCCCCTTGCGACGGCGGTATGGTAAGCCAAGAGCTGGACCGGAATAGCATAGACCATCGGTGTAAAGGTTGCGGACATTGTCGGGAGCACGATGGTCTCGAGCGTCTCCACGGTCGCTTGCGAAGCCCCCCTTGCATCGGTGATCAGGATTATCTTGCCGCCACGAGCGGCCACTTCCTGCATGTTAGAGACGGTCTTTTCGAAGACGCGGTCGTAAGGCGCGATCACAACTACAGGAACAGCCTCATCGATCAGCGCGATCGGCCCGTGCTTAAGCTCCCCGGCGGCATACCCTTCTGAGTGTATATAGGAAATTTCCTTTAGCTTGAGCGAGCCCTCGAACGCCAGAGGGGCCGATGTGCCGCGACCGAGAAAGATTGCGGCCCTCGCGCCGGCCATATAATGCGCGAGTTTCTCAATCAGCGGCTCCACCAGCAGGGCCGCAGCAATCAAACGCGGCACTTCAACGAGTTCTCGCACGAAGTTCGATTCATCAATTGCAGACAGCTCGCCTCGCTCTTGACCTGCTTTGACGGCGAGGACGGCTAATACCATCAGCTGACAGATGAAGGCCTTGGTGGACGCAACGCCGATCTCCGGTCCTGCCAGCGTCGGCAGAACGGATTCGCTCTCGCGAGCAATCGTTGACGTCGCGACATTGACCACAGATATCGTGTGTATGCCCTGATCCTTGGCGTATCGCAGAGCAGCTAACGTGTCGGCGGTCTCGCCCGACTGCGATATGACGATTGCGAGGTCGTCACGGCGCAGAGGCGCTTCCCGGTACCGGAACTCGGACGCTACATCGATCTCGACAGGCAAGCGCGCCAGCCGCTCGAACCAATATTTGGCGATGTGGCCAGCGTAACTTGCGGTGCCACACGCGATGATTGAAATTCGTTGAATGGAATTGAATTCGAACGGCAGTGTCGTCGGCATGGCGACGCGCTTGGCTGTACTATCCAGATAGTTGAGCAATGTCTTGCCGACTACTGCCGGCTGCTCGTGAATCTCTTTGGCCATGAAGTGGCGATAATTCGCCTTATCGTTTACGAGCGACGAGACAACATGCTTCGATGCTTTCCGCTCAATGACAGAGCCCCCTTTGTCGTAGATCACGCACGTCGCGCGCGTAAGCACGGCACAATCTCCGTCTTCAAGATAGGTAATGATGTCGGTCAAAGGCGCAAGCGCAATCGCGTCTGATCCTAGGTACACTTCGCCGTTTCCATGTCCGATCGCGAGGGGCGAGCCTTTGCACGCTCCGATCAAGAGATCGTCGTGCCCCCTGAAGAGAAATGCCAAGGCGAAAGCACCGCGCAGCCGCGGCAGCGACGCCTGCACAGCATTTTGCGGTGAGTAGCCCTTCTTCAGATAGGAATCGACCAGATGCGGCACCACCTCGGTGTCCGTCTCTGAATTGAAGGCGGCTCCATTCCGCTCCAACTCGGCTCTTAGCTCGCGAAAATTCTCGATGATGCCGTTATGGACCACCGCAACATTTTCAGTCGCATGCGGGTGGGCGTTGCTCTCCGTTGGCTTTCCGTGAGTTGCCCAGCGCGTGTGACCAATGCCACTTTGACCCGCCGGGGCACAATGGCTGAGCCGCTCTTCAAGATTTCTCAGCTTACCTTGAGCGCGGCGGCGCTCAATATGCAGATCTTCTAGAGTCGCAATACCCGCTGAGTCGTAACCACGATACTCCAGTCGCTGAAGTGAGGCGACCAGATTCCCAACGACCGGCCCCCGTCCCAAAATGCCAACAATTCCACACATTCGAATCCATGTAATCCCAAACTTACGAGGTCGAAGTGCCCACTACGTGCGTGAGCAACCGGTTTAAAACTTCGAACTTTTCCGAGAAAGTCTCATCACATCCGCATTCGCGGGCTTGATTAAGTCTCCTTCAGCCATCATACGCTGCTGCTGACCAAATTCCTCATCTGGTCAGCCAACCAAACGTCCAGCACGACGCACCGTGACATCTAAGTTTGCGCAAGCAGCCTCCCGCGCGATAGCAGCAGATCAAGCGTCTACTATCCTCCGGTAGCCGTCTTGATTAACTCGCCCACCCTGGCGCTCTCTTTCGCGGCCCGCAGCTAACGTTTGCAAACAACCTGGCCCACGACAATGATTTACCTACGCAATTGAAATGACGGCAGTTCAGTCGTCGAGTCCCAAGCCCCTCACATTGGGCAAGGTTATAGGATCGGCGACAAAGCTCTATCGTACGAACGTAAGCTTTCGATATCGAAATGTTCGAAGATTTATACAGACGTTTACACCACTCCCCACTCGTCTCGCGACGTTGTCCATCGCCTGCCGTACAAATCCCGTATGAGTGGAGACACTAGTTCTAAGGACGAGGCCGTCGGTTGAGAGTAGGCATTCTATTCGGAAGCCTCAACGCGCGGATGCTCAAGGCCCCACGCGAATGCATGCACGCACGTGAGGATAGATAGCGTTCGCAAATGGATGTCATCTTTTACCCAAGATCGCTAGGCGAACGAGCGGACTTAACAGCGCTTACAGCTCATCTCGGCTGCTCAGGATCATCGTCGTTGCGATTCCGCCTGACTTCCGTCTCTAAGATCAATGACTTGGCATAAGCAAGTCGGCAAATAAATCAATGTATATGATGTGGATTGCTGCAGGGCGTGTATGACTGGGACGGACGATCGCGCCTTCAGTTGAGTGCAGAACGCACGTGCGGTTCTAGATATTCTAGGACGCGTCATCGGAACAGACATTTCAGGGCGAGACCCCTTCCCGCAAAATTAAGGGAGACTATGACGACTGAAAACTCCAAGCGGCGCGTTGCGTTAGTCACGGGCGTTACGGGCCAGGATGGCGCATATCTCGCCGAGTATTTGATCGGTCTCGGCTACACGGTACATGGGGTCAAGCGCCGGTCGTCCTCCTTCAACACGGCGCGCGTCGATCATCTCTACAAGGATCCACATGCTCGCGACGTGCCGTTCCTAATGCACTATGGGGACATGACGGATTCGTCCAATTTGATCCGGCTCGTGCAGCAGATCAGGCCGACGGAGATTTATAACCTGGCTGCCCAGAGCCACGTCCAAGTCAGTTTTGAGAGCCCGGAATACACCGCCAATGCGGACGCAGTTGGTGTGCTGCGGCTGTTGGAAGCCATCCGTATCCTCGGCATGGAAAAGGAGACGCGCTTCTACCAAGCTTCAACCTCCGAGCTTTACGGGCTGGTGCAAGAGGTGCCACAGAAGGAAACCACGCCATTTTATCCGCGCTCTCCCTATGGTGTAGCCAAGCTCTATGGCTATTGGATCACGGTAAACTATCGTGAAGCCTATGGCATGTTCGCCAGCAACGGCATCCTATTCAACCATGAGAGTCCAATCCGCGGCGAGACGTTCGTGACCCGCAAGATCACCCGCGGCGTCGCTCGCATCGAGGTCGGCATCGAGAACAAGCTTTATCTCGGAAATCTGGATGCAAAGCGCGACTGGGGTCATGCCCGCGACTATGTCGAGGGGATGCATAGGATCCTGCAGGTCGACGAGCCCGATGACTTCGTGCTCGCGACCGGCCAGACAAGGTCGGTCCGAGAGTTCGTCGAGCGGGCGTTTGCTGAGGTCGGTCGCCGCATTGAATGGCGCGGCAAGGGCACTGAGGAGATCGGAATCGACAAGGCGACTGGCCAGACCCTGGTGCAAGTCGACCCCAATTATTTCCGTCCAACCGAAGTCGACCTGCTGATCGGCGAGCCCAGCAAGGCGAGCGCGAAACTTGGCTGGACACCGAAGACGCCGTTCTCACAAATGGTGAAGGAAATGGTCGCCAGCGATCTCATCCAAGCCAGAAAGGACGCAGCAAATGGGCAGCGCAGTGTTTGAGCTGAAGGGCAAGACAGTGTTCGTCGGGGGCCATCGCGGCATGGTCGGCGCAGCGTTGATGCGGCGACTTGCAAGCGAGCAGGTTGATCTCTTGACAGTGTCGCGTGGCCAGCTTGATTTGCGGGACCAGTCCGCAGTAAATGCCTGGTTTGCCACGAAGCGGCCGCAGGTCGTATTCCTGGCGGCCGCCAAAGTCGGCGGCATCGTCGCCATAACACCCTGCGCGCGGAGTTCCTCCGTGATAATCTAGCAATATCGAGCAACGTGATCCAGGCAGCTTACGCCAACAGATGCCAGAAGCTGATGTTCTTTGGCTCCTCCTGCATCTATCCGCGCCTGGCGCCGCAACCGCTGCGAGAGAGTTCCCTGTTGACCGGCCCGCTGGAGCTGACCAACGAGCCCTACGCCATCGCCAAGATCGCTGGCATCAAGATGGCCGAAGCTTATCGCATTCAGTATGGCGCCGATTTCATCAGCGTGATGCCGACAAATCTGTACGGCCCCGGCGATAATTATCACCCTGAGTACAGCCACGTTTTTGCCGCTCTGATCCGCCGGTTCCACGAGGCGAAGATATCGGGCGCTAGCACAGTCGTGGTGTGGGGTACTGGCACGCCGCGCCGCGAATTTCTCTACGTCGACGATCTCGCCGACGCCTGCGTTCATTTGATGAAGGCCTATTCATCGCCAGAACCGGTCAATATCGGCACAGGCGAAGACATCAGCATCGCCGAACTGGCGCTCATAGTTGCCGCCGCCGTGGGCTTTCGCGGTGAGATCAGCTTCGACACGTCGCGCCCCGACGGAATGCCCCGCAAGCTGCTCGACGTCGGTCGGCTGTCCGGGCTCGGCTGGCGTGCCAGCACGTCCCTCAGGGACGGCATCGAGCTGGCATACCGAGCTTTTTGCGCTGAGAACGATCGACGACACCAGAGTGATGGGCTTGATCACAATAGCGCGCTCTGCGCCCCGAATATCGTATAGCAAACAACGATCCGCATCGCCGGCAGAGCCGTGCGTGGTAGGTGGTCCGCGGTTTAGCAAGAGAGCCCACACTCTCCCTAGGCCCCCGCTAAATCGAGCTTAAACGTTCAGTTGCAGCACTGAACGGCGGCAGCCGATCGGCGATCTTGCTGGGCCAAGCAGATGAAATCCCTAACTCTGCAGCCGCGATGGTCACGATGCACCTAGAAGCGCGAAGTGATCCTAGTGCGCCAATAGCACACCTGATGGTTTGACTATCATTGCTTGGCCATCTCTGCACCAGAAGCGTCGGTCAGGTCGAGCTCGACAAGTTTCGCGCGGTTGGCGTTCGCGGGGTCGCGATGATTGGACGAGATCGCGACATAGAGCGCTGGGAGCACGAATAGCGTAACCAGCGTGCCAACAGACATGCCGGCGGAGAGGACGAGCCCAATCGAGAAGCGGCTCGCTGCGCCAGGTCCCGTTGCGTTCAACAAGGGTATGAAGCCCGCGACCATTGCCGCGGTGGTCATTAAGATAGGGCGCAATCGGACGCGTGCCGCTATCTCGATAGCCGAGCGAGGGTCAAGTCTCTCCTTGATTTGAAGCTCATTGGCAAACTCAACCATTAGAATGCCGTGCTTAGAAATCAGCCCGACCAATGTCAATAAACCAACCTGGGTGTAGATGTTCATGGTCGCCCAGCCAAAGAATAGCGGAAGCAAGGCGCCGACCATTGCCATTGGTACGCTGATCATAACGATGAGCGGATCGCGAAGACTTTCGAACTGCGCCGAAAGCACCAAGAATATGATGATCAATGCAAATCCAAATGTAATCGCGAGTTGGTTACCCTCGTGTACATACTGGCGGGCATCGGCCAGGAAGTCGTAACTGTACCCCGCAGGCAGTTTCTTGGCCTCGGCTTCCAAGAAATCCAATGCCTTTTCCATCGTGACGCCCGGCATTGGCACGGCCTGAAACGTCGCGCAATTTAGCTGGTTATAGTGGGTGAGCGCGTTCGGATCGGTCGCAGTCTCGGTGGAGACCACGGTAGACAGTGGAAGCAACGATCCGGTCGCAGTCTTTACGTAATAGCCTCCAATCGCATGCGGCGCTAAGCGCTCTTCTCGTGGCACTTGCGGAATTACTTGGTAGGAGCGACCCTGCAAATTGAAGCGGTTGACGTAGTTCCCCCCAAGTAACGTCGCGAGCGCGTTACCGATAGTCTGCATGGTGATGCCAAGCTCGTTAGCCTTGGAACGATCTACCTTGATTCGTACTACCGGCTGGTTGAACTCGAGATCGGAGTCGGTAACCATGAAAAGACCGCTCTTCTGCGCAGCATCTTTCAGCTTCGCCATCTGCTCGTAAATAGATTGAAAGCCTAGCGTCGAATTGAGGACCATTTGCACTGGTAAGCCATCCGCACCACCGGGATGGGAAGGCAAGCTAAAGGCAAACGCGTTAATGCCTTCGATCTTGGATAGCTCTGTCTGGACAAGCCACTTTAGTACAATCGACGATCGCTTGCGCTCATCCCACGCCTTGAGCAACATGCCGGCCATGCCGCTCTGATTTCCGCTTATGCCATTGAGCACGAAGCTTAGATCAGTCTCTGGAAACTTCTTGAAGATGTTTCCAAGCTTGGTGCCGTAGTAATCGAGGTAGTCGATATTGGCGTATTTCGGCGCTTTCATCAGAGCGAATACGATGCCTTCATCCTCCTCCGGCGCAAGTTCCTTCGAAATATTCACATAGAAAAAACCGACGAGGCCCAGCATGGTCAGCGCAAACAGGCCGGAAACTGGACGATAGTCAAGCGAGCGGTCGAGCTGGCGGCCATACCATCGAGTTAGGACACCGAAGCCGCGATTTACGAGCCTAGAAACTTTTCCGGCGTCGGCGCGCTCTAGGAATAGAGAACACATCATGGGCGATAGCGTCAAGGCAATTACCCCTGACACAATAACCGCTCCTGCGAGCGTAAACGCGAACTCCCGAAATAACGCACCGGTCAGGCCGCCGAGAAACCCAATTGGGGCATATACCGCAGCCAAGGTGATCGTCATGGAGATAACGGGACGGACAATCTCGCGCGCGCCGCTTTTAGCCGCCTCTAGGGGCGTCGTACCTTCTTCCAAGTGGCGATGAATGTTCTCCACCACCACTATGGCGTCGTCGACCACAAGACCGATCGCGAGAACCATCGCAAGGAGAGTGAGCAGATTAAACGAAAATCCCAGCGCTAGCATCATGGTACAAACGCCAATGAGCGACAACGGAATGGTGACGACAGGAACGATGACCGATCGCAGCGATGCCAGGAACAGAAAGATTACAACCACGACGACTACGGCTGCCTCAATGAGCGTCTTCTTCACCTCGTCGATAGACGATTGAATAAATGTGGTAGAATCGTAGGCGATTTTCATCCTTATAGATGGCGGCAGGTTACGCTCTATTTCCGGGAATAGCGCCCGGACGCCTTGCACTATTTTTAGTGGATTGCCCTGCGGGCTTGCCTGCACACCTATAAAGACCGCATGCTCGCCGTTCATCGTGACGCTGGTGTCTGTCGTCTGCGCGGCAAGCTCAACTGACGCAATGTCCTCGATGCGCACGAGTCCACCGTCTTTTGCCTTGACGACCATCCGCTTAAAATCGCCGACACTCCGCAAATCGGTATCGGCCGTAATATCGGAGATTGTGAAATAGCCTTTGATCTGGCCCGCCGCGGCCTGGAAGTTGTTGGCGGCGATTGCAGCAGAAACCTCAGCCGGCGACACGTCGTGCCCTGCCATTCGCGCAGGATCGAGCCACAGCCGCATCGCAAAACTCTGGCCGCCTAGCAGTTCTGCTGATGCCACGCCGTCCACGGTTGAGATAGCCGGCTGTACCACGCGGGAGAGGTAGTCGGAGATCGCGCTGGCGCCAAGTTCCTCGCTGGAGAATCCGACAAACATGACAGGCGTGGCCTGCCCGGTCGACTTCGAGACGACCGGATCGTTTGATTCCTTAGGGATTAGGTATTTGACTGAGTTAACCTTGGAGAGCAGCTCCGTCAGCGCTTCGTTGGAGT
The DNA here is from genome assembly GCF_045571495.1 of Bradyrhizobium centrosematis. NCBI lineage: Bacteria > Pseudomonadati > Pseudomonadota > Alphaproteobacteria > Hyphomicrobiales > Nitrobacteraceae > Bradyrhizobium > Bradyrhizobium centrosematis. The sequence goes on from NZ_CP120703.1 coordinate 6,574,987, forward strand.
CAAAATTGAGCTTGACGTGCACTTGGATGGTTGAGGTACCAAGCACCGACGAGGAAGTGATGTAGTCAACGCCCTCCGCGGACGAGACTGCCTGCTCGAGGGGTGCGGTGATGAACCCCTGGATCATGTCCGCGGAGGCACCAGGATAGGAAGTTGTGATACTGATGACTGTATTGGATAGCTTCGGATATTGCCGGATCGGTAGGAGGGTAGCGGCACGCAGGCCGGTCAGCAAGATCAAGAGACTGATGACAATAGACAGCACCGGGCGCTTGATGAATAGCTCGGTAAATGCCACGTAGCTTTTCCTTCAACGCTGTAACGCTAATTCGCCGGCACATTAACCGCGACGATGATCATCAAGACGGCTACTACACTAGAGAGGCCAGCGACGCGTTTGGTTCTCTAAAGGGCTCATATGCCTCACGCGCGCAGGTCCTCAATTCTCCACTTCCAATTTTCGAAGCTCAATTGAACTCTGTTCCGCCGAGCGGGCAGCCGATCGCGATCTCAACAACGGCACCTTGTATGGGGCTCCCGCCCATTTTTGCGTGCAAATCGGCCAAGAAGGGGCGTCTCCGATGTTCGTCCCAACCCCTGATTGGGATGCGTCGACTTGCGAAGGCATGACGTATGACTTCGCTCCGCCGCTCCGATCGGATGATCTAGGCTCGCCATCGAAATTACAAACGATCTAACGCATCCTCAACTCTACAAAGGTAAGTAGGTGATAAAGCATCGGCAGTGAAGCACTATACCAAGGTTTGTCGAGGGGGCGGTGGTTCGCGCGCATGTACTACCGCTACGCGAGCTCGCCGAACAACGTCGTTTCGGAGCTCGCGTTCTGCCGCCAGCGCGTCATGGCTATCGCAAAAGAAGCCTCCGCATTTATTCCAGCTCGATATACTGGAAGCAGGTAGCTGCGCTTTGCTCTACCGAGTTGGTAACGTCAATATTACGTTGTCGATCAGCCGCGTTGAGCCAACGTAAGCAGCCACACAAAGCACCGCGGAGCGCCGCAGTGGACTGTCCGCCGTTTTGAGCGTCTCGCCGTCAACAAGTTCAAGATATTCTAGTCTGTCGACTATCCCTAGATGCTTCTTCGCGACTGCAATCAGGTTTTCAACGTTGCGCTCTCCCGAGATAAATTCAGCGAGCGCTGCGGATAGTCCGCGACTGATCGCAAGGGCCCGCTGACGCTCCTCTTCGCTGAGATACCGGTTGCGACTGCTCATCGCGAGGCCGTCCTGCTCGCGATAGGTTGGTACGGTGACAATTTCGATCGGGAGATTGAGATCAATTACCATGCGATGCACGACTGCGCATTGCTGAAAATCCTTCTGCCCAAAAAACGCGACGTCGGGCTGCACCATGTTGAACAATTTGCATACGACAGTCGCGACACCGCGAAAATGTCCCGGCCTGAAAGCTCCACACAGTGGCTTCGCGAGAGCGCCCGGTTCAACGAAGGTTTCGAAATAGCTCGGATAAACGTCATGAGCATCTGGCGCGAAGAGAATTGCAACCCCTCGATCGCGGCACAGCTGTTCATCGCGCAAGAAGTCGCGCCGATAGCTGACGAGATCTTCATTTGGTCCGAACTGAGTCGGGTTGACGAAGATGCTTACGACCGTGACGTCGCATTTCGCTTGACTCGCCGCGATGAGCGATAAGTGACCATCGTGCAAATAACCCATTGTCGGCACGAATCCGATGTGTTGATCCGCACTGCGGATTTCTTCAACAGTGCGGCGAAGTTCAGCGAGCGAGGTGATTGTTTGCATCTTGAGCTCTACATTAAATGGCGTTGGGTGGCACCCAGTTGGCAATGGCCTCGCCAACGCCTTCCGGAAGTCGATAGGATTCTTGCGGTCCCGGGAATGCCCTACCGCGGACATCAGCGGCCCAGCGAGAAAGCGCATCACTCAACTGCTGAAAGCCATCTGCATAGGCGCGGACGAATTTGGGACGATGACCTTCAGTTAGGCCGAGCACGTCGTGAAACACGAGCACCTGCCCCGAACACTCCGGGCCAGCACCGATTCCTATCGTTGGTATTGTTAAGGAATCCGTCGCTCGAGCGGCAAGCTCCGCAGGGATTCCCTCCAATACCAAAGCGAAACAACCGGCCTCCTGCAGACGGTGAGCATCATCAAGCAGCCGCAGCGCCTCGTCCGCCTTCCGTCCCTGCACTTTGAACCCACCCATGACGTTGACGCTTTGGGGCATAAGGCCAAGGTGGCCCATCACGGGAATCTCGCAATCGACCAGGGCACGCACCATGTCGATTCTCCTGCCGCCGCCCTCGAGTTTCACCGCAGCTGCGCCTCGCTGCAGAAATCCACCAGCATTGCGTATGGTTTTCCCGACGCTGACGTGGAAGCTGAGGTAAGGCATATCGGCGACGAGCAGAGCATGAGGCTTACTGCGGGCTACGGCTTCCAGATGATGGTTCATCATCGCAACGCTCACTGGAAGCGTGTTTTCGAAGCCAAGGCAAACGTTACCTACACTGTCACCGACGAGAATGATATCCACGAAAGGATCCGCGATACGCGCCGAAATCACGTCGTAAGCAGTTGTCATGACGATACGCCGGCCGCCTTGTTTCCATCGCTGCAGAAAGGGAATTGTAACTCGGTCGATCGGCTGTTCTGAAACGTGGCTCATTTGACCTCAGTTCATTTTTGCGGTGGGAAATTGCAAAGCTCTGAATTCGACTGGCCGAGCGATCCGCGGCATTCGAACCTGTCGAGTACGCCAGACCTTCCGCAATCTTGTTGCTGCAAGCGAGGGTTAATGTCTTCGACCTCAACTCAGCTATCTGATGCTCGTCTACAGGACGACAGCAAGCAATGAGGTGGTCACAGGCTTGGCGGATCTGCGCACTAGTGCCGTTGAGAATACAGCAGCGCAAGCTGCATGCACCCACAGTGACAAAGGCGAATATCCGCAGCCGGGAGGTCTTGTTCCGGAGCTTCACGAATCTCTTTGATCGAATGGTCGCTGAAATTGGATTTGGATCGTGGGTGATCGAGACGCGACAATGAAGGTTGGCCTCCCTCTCTGAGTTTGGAAGTGAATACGCTTCTCATTTGAAGAACGTTAAGCCTCCCGCAGGCCGCACCTTCCTACGAAGTGCAGAAGAAAATTGTCAACCTCCCCACAAGGAAAAGAAATCACACCTCGAAAAAGGCTCGCTAGTGGATGGAAATCCCTTTTGGTTGCGCCACCAAGGCCAGAACCCTTTCTTAGCTTGCATGCCTCAGGCGCGCGTCTTCGGCGTCGGCCGATTCGCTGACCATCTTCGCGATTTGCAACCACTCGGTTCTGCGTCTGGATTTACTGCATCGATAAATTGCGATGCAGATTTGTTCGAAATCCGCCGAGGTGATCCAATACACGGCGGCATGATAGATCTTGGTTCCAACCGGGCGGGCAGCAGATCTCCATCGCTAAGAGCTCTGACACGGTTTTGTGCAGAGGTGCCTGACACCGAAGAGCTTGCCAGGCTATACGAAAAGCGAACGATTTATCAAGATTTTGTCGGCCATTTCCGGCGCGACGTTGACGCCGAGCCATGATTTCTAGGGGATCGCGATCTTGATGTAGGCCACGGCGCAACCCCTTTGCGTGCGCTCATTCGGTTGCTAAAGGAATTTCGGGAGGCATCGTCCACAGACACTAATCTATTCCTTCCAGGCCAGAACGTTCGCCGTGAGCCCGCACGTTGAACTTGCCGGACCTTTTGGTATCGGCGTAGATCAATCTGCTTGATGCCTACGTTCATAGTGCCGCGCCGCCTCAGCTTGGCCAGGTGTGCAATTGTTCAGCCCGCTGGAAGCCGACGGTCGCCGACGAGATGATGACATCGATTGCGATTTATTTGCCAGTATGGCCCTTTCTTCGCAACGCTCCTTAGCGCGAGCGGTAGGCAGGATTTGGCTTGGCGATGCCTTATTGATCGATCACATCCATGCACGCCTTACCTTTGCGGAAGGCTCGCTGAGTGGCCACGTTCTTCGCCGAGATATCGAATTGCAGCGCGGCTATATTCTTTCAGACCATGTACGACCGAGCTTGGCACAATAGCCTCTCGACCTTCTTGATTAGAAGCGTATTCGTTCCTGCCCGGGTGAGCCAAAGCTTCGATAAGTTAAGCTTCTCTTTCATGATCTGCTGGCCAACCCGCTGAAAGCCCAGACCTAGTCTCACAGACATCCTACCCGAACCAGTTGTCCCCCATGCGCCGCCGGGCCTATGCGCGCGCGACCTATCGTGCTTCCTTTGGCCGCAGGTTGGGGTTCACGCAATCGAGTATGCCTAGCATCGTCTGAACTTCGTCGATATTGAATGTGATGACTTTGCGGTCTGATGATCCCAAGGACCGACGGCGGCGCGGCCTGGTTGGCTGCAAGTACCGCAGACGCTTGCGACCGCAGAGAGGCAATATGCCGCTCAAACATATGCATCTCTTAGCTTATAACTACCTCGGCGGACGAATGTCGCAAGCGCTGGTGGCCAACCCAGGCACGAAAATCTGGGCTGGCCACCTTTGCTCCCATGAGGCTCAAATTCTCAGGGCTCCAAAGTAGTACCTTCGAAAAGTGTCAAAGGGCACCTACCAAAATCGGTCGGCCCCACCCTCTTCGCCGTCTTCCTAAACTGGGTCTTTGCATTTTGAACATTGGAGACAGCAGCATGTCAGACACGGCACGTTGCGTGCAAGAGAATGACAGGCCCTACCGCACGTGAACGACGTAAAAATGTTGGCGGGTAAATCCAGATGAGCGCGATAGAAGAAGTACGTTGTCATGCTGATCCGACCTTGAAAGCCCCGACAGGACTACCGCGTTGAAGGATTGGCGTCGCAATTGGCTCCCAATTGGGGTACAAAGTTGCACGGAGACAAAAGCGACAGATTTCAGCCATCCTCCATGTGGTGATTGATCGGAGGCCGTGAGGGCACGCCTCAGGGACAGAGCTCTGTCTCCGCCACTTAGCTACCTCCAAATTCAGCCTCATGGGGCTGCAACAACCAGATTGGTCGCCCATCGCTCGCAAGGCGAGCGAGATGGCCAGAACTAGACCTAACTCGTGAGTTGGAGGCAGTGCGAACGCGGCTCGGCGCCTGACGGCTTGGGGGCATCATGAGGCATTATCTCTGCCGCGTCCGCACTGCAATGAGCTTAACGAAAGCGTAACTCGGCACATGGTGGTCCTTCAGCTCATGTGCTGTCCCTGCCACGCCCCGTTAAGCCCAGCGGTTCTTTATCGGAGCTGGCTTACCGAAAGCTGACAGACTCGCACAGCAACTTTGCAAACGCGCGGCCCAGCGCGGCCACTTGCCAAAGTAGGTATCGACGTTTACGCCTCAAACGCTCCGCCGCATATACAATCACCGGCAGCCGCGGGAGATCTACGCGCCGGATTGGCACTCAGCCAGTCCACTGCAAGTTTAAGACCGATCGCCGCTATGACTTCATGCTGCGGACGGTGCGGCTTATCGACGGAGCAGAATTATTCGGATCGCTCGTCAGTTGCTTCCGAACCCAAATACCTCGCGCAGTTTACCGTGGCGCGCTCCACGCTGGTTTCTTATCTCGATGACGATGGGTCCGATTCCTCAAAATGAACTTGTCAGGTTCCATCACACCCATCAACCGCCAGCAGCTAAAGCTAGGCACAATCGGCGCTTCGAGAAGGCAGTACGGATGCGACTCAGCGCCTATTTCCACCGGGGGAGGATGGATAAACGCGCCATCTCTGCCGCATCCGCTTCGCCGGATAGCTAAAGGCGACATGACTGGGAACCCGCCATCCGACGTAGAAGGGCGCTGTTCATCACGTGCCGCCGGCTCAGTGGGTAGCCCGGGGGATCACAGGCTAGCCCACCCTACTTTCCCGTGAAGCTCGCAGCCTCGGGATAAAGAACTTTTAGCGAGAGAGCAGCCTTGGGTGGCCTACCAACATTGGTGGTCATACAACACCAATCGAAAAATCGTTGGCCAAAATTGACGATCGAGCGAGTTAACGCCGCTCAGTCCTCCTGAGCGATCAGATGGCGCCTAGGTGCCACTATGTACCGATATCTCCATTTCAGTTGCCGTAAGTAATAGAGACCGATCGCTAAAGCATCGCTTAAACCTACCATTTCGTCAGAACGCGGATGGCGCGAGCTGGAATGTTCTGCCATCGCGAATCCGCCCAAGTGGGCAATGACACAAAAACGGTTTGTTAGCGATGCAAACTGCGCTTGGGTCGCAGCGCGTCTGCCAGTCGAGCGGTACAATCGAATAGGTAGCGCGGTTCGGCGCTATGGAGTTGAGGATCCGGCGCTCAGCCAGCTTTTAGCCGCCAGCGTCAAAGTCGTGGTTCAATTCTGGTGCTGGGAGCGATCCCGGTACTAACCACGCTGCTCGTAGCGAGCTTACTTTACCGATAGCTGGTCGAGACTTATATATTGAGTTTCGAAGTGGCCGTCCTTTCTCTACGCCATAGCCTTCAATTCTACGATCGAGCGAAAACGCGCTGCCGTTTCTCAAGTGATCGATGCATCCTACTGAGATGAAGCGCGCGAGATTGGTGGAAGTATGCGATCGTGGACCCGGGCGCGCAACCTCAGGCGAACTAGATCCTGCTTTGGTCCAATTTGTAGAAGCACTTGCAATCGCCGATGCTAGGCGCGATCATCTTCTCGACAGCAAGCGCCTCATGAATAATCCTCTTGATGCCGCTGACGACACGCCCATCAGGAGTGGTATTCGAGATGAAACCCGCGGCGATCTATGCTCGGTTCTCGACCGAGCTTCAAAACGAAAAATCGACTGAAGACCAGATTGCGCTGTGCCGTTCTTATGCGGCGTGTCACCAACTCGATGTCGTTGCTACGTTTGAAGACAAGGCGCGTTCTGGGGCATCGGTATTCGGCCGCGATGGCTTGATGCAGCTTATGGACGCTGCACGTCAGCATCGCTTCAAGGTGGTGATTGTAGAAGCATTGGACCGGCTCTCACGTGACATGGAGGATCTGGCCGGCATTCACAAAAGGTTGTCTTTCCAGGGGATTGAGATCCAGGCCGTCCACGATGGCACTGCGGACTCAATCTTGATTGGAATCCGCGGCCTCGTCGGGCAGATGCAGCGCGAGGACGGCGCGAAGAAGGTCCGCCGCGGCATGGCCGGCGTGGTACGCGACGGCCGACACGCAGGAGGGCGAGCTTACGGATATCGAGCGGTAGCCGGCAAACCCGGCGAGCTCGAAATCATCGAGACTGAAGCTGCGATTGTACGACGGATTTTTGCGGCATACGCAGCGGGACGGGCACCACGAGAGATCGCGCAGGATCTCAATCGGGAAAATATCCATCCACCGCGAGGTCGGCGATGGAATGCGTCGACGATCAATGGCAACGCCAAGCGCGGTGCGGGACTCATCTTCAATGAGCTCTATGCTGGCCGTATTGTCTGGAACAAGGTCAGGATGGTGAAGGATCCCGAAACAGGCAAGCGATTGTCTCGTCCAAACCCTCGTGAGGAGTGGCAGAGCATCGATGCGCCCCGACTGCGGATCGTCGAACAGTCAGTTTGGGAGCAGGCGCACGCCTTGAAGACTGAGAAGGGGCATTTGGCCAGTCACATGAAGCGACGCGCCCCGCATCTCCTATCGGGCCTTCTTCGGTGCGGTTGTTGCGGATCTGGCCTGTCAGTTCACGACCGCGACAAGACCGGAAAGACCAGGATTCGTTGCTCAGCTGTGCGCGAGAGTGGCAGTTGCTCGAATCGCAGGATCATCTACTTGCGCGACATCGAAACACTTGTGCTCAGTGGGATGGTCGAGGAGTTGAAGGACCCACGGCTGATCGGAACCTACGTCCGCAACTATAACACTGAACGAGAGCGGCTTGCGGGAAACGCTTCCGCGGAGCGCCTACGGCTAGAGGCCAAACGTGACCGGATCGAAGGCGAGCGTCAGCGCAACATTGATCTCGTGATCAAGTACGTGATTTCTGAGGAGGATGCCAAGCAACGGATCGCCGAGTTGAAGCAAGAACGGTTGCGCGTCGAGGCGGAAATAGCTGCCCTTGAGGAGGCCCCTACCCCTATCTCACTGCATCCGGCGACGCTGGACCGCTATATCGAGACGGTCAATGCGCTTGCTGACGCGATGGCAAGCCACGCAAGCGCAGAGGACGACCGCGGACCGTTGGTCGCCGACTTCAGGTCCCTTGTGCACAGCGTCATTGTTTACCCGAAAGGCCCAGGGGAAGGCTTCGAGGTCGAGGTCAAGGGAAAACTGGCCGCCTTGGTCGGCGGAGGGTTCTTTCCCAAGGCCCACCATCGTAGTGGGGGATACGTGGTAGCGGGGGAGGGACTCGAACCCCCGACCCCAGGATTATGATTCCCGTGCTCTAACCAGCTGAGCTACCCCGCCACAGGGATCGCGGCGGCGAATAACGCCGATCTCGCGAACGCGCGGCATATAAGGAAGGGGGCGGCGGGAAGTCAATCCGCCATTGCTTCCGGTCTCGCGAAAGCTTCGACCGGACAAGTCCGCTGGCGGGCCAAAATGGCTGTTTTGGGTGGAGTTTCCTGTTGAATCCGTCCTCTCCGGGGCTCGTCCCGGCCATCCACGCCTTTCCTCGCTGGTTCAGCAACGTGGGGTACCCGGACCGAGCCCGAACATGACGGCATTGGGCCGGGGAACGAACCTATTTCGGCCTCACATTCGGGTCGCCTCCGGGGCTGCCCGGGGGCGGGATGACGGGGGTGTTGCCGCCGGTGTCGGGAGCCGGCGCGTGCATCTCCGGGTCAACGCCAGCGGGCGGGCAGAGCACGCCATCGGATTTGGCCAATTTGTCGCCGAGCGGTTCCCGGGACTGGCCGGTGGTGGTGCCATCGGCTTGCCGGTTAGGCCGGTCCTGCGGTGTGCAGTTGGCCGTATGTTGCGGGGATGGCGGCGCGGTCTGTTGCGGCGGCGTCGCCGGGGCGGGCGGAGCCTGCGCGATCGCAGTGCCTGAAGCGGCGATCAGGAGGCTGGCCAGAATGATTGATGTCGTGCGCATGGGAGCAAAACGCGCCGATCACGGCGCCTGTTCCCGCGGCTCGATCACGATTTGCGGTATCGGATCAGCGAAAAGTGCCCCATCGGCGGCATCGGGCGCCGCTCGCTGAGTGTGACGCCGCCGTGCTTGGCGGCCCAATCGACCAGGCGCTGCCACGGGAATTCCGGTCGCCAGCCAAGGCGGCGGGCAACGGGAGCGAAGGCCAGCTCGAACAGTTTTCGCGGACCCGCCTCGGCGCCGATATGGTTGACCAGGATCAGCTCGCCACCGGGCTTGAGCACGCGCACGAACTCGTCGAGCGTGCCTTCGGGATCCGGCACGGCGGTGATGACATATTGCGCCACCACCGCGTCGAAGAAGTTTGTCGGGAAGGCGAGGTTCTTCGCATCCATCACCGAGAGCACTTCGACATTGGAGAGGTGAAGCGCCCGCACGCGCGCCTGCGCCTTGCGCAGCATCGGCTCTGAAATGTCGACGCCGCAGATCTTCGTGCTGCGCGCATAGTCGGAGAGCGAGAGCCCGGTACCGACGCCGACGTCGAGGATGCGGCCGCCGATGCGGTCGGCCTCGGCGATGGTCGACTGCCGGCCGGCGTCGAACACCTTGCCGAACACCAGATCATAGACCGGCGCCCAGCGGCCATAGGCCTTCTCGACCCCGGCCCGCGAGATGTCTGCTGCCATGCCCCTGCCCTACCCCGGATACTCTTACTCAGGTGATGTTCATTGGTGATGTCGGTCCTCGCCCCGAACTCAGTCTAGCGCCTCTCCCGCTTGCCGTGCGGGAGAGATCGGCGCGAAGCGCCGGGTGAGGGTCCTTTCCTCTCGCGAGATATCGCGTGTGGAGAGAGCCCTCTCCCCCGTCCTCTCCCGCAGACGGGAGAGGGGGAGCAGCTTTGCCGCGGCTCGACTTGGGCTCGATCTCATCTCGTTCAGCCGCGCACGGCTTCCGCGAGCGGGCGCGACGTGTGGCCTGCGACCTTAGCCGCGGCGCTTTGAATAAATCCGCCGCCGAGCACGCGCGCTTGCCCTGAAGGTGCGTCGTAGAACACGCAGGCCTGTCCGGGCGAGACGCCCTCCTCGCCGGCGACGAGCTCGACCTCGTAATGGCCGTGGCCGCCGCGCAGCCAGGCCGGCTGCGGACTGCGGGTCGAGCGCACGCGCACGAACAGCTCGAGGCCGCCGCCGATGGCGCGGTCGATGTCGCCGCCGCCGATCCAGTTGACGTCGCGCAGGCAGATGCGGTGCATCTTGAGGGCATCGCGCGGGCCGACGACGACGCGGCGCGTCGCGGCCTCCAGCCGCACCACGAACAGCGGCGCGTGAGCCGCAATGCCGAGGCCGCGGCGCTGGCCGACGGTGAAGTTGGCAATGCCGTTGTGCCGGCCGAGCACGCGCCCGTCGAGATCGACGATGTCGCCGGGGTCCATCGCGTTGGGACGCAGGCGGGTGATGATGTCGGTATAGCGCCCCGTCGGCACGAAGCAGATGTCCTGGCTGTCGTGCTTGTCGGCGACGGCAAGGCCGAAGCGCCGCGCGAGCTCGCGCGTCTCTGGCTTGGTCATGTCGCCGAGCGGGAAGCGCAGGAAGTCGAGCTGCTCCTGCGTGGTCGCGAACAGGAAATAGCTCTGGTCGCGGTCGGCGTCGGCCGCGCAGACCAGCGCGCGCGAGCCGTCGTCACGGCGACGCGAGGCGACGTAGTGCCCGGTGGCGAGCGCCTGCGCTCCCAGTTCGCGCGCGGTCTTCAAGAGGTCGCGAAATTTGACCGAGCGATTGCACTCGATGCACGGCACCGGCGTTTCACCCAGCGCGTAGGAGTCGGCGAAATTGTCGATGACGGACTCGCGAAAGCGATCTTCGTAATCGAGCACGTAATGAGGGATGCCGAGCTTGGCAGCGACGTCGCGCGCGTCGTGGATGTCCTGGCCGGCACAGCAGGCGCCCTTGCGGTGGGTCGCCGCGCCATGATCGTAGAGCTGCAGCGTGATGCCGACGACGTCGTAGCCTTCCGCCTTCAAGAGCGCAGCCGTCGTCGATGAATCGACGCCGCCCGACATGGCGACGACGACCCTGGTGTCCTCAGGACGGCCTTCGAGATCCAGACTGTTGAGCATGGGCCTTCAAGGGGTTGTGACGGCGGCGTGCGGCGATCCGCGATTTCATGCTTCTCGCGGGACATCGGCAATCTCCGGGAACTTCGGTTCCCGAAAGGCCGATTGCCCGGTCGAAAGCGGCTGAGAGTAACGTCTTTAATATAGGCGGCATTCCGGTGAAGCAATCACGGGGGTCACGAGGTCAGGGCAATTCTTGCCGGGGCGGCAGAAATGACGGGGTCGCGGGCGGCCTCGCGGCGGCGAGTAAAATTGGCAAGATATTGAATTTTAAGGAGAAATAGACGCAACGCGACACTGGCCCGCTCCTTGCTCCCCTGATGCCGAAGTTGTTTCCGAGGGGTTGCCTGTGGTCGGTCGTACGTCAGATGTCGCAGCAAGCGTGCAAGTTCCCGGCACGCAGCAAAAGCCTGCCCGGTCGCAGAGTGCCAAGGAGACGTCCGCGAACGACTCCTTCGGCTCGCTGGTCGACAGCAACACCCAGGCCATCAACACCAATGCGGCCGCGCAGGCCCAGACCCAAGCCCAGGACAACGCGCCGCGCCGGAGCGATCCCGCCTCGTCCTCCGTGGACAAGGGCCCGCGCGACAGCTCCGCCGCGGATCAGCCTGCAAAGAGCAAGGCGAGCGGAGACAGCGCATCCGCGGCGACCGACAACGACAAGCCCAGCGATACGACCTCCGATCCGGTCAAGGACGCCGCCAAGGCCCATGACAAGGGCAAGACCGAAACGTCGGACGCCAAATCGGCTGACACATCCGCAGAGAGCAAGGGCGGCAAGGCCGAGGCCACCGACGGACTCGCCACCGCCGTCGACGCCACGGCCGCCGCGACGACCGATGCGGCGCAGGCCGCCCTGCCCGATCCCAATGCGATCGTGGTCGCCGCGCCGGTCGTCCCGGCCGCTCCGAACGCCACGTCAAACCAGTCCGCCGCCTCCTCGCCGCTGACGATCGCTGCCGCCGGCCTCGCGGCCAGCGCCTCGACCGCGGCGCAGATCACGGGCGCCAAGACCGACACCGCGACGCCGGGCGACAAGAGCGCCAAGACCGCAGGCGCCAAGGTCGACGCCGATACTTCGGCAACGCTGGGCGATGCCGCGACCGGGACCACCGACGAGACCGCATCCGGCGGCAAGACCAACGGCGGACTGATCCCCGTCAATCCCGGCACGCCGAAGACCTCGTTCCAGGCCGTCGCCACCGCGCAAGGACAGTCCGACGTCTCCAATATCGGCCAGGACACCGGCAAGGCGAAGACCGCGCCGGCGCAAGTGCCGGGCCCGACGACCACCGACACCGCCGCGCATTCGCAAGCCGCCAAGCCGCAGGCAGACGCCAACGCGACCGATGCGAAGCCCGGCGCCGCAGACCGAAGCCCCGATGCGATCCCGGCCGCACCGGCCGCCCAGGCTCATGCCAACGCGCAGGCCGCGTTCAACGCCACCGACGCTGGCGCGCAGGCCGCTTCCGCCGTGCAGGCTCCGCTGACCAATACGACCTCGACCGCGTCCGCATCGACCGCGACATTGACCGCGACCGCGGCAACCAACACGGCCGTGCCGATCAGCGGCGTTCCGATCGAGATCGCGGCAGCGATCCGCTCCGGCAAGTCGCGCTTCGACATCAGCCTCGATCCAGCCGAGCTCGGCCGCATCGACGTGCGCATTAATGTCGACCGCGCCGGCAACGTCACCTCGCATCTCACGGTGGAGAAGCCTGAGACGCTGCAGATGCTGCGCCAGGACGCGCCGCAATTGCAGCGCGCGCTCGACGATGCCGGCCTGAAGACCGGCAGCAACGGACTGTCCTTCAGTCTGCGTGACCAGAATTCATCGGGCCAGAATTCCGGCCAGAACAGCGACAATGGCGGCAATGCCCGCCGGCTGATCATCAGCGAGGACGACACCGCCATAGCCGCGCCCGTCGGCCGCGGCTATGGCCGCATGTACGGGCCGAGCAGCGGCGTCGACATCAGAGTGTAAGGAGTATCCGACATGACCACCACGACTGGCGCCACGGCCCCTGCTGTCGTCTCCGGCACGACGGAGCTGCCGAAATCCTCCTCGTCGAACTCGCTGAGCTCGACCACGGGATCGACGCTCGCCGGCAACTTCCAGACCTTCCTGACGCTGCTGACCACGCAGCTGCAGAACCAGAACCCGCTGGATCCGCTCGACACCAACCAGTTCACCCAGCAGCTGGTGCAGTTTGCCGGCGTCGAGCAGCAGCTCAAGACCAACGATTCGCTGTCCCAGCTCGTCACCCTGCAGCAGACCACGCAGGCGACCCAGGCGCTGGGCTTCGTCGGCAAGACCGCCCTGGTCGACGGCTCGACGGCGACCATGAAGAACGCGTCGGCCACCTGGCATCTCAACGTGCCGACCGACTCGACCGTCGACATCACGGTCTCCAATGCCAGCGGCCAGACCGTGTTCACCGGCAAATATACTGCCGCGGCCGGCACCGACATTCCCTTCACCTGGAATGGCCAGGGCAATGACGGCACGCAATGGCCCGACGGCAAGTACACGATCTCGGCCACGGGCAAGGACGTGGCGAACAACAATGTCGGCATCGCCGCGCAGGTGCAGGGCACCGTGTCGTCCGTCGACCTGACCCAGTCGCCGCCGCTGCTGACTATCGACGGCGCCAGCTACACCCTGAGCCAGGTGAAGAGCATTATCGCGACCGGCAGCAATTGAAGACTTGCGAGGTGATCCACCTCGCCCCGGCGGTGGATCAGAGTTCCGGATTCGCGCGAGCCGCAAAGGTCGTTCGGCGTTAGTAAAGTATTTACGAAGACCCGCTCGACCGGTCCGGATGCCACCGTTCCGCCGGCCAACAGGGCGCCGTTTCAGCATTTTCAACGAGAATTGTATTGAAGCCTTAGGCTTAGCGGATTTTTAAGCCGCCGGGCGTAGGGTTACGGGCGTGAGTTCAGTGGTTGAGAGTTTGTGAGTACGCCATGACAGAACCCCATCGCCCGAGGGTAAAATACGTCATCGGGCCGGACGGCAGTCCGTTGACGATCGCGGATCTGCCTGCACCCGGCACCAAACGCTGGGTCATCCGCCGCAAGGCTGAAGTCGTCGCCGCTGTCCGTGGTGGACTTCTCTCCCTTGAGGAGGCCTGCAGCCGTTATACCCTGACGGTCGACGAATTCCTCTCCTGGCAGTTTTCCATCGACCAGCACGGTCTGGCGGGTCTTCGCACCACCCGCATTCAGCAATATCGCCAGTAAGCGATCCGGAAATCTGCGGTCTTTGACGAAAATCGGCCTCGCCCTGCGAGGCCGATTTTTTTCATGTCGCCACTTTTGTCCGATCTCTTAACCTTCGTTAACCATATCGAAACCATCACCTAGGCAATAATTGCCCAGTCGGCCTTTCCAGTGAAGCGGCCGAAGCTGTGGGGCGGTTGCTTGCAAGGGCTTGCGGACTTTCTGAAGAGTATCGGTGCCGCCCGGTTCGGGGCGATGATCGCGGTCACCGCCGCGCTCATCGGCTTCTTCGCCTTCGTCATCATGCGCGTCACCACGCCGCAGATGACGACGTTGTTCACCGATCTCAGCGTCGAAGATTCATCGAGCATTATCAAGGACCTGGAACGCCAAGGCATCCAGTTCGAGATCCGCAATGAGGGCAGCATTATCATGGTGCCCAAGGACAAGGTGACGCGGCTGCGGATGAAGCTCGCCGAGGGCGGCCTGCCCAAGGGCGGCGGCGTCGGCTACGAGGTGTTCGACAAGTCCGACGCCCTCGGCACCACCTCCTTCGTCCAGAACATCAATCACCTTCGCGCCCTGGAAGGCGAGCTCGCCCGCACCATCCGCGCCATCGACCGCATCCAGGCCGCCCGCGTCCACCTGGTGCTGCCCGAGCGCCCGCTGTTTGCGCGCGAAGCGCCGGAGCCGTCGGCCTCGATTGTGGTGCGCGTTCGCGGCGCGCTGGAAGCCCAGCAGATCCGCGCCATCCGCCACCTCGTCGCCTCCGCCGTCAACGGTCTGAAGCCGCAGCGGGTCTCGATCGTCGACGAGGCCGGCCAGCTGCTCGCCGACGGCGCTGCGACCGATCCGGAGCAGGCGGTCGGCGACGAGCGCCGCATCGCCTTCGAGAAGCGGATGCGTAAGCAGGTCGAGGACATCGTCTCCTCCGTGGTCGGCTCGGGCCGTGCCCGCGTGCAGCTCTCCGCCGATTTCGACTTCAACAAGGTCACCCAGACCTCGGACAAGTATGACCCCGAAGGCCGCGTGCTGCGCTCGAGCCAGACCCGCGAAGAGCAGAGCATGACCGCCGACAACAACGGCCAGGTCACCGTCAATAACGAGCTGCCCGGCAACCAGCAGAACAGCGGTGCCACGGCCAAGGACCAGAGCAAGAAGACCGAAGAGACCAACAATTACGAAATCTCCCGCACCACCAAGACCGAAGTGACCGAGGCCGGCCGGGTCAACCGCATCTCGGTCGCGGTGCTGGTCGACGGCATCTATTCCAAGAACGAGAAGGGCGAGCTGGCCTATCAGGACCGGACCAAGGAGCAGCTCGACCGCATCGCCACGCTGGTGCGCTCGGCGATCGGCTTCGACCAGAAGCGCGGCGACCAGGTCGAGGTCGTCAACCTGCGCTTTGCCGATGCGCCCTCCACCGCCCCGATCGGCGAGCCCTCAGGCTTCCTCGGCATGCTGCAGTTCACCAAGGACGACGTCATGTATTTCGTCGAGCTCGGCGTGATGATGCTGCTCGGCCTGGTCGTGCTGTTCCTGGTGATCCGCCCGCTGGTCAAGCGCATCCTCGCCTCCGACGAGGTCGCCGCCGCCATTTCCGGCGTCCTCGCCGGCCCCGCCGCCTCGGACGAGGCGGCACCGGCCTCCGGCCAGCCGATGCTGCCGAGCGGCGCCGCCAGCGCGATCGACGTCGCCACCATCCAGGGCCAGGTCCACGCCCAATCCGTTCACCGCGTCGGCGAGCTCGCCGAGCGCAACCCCAACGAGACCGTCGCCATCATCCGCCAGTGGCTGACCGAACCAGCCAAGTAACCCGCCAAGTGAATCAAGAAGTGATCTGACATGGCCGCCAGTCTGCAAAACGCCAATTCGAACGACATCACCAGCGTGATTTCCACGCTCGGTCAGCGCGCCGGCAGCCGCGCCGCCGACGGCAAGGGGCTCGCGCAGCTGCCCGGGCCGAAGCGTGCCGCGATCCTGATGCTGGCGCTCGGCGAGCAATATGGCGGCAAGATCTGGAGCCTGCTCGACGACGACGAAGTCCGCCAGCTCTCGCTCGAGATGTCGACGCTCGGCACCGTCGAGGTCGACACGGTCGAGGACATGCTGCTCGAATTCGTCTCGCGCATGTCGGCCTCTGGCGCGCTGATGGGTAATTTCGACGCCACCGAGCGGCTGCTGCAGCAATATCTGCCGCCGGAGCGCGTCAACGGCATCATGGACGAGATCCGCGGCCCCGCGGGGCGCAACATGTGGGAGAAGCTCTCCAACGTGCAGGAAGAGGTTCTCGCCAACTACCTGAAGAACGAATATCCGCAGACCATCGCCGTGGTGCTGTCGAAGCTGAAGTCTGAGCATGCCGCCCGCGTGCTCGGCATCCTGCCGGAAGAGCTTGCGCTCGACGTCGTCAACCGCATGCTGAAGATGGAGGCGGTGCAGAAGGAGGTGATCGAGAGCGTGGAGAAGACGCTGCGCACCGAATTCATGTCCAACCTGTCGCAGACCCGCCGCCGCGACGCCCACGAGGTCATGGCCGAAATCTTCAACAATTTCGACCGCCAGACCGAAACCCGTTTCATCACCTCGCTGGAAGAGGACAACCGCGAATCGGCCGAGCGCATCAAGGCGCTGATGTTCACCTTCGACGACCTCGTGAAGCTCGATTCCGGCTCCGCCCAGACGCTGATGCGCAACGTCGACAAGGACAAGCTCGGCGTCGCGCTCAAGAGCGCCAACGAGGATGTTCGCAACTTCTTCTTCGGCAACATGTCCTCGCGCGCGGCCAAGATGCTGCAGGACGACATGGCGGCGATGGGCCCGGTCCGCCTGCGCGACGTCGACGAGGCCCAGGCGCTGCTGGTCAACCTCGCCAAGGACCTCGCCGCCAAGGGTGAGATCATGCTGACCAAGAACCGCGCCGACGACGAGCTGGTGTACTGATGGCAGCTCCGGCGAAATTCCTGTTCGATACCGACTTCGCGGCGCCTGAGCGGGCGACGCGCGAGAAGGCCGCGACTGCCGCCGAGATCGCCCAGAAGGTCGCGGAAGCCGAAGCGCGCGCCTATCAGGAGGGCTTCGCCGCCGGCCAGCGCGAGGCCAAGGCCGAGAGCGACCGCCGCGTCGCGCTCGCTATGGAGGAGATCAATATCGGCATCCGCGGCATCGCGGCCGGTATCGGCAGCATCGAATCCAAGATGGAAACTGAGGCGGTCGACGTCGCGGTCGCCGTCGCGCGCAAGCTGTGCGCCGACCTGGTCGCCGCCGAGCCGCTCGGCGAGATTGTCGCGCTGGTCAAGGACTGCTTCTCGCATCTG
This sequence comes from Bradyrhizobium centrosematis, assembly GCF_045571495.1. NCBI lineage: Bacteria > Pseudomonadati > Pseudomonadota > Alphaproteobacteria > Hyphomicrobiales > Nitrobacteraceae > Bradyrhizobium > Bradyrhizobium centrosematis. The sequence goes on from NZ_CP120703.1 coordinate 6,592,701, forward strand.
GTCGCGACGCCGCATCTCGTCGTCCGTATCAACGATTCGCTCTACGACAGCGCGCGCGAGAAGATCGAGCGGCTCGCCAAGCAGAGCGGCTTCGAGGGACGGCTGGTGATCCTGGCCGAGCCTGAAATTGCCACCGGCGACTGCCGGATCGAATGGGCCGATGGCGGCATCGTGCTGGAACGCGGCGCCATCGCGGCCAAGATCGACGAAATGGTCGGACGCTATATCGCGTCCCGGAGGGGGAGCTAACCCATGAGCGACACCGACGGACAGGTCCCGCTGCCCGATCTCAACGGCCCGATGCCGCCCGCCGGCGCGGACGTCGGCTACAACGAGGACGAATATGCGGCGCGCGCCGCCGCCGACCTCGAGGCGGTGTTCGACGTTCCCGTACAGGTCTCGGCCGTGCTCGGCCGCTCCAAGATGGATGTCGGCGAGCTGCTGAAGCTCGGACCCGGCACCGTGCTCGAGCTCGACCGGCGCGTCGGCGAGGCCATCGACATCTACGTCAACAACAAGCTGGTCGCCCGCGGCGAGGTCGTCCTGGTCGAGGACAAGCTCGGCGTGACCATGACGGAAATCATCAAGGCCGAACGCGGCTAGCACAAGGAAATGACGCGCGACGGCGCGAACAGACGGACAGGAGACTGACATGCGGCTTCTCATCGTTGGCACATTGAAGGGCCAGCTCACCACGGCCACCAAGATCGCGATGGAGAACGGCGCCACCGTGACCCACGCCGAGGATCACGAGCAGGCGATGCGCGTGCTGCGCGGGGGCAAGGGCGCCGACCTCCTACTGGTCGACGTCGCCCTCGACATCCGCGACCTCGTGCTGCGGCTGGAAGCCGAGCACATCCACGCTCCGATCGTCGCCTGCGGCATCACCAACGACGCCCGCGCCGCGGTTGCCGCGATTCACGCCGGCGCCAAGGAGTACATCCCGCTGCCGCCGGATCCGGAGCTGATCGCCGCAGTGCTGGCCGCCGTCGCCAACGATTCCCGCGAGCTGGTCTATCGCGACGAGGCCATGGCCCGCGTCATCAAGCTGGCGCAGCAGATCGCGGGCTCCGACGCCTCGGTGATGATCACCGGCGAATCCGGCACCGGCAAGGAAGTGCTGGCGCGCTACGTCCACACCCGCTCGGCCCGCGCCCGGCGCCCGTTCATCTCGATCAACTGCGCCGCGATCCCCGAGCATCTCCTGGAATCCGAGCTGTTCGGCCACGAGAAGGGCGCCTTCACCGGCGCGGTCGCGCGCCGCATCGGCAAGTTCGAGGAAGCGACCGGCGGCACTCTGCTGCTCGACGAAATCTCGGAGATGGACGTCCGTCTGCAATCGAAACTGCTGCGCGCCATCCAGGAGCGCGTGATCGACCGCGTCGGCGGCACCAAGCCGGTGCCGGTCGACATCCGCATCATCGCGACTTCGAACCGCAACCTCGCCGAGGCCGTGCGCGAAGGCACGTTCCGCGAGGATCTGCTGTTCCGCCTCAACGTCGTGAACCTGAAGATCCCGCCGCTGCGCGAACGCCCGGCCGACATTCTGGAGCTCGCCCAGCATTTCGTGAAGAAATACGCCGAGGCCAACGGCGTGCCGGTGCGCCCGATCTCCGCGGAGGCGCGCCGCGTGCTCTCGGTCAACCGTTGGCAGGGCAACGTCCGCGAGCTCGAGAACACCATGCACCGCGCGGTGCTGATGGCTCAGGGCGATGAGATCGGTCCCGATGCCATCATCACGCCGGACGGCGACCGTCTCGACCTCGCCAAGACCGCACCGGCCGTGGCCCACGCCACGATGGCCGCCGAGCAGGTAACGCGGGCGCTGGTAGGACGCACTGTTGCCGATGTCGAGCGTGACCTGATCCTGGAGACGCTGAAGCACTGCCTCGGCAACCGGACGCATGCCGCCAACATCCTCGGCATTTCGATCCGCACGCTGCGCAACAAGCTCAACGAATATTCCGACGGCGGCATCCCGATCCCGCCGGCGGGCACGCCCGGCGAATATCCAAGGATGCCGATGATGGGGGCGTAGGAGGTCCACGCTGGTCGAGATAACGAATGCCCGGGCCGGTCCCGGGCATTTTGCTTGAGTGCAAGCTGCCAACCTCGTCATTGCGAGCGCAGCGAAGCAATCCAGAGTCTTTCAGCGCGGGCAGTCTGGATTGCTTCGTCGCAAGGGCTCCTCGCAATGACGGCGTTGAGAGCGTTGCCCGCATAACGGGACCGCGCTACGCGACTAGGCCATCTTCTGGGCAGGCCCTATAACCCCACCTGCGAAAACAACGCGAGGAAACCACATGTCTGAAGCTCAAATCACGGACTGGCTGGCGTCGCAGAAGCAGGCCATGATCGATCTGCTCCGCGACGTCGTGAACATCGATTCCGGCTCGTATGACAAGGAAGGCGTCGATGCGGTCGGTGCGCGGTTCGAGCGGCATTTTGCCGAGCACGGCATTCCGTTCCGGCGCGAGGCCGATGCCACCTTCGGCGATGCGATCCACGCCGAGGTGGCAAAGCCCGGCAGCAACGAGAAGCCGGTGCTTTTGATGGGACATCGCGACACCGTGTTCGGCAAGGGCGAGGCCGGGCGACGACCGTTCACCATCAAGGACGGACGCGCCTATGGACCCGGCGTCGCCGACATGAAGTCCGGCCTCGTCATGAACGTGTTCGTCGCGACCGCTTTCCACAAATTCGGCGGCTCACCGCATCCGATCAAGGTGCTGATCACCTCAGACGAGGAGATCGGCTCGCCCTCCTCCCGGCCGGTGATCGAGCGCGAAGGGCGCGCCGCGCGTGCCGTATTCAATTCAGAGCCGGGCCGGCCCACGGGCAACGTCGTCACGGGGCGCAAGGGCGGCATCTTCATGCATCTCGCCATCACCGGCAAAGCCGCGCATTCCGGTGCCAATTTCGCCGCCGGAGTTAGCGCGATCGGCGAGCTCGCGCATAAGATCGTGCAGATCCACGCATTGACCGATCTCGACAAGGGCATCACGCTCAATGTCGGCCTCGTCGCGGGCGGGCAGTCCGTCAACACGACGGCGCCTTACGCGGAGGGCCAGATCGACCTCCGCTACGTCGAGCCCAGAGATCGGGCGACCGTGATGGCAGCGATCGAAAAGATCGTCGCGACGTCCTACGTGCCGGGCACGACCGCAACGCTGACCATCAAGGGTGAGTTCGTGCCGGTGGTGCAGAGCGCGGAGTCGAAGGCGCTGTTCGAGGGCTATCAAGCGGCCGCACGGCAGGTCGGCCTCACCACGCTGCAGGGCGAGTTCTCAGGCGGCTGCGCCGATTCCGGCTTCACCGCCGCGGTCGGCACGCCGACCATCTGCGGCCTCGGACCGGTCGGAGGGCTGGCGCACACCCCGGAGGAATATCTCGAGATCGACAGCATCGTGCCGCGTGCGCAGGCGCTGGCGCTGGCGATTTTGCGGGGCTAGCCGCGGCACACACCCGCCGCCACGTCCGGCTTGCCCCCGGGCATCCATGTCGATCCCAAATTGCGATGCACGTCGATGGCCGGGTCAAGCCCGGCCATGACGGGGAGAGCGTGTCGTCACGTATAACTCGGCGCGTCCGGCTTGCGGAAGATGTGGATGGGATCGCCGGGGATGATCACCGGCTGGCCCGAGAACATCGCATAGGCGTAGAGCGCGAGATAGGCGATCGCGAGCGCGCCGACGGCGTAGAAAGCGAAGGTCGCGATACGCTTCATCGATCCGCTCCATTGCCGTCCCGAAACGGGAGGCTCCGGGCGCTTCTAGAGCGATGAAACGAAAAAGGCCAGCCTACCGGTGCCAATCAAACGCCGCGCCGGCTGCGCGCGGGAACGCTGACATCCGCAAGCGTTGCCGCGTCCTCGTCCTGGTCGACCGCCACGTACTGGCCCTGCCAATAGGCCAGCGCCGCCGTGCGGGTCGAACTCCTGATGTCCCTGACACGGCCAATGACGATGCCGTGCGAGTGCCGCTCCACGATCTCCTCGACCTCGCAATCGAAGGCCGACAGCGCGCCGACCAGGAGCGGAACGCCGGAGACCGACGTCACCCATTTGGCACCCGCGAACCGATCGGCCCCCTTCAACCCACCCTTGCCGGCAAAACGTTCGGCGACATCGAGCTGGTCGGCGTTGAGGATGTTCACGCCGAAGGCGCCGTGGCGCCGGATCAAGGGAAACGACGAGGCATCGCGGTTGACGCTGACCAGCAGTGTCGGCGGCTCGACCGACAGCGAGGTCACCGAGGTCACGGTCATGCCGGTGATGTCCTTGCCCCGGCCGGCGGTGATGACACTGACGCCGCCGGTGAGGTGGCGCATGGCGCCGCGGAAATCGGCGGACGAGACGGGGATTTCGGTCATGAGATCGCGGGGCACTACATTCATGGCATCGCTCCCCGAAAGCGGGGTTCCCAGTATTTAGGTACGATCGTCCGCCGATAACAGGTGGCTCAGGATCGAGCCTTCAAGGCCCGCGAGCTCGGCCGAACCGCGCTGGCGCGGCCGGGCGGCGTTAACCGTGACGTCATGGGCGATGCGGCCTTCCTCGATCACGAGCACGCGATCTGCCAGGGCGACCGCCTCGGCGACGTCATGGGTGACCAGGATCGCGGTAAAGCCCTGGTCGCGCCAGACGCGCTCCAGCAGGCGCTGCATCGAGATACGGGTCAGCGCATCGAGCGCGCCGAGCGGCTCGTCGAAGGCGAGCACGCGCGGCCGGGACACCAGCGCGCGGCCGAGCGCAACACGCTGCTTCTGCCCGCCCGACAGCACCGAAGGCCACTGGTCGCGCTTGTCGGCGAGCCCGACCTCCGTCAACGCCTTTTCGGCGCGCGCATGCGCGTCTTGAGAGGCGCGATCGCGGCCGAGGCCGACCTCGACATTGGCGAGCACACGGGCCCAGGGCAGCAGCCGCGGCTCCTGAAACATCACACGGATGTCCTCGGGCTGAATGTCTTTTGGCTGAATGTCCTGGCCGAAGCTGATGCTGCCGGCGTCGATCTTGTCGAGGCCGGCGATCAAGCGCAGCAAGGTGCTCTTGCCGCAGCCGCTCTTGCCCACGATGGCGACGAACTGGCCGGCGGGGATGTGCAGATCGATACCGCGCAGCACCTCGTTGCTGCCGAAGGATTTGCGCAAGCCCCGGATGCTGAGCGGCAGGCCGCTGGCCTGAACCGGCCGCTCCTCGCGCACCACGCGGGCATGTGGCGCGAAATTGGCGCGGCTGGCGAGCTCGGTCTCGGGAAGGGAGGTACGAAGCGCTGTCTGCATGTGATTCCCAGTATTCTTGCTCAACGTTTCTGAAAGGCGGGGTGCCAAGAAAGCGTCAGACGCTCCAGCACGCGGGAGGCGCTGTCGGCGAGCTTGCCGAGCAGGGCGTAGATCAGGATCGAGAGCACGACGACGTCGATCAGCATGAACTCGCGCGCCTGCATCGCCATATAGCCGAGTCCCGAAGACGCCGCGATGGTCTCGGCGACGATCAGCGTCAGCCACATGATGCCGAGCGCAAAGCGGATGCCGACGAAGATCGAAGGCAGCGCGCCCGGGAAGATCACGCGGCGGAACAGTTCGCCGTCGGTCATGCCGTAGATGCGTCCCATCTCGATCAGCTGCGGATCGACGGTGCGGATCCCGTGCAGCGTGTTGAGATAGATCGGAAAGAACACCCCCAGCGCCACCAGGAACAGCTTGGCGCTCTCGTCGATGCCGAACCAGAGGATGACCAGCGGGATCAGCGCCAGATGCGGCACGTTACGTACCATCTGCAGCGTCGTATCGGTGAGCTTCGCCGAGAGCTGCGACAGGCCATTGGCGAGGCCGAACGCAAAGCCGATGCTGCCGCCGATCAAGAAGCCGATCGAGGCGCGCCAGAACGAGACCCAGATGTTGCGACCGAGCTCGCCGGAGAGCAGCAGCTTCCACCCCGAGAGCACGACGTCGCTCGGGGCCGGCAGCACGCGCGTCGGCACGAAGCCGGTGACGCTCGCGACCTGCCAGATCGCGATGATGACAAGCGGCACGATCCACTGGACCAGGCCATCGACGCGCGGCAGGCGGACCCTGCGTGGAAGGGGAATGCTGTCGATCAGGCTCATGATTGCGACACCCGGTGCTGCGGGCGGAAATCGCTGCCGACCGTCTCGCCGAAAGGACCGCCGTTGAAGTGGAGCTTCGTGACGTTGCTCGGCCGCTCCAGCGAGAGCAGCGGGAAGACCAGCTCGGCAAAGCGATAGGCTTCCTCCAGATGCGGGTAGCCCGACATGATGAAGGTATCGATGCCGAGATCCTGATACTCCCTGATGCGGGCCGCCACCGTCTCGGCGTCGCCGACCAGCGCCGTCCCGGCGCCGCCGCGGACGAGGCCGATGCCAGCCCACAGGTTCGGGGCGATCTCGAGCTTGTCGCGCTTGCCGCCATGGAGCTGCGCCATGCGCTGCTGACCGACCGAATCCATGCGGGCAAAGTTCTTCTGCGCCAGCGCGATGGTGGCGTCGCTGACATGCCTGATCAGCTCATTCGCAGCACGCCAGGCTTCTTCGTTGGTCTCGCGGACAATGACATGTAGACGGATGCCGAAGGAGAATTTTCGGCCGCGGGCGGCGGCGACCTCCCTCACCTTCGCGATCTTCTCGGCAACGAGCGCCGGCGGCTCGCCCCAGGTGAGATATTTGTCGACGGTGTCGACGGCGACGTCGATGCCGGCATCCGAGGAGCCGCCGAAATAGAGCGGCGGCCGCGGCGACTGCACCGGGTGAAACAGCAGCTTGCCGTCCTCGATGCGGATGTGCTTGCCCGCGGCATTGACGGTCCTGCCCGCGAGCAGGTCGCTATAGACGTTCAGGAACTCGCGGGTGACCTCGTAGCGTTCGTCATGGCCGAGGAAGATGCCGTCGCCCTTGTTCTCGACCGGATCGCCGCCGGTGACGACGTTGACGAGCAGCCGGCCGTTCGAGATGCGGTCGAGCGTCGCGGTCATGCGCGCGGCCACGCTCGGCGATTGCAGGCCGGGACGAACGGCGACCAGATAGCGCAGCCGCTCGGTGAACGGGGCGACCGAGGAAGCGACGATCCACGAATCCTCGCAGGACCTCCCGGTCGGCAACAGCACGCCGAAATAACCGAGCTGATCGGCAGCCTGTGCGATCTGGCGCAGATAGTTGAAGTTGACCTCGCGGCCGCCGATGCCGGTGCCGAGATAGCGGCCGTCACCGTGGGTCGGCAGGAACCAGAGGATGTTGGCGTTTGGTTGGCTCATCGATCTGCCCCCTAGCCGAACGACGTGCCGACCGCGGCGGCAACGATGCCGATCGACAGCACGATGGCCGCGATCACGCGCTGAATGATACGCTTCATGTTCAAGCCCTTGTGCGTGGGAAATGTAGTCGGCACGGTCAGGCCGCCGGGTTGCGCCAGACGATGTCGCGGATCTGAACCGGCTTGGGGATCAGGCCGAGCTTGTAGAAGCGATCGGCGACGCCCTGCTGGGTTGCGACGATGTCGTCGGTGACGGGGCCGACCACGAAGTTCGCGCGGTTGGCCGCGACGGTCTGAATATCCAGGGGAACGCCGGTGATCGCGGCGAGCGATCTGGCGACCTCGTCGCGGTGCTGCTCGGCCCATTGGCCCGCCGCGGTCGTCACGTCGACGATCTGCTGCAGGATCGCCGCATGGTTCTTCGCGAACGCGCGATTGGCGATGTAGAAGGAGTTGGTCTTGGTGACCTCGCGCGCATTGATCAGGATGCGGCCGTTCTGCCTGGTCTCGCCGATCGCAAAATACGGATCCCAGATCGCCCAAGCCTCGATGCTGCCATTGGCAAAGGCCGGGCCCGCATCCGGCGGCGTCAGATAGACCGGGGTGATGTCGGCATAGGTGAGGCCGGCCTTCTCCAGCGTCTGCACCACGACGTTGTGGGCACTGGAGCCCTTGGTGAAGCCGACGCGCTTGCCCTTCAGCTCAGCGATGTCGCGGATCGGCGAATCCTTGGGCACCAGGATGCCCTGCCCGTTGGTGATGGGCTGACCGGCGGCATAGACGATCGCGGCGCCCGCGGCCTGCGCGAACACCGGCGGGGAATCGCCGACCGCGCCAAAGTCCACGCTGCCGACGTTCATCGCTTCCATCATCGGCGGGCCCGAGGAGAACTCTATCCATTTCACGTCGATGCCTTGCGGCGTGAAATGTTTTTCCAGGGAAGCCTGCTGGCGCGCGATCACCAGCACGCCGGTCTTCTGGTAGCCGATACGAATTTCCTTCACCGCGCCTTGCGCATTCGCGCGCCCCGTCAACGCGGCGGCAACTGCGGTTCCGGCAGACAGTTTGAGGAAGTCACGACGCTGCATTCCACTCTCCCGGCCGCCTGCGGCCGCCATCGTTCACGTGCCGGCAAATGATGGTGCGGCGCGCGAGATGTGTCGAGGCGTCCAGGAAAATAGCGATGCGAGCACTGCGCGTGCGGCGATGCGCATGAGTAATCTTTCAAGCTCGCGCGATGATGCAGAGGGATTTTTATCGCACGCGAATGTGAGCGCCGCGCGAGTCTGCCCAGGCGCGGCGGAGCGCTGGAGCTCAAAACGTCGAAAACAACCCCATGCACAGTAGACGGCGATAGCAGGATCAATGACTTACGAGGCGGCGATTTGCGCCGCAGGCAAGACAATTTGCTCTGTCGGGCAAAACAGGAGCATGATGGCATGATCGCGGCCTTGCGAGCGTTCGGGCAAGACGCGCGCTAGGCCTAATGCAGCCACCGCACCGGCAAATTCTGCAGGCCCCGAAACGCCCAGCCGCCGATCCGCACCGGCTCGTCATCGGCGATCTCGAGCCTCTTCGCCCGCGCGAACACGGTCGGCAGCGCGACGTCGGCGATCATGGCACGGGAGGCGAAGGCGCCGGCGCAGAAATGGGGGCCGGCGCCGAAGGCGACGCTCTTGGTCACGTCGCGGCGCAGATCGAACTCGTCGGCGCGGTCGAAATGCTTCTCGTCGCGGTTGGCGGAGCCGAACATCAGGAACACGCGCTCATCAGTTTCGAAGGCGACGTCAGGGATGCTCCAGGGCTTTGCGATCCGGCGCGGCGACATCCCGATCGGCGAGATCCAGCGGGCGTATTCCTCGAACGCCTGCAGCCAGGTCACTTCACCGCGAAGGACCAGGTCGAGCTGGTCGGGATGGGTCAAAAGCGCCCACACCGTGCCGGCGATAGCCTTGCGCGGCTCGTTCTGTCCGCCTGATATTGCGAGCTTGACGTTGGCGCGCACGCTCTCCATCGGCATGCCCGAGGCGAGAAGAACGCCGAGGATGCTCTGGTCGGGGTGCTTGCGCATCACCGGCAGGATGTCATCGATCGCGGCGTCGATGCCCGACGTCGCCGCATGACAGCGCGCCTCGACATCGGGATCGCCGGCGTAATTGGCGATGCCCTCGATCATGCCCTGCGACCAGGCGTCCATATCGCCAAAGCCGATATTGGTGAGACCGGTGATCGATTTCAGGCATTCGCCGGAGAACGGCAGCGCGAAGTCGCGCATGAAATCGACCCGTCCCGGCGCGATCGAATCGATGATGCGATCGGCATGGGCCTGAAACACCGCTGTCCAGTGCGCCTTCACCGTTTTCGGCGACACCGTCGGGAACATCGCGCGGCGCTCGACCTGATGCGCCTCGCCGTCCTTGCGCATCATGTTGTGGCCCATCAGCCGGTTCATCAGGCCGGCGGGCTGGTGCGAGGAGAACACGTCGATCTGCTTCTCGGAGATCGAGATGTCGTCCCGGCTGGTCAGTAGCGTCGAGCCGAGCTGCGGCACGAAGGCGATCGGTGCCTCCTTGCGCATTTTTGCGAGCATGGGATAAGGATCGCACCAGAATGCGACGGGATCGATGTCGATGCGTGGCGCGGTGCTCAAGCTTCGCTCCCTTGCGCGGTCCTTGTCCGGGTCAGCTCTTAGCGCGTTCAGGCGCCGCCGTCTGTCCCCAGCGATTGGGACAGGGCTAAGCAGCCTGCCTAAATCCGACTTTGGCGATCGCATCGCTCAGGACATCGCCGCCTGCTCCGGGACGCGTGCCCTGCTCGGCGAGATGGCGGCGGAAGGCCCGCGCGCCGGGCACGGCGTGAAATGCGCCGACGAAATGCCGCGTGATCGCGTGCAGCCGCGTGCCGCGCGCGAGCTGCTGCTCGATATAAGGCATCATCGCCTCGAGCGCGGCCTGCATGGAGGCATGCGGAGCCGCTTCGCCGAAGATCTCGGAATCGACGGAGAGCAGCCGCCACGGTTCCTGATAGGCGGCACGGCCGAGCATCACGCCGTCGACATGTTCGAGATGCGCCTTCGCTTCGTCTACACCGGGGATGCCGCCGTTGATGATGACGGGCAAGTCGGGCATCGCGCGCTTGAGCCGATAGACGCGGTCGTAGTCGAGCGGCGGGATATCGCGATTCTCCTTCGGCGACAGACCGTTGAGCCAGGCCTTGCGGGCATGCACGATCAGCGCATCGCAGCCTGAGGCGACCACCGCGCGCGCAAGTTCGTCGAGCGCAGCTTCAGGATCCTGGTCGTCGATCCCGATCCGGCATTTCACCGTGACGGGCACCGCGACCGCGCGCTTCATCGCCTCGACGCACCTCGCCACCAGCTCCGGCTCCGCCATCAGGCAGGCGCCGAAGCGGCCGTCCTTCACGCGGTCGGACGGGCAGCCGACATTGAGATTGATCTCGTCATAGCCGAACGCCTCGCCGATCTGCGCCGCCTGCGCCAGCTCGTCGGGATCCGACCCGCCAAGCTGAAGCGCGACCGGATGCTCGACCGCGTCGAACCCAAGCAGCCGCTCGCGGTCACCGTGGATGACGGCTCCGGTCGTCAGCATCTCCGTGTAGAGCAGCGCCCGCCGCGATAGGTGGCGATGGAACACCCGGCAGTGCCGGTCGGTCCAATCCATCATCGGGGCAACACTAAATTTGTATTTCATATCAACGGCTTAAACGAATTGTCGCCCTAATGCAACGGCGCGCGACTGAATTTTTCCCCAGCATATTCAAGCGCATATCTGATCGTTCGGATTCCGGACGCGTTCGGCGCGCCAAAGGCGTGCCGGGCGATATCACCGGACGGATGGGCTGGACAAGCGGCCTCGGCGCACAGGATGTCTATCGGCTCCGCGTGATTGCGGTCGATCTCAAGGGCACGCAGGTGGTCGACGGCAACAAGGACGTCGACTGCATCCTGCCAAGGCTCCGCATGCTCTGGTCGCAGTCTCGCTAAAACTGGACGCCACGCGTCAATGCGCCGTCGACGACGAGGTTCGTCCCGGTGATGAAGCTCGCCGCGCGGCTTGCGAGGAACACCACCGCATTGGCCATTTCCTGCGGCGTGCCCATCCGTCCCGTCGGATTGAGAGCCAGCGCGGTCTTGTAGAGCTCGGGGTTGTTGTCCTTGATCATGTTCCAGACCCCACCCTCGAAATAAGTATTGCCGGGCGAGACCGAATTGGCGCGAATGCCCTTCGCCGCGAGCTGGTTGGCCAGTCCTTGCGTGTAATGGATGATCGCGGCCTTGAAGGTGCCATAGGGGCCGGCGGCGAAATCGACTTCGCGGCCGGAGACGCTGGAGATGGTGACGATCGCGCCGGCCTTGCTCTTCTCCAGATACGGCATGGCCACGTTCACCAGCCGCACCGTGCCCATCATGTCGGTCGAAAATTCCTTCTGCCAGCTCTCGTCGTCCTGCCCGATCGCAAGCGCGCTGACATTGGCGACGACGACGTCGATGCCGCCGAGCTTGGACGCCATATCTTCGACCCAGGCCTTCAGGACCGCCGCATCTGCCACGTCGACCGCGCCGCCATAGGCCGCAACGCCCTTGGCTTTGAGCGCAGCGACGGTGCTTTCGACTTCGGCGGGATTACGGGAGCATACCCCGACATCGGCGCCCTCGGCGGCAAATGTCTCGGCGATCGCGCGGCCGATTCCCTTGGTGCTTCCCGTGACGAGAACTTTTGCGCCCTTGAGTCCCAGATCCATGGTCCGCTTCCTTCTTCTTGGTTCAGTAGTTGCTCGCAGCCATTTTGACCAATCCGCGATAGCTGTGCGGCATGCGCATCGAGACCAGATCCTTTCGGCGCACCACATTGGTCGGATAGACGCTGTCGAGATTGGTGGTGTCGATCAGCGCAGTTGCAAGCCCTGTGCCGCCGGCGGCAATCGCCTCGCGCCGCGGAAACGCGAACGTGTCGGGCCCGAACACGCCGCTCAGCCCGGGATAGAGGCGTTCGGCATCGGCGACATTGGCGAAGGCGAAGAACAAATTGTTCTCGCCGGCGCGAACGCGCAGATGATGCCAGTGATGCGGATCCGGCCCCGTGGGAATCGGCTTCGGCTGCTCGACCTCCGTGCCGGCATGGGACGAACTGAAGCGGCCCTTGATTGCGGCAGGACAGGCGATGAGATCGCAGCCGCGCAGCGCCAGCACCCGGCCTGCCTCCGGAAACGAGGTGTCATGGCCGATCAACATCCCGATGCGGCCGATCGGCGTGTCGACGACGGTCCAGCCTTCTCCCGCGGTCGCCCAGCTTCGCTCGTCGGCGGTGAGATGCGTCTTGCGATAGACCGAGATGTCCCCGTCCGGAGCGACAAGGCAGGCGCTGTTGTAAAGCGTGTCGCCGGCGCGCTCCGCCAGGCCACAGACGAGGTAGAGACCCAGCTCCGCGGCGAGTTCCTCGAGGCGATCGGTCACCGCACCTGGTATCGGCTGCGCCGACGTCGCGGGATCGCCGAAACCGGTGACCGCAAGCTCCGGGAAGACGACGAGATCCGCACCTTCCGCGCCGGCCTTGCGCGCGAGTGCCGCGATCTCCGCAAGATTCTGGTCGATGTCGTCACCAGGCGCAAATTGCGCGACGCTGACCCGCGACGTCTTGCCGGGCGGCCACGGCTCGTGGCCGTAGAGACCAAAGAAGTCGCGCGGATTCCAGCTGAACGTATCGGTCAGCAGCTCCGGATAGAGTTCCGGCCGGCGCTGCGCAAAGACAGCTTCGCCGAGCACGCGGCGGGCGCGCGCGGCGTCGAGGTCGATCTCCGACAGCAGCACGCCGTCGCCCTTGTCGAGCACCGCGATCACCTTCCCGTCCGGCGCGATCACGCAGCTTCCGCCGCTGAACTGCACGGTGCGCTCGAGCCCCCAGCGGTTGCTCTCGATGACATAGCAGCCGTTCTCGAAGGCGCGGCTGATCCAGTAAGGCGCCGGCGTGCGCTCCGACAGCCAGTTCGAAATGTGGCAGATGACGTCGGCGCCGCCCAGCGCCATCAGCCGCGCGGTCTCCACGAAGTGGATGTCCATGCAGATCAGCAGCGCGATGCGGCCGATCGGGGTCTCGAACACCTGGTTGTGGAGGTCGCCGGCCGCGGCCCATTTCGGCTCGGAAATGTAAGGATGCGTCTTGCGGTGCCGGCCGACGATGCCGTCCGGCCCGATCAGGACGGCGGTGTTAAAATAGATGTTGTCCTCATCGACCTCAGGCATGCCGACCACGATGTAGCAGCCATGCTTGCGCGCCAGCGCCGCAAAGCGGCTCGTGGTCGGCCCCGGAATGGTCTCGACGAACGGTGCAACCTCGGCCCGGTCGAACCAGCAATAACCGGTCGTTCCCATTTCCGGCGTGACGATCAGCTTTGCACCGGCGGCCGCCGCCTGCTCGCAGAGCTCGAGCAGGCGGGCGATGTTGCCCGCCTTCTCGAACATGGTCGGCTCGAACTGGATGGCGGCGACCTTGTGAATGGTGGACATGAACAGGCCTGGCTCAACCGAGATAGGACTTCTTGATCGAAGCACCCAACGTGTATTTGGGATCGACCATGTTGCCGAGCCTGACCCGGCCGGCCTGGGTCAACAGCATGTAGGCGTCGATCTCGTCGAAACCGTAGTCGGCGGCCATCCAGCGGCAGAGCTCGCGATAGGCGATGCGGGCCGCATCCTCCATTGGCCGGGCCGAGCCGATGGTCATGATGAAGTCCTTTGTTTCCAGGCGCGGCCAGGCGATGGTCCAGTTCTTGATGAGATCGACCTGCACCGTGGTCACGGTCGGATGCTCGATGGCGACGCCGCAGAGCTCGCCATCGCCTTGCGCCGCGTGGCAATCGCCGAGATAAAGGAGCGCGCCCTTGGTGTTGACCGGCAGGTAGATGACGGCGCCGACGCCGATGTCAGGCAGGTCCATGTTGCCGCCATAGTAATCGGGGACCAGCGAGGAGATCGCTTCGATCTCCGGCGAGGTGCCGATGGTGCCGATGAACGGCTCATAGGGCAGCGTGATCTTGTCGTTCCATTTGGTGCCGGTCTTGGCGTCGATCTCGAGCTTCTTGACCCGCTCTGGCAGCGCCGGGTTGAGCAGCGCCGTGTTGCCCGTGCTGACCAGGCCACCGAACTCCGGCATGATCACCGTGGTGCCACGCGGCTGCGGGCCGCGCGGCACGATGCTCTCGATATAAACAGCGAGCGTGTCGCCCTTCTCGGCGCCGTTGACGTGGATCGGCCCGTTCTGCGGATTGAGGAAGGGGAAGTTGAGGATCTTCGAGGGGCTGTCGGTCTCGGTCTTGATGGCGCCCTCGAAGGCATCATGGGTCTCCGCGGAGACGACGGCACCGGGATCGACGGTCAGCACCGGCTTCACATAGGGGCCGTAGACATAGTGGTACTTGCCCTGCTCGCTCTCGGTGATGGTGTAGGCCGTGCCGCGCTCGCCTTTGGCGACGCCCTTGCGGGCCATGATGGAGTCTTTCTGCCAGGACATTTGCTTTTCTCCTTCTGCCGTTGGCTCGCCTTCAAACCGCAAGATGGCGACGCATCTCGGCCGCATCGTCGAGCGCCGCGCGATCGAGGTTTGCGACGATGCGGCCCTTGTCCATGACGTAGCAGCGCTGCGCCATGGCGCGGATCATGTCGAGGTTCTGCTCGACCAGGATGATGGTCACGCCGGTCCTGCGGTTGAGCTCGACCATGTTGCGCGCAATGTCCTGGACGATGTTGGGCTGGATGCCCTCCGAGGGCTCGTCGAGCAGGATCAGACTTGGATCGGCAATCAGCACCCGACCGATCGCAAGCTGCTGCTGCTGGCCCCCGGACATGGTGCCGGCGCGCTGATGCCAGCGCTCTTCGAGAATCGGAAAAGCCTCGACGATCTTGCGCCGCCCCGCTTCGGGAATGCCGCCGCCCTTGATCGCCGCGCCGACCGCGACGTTCTCGCCGACGGTCAGGCGCGGAAACACGTCGCGCCCCTGCGGTACATAGCCCATGCCGAGACGCGCCCGCTTGTGGGCGGCCAAGGATTCCACGGGATCACCGCGATAGACGATCGAGCCGCTCATCGCCGGCACGAGCCCGATCAGGCTCTTCATCAGCGTCGACTTGCCGACGCCGTTGCGGCCGATCACGGCGACGATCTCGCCTTCGCGCACCTCGATCTCGAGGCCCTGGAGCACCGGCTTGCCGCCATAGCCGGCGCGCAAGCCCAGGGTCGAGAGGATCACTTCCTTGCGCGGCATATCAAGCATGGGCCTGTCCCAGATAGATTGCCGCCACGCGCTCATCGGCCACGATCTCGTCGATGGAGCCCTGCGCGAAGACCTGGCCGAGATGCAGCACGGTGACGCGGTGCGCGACCTGCCGGACGAAGGCCATGTCGTGCTCGATCGCGAGCACCGTCATGCCGTCGGCATTGAGCCGCTGCACCATCTCGCCCGTCATATGGGTTTCCTCCGGCGACATGCCGGCGGTGGGCTCGTCCAGCAGCAACAGGCGCGGCTTCAGGCTGATTGCCATGCCGATCTCGAGCCATTGCTTCTGGCCGTGGCTGAGATTGCCGGCGGTCTGCGCCTGCTCGGATTCGAGGCCGAGGAAGGCGAGCAGCCGCCCGATCTCGGCTTCGAGCTCGGCGCCGCGGTGCCGGCTCTGCAAGGCAATCTCGAGGTTCTGACGGACCGAGAGACCCTTGAAAACCCCGGGCACCTGGAACTTGACCGACAGGCCGCGGTGGATCCGGGCAAAGGATTTCAGCGCGGTGATGTTCTCTCCGGCAAAGAGAATGTCGCCGCTGCCGGGATGATGCTCGCCGAGGATCAGGCGGAACAGCGTGCTCTTGCCGGCGCCGTTGGGGCCGATCAGGCAATGGATCTCGCCGGCTCGCAGCGTGAGATCCACGGAATTGGTCACGTGCAGGCCACCGAAATGCTTGTTCAGCTTGCGCAGCTCCAGCAGCGACATCAGCCGGCCCTCTGCATGAGGCGGGAGGCGATGCGGCCCAACCAGTTCATGACCCCCAGCACCAGGCCGTTGGGCGCGATCAGCACCGTGAGCACGAGCAGCACGCCCATGAAGACCAGCGCGTACTGGCTGCCGTAGATCGTCAGCGCCTGGAACGCGGCAAGAACCACCAGTGTGCCGATCACGGTCGAGGTCAGATCGCTGCGGCCGCCGACCGCGACCCAGATCAACGGCAGCGCAGCGGCGGTCATGCCCATGCTCGACGGCGTGATGTACTGGCCCCACACCGTGTAAAGCACGCCGGAGAGCCCTGCGAGCGCCGCGCCGATCACGAAGGTGATGAGCTGGTATTTGCGGACGTCGTAGCCGAGCATCTCGGCGCGTTCAGGGTTCTCGCGGATGGCGACGATGACGTTGCCGAAGGAGGAGTTCATCAGGATGCGCAAGGCGAGGTAAACCAGGACCAGAAGGCCGAGCACGAAATAGTAGAGCCCGACATCGGCGAACAGCACGATGGGCTCGCCCGGCCAGGGGATGGTCAGCGGCGGCATCGCGCTCATGCCGTTGAAGCCGTTGAGGCGCGCAGCTCCGATGTGCCATTCCGGCCCCGCGGTCTGCGCCATGAAGCGTTCCAGCATCAAGGTGACGGCGAGCGTGACGATGCCGAGGAAGACGCCGGCGATGCGGCCGAAGAACATGAAGTAGCCGAGCAGCACGGCGAAAAGCGCGGCGATCGCCACCGCCGCGACCAAAGCCAGCAGCGTGAAGCCGTAGGCCGCGCCAAAATTGATGGTGAGGATGCCGTAGCCATAACCCGCAATCCCGAAGAAGGCGGTCTGGCCGAAGGAGAGCGAGCCGCCATAGCCCCAGATCAGGCACAGGCTGAGCGCGATGAACACCCAGACGAAGAAGTACACGGTGTTGCCGACGGTATAGCCGTCGCTGAACAGCGGATAGGCGAATGCGACAGCGAGCACGAGTGCGAACAGGCTCCAGAAGGCCGGACCGCGACCTGCGGTCTGCGGGCCTTCGAGACGGCGAAACAGCGAGAGGAGACCGGTCACGACGCCATCACTCCGTCAGGTGCGCTCGCGCAGCACGAAGCCGGAAATGCCCTTCGGCAGCACCCGGACCACGATGATGACGGCCACCAGCAGGCCGATCTGTCCGAACAGCTGCCCCTGCCAGGAGGTCATGACCGACTTCACCACCGCGAGCACACCGCCGGCCGGCGCCGTGCCGAGGAAGACGTCGGCGCCGCCGATCACGACGGTGACGAAAGCCTCCATGATGAAGGTCGCCCCCATGGTCGGCACCAGCGTCATGGTCGGCGCGTAGAGACCGCCGGCAAGGCCGGCGAGCCCTGCCCCGCAAGCGAAGGTGAGGCTGTAGATCAGCCGGGTGTCGACGCCGAGCGCCGCCGCCATGTGCGGCACCTGGATGGTGGCGCGCGCCAGCACGCCGAAGCGCGTCCAGTTGAACAGCGCGTAGAGCGCGGCGAGCACGCCGAGAGCGGCGCAGAACAGCACGATGCGATAGATCGAATAGGAGTAGTCGCCGACCTGGAAGCTGCCGAACGGCGTGCCGACGCCGGCCATGGTCGAGCCCACCATGATCAGCGTGCCCTGCGTTGCGATCAGGCTGAGGCCCCAGGTGGCGACGATGGTGTCGAGCGGCCGGTCGTAGAGATGGCGGATCACCGCAAGCTCGACCAGGACGCCGACCAGCGCCGAGACCAGGGTGCCCGCCAGTATTCCCAGCGGCAGCGGCAGGCCCGCATGCACGGTCGCGGCGGTGACGTAGGCACCGCACATGATGAACTCGCCATGGGCGAGATTGATCACGCCCATCATGCCGAAGATCACCGCGAGCCCGCAGGCCGAGAGCACCAGAAACGCGAAGGCGTCGCCGAATTGATAGAGCGCCGAGAAGACGTGGGTCGCGATGTCCATGAACCAACCAGGTCTGAGGGAAGACGCAGAATTGTCGTCGCAGATGTCCGTGATCGCCCCGGCCCACCGGCAACGCCGGAGGCGTGCCGGGAGGGCCGGAGCGATCGGCCGCCGGGTCAGGGTTTCGGCGGCGGGTTCGACGGCGTGTACTGAGCCATCGGATCCTTCTTGGTGAGGTCGCAGCCGGCTTCACCCAGCCAGTACGGCTTGATGTCTTCCCAGGTCTTCGGGAAGGAGATCGAGTGATCGGCGCCGACCTTGGCGAGATAGATCGTATGCGACATGTGCTGGCTCTTCGGGTCGATGCAGACCTTGCCCTCCGGCGCGTCCATGCAGACGTCACCCAGCGCGATCACCTTGCGGATCTCCTCGCGCTTGGTCGATTTCGCGCGCTCCACCATCTGCTTGTAGAGATAGACCGCGAGATAGGAGTTCTCCGCCTCCTGGTTCACATAGGGCTCGCTCGGGAACTTGGCCTTGAACTTGGCGTAGAATTCCTTGCTCTTGGGCGAGTCGATCTCTTCGATGTAGTTGGTGGTGACGTACATGTCTTTCAGGCTCGGCGGCTTGAAGCGCTTGTGCTCGTAGCCCTGGCCGACGTTCACCGAGGACGCCATCGGCAGGTTGACGTTGGCGGACGCCGCCTGCTCGTAATAGGAGGCCTGCGCGGTGCCGACCAGCAGCGTGACCACGAAGTCGGGCTTGGCCTTCTGGATGTTCTGGATGCTCTGCGAGAACTGCGAGACGCCGAGCGGGATGAACTCCTCGCCTGCCATCTTGCCACCGTTCTCCTTGACGATCTTGCGCACCCATTCGGCCGAGATCTGGCCGAAATTGTAGTCGGCGGCGAGCGTGTAGACGTTCTTGCCGTACTTCTCCATCATGTATGGAATGAGCGTCGAGAACTGCTGCTCGGGCACGGCACCAGTGACGATCATGTGGCCGTCGCAGACGCCGCCCTCGTACTGGTTGTTGTAGAAGGCGAAGCCGTTGAACTGGTCGACGATCGGGCGATACGCCTCGCGCGAGGCCGAGGAGAAGCCCGCGAACACGACGTCGACCTTGTCGCGCTGGAGCACGCGACGCATGAACTCCTGGTAGCGGGTGTTGTCGGACTGGGTGTCGTAGGCGACGAGCTCCAGCGGCCGGCCCATGATGCCGCCGGCCTTGTTGATCTCGTCTGCGGCGAGCTGGATGGCGTGAATCTTGCCGATCGTGGCCGCGGCGAAGTCGCCGGACTGGTCCTCCAGCACGCCGAGCTTGATCGGGTTTTCCGCTCCAAGCGCCAAGTTTGATCCGATGGGTGATCCGAGGACAAGCGTCCCCGTGAGGGCTGCGGCGCGCAGCCCCCGCAATACAGACTTGCTCATGTTGCTTCTCCTAGATGGCCTGCTTATTGCCGCCTTGCAGCGTCATGCCGGTCGTGCGGCCGGTCGTATCGGGCGGCTTCGCCCGCTTGCTCAGAAACTCCTCGCAATAGAGCTCCATGCTCTGCCGCGCGCGCATGCTGTCGCGGCGGAGTTGGGAATAGGCACCTTCCTCGTCGAGACCGTCCTGCTGCACCAGCAGGATGACCGCCCGGATCACCGCGCGGCGACCGCGCCGGCGCTCCTCGAGGCCCTGCAGGCGCTCATACATTTCGGCGCGCAGCAGGAACTGGTTGATGCCCATGAACAGGGAGGTATAGACCGCCCCGCCATGCACCGGCTTGCGCAGGAACGAGGTGGCGCCGAGATTGACCAGCGCCTTCAACCGGCTCGGCGCCTCGACCCCGACGAGGCCGATCACCGGCACCGGCGGCAGCCGCGAGGCCGGGTTGACCTCGATTGCGACTGCGCCTTCGAGGTCGCCGTCGACGAACAGGATGTCGCGATCGGCCTGGAGGCTGGCGACGTCGATCCGGGCGCGGCCATCGACGATCTCGGGATATTCGGTGGAGACGCCGAGCTTGGCCAGCGTGGTTTCGAGCGTGCTTTCCCATCCCCCTCGCCTTGTGACGACGATGGCACGGCCGCCCTTGAAGTTCTGCAGCAGTCGAGAGCTCATGATTGCACCACCTTCAACAGCGGAGAGCGCATCGCGCTGGCAAAGCGCGGCGACGACTGGACGAGATAGGGATCGGGCGCGATCGGCTCGCGCGATTCCAGCAGCACTTCGAATTGCCCGTCGGCGGAGGAGCGGCCGATCCGCGGCGTGAGCCAGGCGTGCAACGTCTGCCGGTCGATACGGACCTCCCCTTGCGGCGCTCGCAGCCGCTGGTCGGCAACCGCGGCCCGCACCGTGCGCGCGTCGTCGGTGCCGGCCTGCGACAGGGCCGCTGCGAGCAGCTTGACGGCGATGTAGGACGCCTCGGCATCGGCCGACGACACCGGTCCCTCCGGAAAGGATCGGGTATAGGCGGCGATGAAGGCGGCATTTTCAGGGGAGTTCAGCGACGAGAAATAGACGCTCGACGACAAATGACCATCGACCGCGTCCGGTCCGATCTCCGGCAGCTCCGGCTCCGAAAGCGTGCAGCTGGCAACCGGGATGTCCGCAGCCTGGTCGATGCCGCGCGCGCGGCAGGCGGCACGGAACGCGCGAAAGAAGGCGTAGGCGCTGGTGCCGATCAGATTGTTGAAGACGAAGTCGGGCCGCTGGTCGATGATCGCCGCGATCACCTGGTCGACTTCGGTATCACCGACCGAGAGATAGCGCTCGGCGAGCACGACGCCGCCGCGCGCGACGAGCGCCTCGCGGAAGATGCGGTTGTTCTCCCATGCCCAGATATAGTTGGAGCCGACGCAGAAGGCGCGCTTGCCGACGCGCGTGGCGAGATAGTCCACCAACGGAAGAACGTGCTGGTTCGGCGCGGCGCCGGTATAGACGACATTGTCGGAGCTCTCGAACCCTTCGTAGTGGGACGGGTACCAGAGCATGCCGTCGAACTTCTCGAAGCAGGGAATGACCTCCTTGCGGCTCGAGGAGGTGTAGCAGCCGACGACGTGACGGACCCCGGAATTGAGCAGCTCCAGGCTGAGGGAGCGGTAGCGGGCAAGATCGCCGCTGGGATTGACCACGACCGGCTCCAGCGCGACCGTGTCGGAGCCGGCATTTGTCTCATTGAAGGCGAGCAGCGCCCCGTTGAGCATCGAACGCGCGACGACGCCGTACGACCCTGTCGTCGAGAACATCACACCGATACGATATCGCGTTCGCGTCATCACTCGATCCAAAACAAAAAAGCGCCCGCCGGCCGTTAAGCCGAGGGCGCCCTCGCCGCCAACCAAACACGCGACATGAGCGTGGTGTTGGAAATGGTTTGAACTCGTCGCGTTGACGGGCTGAGCTGCCCAACGCTTGGACGATACGGTCGTTGAGATCGAAAGCGAAGTCAAGCGCGTTGTTGCAGCGCAGACTGCTCCAATTCATATCGCCATGCAGCAAATCTGTGCAGCGACCGAGACCGCGCGACGGCTCGGCCGCAGCGCGCAGGTGCCGGCGCTACGGGCACTTCATCGCAGCAGGCGGCTCAGGAACGCAGCAGGGCATTGGCACGATCGTGATGAAGAGGAGATTCTGTTTCATCGGCTGCCGCAATCCGCACCTGCACATCCCTCGGTTTCGCCAGATACGGCGACGAGGTGACCAGGACATCAGCGCCCGCCTCTGCATATTCCCTGGCATTCGCCGCATTGACTCCGCCGGCGGCAGCAATGATCGGGCGCACTCGCGCATAGGCCATTGACGCGATGCGCTTCACCAGCGCGGCGATCTCGGCTGGTGAGAACTTCTCGGCCTGAATGACGTCGAAGCCGGCGACCGCCGCGGCAAGGGCGGCATCGGCGGACTTGACCTCGATCACGAGCTTCTTCTCCGGCGCCGCCTGGCGCAACCGTTCGACCGCCAGAAACAGCGGCAGCTCGCCGAGAAAGGCGCGATGCTCTGGAAACACCAACACCGTCTCCGACAGGCCGAGCCGATGCATCACGGCGCCGCCGGCTTTCACCGCCGCGACCGCAAAGCGCTTGATACCCGGCACGTTCTTGCGCGTGCAGGCAACCGGAATTTGCGGGGCCACCGCCCTCGCCGCGTCGACGATGGCGCGGGTCTCGCTGGCGACACCCGACCAGATCTCGATCAGCGTCTGCGCGACCTTCCAGCTCCTGAGCAGGCCGGCGGCCGGGCCGCGCGCCTCGAGGATCGGCGCGCCCTGCTCCAGCGACGCGCCGGATGCGGCGAACAGCTCGACCTTGCAGCCGGCGAGCGCGATGATCGCGGCGGCATCCTCGGCGAGCGCCAGCACCATCGGCGCACGCGCGGTAAACTGCATGACGCCGTCGATCCTGCCGATCCCGAGCGCCTCGGTGGTGAGGTCGCCGTAGGGCACATCGTCTTCGAGCAGACGCTCGAGCTCGGCGCGCGATGCAACGGTTGCCATAGCCTCGTTCCTTTCGCCGGTGTCGGCTTCTCGACCAATTGTCGTGAACCCGACACGGATCCGCGATCTCGCCGCCCCCAGGGGCGGCAATAGCCGTGTTTCGACGCTCATTGCTGCAATCCGCACACCAGATTTCACCCGCGCATCCGGCACGCCGATTGCTGAGCCTTCCCTGACCGGCGCCTCGCAGCAATCGAGCTCGCGCGGAGGCAGTTACCGTCAGCTGGAGTTCATTCATGAAACTGTTTCGTACGATCGCCGTCGCCGCAGGGCTGCTGCTCGCATTCGCCGAGGCGCAGGCCGCACAGACCAACGTCGCCGTGGCCGCCAACTTTACCGATGCCGCCAAGGAGATCGCTGCCGTCTTCAAGACGAAGACCGGACATGAGTCGCGCTCAACTTGTCAGCATCGCTGCAAAAAGATTCCGTCGCACTTGCACGCTTTGTGATCCGCTTCGCGGAATTTACCGTCGGAATGGGCGACACGCACGAAAGTGGGATCACCGCATTGATCCAGCGCAAATCGGCAAAGTTTCTTTGGCGACCGGCGCCTGCCGGTTGATCACACGTGCTGCCCTCCGTTGATAGGTACTTCAGCACCTGTGACGTAGCTGGCCGCATCCGAGCACAGGAAGAAGATCACCTTCGCCACCTCGTCGGGCGTCCCGACACGGTGCAGCGGGATGATCGGCGCCAGCTGGGCCTCGGTCTCCGGCGACAGGATATCGGTCTTGATCTCGCCAGGCGCGATCGCGTTGACGCGGATTCCGAACGGCGCGTAGTCGTGCGCCATCTCGCGGGTGAGGCACGCGAGCGCGGCCTTCGACGTCGCATAGGCCGTGCCGGCAAACGGATGTACCCGCGAGCCCACGATCGAGGTGACGTTGACGATCGAACCGGCAGCCCGCTTCAATTCCTCCACGAGGCCCTGAGCGAACAGGACCGGCGCGAGGAGGTTGACGTGGAACACGCTCATCCAGGTTTCCACCGGCGTCGTCAGCGAATTCAGCCGCGAGCCGTCGACGGATTTCGGCGAAATGCCGGCATTGTTGATCAACGCATGCAGCGGCCCGCCCCCGAGCCGCTCCTTGATGTCGGCGACTGCGCGCGGCAGCGCGCGGTGGTCGCTCAATTCGACCTGCACGTGATTGTCCGTCCCGGAATCCCACGGACATCGCTCGCCATCGAAGGGTTGCCGGGAGCAGGTGATGATCCGCCAGCCAGCCTCCGAGAACAGTTTCCCCGTCGCGTGGCCGATGCCGCGAGACGCGCCGGTCAGCACCAGCGTCTTTCGTTGCCCGCCTTGTGCGCGCGATTTGTCGCCGTGAAACGGGCACAAAGCGAGATCTGGCGCGGAGGCGCCACCCGGCGCAGCATCGCGATCAAGCAGATCGAGCCTCACGTCAACTCCTCACTGCGTCCGATCGGACGCTCGGCGATTACGACAGGATCAACTTTGCAGGATTTGGGCCACGCCTCCAATCGTTGCGGTTTTCCCGGCTTGATGTCGGCTTTTCGACACGATGGAAGGTTTGCAACACGCGCGCGTGTGCTTTCGGACCAGATCGGTACGCGACGGGTTCGTGAATGTTGATCGGCAGTTGAGCGCTCTTTTTCAATCGTTCCAAATGGCCCGGCTCTTGCTCTTCCTGGTCCGGGCCGGCTCGCGCCTTGCACATTTCTCTGCAACCGTGGTTTCAAATGTCCCAGCCGAACGACCAACGTCTCTTTGCCGTTATCCTCGGCACCAACGAGATCGCCTCCGCGGCCGCCATCCAGCTCGTCCGTGCGGGATATTGTGTGGTGCTGTCACACGATCCCGATCCACCTGTGATCCGGCGCAAGATGGCCTTCCATGACGCGCTCTACACCGACACCGCGGAGCTCGAGGAGTTCGTGGCGGAACGGGTGGATGACGGCCTGCAGGTCTATCAGGCACTGGGCCGGCCGCCGCAGATCCTGGTAACCTGGCTCGGCCTGCTCGACCTGCTTCCGGTCCGGCACATCGACCTACTGATCGACGCCCGTCTGCAGAAGCGCCGCATCACACCCGACCTCCGACGGCTCGCCCGGCTGACGATCGGGCTCGGCCCCGGCTTCTCCTCGACCTTCAATTGCGACGTTGCGGTGGAGACCCGGCCCGGCAAGATCGGGCTCGTGACCGACACGCGCTGGACGGATGTCGCCGACGGCGTGGCGAGTTCGCTGGGCGAAGTCGGTGCAGAACGTTTCGTCTACTCACAGTCCGCGGGACGCTGGCACACGCCGATCGAGATCGGCACCCGCGTCTACAGGGATCTGGTGCTCGGCCATCTGTCCGGCGTTCCGGTGCTTGCGCCGCGTGACGGTGTTTTGCGCGGTATCGCCCGCGACGGCAGCGAGGTCCCTGCCGGCGTGAAGCTGCTGGAGGTCGATCCCCGCAGCCGCGATGCCCAATGGACGGGAACGGATCAGCGCGGACGCGCCATTGCCGAGGCGATAGCCGCCGCCATCAGGCTCCACGCTGCTCGGCGCTCGATACACTGGAATCCGGCATGATCGTCTGTTCCTGCAACGTCATCAGCGATCACGACATCAGAGGCGCCGTGTCGATCGACGACGAGCTTTGCTCGGCCGCGCAGGTCTACGACTGCCTGGGCTGCACGGTCAGGTGCGGACGATGCTCACAAGCGGTGAGGCGAATCCTCGAGGAGCAGCCGGCCCGCGATATTCACGGGATTGGAGCCTAGCGGCGCTCACCGGGTTGAGATCACAAACTGGACAATGTCCTCCGCGGACAGAAGCTGGCGAAGTGTCTCCAAGGCGCGTTGCCTCCTGGTCAACGGACGGCGTGCACCCAATTGCAGGTCGGTCCACCGCCATCTGCGAAAATCACCCTCTGCTAGGTCCCGCCCAGCGTGTGCAGGACCGGCCGAGGTGCGGTCCCGTCATCGAGATCGAGCGTCGCCACTGTGATTGGAAGCTTGAAGCGCCGTGGCCCGGCGCTTCCGGGATTCAGATAAAGGACCCCGTCGACCGTCCTGATGCTCGCGCGATGCGAATGGCCGCAAATCACGACGTCGGTGCCATCGGAGGCTGGCTTGCTCTGCAGTTCGTTCAGATCGTGCAGGACATAGAAGACGTGCCGCCCGAGGCGGACGGTTTCCGTATCCCGATAGCTCTGCGTCCAGCCGCCGCTATCGACATTGCCGCGGATAGCCGTGACAGGCGCAATCCGGCGTAGCCCCTGGAGCACATGTTCGGCGCCGATATCGCCGGCATGAATGATATGCGACGCGCCGGCGAACAAGTGCGCCACCTCCGGCCGAAGCAGGCCATGCGTATCCGAAATCACTCCGATCTTCACCGCGGCGCTCCTCCTGACGGACTGCCAATGCCGCGACAGGCTCAGATATGAAAGACATCCGTGGGCGTTGACCGCCTCAGATCGCTCGTGACGCGATGCGGATGCGGTTCGACGCATCCCGCAGGGCCCGAACGGGATCTACGCGGTCGCCTGCTCTCGGAACCGGGCATCACCGATCTCAAGGATGCCTCAGTTCAGGCTGCGCGTCAGCAGCTGCAGCACGATCGCGAACAGCTCTCCTTGCGAGGAGATGCCGAGCCGCTGATAGGCGCGCTTGCGATAAGTCAATGTCGAATGCAGGCTGATGCCGAGTCCTTGCGAGATCGCCTCGGAGCTGAAGCCCGCGAGGATGCGCCGGCAAACCTCCTGCTCGCGCGGCGTGAGAGAAGCGAGCGGCGCCCGGGTCGCGAACAATTCGGCGAGAGACTGCTCGGGCGTTGCTTTGCCCTGAAAATGGCGCGCCACGCTCGCGCCGATCGCCGGTGCGATCGCCTGAAGCCGCTCGCGCTGCGCCGTGGTGAAGCGGCCCTGGGCCGCAATGCGATAGAAGTTGACGTAGAAGCAGGTGTCGCCAGCCCAGATCGCGGTGGCGCATTTGTCGACGATGCCGGAATCGTGGAAGAATATCTTTCGGTAGCGCGCGCCGTACATGCGCGGCGCGAACGCGGGCAACATGATCGGCCCGCCTCGCTCGCCTTCGAACAGCACATCGCGGTTGGGGTCGGATTCGTGGAACTGGCCGGCATAGGCCGCACCGAGATCGCCGCCGATCGGAATGTTGCCGGCATCGAGCAGGCAGGTCGCGCTACCAGAGCGGTAGAGCGCGAACACCATGCAATGGCCGACACCGGCCTGGCCCCGCAACGTGTCGATGAGGATGTTCGGGAAGTCGGGACGACCGATGGCGAGCACCGCGGACGTCACGTCGCCAGCCGCCAGACTTGAGGGCATCCCACCCGGTCGCATCGCTTCCTCCGAAAGGCGCTTGTTTTGCTGGAGGATAACAGCAAGGGAATTGCGACGGAAGTCGGAGCGACTTGCGAATTCAACCCTTCTTCACAATCCGAGCCCCACTTGAGGTCACAGGCCCCAGGCCGTAACGGCCCTTGGCACCAAATGCACAGCACCCGTCCGCGTTGCAACGTCACATGCTCCCCGCGAAAGGCGTTGCCGACAGCGAATCTTCCGCTCCCGTGGCAGGAACGATCGCACCAGTCCCGATTTATCGCTCTGGATCTCGAGAGTTTCATCAGCGGTTGCAGTATCCGGGCCGCTATCGAAGGATCGGGAGATGCGTATCCTGCTCGTCGGCGGCACAGGGCTTATTGGATCGGCCATCTACGCCAGACTGACCGCAGACGGGCACGAATGCATATTGGTCTCGCGCAATCCGGCGACGGCGCGCGATCCACGCCACATCAGTCTCGATCTCGCCCGGACCACAGATCCGTACAAGTGGACAAGCCTTCTCGCCGGTGTCGATGCCGTGGTCAATACGGCTGGTGCGCTGCAGGGACAAGACATGCAAGGCGTCCATGTCGCGGGCAGTGCGGCGCTCTATGCGGCCTGCGAAAGTGCAGGCGTCCGCCGGGTCATCCTGTTCTCGGCGATCGGCAGCAATGTCGATGCGCGCAGCGATTTTTCCCGCAGCAAGCGCGAGGGCGAATCCGTCTTGATGGCGCGGGATCTCGATTGGGTCGTGCTGCGGCCTTCTGTCGTTGTGGGTCGTCCAGCGTACGGTGGCAGCGCGCTGTTGCGAGGTCTGGCGTCCCTCCCGATCCTTCCCGTCATGCCCGACACGGCAGCTATTCAACCCGTCCATCTCGACGACGTGGTCGAGACGGCGGTGTTCTTCCTGCGATCGGAGGCTCCATCCCGCGTCGCCCTTGAATTGGCCGGTCCAGAGCGGATTGACTTCAGCGACGTGGTCGCGCTGTTTCGTTCCTGGCTGCGCTGGCGGCCGGCTTACCGCCTGCACCTGCCATCTTGGGCGGCTTCAGCGGCTTATCGCGCCGGCGACGTCGCGCAGATGCTGGGTTGGGCAGCCCCCATCAACTCGACCGCGCAGGCGGAAATGCGGCGCGGCGCGACCGGCGATCCCGGGCCGTGGCGTCAGGCCACCGGCGTAAATCCGCGCGATCTCGAGGCGGCGCTCGCACGTGAGCCCGCCTCGGTGCAGGAGCGCTGGTTTGCTCGGCTGTATGCGCTCAAGCCGATGATCTTCGGCGTTTTCGGCGTGTTCTGGATCGCCACGGGCATTGTCTCGCTGAGCGCCGGTTGGAACATCGGCATGTCGCTGCTGCGGGAGGGCGGACTGCAAGGGAACGTCGCGGCGCTCACCGTCACCGCAGGCGCGCTGGCGGACATCGTGATCGGCCTCGCCGTTCTCTGGCGGCCGCTGAGCCGCTACGGGCTGTGGGCAGCATTGATGATCTCGCTCACCTATGCCGTGATCGGGACCGTTCTGGTGCCGCGGCTGTGGGCCGATCCGCTCGGCCCGATGCTGAAGATCTGGCCGGTGATCATGCTCAACCTGGTGGCCATGGCGATCCGGGAGGATCGCTGATGCTCTATTTCCTCGTAAAGATGCTGCACATCATCGGTGCCGCGGTCCTGCTCGGCACCGGAGCCGGCATCGCCTTCTTCATGCTGGTGGCGCATCTGCGCGGCGATTGCCGCGAGATCGCGGCGGTGGCCCGGACGGTGGTGCTGGCCGACTTCATGTTCACGGCGAGTGCCGTGGTCCTGCAGCCGATCACCGGCACATGGCTCGCCTGGTCGAGCGGGTATTCGCTTGGCGACGGCTGGGTTGCGGCCTCCATCGTCCTTTATCTGGTGACCGGCGCATTCTGGCTTCCGGTGGTGTGGATGCAGATGCAAATGCGCGACCTTGCCATTGCAGCTGTCGCGAGCAATACCGAGCTGCCTAGCAGGTATCACCAACTCTTCCGCTGGTGGTTTGCGTTCGGATTCCCGGCGTTCGCCGCCGTGCTGGTCATCTTCTGGCTGATGATCGCCCGCCCGGCCATTCCGTACTGGGATTAGAGTGGCTCCTATCCTGCCGCCTTCACCGGGGCCACATTGATCGCGAGCTTGCCGTAGCGGTCGGTGAAAGCCTGCGTGTCGATCTCTTCCAGCTGGATCTCACCGCTCATCACGCCCCGCTTCCAGGCTTCCTGGGCCGGATCGTTCTGGAACTCCGGCATCACCTCGCGGCCGAACAGCTCGAGCGATTCGCAGATGTGCTCGTGGCTGTTCTTGCCCGCCTGGTTGAGCAGGATGACCTGGTCGATATGCGAGCTCTGGAAGCGCTTCAGCTTCTTGCGGATCGTCTCGGGCGAGCCGATCAGGCCGCCGCGCAGCGCCGCTTCCTGCGCCTCGGGATTGTCGCGCTTCCACTTGTTGTACTCGTCCCACATGTTGACGGTGCCGGGCGCGGGGCGCTGGCGGTTCTGCGAGGCGCCGTAGAAGCGCAGCGCGAACTGGAAGAAGGTGGCACCGTCGGCGCGCGCCCGCGCTTCCTCGTCCGTCTTGGCGCACATGAAGAACGACACCAGCGCCATGTTCGGATTGATCTCGTAATCCGCCAGCTTGGTGAGCCGTTTGGTCATGGCATTGTAATAGGCGTGCACCCAGGCATGCGCCGCGTCCGCGCTGACGAACTGGAAGCCGAGCGCGCCAAAGCCGTGCCGGCCGGCACGCTCGATGGTCGGCAGCTGCGAGCACGCCATCCACAGCGGCGGATGCGGCTTCTGCACGGGCTTGGGCACGACGTTGCGCAGGGGGATGTCGAAGTATTTACCGTGATGCTCGCTGCCACCATCGCGAAACATCGGGAAGATCGCGGCGACCGCTTCCTCGAACACTTCCTTCTTGGTCTCCATGTCGCGGCCGAACGGGGTGAGCTCGGTGATGGACGCGCTCTCGCCCATGCCGAACTCGCAGCGGCCGTTCGAGAGCAGGTCGAGCACCGCGACGCGTTCGGCGACACGGGCCGGATGGTTGGTGGTGAGCTGAAGAATGCCGTGGCCGAGCCGGATCTTCTGCGTGCGCTGGCTGGCCGCCGCGAGAAACGATTCGGGCGACGGCGAGTGCGAATATTCCTCGAGGAAGTGATGCTCGACCACCCAGGCATGATCGTAGCCGAGCCTGTCGGCGAGCTCCATCTGCGTCAGCGCGTTTTGATAGAGCCTCAACTCGTCGCCGGCTTCCCAGGGCCGCGGCAGTTGCAGCTCGTAGAAGATGCCGAACTTCATGGCGCCGCTCTCCCGCATTATTGTTGTTACGCGCATCTTAATGCGTAAGGCGGCGCTGTCTACGGGAGCACAATTCCGCCACGCGGGAGATGCATCCATCCGTCGCGTTTACGAAGCAGCGCGACGGATCCGGTAAGCTCCGGCGCGACATCCCCGCAAATTGACCCGTTGATTCAAATCAACGCGTTTGTTCCTGGATTGCACTTAAAAGTGCAACGAGGCGACGGCCCGGAAGCCGTCATGATTCCCATACCATTCAGAGAGACCGAATATGTCGGCCGCTGACGACATGCCTCCCCGCATGCGCCGTAAGCGCATGGAGATCTTCGCCTTCCTGTTCCTGACCGCAGTCGTGATGCCCGTCCTCGCGATCGGGACCGTCGGCTCTTACGGGCTCGGCGTCTGGATCTACCAGATGTTTGCCGGCCCTCCCGGCCCGCCGCCCTCCCCGCATTGATTCCCCTGCAACCAAGGACAGGCATCATGGCTCACGCCACACTCAACCGCCGCGCCTTGATCACCGGCCGCGTGCTCAGCGCCGACCGCGTCATCGCGCCGCCCGGCGCCGAGATCGCCAGCATCCTGGTGCAGGCGCGACCCGAGCGTCTCGGCGAGCTCGAAGCCGAGATCGCCGCCCTGCCGGGCTGCGAGATCCACGGCCGCGATCCGCGCGGCAAGCTGGTCGTCGTCACCGAAGCGCCGGACGCGGGCAGCCTCGGCTCACTGCTCAATACCATCCAGTCGCTGCCCAACGTCTATTCCGCAGCGCTCGTCTTCCACGCCATCGAAACCACCTGAGTCAGGAAGAGCCGTCATGACATCGCCCAAGCTCGACCGCCGCCAGATGTTGAAGTTGGAAGCTGCCGCGATCGCCGCGGCCGCTGCCGGCATTCCGGCTCCGGCCCTCGCCGCCAACCTTGTCACCGAGCGCAATAACAGCGAAATGAAATGGGACAAGGCCGCCTGCCGCTTTTGCGGCACCGGCTGCTCGGTGATGGTCGCCACCAAGGACAATCGCGTCGTCGCCACCCATGGCGACATCAAGGCCGAGGTCAATCGCGGCCTCAACTGCGTCAAGGGCTACTTCCTCTCCAAGATCATGTACGGCCATGACCGCCTGACGCAGCCCATGCTGCGCAAGACGGGCGGCAAGTACGACAAGAACGGCGAGTTCACGCCGGTGTCCTGGACCGAAGCCTTCGACATCATGGAGCTGAAGTGGAAGGAGGCGATCAAGAAGCGCGGGCCCAGCGGCGTCGCCATGTTCGGCTCCGGCCAGTGGACGATCTGGGAAGGCTATGCGGCCTCGAAGCTGTTCAAGGCCGGCTTCCGCACCAACAACATCGATCCGAATGCGCGCCACTGCATGGCGTCGGCCGTGGCCGGCATGATGCGCACCTTCGGCATCGACGAGCCGCCCGGCTGCTATGACGACATCGAAGCCACCGATGCGTTCGTGCTGTGGGGCTCCAACATGGCGGAAATGCACCCCATTCTGTGGACACGCCTCGCCGACCGCCGGCTCTCGGCGCCGCATGTGCGCGTCGCCGTGCTCTCGACCTTCGAGCACCGCTCGTTCGACCTTGCCGACATCGGCATGGTGTTCAAGCCGCAGACCGACCTCTACATCCTCAACGCCATCGCCAATCACATCATCAAGACCGGCCGGGTCAACAAGGACTTCGTCGCCAAGCATACGGTGTTCAAACGCGGCCAGACCGACATCGGCTACGGGCTGCGCCCCGACCACCCGCTGCAAAAGAAGGCGACGGGGGCAGCAAAAGCCAACGACTCCACCGACATGAGCTACGACGACTTCGTCAAGTTCGTCTCGGAGTACACGCTGGAGCAGGCGGCACAGATGTCGGGCGTGCCGCTGAACCGGCTCGAAGCCCTGGCCGAGCTCTATGCCGATCCGAAGACGAAGGTGGTCTCGTTCTGGACCATGGGCTTCAACCAGCACACCCGCGGCGTCTGGTGCAATAACCTCGTCTACAACATCCATCTGTTGACCGGAAAGATCTGCTCACCCGGCAACAGCCCGTTCTCGCTGACCGGCCAGCCCTCGGCCTGCGGCACCGCGCGCGAGGTCGGCACCTTCTCGCATCGTCTGCCTGCCGACATGGTCGTGACCAACAAGGCGCATCGCGACCACGCCGAGCACATCTGGCAGCTGCCCGAAGGCACCATTCCCGACAAGAACGGCGCACACGCCGTGCTGCAGAGCCGGATGCTGAAGGATGGCCTGATCAACGCCTACTGGGTGCAGGTCAACAACAATTTGCAGGCCGGCCCTAACGCCAACGAGGAGACCTATCCGGGTTTCCGCAACCCCGACAATTTCATCGTGGT
Source organism: Bradyrhizobium centrosematis (assembly GCF_045571495.1). Lineage (NCBI taxonomy): Bacteria > Pseudomonadati > Pseudomonadota > Alphaproteobacteria > Hyphomicrobiales > Nitrobacteraceae > Bradyrhizobium > Bradyrhizobium centrosematis. The sequence goes on from NZ_CP120703.1 coordinate 6,625,288, forward strand.
CTCGGATGCCTACCCGTCGGTAACGGCGCTTGCCGCAGATCTGATCCTGCCGACCGCAATGTGGGTCGAGAAGGAAGGCGCCTATGGCAATGCCGAGCGACGCACCCAGTTCTGGCATCAGCTGGTTTCGGCGCCAGGCGAGTCGAAGTCGGATCTCTGGCAGCTCATGGAGTTCTCCAAGCGTTTCAAGGTCGAGGAAGTGTGGCCCGAGGAACTGATCGCCAAGAAGCCCGAATATCGCGGAAAGACCTTGTTCGACGTGCTCTACAGGAACGGCCAGGTCGACAAATTCCCCGTGACCGATATCGAGCCGGGCTACGCCAACGACGAATCCAAGGCGTTCGGCTTCTACGTCCACAAGGGCCTGTTCGAGGAATATGCCCAATTCGGTCGTGGCCACGGCCACGACCTTGCGCCGTTCGACAGCTATCACCGCGAGCGGGGCCTGCGCTGGCCGGTCGTCAACGGCCAGGAGACGAAGTGGCGCTTCCGCGAAGGCAGCGACCCTTACGTCAAGGCAGGCACCGACGTGCAGTTCTACGGCCATTCCGATGGCAAGGCCCGGATCTTCGCGTTGCCTTACGAGCCGCCGGCGGAATCGCCGGACAACGAATACCCCTATTGGCTCTCGACCGGCCGCGTGCTGGAGCACTGGCATTCCGGCACCATGACGCGCCGCGTGCCCGAGCTTTACAAGGCCTTCCCCGAAGCGGTCTGCTTCATGCACCCCGATGACGCCCAGGACATGAAGCTGCGCCGGGGCGACGAGGTGAAGGTGGTCTCCCGCCGCGGCTTCATCCGTGCCCGCATCGAGACGCGCGGCCGCGACCGGCCGCCGCGTGGCCTCGTCTTCGTGCCGTGGTTCGACGAATCCAAGCTGATCAACAAGGTGACGCTCGACGCCACCGATCCGATCTCGCTGCAAACCGACTTCAAGAAATGCGCCGTGCGCATCGAGCGGGTGAACCTGTCATGATGAAACGATCCGCAATCGTCCTCATCGCCTTCGCGATCGCAGCGGGCGCGAGCTCATTGACGGCGCAGACCGTAACGTCGGGCCTGCGCGGCCCGGCCCCGCTCAATGACGAGGGTCCGGCCCCGCCGATGCTGCCGAACCGCAACACCTCGGAGAAGGAAGTCCGAAACTATCCCGAGCAGCCGCCGGTGATTCCGCACACCATCGACGGCTACCAGATCGATCTCAACGGCAACAAATGCCTGTCGTGCCATGCGCGTGCGCGCACGGCGGAATCGCAGGCGCCGATGGTTTCGATCACGCACTTCATGGATCGCGACGGCCAGTTCCTGGGCTCGGTCTCGCCGCGCCGCTTCTTCTGCACGGAATGCCACGTGCCGCAGAATACGGCCAATCCGCCGGTCAGCAACGATTTCACCGACATCGACACGCTGCTGTCTCGCTCCAGCCCCGGTGGTCGGCGATGACGACGACTGCTGACGAGCCCGATGCCGAGATGAAGGTCAAGCGCGGCTTCATCGCGCGAAGCTGGGGCTTTGCGCTGGAGCTCTGGCGGGTGCTGACGCGGCCGAGCTCGGTGTTCGCGCTCGGCACCCTGGTGCTGGCCGGCTTCGTTGCCGGCGTGATCTTCTGGGGTGGCTTCAACACCGCGCTGGAACTTACCAACACCGAGAAGTTCTGCACCGGCTGCCACGAGATGAAGGACAACGTCTACGCCGAGCTGAAATCGACCATCCACTTCAGCAATCGCTCCGGCGTTCGCGCGACCTGCCCGGATTGCCACGTGCCGCACAACTGGACCGACAAGATCGCGCGCAAGATGCAGGCTTCGAAGGAGGTCTGGGGCAAGATCTTCGGCACCATCGACACGCGCGAAAAATTCCAGGACCATCGGCTCGAGCTCGCCATCCACGAATGGGCGCGCTTCAAGGCCAACGACTCCCTGGAATGCCGCAACTGCCACAGCGCCGATTCCATGGACATCACCAAGCAATCGCCGCGTGCCTCGGTGGCGCACCAGCGCTTCCTGTTCACCAAGGAAAAGACCTGCATCGACTGCCACAAGGGCATCGCCCACCAGCTGCCCGACATGCGCGGCGTTCCCGGCTGGCAGTAGGACCGTCAGGCCGACTTGAACGGCCGGCGTGAATGGTTAGTTTTGAGGGAGGCGAATCGCGTTGTTTCGCCCCTCCTCAAGTCACACATGGCCACTTTCACCCCGCATCAAGATGCCGCGCTCAAGGCCGTCGGCGACTGGCTCAAGGCCAAGCCCGGCCGCAACGGCACGCCGCCGGTGTTCCGCCTGTTCGGCTTCGCCGGGACCGGCAAGACGACTCTAGCCCGGCACATCGCCGAAGGCGTCGACGGCGAGGTGAAGTTCGCCGCCTTCACCGGCAAGGCCGCTCTCGTCATGCGCAACAAGGGTTGCGACGACGCCTCCACCATCCACTCGCTGATCTACCGCGCCCGCGAGTCCGGCGAGGAGCAGCCGAGCTTCGAATTGTGGGACGACGCGCCCGCGTCCAAGGCCAAGCTGATCGTGATCGACGAATGCTCGATGGTCGACGCCGAACTGGGACGCGACCTGATGTCGTTCGACTGCCCGCTGCTCGTGTTGGGAGATCCCGCGCAGCTGCCGCCGATCCAGGGCGGCGGCTTCTTCACCAATTCGGAGCCGGACGCGATGCTGACCGAGGTGCACCGCCAGGCGCAGGACGATCCGATCGTGCGGATGTCGATGGACGTTCGCGAAGGCCGCGAGCTCGACATCGGCCGCTACGGCGAGAGCGAGGTGGTCTCGCGCAAGGAGCTCGACCCCGATCGGGTCATGGGCGCCGACCAGGTCCTCGTCGGCCGCAACAACACCCGCCGCGCCTACAACATGCGGGTGCGCCAGCGCCAGAACATCGAGGACGTTTTTCCCGTGGCCGGCGACAAGCTGGTGTGCCTGCGCAACAATCGCAAGAAGGGCCTGTTCAACGGCGGCCTGTGGCGCGTGAAGTCGCGCAACACCTCGCGCTCGAAGTCACGCATCCTCAGCATGCGGCTGTCGCCCGACGAGGATTTCGGCCACAAGGTGACGAAGGTATCGGTGCGCGCCGATTGCTTCGAGGGCGGCATTGAGCAGATCGCCTGGGAGCAGCGCAAGCCCTATGACGAGTTCGACTACGGCTACGTGCTCACCGTGCACAAGTCGCAGGGCTCGCAATGGGACGACGTCGTGCTGTTCGACGAGAGCTTTGCGTTCCAGGACAGCCGCGCCAGATGGCTGTACACGGGCATAACGCGCGCGGCGAAACGGCTGAGCGTCGTGGTGTGATGCCGTAACTCGGACGGCACAGATACATTCACCAAACGCTAGGCTTTGCGATGTATCACCGCGCCGTCGGCAGGAGGGCACGCATGGCTGAACCAAGACCCGATTACCGCGATGCGCGTGGTGATCCCTCCGACGCGAGCCGTCGCGGGTTTCTGAAATCGGCAGGCATTGCGGCCGGCGCGCTTGCCGCGTCGATCGCGGCGCCGAGACTTGCGCGATCGGCCCCGTTGCCCGCGGCGCATGCGCGGCCGGACAAGCCGGTGCGGGTCTCGAAGCAGCGGCTCGACGCACTGGCGGCGCAATTCTACGCGGTGTTCAACGAACACGACGTCCTGCCCAAGGATTTTTCCGACAAGCATGCCGCCCGCTACGATGTCGAGCTGCGGCGTATCACCACCACGACGCACGTGCCTGAGACGAGTGAGCGCGTGAAGGTCAGCGGGCTCGTCGCTGTCCCCGTCGGCGTGCGCGGCGCGCTGCCGGTGCTGTCCTGGCAGCACGGCACGATCCTGTCGTTCGACCAGGTTCCGTCGAACCTGTTGCGGCTTGGCGACGAAGCCTACCAGCTTCGCGACAACGTCGACTCGCTGGAGACGCTGTTCAACGTCCAGCGCTTCGCCGGCAACGGCTATGCCGTCATCGCCGCCGACTACATCGGCAAGGGCCCATACCGCAACGGCCGCGGCGAAGCCTACGCGGTGAAGGGCGCCACCGCGCGGTGCTGCCTCGACGTGCTCGAGGCCGGCCTCCTCGAGCTGAAAACGCTCGGCCTCCGCCGATCCGCATTGTTTCTGAACGGCTGGTCGCAGGGCGCGCTGAACACGCAATGGCTCAAGCAGGAGATGCAGCGCCGCGGCATGAAGGTGACGGCAACCGCGGCCCAGAGCCCGTTCAACAATCTCGCCGAGAGCTTCCATTACTGGGTCGACCCGACATCCTTTATCCCGTCGACGGTGACGTACCCGATGCCTCCGGCCTGGATCACGCCATGCCTGATCGTGCTGCTCGGAAGCTATCGCCAGTATTACGGCCTAAGCGATCTGTTCAAGACGGCCATCAAGCCCCAATACCAGGCGTTCGCGGAAAAATACTGGGCCGACTACAGCCTGGACGGCGAGAGCGCGAAGAGTGTTCCGCCGGCCGCGGACTTCCTGGTGGACGGGTTTTTCGACCGCTTCACCCATGACACCAACAGCAGGCTGCTGCGCCAGCTCGGTCGCAACGGCGCGACTTTCTGGGACTACGATTCCCCGATCCGGTTCTATTACGGATTGGCTGACGAAGCGCTGCACCCGCGACTGGTCAAGCCGGCGATCGCCGCCGGTGGACATTTTGCGGACGGCGTGGCGGTTGGTGGTGCAAGCCATCGCGTCACGTTCCTGGCGAGTCTCTATGGCGACAGTTCCGCGTTGAACGGACATTCCACCGCGTTCGATTGGTTCAATTCGCTGATCTGACCGCGCGCGGCGCCGGTCTTCATTGCCCCGCGACGAAATAGAAAGAAGTCTTCCCGTCCCGGCGGCGAGCCGTAGGTAGGCTGCTGCCCGTGCCTGGTCGCGGCCCAGACGTCGTCGCGGATGATATCGAACCGCTTCCTGGCAGCTCCTTTCACGGACTCGTGTCCGCCCCGTCGTAACAATCGGCGGCTGCGTCCGTACCTCGGATGATGCGAAAAGGCGGCCGGGCAACTGTTCGTCCGGCCCCGACCGCCCTAGACTGTCAGACCTTCAGAAAGAGGATCCGCCATGCGCCGACCTGCCCTCGCCTCCCTGCTGGCCGCAACCACCGCCATCTCGCTCACCTTTGCGCTGGCCTTTGCCGCGCCGTCCCAAGCTGCGGAGGACGCCGTGGTAATTCCTGCCCCCGCCCTGGATGTTGCCCCGGCGAGCGGGACCCAGACCGCCGTGGTTGCCGGCGGCTGCTTCTGGGGCGTGCAAGGCGTCTTCCAGCACACCGCAGGCGTCATCAACGCGGTCTCCGGCTATGCCGGCGGCACCAAGGCGACCGCCGACTACCAGACGGTCTCGAGCGGCCGAACCGGCCATGCCGAGTCTGTCGAGATCAAGTACGACCCGAAGAAGATCTCCTACGGCAAGATCCTCCAGATTTACTTCTCGGTGGTGCACGACCCGACCCAGCTCAACCGCCAGGGCCCCGACACCGGACCGCAATATCGCTCGGCGATCTTCACCACCTCCGACGAGCAGAAGAAGGTGGCGGAGGCCTACATTGCCCAGCTCAACAGCGCCAAGGTGTTCGGCAAGCCGATCGTGACCAAGGTCGGCGCGCTGGAGGCGTTCTACCCGGCGGAAGCCTACCATCAGGACTATCTGACACTGCACCCGAACCAGCCTTACATCGCCTATAACGACCTCCCCAAGGTCGAGAACCTGAAAAAGCTGTTCGCGGATAACTACATTGAAAAGCCGACGCTGGTGAGCGCCAGCAAGGCCACCAACTGATCGCAAGATCATCTTACGAACGGGAGACCCATGCCCGACACCAAAACGAAGGCCACGGACGACAAGGTCATCAAGAGCGAAGAGCAATGGCGGCGCGAATTGACGCCGATGCAGTACGCGGTGCTGCGCGAGAAGGCGACCGAACGTCCCTTCTCGGGCGAGTACGAGCATGACCACCGCGCCGGAACCTATGTCTGCGCCGGTTGCGGCAATGTGCTGTTCGAGTCCGACGCCAAGTTCGATTCCGGCTGCGGCTGGCCGAGCTTCACCCAGCCTGCGGTCGAGAGCCATATCGACGAGGAGAACGACACCAGCCACGGCATGATCCGCACCGAGGTGCTCTGCGCCAAGTGCAGTGGCCATCTCGGCCACGTCTTCCCCGACGGACCCGGGCCGACCGGCCTGCGCTATTGCATCAACTCGGCCGCATTGAAGCTGGAGCCCAAATAAGAGACTTAAACGGTCGGGTTCCTTCGTGGAACCCGGCCGCTCGATGTGCTTTTCTTCTTTGGCGGTGCGGCCGATCAGCGCAACTTGGCGGCCGCCGGGGAGGATGCCATGACCCTTGGGACCGTCTTGATCATCCTGGTGATCATCTATCTTGTCGGCGGCCTGTCCGGCCGGTTCGGCGGCTACGGCTATGGCCTCGGCCATTCCGGCATGGGCATCGGCGGGGTCGTGCTGGTGGTGTTGGTGGTCCTGCTGCTTCTCGGCAAGGTTTGAGCCATATAACTAATTGAAATAGCTAGACTTATTCCAGCCGCGGGGCTGCCATGCGCGGATTCATCATCTCCCATCGCAGGGGTCGCATTTCCGTCAAATCGGCCTATATTAGAGGACGAAAATGACATGCGCGGCGGGCCCGCTTGATCGCGGCCCCTGCCCTCCCCAACCCCACGCGCTTAAAGCCCCAGAGAAGATCACGAGGTCTTTGACCATGCGTCCACTGCGTCCGTTCAACTTCAACACTTCCGCCGAACTCTTCCCCGCTGCGATCCGCAAGAAGAAGCGTGCCGGCTTCACCTATCGCCGGTTCGGCACCGCGGCCGAAGCCGTGCAGTTCGCGATGGAGCAGTTGCCGACGGATTCGCTGAACGGCGCCTATCTCCAGGTCGAGGAAGCGCGGTTCGACCAGAACGGCATCCGCTCGCTCTATGAGAGCGAAGCCTTCCCGCTGCCCCGCCGCCCCAAGCCGGCACCGGCAGCCGAGACCGACGCGGACGCGGCGTAAGTTTTTCGCTGAGCCTTACGATGTGCGTAGAAGGCGCGACGGCCGAAAGGCCGTCGCGCTTTCTGCGTTTTGGCGACGCTCATTACTCTCCCTCTTCCGGCCTGCGGGGAGAGGGGAAGAAGAACTAAAGCCGCGGCTGCCTGTCGAGCCAGCGGCGCAACAGGCGCACGTTGCGCATGTTGGCGCGGAACATCACGTCGAAAGCGTCGCCGGCGAACGGCACCATTCCGACCACGCCGTCGAGCGCGACATTCCCGAGCATGCGCGCGGTGATATACCAGGGCGCGCCCAGCGCACGGGCCTCGCGCACCAGCCACAGCGAGATCGCCGTGGTGATGATGTCGCCGATGACCGGGATCAGGCCGATCAGCCCGTCGATGCCGTAGCGAATATTGGTGCCGGGCAGGATGAAGGCGACGTCGAGCAGCTTTGCGATCGCCTCGAGCCGCGCGATCCGCTGCTCGCGCGTCAGATTGCCGAACGGGCTGCCGGCGAATGGATTGTCCTTGCCGAACTCGAACCGGAACTCGCGAAAGCCCTGCTCCAGCGTTTCGGGTCGGATTTCTCGCCCCTCCTGGTCGATGATCGGCCCGCGCGCCTCGGCGTCCGAAGAGGTCGCGTGCGGGCCGCTCCCCGAACGGGGCCGGCGCGGAGCGAGGATCTCGTCATCGGACATGGTCATGACCTCAGGGAAACGCGCCGGCTCGGCTGAAGTTGCTGCGCCGCGCCCGAACGTCGCGCTCAGGTCGACGCCGCGACCGGCTGCGGCTCCTCGACGTATTTATGCACGAGCCAGGACGAAATCACCGCCGGCACGAATCCGACGAGGCCGTACAGAACGAACTGCACCGCTCCCGAATCCGGTCCGCGCGAGCTGTAGGTGAGCGAGGCCAGCACGAAGGCGAACAGGCCGACCAGCAGCATCCGCAGGCCCGGGCCGACGCGCCTGACGTGGATCAGGATGTCATCGATCGCCCCGATCATCAGGGAGGGCAGCAGGCCGAACAGATAGCTGTATTGCAGGGTCTTGAAGAACACTGCGAACAGCTTGCCGACCTCGGCGAGATTGGTTTGGGTCCAATAGCCGGACTGATAAGTCGTCGTCAGCAGCAGCAGGAACCCGCCGACGAACGGGCCAACCAGCGCAAACACCAGATAGCGTTTCATCAAACACCCTCACACGTCTGCGGTGGATTATAGCAGCGCCGCGGGAACATTGAATAGCGGGCGCGGCGCCAGGGGAACAAGTGGCAAGGCGATGAGTTCATGCAGGACCTGAATTTACCTTTGGCAAATTGGAGCCACCGATGGCCCGCAAACTTCTTCTGGCGACAATCGCCCTGACCGCCCTGTCGAATGCTCCCGCGCTTGCGCAGGGCCACATGGGTTCGCCGCAGGAACAGCAGGCCTGCTCGCGGGACGCATCGCGCTTCTGTCGCAAGGACCTCGGCAATGACGGCGCAGTGCAGGGCTGTCTGCAGGCCAACCGGGCCAAGCTGTCGCGCGCGTGCAGCAAGGTCTTCCAAAGCCACGGCATGTGAGGATCGGACCGATTTCCGCAAGGGAGAGTGACGCCATGTTGCACGACGAAGAACTCTCAATCCTGCGGGACATCAGCCAATCCGTTGCCTTCGCCGACGACCGCCACGGCAAGATGGGACAATTGATCGCCGACGGCTACGTCATGAAGGACGGCGACCTGTTCGAGCTCACGGCCAAGGGCGTCACCGCCGTCGAGGAACACGCCGCCGCGCTCGGCGCAAGCGACGGGGAACAAGCGAGCGCGTCCTCCGATCGGCTGATCTGATCGCGTGCGCGCGCATTCTGCGTGACGTCCACGCAACAACTGCAAATTCATTCATGCCGACCATTGCAGCCGCGCGACAATGGCGCATACTTCGCTCGGGCGGCGCAGCACTTTTCGATTCGAACATCAAGAAATCGAGCGACCACACGCGGGAGTGAGTTCCCGGCGTGAAGGCTGTGACATGCGGCAGATCAAGTCGCGTGCGGCGCCCCAAAACCAAGTGGCTCAAGCCCAGGGAATCGGGGACCCATTCTGCATGACACGCTATCAGACGATCACTTCGCTCTTCGCCATCGCAACCACCGCCATCGCATTCCAGACCTCACCCGGCCTCGCCTTCTCGTCCGAAGCGCAGCAGATGTGCACGGGCGATGCGATGCGGCTGTGCTCCAGCGAAATTCCTGACATCCCCAGGGTCAGGGCCTGCATGGTGCGGAACAAGGCGCAGGTCAGTCCCGGCTGCCGCGCCGTGATGGACCGCGAGGCGGTCGCATCGCGCAAGCGGGAAGCAACGGCGCAGTAGCTGCTCCGAGTCATTCCGGGGCGCGCGGAGCGCGAGCCCGGAATCGATCGCGCAGAACGTGATGTGGGAAGATGGATTCCGGGCTCGACGCTACGCGTCGCCCCGGAATGACAGCGCTCGCCTAATCGCCCCACTGGGCGAAGGCGTCGTTGAAGGCGCGCTCGCCGGGCGCGCCCTTCTCGATGGCGATGATGGCGCGGCGCTGGTTGGCATAGACCAGCGGCACGTCGAACCACGAGCGCTCCTTCAGCAGCTGGACGTTGCGGGCGCGGTCGGCGTCGACGTTGGACAGGCCGACCAGGAAGAAGCCGTCGGTGACCTTGACCGCGAGGCCGGCGAGCGGCGTGCCGCGCGCCTGCTCGTTGGACTTCATCAGAATGCCCGGCACGTTGGAGACGCTACCGCCCGGAAAATCCGGCGGCAGGATGAAGGTCAGCTCCGCCGTGTGGCTCGCCGGCAGCGAGGAGTCGGTATTGCGGCGGAACGACATCGTCATCTTGAACTTGCGGTCGGGAATCTCGATGTCGGCGCGCACGGCAACGTCGGCCTTCTGGTTGCCCGACGCCTTGATCGGCTCCAGCCGCCACACCACCGAGCCGACATATTGCTTGCCCTTCGGATCGGACGGATCCTCGTCGTAGAGCACGACCTTCTGCGCCACCGGCGCGACCGGCTGTTCGCTGGCCGAAGGCTGACCGACGCGATCGGGGATCTTCGGCTTGGTCTGCGGCTGCGAGGCATCCTTCGGCGCCTCCACCACCTGGGTCGGCGAGGACTTGAACAGATTGGTCGCAATCTGGAGCAGCGGCTTGCCCCAGAGGATGCCGGCGCCGACCAGGATCAGCACGATGCCGACGGCGATCGCGCTCTTGAACGGGAAGGCGGAGCCGGTGCGGGCGCGCTTCTTGGCCTCGCGCTCGGGGGCGACGCGCGGACGCGGCGAAGGCGGCTGCGGCGTGTAACGCTCGGCCTCCTCGATCGACTCGTCGTAGGAATAGGGCGCCTCGGACTCGCCGGCGCGGTTTTCCAGGCTCGGCTCGAGCCGGTCGAATTCCGGCGAGGGCGAAGGCACGTTGGCGTAAGTTCGGCGCGCGGCGCGGTTGGCCTGCGCGGCAGCGCCGCCGAGATCATTGGCATCGGCCGTGATGTCGCGGAAGCCGCGCACGCCCGGTGCCGGCGGCAGCGGCGGCGGAGGCCCAAGATCGGGCGGACGGCGCGCTCCGCCGCGATCGCGTCCGGCCGCTGGCGGCTCCGGCATCGGCGGCGGCGCGGACGGTCCGGGCTGCCGCGGGGCGTCGAAACGGGGCGCGCGTGGAGTACGCTGGGCATCGCCCTGGTCGTCGACGTTGACGGACGGCCGATCGGCCCGCGGCGGCGGCGGAGCCGGACGCGTCCGCGGCGGCGCCGCAGGCGGGTTGCCCTCGGCGGCCCGGGTGCTGGCGCGTCGAAACGCATCGCCGCTTCCGCCGCTGCGTCCGCTGCCGGGGCGCGAGGCATCGCGGGCGCGCTGGGCAGCCTCCGATTCGACCTTGCGGACGGCCTCTTCCAGCGACAACCTTTCGCGGGTGATCTCGGATTCGGAGAGCGGCGGCTGCACGCTGCGCAGCTGCGCGATCAGGGCGGTGCGCGCCCGCTCATAGAGCGCGCGACGGCTTTCGCCGGGAGCGTTGGGGTCCAGGGCGGCAATAGCGCGGGCGATCAGCGGATAGTAATCAGCCATTTCTACTCAACTATACCCGCGTCCTGGTAAGAGATCGTTAAGCCTCAAACGGGTTTTGCACGAGGATAGTATCTTCGCGTTCGGGGCTGGTGGAAAGCAGCGCGACCGGACATCCCACCAATTCCTCGATCCGCCGGACATATTTGATGGCCTGGGCCGGCAGGTCGGCCCAGGAGCGCGCACTGGCTGTCGGCTCCTTCCAGCCCTCGATCGTCTCGTAGATCGGCTCGACCCGGGCCTGGGCACCCTCGCCGGCCGGGAAGTGATCGATCTCCTTGCCGTCGAGCCTGTAGCCGGTGCAGACCTCGATGGTGTCGAAGCCATCGAGGATGTCGAGCTTTGTCAGCGCGAGGCCGTTGATGCCGCAGGTCCGGACAGCCTGGCGGACCAGCACGGCGTCGAACCAGCCGCAGCGGCGCGGACGGCCGGTATTGGTGCCGAACTCGCGGCCGCGCTCGCCGATCTTGCGGCCGATCTCGTTGTCCTGCTCGGTCGGGAACGGGCCCTGGCCGACGCGGGTCGTGTAGGCCTTGCACAGGCCGAGCACGTAGCCGACCGCGCCCGGCCCAAGGCCGGCACCGGTGGCGGCCTGCGCCGCCACCGTGTTGGACGAGGTGACGTAGGGATAGGTACCGTGGTCGACGTCGAGCAGCGCGCCTTGCGCGCCCTCGAACAACATGCGCTTGCCGGCGCGCCGCTCGATATCGAGCAGCCGCCAGACCGTCTCGGCGTAGGGCAGAAGCTGCGGCGCCATCGCCATCAGCTCCTTCAGGATCACCGCGCTGTCGAACTCCGGCAGGTTGAGGCCGCGGCGCAGCGCGTTGTGATGCGCCAGCAGGCGGTCGATCTTGTGCGGCAGCGTCTGGTGATCGGCGAGATCCATCAGGCGGATGGCACGGCGGCCGACCTTGTCCTCATAGGCCGGGCCGATGCCGCGACGGGTGGTGCCGATCGCGGTCGCCGCGCTTGCGGATTCGCGGTGCGCATCGAGCTCGCGGTGCAGCGGCAGGATCAACGTGACGTTTTCCGCAACGCGCAGGTTGTCGGGACTGACATCGACGCCCTGCGCCCTGAGCTTTGCGACCTCGTCGAGGAAGGCGGCGGGATCGAACACGACGCCATTGCCGATCACCGACAGCTTGCCCTCGCGCAGAACGCCCGAGGGCAGCAGCGCGAGCTTGTAGGTCTTGCCGTTGATCACCAGCGTGTGGCCGGCGTTATGGCCGCCCTGGAAGCGGACGACGATATCCGCCTGCTCCGACAACCAGTCGACGATCTTGCCCTTCCCTTCGTCGCCCCACTGGGCGCCGACGACGACAACATTGGCCATTCGCGGGTAATCCTATTCGATCTGTCTCTCGGGCATGATCCTCGCGGAAAACCGGTGCCCACTCTTCCGGGTCATGCCTGCGCCCAGCCCAAGCGGCGGCCGTAGCCGCCCGCACGCAAGGCAGCCAACCGGATAAAGGAAGCAGCCGCTCTAGGCAAGCAAGAACGGGGCTTTTTCGATGCCCCAATGCCCGACCCAAGCCTTTGATATCCCCGAAAAATCCGCCTTGCCGGAACGTCAGGCGCGAATGCGGCCGTCGATCACTTCGATGATCCGGTCGCAGCGGCGCGCCAGGTCCATATTATGGGTCACCAGAAGGAAGCTCGTGCCGCTGTCGCGGTTCACCTGGCGCATCAGCTTGAACACGGCCTCGGCCGAACTGGTGTCGAGATTGCCGGTCGGCTCGTCCGCCAGCACGAGATCGGGATTCATGGCGAGCGCACGAGCCACCGCGACACGCTGCTGCTGGCCGCCGGACATGTTGTTGGCGAGATTGCCGGCGAATTTCTCCAATCCAACCTGAGCCAGCAGCTGATTGGCTCGCGCTTCGATGCCCGCCGATGGGAAGCCACTGTCGACCAGCATCGGCATCATGACGTTTTCCCGCGCCGTGAACGCGGATATCAGCAGATGATATTGGAAAACGAAGCCGATGGTGTGGCCGCGCAGGCGGGTAATCTTGGCATCGTCGAGAGCCGCGGTGTCTTGGCCCTTGATCAGGAGGCGGCCCGAGGTCGGTCGGTCGAGCAGCCCGACGATGTTGAGCAGCGTACTCTTGCCCGAGCCGGACGGACCGATGAGGGCCAGAAACTCGCCGTGGTCGAGCTCGAGGTCGATGTCGTGCAGCACCTGGGTTTCGGTGGGCAGCCCGACATTGTAGGCCTTGCAGACGCTTTCGAGACGGAGGATCTGGTCAGCCACGGATCGCCTCCACCGGATCGAGTTTGGAAGCCCGCACCGCCGGCGCCATCGCGGCGAGGAGACCGGTCGCAGTAGCCAGCAGCGCCGTGTAGACGAACAGGCTGTGCTCCAGGATCAAAGGAAACAGCTCGGTACCGTCGGCCTGACGCGCGACCGAGTGCCAATAGACCAACGCGAACGCACCCATCGCCGCCCCGAACAGCGAACCGACGAAGCCGAGCAGCCCGCCCTGAACCAGGAAGACGCGCAGGATCTGGCCGCGTGTCGTCCCCATGGCGCGCAAGATGCCGATATCCTTCGAGCGCTGGATCACCGACACGATCAGCACGGCCGCGATTCCGAACGCGACGGAGAGGCCGACGAACAGGCGAATCAGCGTGTTGGTGTTCTGCTGGGCCTGCACGGCGGTGAAGAACTGAGCATTGGTCTTGATCCAGCTGTCGGCCTCGACCACGTTGGCCGCCTGGATGCGTTGGGCGATTTGCTCGGCCGCATAGATATCGCTCACCGTCAGATCGATGGTGGTGACGCCGCCGATCATGCCCAGCAAAGACTGTGCAGTCCGCAGCGCGGCATAGCATACCCGCTGGTTGACGCCCTTGTTGCCGAGATCGACGAGGCCGGAGATCGTCAGGACGCGGGTTGCTCCGGAGGCGGCGCGGATGTTGAGCTTGTCGCCGACGGTGGCGCCCAACTCCTTGGCGAGCTCGATCCCGACGATGACGTTCTCGCTGGTGAGCCGGGGCTCGCCGGCAACGATGTAGTCCGGCACTTTGACGATCCTGAAATAGGAGTCCGGCTCGACACCCGACAGGCTCACCGAGCGGCTGGCGTCGCCACGGACCGCAAGCACCGAGCCGAGGATCGTTGGCGCGACCGTGACGACCTCCGCCATCGCCTGCATCTGTGCCACGATCTTCGGCCATTGATCGATCGAGATCACACGTTGGCTCGGACGCTGCACCACCGCATCCTCGATCTCGCCGGCCCCGTTACGCAGCGGGCGCGCGACCTGATCGGGCGCGAGCAGCTGGATCTGGGGCTGTGAGGTCAGCACGCGCTTGATGAAATTCGCCTGAAGTCCAGCAAGCATCGCCGACATGAAGACGATGACGCCGACGCCGATCGATATGCCGCCGATGATGAAGATCGTTTGGAGCCGCCCCTCGCGCAGGAACCGAACCGCCATGGTCCATTCGATGGGCAGCCAGTGGTTCATTGCAATACCGGCCGCAGGCGCTGGCCGGCCAGAACACCGGAGCTCTGGGGAATCGCGACGTCGCCGGCGGCGACACCTTCCGTAATCTCGACCTGGCTGTTGCCGCGCAGCCCGAGCTTGACCACCCGCGGAATGGCGCGGCCGTCCTTGATTCCGAGCACCCAGGGCTTGCCGGACAGCGCATCATGCACCGTGCGCAAGGGCAAGATCAGCGCCTCGTCCTTTGCGGCGGTCTCGATGTCGACCGAGACCGTCATATCCTGGCGCAGATAATCAGGAGGGTCGGCGACCGTCAGCTTCACCTCCACCGAGGCACGCGAAATGTCGATCCCGGGGTTGATATAGGTGATCGTGGCGCCAAACCGCCGGTCCGGATAGGCGTCCGCCGAGGCGAGCGCATTCTGCCCGAGGGCAATCTTGTCGAGATTGCGCTCGTCGATCTGCAGCACGAGCTGCACGTCACCGGCGGGCGCCAGCACCAGCAGCACCTTGCCGGGCTGAACCACCGTGCCGCGCTCGACGCTGCGCGTGATCAGGACGCCGTCGCGGGGCGCGGTGATCGTCGCATATCCGAGGCGGGAGTCAGCGGTATCGAGATTGGCGTGCGCCTGCTTGGCTTGCGTCTGCGCCATCACGTAGTCGCTGCCGCCAGGGCTTGCGGTGTAGACCTGGAATTGCGCCGCACGCGTTGCGGCTCGTGCAACGTCGAGCGTCTTCTGGGCATCATCGAGCGCGGCCCGGGTCGCGTAGCCGTTGCGCTCGAGCTGGGCGGTGCGGTCATATGTCTGCTGGGCGTTGAGCAGCGTCGCCTGCGCCTGGGCCAACGCTTCCTTGGCCGAGGGCAACGTAAGTTCCTCGAGCTGCCTGATTCGCGCCTCGGCCTGCGCCAACGCGCCTTCCGCCTGCACCACGGCCGCCTTCAATTCGCGCGACTCGAGCGAGATCAGCGGCTGGCCCTTGCTGACCTTTTCGCCCTCCCGAACCAGCACCTCCTGCACGGTGGCGGTGATCTGACTGCCGATCTCGACCCGGTAAGGCGTCTCGACATGGCCGCTCGCCACCACAGTCTCGACCAACCGGCCGCGCCTCACCTGGTCGACAACGATCGCCGGCCCCAGCAGGACGCGCACGCTCTGCCAGGCGCCGAGGCCGAGCAGAACGATCACGACGAGGATGAACCATTTGTGCGTGAGGAATCCCGACCACAGCGCCGCGACGGACAGCCGGCCCTTGTTCTGCTGCAGGATGATTGTTTGCTCGACCATGACACTGCCATGCGGACCGCGCAAAAGCCGACGCGCTCCACCTCGTTTCGATTGCCGACCGGGCGGGCCAGCCAATGAAAGCACGCTAGCGCGGAGGCGGAGGTCGAGGTTGTTTTAGGTCAATAGGTTACGCCGAATTTAGGAGCACGCTTGGTTGCGCTTCGCTGTTGCAGCCGAGATAGACCAGGTTCCCGCCGCATCAGGTCAGCGCATGGAGGCGATGCACCAGCCCCATTGATATTCGCTGCGTTTCCGTGTCTTTGAGTCGGGCCGGGCGACGAAGCGGCCCGCCACCGGGTCGGGCCTGGCGTGTATGACGCGGGGCCATAACAATCACAATGTCCGCCACCGGCCAGACCACCGGCACCGAGACGTCCGGCCACAGCTGGATCGCCAATCAGCCGTACATCCTGCTCAGCATCACCGCACTGTGCTGGGCCGGCAACGCCATCGTCGGGCGGCTCGCCGCCGGCCACATCCCGCCGGTCACCTTGTCGTTCCTGCGCTGGTTGTTCGCCTTCCTGCTGGTGCTGCCGTTCGCCTGGAAACATCTTGCCCAGGACTGGCCCGCGATCCGTGGCAAGCTCGGCCTGATGGTCACGCTCTCCGTCACCGGCATCGGCGCCTTCAACACGCTGCAATATTGGGCGCTGGAACACACCCAGGCGCTCAACACGCTGCTGCTGCAATCGGCTGCGCCGCTGCTGGTGGCGCTGTGGTCGCTGGTCATTCTCGGCATCCGCCTCACCGCGGCGCAGGCCTTCGGCGTGCTGCTGTCGATGTGCGGCGTGCTGACCATCCTCCTGCATGGCGACTTCACCACGCTGTCGAACATCGAGTTCAACAAGGGCGATCTCATCTTCCTGCTCGCGCTCTTGATCTTCGCGCTCTATTCGGTGCTGAGCCTGAAGCGACCGGCGATGCACGGCCTGTCGTTTCTCGCGTTCACTTTCGGCTGCGGCGCCGCCTGTCTCATTCCGCTGGAGATCTGGGAACTATGTGCACGCCCGGTGATGAAGCTCGACGGGCCGAACCTGCTGACGCTGTTCTACGTCTCGGTGTTCCCCTCGACGCTTGCCTATCTCTGCTTCAATCGGGGCGTACGCCTGATCGGCGCCAACCGCGCCGCGCCATTCTTCCACGTGGTGCCGGTGTTCGGCTCGATCATGGCGATGGTCTTCCTCGGCGAGCGTCCGCAGGCGTTCCACTTCATCGGCTTTGCATTGGTGCTGTCGGGCGTGTTCGCGGCGTCGCGGAAGCAGTCGACGTAGGCAAGTGCTCTATCCAAACACGCAAGAGCCTCTTGCCCTCCCCTGGAGGGCAGGGGAATCGCATGTGGCTCTTTGCACGAGCTGAGCAAGCGCCTCGTCCTTCGAGACGACCGCTCCGCGGTCTCCTCAGGATGAGGCTAAGCGGCATCGGAGCCTGTCGAAACCAGCGAAACGCACTCGGTCCTCATCCTGAGGGCCCGCCAACGGCGGGCGTCTCGAAGGATGGCCGCACGCGACATCATTCTCATATGCGATAGCCCTCCCCTGGAGGGGGAGGGTAAGCAAGAGCGCCCCGCTATTTCACCTTGATCTTGCTGTAGGCCTCGCTGGTCGCAAGGATGACGTGCTCGGCGCAACCGTTGACGCGGTGCAGGTCGGCCTGCGTCTCGTAGGCTTCCGACGTCATCATGTCCAGGAAGGCCGTGAGAGTCGGGTAATAGACCAGCGCGACGAAATCCCAATCGTTGCCGGCTTGCGGTCCGAGCGCCACGGCCTTGGCCTCGCCGGTCCAGAGCAGGGTGCCGCCGCGCGCCTTGATCATCGGCACCGTGACGGCACTGTAGCGCAGATAGGCGTCCCAGCCCGATCCATTGCCGTCGCGCGAGCGCGCGTGGAAGCGCATCAGGTTCACCATCACCACAGGCGCATTCGGATCGAGCCGCTCGAGGCCCTCGATGTTCAACATATTAACCGCCAATGGCACCTCCCGGGGTCATAGCTGCATTGTAGCATTGCGGCCCTGTGACTTGTGTCATGATCGCGATCCGGCGCAAGCTCGTATTAACGCCGATGACGATTGCTCCCCCCGCGCCGAAGGCCGCCAATCCGGTCGGTTGGCTCAACAACCAGCCTTATCTGCTGCTCAGCCTGAGCTCGCTGTTCTGGGCGGGCAACATCGTGCTCGCGCGCCATGTCGGCGCGCATGTGCCGCCGCTGACGGTGACCACGATCCGCTGGTTCGGCGTCTTCCTGATTCTGCTGCCGTTCGCCTGGCCGCATCTGAAGCGGGACTGGCCTGCGTTGCGGAGCAGCCTGCCGCTGATGCTGTTCCTGTCGCTGGTCGGCTTTGCCTTCAACAACGCGATCTCGTACTGGGCCATGCAATATACGGAGGCGCTGAACGCCCTGCTGATCCAGTCGGCAGGTCCCCTGTTCGTGGCGCTGTGGTCGCTGGTGCTGTTCGGCGTGCGGCTGACGGGCGCGCAATTCGCCGGCATCGCGATTTCGCTCGTCGGGGTGCTGGTCATCATCCTGCGGGGCGATTTCGCCGCGCTTGCGAGCATCAGCTTCAACAGGGGCGACATCATGTTCGCCTCCTCGCTGGTCGCGTTCGGGATCTACTCCGCGTTCATTCCGCGCCGGCCAAAGATCCATCAGCTTTCCTTCCTGTCCTTCACCACCTGCTGCGGCGCGACGATGCTGGTCCCCGCGGCGATCTGGGAGGCGGCCAGCGGCCGCGTGCTGCAATTGGACGGGGTGACGCTGGCGACGCTGGGCTACATTCTGATCTTTCCTTCGACGCTGGCCTATCTGTTCTTCAACCGCGGCGTGGCGCTGATCGGGCCGAACCGGGCCGCGCCGTTCTTCCATCTGGTGCCGGTGTTCGGCTCGGCGATGGCGATCCTGCTGCTCGGCGAAAAGCTCCAGCCGTTTCATCTGATCGGCTATGTGCTGGTGCTCGCCGGCGTCGTGATCGCCTCGCGCCAGGGTTCGGCGGTGAAGTAATTCCGCGCGGCGGACGCACGACAGCTCTCGACTCCCGGACGCAGCGCGAGCGCTACGCTGCGTCCAGGGCACGAGACCGAGTGAATTCGCGTCTTTTGATTTTTGCATGAACAAGCTAGGTTCCCCGCCAACCAAAAAGAGGGAACGTCCAAAGATGATTTCAGGGCTGATTCGTAACCTGCGTGCCGTCGGTACCGCCGCACTGTGTCTAGCCGCCGCATCCACGGCCCAGGCCGACAATTATCCGAGCCGCAACATCACGTTGGTGCTGCCGTTCGCAGCCGGTAGCGGCACCGACACGACGACTCGGCTGATCTCGCAGCATCTGTCGCAGGCGCTCGGCGTCGGCATCATCGTCGAGAACAAGGCAGGGGCCAACGGCATGCTCGCCGCGACCTATGTCGCAAAGGCCGCCCCGGACGGTTACACGCTGCTGGTCACGACCAACACCACGCATTCGGCCAATCCCTTCCTGCTCAAGAACCTGACTTACGACCCGGTCAAGGACTTCACTCCGATCGCGCGCACCGGTGACCTCCCCTTCATGCTGGTGGTCAATCCCGAGGTGCCGGCAAAGACCGTCGGGGAGCTCGTCGCCTATGGCAAGGCCAATCCAGGCAAGCTGAGCTACGCCTCGGGATCGTCCTCCGCGATCGTCTCCGGCGCGACCTTTGCGCACAATGCCGGGCTCGACCTGCTGCATGTGCCCTACAAGAGCTCGCCGCCGGCGCTCAACGACGTCATGGGCGGCCGCGTCTCGATGATGTTCGTCGACATCCTGACCGGCCTTCCGCACGTCAACGGCAACGCGCTGCGCGCGCTCGCCGTCACCACCAAGGAGCGTTCGCCGCTGGTGCCGCATCTGCCCTCGATGCAGGAGGCCGGCGTGCCTGATTTCGACATCTCGTCCTGGCAGGGCTATTTCGGCCCGGCCGGCATGCCCAAGGAGATCGTGACCCGGCTCAATACCGAGATCAGGAAGATCATCGAGAACCCGGAGATCAAAGCCAAGCTCGCCACGCTCGGCATGGACGCCTTTTCCGGCACTCCGGAGGAGCTCGGCAAGTTCGTCAACGATCAGCTGGTGCTGTGGGAGAAGCTGATCACCAACGCGAAGATCGAGAAACAGTAGGGTTCGCAGGTCCCGGACAGGGCGCGGCATGAAATGACATGACGCAGAGCCAGGACCCAGATTGCGAATCCAAAGAGAAGAGGGTGGGCACGACGCCTGCGCGTCTTTGCCCACCCTCCGAATTCAGTGCAAGAATTTACGCCGCGCGCACCTTGGCGAGGAAGCCGTCAACGGCATTGCGCAGCGCGCCGGACTGGTTGTCCAGCTCGCGAGCGTTGGTGAGAACGTCGGTGGCCGCGCTGCCGGTTGCTTCCGCAGCGGAGGTGACGCTGCCGATATGGGCGTTGATCTCGCTCGAGCCGGCTGCGACCGACTGGATGTTACGGGCGATCTCGCGGGTCGCCTCACCCTGCTGCTCGATCGACGCGGAAATGCCCGCGGTGATCTCGCTCATCTCGGCGATCGTCTGCGTGATGCCGGATATGGCCGCGACCGCGTCGCTGGTCGAAGTCTGCATCGCCGCCACTTGCGCCGAGATCTCCTCGGTCGCCTTGGCAGTCTGGTTGGCCAGCGCCTTGACCTCGGAGGCGACGACGGCAAAGCCGCGGCCGGACTCGCCGGCGCGGGCCGCCTCGATGGTGGCGTTGAGCGCGAGCAGGTTGGTCTGTGCCGCGATCGAGTGGATCAGCTTGACGACCTCACCGATCTTCTCGGCGCCGGACGAGAGCACCTGAACGGTGGCGTTGGTACGCTCGGCGTCGTTGACGGCGCGGCTCGCCACTTCGGTCGAGCGCGTGACCTGACGGGAGATTTCCGCAACCGAGCTCGACAGCTCCTCGGCGGCCGCCGCGACCGTGCCGACATTGCCGGACGCCTTTTGCGACGCGGCGCCGACCGTCGCCGCGCGCGACGAGGCGTCGCTGGCGGTTGCAGTCATCGACTGTGCCGTCGACTGCATGCCGGCGGCGGCCGAAGAGACCGAGCGGACGATGCCGTTGACGCTGCGCTCGAAGTCGTTGGCGATCTCTTCCATCGCGCTACGACGTTCCGCCGCGGCGCGCTCCTTGGCATCGGCTTCGGTCTTCTCGAGATCGCGGATGCGAACCGCATTGTCCTTGAATATCTGGACGGTGGCCGCCATCGCGCCGATCTCGTCGCCGCGGCCGACGCCGGGAATGTCGCCCTCGAGCCTGCCATCGGCGAGCTCCCGCATCCGGGTGCCGAGCAGCGCCAGCGGACGGCTGATGCCGCGTCCGATCAGCCAGGCGACACTGCCGGCGACAATGAAGATGCCGAGCATGGCGAGGCCGAGCAGCCAATAGACCGGACCCATCTTGGCGTCGATATCGTCGAGATAGGCGCCGGTGCCGAGATACATGTCGAAACCGGGAACAGCGACGGCGTAGCCGATCTTGCGGATCGGCTTCTCCTGCCCAGGCTTCACATATTCATAGTGCAGCAGGATCGAGCCGTTCGCCTTCACGCCATCCATCAGCTCGACGGACAGCTTGCGGCCGTTGGTCACGACGTCCATGCGGTTGGCGCCGATCTGCTTCGGATCGGGCGCGAGCTGGGTGATGCCGTCATACGACGTGCCGAACAGATAGCCCGCGCCGTTGTCATAGGTCATCGCATTGCCGTAGCGGCGCAGCTCGGCCATCGCCGCGTCCTTCGTCAGCTCGCCGGCATCGACGCGCTTCTTCAGCGCGGCCGCATAGTTGCGCCCCAGTTCGACGATCGCTTTGGCCTGGTCGATGCGGGCGTTCACCATCTCCTGCTTCATCAGATAGCCGGCGAGGACACCGGAGATGCACAGGCCGAACAGGGTGACGCCGACAAGAATGCCGAGCTTCGGGGCGATCTTCAGATTGCTCAACTTCACGGGATGGCTCCGGCAATAAAGGGCTACGGGCACGCGACCAGATCGATCAAAATCGAATCAATTTTTAGGGGCGAAGCCCTTAGCAAGTTACTTACGTGCCTCCGTAGAAGCCCGGACGCAGCTGCCGAAACCGGCAATTTATCTCTCATCCAACAACCGGGAATTGTACGCCATCACCTCGATTTCGCGTAAAAGACGCAAAGGCCTGCCACGAAGGCGGGTCACAACAAGAAACCAAATCGGGAGCAGGATATGCCGAAATACAGGGTGGTGACGCCGAAGGGTGCGAGCTTCACCGTCGCGGGCAGCGATTATTCCTATGAACGAGAGGCGCTCGATCCGATCGACGCCGAGATCGTCGAGGCGCCCGCCGACGAGGCCGGGTTCATCGCCGCCGCGAAAGACGCCGACGCCATCTATGCCAAGGGCATTCCCATCACCAAGACGATCATCGACAGCCTGCAGAGCTGCAAGGTCATCACGCTCGGCTCGGTCGGCGTCGACAGCGTCGACGTCAAGGCCGCCACCGCCCGTGGAATTCCGGTGACCAACATCCCCGACACCTTCATCGAGGAGGTCGCCGACCACGCCATGATGCTGCTGCTCGCCGGCTTCCGCCGCCTGGTCGAGCAGGACCGCATGGTACGCGACGGCCGCTGGGCCGAGGGCCGGCCGGCGCTGCTCAAGATCCCGAGGCTGATGGGCCAGACGCTCGGCTTCATCTCGTTCGGCCGCGTGGCGCGTGCGGTTGCGAAACGCGCGGCGCCGTTCGGCCTGCGCATGATGGCCTACGATCCCTTCATCCAGGAAACGCTGATGTACGACCACGGCGTCATCCCCGCGACGCTGAACGAGGTGCTGTCGCAATCCGACTTCGTCTCGATGCATGCCCCCGCGCGGCCCGAGGTGCACCACATGCTGACCGAGAAGCACTTCCGGCAGATGAAGAAGGACTCGATCTTCATCAACACCGGGCGCGGCGCCACCGTGGACGAGGAGAGCCTGATCAAGGCGCTGCAGGAGGGCTGGATCGCGCATGCCGCGCTCGACGTGCTGGAGAAAGAACCGCCGTCGCGCAACAATCCGCTGCTCGGCATGGAGAACGTGACCCTGACCGCCCACGTCGCCTCCGCCTCGGCACGGTTTGACGAGGCGCGCAAGCGGCGGGTGGGCTACGAATTGTCACTGGTGCTGCAGGGCATGTGGCCGGTAAGCTGCGTCAATCCGTCGGTGCTGCAGACGACCGCGCTCCGCCGCTGGCAGCCCGTCAGCATGGATCGCGGGCCGAACAGCTAGACGGCCGGCGCAAAGGCGCCAACGACCGAAACGACCCTTCACCGGCGATCAACGCCGGGAAGGGAACATATAGGGAGGTACTGATGAGGAACGACATCACACGTCGTGATGCCTTGGCGCTGGGCCTATCCGCTGCAACGCTCGCGGCCGCAGGTGCTGCAGCGCAAACATCCAATATCAAAGCGGCCGATGTTGCTGCGCCGAAACGGGAGATCGAGAAGGGCGCTTCCTTGCGCATGCTGCGCCCGGTGCGCTTCGTGCAGGCCGACGAGGACGTGTTCCGCGCCAACGCGGCAAAGTTCACCAAGGACACCGGGGTCGAGGTCAAGGTCGACTTCGTCGGCTGGGAAGACATCAACCAGCAGACGGCCGTGACCTCGAACTCCGGCGCCGGCCCCGACATCATCATCGGCTTCTCCGACGCGCCGCACATTTATGTCGACAAGCTGATCGAGCTCACCGACGTCGCCGACTATCTCGGCAAGCGCTACGGGGGCTGGCTGCCGCTGGCGCAACGCTACGGCAAGAAGAACAAGAGCGATACCTGGATCGGACTGCCGTTCGGCGCCACCGCAGGTCCCCTGATCTACCGCAAATCGGTTCTGCAATCGGTCGGCTTCGACAAAGTTCCGGAAGATCATGCCGGCGTGGTCGATCTGTGCCGCAAGTTGCACAAGGCCGGCAAGCCGGCCGGATTCGCACTTGGCAACGCCAAGGGCGACGGCAACGGCTTCGCCAACTGGGCGCTGTGGTCGCACAACGCCTCCCTGCTCGACGAGGAGGGCAACGTCACCATCAACAGCAAGGAGACGGTCGCCGCACTGAACTGGGTCAAGGAGCTGTACCCGACCTTCATCGCCGGCACGACGTCGTGGAACGATGTCAGCAACAACCGCGCCTATTCCTCGCAGGAAATCTCGCTGACGGCCAACGGCGTCTCGCTGTATTTCTCGCTCAAGAACGACCCTGCGACCAAGGCGATCGCCGAGGACAGCGAGCACCAGCTTCTGCCCAAGGGCCTGGCCAAGGTCTCCCCGATGGCAGGCCTGACCCTGAATGCCATGGTGTTCAAGCACAGCCCGTACCCGAACGCCGCAAAAGCCTTCCTGCAATACATGATGGAAAAGGACCAGTACGAGCCCTGGCTCAACGCCAATTCCGGTTACTGGTCGCAGCCGCTAGGTGCCTATGCCGACGCCGCCGTGTGGTCGCAGGATCCCAAAGTGAGGCTGTTCAAGGACACGATGAACAGCACTTACTATGATGGTTACAAGGGCCCGATCTCGACCGCGACCGGCGCGGTCAGCGCCGATTACGTGCTGATTCAGATGTGCGCGTCCGTCGCCACCGGCGCCGCCACGCCGGAAGCCGCGGCCGCGGAAGCCGAGCAGCGCTGCAAGCGGTACTTCAGGCGGCAGAGATAGAGCCAAACGACGACGACAGAGCCGCCGTCATTGCGAGCAACACTTGCGACGAAGCTATCCAGACGATCACCGCGCAGACAGACTGGATTGCTTCCGCCTTCGCCGGGGCTTCGGCGGACAAGTCGCTTCGCTCGCAATGACGGTGTGGTGACACTTCAGACGGGACAAACCAATCTATGTCCGTGACCACGCTTTCCTCTCCCGCGCTGGCCCAGCGGCAACCGAACTGGCTGGTGCGGCTGTTCGACTACAAGCCGTTCCTGATCGTGATGTGCCTTGCACCGGCGCTCGGGCTGCTCGCCGTCTTCCTCACTTATCCGCTCGGCCTCGGCGTCTGGCTCGCCTTTACCGACACCACGATCGGCCGGCGCGGCATCTTCGTCGGCCTCGAGAACTTCCAGTATCTGCTCACCGATCCCCTGTGGTGGAACGCGGTGTTCTACAGCGTGGTCTATACCGGAATCGCGACCTTCGGAAAGTTCGCGCTCGGCTTCTGGCTCGCGGTACTGCTCAACAACCATTTCCCATTCAAGAGCCTGCTGCGCGCCATCGTGCTGCTGCCCTGGATCGTGCCGACGGTGCTCTCGGCACTGGCGTTCTGGTGGATCTACGATCCGCAATTCTCGATCATCTCCTACCTTCTCGTCGACGTACTGCACTGGCGGTCGAGCAATATCGACTTCCTCGGCTCACCCTGGCCGGCTCGTTTCTCGCTGATCGCCGCCAACATCTGGCGCGGCATTCCCTTCGTCGCGATTTCGCTGCTGGCGGGCCTGCAGACCATCTCGCCATCGCTCTACGAGGCCGCGATGCTGGACGGCGCCAGCGCCTGGCAGCGCTTCCGCTACATCACCTTCCCGATGATGATGCCGATCCTCGCCATCGTCATGACCTTCTCGATCATCTTCACCTTCACCGACTTCCAGCTCGTCTACGCCATCACCCGCGGCGGTCCCGTGAACTCGACGCATCTGCTGGCCACCCTCGCCTTCCAGCGCGGCATCGCCGGCGGCGAGCTCGGTGAAGGCGCCGCGATCGCGGTGTCGATGATCCCGTTCCTGGTGTTCGCGACGGTGTTTTCCTATTTCGGCCTGGCGCGCCGCAAATGGCAGCAGGGAGAGGCCAATGACTGATACCGTCGCGCAACCGGACGTCGCCGACGCCAAGGCCGCACCCGACACCATGGCCTGGGATTCCGGGTTGCGGCGGTTGATGATGATCTATTTGCCGCTCGGCTGCTTCGTGCTGATCCTGCTGTTTCCGTTCTACTGGATGGCGATCACCTCGTTCAAGCCGAACGCGGAGCTGATGAACTACAGGGAGCACAACCCGTTCTGGATCTCCTCGCCGACGCTCGCCCATATCAAGCATCTGTTGTTCGATACCGCCTATCCGCGTTGGCTGAAGACGACGATGCTGGTCGCAATCGGCTCGACCACGCTGTCCTTGATCGCGAGCACCCTCGCCGCCTATGCCATCGAGCGCCTGCGCTTCCGCGGCAGCCCCTATGTCGGCCTCGGCATCTATCTCGCCTATCTCGTGCCGCCATCGATCCTGTTCATTCCGCTCGCCACCGTTGTGGTGCAGTTCGGCCTGTTCGACTCGCCGCTTGCCCTGATCCTGGTGTATCCGACCTTCCTCGTGCCGTTCTGCACCTGGCTCCTGATCGGCTATTTCAAGTCGATCCCCTACGAGCTCGAGGAATGCGCACTGGTCGATGGTGCCACGCGGCTGCAGATCCTGCGGCGGATCACGCTGCCGCTGGCGGTGCCTGGCCTGATCTCGGCCGGCATCTTCTCGTTCACGCTGTCCTGGAACGAATTCATCTATGCGCTCGCCTTCATCCAGAGCGGCGCCAAGAAGACCGTGCCGGTCGCGATCCTGACCGAGCTCGTCACCGGCGACGTCTACCAATGGGGCGCGCTGATGGCGGGATCGCTGCTCGGCTCGCTGCCGGTTGCGATCTTCTACTCGCTGTTCGTGGACTATTACGTGTCCTCGTTGACCGGCGCGGTCAAGGAATAGATCCGCTCTCTCGTGCCCTCTCGCCGTTCTAATGGGGAAAGGGGGAGTGAGCTGCGGCGTTTGGCCCGGCTTCACAAAACTGCAACACGCGATCCGCATAACGCGTGCGTCCGCCAACAGGAGACGCACATGCGCGCGACTTTTCTCAGCACCGTCGCAACGATCATTCTCACCGCGAGCACCGCGCTCGCGCAGAGCGAAGGCGAATTCCCCGCCAAGCTCGCCGGCCACGTGGTGATGCCGGCCGCGACCTTCATCGATGCCCCGGCCGACGCTCCCGCCGATCTCAAGACCTCGGGCAAATATACCACCGGCAAGCGCGTCGATGCGCTCGGCACCGTGATGGGCAAGTCCTATGAGCGTCCGACCGGCATCTCCCTGCCGTTCAAGGGTCAGCCGCTGCAGGGCCATTCCGGCATCAAGACCATGCCCGACGGCACGTTCTGGGTCATCACCGACAACGGCATGGGCGCGCGCGCCAATTCGCCGGATTCGATGCTGTACCTCAACCGCTACAAGATGGACTGGGCCAGCGGCAAGATCGAGCGGCTGGAGACCGTCTTCCTACACGATCCCGACAAGAAGGTGCCGTTCCGCATCGTCCACGAGGACACAGAGAAGCGCTACCTCACCGGCTCCGATTTCGACACCGAAGGCTTCCAGATCATCGGCGATGTCTTCTGGATCGGCGACGAGTTCGGCCCCTACATCCTGAAGGCCGACAAAACTGGAAAGATCCTTGGCGTGTTCGAGACGGTTGCCGACGGCAAGCCGGTGCGCTCGCCGGACAACTGGGCCGTCGCGACGCCCGGCGCGCCAGGCCAGACCTACACCAATGTCAATCTCCGCCGCTCCAAGGGCTATGAGGGCTTCGCCGCGTCGAAGGACGGCAAGTTCATCTACGGCCTGCTCGAGGGCCCCCTGTGGGATGCCGAGAAGAAGGACTGGGAGAAGGTCGACGGCAAGGAAGCCTCGCGCATCCTCGAATTCGACGTCACTGCCGAGAAGTTCACCGGCCGCTACTGGCAGTATGTGTTCGAGCAGAACGGCAACGCCATCGGCGACTTCAACATGATCGATCAGGACTCCGGCCTCATCATCGAGCGCGACAACGGCGAAGGCACGGCTGACAAGGCTTGCCCGCAGGGCACCCGCGGCGAGAACTGCTTCCCGGATCTCGCCAAGTTCAAGCGCATCTACAAGATCGAGCTCAGCGATGCCAATGTCGGCAAGCCCGTGCGCAAGATCGGCTATATCGACCTGATGAAGATCAAGGATCCCGACAAGAAGGCGCGAAAGCCGCTCAATGACGGCGTCTACACCTTCCCGTTCTTCACTATCGAGAACGTCGATCGCGTCGACGAGACTCACATCATCGTCGGCAACGACAACAACCTGCCGTTCTCCTCCAGCCGCGACCCCAACAAGGCCGACGACGACGAGTTCATGCTGCTCGAAGTCGCGGACTTCCTGAAGGCGAAGTAAGATTTCTCTCCCTCTCCCCGCTTGCGGGGAGAGGGTCGGAACGGCGCATCATCCCCCCGCATTGCCTCGCGCCGACCTCTCCCGCAAGCGGGAGAGGTTTAGAGAGACCGCGGCGGAGTCGTTCCGCCTCACAGCCAGCACTGCCCCCTATCCCGCCGGCACGATCACCATGCTCTTGTCCTTCGGCCAGCGGATGCGCCAGGCGAAGTTGATGTCGCGGACTTCGCCGGGCTTGGCGTCGAACGACCATTCCAGCACGCCGCGCTTGTCGCGGATGTTGCTCGCGGTCGGCTGGGTGCTCGAGGGCAGCATCTCGACCATGATGTCCTCGCTCTCACTGACCGGCAGCTGATCCTCGATCGCAATCTTGATCGGGAAATCGTGTCCGTTGCGGATCGTGGTCTTGAACGAACGCTCGTCGGTCTTGGACGTCGTGACCAGCAGGCCTGCCGAACCTTCGTTGCGCTTGAGCACGGCGCGCTCGATCCTGATCCTGTCGTCGGCGCCGAAGCCGAGCCGCACGATGTCGTCCTTGGCAGACGCCGAAATCTTGCCGCGGCCGACAAAGACACCGTCGCGGTAGATCGCGACCTTGCCCGGCAGCAGCGCCGTGTCGTCGGTCTGCTTGAAGCTGGCTTCGAGGAAAGCGGTCGGGTCCAGCACTGGCGCCGCGCGCACAGCGAGATCGGCCGGCACGGTTATCGCCGCGATGCGCATGCTCTTGGCGCCCTCCTGGGCGCCGAGGCTGACACGGCCGGGAATCTTGAACGTGACCTGGAAGTCGCCGATCTCGGCGACGGCCTGCTGCTCGTCGGCGCGTTCGCGCGGCTCGGCCGCCTCCGCGATCTTGGCCATCGCCGGCGATTGCGCCTGTCGTGTCATGGGAGCAGGCCGCACAAGATCCGAGGCGGTGCCGAGCGCCAGCGGCTTGGGCAGCTGCGGATATTGCGCGAGAAGCGAGTTCAGCTCCGGGGCACTGCCGCCGCGGCCGATACGAACCGTGGAGACGCCGAGCGCGACGTTCGACCAGTCCTCGCCGGTCGACTGCGTGACCTCGGCGCGGCGGACCAGCTCGAGCTGCGGCTTGCGGTCCTTGGCGCCGGTGTCGAGGCGCGCGTCATAGAGCGGCACCCAGCGCGCGTTGCGCACGGCATAGGTCACCCGCAGCGTCGCTTTGGTCGCGGCGGCGGAGGCGACGTCGATCCGCACCTCCAGCTTGCTCGGCGGTTTGACCGAGCGCTCGGCTTCCAATTGCGCAATCTGGCGGTCGATCTCGCGCTGCTTACGCGTCGCATCGCGAATTGCGGTGTCGGCGGTCGCGACCTCCTCGGCGATCGCCGCAAATGCTGCGCGCCATTCGGTGATCGGCCTTGCCTCGCCCTTCTCCCCGAGGCCGGCCGGCGCGGCTTCGGCAAAATGCTGCGCGAATTTGCGCCGGGCGGTGGCCGAGTCGATCGCGCCCTGCAGATCCGCGCGCTGGTCCGTCAACGCCTCGATGCGCCTGTCGAGCTCGGGCAGGTTGACGGGAGACGCCGCGCGCGGCGGCCGCGCGTCGATCGTGCCGATGGTGAGCTTGGCCCCCGCCTCGCCTTCGACGCGGAGCGAGGACGGATCGAGCGAAAGCGGAAAGTCCTTGGCAACGAGTGTTGAGTCGCCGGAAGCGAGGTCGAGCGAAATGACGCGGGTGACGGTGGCACCATCCGGATAAACGGTGACGGTGTCGATGGCCGACGTCGCGTCGACGTCGGCGGCCCATGAAGGCAGCGCGAAGGCCGTGGTCACCAGGACCAGGCTCGTTGTGGCCAGACATTTTGCGGTGATGCGCATGAAATTCCTCTCTGCCGATATCGACGCGCCGCCAGCCAGACGCGCGAAAGATGCCTCGCCAAGATGGTTGGACGCGGCGGGAAAGGAACCGGTTCGATTGGGGTTTCCGTGGGGCGCCGCCGCGGCGGCACAAAGGCCGCGGAACGTGCAACAGTCCCGCGGCAGGCCTAGGCCTGGGTCGGCGCGCCCTGGCCGAAGATGCGCCGGAGCAGATCGGTCACGTTCTTGGCACACCCCTTCTTCAGGATGCTGGCGCGGTAACCTTCGACCGTCCGCGCACTCAGATGCATGCGCCGGGCGATCTCCTTGTTGGTCAGGCCGGCGGCAAGGTGCTCGAGCACGTCGACTTCGCGCGCTGTCAGCGGCTCGCAGCCGGGCAGCCAGCCCTGCCGGCTTGTGCCGGGCTGCGCGAATTCATCGATGGCGGCATCGATCCGACCGATGACGTCGTGGGTACGGAACGGCTTTTCGATGAAGTCGGCCGCGCCGCTCTTGATGGCGTCGACCGCCAAGGCAATGCTGCCATTCGCCGAGGTCACCAGTACCGGCGCCATGCAGTTTTCCTCGCGCAACCGCTTGAGCACATCGAGACCGGAGCGATCGGACGGCAGCTCTAGCAGCACGCAGGCCGGCATCCGCGCCTTTGCCTCGGACAACAGCGACGCGCCATCGGCGAAGCAGATCACGTCATAGGCGTTCTGTTGGAGCGCAGTCGAAAGTTGTTCGCGGGAGGCCGCGTCGGTGTCGATGACGAATACCTCACCCTTGGAAAGCATGTTCCCCGGCATAATCCCGATCCAGCAATGTCTTGGTCAAATGGCCCGAGACGGAAGCAGGCCGCATCGCCTCGCCGCGCCGTCATGAGCACGGCATTCACGCCAGTGCTTCGGTTTCCCGTATGTATGTTCCGTCTGGTTCCTGGATTTGACGGATCGGGACAGAAACTTTACATTTCGGGACATCTGCGGGAATGGCTGGCAGGAACGGTTCGCATGCCCGATCTCGTTCGCAGCGCAGGCTTGAGCTATTACCCGGAAATCGCCCGGTCGGTCGGGCTCGATCCGAAACAGATGATGCGCAAGGCCAGGCTGCCGCTGGCCTGCCTCGATAAGCCCGACACTCCTATTGCCGTCGCTGGCCTGCGTCGCCTGCTCGAATTGTCGGCAGAAGCGTCCGGCGCCGAAGATTTCGGCTTGCGCCTCGCCGAGCGCGGCGGCCTGACCAATTTCGGCGCGGTCGGCCTGATCGTGCGCGAACAGGCAACTGTCGGCGAGGCGATCGAGGCGTTCTCGCGCTTCATCCATACCCATCACGACGGCATGCGGTTGGACGTGACGCGCGGCAAGCAGACCGTCACGGTCACGCTGCATCTGCGCGGCCGTCGGCCGATCGCGCCGCGCCAGTCGATCGACATGGCGCTCGGCAGCATCCACCGCATCATCCAGTCGCTGTACGGCCATGACTGGCGGCCGCTGGAGGTGCATCTGCATTACCCGCCGCCGCACGATCGCAAGCGCTATCGCGACTTCTTCGGCTGCCGCGTGATCTTCAATGCCGAGGACGATGCGATCCTGCTGTCGGCGCACGACATGGATCGCCGGGTCCCGAGCGCGCATCCCCTGATCGCGACCTATCTGCGCAAGCGGATCGAGGCGATCGAAACCCGGCCGGCAAATTGGGAGGGGAAAGTCGACGAGGTCGTGCGGACCCTGCTCGCCAGCGGCGACTGCACCGTCGAGCGCGTAGCCGAGCATCTTGCCTGCACCCGTCGCACCATCCACCGCCGCCTTGCCGCCTCTGGCACCAGCTTCTCGGCCATCCTGGATGCGCAACGCGCCGATCTCGTGACTCAGTTGATCGACGACCCCGGCCGGCCGCTGGCTGACATCGCGGTGCAGCTTGGCTTTTCTGCGCAGAGCGCCATGGCGCGCTGGTTCCGCGGCCGGTTCGGCTGCAGCATCACCGATTGGCGCAAGGGCGTGCGGCCCCCGATACCGCCCGATACGCCCTCGGCGACTGCAGCTTGAGTTCAGCGCGCGGGAGCGGGCAAGCCCATTATGGCGAGCGCACGCCGGCGGCGGCCGGCAAGCAGTGGGCCGAACGCGACGGCAAATCCGAGGAACGCGACGATCCACCCACAGGCGGCGAGGTGCAGCAACAGATCGCCATGCGCGGGTAACGCCACAGCGGCGATCCGGGCCAGAGCTGCAATGATGACCGCGGCATAGATTGCCTGAACCGCCGGCGAAGCCGTCAACGCCTGTCCGGTATGGCCAAGGCTCGCGCGGGTCATCACCGCGAGCGTCATGGTTCCCGCCGCTCCTGTCATCCAGGCGTGGATGCCGGCGCTCGACGGCAGCGCTCCGAGGACCGCCAGGGCGTGCAGGATGAAGCCGAGCGGCACGAAGACGTAACCGACATGCAGGATCACCAGCAGCCGCTCGCGGAAGGTGCGATCGCCGGCCCAGCGCGCCAGCCGCACCAGATGCAGCCCGCCGACCAGCGCCATCAGGGCACCGGTGACGGCATTCAGCGGCGCCACGACCCAGCAGATGAGCGCGAGCGCGCTGCATCCGATCACGGCGCCGTCGAAGCGGCCAAACGGCACCGGCAGACGGCCAGGATTGAACTTGACCAGCCAGTTGCGGGTGAAGCTCGGGATGATGCGGCCGCCGATCAGCGCGATCAGCAGCACAACCACGCCGATGCCGACGCGGATGCTGACATCGGCCGCGCCCTGGTCGTGCGCCTCGAGATGAAAAGCGACGTTGCCGCCGAGCAGAACGAACACCAGCCCCACCACGGGCAAGTTGCGCCAATTGCCGCCTGCGACGATCTCGCGCGCCGCGGCGGCGAGGACCAGCGCCAGGAAGGCAGCATCGACGACCAGCGCAAATGCCCAGCCGGTATCGGCCGACAGTGTGACCGCGACACGCCCGGCCAGCCAAACCATCAGCAGCGCCCCGAGCGAGGGGCCCTGGATCGGCAGCCGCCCGGTCCAGTTCGGAATCGCCGTGAACAGGAACCCGGTGATGACCGCCGGCAGGAAGCCATAAAGCATCTCGTGGACGTGCCAGTCGCGCGGCGCGAATGCGGAGCTCACCGACAATTCGCCATAGAACATCGGCAGCCAGGCCAGGATCGATAATCCCGCCTGAATCGCAGCGAGCAGGAAGAAGGGCCGAAAACTGTTCGCAAACAGCGGCCAGCCCGCAGAGTTACGGGATCGGGCGCCAGCCATGGGTCAACTCCAATGAATTCAGACGGTTGTCTGGAAAAATACTGCCAGCCGCGCCTCTCGTTTTGCGCTATCGCAAACTATCCTGCGATTGCAGGTGCCATCACACTCCCGAGCGTCAAGGAGGCACAATGGCCAAGGTCGACATATCGCTGGTTGCGCATTTGCCGCTGTTTGCCGGGGTCAGCCCGGAAGCTCTGGAGGAGATCCTGCGCGAGGCCCGTTCGGCGCGTTACCCGAAGAACAGTGCTATCTTCGAGCAGGGCGCGGACGCCCAGTCCTTTTTCCTGCTGCTGCATGGCCATGTCCGCGCGGCCAAGACCACGCCGACCGGCGAACAGATCGTGGTGCGCTATGTCGCACCCGGCGAAACGTTCGGGCTTGCCATGGCGATCGGCGCCGCGCGGTATCCAGCGACCGCGACCGCGGTCGACGACAGCGTGGTGCTGATCTGGCCGACCTCAGCCTGGCCGCGGCTGATCGAGCGATTTCCCTCGCTGGCCGCCAACACGCTCCAGACGGTCGGAACGCGCCTGCA
This sequence comes from Bradyrhizobium centrosematis, assembly GCF_045571495.1. NCBI lineage: Bacteria > Pseudomonadati > Pseudomonadota > Alphaproteobacteria > Hyphomicrobiales > Nitrobacteraceae > Bradyrhizobium > Bradyrhizobium centrosematis. The sequence continues at coordinate 6,658,845 of NZ_CP120703.1, forward strand.
GGAGAGCCACACCCGCATTCTGGAAATGTCGACTCAGCAGGTCGAGCAGCGCGTCGCACATGCGTTGCTGCGCCTCGCCAAACAGTCCGGCAAGAAGCTCGACCACGGCATCAAGATCGACTTCCCGATCAGCCGCCAGGACATCGCACAGATGACCGGCACCACGCTGCACACCGTCAGCCGCATCCTGAGTGGTTGGGAAAGCCAAGGCCTCGTCGAGAGCGGCCGCCAGCGCATCATCCTGCGCGATCCGCATGGGATCGTCGTCCTGGCGGAGCGGAGCGCCGACGGGGCGGCGTGACAGCCGTACCAGGACGACTCGGCCCAAAATAGGGGGGGGGAAGGCTTCCGCTTACGGCGAAAGCCGTCCCTCACCCGGGAATCCGCGCGCCCCCGCGCGAATGCCAGACCGCTTCACGCCGGCACGCAATCACTCAGCGCTGCCAGGAATTTCGCGCGGTCGATGCCATGCTCGCGGCAGGCATCGTCCACCGTGTGGAAGGTTGCGATGGGGCAACCCACGCAGGCCATCCTGAAGGCCAGAAACACGCGGATCGTGTGCGGCGCCGTGCGCATGATGTCATCGACCAGATCGTCGGATCGGAAAGACATGGATAACTCCGTTCCGATACGACGATAGCAGAACGGGCCGGAGCCTCCTTGTCGAAGCGCAAGCTGCCGTGTCATTCCGGGGCGCGCGGCGCACGATCTCAGATGCGCAATTGCGCGTCTGAGCTCTACTGCGCAGCAGATGACGTGGAGGAATGGATTCCGGGCTCGCGCCGCAGGGGCGCGCCCCGGAATAACGGGACGAGAGACCTTACACAGCGCGGCTGTGCAGCTGCTTTGCCGGATTCAGATGCGCGTCGAACGCGGCGGCGACGCTGCGGACCAGAAAGCGCGAATCCGTTGCAACTGCGAGGCGGTTGCCCTCCAGTTTCACGACGCCATCGGAGATCAGCGGTTTCAGGCGCGCCGCCGAGTTCAGCATCGCCCCGGCCTCTGCGCCATGGCGCGCACAGATGTCGCCGAGATCGGCGCTGAACTCGCACATGATGCGCTCGATGATATCGGCACGCAGCCGGTCGTCATCGGTGAGCCCATAGCCCTTCGCGGTGGCGAGGTGGCCTGCGGCGATGCTCTGCGCATAGGCGCCGATCTGCACCTCGTTCTGGACGTAGCCCTGCGGCAAATGCCCGATTGCACTCGCGCCGAAACCGAGCAAGACGTCACTCTTGTCGGTGGTGTAGCCCTGAAAATTGCGCCGCAGCGTGCGCTCCTCGAAGGCCACCGCCATGGAATCCTCTGGCTTCGCGAAATGATCGAGCCCGATCTGCACGTAACCGGCCTCCTTCAGCGCATTCGCGATCGCGCAGGCCTGGTCGTGGCGCGCGAGGCTGTCCGGCAGCACGGCCTCGTTGATCATGCGCTGGTGCTTCTTGAATTCGGGCACGTGGGCGTAGCCGAACACGGAGAAGCGGTCGGGCGCGAGCGAGAGGCTGCGCCGAACGGTATCCAGACACGACGCGACGGTCTGGTGCGGCAAGCCGTAGATCAGGTCGAAATTGATTCCCGCGATGCCGGCACGCCTGAGCATGTCGACCACGGAAGCGGTCTGCTCGAAGCTCTGCACGCGGTTGATCGCGCGCTGTACCACCGGATCGAAGCTCTGCACGCCAAGGCTCGCGCGGTTGACGCCGGAGAGCCGCATCGCCTCGACCATCTCGGCGGTCAACGTGCGAGGATCGATCTCGACCGCGATCTCGGCCGACGGCAGCACGAAGAACTCATGGCGCATCGTCGCCATCAACTCGGCGAAAGCTTCCGGTGCCATGATCGTCGGCGTGCCGCCGCCGAAATGGATATGCTCCACCTTGATGCGGCGGCCGATGGTTTCGGCGACCTGCACGATCTCGTTGCGCAGCGTCCGTTGATAGCCTGCGATGAGCTCGTCGCGGCGGACGATCTGGGTATGACAGCCGCAATACCAGCACATTTCGCGGCAGAACGGCACGTGGAGATAGAGCGACGCGCTGCCGCCGGCAGGGAGCTCGGACAGCCACCGGGCGTAGCTATCGGCACCGATCGCCGACGAGAAGTGAGGCGCGGTCGGATAGCTCGTGTAGCGCGGCAGTCTCTCTTCGCCGTAATTCGCTGCGAGATCAGTCCTCATGCTGTTACCTATTCGTAAATTCCGACCGCGAACCATCGCGGCAAGTCCCGGATAAGCCTCAATTTACCCGCTTGCGGCGCGCTCGCTTTGCGTTCGCTCAAAGTTCGGGCGCCGGATTGGGGCCATGGTGAGGTTCAATCATTGCCTCCGGGAGATAGGCCATGGCGTCGTTCGCGCTCGATCTTGTTCTCTGGTTCACCGGTATTCGTGGCCATATCCCGCGCTTCGACGATTTTCGTCCTGTCCCCGCCGCGCCGGTGACCGGCGCCGGTCACCTCGCACGGGTCCTGGCCCTCATGGCTGCCGTTTTCACCGCACTGTCGCTCGCGGTCTGGGGCACGGTCTGGATGGCGATACACCTGCTCTGATCGGATGCATCTAGACGATCGCGGCCGAATGGAGCTGAACATGCGAACGATTTGCTGCTTGAGCGGCCGACACCGCACAACATCATGTCCCTCGCATGATCGATGCGGGCTTCGGCGCATCGCTTGAGGAATTTACCGGAGACGAATCCGGCGAAAGCTTGTCGCAGCGCAAACACGCTTGCCGTAACAGGCGCACACTGCATCCCGTCATCAAAGACCATTTCAGATGAAGGATGCTTCCGATGTTCACCCGCAGAGTCGCATTGATCGGCGCCGCCGCGACAGCTCTGATGCTGGCGCCCCCCGTCTTGGCTGCTGATGATCTCAAACTGCCGCGTCAAAAGGTCGAGCTGGTGGCTCCGCCCTTCGTGCATGCGCACGAGCAGGCGACCAAGCAGGGCCCCAAGATCATCGAGTTCAAGCTCACGATCCAGGAGAAGAAGGTCGTGATCGACGAGAAGGGCACCACCTTCCAGGCAATGACCTTCAACGGCTCGATGCCGGGCCCGCTAATGGTCGTGCATGAGGGCGACTACGTCGAAACGACGCTGGTCAATCCCTCGACCAACACCATGCCGCACAATATCGACTTCCATTCCGCGACCGGCGCGCTCGGCGGCGGAGCGCTTACGTTGATCAATCCCGGCGAGCAGGTCGTGCTGCGCTGGAAGGCGACCAAGACCGGCGTGTTCGTCTATCACTGCGCCCCGGGCGGCCCGATGATCCCCTGGCACGTCGTTTCCGGCATGAACGGCGCCGTGATGGTGCTGCCGCGCGACGGACTGAACGACGGCAAGGGCCACGCGCTGAAATACGACAAGATCTACTATATCGGCGAGCAGGACATGTATGTGCCCCGCGACGAGAAGGGCAACTTCAAGTCCTACGACTCGCCGGGCGAAGCCTTCACCGAGACCGAAGAGGTGATGAAGAAGCTGACCCCCACCCACGTCGTGTTCAACGGCAAGGTCGGCGCGCTCACCGGCAAGAACGCACTGACCGCGAACGTCGGCGAGAACGTGCTGATCGTGCATTCGCAGGCCAATCGCGACAGCCGTCCGCATCTGATCGGCGGCCATGGCGACTATGTCTGGGAGACCGGCAAGTTCGGCAATGCACCTGAGGTCGGGCTCGAGACTTGGTTCATCCGCGGCGGTTCGGCGGGAGCTGCGCTGTACAAGTTCCAGCAGCCGGGCATCTACGCCTACGTTACGCACAATCTGATCGAGGCCGCGGATCTCGGTGCCACCGCGCATTTCAAGGTCGAAGGCAAGTGGAACGACGATCTGATGATGCAAGTAAAGGCACCTGCCGAAATACCGGCGGCCAGCACCAACTAGACGCGACAAGGGGCCGGTCATCACCGGCCCCTTCTTCCTTCGAGGGATGGCCATGCTGATCGCATTCAAGCTCAAACTGGCACTCGCCTGCGTCGCCGGGCTCGCAGGACCGATCGCGATCACGCCGCTGGTCTCGAGCATGGCGGTTCACGGCACGGCGGGAGAACCAGCGATCGTCGAAGTCGCGCCGGGCAGCCTGGCCTACCGCGAAGCCGGCGATTTCACGCGCGGCGGGCAGCAGGCCGAGGCACCGCTGCGCGCGATGCGCATGGAACGGCCGCTGCATATCATGCGAAATCAGGTCTCGTCTTCCGACTATCAGCTTTGCGTGCAGGACGGCGTCTGCCGCGCGCTCGATCGCGACGTGGCAATCGCCCACGATCGTCCCGCAGTGCAGGTGAACTGGCACGACGCCGAAGCCTATGCCGGTTGGCTGTCGCGCAAGACAGGCCGGCACTACCGGCTGCCGAGCGACGAGGAATGGGCTTTCGCGGCCGGATCCAGATTCAAGGATGACGGCGTAGCGGTTGATGCGAACGATCCTTCAAAGCGCTGGATCAGCCGCTATGAGCGTGAAGCCGAGCGCGACCTCTCCGACACCACGGCCTATCCGTTCGGCAAGTTCGGCCCTAACGAGCACGGTATCGAAGATCTCGCCGGCAATGTCTGGGAATGGACCTCGACCTGCTTCGTGCGCTCCCGTGTCGATGAGGCCGGCAATGCCGGCCGCCCGACCGTGAACTGCGGCGTGCGCGTCGCCGAGGGCGCGCACCGCGCCTATGTCACCGACTTCATCCGCGACGCTCGCGCCGGCGGCTGCGCCCAAGGCGTACCGCCCGCCAATCTCGGCTTCCGTCTGGTGCGCGAGGAGACGTCGTGGGTGGCGAGCCTGTCGGCGCGATGGAGCAAGGCGCGGGCAGCGAGGTCGTGACTAGCTCCGAGATATTAGGACGAGCGACGACGGAGCCTCATGCTCCGTCAATTGCGAGCGGAGCGAAGCGATCCAGAATCTTGCCGCGGCGATGCCTGGACGGCTTCGCCGCAAGAGTTCCTCGCAACGACGAGATTGAGGCAGACATCCTGCTCCCAACAGTCACCTGAACGCGCGGAGGATCAAATCGCGCGCGCGAACATGCGAAAGCCGGGCGCGCCGATGATCGTCTCGAAGGCGGGATCGCGCTTCTCTTCCGCAAAGACAAAGCCCGCCTTGGCATAGGCGCGCTCGGCGGGCTCGTTGCCGATCAGGAACGATATCGTCGCCCGGGTGAATCCAGCCGCCCGCCCCTTGTCCAGCGCGTGGGCGATCAGTGCTTGCACGAGACCGCGACCGCGAGAGGCCGGATCGGTCGCAACATGCTCGATCATCCAATCGCCCTCGCCGCCCTGAACCCAGCAGGCGCGTGTATAGGCGCCGCGGCGGCGGATCGCCTCGAGCTCCGGCGGAGTGAGCCCGATCGCGGCCGCGACCTCTTCGATCGCGCGCCAAGCCGCAACTCCGGTGCCCGCTGCAGGCAGGGCGCAAAGCGCCGCCGCCGGCTTGCCATCGACCTCGGCGACCAGGAATTGCGAGACGTGCCACATCGACACGGCACGCGCGAGCGCGATGCGCGCGATGAAGTTACGGCACTGCGCGTCGGGGAGCGCGAGGGCGACGTCGAACCATCCGCGCGGCCGGTAGCCGCGCTGTGACGACAGGATGGTTTGAGCGATGAACTCGGCGTCGTGGGGACGCGCCGACCGTATCGTCATGCGCGCCCCCCAATCACGCCGACCTTACGTGTTTTTCAGCGCGACGCGGAATTCGGCTTCGGTCTTGGCCTTGACCTCGTCGAGCGAAACGCCGTCGGCGAGTTCGATCAAGGCCATGCCGCCGTCGCCGTGCTTGTCGATCGTAAAGACGGCGAGATCCGTGACGACCATGTCGACCACGCGCTCGCCGGTCAGCGGCAAATTGCACTTCTTCAAGAGCTTTGCGCCATCCTTGGCCGAGTGCTCCATCACCACGACGACGCGCTTGACGCCGGCGACGAGGTCCATCGCGCCGCCCATGCCCTTGACCATCTTGCCCGGGATCATCCAGTTGGCGAGATCGCCGTTCTGGGCCACCTGCATGGCGCCGAGGATCGACAGATCCATGTGGCCGCCGCGGATCATGCCGAAGGAATCCGCGCTCGAGAAATACGAGGTGGACGGCAGCTCGCTGACCGTCTGCTTGCCGGCGTTGATCAGGTCCGGATCTTCCTCGCCCTCATAGGGAAACGGGCCCATGCCGAGCATGCCGTTCTCGCTCTGCAGGCTGACGTCCATGCCGTCGGGGATATAATTCGAGACCAGCGTCGGGATGCCGATGCCGAGATTGACGTAATAGCCGTCGCGCAATTCCTTCGCGGCACGCGCGGCCATCTGTTCACGGGTCCAGGCCATCAGATTTCAACTCCAGTGCCGGCCGCCGCCGCCTTCGTCGGACGGGGACGGGTGTTGCGGAATTCGATGCGCTTCTTGGCCGTGCCGACCTCGACGATGCGCTTCACGAAGATGCCGGGCGTGTGGATGTGGTCGGGATTGAGTTCACCGGCCGGAACCAGATGCTCGACCTCGGCGACCGTGATCTTGGCGGCGGTCGCCATCATCGGGTTAAAGTTGCGCGCGGTCTTGCGGTAGATCAGGTTGCCGGCGGTGTCGCCCTTCCAGGCATGCACGATGGCGAGGTCGGCGAACAGGCCGCGCTCCATCAGATATTTCTCGCCGTCGAATTCCTTCACTTCCTTGCCTTCGGCGATCAGCGTACCGACGCCGGTCTTGGTGTAGAAGGCCGGGATACCGGCGCCACCGGCGCGGATACGCTCGGCCAGCGTGCCCTGCGGATTGAACTCGAGTTCCAGCTCGCCGGCGAGGAATTGTTGGGCGAACAGCTTGTTCTCGCCGACATAGGACGAGATCATCTTCTTGATCTGCCGCGTTTCCAACAGGCGGCTGAGGCCGATGCCGTCGACGCCGGCATTGTTGGAGACCACCGTCAGGCCCTTGACGCCGGACTCGCGGATCGCATCCGACAGCTCCTCGGCGATGCCGCAGAGCCCGAAGCCTCCCGACATGATCATCATGTTGTCCTTCAGAATGCCTGACAGAGCCGACTTGGCGTCGGGATAGACCTTGTTCATGCAAAAAACCTTCGACTGAACCTGCGGCTTGGAGGCCTCGCGCCCTATTGGCGGCGATTATTAGGCGAAATCCTCCAAAGCCGTCAATGATACGGGGTTCTCTGCACCGCGCCCGGGTGATAGAAGCTGCCCACACCGTGGGCAGAACCGTCCGCGGCCTTGAAAGCGACAAGAAAACCCATCAAGTTGCGAGGGTTGGGCGTGGGCACGCAGGTTTCCCGACCCGCCCTTCTGGCTCCAACGACCAACCCGATCAGGACATGCCATTGACCATGGCCCAAGGAATGAAGCGCCTCGGGACGCCGATCGCGGCGCTGCTCGGCGTCGTGCTGATCGTCCTGATCGCGACCTCCTGGCTCATCAACCGCGACGCGCTGCGCAAGGCGGTCGAAGCTCAGATCCGCGACGTCACCGGGCTCGAGCTCAATGTCGCAGGCAACATCGACATCTCGCTGCTGCCGGCGAGCTACATCTCCTTCCATGACGTCGGCCTCAAGGGCGGCAGCACCAGCGATTCCGCGCTCCATATCGACGTGCTTACCGCCAATCTGCGGCTGCTGCCGCTCTTGCTACAGCGGTTCGAGATCGCCGACCTGACGCTGCTGCGACCGCGCATCCATGTCAGCCTGAAGCCGGATGGCGAGAGCAACTGGACGCCCTTCATCCAGACCATCGCGCGCACCATGAAGCCGGGAGCCGAGAACCAGGTCTCGTTTTCCGAGATCCGGATCCAGGACGGCGTGCTCGATTACGAGGACGCCGCCACGCACGCCACCGAGCAGTTCGACGACATCGACCTGTCGCTGGCCTGGCCCTCGATCTCGCGCTCCTTCGCCGCCACCGGACAGTTCGACTGGCGCGGCGAGCGCGTCGACGGCTCGATCAGCTTTTCCGATTTCGTCGCCGCCCTCTCCGGCGATCGCTCCGGGTTGAAGGCGCGCATCGCCAGTGCGCCGCTCAAGCTCGCCTTCGACGGCAGCGTTGCCAATCGCACCAGCCCGATGATGGAGGGCACGCTGACGATCGACAGCCCGTCCTTGCGCAACGCGCTGCGCTGGACCGGACAGCCGCAGCCCGCCAGCGGCGGCTTCGGCCGCTTCGCGCTGAAGGCGCGCGCCAACGTCATCGGCGCCTCGATCGCGCTCACCAATGTCAATGTCGAGCTCGACGGCAACGCCGCCGAGGGCGTGATGACCTACGCCAATAACGGCCGGCAGATGCTGCAGGCGACGCTGGCCGCCGACGCGCTCGACTTCACGCCTTATATCTCCACTTTCCGCCTGCTCGCGAGCGGGGCGCGCGACTGGAACAGGCAGCTGTTCGATCTCAACGGATTGTCGACCACCGATCTCGACATGCGCCTGTCGGCAGCAAAACTGACGGTCGGGCCGACAAAGCTCGGCCGCACCGCGATCGGTGCTAATTTGCGCAACGGCACGCTGGCGCTCTCGGTCGGCGAGGCGCAGGTCTATGGCGGCATCGCCAAGGGTTCGTTCGGCATCGCCCGCTCCGACACGGTCGCCGACATCAAGGCGCAATTCCAGTTCACCGACGTCGATCTCCAGGCCTGCGCCACCGAACTGTTCGGCCTCAACAAGCTGTCCGGCCGCGGCAACATCAACGTCTCGCTGTTCGCCTCGGGCTCGAGCCCGTTCGGCCTCGTGCAGTCGCTCGACGGCAGCGCCACCGTCACCGGTCACGACGGCGCGATCTCGGGCTTCAACGCCGAGCAGCTCCTGAAGCGGCTGGAGCGGCGGCCGCTGTCGGGCGGCGGCAATTTCCGCAACGGTTCGACGCCGTACAACAATCTCACCATTGCGGTGAGATTTTCCGACGGGATCGCCACCGCCGAGGACATCCGCATCGAAGGGCCGGCGGCGAAGATCACGCTGACCGGCACCGCCTCGGTGCCGACGCGCGAATACGACATGAAAGGCGTGGCGAGCCTCAATACGACGTCAGGCTTTCAGTTGCCCTTCATGGTGCAGGGCCCCTGGGACGATCCACTGATTTTCCCCGACCCAGAAAGCCTGATCCGGCAATCGCCGGCGGCGTCTCCCTTCCTCGATCTCCTGAAGCAGCGCATTACGGGCGGCGGAAAGCGTCCCGAGGGATCGCCGACGGCGGAGAATGCCAAGGAAAACGCCAAGTCGAACTAATCCATGATCCGGAGCCTTGTGCGGCGCTGCGAAGAGATCATCCTCAAACGACAACAGGCCTGAGGCGCGATGACTAGTCATCGTCATCGCGCTTTGGAACGATGAAAGCGTCGTCTTGGCTCGGCGGCCTGCGCGTGAACGGCCGGCCTGCCAAGTTCAACGCTCGTCCGACTTCATCCGATCCACCTCACGCGGCCGATTGGGTCGTCGAAATCCAGCTCTTGTCCTCCCGCACCAGGACCGGAGCGATCTTCGGCCCGGTCGCCACCGCAGGCGTGCTGCCCTGGCCTAGCTCGCGGGCCAACACCTCGCGGTCACAGGCGTTCTCCCACAGCGAAATCGTGATGGACGCGACGCAATTGCTGATCATGCTGGTCAGTGCCCGCGCCTCCGACATGAACCGGTCGATGCCGACCAGCAGTGCCACGCCGGTCACGGGCAAGTCCGGCATCACCGAAAGCGTCGCGACAAGCGCGACGAAGCCGCTGCCGGTGACGCCGGCCGCCCCTTTGGACGTCAGCAGCATCAGTCCGAGCATCGCCGCGATTTGTCCCCACGTCAGATGGATGTCGCAGGCCTGCGCGATGAACATGGACGCCAGGGTGAGATAGATGGCGCTGCCGTCCAGGTTGAAGGAATAGCCCATCGGCAGCACGAGGCCCGATACGCCCTTCCGGCATCCGAGCTGCTCCAGCTTGCGCAGCGCGCCAGGCAGCGCCGGCTCCGAGGACGACGTGCCGAGCACGATCAGCAATTCTTCCTTGAAGTAGCGGATGGTCTTCCACAGGCTGAAGCCGTTCAGCCGTGCCAGCGTACCAAGCACGACCACCACGAACACGGAACAGGCGATATAGAATGTCAGGATCAGAAGTCCGAGCGAGCCGATCGAGCGGATGCCGTAGCGGCCCACCGTGAATGCCATGGCGCCAAAGGCGCCGAGCGGCGCGAGCTTCATGATGAAGCCAAAGGACACGAACAGCACATGAGAGAACGAGGCCACGGCCTTCGTCACCACGACGCCGCCATCGCCGGCACGGCTGAGGCCAAAGGCGATCAGGATGGAGATCAGCAGGACAGGCAGCACCTCGCCATCCGCAAACGCTCCGAAGAATGAATGCGGAATGATGTGCAGCATGAAGTCCGCAAATCCGGTCGCACCGGCCTGCTTGGTGAATTTCGCAGCCACCGAGGGATCCAGCGTACTGACGGAAACGTGCATGCCGCCGCCCGGCTGGATCAACGATACGGCGATCAGCCCGGCCAGAAGCGCGAACACGGTCAGCAGGTAGAACAACGCCATGGACTTCACGAGCGTGCGGCCGACCTCGCGGGAATCGCTGATGCTGTTGATGCCGCTCACGATGGTGCAGAACACGATCGGCGCGATCATCATCTTGACCAGCTTGACGAAGCCGTCGCCAAGGGGCTTCAGCGCGGCGCCGAATTCGGGCCAGAAATGGCCCGTAGCGACACCGAGCATGAGGCCGATCAGCACCTGGACGTAGAGGATCCGGTAGAAGGGTTTTCTCGCCTCGGTGTTCGCGTGTCCAGCCAGCGCTTCCTTGTGCATTCTCGTTTCTCCCATGGCTCTGATTTTTTCTGTTGGTTTGGCGGCGCGAGCGTCAGGCCGCCAGCACCGAATGAGGCACGTGTGACCGGCGGGCGAACACGTGGCCCTCGAAGATTCGCCGGGCCGTCCGCAGCACCCGGGCAACCGGGCCGGGCTCAAGCCTGACCACGAGCTGGCCGGAGGGATGGGCAAGCGTGATCGGCACCGGCGGCGCCAGTGGTCCGACCATCTCTGCAGCGATCGTTCCGGGCGTGACGCACGCCGTGGCGATCGCGACAGCGCCGGTCACCGCCAGCGCGGTATGGCAGTCATGCGGCATGAAGTACCTGACGTTCAACGTCGCTCCGCTCGCGGGGGCGATCAGAACCGGTTTCGGGATCACCATCGTCGCGGCATTGGGAAAGCCCATCCGGCGTCCCGCTTCGATCCGCAACTCTTCGAGACGCGCGTGGAAGCCACTGTCGGCAAAGTCGGAGGGCGCCTCGCGGCCGCTCCATCCCAGATCTGCCGCACGGACCAGCATGACCGGCATCGCCGCGTCGAGGCAGGTCACATCGATTCCCCCGATGCGGTCGACCGCCCGTCCCGTCGGCAGGAGGCGGCCGGTGCGTGCGCCGGCCGCGTCGGGGAACGACAACTCGACCGGCGCGGCGGTTCCCGGCACACCGTCGATCCGCGCCTCGCCCTCGTAAGTCACGCGCCCTCCCGGCGTGGCGACCGTTGCGTCAATCAGCTTGCCGGTGTTGACGTTGTGGATGCGCACATGGGTGCGATCTGCGGCGGCGGCGATGAGGCCGGCTTCGATTGCGAATGGCCCCACCCCCGCCAGCATGTTTCCGCAATTCGGCGAGGTATCGACGATCCCTTCACGAACACGCACCTGGGCAAACAGGTAGTCGACGTCGGCACCGGGCACCGACGCCGGCCCAACGATCGCGACCTTGTTGATGACGGCATTGCCGCCGCCGATCCCGTCGATTCCCAGATCGTGCCCTCCTCCCATGACGGACAGCAGGACCGCGTCGCGTGACCTTGCGTCGGCCGGAAGATCGCGGGCCAGGAAAAACGGCCCGCGCGAGGTACCGCCGCGCATGACTACGCAGGGGATGGCAATCTGATCGTTCATGGAGCTGTTCCGTTTGGCGACTATTTCGCGCGGCCAGAGCATCTCTCGGCAGAACTCTTTTGTGAAATGCAAATATCTGATGTATTATTTCGTTTATCGGTATAATTGGAGGCTGCCATGAACGCGGAACTGCTCGATCTCAAGGCGTTCATCACCGTGGCGGAGACGGGAAGCTTCGTCCGCACCGCGCGGGCGCTCAACTTGTCGCAACCCGCACTCAGCCGACGCATTCAGAAGCTGGAAGAAGGCCTCGGTGCGCCGCTGCTCGAACGGTCGACGCGCCACGTCAATCTCACCATGACCGGCCGCGACTTCCTGCCGAAAGTGCGCCGCCTGATCGATGAGTTCGAGACCTCCGTGCTCGCCATTCACGATATCGGGGCGCGAAGTTCAGGCCTGGTCTCGGTGGCTGCGGTGCCGACGGCGGTGTTCTACTTCCTGCCGCGTGCGATCGGCCGGTTTGCCGAAGCCTATCCACGCATTCGCATCCGGATTCTCGACATCGGTGCCAATGAGGGATTGGAAGCGGTCGCGCGCGGCGAAGCCGATTTCGGCATCAATTTCATCGGTGCATCGCATGCCGAAATCGAATTCGAGAAGCTTCTCGAGGATCCTTTCGTCCTGGCCTGCCGTCATGATCATCCGCTGGCATCGCGCAAGCAGGTCAGTTGGTCCGAGATCGTGGCTCACCGGGTCATCACCGTCGGTCGCAACAGTGGCAATCGTGCGCTGATCGACAATGCGCTGGCACGACACGGCCTGCAGCTGAACTGGTCCTATGAAGTCGCTCACCTCTCCGGTTCGCTCGGCCTGGTCGAAGCGGGGCTCGGCATCGCCGTATTACCGAAGCTCGCGACGCCCGCGGCCGGCCATCCCATCATTCACACCATTCGCCTGATCGAGCCGGAAGTGTCGCGAACGATCGGCATCGTGCGCAGGCGCGGGGCGACTCTGTCCCCTCACGCCAACCAGTTTCTCAAGATGCTGCTCGAGGCGTGGCGCTCGCCTGCCCGGACGAGCGTGCAAGCCAGGCCGCGCTCCCGATCTGCCGACACGGGTTCAGACGCCGCCGCGACCGCCCCCAGAGGGAAACGCTGACAAGGCCACACGACACGAAGCGAATTGATTGGCATGTATCGATGCGGCCTTTGGATCGATGCGCGAATTCGCATGCCCACAGCCACTCTTCAACCGCGACATAGGTCTGACAAGAAGCCGCTAGATCGGATGACGGCCATGCGCTAGTGTTTTATACGACCGGTTAAAAACACCGGCCGTTTGAGGGAGAAAAACGTGAAATCCAAGGTTATTGGCGCAGTATCATTGGCGGTCGCTGCGGCCGGGCTGTTTGCAGCCGCTGCACCCGCATTTGCGCAGCAGAAGACGATCACGGTCTGGTGGGGCAAGGGCTTTTATCGCTCCGAAGACGACGCACTGATCGAGACAATCAAGAAATTCGAGGCCAAGACCGGCATCAAGGTCGAATTGTCGCAATACGCGATCCAGGACATGATCCCGAAGACGGTCGCCGCGCTCGATGCCGGCACCGTGCCCGACGTCGCCTATTCCGATTCCTATGACGTCCAGGCTCAGGGCAAGTGGGCCTATGAAGGCAAGCTCGAGGATCTCTCCGACGTCATGGAGCCGATCAAGGATCGGTTCGTGCAGAACACGCTGGATGCGTCGATCCTCTACAATGACGTCACCAAGAAGAAGGCCTATTATGGCTTCCCGCTGAAGCAGCAGAGCATGCACGTCCAGATCTGGAACGACATGCTGGAGAAGGCCGGCTTCAAGCAGGCCGATATCCCGAACGACTGGTCGGGCTACTGGACGTTCTGGTGCGACAAGGTGCAGCCGGCGATCCGCAAGGCGACCGGCCAGCGCATTTACGCCGTCGGCCAGCCGATGGGCGTGGAATCCACCGACGCCTTCCAGTCGTTCTACACCTTCATGGACGCCTACCACGTCAAGCTGGTCGACGACGACGGCAAGCTGCTGGTCGACGACCCCAAGGTTCGCGAGAACCTGATCAAGGCGATGAAGGACTATACCGACACCTACATCAAGGGCTGCACGCCGCCGTCCTCGACGACCTGGAAGGATCCCGACAACAACGTCGCCTTCCACAACAAAACCATCGTGATGACCCACAATTTCACGATCTCGATCGCGGCGAAATGGTTCGAGGACTCGCAGAACCAGGCGCTTACCCAGGAGCAGCGCGACGCCGGCAAGAAGGCCTATGAGCAGGACATCATCACCGCGTCCTTCCCGAAGGCGCCCGATGGTTCGACCATCCGCTACCGTTCCGACGTCAAGACCGGACTGATCTTCACCGCGGCCAAGAACAAGGCCGAGGCCAAGCAGTTCATCAGCTTCCTGCTCCAGGAAGAGAACGTCCGTCCCTACATCGAAGGCGCGCTCGGCCGCTGGTTCCCGGTGACGAAGGAGAGCCAGGAAAGCCCGTTCTGGCAGGCTGACAAGCACCGCAAGGCCGTCTACACGCAGTTCAAGGGCGGCACGGCGGCGTTCGATTTCACCAAGAACTGGAAGTTCACGATCCTGAACAACGAGAACGTGTGGGCCAAGGCGATGAACCGCGTCGTCAGCGAGAAGGTTCCGGTCGACAAGGCCGTCGACGAGCTGATCGCCCGCATCAAGCAGGTCGCGGGTTAATTCATCCGCCCCTCTCCCCGCCTCGCGGGGAGAGGTGTTAGAACAACACCGGCCGCGTTTCGCGGCCGGCTTCTCTTTGAAGAGTCCAAAAAGAATGGCGATTACGCTCTCAGGCGATCAGGCACTTCCGAGCCCGCCCCTGTCGTCGCGGCTGACCCCGGCGCAGGTGTGGGGCATCGTGCTGCTCGCACCCTATCTGCTCGTTTTCCTTGCCTTCGTCGTCTATCCAGTCTGCTACGGGCTTTGGCTGGCGCGCGCTCCGGAGAATTACGTCGCGCTCTACAACGATCCGATCTTCGCACGTGCCGCGGTCAACACGCTGATCTTCCTGGTCATCGGCATCAACATCAAGATGCTGATCGCGCTGTTCCTGTCAGGCTTCTTCGCCGTGCAGCGCCCCTGGATCAAATGGCTCTCGGTGATCTTCATCCTGCCCTGGGCCGTGCCGTCGATCCCGACCATCCTGTCGGTGCGATTCATGCTCAACCCCGAATGGGGCGTGATCAACCACCTCATCTTCTCCTTCACCGGCGACGACGGCCCGAACTGGCTGAACGACCCGACCGTCGCGCTCAGCATGGCGATCGGCGTGCACATCTGGAAGTCGCTGCCGTTCTGGACGCTGATCCTGATCACCGGCCGCCTTGCGATCTCGCACGATTTGTTCGAGGCCGCCGAGGTCGATGGCGCGAGCTGGTGGCAGAAATTCCGCTACATCACCTGGCCGTCGATGCAGACGCTCTACGTCACCTGCACGCTGCTCTCGATGATCTGGACGCTCGGCGATTTCAACAGCGTCTACCTGCTCACCGGCGGTGGCCCGGCCGACCTCACCCACGTGCTGTCGACGCTCGGCATCCGCTATCTCCGGCTCGACCAGCTCTCGCTGGCAATGGCGTCCATCGTCTGCGCGATGCCGTTCGTCCTGCCGCTCGTGTACTTCATGATGAAACGGTTGTCGCGATGAAGCTCCCCTCCTTGCGTGAAGTCGCGACCGAAGCGCGGCTCCTGCTGATCGGCATTCCCGTCTTCCTGTGGACGATGATCCCGATCTATCACATGTTCCTGTTCGCGATCTCCCCGAAGGAGGACGCGTTCTCGGGCAAGCTGTGGCCGGATCATCCGACGCTGCACAACTTCGAGATCGTGTTCAAGCAGCAGCATTATTTCCTGCGCGACTTCTACGTCCAGTTCTGGAATTCGACGGTGATCGCGGCGTCCGTCGGCGTGCTGACGCTGTTCATCGCGACCGCCGCGGCTTTCTCGATCTCGCGGCTGAAGGTGCCGGGCGGTCGCATGGTGTTGAACCTCGCGCTGTTCACCTACTTCATCCCAGCAGCGTTCCTCGCCGTGCCGATGTACCGGACCATGGGCAATTACGGCCTGCTCAACAATCACTGGTCGCTGATCCTGGCGATGGTGACGATCGCGAGCCCGTACGCGATCTGGGTGCTCAAGCAGGCTTCCGACAAGCTGCCGGTCGAGCTGGACGAAGCCGCCGTGATGGACGGCGCGACGACGCTGCAGATCTTCCGCCTGGTCTACCTGCCGCTGATGATGCCCTCGCTGGTCGCGATCGGCACCTACGCGGTGCTGCTGGCCTGGAACGAATACCTCTACGCGTTCCTGCTGCTCTCCAATGACCGCGAGATCACCCTCCCCGTCGCGCTCGGCAACTTCCTCGCTGCCGACGATTCGCCGTGGGAGCTGCTGATGACCACCGGCTTCATCTATGCGCTGCCGCCGGCCGCAGTCTATTACGCCTTCCGCCGCTACATGGTGGGCGGGCTCACGGCGGGCGCGGTGAAGTCCTAGAGCATTTTCGGTTCTGATTGACTCAGAACCGAAGCTCCAGATTCTTGTTTTGACGCGTTTTCTTCACGCGAACCGGTGTCCTCTTCGCTCGAAAACGCTCTAAGCAATCTCCGCGCGCTTCCGGCGATAGGCGACAAGAAGCGCGATCGTCGAGCCGATGAAATAGCCGGCGGTCGCGCCCGAGATGGCACGGCCGACAATGATCGCCAACGCGCGGTCGGCCGCATCGATTGCCGAGATCACGCCGACCCCATATTGCAGCGAGAACACGACGAGGTTGCGGATCAAGCCAAGCGCGCTGCCGGGGCGGATGATCTCGCCCGTCTCGTGATCCACATCGAAAGGGCGTGGCGTCAGCACACCCAGCGGCAGAAGTGCCAGCGCGGCTGCAATCCAGGCGATCAGCGGCCAGGCACTGCCCTGAGGCCCGAAGCCGATCCGCGACATCCCCCAGACGATGAACACGACCGGCAGGATCAGCGCACGCCAGATCGGCATCTTGCGAGGCTGCATCGACTGGATGCCCTGCCAGACCAGATAGGCCAGCAGTACCCAAACCCAGGGCGGCGTGTGGATCAGCACCTGATAGGCGAACATCCCGGTCAGTTTCCCTGTTTACAGCGGCGCTGCGCTCTCGCCCTGCGAGCTCGATAGCTTCGAGGCGAGCGAAGCCACGACGATGACGACCGCGATCAGCGCAATCACCAGCGTGCAGATTGCGTTGATCTCCGGCTTTACCCCCAGACGTACCTCGGAATAGATGCGGATCGGCAAGGTGGCCGAGCCAGGGCCGGTGGTGAAGCTCGCGATCACGAGATCGTCCAGCGACAGCGTGAAGGCTAGCATCCAGCCCGCGACGATCGCAGGGGCGATCAGCGGCAACGTCACCGAAAGAAAGGCACGGACCGGGTCGCAGCCGAGGTCCATCGCGGCCTCCTCGAGCGAACGATCGAGCGAGCCGAGCCGGGACTGCACCACCACGGCAACGAAGCACATCGTCAGCGTGGTGTGGGCGATCGTCACTGTCCAGAACCCGCGCTCGGCGTTCAGCGCCACGAACAACAGCAGCAGCGACAATCCGGTGATCACCTCAGGCATCACCAGCGGCGCATAGAGCATGCCGGAGAACAGCGTGCGGCCGCGAAAACGCTCGCCGCGCGAGAGCGCAATCGCCGCAAGCGTGCCGAGCAGTGTCGCGATGGTGGCGGAGGAGACCGCGACCCGCAGGCTCATCCAGGCCGCCTCGATCATGGCACGGTCATTGAAGAACTCGTGATACCAGCGCAGCGACCAGCCGCCCCATACCGTCACCAGGCGCGAGGCGTTGAACGAATAAATAATGAGGACGAGGATCGGCAGGTAAAGGAAGGCCAGCCCCAGCGCGAGCGAGGCGATGTTGAAGCGGGTGAGACGAAGGGCCATCCGCATGTCTCAACGCCCCTGTTCCAATTGCCGTTTCTGCAGCCGCTCGTACAGCAAGAGCGGCACCAGCAGCACCACCAGCAGCACGATGGCCGCGGCGGAGGCGACCGGCCAGTCCTTGTTGGTGAAGAACTCGAGCCAGAGGGTCTGGCCGATCATCAGCGAATTGGAGCCGGCCAGAAGGTCCGGAATGACGAACTCGCCGACAACAGGGATGAAACACAAGAGCACGCCGGCGCCGACCCCGGGCAGCGACAGCGGGAAGGTGACAAGCCAGAACACCTGCCAGGGCGGCGCGCCGAGATCAGAGGCCGCCTCCTCCAGCGCAGGCTCCATCTTGGCGAGCGTGGCGTAAAGCGGCAGGATCATGAACGGCAGGTAGGAATAGACGATGCCGACATACATCGCGCTGTCGGTGGAGAGCCAGACCACAGGCTGGCTGACCAGGTGCAGCGCCAGCAGGATCTGGTTGAGCAGGCCGTCGTGCTGGAGGATGTTGATCCAGGCATAGATGCGGATCAGGAACGAGGTCCAGAACGGCACGATCACCAGCACCATCGCCACCGCCTGCCAACTCCTCGGCAGCCGCGCCATGCCGTAGGCGGTGGGGTAGCCGATCAAAAGCAGCAGGGCAGTCGCCGTCACGGCGACGGTGAGGCTGCGCACATAGGCAAACACGTAGATCTCGTCGGAGGCGAGCAGCCTGAAATTGTCGAGCGACAGCGCGGCAAAAGCCGTCTCGAGTGCTCCCCACCCCGCCGTCAGATCGAACACGGGTTCATAAGGCGGCTGCGCGATCGCGGTCTGCGACAGGCTGATCTTCAGCACGAAGGCGAACGGCACCAGGAAGAACAGCACCATCCAGACATAAGGCGCGATCGCGGCAAAGCGCGCTGGCCTTGCGAAGATGCGGCGGGCGCTCATGATTGCAGCACCACGCAATCGTCAGGCGTGAACCAGGCGACGACATGCTGGTTCAGGCTGTAGGCATCGACGTCGAGCCGGGCGCTGTTGGCGACGGAGGCCTGCACTATCCCGCCGGTGTCGAGCCTCACCTTATAAGTGGTGGTGCCGCCGAGATAGCAGATGTCGGCGATCACGCCGTCCAGAGCGTTGATGACGGTTCCACGACCGGCCTCGCTCACCGGCCCGCGGCGCGATAGCTTGATCTTCTCGGGACGAATTGCGATCGAGAATCGTCCCGCGCCGAGCGGCTCGCGCGGCTCGGCCACCACCAGCGTACCCGCATCACGCGTGCCAATGACCAGACGATGACCGTCGCGCAATTTGGTCTCGCCGTCGAACAGATTGACGTCGCCGACGAATTCCGCGATCCAGCGCGAGCGCGGCGCCTCGTAGAGCTCGCGGGGGGGTGCGACCTGGGCAAGCTTGCCTGATTTCATCACGCCGATCCGGCTCGCCATCGTCATCGCCTCCTCCTGATCGTGGGTGACGATGATGAAAGTCATGCCGAGGCGGCGCTGCAGCTCCATCAATTCGACTTGCGTGCTCTCGCGCAGCTTCTTGTCGAGTGCCGCGAGCGGCTCGTCGAGCAGCAGCAGCTGCGGCTGGCGCGCCAATGCGCGGGCGAGCGCCACGCGCTGACGCTGGCCGCCGGACAACTGGTCCGGCTTGCGCTTCTCCAACCCTTCGAGCTTCACCAGCGCGACCATCTCCGCCACGCGCGTGGCGATGTCGGCGCGCGCCATGCCGGCTCGCTTCAGGCCGAAGGCGATGTTATCGCGCACCGACAAATGCGGGAACAGCGCGTAGTTCTGGAACATCATGTTGATGGGACGCTCATGCGGCAGCGCCTGCGCAATGTCCTTGCCGCCGAGCAATATGCGCCCCTCGTCCGGCGCCTCGAATCCCGCGAGCATCCGCAGAAGCGTGGTCTTGCCGCAGCCGCTCGGGCCCAGCAGCGCGAAGAACTCCCCGGTTTTGATGTCGAGCGAGACGGCGTCGACGGCCCGAAACGTCCCGAAGCTCTTCGCGACGCCCTCGATGCGCAGCAACGGTTGCCCGGCTGCGGGAAGCGCATCTTTGGCGGCTACGTCAGCCGCGATATCCGTTCCGGGCAACTCTTCCGCCATGATCCCTGCCAACCCCGATTCCGCCGCACGCTAGCGGCCGATCGTCCCTAGCTCAACCCGTTCGGAGGTAGCGTCATTGCAACCCCGTAGCCATGAACGCCGCCAGCGCATCGTGCGCTGCCGCGGGCAGGGTCAGACCGAGCTTGGAGCGGCGCCACAGGATGTCATCCGGAAAGCGTGCCCATTCGTGGGTCATGAGATAGCGCACCTCGGCGGCGGTCAGCTCAGGGCCGAAGGCGAGACCGAGCTCGCCGCGGGTCTTGGCTTCGCCCAGCACCGCCGATAGCCGCGAGCCGTAGGCCGCAACCAGGCGCAGAGCCTCCGGCTCCGACAGAAAGCGCCAGCGGTCGCGCGCAAGGTCAACCTCGGTATCGAAGCGGTCCCACGCGAAATCCCCGCCGGGCAGCGCGGCGGCGGCGGTCCAGGGCGGCGACATCGGATAGAACGGCGTCAGCTTGGTCACCGCCCGCTCGGCGCGAAGACGCGAGGTGGTAACGTCGCCGCCGAACATCGTGATCAACGGCGCCTTGCGCCGGCGGGCATGGAACAGCGTCGTTCCGTCGCGCCCTCGTGCGGACGCCAGCGTCAGGTTGACGCCGGAGACCGTCCGGACCACGTCGGTCGGCGCAATGCGCTCGCGGAAATAGCGGCTGGCGGCGTCGCAGAGATAGCTGACGTCGGCCCCTCGCATCGCCACGATCGCGGGATCTCCGGTGAAAGCATGCGTGACCGTGCCGATTAACGTGAACTCGCGCTCGAACGGCCGGGCGAAAATTAGCCGTCCATCATGGCTCTGGAAGACGTAGACGTTCTCGGAATCGAACAGCCTGGGCACGATGATCTGGCTCATCTGCGTGGCCGCCATCGCAGGCTGCGGTTGCCGCAGCACGGTGTCGGCGACCATCGATGTCCAGCCTCCGGTCGCGTTGGCGAGCGCTCGGGCCGTGATGGTGCGGCGATGGCCGCGATCGACCACCGCGAGCCGCCAGATGTCGGTTCGATCGGCGCGGACGCAACGCGCCCCGGTGCGGATCGCCGCGCCGCGCTCGGACGCATCCAGCGCCGTTAGAACCACCAGGCGGGAATCGTCGACCACGCAGTCCCAATATTCGAAGGCCGTGCCGAACGGGCGCTTCAGTGCGTCGCCGACCGGATGATGCGTGATGTCGAGGGTCACTGAGGGCGGCAAGCCGCCCCGGTTCGTCAGGCGATCATAGACATACAGAGCGGCCCGCAGCACCCAGGGCGGACGCTCTTCGGCGTGCGCGGGGATCACGAAGCGCATCGGCCGGACCAGATGCGGCGCGATCCGAAGCCAGATCCGGCGCTCGGCCAGAGCCCTGCGCACCCGCCGGAACCCTCGCCGCTCCAGCACCGACAGATCGCCGTGGATCAGCCGCGGTGTTGCCGAGGACGCCGCAGCGGCGAGATCGCCCTGCTCAAACAGGATGACCCGCAGACCGCGGCCGGCCGCATCGCGCGCGAGGCTGACACCGTTCAAGCCGCCGCCGATGATCGCAAGGTCGTAATCCGCCATGAGCCGTCGAGAAGGAGCGAAGCGCCCCATCATCACTAAAGCGATTTCCGCTCCGATGAAATCGGAACGGAGCTTTGGATTTGGCTTCTGACGGGTTTTCTTGACGCGAAACGGGAATTCGCTTCGCTTGAACGCGCTCTCGCTAGCCGGTCTTGAGCGCAAGCTCCATCATTTCGGCGCGGCCGACGAGACCGGCATATTTTCCGATCGGCAGCGGCTTGCCGAGCAGATAGCCCTGCACGCCGTCGCAGCCTTCCTTGGCGAGGAAGGCGAGCTGCTCGACCGTCTCGACGCCCTCGGCGATGATCGACATGTCCAGGCCATGGCCGAGATCGATCACCGCGCGGACGATCGCAGCCGATTGCGGGTTGCGGCCGAGATTGATGATGAAGGCGCGGTCGATCTTGATCTTGTCGAATGGGAACGCCTGGAGGTAGCTGAGCGAGGAGTAACCGCTGCCGAAATCGTCCATGGAGATGCGCACGCCGAGCGCCTTGAGACGGCGCAGCAGCGCAAGACCCCGATCGAAATCTTCGATCAGCACGCCCTCGGTGATTTCCAGCTCGAGCCGGCCGGGTGGAAGGCCGGTCTCGATCAGGATCGAATGGACGAGACCAACCACGTCGCCATGCATGAACTGCGCCGGCGACAGATTGACCGCGACCTGGAGCGGCTTCGGCCAGGACGCCGCCTCGCGGCAGGCTTCGCGCAGGATCCACTCGCCCATCTCCACGATCAGGCCGCTCTCCTCGGCGATCGGGATGAATTCGGCCGGCGAGACCTGGCCGCGCACCGGATGCTGCCAGCGTGCCAGCGCCTCGAAACCGATGATCTCGGTCTCGGCGACGCTGTGACCCGCGGCTCCCTGCGGCTGGAAGGCCAGCGAGAGCTCGCCATTCTTGATCGCCATCGACAGGTCCTGGTGCAGCACGCGGCGATCACGGATCTGCTGATCCATCTCCGGCTGGTACAGGCTGATCGTGCCGCGAGACTTCTGCTTGGCGCGGAACAGCGCCGCACCGGCATTGGCGAGCAGCGAGGCACCGTCGGCGCCGTTGTGCGGGAAGATTGCCATGCCCGTGGTGGCGCCGGCGCGCACCGACCGGCCGTCGATCTGGAACTCCTTCGCTACGGCCTCGCCGAGCTGCTGCGCCAGCGCAAGGCCCGCGTCCGGCTGCTTGCCGTCGATGATGAGACCGAATTCGTCGCCGGACAGGCGCGCCACGACGCCGCCGCGGGCGGAATCCTGCAGACGCTGGGCCACTTCGATCAGGAGCTTGTCGCCGAGCGCGTGGCCGAAGACGTCGTTGACCTCCTTGAGGCCGTCGAGGTCGACGCAGAGGACGGCGAACTCCTCGCCGGTGCCTTCGCAGGCCTCGATCATCTGGGTCAATGCCTGAAGGAAGGCGGCGCGGTTCGGCAAATCGGTGAGGCCATCATGATAGGCCATGTGCGCCATGCGCGATTCGGTCTGCCGGCGGTCGGTGACGTCCTCGTGGGTCTTGATCAGATATTGCGGCTCGCCGGCTTCGCCGAGCACGGTGGCGCGGCGGGTCAGGAACAGCCGCAAGCCGTCCTTGGTGGAGATCGGATGCTCCTCGGTGATCATCCCGCGTTTCTTGATCGCGGCCTCGTCGCGCGCGATGATCAGCTTGGCTTCCTTGGGGTTGAAGATGTCGGCGGCGGTCAGGCCCGTGGCTTCCTCGCGCCGACGGTTGAGGATCGTCTCTGCGCTGCGATTTGCGAGCAGATAGCGGCCGTCTTTGACCTGCTCGACGATCAGCGCCACTGGGATGTTGTCGACCACCAGCTCGAGGAACTTCTTGGCACTCTCCAGCTCCTTCGACAGCGAGCGGCGGTCGGTGATGTCCTCAAACACGAGCATCAGAAATTCGGGCTTGTTGCTCTCGTCCCGGACTACGATGCGGATCGAGGCGACCATGCGGCGCTCGCCGCCGCGGTCGACCTCGAATTCGTTGCGGAACTGGCCGTCCGGCGAATTGAGCGCCGCCTGGTCGGTCGCCTCGATGCTGGCCGCGGAGACGGGCGCGAACAGCTCGCGCGCATTCTTGCCGACGACCTGGTCACGCGAGAAGCCCCAGAACCGCTCATAGGCGCTGTTGGCGAAGATATAGCGGCCATTCTCGATGTTCTTCGCGGCCACGCAGGCCGGGACGTTGTCCAGCACCGTTTCAAGGAACTGCTTGGTCGAGGCGAGCTGTCGCGACAGTCGGCGCTGCTCGCTGAGGTCGAGATGCGTCGCGACCGAGCCGCCGTTCGGCAGCACGAAATATTTCACCAGGATGGCCCGCCCGTCCGGCAGCTCGGTAATCAGGCCATTGCTGCTAGCCGCCTTCTCGTAGAACTCATCGTCTGAAGCGACGCCGAGCACCCCGCGCTTGCGGCGCAGCTCGAGGAGCTCATCTCCGCTCATGTTGGTCCAGAGGTCCGAGCGCGTCAGGCCGTAGATCTCGAGATAGCGATCGTTGCAGAAGATGATGCGGCGCTGCACATCCGTCATCACCACGCCCTGGTTGAGATTGTTCATGGCGGAGGAGATGAAGGCATTGCGCCGCAGCTGCAGGCGCCTGGTCCGGCGCAGCGAGGAATGGATCCACAGCGCAACCGCGGCGAGGAAGGCGCAGACGACGATGCCCGCGATCAGGGCCTCCCAGACCACGACGGGGTCGAGCTGGCCGAGATAGCTCGGCGGGGCGAAGCCGTCCGGCAGCGCAAAGGCTCGCGCGGGCGCAACCGTGCCGGCCAGGCACACAACGGCCTGCACAGCAATCGGAAGCGTGCTGCCCTCGTGCCAGTTCTTCTCAGCCATCAGCCACCCGCGATCTCAACGTCGGATTGTCTGGCTTCACGGGTTTGGATCGGGTAAACGCCTGTACGCGCAACAGAAAAATGTGACGTAAAATACGGCAATTGCCCTGACATGATAAATTCTTCCTTAACGGAAAACGGCCCCGAGCCATTCGTTCCAGGCCTGGCGCCACCGGCGCATCCAGCGGAGATCCTGCACGACAATGGATAGGGTCGATTGCGTCGTCATCGGAGCCGGCGTGGTCGGGCTCGCGGTGGCCCGAAAGCTTGCGCAGGCCGGGCGCGAGGTCATCGTGCTCGAGGAGGCCGAGGCGATCGGCACCGTCACCTCCTCGCGCAACAGTGAGGTGATCCATGCCGGCATCTACTATCGCGCCGGGAGCTGGATGGCGCGCATGTGCGTCGACGGCAAGCACGCGCTCTACCGCTATTGTGCCGAGCGCGGCATCCCGCACAAGAATTGCGGCAAGCTGATCGTCGCGACCAGCCCGCAGGAGACCGCGAAGCTGCAGTCCATCAAGGCCCATGCCGAGGCCAATGGCGTGCTCGACATGCAGCTGCTCACGGGCGAGGCGGCACGCGCGCTGGAGCCGGCGCTGGCCTGCGATGCCGCCCTGCTGTCGCCGTCAACGGGCATCATCGACAGTCACGCCTACATGCTGTCGCTGCGCGGTGAAGCCGAGGAGGCCGGCACGGCCTTCGCGTTTCACACCCCGCTGATCCGTGCCAAGGCGAGTGGTGGCATCATCGAGATCGAGGCGGGCGGCGAGGCACCGATGACGCTGCAATGCAGCCTGCTCGTCAACGCCGCCGGACTCTCGGCGACGACGGTGGCGCGCAACATCGACGGCATGCCGCTGGAGCGAATTCCGCCGGCCTATCTGGCCAAGGGAAATTACTTCAGCTGCAATGCCAAGGCACCGTTCTCGCGGCTGATCTATCCAGTGCCGGAGCCCGGCGGTTTGGGGGTGCATCTGACGCTGGACATGGCTGGTCAGGCGCGCTTCGGGCCCGACGTCGAATGGATCGAGACGATCAATTACGAGGTCGATCCGTCCCGCGCTGAGCGCTTCTACCCGGCGATCCGCAAATATTGGCCGACGCTGCCCGACGGCGCGTTGATGCCGAGCTATTCGGGGATCCGGCCGAAGATCGTACCACCCGCGGTGGCGACGCAGGACTTCTTGATGCAGGGCCCGCGCGATCACGGCGTCGCAGGCTTGGTCAATCTGTTCGGCATCGAATCGCCGGGACTGACGTCGTCACTCGCGATTGCAGACCACGTCGCCGAGCTCGCAGACGTCTAGAGCGTCTTCGAGCGCGATGGAGCTGGGTCGCGCTAAGAGGCGCATACAAGCAAGAACGACGCGCCGCGCAGACATCTCTGCACGGCGCGCACCCTGCAGCAGGGATGAGTGCAAAGACTCTCACCCCTGCGTGATAAGGGTACGATCAACTCTACGCTGTTATGGGGGTCACTAGTGGAGCGTGTCGCCGTGCTTCAGACGCTCGATCTGGTCCTTGACCATCAACTTCCGGCGCTTCAACTCAACAATTTGCAGGTCGTCTGTTGAAAGGTGCACGAGAGCTTCGTGCAATTCGTTTTCGAGAAGTTTGTGTTTCCGCTCCAATTCAACGAGATGTGCCTGAATTGTCATTCGAAACCTCCTCGGTAGGGTTGAACCTTAGGATTCGATCCGGACAAGGAAGTCTACATCACCGATTCGTTCTGTCGATGGGTATCCGTCGTCGCAGCTTCATTTTTGAAAATTCATATGTAACGAAGCGTGAGTAAAGGAACCGCGCGGGAAAAATCCGTGATATCAATACACTTGCGCGGCACCTCGGTGCCCCGCAGAAATATGTTGCTGGAGATCAGCGAAGAGGGATCGCAGATCGCTTGCGATCACGCCACGCAAGGACGATAATTTCCACAGGGCATCCACAGCCTTAAGTCTCACGCCTATCGGTTTTCGGCCACCGCAGACATGACCAATGAAGATGAGCGTGAGCTCGAAGCCGAGCTCACCCGGTTGCAGCAGGAACACCGAGATCTCGACGCGGCGATCGATGCACTGCATCAATCGCCCGCCCCCGACCTGTTGCGGTTGCAGCGGTTGAAGAAACGCAAGCTGTTGTTGCGTGACCGCATCGCGTTCATCGAAGACCAGATCACCCCGGACATCATCGCCTGATCCGTGAGCCGGTTTGTCCGCTGGCTCGCCGCATGAATCCGCTTGACTCAAAAAGAACAAAAGAGGAACATTTGAACACCCCAGGAAACGACCAAGGACAATCGAAGGACACCCCAGATGTCGGCACCGGCCCTTTTCGACAACAGCCATTATGAACAGGCCTGCGACCAGGCCATCGCGATGTGCGACGGCAATCTGCGGAGCACTATCAAGGCGCTGATCATGGCCAACGAATATCTGGAAGCCGAACTGGAGGAATTGCAGGCGGCGATTTCCGCCGGCTGCATCCCGGACTCCCCACGCAGCGGAATGCGAAGCAAGAGCAGCGCCGCCTGACTTCAAAACCGGAGCAACGCCATGTCGGATGTGACCTACTACGTTGCAATGCCCTTTCTGATCGATGCCGACGGCTCGCCAGTCGCCGGCGCCGCCGAGGAGTGCCAGAGTTCCACAGCGGCGTTACGGCGCGCCGAGATCTTGTCGCGCGGAGCCGGCAACATCGGCGCAGTGGCCTTCAGCCGCCGCGGCGATCCCATGACCGGGGAGTTCGGCGACGCCACGCTGCTGCGCAAGTTCGGCAACGTGCCGGAAGATCTCGCCACGCTGTAGCGTCGGTCAGCTGCCAACCAGCCTGATCCGCGGCTCGTGCCGCCGGTGTGCCTTGCGCACATACATCGCAGCATCGGCTTCCTCCAGGGCGCGGCCCGCATCGGAATGCGCTCCCAATAGCGCGACACCGGCGGAGGCGCCCGCGGTCACGTGCTGGCCGCGAAAGATGAAGGACAATTCATCGATCGCCTGCTCGAAGGCCGCCGCCTTGGCCTTGGCGTCGGTCTCGCTGAGATTCCAGAGCAGCAGCGCGAACTCGTCGCCGCCGAGCCGGCCGACCACGTCGGAGGCGCGGACCTGCCGCGTCAGCGTGGCGGCAATCGCCTTGAGCACCTCGTCACCGGCGGCGTGGCCGAAGGAATCGTTGATCGGCTTCAAGCGGTCGACGTCGAGCACGATCAGCGCCCCACTGGCACGGTAGCGCTTCATGTAGGCGATGGCGCGCGCGAGCTCGCGCTTGAAGCCGCGCCGGTTCGGAATCTCGAGCAGGAAATCGGTATCGGCCGCCGCTTCCAGCTCCGCGACCCGGCGCTGCGCCTTCTTGAGCTTGATCCGCAAGCCCCGGATCGTCGCCTGGGCCGTTTCCCTGGCTCCATCATCGCCCGGGGAACCGCGCCGCGGAGGCCGCTTCGCCGGAGGCTTGGCCGGCTGCCCGGGGGCGGCTTTGGATCGGCGGGCGCTGGTCTTTCGGCCCTTTTTGGCCTTCGCAGCGCTCGCCCTTTTTGGTTTCTTCATGGGCATCCTGCTCAATGAAGGCTTGCGGGGATTCACCAAGACAGGATAGTGGATTCCCTTCTCCTTGCCACCGCCTTGCGAGCCGCCGGCCGGAACCGTTAATCTGGCCTATCCTTCTGTTTTTCGGGCACAATTAACGTCATGACCGCGCCGATCGCCATCATCATGGGAAGCCAGTCGGACTGGGACACGATGCGGCATGCCGCCGATACGCTTGCTGCGCTCGGCGTGGCCGCCGACACCCGCATCGTTTCGGCCCACCGCACGCCCGACCGGCTGTTTGCATTCGCCAAGGGCGCCAAGGCTGCGGGGTACAAGGTCATCATCGCAGGCGCCGGAGGCGCTGCACATCTGCCCGGCATGGCGGCTGCACTGACCGAGCTTCCGGTGTTCGGAGTTCCCGTCGAATCCAAGAGCCTCAAGGGCCTCGATTCGCTCTATTCGATCGTCCAGATGCCTGCCGGCATCCCGGTCGGCACTCTCGCCATCGGCAAGGCCGGAGCCACCAACGCCGCGCTGCTGGCAGCGTCCGTGCTGGCATTGTCCGACCCGGCCTTGTCCGATCGTCTCGCCGCCTGGCGCAAGGAGCAGACCGAGGCGGTCGCCGAGCGCCCGGAGGACAAGGCGTGACCGACACCAGGCACGTGAAGCTGAAGCCCGGTGACACCATCGGAATCCTCGGCGGCGGACAATTGGGCCGGATGCTGGCCATGGCTGCGGCGCGGCTCGGCCTGCGCTGCCAGGTGTTCTCGCCCGATCCGGACTCGCCGGCCTTCGACGTCGTCTTGAACGCGACCTGCGCCGAATATGCCGATGTCGAAGCGCTCGAACTGTTCGCCAACGACGTCGACGTCATCACCTACGAATTCGAGAACGTGCCCGCTGCGGCCGCGATGGTGCTCGATGCGCGCCGACCGGTGCTGCCCAACCGAAAGATTCTCGAGACCACCCAAGACCGTCTCGCCGAGAAGGATTTCGTGACCCGGCTCGGCATCGGCACCGCGGCCTATGCCGACGTCACCTCCGTCTCTTCATTGCGCGAGGCGATTGCCAGGATCGGCCTTCCGGCCGTGCTCAAGACCCGCCGCTTCGGCTACGACGGCAAAGGTCAGGCCATCATCCGCGAGGGCGACGACATCGCGAAGGCGTGGACCAGCCTCGCCACCAAGTCGGCGATCCTGGAAGCCTTTGTGCCGTACGAGCGCGAGATCTCCGTGATCGCCGCGCGCTCCGCCACAGGCGAGGTCGAGTGTTTCGATGTCACCGAGAACGAGCACCGCGACCACATCCTGAAGATCTCGCGCGCGCCCGCACCGATCCCGGACGCCCTCGCCGAAGAAGCGCGCAGCATCGCCGGCAAGATCGCGAGCGCGCTCGACTATGTCGGTGTGCTCGCCGTCGAGATGTTCGTGCTCGCCAATGGCGCCGGACCGAAGGTGCTGGTCAACGAGATCGCACCACGCGTGCACAATTCCGGACATTGGACGCTGGACGGCGCCTCGGTCTCGCAGTTCGAGCAGCACATCCGCGCCATTGCCGGCTGGCCGCTCGGCAAGCCGGTGCGCCACGGCGAGGTCGTCACCATGACCAATCTGATCGGCGACGAGATCAACGACTACGAGAAATGGCTGGGTGTGCCGGGCGCGACCGTGCACATCTACGGCAAGGGGGCACCGCGCCCCGGCCGCAAGATGGGTCACGTCACCGAGGTCAGGCCATCGAAAGGCAAGTGACGGGGCCGCAGCGACCGCTGCGATCCCCGCTTGGCGATTACGCCGTCTTCACGCCCGCGACGACGCCTGCGGGCTCCTCGCTCAGCCAGCGATAGATCACCCCGCCCAGCGCGCCGCCGATCAGCGGTGCGACCCAGAACAGCCAGAGCTGCGCCGTCGCCCAGCCGCCGACGAACAGCGCGGGGCCCGTGCTGCGCGCCGGGTTCACCGAGGTGTTGGTGACGGGGATGCTGACGAGATGGATCATCACCAGCGCAAGCCCGATCGCGAGCGGTGCGAATCCTGCGGGCGCGCGGCCATGGGTGGCGCCCATGATGATGAACAGGAACATCATGGTCATCACCACCTCGGTGAGGAAGCATACGATCATGCTGTACTGGCCGGGCGAATGCGCATCATAGCCGTTGGATGCGAAGCCCTTGCCGACGTCGAATCCGGGGGCCCCGCTCGCGATCACATAGAGCAGCCATGCGGCCACGATCGCGCCAAGCACCTGGGCGATCACATAGGGCAGGATCTGGCCCGCCGGGAATCGCCCGCCGGCGGCGAGACCGACGGTGACGGCCGGATTGAGGTGGCAGCCGGAGATATGGCCGATCGCATAGGCCATGGTGACCACGCTCAGTCCAAAGGCCAGGGAGACGCCCACCAAGCCGATGCCGACCTGGGGGAAGCCCGCCGCGATCACCGCACTCCCGCAACCTGCGAATGTGAGCCAAAAGGTACCGATGGCTTCGGCAGCATATTTTTTCATGTCCATTGTCGTCCCCTACTTTCAAAGATTCCGGAACAAAGCTCCGGAAACGGCCCCACCCTTGGCCTCAAATCTCCCAAATCAGGGCCGCACGGAGATATTTTGCCTTATTTAATGGCTGAACTTGGCCCGAATCCCCGCTTGGCCGGTGGACATCCCGGGTTTTGTCTGATACATCCGCGCGCTCAAGGTTAAGGGCTTGCGCGTTTCGCCATCCCCTTCGTCTTACCAGAATTCAAATCCGATCCACTGAAGAGGATGCCGCGTGCAGGTTCTCGTTCGCGATAACAATGTCGATCAAGCCCTCAAGGCGCTGAAGAAGAAGATGCAGCGCGAGGGGATTTTCCGCGAGATGAAGCTCCGCGGTCACTACGAAAAGCCCTCCGAGAAGAAGGCCCGCGAAAAGGCCGAAGCCGTGCGCCGCGCGCGCAAGCTGGCCCGCAAGAAGCTGCAGCGTGAGGGCCTGCTGCCGATGAAGCCGAAGCCGGTGTTCGGCGCAGGTCCCGGCGGTGATCGCGGCGGTCGTGGCGGCCCGGGTGCAGGTCCGCGCGGACCGCGCTGATCTTACCGGATCTTGCAAGTTCTTCAGTTTCCGATGACGCGGGCCAGTGGCCCGCGTTATTGTTTGTGAGCGGTGCCTTCTGAGATGGGGCGCTCCCGATGCGGCGCTGCAGCTGCGATGACACTAGGACGAACGATCATCGCGCTTTAGTTTGCTCGGGCACGATCTCCGCGCAAATGCGTTCGGCGTTTGTCGCGAGGTAAAGCCGCTTCACACTGTTCCGGATCAGGCTCTAGCGCGAGCGAACCGCAGATGGCCTCCCCTTTCCCCCAGCGCGGCTTGGCACGGCTACGCCAGATCTGGCAGCGGCCGTTCGCGCTGGCTTTGATGGGGATCGCGCTCGGCGGCTGCTCCTTCGATCTGGGATCATTGACGCCGGAGAAGGACAAGCCGCAGGAAGCCCCCAAGGCCGCCGCGCCCGCTGAGAGCGCGGTCAGCGCGGGCAATGTCGCCGAGGCCCAGGCTCACACCGCAAAGGCCCAATCGCTGGCGAAATCGGGCGAGACCGCAGCAGCGCTCGATGAGTTCAATCGGGCGGTCGGGCTCGACCCCTACAACGCGCAGGCGCTCTACGGTCGCGCCCTGATCTACCAGGCCAATAACCAGCACGATTTCGCGATCGCCGATTTCAGCGCCGCGAGCGGGCTCAACCCGCAGAAGGTCGAGCCGCTGCTCGGCCGCGCCACCAGCTATCTCGCGCTCGGCAAGGTCAAGGAAGCCGCAGCCGATCTGGATGAGGCCTCCGAGGCCGACCCGCACAACGCCCAGGTCTGGACCGCGCGCGGACAGGCCTACGAACGGCTGGGCGACAAGGCCAAGGCGGCGGCGTCCTACACCAGGGCTGTCTCGCTGCGTCCGCGCGACGACACCGCGCGCAGCGGCCTCGCCCGCGTCGGCGGCTGACGGTTCGGGCGCAGCGCACGCGCGGTCTTAGTCGGGGGTGGCGCTCTTCGGCAGAACGGAGTGGAACATCGACTTCATGCCCGACAGCATCTCGTCGGCGACATTGGTCTTCCTCGGCCGCGGCATGGAGGCGCCGGCGTCAGCGCGCAGATCAAGCGGCGGCGCAATCACCGGCACGGGAATGTCAGCCGGCGGCGTGATCCGATTCGGGTCGTCATTGCCGAGCGAGGCTGTGTAGGCCGGATTGGCCGACGAGGAGCCGTCATTGCCATAGGCCTCAGTCGGGGGCGTCGATACCGTGATCGGCGGCGGCAACGGACGGACGGCGGTCGGCTCCGCATTGACAACCCGCGGGGCTTCCGGCGTGCGGACAGCTTCGCGCACCGCGGGCTCCGCCGGCCTCTCGGCTGACCTGGTCTCGGACGGCCGAACCTCGGCCGCCTTGGTTTCGGAAGAGCGGGCCTCGGCGGACTTGCCCTCAGGCGTCTTGCGCAGACGCTCGATCGCGGCACGCACGAGATCGTTGGCATCGGGAGCCGCGGCCGGCGCAGAATTGGCCTCTGCCACCGGAGAAGCGGGAGCGGGTGCACCGGAGGCCGGACTGGACTTGGCGACCGTCTTCTCGCGCGCCGTCGGCTTGCCGCGGGGGCCAGCCTCGGTCGGGGTCACATCCGCCGCCTTGTGCTCGGGAGCCGGCTGATCGGCGGTCTTCTCGGCGGCCGGCTTGTCCGTTACACTCTTCTCGGAAATGCCCTTGGCCTTGACGCCGGGGCCCGGGAGATTGGCGACATCGGCGGGCTTGGCGTTCTTGCCGGCCTCGGCAGGCGCCACGACGGCCGCAGGGGCATCAACCGCCGGCTTGGCGTTGATGTAGTGGTTAACGATGTAAGCCCCGATGATCGTCGCGAGCACCGAGGGGAAAATATCCATCGAAATTTTAGCGAGGTATTTCAGCATTCCGGCCACTCCCCGCGCGATCTGATGCGGGAACTTTGGGGCATTGTAAGGGATCAACTGCGACGGATCGATGGCAAGTGGTAAGGTCGGATTTAGGGCTTTAGCTCGATCTCAAGGAACACGATCTCGGTTGAGGTTTCGTTAAGTACGTCATGCTGGACGCCGGCCTTGCGGAAATAGGATTTGCCGGCCGCCAGCTGGGCCTTGGACCGTTCACCGCCGGGGGCCACGATGGTCATTTCCCCCGCCACGACGGGAACAATGACGTAGTCCATGCCATGGGTGTGATGTCCGGTGGCTCCGCCGGGCGGAAGGCGCCACTCCGTCACCCGGACCTCCTCGTTGTCGACCTGAACCTCGGACTTGGCAGCAAGCATCGGAAACTCCCCCTACGGCATGATCCGACCCTGCAGGGCCGCCTTGGCGCAGAGCGCTCGGGCGGCCTTCTGGAGCGATCACGCCCAAGCCGTGACCTAACGCGATTGCGCTTTAGGGCACGAAAACCATGAACACGTAGACGGCAAATACCACCATATGGACCAGCCCGAACAGGACGTTTGTTCTGCCCGTGCCGAAGGTCAGCATGCTCAGGAAGAAGGTCAGGAGCAAGAGCACGCTGCCCTGGGCGCTGAGGCCAAGCTCGAGCTCCTTGTCGAGCGCGTAGGTGGCAATGCCGACGGCCGGGATCGTCAGCCCGATCGTGGCCAATGACGAGCCGAGCGCGAGGTTGATGCTCTTCTGGAGGTCGTTCTTGCGGGCCGCAGCAACGGCCGCGACACCTTCCGGCATCAGGATCAGGAGCGCGACCAAAAGGCCGGCAAAGGCCGGCGGCGCCCCGATCTTGGCCGCAACGGCATCGACCACCAGCGAGAACTTCTTCGCAAGCAGCACCACCGCCAGGAGCGCAATCAGCAGCAGCACGACGCTGAGCGCGAACATCCTGCCGGACAGATGCGCCCCGCCGCTCCCCCCGTCCGCCCGTTCGTGGACGAAGTAATCCTTGTGCAGGACGGTCTGGGTGTAGAGGAACACCCCGTACAATGCGAGTGTGACCACGTCGACGAAACCGAGCTGAGCGGCCGAATAGACCGGCCCCGGTGTGCTGGTCGTATAGTTCGGCATGATCAGCGTGATGGTCGCGAGCGCAAACAGGACGCTGAGATAGACGTTGGCGCCGGAGAGCTGAAAACCCTGCTCGCGATAGCGTAGGCCGCCGATGAAGATGCAAAGTCCGACAAGGCCATTGCAGACGATCATGACCACGGCGAACACCGTGTCGCGCGCCAGTTCCGGCGCGGGCTTGTCACCGAGCATGATCGTGGTGATCAGCGCCACCTCGATGATGGTCACCGAGAGCGTCAGCACCAGCGTGCCATAGGGTTCGCCGACCCGTTCGGCGATCACTTCGGCATGATGGACCGCAGCGAACACCGTGCCGAACAGGATGACGAGCAGGACGGCCGCGAAGACGAGCCCGCTCAGCGAGAGCGTGAACACATAGTCCGTCGCGCCGACGGCTGCGAACAACAGCACGGCCAGCGCCGGAAAGATCCAGGCCGACCGGGGCATCTGGTCATGCGTGCTCATCCACCGGCTCCATTTGCTGGATGAGCAGTATCAAATCAGACGCGAGATTCAATGCCAGCGCAGGATCGGCGCGACGGGCAGCAACGTCAGCAGCAGGAACAGCGGGATCAGCACGGCACCGGCCCGCAGGAGATAGCCGAAGAAGCTCGGCATCTCGATGCCGTTCTCGCTGGCGATGCTGCTCACCATGAAGTTCGGCGCGTTGCCGATATAGGTGAGCGCCCCCATATAGACCGCGCCCATCGAGATCGATGCGAGCGTGCCCGAGAGCTGATGCATCAGCACTTGCGGGTCGCCGCCGGCGAGCTCGAAGAACAACAGATAGGTCGGCGCATTGTCGAGGAATGCCGACATCAGTCCCGTGAACCAGAAATAGGCGACCTCGCGCGGCGCGCCGTCCGGCCCCGTCACGGCCGACAACAGCCAAGCGAAGGCGCCGTCGTGGCCGGCATTGAGCATGGCAATGACCGGGATGATGGCGACGAAGATGCCCGCGAACAGTTTTGCCACCTCGCGGATCGGCTCCCAGGTGAAGCCGTTGGCCTGCCTGTGCTCGTCCGGCGTCAGCCACACCGACAGCGCCGCGATGGCCAGCAGCACCAGATTGCGCGCGAGATCCTCCAGCTCGAGCTTCGTCCCGAGAAGGTCGAAGGCAACGCCGGGCTTCCACATCGCCGACATCAGGAGGCTGGCGACGATGGCCGCGATCAGCACCAGGTTGACGAGGCCGCGGATGCGAACCGGCTGCCCGGGAACGGCGTCGCCCGGCGGCGGCTCGCTGCGGAAACGCCAGACGTCGATGACCGCGAAGATCGCGAGCAGCAGCCCGGCCACGATCGCGGTCTGCAACCAGATGGTCCGCGTGGTCCAGAAGAAGTCGACCCCGTGCAGGAAGCCGACGAACAGCGGGGGATCGCCGAGCGGGGTCAATGCGCCGCCGACATTGGCAACCAGAATGATGAAGAAGATGACGACATGGGCGTTGTGGCGCCTCGGCCGGTTGGCGCGGATCAGCGGACGGATCAGGATCATCGCCGCACCCGTGGTGCCGACAATGCTCGCACCCAGCGTTCCGAGCGCGAGGATGCCGACATTGATCGCCGGCGTGGCCTTGATATCGCCGGTGATGAGAATGCCGCCGGCGACGACATAAAGCGAGAACAGCAGCACGATGAAACCGAGATATTCTGCGAGCAGGGCGTGCACGAGCGCGACCAGCGTCGCCATGGTGCCGGCGAAGATCACGATCGAGACGAGCGCCAGCAGCGACCAGACCGCGGCAATCTTGCCATAGTGATGATGCCAGATTTTCGGAAACAACAACGGTCCGAGCGCGATCGACAGCAGCAGACCGGCAAAGGGCAGCGCATAGGGCCAGCGCATCGCCGCGCCATCGAGCCCGGTTGCGGCCCATGCCTGCTGCGGCAGCAGGGTGAGAATGGCGGCGAGGGATACGCCCCGGAGCCGGGTGGCGAGTGGGTTATTGTTCAATGAAGCGCCTTGCCGTTTCGATCGCACCGAAACTATCGAGATTGTCATGTCCGCCGCCCGCAAAGCGAACGAACTGCTTCGGTTCATGCGCGCGCGCGAACAGACGCTCTCCGAACACGATCGAAATCGCAAGGTCAATGGTGCCATGCATGACCAACAGCGGCACCGTGACGCGTCCGATGCGCCGGTCGGAGCGAAATGGATCGCGCATCAGCAGGCGCACCGGAACGAACCAGAACGAGGAAGCTGCAACATCGACCGTCGATGTATAGGGGGCTTCCAGGATGAGCTTTCCAACTCGATGCTCCGAGGCAAGCGCGACCGCCACGCCTGTCCCCAGCGAAAAGCCCCAGGCGACGATTCGTTCCGCTTCATAGCGCGCAGTGGTGAAGGCATAGGCGGCTGCGGCATCGCGCAGCAGGCCCTGTTCGCTCGGCGCCCCGCTCGAGCCGGCATAGCCGCGTAGGACAGCGCGATGAGGCCGGTACCGTCGGCCGTCATCGCCTTGAAGCGATCGATGCGGCCGGCGAGAAAATCGCCGTTGCCTGGGAAGTACAGGATCACCGGACGGCCGGGCTTGGCCGGGACGTGCCAGACGATGATTTTTTCGCCGTCGGACGTGGTCAGGACATGCTCTTCCGCCTCGGGATAATTCGCCGCATCAGGGGAAGTCCGCGCGGCTGTCGGGATGGGAAACAGCATCTCGCGCTGGCGGACGTACAGAACGACGAGCGCGGCAAGATAGACGGTCACGAGCAGGATGACTGTCCATTTGGCGATGGTGATCATTGCGCGGCCTGCCCTGGATCCTCTCTCAGGGCTTGGGGCGGCTCCGCAGCAATTTGATGACATCGGACCGAAGGCTTGCCGGTACCTCGCGACAGCCGCATGCCGCCTTGTGGGCGGCATGCCATTGGATGCGCTGTTCGCGCGTCGCCTTCACTGGCATGCGATGAGACCGGTGCCATTCCTTGTTGATGGCCACGGTCCGCTTCCTTCGCGTTACATCGCCTTCACGATGTTCTCGGTGACCTTCTTGGCGTCGCCGAGCAGCATCATGGTGTTGTCGCGGTAGAACAGCGGATTGTCGATACCGGCATAGCCGGAGGCGAGCGAGCGCTTGATGAACATCACGGTGCCGGCCTTCCAGACCTGGAGCACGGGCATGCCGTAGATCGGCGAGGACTTGTCCTCTTCGGCCGCCGGGTTGGTGACGTCGTTGGCGCCGATGACGAAGGCGATGTCGGCCTGCGCGAATTCGGAGTTGATGTCCTCGAGCTCGAACACCTCGTCATAGGGCACGTTGGCTTCGGCGAGCAGCACGTTCATGTGGCCGGGCATGCGGCCGGCGACCGGGTGAATGGCGTACTTCACCTCGACGCCTTCCTTCTTGAGGATGTCGGCCATCTCGCGCAGCGCATGCTGGGCCTGCGCCACCGCCATGCCGTAGCCGGGCACGATGATGACCTTGGAGGCGTTCTTCATGATGAAGGCGGCGTCATCCGCCGAGCCGAGCTTGGCGGGCTTCTGCTCGCCCGTACCACCGCCGGCTGCGGCGGTCTCTCCGCCGAAGCCGCCGAGGATGACCGAGATGAAGGACCGGTTCATCGCGTGGCACATGATGTAGGACAGGATCGCGCCGGAGGAGCCGACCAGCGCGCCGGTGATGATCAGCGCCGAGTTACCCAGCGTGAAGCCGATGCCGGCTGCGGCCCAGCCGGAGTAGGAGTTCAGCATCGAGATGACGACCGGCATGTCGGCGCCGCCGATCGGGATGATCATGAGCACGCCGAGCGCCAGCGCCAGGATGGTGATCATCCAGAAGTCGAACGCGCTGCCTGATAGCACGAGGCCGACGATGAAGAAGACCAGCGCCGCGGCGAGCGCGATGTTGATGATATGGCGGAACGGCAGAATGATCGGCGCGCCGCTCATCCTAGCGGACAGCTTCAGGAACGCGATCACCGAGCCGGTGAAGGTCAGCGCGCCGATCGCGACGCCGAGCGACATTTCGACCAGGCTCTGCGGATGGATGTTGCCGGGGGTGCCGATGTCGAAGGCCTCGGGCGCGTAGAACGCGCCGGCGGCGACCAGCACCGCGGCCATGCCGACCAGCGAGTGGAAGGCGGCGACGAGCTCGGGCATCGAGGTCATCGGCACGCGGCGGGCGATCACCGCGCCAATGCCGCCGCCGATCGCGACCGCGAGGATGACCAGCACCCATGCCAGACCGTCAGCAGGCGGATGGCTTGCGAGCGTGGTGGCGACCGCAATCGCCATGCCGATCATGCCGAACAGATTGCCCTGGCGCGACGAAGCCGGGCTCGACAGCCCGCGCAGCGACAGGATGAACAGCACTCCCGCCACGAGATACAAAAATGCAGAGAGGTTGGCGCTCATCTCAGGTCCCCATTATCCCATCAGCCCGAGGTGGCCGCTTACTTCGACTTCTTCTTGTACATCGCCAGCATGCGCTGGGTGACAAGAAAGCCGCCAAAGATATTCACGCAGGCAAAGATGAGCGCGACGAAGCCGAAGCCGCGCGCCCAGCCCGAGCCGCTTGAGACCATGCCCACGCCGACCGCAAGCAGCGCGCCGACCACGATCACCGAGGAGATCGCGTTGGTCACGCTCATCAGCGGCGTGTGCAGCGCCGGGGTCACCGACCACACCACGAAATAGCCGACGAAGACGGCGAGGACGAAGATCGACAGCCGGAAGATGAAGGGGTCGACGACCTGTGCAGCATGCTCCATGGCGGCTCTCCTTAAACCTTCGGCTGGAAGTTCGGGTGGATCACGGCGCCGTCTTTCGTCAGCGCGGTGGCCTTGACCAGCTCGTCGTCCCAGTTCACGGCGAGCTTCTTCTCTTTCTTGTCGACCATGGTCTCGATGAAAGAGAACAGGTTGCGTGCGTAGAGGCTGGAGGCCGAGGCGGCAACGCGGCCGGCAACGTTGGTGTAGCCGACGATCTTGATGCCATCGACGTCGACGACCTCACCCGCTTTCGCACCCTCGACATTGCCGCCGCGCTCGACGGCGAGATCGACCAGCACCGAGCCCGGCTTCATCGACTTGACCATCTCGGCGCTGACGAGCTTCGGCGCCGGGCGGCCCGGAATCAAAGCGGTGGTGATAACGATGTCCTGCTTCTTGATGTGCTCGGCGGTGAGCGCGGCCTGCTTGGCCTGGTACTCTTTGGACATTTCCTTGGCGTAGCCGCCGGCGGTCTGTGCGTTCTTGAACTCTTCGTCCTCGACGGCGAGGAATTTCGCACCGAGCGATTCGACCTGCTCCTTGGTGGCGGGACGCACGTCGGTGGCGGTCACGACGGCGCCAAGGCGGCGCGCGGTCGCGATCGCCTGGAGGCCGGCGACACCGACGCCCATCACGAACACCTTTGCTGCAGGCACGGTGCCGGCCGCGGTCATCATCATCGGGAAGGCGCGGCCGAAGGCTTCCGCGCCCTCGATCACGGCGCGATAGCCGGCAAGGTTGGCCTGGGATGACAGCACGTCCATCACTTGAGCGCGGGTGATGCGCGGCATCAGTTCCATCGCGAAGGCGGAGACGCCGGCATCGGCCATCGCCTTCAGCGCGGCCTCGTTGCCGTAGGGATCCATGATAGCGATGACGAGCGCACCGCGCTTGTACTGCGACAGCTCGGAGGCTTCGGGACGCTTCACCTTGATGATGATGTCGGCATCCTTCAGCGCGTCTGCGCTGACGGTGGCGCCGGCTGCGGTGAATTCGGAATCCGGCAGGCCCGACTTGATGCCGGCGCCGGGCTCGACGGCGATCTCGGCCCCTAACGCCCTAAACTTCTTCACCGTATCAGGCGAAGCGGCGACCCGCGGCTCCGACGGATCGATTTCCTTGGCAACGGCGATCTTCATAGGTCCTCCGGCGGCGCAGGACAGCGCGCGCGCAAACTTGAGCGTTACTCCCGCGGCGTTCGATACCGGTTTTGGCACCGGCTTGGATGCAAATATTCTGGGCAGCTGCTGCCGCTGGCGTGTGCAGCTGCCGACAGATCAGGTCAGGAAGATCGCCATCAGGATCACGATGAGCGCGACCGAGGCCGTGCCGTACTTCACCAGCTTGATGAAGCCCTCGTAGGTCTGCTCGTGAGCAACGTAGTCGTTGCCGTCGGCGGTGCTGTACGCCACTTCGCTATGGTCAGCCATGGAATGTCCCCAGTCGAAAGTTCAATTCTTGGGCTGGGATACCGCAAAGTTTCGGGCAGGGCAACGGCACGCGGGCGGGGTTTTGCCGCAAATCAGGTCATTTGGAATTCCAATTGCCACGAATCGGGCAGTTGTCGTGCTCAGCCCTGATCGATCATCGGGGCAGCGGTGCTCTCGGTCCGTGACTGGAGCGGCGGAAGGCCGAGCGCCTCGCGCACCTCGTCGACGGCCGGCTCCCCGGCCGCGGTGAACCGCGCCATGCGCGGGGCCGTACCGGGACCGACCGCCACGGCATGGTCCCCGGCCAGGAAGCCATGGGTCATGTGAAACCCGAGCGCGCGATAAACTTCGAACTGCTCCTCCGAGAAGAACTGATCGCCGGTGGTCTCGTGGGGGAACGTGTCGTTCCGCCGCGCATAGTCGCGGATGTAGTCATTCTCATCGTTCGAGAGCGATGACTTGATGTAGACGAGATAGCCTTTGTCATCGCCGCCATAATCGATGACGCCGATCGCGACATGGACGTGATCCTCCGATGTCCCCGGGGACGTTGGCGCGGAGGTCTTGTCTGCATTCTCGGCCATGATGGCGCGCGTGCGGTCGCGGATCGGGGTCCAGGGCAGATCGATCCGGACGCCGAGATCGATGCGGGCGTAGCGCTGCAGCTTCATCAGCGAGGCGAAAGTCATCGGCGCATCGGCCTCGGCGTCGACCGCGACGATGACGCGGCAGCGGCGGCGCAGCAGCTCATAGACACCGAGATTTTCGATGTGGCCGCCGTCGGTGAGATAGACGCCATCGCTGTTCTCATAGAGGCGGCCCGAGATTTCCGACCACAGGAACAGCGGCGTGGAGCGGCGCTGCGGCCGGGTGGTGACCTCGACATAGCGCGGGTTGGTCAGCCAATAGCCGAGCCGCACGTTCAACAACGCGAGCGTCGGCGTCAGCGCCTTGATCGAGTTCGAGCCCATGTTCGAGGACGCCGCCGCCCCCGAGATCGCCATGGCGGTGGCGAGGTCGAGGCTCTGCTCGAGACGCTCGACAGCCTTTGTCCTGGCGTAGCGCGTCGCCTCGCTGCCGACATAGAGCGGCGAGAAGATGAAGAAGTCCGCGTTGCGGCCGCGCCGATTGGCGAAGTCGGAGCCCTGGATGTTCAGCGCGGTGTTGATGAGGTGATAGGGCGCCCCCAGCTTCGGTGCGGCCGGTTGCTCGCCCTGCGCAGCGCCGTCATTGCCGATAGCGTAGAGCTCACTCAGCTTCATGCGGTCGAGCGGCTTGAAATCTCGGCCCTGGTCGAGGCTTGCCTCGGCGCGCGCGATATTGCCGTCCGCCGAACGGTCGGGGTTGAACAGAAAAGCCTTGCTGAGCCGATCGCGATACAGGCGGTGCAGCGAATTCGCGTTCGGCGTCAAGGACCAGGAGATCGCAAACAACAGCAGGCCGACGAGCGCATAAAGGATCACCAGGGGCAGGCTGTGCGAATAGCCGGAGCCTGCATCCGCCCAATGGAATTGCCGTGCGATGTTGCCCGCAGCGAATCTGAGCCAGGCCGGCACGTGAGAGACCGGCGTCAGCCACTCCATCGCCGCCGTCGGTGCGGCGGGCTGCGGCGTGATCTCGGCCGAGAAGGTGCCCGCGCCCGCGTCGAATGCGATTTTGCCGGCCAGATTGCCCGAAGCAGGCACGGTCGATTTGCTGGCGGCAAGGCAGCTCCTCTGCCCGATGGTGGCGAGCGGCGCCTGGCATTTCTCGATCGGGTCATTGGCGATGCCCCAATAGGACAGATAGAGGTAGACGACCCAGATGATCAGCGGCAGCGCGAGGCCTGCGATCCATAGCGCGACCTTGGCAGCGATCGCGAGCACCAGTGAGCCCCATTGCGAAGACGCGCCGTTGCCCTTGAGGAATTCGGCGAATTGCTGCCTGAAGGCCGTGACGAACACGCCGATCGGCGCGGCGAGCGCGGCGAGCGACTTGATCCAGGTGACCGCGACACCACCGACCGGGCTGCCGATCGCATCGCCGTCGACGACATCGAACATCTGCGACAGCATGAACGGCTGGAACTCGAAGAATGCGATCGCCGCAAGCAGCACCAGGAAGGTGGCGCCGGCGGTCGGCCAATGTGAGCGAAACTCCTGGCGCTTTTCGGGGCTTGCAAACGACTGCTTGAGCGCCCAGCCGAAGAACAGGCCGACGCCGATGATCGCGGTCGCCAGCGTCAGCGCGAAATGCTTGATCTGCAGGACACGCGCGAAATCACAGGCGATACCAAGCAGGAACGCGATGGCCGCGGCATAGGTGAAGAAGACGGTCGGGCCGATGCCGCGCTCGGCGCGGGCGAGCAGATAGGCAACTCCGCCGCAGGCAAGCAGCACCAGCGCGACGATGGTGCCGATCGCCGTGAAGCCGAAGCGGTCCGCGATCCCGCCGAAATGGTGTAGCTCGCACTGCGGCAGCGCGCCGTCTGCGAGATCGACGCCGAAGAAGTTCGCGACCGTCAAGCAGCTCCGCAGCGGCGTCGACCAGATCGTGACCGCAGCGAGCAGCAGCACGGCCGGCAGCGTCAGTCCGATATTGGCGATCAGGCCGCGCATCACGATCGCGATCCCGGTCAGAAGATCGCGGAAGCCGGCCGGGATCAGGTAATTGGAGTAATTCCTGATATGGCCGACCGACGGCGTATCGCTGATCTCGCTTGCGGTCACCGTGCCGCCGGCCGGCCGCTGGCCAAACACGAAACGCCCCGTCACCGTCATGGTCGTGCTGAGCGAAGTGCCGATGTAGCCGCCGCCCGACACGGTGGAGAGATAGTCGATCCGCCCGATCAGATCGTGGTGGTTCAACGCCTGGAGCACGCCGAGACACATCGCCGAGGAGCGGATGCCGCCGCCGGACAAAGCGAGCCCGACGACGTCGAGCATCTGGCAGGCTTCGACGCCGTCGGGATTGATCTGCCGCGTCTTATCGCGGCGCGTGTTGATCGCCTCGATCTCGTCGCGCACGATCTGCTGGTGCTTCTCGCACCAGGGCGTTTCCTCCTCGAAGGCCGCGGCGTTCCGCGCGGCTTCAGGTCGCGGGACTTGTCCCTGGTCGGGCATCATGACCTCCCGGACGGCGATGGGCGATCAGCAATCAGAAGTTGAGGAAACAGCTCAAATATCTATAGGGTTAGTCTCGCCTCTGGCCCGAACGTTCAATGCCGGCGAGCAGGATCTCGAGACCGGTCTCGAAGGCCGCGTCAAAATGGCTTCATGCAAGACCGCCTCCCCCGATGAGGGACCGCGGGCGTAGCCCGCCGTCTCATCCAGCGCGGCACCGGTGAGATGATAGCCGGGCTCGTGAGAAGAGATGGCGGCCTCGCGATCGGAGAAGCCGGCCTCGCGCAGGAAGCTGATGATGCTGTCGATAGGCGACCCCGGCAGCCCCAACGCCACCGGCTAAGGTGAAGCGTCCGCGCTCACGCTCAGCCCATCGCCTCCAGCTCGTCGATCATCCCGGCGATGACGGACAGACCACCGTCCCAGAACTTCGGGTCCTTCGCATCGAGCCCGAACGGCCGCAGCAGCTCGGAATAATGCTTGGTGCCGCCGGCGGCGAGCATGTCGAGATAGCGCTCGGCGAATCCTTCGGCCGCATTCTCATAGACGGCATAAAGCGAGTTCACGAGACAATCGCCGAAGGCGTAGGCGTAGACGTAGAACGGCGAGTGAATGAAATGCGGGATGTACATCCAGTAGTTCTCGTAGCCCGCCTTGATCTCGATCGCCGGCCCGAGACTCTCGCCCTGCACCGACAGCCAGATCTCGCCGAGCCGCGTCGCGGTGAGCTCGCCGTTCTTACGCTCGGTGTGGACCGCGCGTTCGAAGGAGTAGAACGCGATCTGCCGCACCACGGTGTTGATCATGTCCTCGACCTTGCCGGCGAGCAGCGCCTGGCGCTGCTTGGCGCTCTTGGTCTGCGCCAGCAGCCGCCGGAACGTCAGCATCTCGCCGAACACGCTGGCGGTCTCGGCCAGCGTCAGCGGCGTCGGCGCCATCAGCGCGCCGTTCTTCGCCGCCAGCACCTGATGCACGCCATGGCCGAGCTCGTGGGCGAGCGTCATCACGTCGCGCGGCTTGCCCTGATAATTCATCAGCACATAGGGGTGCGCGGACGGCGTGGTCGGATGCGAGAACGCGCCCGGCGCCTTGCCCGGCCGCACCGGCGCGTCGATCCAATGATCGGTGAAGAAGCGCTCGGCAATGTCGGCCATT
Organism: Bradyrhizobium centrosematis; assembly: GCF_045571495.1. NCBI lineage: Bacteria > Pseudomonadati > Pseudomonadota > Alphaproteobacteria > Hyphomicrobiales > Nitrobacteraceae > Bradyrhizobium > Bradyrhizobium centrosematis. The sequence goes on from NZ_CP120703.1 coordinate 6,703,085, forward strand.
TTGGGCGAGAAGCCGCGATAGGCCGTCAGCACCATGCGTTGCGCCTCCGGCCAGGCGATGACGTCGGTCGCGGCAAACGGCAGCGGCGCATTGCGGTCCCAATAGGCCAGCCGCTTCTTGCCGAACCACTTTGCCTTCAGCGCGTAATAGCGATGTGACAATCTTGGATAGGCCGCGCGCACGGAGGCCACCAGCGCATCGACCACCTCGCGCTCGACGCGGTTGTTGAGGTGCCGGGAATCGGCGACGTCCTGAAAACCGCGCCAGCGGTCCGAGATGTCCTTGTCCTTGGCAAGCGTATTGGTGATCAGCGCAAAGGTGCGCTCATTGGCCTTGAAGGTTTTTGCCAGCGCTTCCGCTGCGCTCTTGCGCTTGGCGCCGTCGCGATCCTGCAGCAGGTTGAGCGTCGGCTCGATCGCGAGCTCCTTGGAGCCGACCTTGAAACGCAAGCCGGAGATGGTCTGGTCGAACAGCCGGTTGAAGGCGGAATAGCCGGTCTGCGCCTTCTCCAGGAAAAGCTGCTCGAGCTTGTCGTCGAGCTGATACGGCTTCTCCTTGCGCAGATCCTCGATCCATGGGCGGTAGTGCGCGAGCTCAGGCGCCTGCATCGCGCGGTTCAAAATATCGTCATCGATGCGATTGAGCTCGAGCGCGAAGAACAGAAGATGCGTGGACGCCGCCGTCAGCCGCTCGGAGACGTCGCCGTAAAACTTTGAAATCGCTGGGTCCACGCTGTCACCGGCGTGAACGAGGCCGGCGTAGGAGCCGAGCCGGCCGGCGAGATCGTCGATCGCCTCATAGCGTCGCACGGCCTCCGCGAGCCACTTTCCGCCATCTTCGTTTGCTGTCCCTGTCGCCAGCTTGCCCTTGTAGTCCGTCTCGAACGCGACGCAGTCGGCATCCATCCTGTCGAGATCGCGCGCCACTTGCGGCGCGTCGATCCCGGAATAGAGGTCGGAGAGGTTCCACTCCGGAAGCTTGCCGGTCTTGCTCGCAGCTTTGGAGGGTTTTGCCTTGGCGGCGGATTTCTTGGTGCTTGGCTTGCGGAGAGCGGGCTTGTTGGAGGCGGACTTCTTGGAAGCGGGCTTGTTCAAGGCAGACTTGGAGCGCGAATTCATTGTGTGGGAAACCTGTGTTCAACAATCGCGACGGCGGGCTGGGGCATCAAGGTTTAAGAGTGTGTTAATCGGCTTCGGCCAGAGTGCCCCGATTCGAGACAGATAGTAGTAGCGTGCGGGGAACACCATGGCTGCCTGTATTTTGATCGCCGACGACGACGCTGTAGCCCGCCGGCTGGTCGAGAACATGGTGCAGAAATGCGGCTATGAGACGGTCGTCGTCGATTCCGGTGATGCGGCCATCGCCGCCCTCACCGCCCCCGATGCTCCGGGCATCGACGGCGTCATCCTCGATCTCGTGATGCCCGGCCTCGACGGCATGGGCGTGCTGGCCAAAATCCGCGAAGCGGGTCTCAGCGTGCCGGTCATCGTGCAGACTGCCCACGGCGGCATCGACAACGTGATCTCGGCGATGCGCGCAGGCGCAGCCGATTTCGTCGTCAAGCCGGTCGGCCTGGAGCGACTTCAGGTTTCGCTGCGCAATGCTCTCAACACCTCGGCGCTCAAGGGCGAATTGCAACGCATCCGCCACAGCCGCGAGGGCCGGCTGACCTTCTCCGATATCATCACCCGCGCCGAGGCGATGGCGCCGGTGATGCGCGCCGCGCAGAAGGCGGCGAACTCCTCGATACCCGTTCTGATCGAAGGCGAGTCCGGCGTCGGCAAGGAGATGTTCGCGCGTGCCATCCATGGCAGCGGCGAGCGAAAGGCAAAGCCGTTCGTCGCCGTCAATTGCGGCGCGATCCCAGATAACCTCGTCGAGTCCATTCTGTTCGGCCACGAGAAGGGCGCTTTCACCGGTGCCACCGAACGGCACATGGGCAAGTTCGTCGAAGCCCATGGCGGGACGCTGTTCCTGGACGAGGTCAGCGAGCTGCCGCTGACCGCTCAAGTCAAGCTGCTGCGCGCGCTCCAGGAAGGCGCCGTCGAGGCCGTGGGCGGCCGCAAGCCCGTCAAGGTTGACGTCCGCATCGTCTCGGCAACCAATCGCCGGCTGCTGGAGCGGGTGAAACAAGGGCACTTCCGCGAGGACCTGTTCTATCGCCTGCACGTACTGCCGCTGACGATCCCCTCGCTTCGGGCCCGGCGCGAGGACATCCCGCATCTGCTCCGGCATTTCCTGGCGCGCTTTGCCGCCGAGGAGAACCGCCAGATCACCGGCATCAGCGGCGAGGCCATGGCGCATCTCGCCCGGCTCGATTGGCCCGGCAACATCCGCCAGCTTGAGAACGCCGTTTATCGTGCGGTGGTGATGAGCGAGGGCGATCAGCTCGACCTCAGTGATTTCCCGCTGCTCGCCTCGCAGCCGCATCCCGTCACGGAGATTCCGACCGCGCCGCTGATGCTCGAGCCGGCGGCGACCCCTTCCGTGGTGTCAGGTAGTGAAATACCGATCGCGCCCCTGCCGGCCGCGGGAACCCTCGCCATGCTGACCCCGACCGGCGATGTCCGCGCACTGGAGGAGATGGAAAGCGAGATCATCCGCTTCGCGATCTCGCACTATCGCGGCCAGATGTCCGAGGTTGCCCGCCGCCTCAAAATCGGCCGGTCCACCCTCTACCGAAAACTCGACGAAGCCGGGGTTCCCGGACATGGCGGGAAAGGCGGCGAGGAGACGCACTGAGCTTGATGCAAGCGAGGGTTCGCGGGCGATGCGGGACAGGCCGTAAGCCATTCGCATGACGACGGAATTCGACTGTGTCTTGAACCGTGACTTGGAAGTGACAGACATAGGGAAAAGCGCGTGCGGCAAGCGCACAATCCGTTGCCAAGAGGCTCCCTTGAAGTCAGTTTGGCGTGAGTTGTCCCGGTTAGCGCTGGCTGCAAAATCGGGGCCTGTATATCGTCTGCGTGGGAATCGTTGCGTGCAGGCGTGCAACTTTCGAGAGGCCGGCGCGATTTAGCCGAAGCTCAATTGGCGAAACGAAGCTGTTCCATGAGGGACAGTTCACCCGAGGGGTGCGACACAATGCGTGACTGTTTGAACCACCGTGCGGGCTTTGACCGTGTCTTGATGACGGTCGCGGCAACCTTCCTCACGGTGTCGGCCAGCTCAGCCCTGGCGCAGGATCAGGCGCGCAGCAGCGCTGCCGAGCTTGCGATCGAAGCCGCGATCCCGCGTCCCGAGCCGGCCAACGTCCCGCCCCCGACAGCAGCCGACATCAAGCTCGACACCACCGCAACGATCCAGGACTCCGCCAAGGAGCCAGCACAGGAACCCGTCAAGGCTGACGCTGCACCGGCCCCGAACAAGGTCGAGACCAAGCCTTCCGACGTCGCAACCACGCCCGCCACCGAGGCGCCGAAGAGCGAAACCGCAAAGAGCGAGCCTGGCAACACCGAGGCTGCCAAGACCGAGCCGGCAAAGACGGAGCCTGCCAAGGCCGACACTGCGACGGCAACGCCGGCTGCGCCTGCGGCACCCGCGGCGGCTCCGGCCGCCGAGCCGGTGAAGGCCGCCAGCAACGTTCCCGCCGCCGATCAGCCGGTCGCCGACAAGCTCAAGGACATCATCGGCGCCAAGACTTCGCGCCATTTCGATCGGAAGAACGAGCGCGCGGCGATCGAGAAGTTCTATGGCGCACGCGACTACGCGCCGGTCTGGACTCAAGGCGGCAGCCTGACCGCTGCGGCCAAGGGCGTCATCGCACGGCTGAAGGACGCGGCCTCCGACGGCCTCAATCCCGCCGACTATCCCGTGCCGGATTTCGCCAGCGCCACCACGCCCGACGCGCTGGCCGACGCCGAGCTGAAGCTCACCGCCAGCATGTTCGACTATGCGCGCCAGGCTCAGAGCGGCCGCATGCATTGGTCGCAGGTCAGCGGCGACATCCTCTATCCCGACCATCCGGTCGACCCGAACGAGGTGCTCGCCAAGGTCACGACTGCGGCCGACGCCTCCGCGGCGCTCGAGAGCTACAACCCACCGCACAAGCTCTACAAGGAGCTGAAGGCGAAGCTCGCCGAGCTTCGCGGTCAGGGCAACGGCCCGGCGATCGAGATCGCCGAGGGCCCGACGCTGAAATACACCCCGGCCGGCAAGAAGCAGGCCGAAGTCGTCGTGGAAGATCCGCGCGTGCCGCAGCTGCGCGCCAAGCTCGGCCTCGCCGAGAACCCCGGCGACGCCCGCTATGACGCCGCCGTCGCCGAAGCCGTGCGCAAATTCCAGAACAGCGCCGAGATGAAGCCGACCGGCATTCTCGACGACAAGACGGTGAAGGCGCTCAACACCCCGAAGCGGGACAAGCAGATCGACGTGGTGCTGGTCAACATGGAGCGTTGGCGCTGGCTACCGCGCGACCTCGGTGCGCCCGCGCTCGGCGATGCCTATGTGATCCTCAACATTCCCGACTACACGCTGAAAGTGATGCAGCGCGGCCAGCAGGTCTGGACCACCCGCGTCGTCACCGGCAAGCCGGGCACGCACGCGACCCCGCTGCTCACCGAGACGATGAAGTACATCACGGTCAATCCGACCTGGAACGTGCCGCCGTCGATCGTCTACAACGAATATTTGCCGGCGCTGCAGCAGGACCCGACCGTGCTCCAGCGCATGGGCCTCAAGCTCGAGCAGAACCGCGACGGCTCGGTGCACATTTCCCAGCCGCCCGGCGAAGCCAACGCGCTCGGCCGCATCCGCTTCAACTTCCCGAACAAGTTCCTGGTCTATCAGCACGACACGCCGGACAAGCATTTGTTCGCTCGCGAGGAGCGCGCCTTCAGCCACGGCTGCATGCGCGTGCAGAATCCGGATCAATATGCGTCCGTGCTGCTCAACATCACCATGCCGAACGAGAAATACACGCCCGAGCGCGTGCGCAGCATGTACGGCAAGAGCGAGATCGATCTGAAATTCCCGACGCCGATCCCGGTCAACATCACCTACCAGACCGCGTTCGTGGATGAGGCCGGCAAGCTGCAGTTCCGCAAGGACGTCTATGGCCGGGACGCGACCATGATCAACATCCTGAAGAATAACCGCGGCAAGGACCTCGAGGCCGTCGTGGCGCATTCCCAGCCGAGCTATTCGCGCCCGGCGACGACCCTGCCCTCGGGTGTGGCGGTGGCCAACAATGGCGGCGGCTTCGGCTCGTCGGGGCCAAACTTCTTCGAGCGGCTGTTCGGGGCACCAACCCCGACCGCGCCGCCGGCGCCGGTGGGCCGCCGGCCGCAACGGGTGTTTACCCGCTGAGCCCGGCTCGGCGCCGCTTCAACGAGAATTCTTCAATGAGATCAGCGACCCCTTCCCCTGGAAGGGGTCGTTTAGCGTTAACCATCTGCCACCGTGCTTCCCGGCCGGCGGGCGTTTTTTTGCCACAGTCAACCGTTTAGGATTGTATTCTGACTTGGTTTGGGGGCGGGAAGGTCAACCTCGAATTAACCTTCTCGCTTTAAGAAAGCGTTCATCCTCTTTCGCGCGCTACGGGGTTGGCGGGAGAGTCCATTTTGAACGCTCGTCGACTGGGTGGGCTCATACGTGCTGACTGGTCTCGCACGCCAATTCGCTGTGCTGTCGTTGTCCCATGCGGGAGTGAAGGCCGGTTCGCGGATCGGCCTCACTGCCGTCCTGCTGCTTGCTGGCGCGGGCTCGGTTCATAACGCCGCCGCGCTGAACGAAACCAAGACGCTCTCCTTCCACCACACCCATTCCGGCGAAGACCTCACCGTCACCTTCAAGCGCGACGGCCGCTATGACGAAGCGGCGCTGAAGCAGCTCAACCATTTCCTGCGCGACTGGCGCACCCAGGACGAGACGGTGATGGACCGTCGCCTGTTCGACATCCTCTGGGAAGTCTACCGCGACGTCGACGGCAAGCAGCCGATCCAGATCATCTCCTCCTACCGCTCTCCCGCCACCAACGCCATGCTCCGCCGCCGCTCCTCCGGGGTGGCGCGCTTCAGCCAGCACATGCTGGGACATGCGATGGATTTCTACATTCCGGGCGTGCCGCTGGAGCAGATCCGCTTCGCCGGCCTGCGCCTGCAGCGCGGCGGCGTCGGCTTCTACCCGACCTCAGGCTCGCCGTTCGTGCATCTGGACACCGGCAGCATCCGGCACTGGCCGCGCATGACGCATGACCAGCTCGCCCGCGTGTTCCCGGACGGCAAGACAGTGCACCTGCCGACCGACGGCGTGCCGCTGAAGGGCTATGAGCTCGCCAAGGCCGAGATCGAGCGACGCGGCAGCGGCGACGATTCCGGCAGCAAGCCGAATTTCTTCGCCGCGCTGTTCAAGGGCAAGTCGGCAGCTCCGGCCGCCAGCGACGAGGATGACGAGAGCGCGCCCGCGCCGGCCGCGAAGCCGGCGGCACCGACCGTCGTCGCAGCCGCAGCCAAGCCGGCTGAACCGGTGCCGACGCCCCGCGCCAAGCCGCAGATCGCCACCACGATCCAGCTCGCATCGGCCGATGCGCAGCTCGCTGCGCCGCCCAAGACGAAGCCCGCACCGGTGGCTGAGAAGCCTGTAGCCGGCAAGCCCGAGACCCCGGCCGACATCATCAATGCCCGCGGCTTCTGGGATGATGTCCCGGCCGCACCGCAGCAGGCGACGCCGGCTCAGGTCGCCGCATTGAAAGCCCGCCAGGCCCTTGCAGCCGCCACCGATCCGCAGCCAACGGCGAGCGTGTCCAACGCGGCCCTTCAGGCGCTGGCATTCGCGCCGGCCGCCTCCCCGGTTGACCGCGCCAATGTCGTCGCTGCCTCGGCACCGATCCCGCGCTCCGCCCGCCCCGCCTCGTCGCGCAACCTCGCTCAGGCGAGCGAGATCAACACCGTGGTCGGCAAGAGCGTCGACGGCTTGGTCGCGACCGCGACCCGCCTCTCCGCCGCCAAGAGCGAGAGCATCTGGCTCAAGATCGTGATGCTGTCGCCGAGCGCCAGCCGTGCGATGTCGGTGACGCTGATGGGCGAGCTCGATACCGCGGCGCTGCGCGGCTATTTCGTCAAGCCGCACGCCGTGATCGCGATGGGTTTTGTCGACGATCCGATGCAGGGCCTGTCCTGCGACACCTTCTCCGGCAGCGCCACCGCAAAGCTCCAGACGACGTCGTTCGTGGTGCGGACCGCCGCGCTCCGCTGAAGGCGGCCCGCAAAGCTATCCGGCCCCGCTCCTCTTATTGCGTATCTCTCATGATGGCAGGCCAGCCCTGTCGAGTCCTGCTTTGTGACGCTCGCGATCGAGCTCGCGCTTGTAGTGCAGAGTTGCAAGATAGGCCGACACCGAGAACCCCGGTTCGCGCTTCAGAACCTCCGCGGCATGCGCGCCAGCCGCGACAGCATTGTTCATCTGCGCGAATATCGCTGCCAAGAAGGCATGATGGGTGTAGTCGGGCCGCGTGATCCTTGAGAAGGCCTCGGCAGCCTCCGCATATTTCTCGGCGCAATAATACGCGCGACCGAGATGGCTCCAGAACCGCTCCGGATGATGAGGGTTGAGGCGCATCGCCTTCCTGATCCAGTCGATACCCTCCTCGGGCAGGCCCAGCCAGGTCAGGAGTTCTCCCTGCTGCACGACGACGAGATCGTAGTTCGGGTTGAGCGCCAACGCACGCTCCTGATGATAGGTCGCTTTTTCATAGTCGTGGCGTGTCAAATTGAGCGCGGCGAGGATCCGGTGCACATCCGCATCGTTGTCGTCGAGTGCCAAGGCGATCTCGAGTTCAGAAGCCACCTGCTCGAAGGTCGCGTCACGGTCGGCGCACCAGCCATAGATCCAGCACTGGCCGAGCACACACGCCTTCCAGGCGTGAGCGTGAGCGTAATTAGGATCCATTGCAAGCGCGCGGTTGAGAAGTATCTGCGCCTGCGCGTTGTCCTCGCGGGTTGAACGGTGATGCAACAGCTTTGCAGCCAGCACGCATTCATAGGCCCGCATGTTCTCGGTCGGCTTGCGCTTGGTGCGATCATGCGCTGCCGCTTCGACGCGGCCAGGCAACGTCGCGACGATCGCGCGTGTCATCTCGTCCTGGATGGCGAAAATATCCTGGAGCTCGCGATCGTAACGTTCGGCCCAGATATGGCGGTCGGTCTCCGCATCGATCAGTTGTACGGTGACGCGGACGCGGCCTCCGGCTTTCCGTACGCTGCCCTCAATGACGTAGTCGACCCCGAACTCACGGCCGATGTCCTGGACCTTTACGGCCTTGCCCTTGTAGACGAAGGTTGAATTTCGGGAGATGACGAGCAGGTCGTGGAAGCGAGAGAGCTCGGTGATGATGTCTTCCGTCAGGCCGTCCGCGAAGAACTCCTGCTCCGGATCGCCGCTCATGTTGGCGAAGGGCAGCACGGCGATGGACGGCTTCTTTGAGACACCCGGCGATGCGACAATCATCGTGCCTTCGGGCAGGCTTGCAGGCCCTTCCGCCAACCGGACGCGGAAGACGCGGATCGGGCGAGCGATGTTCTTGACGCTCTGCTCGCCGAGATCGTCGAATTGAACGCCGTCCAGGCGGTCGCCGACTTGATCGCGCACCGCGCCCGAAACGCAGATTCCGCCAGGCTCGGCGAGCGCCTCCAGCCGCGCCGCGACGTTGACGCCGTCACCGAAAATGTCGTTCTGATCGACGATGACGTCGCCCAGATTGATGCCGATGCGGAATTGTATCCAGCGTGGCGGAGGGACGTCGGCATTACGCCGAGCCATGCGTCGCTGGACCTCGGCGGCACATAGCACGGCGTCGACGACGCTGTGGAACTCGGCGAGCATGCCATCACCAGTCGTCTTGATGATGCTGCCGCGATTTTTGGCAATGGCGGGATCGATGAGCTCGACCCGGTGGGTCTTGAGGCGCGCAAGGGTACCCGCCTCGTCAACCTCCATGAGCCGGCTGAAGCCGACCATGTCGGCGGCGAGAACCGCGGCGAGCCTGCGCTCTGGTCCCGGCACATCCATCGCTCGGTCCCTTCACCGAGCACTCTAGCAGATGAAGGGATTTCGCCCAAGCTTGGTGCACTGCAGCGCCCTATCGGGCGACAGGCGTCAGATCATCCCAAGCGCCTGCATGTAGGTCTCGAGAATCGTCTCGGCCTCGGCGCGCTCGTTGGGGTCCTGCTTGCGCAGGCGGACGATGGTGCGCAGCGCCTTGACGTCGTAGCCGTTGCCCTTGCTCTCGGCATAGACGTCGCGGATGTCGTCGGAGATCGCCTTCTTCTCTTCCTCCAGCCGCTCGATGCGCTCGATGATGGATTTGAGCTGGTCCTTGGCAAATTTCGTCGCGGGCTCGTCGTCGCGGACGGCGGCGGAGGTGGCCATCTAGGTACTCCCAATAGAACTGGCAAAACGAGGTGACGCCGGCATCCTCACCGCGCGTGCTGGCTAAAACCCTTAGGGTTGGCGCCGACCGCGTTCAAGGCAGCATCGCGCTCGTCCACAGCGCGCCCACAGGAGATGACGTCGTCATTCCGGGGCGTACGGAGGGCGAAGCCGGAATCTCGAGATTCCGGGTTCGATGCTTCGCATCGCCCCGAAATGACGGAACGAAATTACTCAATGATTATGCGGATGGACCTTCTTCATCGTCTCAAGTTGCTCGGGCGTGGCCGTGCCCTGGTATTTCGACTTCCAGGTCTCATAGGGCATGCCGTAGACGGCCTCCCGGCTCTCGTCCTTGCTCAACGGCGCGCCTTGCGCGTCGGCGGCTTCCTTGAGCCAGTTGGACAGGCAGTTACGGCAGAAGCCTGCCAGATTCATCAGGTCGATGTTCTGGACGTCCGTCCGCGTCTTCAGATGTTCGATCAGACGCCGGAAAGCGGCCGCCTCGAGCTCCGTTCTGGTTTTGTCGTCGATTGCCATGGCTGTATCCCTTGGACCTGAACCGATTGAGGTCACCCTTACGGGATCAGGTGGGCGCTGTCACAGATTTTGCCATATCCCGGCGCAAACGGGCTGGAAGCTGGCTTGCCGGCACTTTCTGGGCAGTTCCCGGCCCTACGCCAAATCGTCAACGATCTGGTATAGCTACCGCGACAATGATTGCCGAATCTCCCCACTCCCCGCTTCGCCTGCTCGCTCGGTTGGTCCCGGTGCTCGTAGTCGCCTTGCTGTGCCTTTGCGCCAGCCCGGCCTCTGCCGATTTCCGCCTCTGCAATAACACCTCAAGCCGGGTCGGCATTGCGCTCGGCTACAAGGACGCCGAGGGCTGGACCACCGAGGGCTGGTGGAACATCTCGTCGCGCTCTTGCGAGACCCTGCTGCGGGGAACGCTGGTCGCCCGCTACTATTACATCTACGCGATCGACTACGACCGCGGCGGCGAGTGGTCGGGGCAGGCCTTTATGTGCTCGCGCGACAAGGAGTTCACCATCCGCGGCACCGAGGATTGCCTTGCGCGCGGCTACGACCGGACCGGCTATTTCGAGGTCGACACCGGCGAGCAGCGCGCGTGGACGGTGCAGCTGACCGACGCCAACGAACAGCCGGCACAGCAACGCGTACCCGGCCTGCCCGGCCCTGTCGGTCCGGGCGGGGTTCCGGGTTTGCCCAATGGCCCGCCCGGTGGTACGCCCCCCGCCGCGCCTGGCCTCCCGCCAGCCGCCGCCCCGCCCCCGTCTGGAAGTAAGCCATGAGGCGTCTTCGCCGTATCAAGATTCTCGCGACCCTGGGACCCGCCTCTTCAGATCTCGCGATGATCCGCCGCCTGTTCGAAGCCGGCGCTGACCTGTTCCGCATCAACATGAGCCATACCCCGCACGACAAGATGCGGGAGCTGGTGGCGACGATTCGCAATGTCGAGAGCAGCTACGGCCGGCCGATCGGCATCCTGGTCGACCTGCAGGGCCCCAAGCTCCGGCTCGGCGCTTTCGCCGAAGGCTCGGTCCAGCTCCAGAACGGCCAGACCTTCACGCTCGATTCCAACAAGGCGCCCGGCGACGCCACGCGCGTCCACCTGCCGCATCCGGAGATCCTGGCCGCGCTGAGGCCCGGCCACGCGCTGCTGCTCGACGATGGCAAGGTCCGGCTGATCGCGGAGGAGACCTCGAAAGAGCACGCCGTGACACGTGTCGTGGTCGGCGGCAAGATGAGCGACCGCAAGGGCGTCAGCCTGCCCGACACCGACCTGCCGGTCTCGGCGATGACGCCGAAGGATCGCGCCGACCTCGAGGCGGCCCTCGTCACCGGCGTCGACTGGATCGCGCTGTCCTTCGTGCAGCGCGCCGACGACGTGCTCGAAGCCAAGAAGATGATCCGCGGCCGCGCCGCCGTGATGGCCAAGATCGAGAAGCCGCAGGCGATCGACCGCCTCGCCGACATCATCGAGGCCTCCGACGCGCTGATGGTGGCGCGCGGCGATCTCGGCGTCGAGCTGCCGCTGGAGCGCGTGCCGAGCCTGCAGAAGCAGATGACGCGGATGGCACGCCGTGCCGGCAAGCCGGTGGTGGTCGCAACGCAGATGCTGGAATCGATGATCCAGTCGCCGGTGCCGACCCGCGCCGAGGTCTCCGACGTCGCCACCGCGGTGTATGAGGGCGCCGACGCGATCATGCTGTCGGCGGAATCGGCGGCCGGCAAATTCCCGGTCGAGGCGGTCTCGACCATGAACCGCATCGGCGAGGAGGTCGAACGCGACCCGACCTATCGCTCGGTGGTGACGGCCCAGCGTCCCGCGCCGGAATCCACCGCGGGCGATGCCATCGCCGACGCCGCACGGCAGATCGCCGAGACACTCGATTTGCCCGCCCTGATCTGCTGGACCTCATCGGGCTCGACCGCGGTGCGCGTGGCGCGCGAGCGGCCGAAGCCGCCGATCGTGGCGATCACGCCGAACATCACGGCCGGCCGGCGGCTCGCGGTGGTCTGGGGCGTGCACTGCGTGGTGGCCGAGGATGCCCGCGATCAGGACGACATGGTCGGCCGCGCCGGCCAGATCGCATTCCGGGACGGTTTTGTCCGCGCCGGCCAGCGCGTGATCATCGTCGCCGGCGTGCCGCTCGGCATCCCCGGCACCACGAACATGGTGCGCATCGCTTCGGTCGGCCCCGAGGGCGACGCGGACATGTAGGTCCGCCGGGGCGGCCAAACCAAAAGTCGAAAAACAACCCCATGCACAGTAGCCGGCCGCTTGGCCGAATGTGCCGGGGTTTTGCCAAAAGGCGTGGCCAGGCAAAGGCCTGAGCGCGATCAGGTCGCCACCGTGCGAGCGCGGCGATTTTACGCGCCGACCAAGGCCTTGGTCGTCGGCAGCAGCGTCTGCTGCACCACCAGACCACGGGCACGGGCGTCCATGACGCCGACGGCGCGCAGCGCGAGCAGCGTCACGGTCTGCACCGCATCGCGCATCTTGACGGGGTCATCGAGATTGTCGGGCGCGAGCGGGCCAACCAGGGCCTCGTGCAGCGCACCGAGCAGGGCGGTGGCGGCGAGCGCAGTGTCCTGCGCCGGGAGGTGGCCGGCGCGCACCGCAGCGTCGATCCTGGAGGCGATCTCGCCCGCGATCTCGCGCCGGCTGGCAAGGCGGGAGGCGCTGACATCGACATCGACGGGCTCGGCCAGGATGCCCCAGGCCAGCCGGCGCTGCGACAGGGTATGGACAGCCACCGTCGTCACGGCCGCGGCCAGCGCCGAGGACGGCCCCGGCGCGGCATCGGCCGCCCTTCGGATCGCCGCGAGCTCGTCGCGGGAGACCTCGGCAATGAGTTCTGAGATCAGCTCGGCCTTGGAGGGGAAGTAGCGGTAGACCGTGCCGGCTGCGACATTGGCCCGGACCGCGACCGGCGCGATCTGCACCGCCGCCATCCCGCCTTCCGCCGCTGTCTCCCGCGCCGCCGCCAGTATAGCACTGCGCCGCGCCGCAAGGCGCTTAACCACTTGATGCGTCCGCCGATAAACCATGGCGCGCTTCCTGTCCCACACGCCTGCCGCACGCCCTGCGGCCGAACGCTTCGTCACGTCAAAGATGCAAATCGCCCCACAAGGACTGAACAACTATTCAGGGAGGATGACAAGATGGGAAATGCGTGAAGCGTCACGGCGATCAGGACTGGAGCGCCCGGCCCTGATTAGCAGCCCGCGCGCCATCGAACCTGCCGGCCAAGAGTAGCCGAAATGCTGTCCGTGAGAAGCACCGGATCGGCCCCAGCTCCTGGCCGGAAGCTTCCGCTTCTTAATTCGCGCGCGTTGCAGCGAGCTGGACCGATGCGACCTCGGCGGCCCGCCAGGCGGCGCAGCGGCCGAGGATCAGAGCGAAGACGATGAGAATCGCCGGGAAGCCGACCGGTTGTCCGAGAAACAGGAAGCTCGCAAGCAGCGCGAAGACGAGGGCCAGCGCCATCACCTCCTGGCGTGCGAAACCGTCATCGAGGCCGGCGCGGATGAGGAAGGCCACCGCGATGCCCAGCACGACCAGATCATACATGAAGAGATAGGGCGTCGTGAGCAGCGATGCCGCCGCAAGCATTGCCGCCTTCAGGGCGTAAGGCAGTCTGCTCCGCCACATCACCACCAGCACGACGGCAACCGCGGCCGTCAACACCCACTGGAATATCCATCCGAGCTGCTCGGTGCCGCCGACGTAGCGCACCAATGCGAAGATGCTCTGCATCTTGAACCAGGGTGCCCTACCTTCGGTCAGGAAGGCCTGCGAGAACATCGGGATCCAGTGGAAGAACGCCTGCCAGCTTTCAATGCCGAAGGCGAACCAGGATAGCGCAGCGATCGCAGCGGTGACGATCGCGGCGGTGAAAAGCACGGTCCATTCGGCGGCGGCGAGCAGAACCAGCGGAAACAGGAGTCCGTATTGCGGCTTGTAGCTCAGCAGGCCGAGACAGATTCCGGCCAGCACCGGCCGTTTCGGCATCAGATAGAGCATCCCGCCGATCAGCGATGCCGTCAGGAAACCGTTCTGCCCGACCAGGATGTTGAGGAAGGCGGCCGGAAATCCAACTGCAATCACCAGGCCCGCATTGCGCCCGATGATTGCGCGCATCACGGCGAGATAGGGCACCATGCTGAACGCAGCCCAGCCGATGAAAGCCACCGCATAGGGAAACTGCGCGAGGAACGAGGCGACAAACAGGAAGGGGGGCGGATAGTGCCAGGCGAAATGGCCGACAAAATCCTGCTTGAGCAGCGCAAGCTCGACCTGCTTCTGAATGTCCCAGTCCCAGGCCTGCGCGGGATGCCCCTCGAGCGCCAGCTTTCCGGCCGCCCAGACGTTGACGAAGTCGGTCGGAATGCCGCGTCCGTCGGCGTCAAAGATCCACTGATGGGTGAGATAGGCCGTCGGGAAATACGCCAGCGTGACGACCGCCAACACGAAGGAGATGTTGAGGAGCGTCGCAGGGAGTGCGCCGTGACGACCAATGGCAGGCGGGACGGGCGAGGCTTCGGCCATGCGGCTTCCTTTGACGCGAGACGACGACAGATGCGATCAAACCATACATCCGAGTGGCTTGAAGGAGGCTTAAGCCCGATGGTCGAATGCCCCGCGGCGATGCACCGGACAAAGCAAAAGAGCCCCGTCGATGACGGGGCTCTTCGCAGATCCGTTGATCCGTCCAGCCTTACTTCAGGCTGCTCGAGATCGCGCTGAACTTGCTGTTCAGCGTAGAGCCGAGGTTGTTGACGACGGTGATGATCGCCAGCGCGATGCCGGCAGCGATCAGGCCGTATTCAATGGCGGTGGCGCCGGATTCATCCTTCACGAAACGCGCAACGAGGTTCTTCATAGAGTGCTCCAAATGAGTACACGAGGCTTACAACTGATCTGGTCTCTTCGGCTTCCCAGCGCCGCCCGACCATGGAACCGAACCTAGGGACAAAGAATTGCGCCGCAGTTAATTCGCCTGCGTAAACATCGAGCGGTTTGCGTGTATTCGCCGATGGTAAACTGAAATCTAAAACAGTCCGTTAAATTGTCGGGACATGAGCCTGGCAGGGCGCCGCCGGTTTACTCGAAGTTATGACCGGCGTGCTCCAATGCCGCCGGCTCGGACTGAGGCGATGAGATGAATCGTTCATCGCACTTCAGGTGTTGCTCGAGCATGATCTTATCGGCAGAGCGCCACGCGGTCTGCGCAAACGCGGCCTTCTCGTCTGGATCATGCTCGAACATCAAGAACGATAGGACGACGAGGCGGCATGTCCCTTTCCTTTGCCAACGGCGTCGCGGCACAGAGCCGCGCGAGGGCCCTGGTGCCGCTGTGCGCCGGGGCCGGCGCCTATCTGTTCTTCCTCTACCTCGGGGACACCCGGCTACAGGATTCCGACTCGTTCTGGCAGATCAAGATCGGGCAATGGATCCTCGATCACCGCGCCATGCCCACCATCGATCTCTATTCCTTCACGCGAACGGGCTCGCCGTGGATCTCGACGTCGTGGCTGTCGCAGGTGCTGTTCGCCTTCTCCCATGCGCAATGGGACTGGGCAGGTCCCGTCATCCTCACCGCGGTCGGCGTCGCGCTCACCGTCGCGATCTTCGTCCATCTGCTCGATGCGCAGATCGGGCCGTCACGCGCCGTGCTGTTCGCGATGCTGGCGCTGCTGCTGTCGAGCCACCACGTGCTGGCGCGCCCGCATGTCCTGGCACTGCCCGTCATGGTGGCGTGGGCCGGCCTCTTGATGGCCGCCGCCGACCGCCGGAGCGCGCCGTCCTGGACCTGGCTGCCGCTGATGGCGCTCTGGGCCAATTTGCATGGCGGTTTCGTGCTCGGCCTGGCGCTGGTCGGCCCGATCGCGCTCGAGGCCGTCGAGCATGCCGAGAAGGGGCGACGGCTTCAACTGTTCCTGCGCTGGGTGCTGTTCGGAATCGGCGCGCTGATCGCGAGCTGCTGCACGCCTTACGGCTGGCGGACGCTGCAGGCCGCCACCAGCATCCTCGGCCTTGGCGAGCTGCTGTCGCTGATCATGGAATGGATGCCGGCGAACTTCGCCACGTTCACCGCGTTCGAAGGCGCCCTGCTCGGCCTGATCGCATTCGGCTATTATCGCGGGCTTGTGCTGTCGGCACCCCGGATCTTCCTGATCCTGTTCCTGACCTGGAGCGCGCTGACCCATGTCAGGAGCATCGAGGCATTTGCATTCCTGGTGCCGCTGGTGCTGGCAAAGCCGCTCGGCGAGATGTTCCCGCGCCCGCCGGCTGACGCTGGAGAGGCGGACCGCTGGCCGGCCCGCTATGTCACGGCAGCAGGCGCGCTGATGATCGTGGCGGCAAGCTGGACCTCGACGTCGCTTTACATGGGACACCACCGCTTCGCCTTCACGATGACGCATACACCGGTTGCGGCGGTCGACCTGCTCGAGCAACGCAAGGCCCAGCGCATCTTCAACGCCTACCAGTTCGGCGGCTATCTGATCTCCCGCGATATTCCGGTCTTCATCGACGGCCGCGCCGAACTCTACGGCGAGAAATTCGTCATGGATTTCTTCAAGGCCACCGAAGGCAAGAAGCCCGAGCTGCTGCCGCGCCTGCTCGACGCGTACAGGATCGACGCAACGCTTCTGGGTGCCGATGCACCAGGCCCGCAGATCCTCGACCAGCTCAAGGGCTGGAAGCGGATCTATGCGGACGACGTCGCCGTGATCCATGTGCGGGACCATGCGGACAGTGCCGCCGCGACGCCTTCGAAGTGAAACCCTGGTTCAGGACGCCTGTTCGTCGCCGTGAGACACCCTTCCAAATCCGCAGCCGACGCGACCTGCTACACCCCGCTCAAACCTCAGCGATCCCGCGACATGGCTCCTTCCGACAGGCCGACCTCGACCATCCCGACGCGTCTCGGCTCGGACCGATCCGTGGCCATTGCCGTTCTTGCAGTGCTGGCGGCCGTCTCGTTTCTTCCCGTGCTGCTGACCCCCATTCCTGCGATGGTCGATTATCCCAATCACCTCGCCCGTATGTACATCCTGAGCCAAAGCGGCACCCCCGATGCCAATCCGAATTACGAGGTGGCCTGGGCATTCTATCCCAACCTTGGAATGGATCTGCTGGTCCCGCAGATGGCGCGGCTGATGGGCGTCGAGAGCGCCACACGGCTGTTTCTGCTGCTCAGCCAGGTGCTGATCGTCACCGGCGCGCTGCTGCTGGAATGGGGGCGCAAGGGACGGATTCATCTTGCCGGCTTCGCGGCGCTCGCCTTCCTCTATTGTCTGCCGTTCAGCTGGGGCTTCGTGAATTTCGAGTTCGGGCTGGGCCTCGCGATCTGGGGTATCGCCGTCTATCTGATGCTGGCCGAAGGCCCATGGCCGCTGCGTTTCGTCGCCAATCTGATCTTCGTCGCTGGGCTGTATGTGGCGCATTTCTTTTCGCTCGGGATTTACGGCGCGACTCTCGGCCTCTACGAGCTTTGGCGCCTCCGCCACAAGCGCGTGGCGTACCCCGTCGCGGCCGCGCGGCTTGGCGCGTTGGCTCTGCCGGCACTTGTGCTGTTTGGGATCATGCGCATGACTGCGGGCGCGATCGGCAGCGAAGGGACGAGCTGGTTCCTCGCATTCAAGCCGGTCTGGCCGCTCCGTATCATGAACGGCTACAGCCTGACGGTCGCGGCAGCCACCGGCCTGGCGCTCGCGATCTCGCTGTTCTTCGGCGCAAGGCGCGGCGTCCTCAGGCTCGAGCCGGCCGGGATCTGGCTGGCGTTCGGCTTTGCACTTCTCTACCTCGTCATTCCGTCGAAGCTGTTCGGAACCGCGTTCGTCGATCTGCGCGTGATACCAGCCGCGGCCGTGATCCTGCCGGCCTTCTGCTCGCTGTCTTTGCCGAGCCGTGCATGGAGAATGGCTGCGCTCGCTGCGATCAGCGGAATCATATTGCTCAATGTCGCCGTCGTCCTCTCGGTGTGGCTGCCTTACCGCGCCGACTATGCGGCGATGATCGCCTCGTTCCAGAAGATCGATCGCGGCTCACGCGTTCTGGTCGGCAGCACCGACAACAATGGAGATCCGCCCTTCGCCGACCTCGCCTCGTATCCGATGTTCTATGCGCCGACGCTGGCCGTGCACTATGCCAACGCATTCGTGCCAAACCTGTTCACGGAAACGGGCAAGCAGCCGGTGCGGCCGCGAGAGGCCGTGCGCAAGATTGCCATTCCCTATGGGGGCCCGGTGCCGTTAGGCCTCCTTGCCGCGGTCGCGACAGGCCAGCCGACGGCGGACGTTCCGACATACGTCCGCAGCTGGGACTGGGATTTCGACTACCTCTATATGCTGGGACCTTCGGCCGCGAATCCGCTGCCCGATTTGCTGGAGGTGCTGGAGACCTCCAAACGATTTGTTCTCTACAGGATCCGCCGCAGATCCTAGACCGACACCACCCGCTGCGCGAGCGTGGTTAACCGGACTTCACCTCTCGGCCCTCCTTCAATACCTGGGGTCCTATACCCTTAATTGTTGCGGCAAGGCGACCTTAACCAACGGCTCTTAGACTTCCGCCCCTGCAACCCAGTCGGAATCCTTCGCATGGCGGCCAGTTCCAGATCGATCCGCTACAGCCTCGTCATTCCCGTGTTCAACGAGGAAGCCGTGCTGCCGGTCCTGCTGCGCCGGCTCGATCAGGTCATGTCCAAGCTCGACGGGCCGGCAGAAGCGATCTTCGTGGACGACGGCAGCCGCGATTCCAGCTCGATCGTGCTGCGGGCGCTTGCCGCGCGCGACGAGCGCTTTCGCTATATCGGCCTGTCGCGAAATTTCGGCCATCAGATCGCGATCACCGCCGGCATGGACGCCGCGCAAGGTGACGCGGTCATCGTCATGGATGCCGATCTGCAGGATCCACCCGAAGTGATCGAGCAATTGATCGCGAAGTGGAAGGAAGGCAACGACATCGTCCACGCCCGCCGCCTGTCGCGCGAGGGCGAAAGCCGCTTCAAGCGTGCGACCGCACATCTGTTCTACCGGCTCCTCGGCAGGATGTCCTCGGTCGGCATCCCCGCCGATGTCGGCGACTTCCGCCTGATCGATCGCAAGGTGCTCGATGCCCTCCGGCAGATGCCGGAGCAGGATCGCTTCGTGCGTGGCATGATCGCCTGGCTCGGCTTCCGCCAGGCCGAGGTCGCCTTCCACCGTCTCGAGCGGGCCGCGGGTGAAACCAAATATCCGCTGTTCAAGATGGTCCGGCTGGCGGTGAACGCCGCGCTCGGCTTTTCCGATCTGCCCTTGCGGCTTGCGATCTGGTGCGGATTGACTGTCTCCGGGCTCGCGCTGCTCTACGGCGGCTGGGTGGTGCTGTTGTGGCTCAGCAAGGACAGCCATCTCGTGACCGGCTGGTCCTCGACGATCGTCGTCGTGTCGCTGCTGTGCGGAATCAACATGCTGATGACGGGCATCGTGGGACTGTATGTCGGCCGCATCCACGCCGAGGTGAAACGCCGGCCGCTCTACGTGGTGCAGACACGCGTCGGCTTCGATCGCGGCGAGGCGGCCTCGACACCAGCGATCCACGCGGTCAACGAATGACCGAGCGCACGACCGAACTGTTCGATGGCTATCACGACACCTACCGTGATGTGGTCCAATCCTCGATCGACTTCTCGGGCTTGCCGTATGATTTCTTCATGCGCGCGAAGGCCGATCTGCTGGGCGATCTGATCGCGCAGCGGCTCGGCGCGGAGAAGCCGGACATGCTGGACGTCGGCTGCGGCGTCGGCAGCCTTCATCCGCTGCTGCATGGCATGGTCGGCCGCCTGAGCGGCATCGACGTGTCGTCGGCGAGCCTGGCGCAGGCGCGCGCTCACAACGCTGCGGTCGACTACCGCGAGTTCGACGGACGCACTTTTCCGTTCGACGATGCCAGCTTCGATATGGTCACGGCCATCTGCGTGATGCACCATGTCGTGCCGGCCGAATGGGCGCGTTTCATCGCCGAGATGCGCCGCGTGACGCGTCCCGGGGGACTCGTCTGCGTGATCGAGCACAATCCCTACAACCCGCTGACCCGCCTTGCCGTTGCGCGCTGCGAGTTCGACCGGGACGCGGTCCTGCTCGGCGCCGGCACGACACGGAAGTTGATGGTGGCCGGCGGCCTGCGCGAGATCGGCGCGCGGCATTTCATGCTGCTTCCCTGGGACACCAAGCCGGCGCGGCGCCTCGAACAGGTCCTGAGCGGGGTGTGGCTCGGAAGCCAATACGCCGCCTTCGGAACCGCTTGAGCTATCTTTGCGGCGTATCCCGCCGCTTGTGCACAACCGCCACTTCGTCGCTGTAGACGCGCTGCCATTGGGGCAGCCGGTCGAGCATCGCCACCGCCGGTGTGCTCGGTGCGAGCAGCGTCGCGCCGATCTTGTAGTCGTCGAGCAGCTTGAGAAGGTCTTCCAGGTCGATCAGCGCCAGTGCACGATTGTAGCGGTTGATGAACGGTCCCCCGTACAGTTCGCCGCGCCCATCGATAAAGGTGGGAATGCCGGCAAAGATCAGATAGCCGCCGAAGGAATAATCGTTGAGCACAGGGCCGGCCTTGGCGAGGTTGGCTTCGGCGATGGCAGCTTGAGGGGTGATGAACGGAGCCGGCCTGACGTCACGCGCGATGGCCGCCCCGCTCATCGCGATCAACACGCCGAGCCCAGCCAGATTGAGGCTGCGCGGCGAGATGGAAGCATCATCCGCGGCCGGTCCGCCGAACCGCCGGCCCAGCGGAGCCGCCAGATAGAGCGGCGCCAGCATGGCCAGCAGATCCGCATTGCGGATTTGCGCCAGCGCGAAATGGAGCAAGCCGATCACCACCAGGGCGCGCACGACCGGGAGCGTGACGCCGCGCGCGAGCGCGAAGATGCTCCCCAGCAGCAGCAACTCGAAGCCGCCGACATGGCTGAAATCCTGCGGCCGCCATTCCGCGATCCAGGCGAGCGCGGAGCCAAGGCCGAGCGTCGTCAGCGGCATCAGCAGCGGTTCCGGTCCGTGCGGCGTCAGGCAGGATGCCACCAGGGCAAGTGCCGCGAATGGGAGCCACCGCAAGAGCACGCGCGGCCATTCGCTGCGCCCCTCGCGCAACAATGCCTCGAGCACCGCCGGGCCAATCAGCCCCAGCGCCAGCACGACGCTGCCGTGCAGGTTGGTCCACAGCACCAAGAGCGGCAGGGCCCAATATGGCGGAGGCCCGCCACGATCCATGCAGCGAACCAGCGCAGCCGCCCAGGTCACCATCAGCGGCAGCACGAGGACATGCGGCCGCGCCAGCATATGCGGCGCCAGCAAGACGACGGCCGCCATCACCATGAGCAGCGTCAGGGTTGGCGAAAGCTCGCGCAACAGGAAGAACGTCAGCAGGCCAAAGGCGAGCGCTATCGCCGCCGCTGCGATGACGACGACACCGGGCCAGCCGGACAGCGCGTAGACGCCGGCGTAGATCACTTCGGACAGCCATTCGAAGGTGATCCAGGGCGCACCGTGCATCGAAAAGGAGAACGGATCGCTCGCCGGCAGGGTGCGATGCGCGATGATCCAGCGCCCGACCTCGATGTGAGAATAGCTGTCGGGATCGCCGAGCAGCCGAGGCCCGACGAGCAGCAACACGGCATAGACGCAAACGCCCACCGCCCAAGGCAGCACTGCACGTGCCGAAAACGGTTGAACCGCGCTGTGGACGACCTGGTCAGTCATGGCGGGCCAAAGTAGGCCGCAAGCGTTAAGTTCTTCTTTAATGTTTCCCGCCTTCGCCCCAAGACGGGCCGGCGGCTCCAGATTATCTCGAGCGGGTTTGAAGCCGTATCGAAACCCGGCTGAACAGGCCCGGCGCGTGCGCAACTGAGAGAGCGCACCGCGCCTTCAAATGCCCATCTCGGTTGGGGTTGTCGCCGGCGCGATCGCAGGCTGCGTTCACGTCTCGGTGCGGACCGTCTTGGGAGCTGACGCGCCCGTTCAGTCATGCGGTATCATCCGATGGCCGACAAGGGAGGCGTCATGCTGCTTCGCAATCTCTTCATCGCACTTCTCATCACGGTCTCGGTCACGACGGCGCACGCAGCGCCGCAATGGCTCAGCCTGCCGCCGACGCCAACCTTGCCCAAGGCGGCACAGAGCGGCTTCGCGCCCGTCAACGGCATCAAGGTCTGGTACGCGGTGTTCGGCCGCGGCCAGCCCGTCCTGTTGCTGCATGGCGGCTTGGCCAATGCCAACTACTGGGGCCACCAGGTCCGCGCGCTGCAACGGCACTATCGGGTCATCGTCATGGAGAGCCGCGGCCATGGCCGCAGCAGCCGCAATCAGGAGCCGTATGGCTACGGTTTGATGGGATCGGACGTGATCGGGCTGCTCGATCATCTCAAGATCAAGAAGGCCGCGATCGTCGGCTGGAGCGACGGTGCGATCATCGGCCTCGACATCGCCATGAAGCATCCGGAGCGGGTGAGCAGGCTGTTCGCCTTCGCGGCGAACTCGGACCCGTCGGGCGTTGCGGACATCGCCTCGAGCGAGGTCTTCAACGCCTACATCGCGCGGGCGGGCGAAGAGTACAAGCGTCTCTCGCCGACGCCGACGCAGTACAAGAGCTTCGTCGACGAGATCACCAAGATGTGGGAGAGCCAGCCGAAATGGACAGCGTCAGATCTCGCTGCGATCAAGGTGCCGACCTGGATCGTGGATGGCGATCACGACGAGGCGATCAAGCGCGAGAACACCGAATTCATGGCCGCGAACATTCCGGGCGCCGGCCTGCTGATCCAGCCGGAGGTCAGCCACTTCTCGTTCCTGCAGGACCCGGAGCAGTTCAATCAGGATGTGCTGCATTTTCTCGAGCGGCGGGATGCGCCAGACACTGCGGCGAAATAGCAAAACTCCGCGAAGGGGAATGCCGAGACATGCGCTCGCAATGACGGAGGCCGTGGCAACGGCTCGCGCTTCCAATCCCGCCGGGGGCTATTTCGCGACCTTCGCGCGGTCCTTCACGGGGATCACCAGCTTGAGGCCGGACCAGACGTCGTCGACGGCGCAGACCTTGATGTCGACGAGGCCGTTGGCGAGTGCGGTCTCGCGCACCAGCGTTTCCGTCACGTCGGTTGCGACGCCGGAGGCCTTCTTGGGCCATGACGCCCAGATCATGCCGTCGGGGGCGATCAGCTTCCGATAGCTGCGAAGCTTGGCGGCGAAACCCTTCGCTTCGGTCGTGAAGACATGCACCAGGTCGAGCGGGGCCTTGGCAGTCTTTGCGATCATCACATCATCAGGCAATGCACCGACGATGTCGCCATAGGCAACGGACAGACCGTCCACAAAAATACAAAAGCCCGGCTTGATGCCGAGCTTTTGCACTAACGGTTTGCCGGAATAGCCGGCCATGGCCCGCAGGACTCACGCCTGCGGCTGCGGCTCCAGGCCGGGATCCGCATCGGGCCGCGGACGCGGCGACTTGCCGGCGGGGGGCACGGCGGAGGCGCGCGGCGTGGTCGGCTCGAGCACGGATTCGCGGTTCGGCTTCTTGCCCTTGAGCAGGTCGACGATCTCGTCGCCGGTCAGCGTTTCGAACTCGAGCAGGCCCTTTGCCAAGGCTTCGAGATCGGCGTGCTTCTCGGTGAGGATGCGGGTGGCCTCCTTGTAGCCCTCCTCGACCAGACGCTTGATCTCGGAATCGATCTTCTGGACCGTCGCCTCGGAGGCGTTCTGCGTCCGCGACACCGACATGCCCAGGAACACCTCGTCCTGGTTCTCGCCGTAGGAGACCGTGCCGAGCTCTTCCGACAGGCCCCAGCGCGTCACCATCATGCGGGCAAGGCGCGTCGCCTGCTCGATGTCGGAGGCGGCGCCCGAGGTGACCTTCTCGCGGCCGAAGATCAGCTCTTCGGCAACGCGGCCGCCCATCATGATCGCGAGACGCGAGGTCATCTGCTCCAGCGACATCGACAACTTGTCGCGCTCGGGCAGCTGCATGACCATGCCGAGTGCACGGCCGCGCGGAATGATGGTTGCCTTGTGGATCGGATCGGTCGCGGGCACGTTGAGGCCGACGATGGCGTGACCGCCCTCGTGATAGGCCGTGAGCAGCTTCTCTTCCTCGGTCATGACGAGCGACTTGCGCTCGGCGCCCATCATCACCTTGTCCTTGGCTTCCTCGAACTCGGCCTGCGTCACCATCCTCTTGTTGCGACGGGCGGCGGTCAGCGCAGCCTCGTTGACGAGGTTCATCAGGTCGGCGCCGGAGAAGCCCGGCGTGCCGCGCGCGATGGTCTTGAGGTTGATATCGGGCGCCAGCGGCACCTTGCGGACGTGGACCTTGAGGATCTGCTCGCGGCCGACGACGTCGGGATTGGGCACCACGACCTGGCGGTCGAAGCGGCCCGGACGCAGCAGCGCGGGGTCGAGCACGTCGGGGCGGTTGGTCGCGGCGATCAGGATCACGCCCTCGTTCGCCTCGAAGCCGTCCATCTCGACCAGCAACTGATTCAGCGTCTGCTCGCGCTCGTCATTGCCGCCGCCGAGGCCGGCGCCGCGATGACGACCGACAGCGTCGATTTCGTCGATGAAGATGATGCAGGGCGCGTTCTTCTTGGCCTGCTCGAACATGTCGCGGACGCGGCTGGCGCCGACGCCGACGAACATCTCGACGAAGTCCGAACCCGAAATGGTGAAGAACGGCACGTTGGCTTCGCCCGCGACCGCGCGCGCGATCAGGGTCTTACCCGTGCCGGGCGGGCCGACCAGCAACACGCCGCGCGGAATGCGGCCGCCGAGGCGCTGGAATTTGCCGGGGTCGCGCAGGAATTCGACGATCTCCTGCAGGTCCTGCTTGGCTTCGTCGACGCCGGCGACGTCCTCGAAGGTGACGCGGCCATGCGCCTCGGTCAGCATTTTGGCGCGCGACTTGCCAAAGCCCATCGCCTTGCCGGCGCCGCCCTGCATCTGCCGCGACAGGAAGATCCAGACGCCGATCAGGGCGATGAACGGCAGCCAGGAGACCAGCAACGAGACGAACCACGGCACGTTGTCGCCCGGAGGCTTCGCGGTGATCTGCACCTTGCTGTCATACAGGCGCTTCACCAGCGTCGGGTCGTTCGGCGCGTAGGTCTGGAAGCTGGAGCCGTTGGTGAAGGTGCCGTGGATGTCCGGGCCCTGGATGACGACGTCGCGCACATTGCCACGGTCAACCTCGCTCAGCAGCTGCGAGAAGGCGATGTCCTGCGAGGAGGCCCGTTGACCCGGATTCTGGAAGAGCGTGAACAACGCCAACAGCAGCAAGACAATGATGACCCAGAGGGCGAAATTGCGCAGATTGGCGTTCATCGATCTTCCTTCGTGGTCGCGCGGATCGCGGCCGCATCCTTGGGCAGAGAAGAGAAAATCCCCAAGGAATCCTCTCGGTTAGACGCATACAATTTAGGTGCCGCCCCGGTCGCTGCCAAGGGAACGAGATGGGACTATTTAGCCCATCTTAGAGCGATTCCCGCTGAAATAATGGCGCCCGAAGCGGGGTTTTTGCTGCCTGGTTAAGGTGTCCTGACGGCGCGGGGACGAAATGGCCGGTGTCATGATCCGCCCTCGTCGACGCCTATCCGCCCTTGCGGCGCCGGACCGGCGCCGGAGCAATCTGGATACGCCCGCCGGCGAGGCTGATCAAGGCTCCCGCCAGGGTCTGCTTCAAGGCCGGCCGGCCATTTGCGGCTGCGCCGGGACGTGCGGCGATGGCCTGATCGAGCGCCGCCAGGAGCGATTCCACCTTGCCGAGTTCCGCCGGTCCTTCATGCCCGAGCGCGTTGATGGCCCGCAGGAGGAGCCGCAGCCGGACCTCGTCCGGCAGGCCGGCAAAGGTCGCAGCCTCGAAGCTTCGAACGCCCGCCTGCGACGCATCGCCGCGATCCCGCAAACGGAGGAAGCGCTCGGCGCCGTCGGCCAGCACCTCAACCGCCGCATTGGCCCGCGCCAGCCTGGTCGCGAGCCTCGCCAGATTCCTGCTATCGCCGCCCTCGGCCGCGAGGAGCGGCAGCAGCGCGCGCAGCCGCGGCCGGGTGAAGGCGGTGTCGCGGTTGGTGGGGTCGTCGGCAAAGCCGATCTTGGCCCGCTTGAGCGTCGCGATCAGCTGCGATTTCGGGACGTCGAGCAGCGGGCGCGCCAGCACGATCCCGTCGCGCTCGCTAAGGGAGGCCATTGCCGACAGACCGGCAAGCCCGCTGCCGCGCAACAGCCGCATCAACAGGGTCTCGGCCTGATCGTCGCGGGTATGCGCAGTCAGCACATGGCTCGCGCCGACGGCGCGCGCGGCCTGCGCGAGCAGGCGGTAGCGGGCCTCGCGCGCGGCCGCCGGCAGCCCCGTCCTCGGCTTTGCGCCGCGCCAGCGCAGCGTCCGGTGCGGCAATCCGAGCTCGGCGGCGAGCCGCTTGACCTCGCGCGCCTCGCGCGCCGCCTCCTGCCGCAGGCCATGATCGATCGTGACCACGGTGAGACGCGGGCCGCGCACGAGACTGCGCTGCCAGCGGGCCATAAGCCACATCAGCGCGAGCGAGTCGGGCCCGCCGGAAACGGCGAGCACCAACGCCGGCGCAGCTTTCAGGCCGGCGAAGAGCCGCCTCGCCTCACGTGTCGAGATCGGAGAATTGTCATCGTCTGACATGACGCCGCCCAGCAACTGCCAGCGAATGGCGGGCGCAATCTAGCGCAGCGCCGCCCGCTTTGTCAGCGCTCAGCGCGGGTGGATCAGCACTTCACCCGCTTCTGCTCGCGGTCGACCGCGGCTTTGACGCCGGCGGAGGCGCGCGGATATTTGCGGCCGACCTCGCCGAAGGCGGCGCAGGCGGCTTCCTTCTCTTTCAGGGCGGCGAGTGACTGGCCAAGCCGCAGCAGCGCATCCGGCGCCTTGGCCGATTTCTCGTATTTGGTGGTGACGGCGAGGAAGGCTTCCGCGGAGTCGCGATATTGCTGGCGCTGGAAGTAACTCTCGCCGAGCCAGTATTGCGCGTCTCCGACGAGCGGATCATTCGGAAATTTCTGCGAAAAATTCTTCATGGTCTGCTCGGCCAGCGCATAGTCCTTGCGCTGCATGTAGCCGATGCCGAGATCGAACTCGTCGCGCGGTGTTGCCGAGGGCGGCAGGGTGCTCAAGCCAGCGCCGCCGGAAGGCGCCGGATAGCCCTGTTGCGCCGGCGGATAGCCCGGCTGCGCCGCCGGGGGCGCGGCCTGCGGCTGATAGCGCGGGCTGGTGTTGGCGAGATCGAGCGGCTCGCCGGCGCCGCGGCCGCCGGGTGCGGCCGGCATCGGCTGCGGCCCGCCGCCGAGCGCGCGCGGCGCGCCGGGCGCATTCGGATTCTGGTTCGGATCGAACGCATCGCCGCGGCGACTCCTGCCGGGTGCGCCCGGTGCCGGCTGCTCCTGAACGATCGGAGCGGGAGCTGCGATCTGCGGTTGCTCGTAATTCGGCTGGGCCGGTTGCTGCTGCCGATAGGCCGGCGCGACTTGCGCGGGCGGAACGGCGGCGACATTGGGCTGGACCGGTGCCTGTCCGGGCGCGCCCTGCCCGCCGCCCTCGAGCGCCCGCAGCCGCTCTTCGAGCTGGCGGTTGCGGTACTGCAGCTCTTCGTTCTGGCCGGTGAGCTGGCGCAGCTGGTTCTCCAGCCGCTCGATCCGCATCTCGGGATCGGCATCATCCGACTGCGCAAGGATCGACTGCGCAAGTGCGGGCGAGCCCAAAGCGAGCAGCGCGGCGGTCGCCACGGTGCCGGTAAAGACCTTAAATCTGGATGACATCTTGCCCTGACGACGAAAGCGAAATGGCCTGCGACGGAACATGCGACGCGCCACACATTGAAGGGGAGTACGCCAAAACTGTGACTGGCACCACGGGGTTTTCAGTCACGGATTGCTGAAACGAAACCGGCGCCCGAGAGGGCGCCGGCATAATCGGTTTCTGAAGATGAACGGCGCCTGACTGGACGTCAGCAACTCGGCGTCAGGAGCTCGCGTTCAGCACGGTGACGGCGCGACGGTTCTGCGACCAGCAGGAGATGTCGTTACAGACGGCGACCGGCCGCTCCTTGCCGTAGGAGATGGTGCGCATGCGGTTCGGATCGATGCCGCGCGAGGCGAGGAACGAGCGAACCGACTGGGCTCTGCGGGCGCCAAGCGCGATGTTGTATTCGCGGGTGCCGCGTTCGTCGGC
This sequence comes from Bradyrhizobium centrosematis, assembly GCF_045571495.1. Classification (NCBI taxonomy): domain Bacteria; kingdom Pseudomonadati; phylum Pseudomonadota; class Alphaproteobacteria; order Hyphomicrobiales; family Nitrobacteraceae; genus Bradyrhizobium; species Bradyrhizobium centrosematis. The sequence continues at coordinate 6,731,202 of NZ_CP120703.1, forward strand.
ATGACCTTCGATGGTGAAGGAGTAGCGCGGATAGGTCTGGAGCCACTGCGCCTGCTTCTCCAGGGTCACGATCGCCTGCGGGGTCAGATCGGTCTGGTCGCTTTCGAAGAACACGCGGTCGCCGACGTTAACCACGAAGTCCTGCTGGCTGCCCGGCGTCGCCGCATTGGCCATCGCATCCGTCGCAGCATTCTTGTTGGCGCAGGCGCCCATCGACAGTGCGACGGCGAGCACCGCGGCCAGCTTCAATCCCTGGAGGATACGCATAGGATGTTTCATTCCGGAGCCTCCACGCTCACGTTTAGTCCACTGCTGTCCGGTCTACAGGGGGTTGGTTAAGCGAACGTTCCGTCAACCTTGACGGAACCTTGCCCCAGCCGATCAAATGCCCCCAACCAGCGAAAAGCACCCATCATGGTTAATGGGTTGTAAATGTGGCGCGAGGGTGAAGGCAAGCCAGGGTGACCGGCAAAAACGGCGGGTTCTGCCTGAATTTTGGCCTCTTTCCATCAGGTGGATGGAAGGAGGCCTGGAAGAGCCGCCGCACGTGAGGCCCGCGCGGTGCCTGCCACGAGCACCGGGCGCGGGGCGGCGGCGCGGACATTGCCACGCTCGAACAGCATCCGCCGCTCGAACGCGCTCGAGCGCATGATGGGGAAGCGGGTCAGGACGCGCTCGCGCAGGCTGCGGAAATCAGACGTCATCAATGCGACGTTGATGTGCAGGTTCGGAGCCGCACGCGGCTCGGTGATGGGTTGGTGCAGAAAGACCCGACGGTAGAACGCCTGATGTTCGGCGCGAACCGCCGCAAGCCCCGTATCGGCCTTGAAATACTCGCAGGCCAGATAAGCGAGCCGTAGCGTCAGATAGGGGAGCTCCGGAAACTTCTTGGCCTTCTCGGGGTCAGCAACGAAACGACATGGATCAACGAAAATCTCGCCCCGATCGAGGCGCGGGTAAAGCACATCGCTGAACAGGTCACTGGTATGGGACATTCGCCATTCCGACGTCAGGACGTGGAGACGAAGAGAGCTGCAGAGTTCCCCGTCGACATAGACCCCAAAGGTCCAAGCGTTGGGCGCATCGTCATAAGGATCCGTGACGCGCTGAGACTCCGATTCGGAGATCAATCCGCCGTACAGATAGCCTCTGTAGCGCAGCGCACAGATGCGGTCCCTGTCTTCCGGACTTTCGATGAGCCGGTAATCGATTCTGTCGAAAATCCCTGCCCCCCGCATCGAAAGCGGGGCGCGCGGCTCGGCCCGGGATTCCATCTGATACTCCAAACACGATGAACAACTTCCGCGAGTTTGGAAAGATTAATGACTCCTTAACAGGATTGCAAAGGATTGAATTGGTTAGGGTTAACTCCCCGTACGACTACGGAAGGGCTGCAACGAATTGAAACGACGCGAGATTTAAGAGAATCGGGATCTCAGGCGAAGGAGCGCGAGGAAATCGCGACGAGCGGCTCATCCATGCGGCGGCCATGCGAGGCGTTGAGAAGCTGGCGCACCCGCACCGCCGGCACCGGCCGGCTGAACAAATAGCCCTGCCCTTCGCTGATCGTACCGTCCGCGCTGATCAGCTCGAGCTGCTCGTTGCTCTCGATGCCCTCAACCACGACCGACATGCCGAGATCGGCGGCGAGCCGCGCCACCCCGCGCAACAGCGTCAGCGGCCGATCCGTATCGATGCCCTCGAGGAAGGAGCGATCGATCTTCACCTTCTGCATCGGAAAATTATGCAGATAGCTGAGGCTGGAATAGCCGGTACCGAAGTCGTCCAGCGAAATGCGCACCCCGAGCGCATGAAGCTGCGACAGAACGTCGTGCGTGAGCTGAGTGTTGCGCAGCAGCGAGGATTCGGTGATCTCGATCTCGAGCCGGTGCGCCGGCAGGCCCGACACTTCGAGCGCGTAACGGATTTCGCTGAGCACGTCGCGCTGGTGGAATTGCTGCGGCGAGAAATTGACGGCGACGCTGACGCCCTCCGGCCACTTCATGCATTCCATGCAGGCACGGCGCAGGATCCAGCGGCCGAGATCGACGATCAGGCCCATGTCCTCGGCGACCGGAATGATGTCGACCGGCGAAACCGTGCCGCGCACCGGATGATTCCAGCGCAGCAGCGCCTCGCAGGTGGTGATCTTGCCGGACTTCAGATTGACCAGCGGCTGATAGAACAGCTCGAACTCCTCGTTGGCGAGCGCCTTGCGCAGATCGAGCTCGAGAATGCGGCGCGCCTCGACGGTCGCCGCCATCTCGTCGCGGAAGAAGCAGAAGGTGCCGCGGCCGTCCGCCTTGGCACGATACAGCGCCATGTCGGCGTTCTTGAGCAGCGTATCGGCACTGGATCCCTCCGGCGAGGTCAGCGCAATGCCGACGCTGGCGCCGATCTCGACCAGGTGATTGTCGATGCGGTAGCGCTCGCTCAGCCGCTCGACGATGCGGCGGGCGAGCGCGGCGGCGTCCTCGGGCGAAGAGATGTTCTGCTGAAACACGACGAATTCGTCGCCGCCGAAGCGGGCGACGAAATCCTCGGGGCGCAGCATCTCGCGCAGGCGGTTGGCGACCGCGCACAGCAGCTGGTCGCCGCAGGGATGACCGAGCGTGTCGTTGACCTGCTTGAACTGGTCGAGGTCGATGAAGAGCAAGGCAGAGAGGCGCTCGGAATGATGCGAATTCGCCAGCAGCCGCACGATCTCGTCGTGGAAGCTGACGCGGTTCGGCAGCGCCGTGAGCTCGTCATAGCGGGCGAGATGGCTGATCCGGGCTTCCGCATTGGTGCGTTCGGTGATGTCTTCCAGCAGCAGCACCGTGCCGCCGCCGGTCATCGGCTGGAACGTCCAGGACAACGTGCGGCCGCGCGAGGAATCGGGATCGGCGGTGACGATCTCGCAAACCCGCGCATGCGCGATCTTGGCCATGATCTGGTTGCCGCTCTCCGCCGAGATCGAGCCGGCGGACACACAGGCCGACACGATCTCGGCCGCGTTAACGCCGCGCTTCACCAGATCGTTGGCCAGCTCCATCAGCTCGACGAAGCGATGGTTCATGACCGCCAGCCGTCCATCGGCGCGGAACATGCACAGCCCGTGCGGCATGTTGTTCAGTGCGGTATCGAACTGACCAGCAAGCGCCGCTTCGCGCTCCCGCGCTATGACCGCCTGCATGAAAATTCTGTGCAGATTGGCCGAGAGCTTCACCAGAGTCACGAGAAAGACCGCGCTCACGACAGACATGGCTACGTAATAAGGCGTGCCGCGCAAGGCCAGCGCGATGACGGTCGGACCGAAGATCAGCGACACCTGAAGCTGAAAGGCCCACTGCCGGCCGTAGGCCCTGCCCGCGCCGCCCGCAGCGAGCCCGGTGGTGACCGACAGGGCGATCATGTGAGCCACCGCGTCGTCAGTCCACAAGAGCGTTGCGGAGCACCAGATTCCGATCGCAGCGGCCTGGATCGTTGTCCCGAGCTGTGACCACCTCTGCCAGCTTGCAGCTTCGTCGACGGTCAGCGGAGCTTTGCGTTTCTGATAGCGGCGTAGCCCAAAGGCCCGGAGAACTCCGGTGAGGACAAGCAGCCCCACACAGCCCCAGATGACATTGCTTTCCGTCTTCAGCGCGGTCAAGGACGCCGCGATGACCGCGAAGGCCAGACCGGCGAGCAGCGGACCAGGTGCCTCAAACAAGGAATCGAGCAGCGCCGCCGAAATCGTAGATGACGTCGGCCACCGATCGGGCTGTCTGCTTTGAGTTGCAAGTTGCATTTTCGGGCCGCACGCGTCCTGTCTGCGCGTACTTTTACCCAGACCAGATGAACCCTTTCTGAGGGAACATCGTTAAAGTCAGGTTGTTTTTCGGCAATAGCGAAACCGTTTCCGCTGAGATATCAAGCAACTAGGAAAAGCCTGCCGAGCGCAAGGTGAAGGAAAGCTTGCTGCGCACAGAACTACGAAAAATCAGCGCTTGTTTTCGACAAGATGCTCGTTGTGAACGCGGGATCGATCTACTGGCCCGCCGTTGACGACAACAGCGGCGACCAGGCCGGGTCGGAGGCGAAGCCCGGTGTCGGCACCTTGAGCTCGTTCCGACCGGAGATGTCGACGCTGTACAGCGAAGGTCCACTATTGCCGCCGGGATCGCGGAAGAACATCAGCACGCGACCGTTCGGCGAGAAGGTCGGGCCCTCGTTGTGGAAGCCGGAGGTCAGCAGCCGCTCGCCGGAACCATCAGGCTTCATGACGCCGATCGAGAACTGCCCGCCGCCTTGCCTGGTGAACGCGATGTAATCGCCCTTCGGCGACCACACCGGCGTCGAATAGCTGGCATTGGTGTCGTCCTTGGAGAAGGAGATACGCTGCGCCTGGCCTCCGCCCGCCGCCATCACGTAGATCTGCGACCGGCCGCCACGATCGGACTCGAAGCAGATGCGGGTGCCGTCCGGCGAGTAGGATGGCGAGGTGTCGATCGCCGGCGTGTCGGTGAGGCGCGTGGTCGAGCGCGACCGCAGGTCCATCACGAACAGGTTGGAGTTGCCGCCCTGCTGCAGGCTCATGATGACGCGCTGGCCGTCCGGCGAGAAGCGCGGGGCAAAGGTCATGCCGGGGAAGTTGCCGACGATCTCGCGCTGGCCGGTCTCGATGTTGAAGAGATAGACCTTCGGATCGCCCTGGCCGAACTCCATGTAGGTGATCTCTTGCGAGTTCGGCGAGAAGCGCGGCGTCAGCACGAGATCGGAGCCGCGGGTCAAATAGCGCACATTGGCGCCGTCCTGGTCCATCATCGCGAGCCGCTTGACGCGACGCTCCTTCGGACCGCTTTCGTCGACGAACACGACGCGACTGTCGAAATAGCCCTTTTCGCCGGTCATGCGCTCGTAGATCTGGTCGGAGATGATGTGAGCGATGCGGCGCCAATATTCCGGCGAGGTGAAATATTGCTGGCCCGCGAGCTGTTGGCCGGAGATGACGTCCCACAGGCGGAATTCGGCCTTGAGCCTTCCGTCCGGCTGCCGCGTCATGCGGCCGGTGACCAGGGCCTGCGCGTTGAGGGTCTTCCAGTTCTGGAATTGCGGCGCGACGTCAATGTTGCTGATGCGCTCGATGAAGGCGGCTTGGTCGATCGGGGCGAACAGGCCCGAACGTTTGAGATTGTTGGTGATGACCTGCGTGACGCCGTTGCCGACATCGCCGTCGGACGGCGAGCCCGGCACGAAGTTGCTGATCGCGATCGGAATCGGCTGGAATTCGGTGGGATCGATGCGAAGGCGCCCCTGCGGGGCCTGGCCAAAAGCGCGCCCGCCCCCGAGCATCGCGAGCGTCGAGCCGGTCAGGGTCATGAAGCGGCGGCGGTTGATCGATCGAGCGTCATTCATTGCAAAATTCTTTTGTTCGGATGTCACAACATGTCTTTCAGGCCGAAAGTCATCGGGATGAGCTTCCAGCTCTCGTATTGCTGCTTCGGCATGAACGAATAGACCTGACACTGCACGATGGCGCGCTTGGCGCTCTCAGCCACCGCCTGGGCAATCGAGCGCGACGGTCCCCTCACCGCGACCACGATCGGCTCGGACGCCAGCGATCCGTCGATCTTCATGGGGATGTCGATGTCGGCTTCGTATTGATCGGCGTCCTGCCCGTTATAGGTCGGCGTGAAGCAGCGTTTGACCGCACCCTGGAATGCACCGCGCCAGGTCGCAACGTTATTGGCGGCAGTGCCGGTGGCCGCTCCCAGCGACGCCGACGCATTCAGCGCCGACCCTGCGAGCTCGTGCCGGGTCGCGGCACGCTTGTCGAGGTCGCGCTGGATCTGCGCGGGATCGAACGTGCGCTCCTTGGGCTTGGGTTGCTGCTGCGGCTGCACCGCCGCGACCTTCTGCTCCACGGGCTTGGGCGGCGGCTTCTTGGTCTCCTGCTTCTTCATGAGTTCAGCGAGCGGATCTTCCTTGGCCGGATCAGGCTTCTTTTCCTGCGGCTTCGGCTCTTCCTTCGGCTTCGCCTCGGCAACAGGCTTCGGCGGCTCGGGCTTTTTCTCCACCGGCTTCTCGACCGGCTTCGGCGGCGGCTCCGGCTGCGAGTTGGTCTTGATCAGCTCTTTCTTCTCGGTGACCTTGCCGACAGCGTCTTCCTCGGGCTTCGGTTCCGCGATCTTCTCGACCTTGGGCTTCGGCTCTTCCTTCTTGCCGATCTTCTGGCCCGCCATCATCTTGGCGAGCTGATCGGTAGAGATGATGTCGACCGGGAGCGACTCCTCCGGCGCGACGTAGGCCTTGCTGCTAAAGGTGACGAGCCCCCATCCCAGCACGAGGACATGGAGGGCAATCGACGCAACGAGTGTCTTGTCGACCTTCACCTTCACCGGCTTAGGACCCCTGATCCGCTTCCGTGACGAGCGCCAGCTTCTTGAATCCGGCGCCGGAGAGCTGGCCCATCACCTTGGCCACGGTGCCGTAATCTGCCTTCTTGTCGGCGCGCAGATAGATGCGCTCCTCGAGCCCGCCGCGCGCATCGGTGATCGCCTTCAGCTTCGGGATCAGCTCATTCAGCGCGATCTCGGTGTCATTGATGAACACCTTGCCCTTGATGTCGACCGACATCTGAATCGGCTTCTGGTCGTTGTTCTCGAGGCTCTTGGCCTGGGTCTGCGGCAGATCGAGCGGCACGCCGACCGTCAGCATCGGCGCCGACACCATGAAGATGATGAGCAGCACCAACATCACGTCGACCATCGGCGTGACGTTGATCTCGGCCACGACCGGCTTGCGCCGGCCACGGCGCCCGCCGCCGCCGGACGAACTCGCAACGTTCATCGCCATGATCGCGTGCCCAAATTGCCCTTCACACTAAAGACCTTTCCGTTCCGATGGAATCGGAGCAAGCCTCTGTATCCTTGTTTTGACGCGTTTTCTTTACGCGAACCGGTATCCACTTCGCTCGAAAACGCTTCATACATGCCGTCCATCAGCCCCGCTCGTCGATCTGACGCGACAGGATGGCGGAAAATTCATCAGCGAAGCCTTCGAGCCGCTGGGCCTGCCGGTTCACCTCGGAGGTGAACTTATTGTAGAAAATAGTGGCAGGAATGGCGGCGATAAGGCCGACCGCGGTCGCAAACAGCGCCTCCGCGATGCCCGGCGCCACCACCGCCAGAGAGGTATTTTTCGACGCGGCGATCGACTGGAAGCTCGACATGATGCCCCAAACCGTGCCGAACAGGCCGACGAAGGGGCCCGCGGAGCCGACGGTGGCCAGCACCAGCAAGCGGCGCTCCAGGCGCTCGACCTCGCGGGCAATCGAGACGTTCATGACTTTATCGATGCGCATCTGCAGGCCCGCGACCGAGCGGGCATGGCTCTCGAACGAGCGCTTCCATTCGCGCATCGCCGCCACAAAGCAGGCCGCCATGGAATGAGTCGGCTTGGCCGAGAGGGTGCGGTAGAGCTCCTCGATCGACTCGCCGGACCAGAACGCCTGCTCGAAACGGTCCATCGAGCGGCGGGTGCGGGCAAACAGGAAGATCTTGTCGATGGCGATCGCCCAGACCCAGACCGAGCAGGACAAAAGTCCCAGCATCACAGCTTTCACGATCCAGTGAGCCTGCCAGAACAGCGCGATCAGCGACACGTCCGCGGAAGCGGCAACCGGAAGGGCTGACTGAGCCACGTCGGCCGGATTCATAAGCAGTATCCTCTCAAGGCGATCGTTACCCGATGCCGGCCAGCAAATGGCTGCCGGTTCCCAATGGCCGCGCTAGACCGGCGCGGCCGGCAAGCCCGCTCAAAGCCTTGTCATTCTGGGGTGCAGGGCTCGTCCAAAGCCGGCCGTCTGCATTCCCTGCCAAGATGTCAAAACTATGGGCCTTTTGGCCCCGGGCCTTGACGGGCCTGGCTTGAGGCTTTGGGCGCGATTGTCCACCGCTACCAGAGCCCGGCGTTGGTTAATGCGGGGTTACCAGGGGTCAATTTGGCTGCAGGAAACGCAGCCGGCGCAGGCGGTTGCGGGGAAAGGTCCCGGAGGAACCACCCCTCGCCCGAAAAATTGTCCCGAAAATCACTTTTTGCGAGGTCTCGTCATGACCATCAACCCGAAGACGACCGCCGTGATCGGCGATCACCCGCTCCACCCCATGCTGATCCCGTTCCCCGTCGCCTGTCTGGTCGGCGCGCCGATTGCCGACCTGGCCTTCATTGGAACCGGCGACAATTTCTGGGCCAGAGCCGCGATGTGGCTGATCGGCGCCGGCATCGTCATGGCGCTCGTCGCGGCCGCAGCCGGCTTTACCGACTTCTTCAGCGAGCCCCGCATCCGCCGCCTCAACGATGCCTGGTACCATATGGTCGGCAATCTCGCCGCGGTCGTGCTGGCCCTGATCAATTTCTACCTGCGCTACGCGCAAGGCACGGAGGCCGCGATCAAGCCGTGGGGCGTTGCGCTCTCCCTGATCGTGGTCGGCATCCTGCTGTTCACGGGATGGAAGGGCTGGGAGATGGTCTACCGTCACCACGTCGCGGTGCTGGATGCGCCGGGTCAGACCAGCTCGGAGCCGGTGACGCCGCAGCATGGCGGCGAGAGCCGCCGCCGCGCCGCCTGAGACAACGGCAGATAGTCGGGGCTGGACCTGCCCGGCCCGCCCCGCCGCCGCATCTCATGACCTGATCGCGCCTCAAGCCGCCGACGCGGACTCGGGGCAGTTGGTCAACCGCGCGGGATTTCCGACCGCGGTGCAGCCGTCGGGAACGTCGGAGGTCACGACCGAGTCCGCGCCGATCCTGGCGAAGTCGCCTATCCGGATATCGCCCACGACAGTCGCGCCGGCGCCGATGAAGACACCGCGGCCGATGCGCGGCGAGCGCGCCGGCAGCTCATTGCTGCGGCCGATGCCGACATTCTGAAGGACGGTGACCTCGTCACCGATCACGACATTGGCGCCGATCACGATGCCCGTGGCATGGTCGAGATAGACCGCGGCGCCGATGCTGGCCGCCGGATGGATGCTGACCTGCAGGACGTTCGAGGCCTGGTTCTGAAACAGCAGCGCAGCATCGCGATGTTCGTGATGCCAGAGCCAGTTCGAGACGCGCCAGGCCTGCAGCGCGACATAGCCTTTGAAATGCAGCAGCGGCGCCAACAGGCCGGCGCTGGCGGGATCGCTGCGCACGATGGCCTGCAAGTCGCGACCGGCCGCGTCGAGCAGTTCCGGCGAACGGCGAAAAGCATCGCGGCAAAACGCCGCGAAGCGCGCCTGCTCGGCGGCATTGCCGCCAAGCCTGCGCCCGATCAGATCGGCGAGAGCAGCCGCAAGACCCTCATGCACGAGGATGGCCTCGGCAAGCGACGCGCCGAAGACGGGATCGGAGGCAACCGCGCGCTGCGCCTCGTCGCGTATCGTCTGCCAGAGGGCAGCGTTCGTCGCGGTTACAGCTGCCGTCATCGCCGCCTCCGGTGCTCTGGTGCCTGCTTCGTGTCTCGAATATAGACGGTCGGCAACCCGCACGCCACGCCACGAGCCGCGCGTCCCGAGCCGACAGCCGCAGCTCCCCGTGAGGTTACGAGCTTGCGTGGCCGGATATCGGCGACCATATAGTCCACCGAGTTTTCGGCCGACGCTGCTTTGGCCGGGATGTCCATGCAAAGCAGCGCGCTCCAGCCCCGCGGTGGTCCGCCATCCGCGGGTTTTTCGTACCCGGCGACCTTCGAGGCTTGCAGCCGCGAATCCCGGATCCCCGTTACTTGAGGTTAAGCCAAGACATGTCGCCCACCGCGCCCGCCGACGACCACCACGACGACATCATGTATCCATCCGCCGTGCCGTTCCTGCTGGTCCATCTCGGCTGCGTCGCGGCGATCTGGTCAGGCGTGACGTGGCAGGCGGTCGGGATCTGCGTCTCGCTGTACATCGCGCGGATGTTCGGCATCGGCGCCGGCTACCACCGCTACTTCTCGCATCGGGCGTTTGCGACCAGCAGGGTGTTTCAGTTCATCCTGGCGTGCCTCGCACAAAGCAGCGCGCAGAAGAGCGTGCTGTGGTGGGCGGCGAAGCATCGGCACCATCATCTGCATTCCGACACCGAGACCGACGTGCATTCGCCGCGCCACCGCGGCTTCCTGTACAGCCATGTCGGCTGGATCTTCTATCGCCAGCATGACACGACCGACCTCGTGAAGGTCGGCGATCTCGCGATCCATCCGGAGCTGATGTGGCTGCATCGGCTCGAACTGCTGCCGGCCGTCGTGCTTGCCGCGCTCTGCTTCCTGGTTGCGGGCTGGTCGGGCCTGGTCGTCGGCTTCCTGTGGAGCACGGTGCTGCTCTATCACGCGACCTTCTGCATCAATTCGCTTGCCCATGTGCATGGTCGCAAGCGCTACGTGACCGGCGATGATTCCCGCAACAATTGGCTGCTGGCGCTGCTCACCCTCGGCGAAGGCTGGCACAACAATCACCACGCCTACCAGAGCAGCGTGCGGCAGGGCTTTCGCTGGTGGGAGATCGACGTCACCTATTACGTCCTCACGATGTTGTCCTGGTTCGGAATCGTCTGGAATATGAAGGCGCCGCCCGAACAGGTGCTGCGCAACGAGCAGCCGCTCGGCGCGCGCGTGATCAACCGGGCAGCCCGCGAACTCGCCGGACGGTTCGATGCCCACGCCCTGGCACACGCGATCTCGTCGGCGCTGCACCGCGCGGATCTGCCCCACCTGCAACTGCCGACGCTGCAGGACATTCTCGATCGCGCCCATGACGGCGTCGACGCGCTGACGCATCTGCATCTGCCGAAGATTCCGACCCGCGAGGAATTTCTGGCCGAAGCCAAGGCGATGTTCGCGCGAACGCGATCGCTCAACGAGATCGTGGACCACGCCTACGAGCAGTTCCTCTCCTCGGTTCGCGCCCAACTCGTCGCCGTGCGCTGATCCTTTGAGGGCCCGCGGGGCTTGGACGATGGCCCGGCATGAGCACCTTCCAAGACCAAACCGCCCGCCTGCGGGTTGCGCAGACGGGCGGCTCGGGCCATCAGGACTTTGGGGGCATGCGCCTGAAGGCTTTGAGAGGCCGGCCTTGAATCAGCCGTCGTAGGTCAGCCTTTGCAGCTCAGCCTTGCGGCTGGTCGGTCGGCGGGGGGGGCGGTCGCGTGCGGTGCTGCGCCATGAACTGGTCGAACTCTTCCTTGTCCTTGGCGTGACGCAGACGGGTCAGGAAATCCTTGAACTCGCGCTGCTCCTCCTCGAGCCGCTGCAGGGTCTCGGCGCGATATTCGTCGAAGGCGCGATTGCCGGAGGACGGCGGGCCGAAACCAAAGCCGAAGCCGCGGCGCTCCATGCGGTCGCGCATGCGATCCATCTTGTACTGCATCCTCTCCATCTTGTTCTGCCAGCGATCCTGGTGGCTCCAGCACGACATTCTTCTGCTCCCGAGTGTGAAAAAGAGAAGGGCAAGTCCGATCGGCCACCAGATGATGAAGCCGAGAATGGTCACGGCGATCCAGCCGGGATGCCAGGGCGTATCGAGCATGCGGGGACGCTCGTACTGTTGGTATTGGTCCGAAGGGCCGCGCCAGCGATTAACGTCAGCGGTGTAGGCCATTTCCCATCTCCATCACGGCACCAGCGCCGTTGTGAATGTAAATAACATTTACATAGCTAGACCATCCCGCGATTTTGTCAAGCTGGCGGCAAGACACGCCCGCGTGATTCTTTGCGCAATTTTATTTCGGCTTGCCCCAAGGGCTGGCGGGCGGCGGCCCCGAACCGGAGGAATCCTCCGGTGGCACCGGCGGCGGCTCCGCGCCCTTCGCTGCAGGACGGCGGTCGGTCGGGAAGCCGAGGCCGCGCAGATAGATCAGGACCTCGGCCTCGAGCAACTCGTCCGGCGACATCGGCAGTTTTCGTCGCGCAGCGTCCCCACGCGAGAACAGCGAGGCGACGCCGTGCGCCATCGACCAGATGTGCAACGCCATCATCATCGCCGGCGGTCGCGGCATGCCGGGCGGTGCTAGCGCCGCAAGCCGCTCGGCCGCGGCGCGAATGATGTTGAAAGCGCGCTCGCTGGCGGCCAGCAGCGCCGGATTGGCATCGACCGGCAGCCCGGACTCGAACATCGCATTGTAAAAGGCGGGCTCCTCGCGGGCGAAGGCGAGATAGGCCTTGCCGACGCGCTCGAACGCGGTGACGGTGTCGGGCCGCCCGTCGTCCCAGGCTGCGGTCAGGCGCGCCTCGAACTGCTCGAAGCCGCGCTGGGCGATCGAGGACAGCAGCTCGTCGCGGTCGCGGAAATGCCGATAGGGCGCCGCCGCGCTGACGCCGGCCATGCGTGCGGCATCGGCGAAGGTGAAGCCGGCCGCGCCCTTTTCGGCGATCAGCCCGAGCGCGGCCTGCAGAAGTGCTTCCTTCAGATTGCCGTGGTGATAGCCGCGCTCGGCGCGGCGCTGCTCCTTGCGCCAGCTCATGTGAACGACTTTTACATGAGCTGGACGTGAAGGTCACTAGCGCGAGGCGGATTGGTTAACCCGTATTTTCCGCAGTCATTCTGGGGCGGCTCAGAGCCGAACCCGGAATTTCGAGATTCTCAGGCGCGCAATTGCGCACCGGGGTTCGATGCTTCGCATCGCCCCGGAACGACGGCCAACTTACGACCGCCCTGAACCTACATCTGCGGAATCGGCAAGATGGGCATGACCTCCACCGCCTCGCCCGGGAAGATCGCAAAATGCGGGTGGTTCTCGAACAGCCTTGCAGCCGCCTCCTGCGAGGCCGCCCGCACCACGGTGAAGCCGGTCAGCGCGTTGCTGATCTCGGTGATGCCGCCGCGGTCGATCCGGCGGGTCTTGCCGAGCGGGCCGCCGATCTCGACGATGACGTCCTTGTGCTTCTCGACCCAGCCGTGCCAGGCGGCCATGCCCTCGCGCTCCTTTGCCTTGCGTTCCGCCTCGGGCATCGCGTGCCAGGCTTTCATCTTCTCGCCGCTCATGCTGCCGAGGTAGATGGCGAGGAATGTGTGTTCGGTGCTCATTGGTCTCTCCCTTGTTGAGGTCTCTGGCTATGCCCTCAGGTCGTCAAAGCCGGCGGCGGCCGCCTGAACCTCAGGCGGAAAGTCGGCCATCTCCTGCACCTGCCGGATCTCGATGATTTCGTTCGGCGAGGCCGGGCACTGCTTTGCCCAGGCAATCGCCTCGGCCCGCGAGGCAACCTCGATCATCCAATACCCGCCAAGGACTTCCTTGGCCTCGGCGAACGGGCCGTCGGTGACAATGGGCTCTCCGGTCGCAAACGAAACCCGTGCCCCCATCGCCGGCGGATGCAGGCCGTCGAGCGTGATCAGCACGCCGGCGTCCTTCAGCGCCTCGTTGTAGCGCATCATGGCCGCGACACGCTCTGGGTCGAGCTGAACGTCCGGCGGCGCGGTCTCGTAACCGAGCGGGATCATCAGCATCATGAATCGCATGGGGCTCCTCATTGTTGTTCATACCGGGCTCGCGCCTGGCCGCGCTCGCCTTCAAGACGAACGGGCCCTGGCGGAACCGACATCAGGACGAGAATTATTTCGCGATGCCTAGCGCGGCTGCGGCAGGAAGCGACCGTCCTGCCGGGCCGCGCCGAAATAGACGTCGATGCGACGGACCTTGCCGCCTGCGAAGGCGAAGAACTCCGTGTTACGAAAACTCCTGCCATCTGTTGCCAAGCAGAAATAGGTGACGAAGGCCTCCTCGCCCCGGACGAAGATCCGCTCGATGTGATGGCGCGCGATCCAGCCGCTGTCGCTCCAGCAGCGTTCGAAATAGCTGGCCTTGTCGAGATCGTCGTCGAACGGGCTCGTGAAGCGGAAATCGTCGGCCAATGCGTCGGCGACCCGCTGCCGGTCGTTGGCGAGATAGGCTGCGAAGAGGTCTCGGATCAGGCGCTCATGGTGGTCGGGCATTGCGGGTCTCCTCAGTAACGATCCGCTGAAAGACGTTCCATCGAGAACCGTCCCGACGTCGCGCCGTCGACTTGGGGCCTTTCTTGCCGGACCGAAAGCGCAGTAGAAGGAATCGGCGCTCGCGCGCTGCCTCCCAAACACAGGACATATTCGCCCATGCCGCCAGCCCCGCAGAAGGTCGCCCTCGTCACCGGAGCCGCACGCGGCATCGGGCTTGCCACCGCGAAGAAGTTCTTGGCCGAGGGGTGGCACGTGGCGCTCCTCGACATCGAGGGCGAGCTGCTCGGCCGCGCCGTCGCCGAGATCGGCCAGGACGAAGCGACCCTGGCGTTGACCTGTGACGTGTCCGACGCGGCGGCGGTCGGCGCCGCGATCGAGGCGGTCGAGCGACGATTCGGCCGGCTGGATGCGCTCGTCAACAATGCCGGCATCGCCGTGTTCGCGCCGCTGATGGAGACGTCGGACGCCGACTGGCGCCGCGTGCTCGAGGTCAACCTCACCGGGCCCTTCCTCTGCACCAAGGCCGCCGTGCCCCTGATGCGCGAGGGCAATGGCGGCGCCATCGTCAACATCACCTCGATCTCGGCGGTGCGCGCCTCGACGCTGCGCTCGGCCTACGGCACCAGCAAGGCCGGGCTCGCGCACCTGACCAAGCAGCTCGCGGTCGAACTCGCCTCCCTCGACATCCGCGTCAACGCGGTCGCGCCGGGGCCGGTCGACACGGCGATGGCGAAGCAGGTGCATACCAAGGAGATCCGCGCCGACTATCACGACGCCATTCCGCTCAACCGCTACGGCCTCGAGGAGGAGCTTGCGGAAGCGATTTACTTCCTGTGCTCGGCGAATGCGAGCTACATCACTGGCCAAATTTTGGCCGTTGATGGCGGCTTCGATGCAGCAGGTATCGGCCTGCCGACGCTGCGCGGGCAAAGGCGCAACGGGTAGGCACGGAATTTGTAGGCACGGAATTGCGGGGTGGATTTGCCGAAGGCGTGATCCACCTCTTTGTGATCGCCGGACGAGAGAGATGGTGGGTTGCGCCTCCGGCGAACCACTTTAGGAAACCGAGTTGCAGGAGAGTTCATGCGGCGTATCACCTGCCTCAATGCCCTGATGCTCGCATTCGCGCTGCTCGCCGCCACACCCGCCGCGGCCGAGATCCGCATCATCCAGTCTCCGGGCGGGCAGGTCGGGCCGTTTCTCGATTTATTCGAGAAGGTGCGCGAGAGTGGCGAGCGCGTGGTGATCGACGGTCCCTGCCTGTCTGCCTGCACGCTGGTGCTGAGCATCGTGCCGGGGGAGCGCATCTGCGTCACCAAGCGCGCCGTGCTCGGCTTCCATGCGGCCCGTTCGGTGGATCGGCACGGGCGCTTCTATGCCGAGCCGGAGGCATCGGTCGCAGTGCTCGCCGCCTATCCCGGTCCGGTTCGCGACTGGATCAGCCGTCGTGGCGGGCTCACCGCGCGGTTGCTCTTGCTCAAGGGCCGTGATCTCGCCGCAATCTATCCGCGCTGCCGCTGATGTATTTTGGCAGTCGCCAAGTGTGTGACGTCAATCTGTGAGCCGCGTCACATTAACGGCGCCGGGCTCGAAAGGCGTCTGGCTTGGCTGGCCCGAGGCCATACGTCAGGTTCCCCGTGCTCGCACATCAATGCGCACCGGGTCTTTGCGCCATCGCGCTTTGGCTGCCTTCAATAGAGAGTCTGGATCACCGGCACCAGCTTCATGCTGGCGCAAATGAGCATCCCCCAAAGGGCAAAGTTGATCTGCAGCGCCGTCGCCATCGGTCGCTCCCCTTCCAAGTGACGTCCACCCTAGTTTTTAGATTTTATGAATCACCAATAGCGATTCTGACGTGCAGATCACAGCCCAATATTGCGTCAATTGTTGTGCGCTGCAGTCCGGTTGGTTTCACGAAGCGGCCTCACTGCTCCCGCAGAGTTCATGCGAATCGTAATTCCTCCGCCGCGCCGGCCAATTCGTTGCGTTAAGTTCCATCGACCGAGGCGATGCAAGTTTCCTCTGCGGAGCTTGGCATTGCGCAGCAAAAATTCGGGTCCGGCATGATGCGACACGGCTTCATCTTGCTCACTTTGTGTACAGCGCTGCTTGGATGTGCAGTCGCACCGGCGCAGGAGCGTCGCCCGATCGCGTGGGATGGCCTTGGGCAAGATCCGAACAAGGCCGCGAGCCGCCCTCGCATCGCGAAGCGGCGCGCAGCGAATTCCGCGCCTGCGGCGAAGGATCCTAATCTGGAGCGGGAACGCGTGCTGGGGACCTTGCGGCCATACTCCGAGGCATGGTGGGCCGTTTACGACGCGATCGAAGCGGAGAATGACAAGCAACTCGGCGCCAAGCTCGTGATCTGTCCTCGCTGCGTGCAATCCTCACCGCAGGGCGAGGAGACGACCGGATCAATCCGATGACGGCCGAGCCGTGCGTGACGGAACGCCTCTTTCGTTCCGTGACGATTCAGATGCGTCCCCTCTCCCGCAAAGATGGAGAGAGGGGAATCGCAACGCAACAAGACATGCGCGGTCGCGCGCGTCACATTCCCTCTGGACAGTTCACCATCCAGGGAATGCCGAACTTGTCGACGCACATGCCAAAGCCCTTGGCCCAGAACGTCTTGCTGAAGGGCATGGTGACGCTGCCGCCGTCGGCAAGCGCGTTGAACTTGCGCTCGCCATCCGCGGGGTCCTTGACCGTGAGCGAGATCGAGAAGCCCTGCGGCTTGTGAAAGTGCTCGGCCGGCGCGTCGGAGGCCATCAGCACGCTACCGTCGGGGAGCGACATGCGGGCATGCATGATCATCTTCTCGCGGCCGGGCGCGGCCGGCACCTCCGGCGGCGCGTCCGATGCGCGCATCATCGCCTCGATCTTGCCGCCGAGGACCTTGGTGTAATAGTTGAAGGCCGCTTCGCAATTGTCCTGGTAGAACAGATAGGGATTGAGCATCGTTTCTCTCCTCTTCGTTTGCTGTGGACTTATTGCTTCTCGGTGAGCTTCTTCAGGGCGGCGAGCCTGCCTCGAAATCCTTGCCGATCATGCTGTCCATGTTGATGAACACCTGCATCACCTTGGACAGGAACGGGGCCGGACCGTACATCGCCCATGTGACGAGTGTGGCATCGCCTTGCGGCACAAAGGTGAACTCGGCAGTGTTGTGGCCTTCGAACGGCCGCTCGAAATCGAGCTTGATGCGAAGCTTGGACGGCCCGCTCGCCTCCAGGATCTCCATATGGCCGGCGCCGACATTGTTGTTGCCGTCCCAGGCATAGGTCGCGCCCCGTCCTTCCGCGGCTCCGCCGAAGGTCCGTTTCATGGCGGGGTCGCGAGCTTCATAAGGCGACCAGGCGGTCCAGCGCCGGAAATCGGCCACCTGCGGGTAGATCGCGCCCGCCGGCGCCTTCACGGCGAGGCTGCGCTCGACTCGGAATGTGTCGGGCTTCGTCAAAGCAAAGGCGAGGACAGCGGCAATTGCGGCCGCGAGGACGATAGCGATAACGGCAATGGCTTTCAGCATGAGAGGCTCCGTAGATCCGGGCTTAGGACGAACGGAAACCGCAGGGACCGACAAATCGGAAGCGGATTTTTTGCCACAGTCCTCACCCCACGTCATGGCGGGGCTTGTCCCGGCCATCCATGTCTTAGCCAGGAGGACCGGCCAGCGTGGATGGCCGGAAAAAGCCCTGGCATGACGATGTGGAGGCAGAAGCGCCTAGGTCGCCTTCACGCCCTGCCTCGCGCCCGCCTGCTTCGGCTGGCTGTCCCGGATCAGGCGATCGAGGTGCATGCGGATATGGGCGGCTTCCGCCGAGGTGTTGGCGAGCGCAATGGCGCGGTCGAAGGCGATGCGGGCTTCGTCGTTGCGGCCGAGTTGCATCAGGAAGGCGCCGCGCACGCCGTAGAAATGGAAGTAGTTGGCAAGCTTGGGCGCCAGGGGCTCGATCAGCTCGAGCGCGGCCTGCGGCCCACGCACCTTGGACACCGCAACCGCACGATTGAGCGTCACCACCGGTGAGGGCTGCACCACTTCGAGTGCGCCGTAAAGCAGGTCGATCTGCGTCCAGTCGGTCTCCTCCGGAGTCGCAGCGCGGGCATGCAGCGCGGCGATCGCGGCCTGGATCTGATAGGGCCCGCTGCGGCGGTGGCGCATCGCCTTGTCGATCAGCGCCAGCCCTTCCGCGATCATGGTGCCGTTCCACAACGAGCGGTCCTGGTCGTCCAGCAGGATCAGCGAGCCATCTGCGGCAAAGCGCGCGGCACTGCGTGCATGCTGCAGCAAGATGAGCGCCGTGAGCCCCATGATTTCCGGCTCGCTCGGAAACAGCCTGAGCAGCAGGCGCGCCAGCCGGATCGCCTCTTCGCAGAGCGGCTTGCGGATCTCCGCGGTGTCGCCACTCGCCGAATAGCCCTCGTTGAAGATCAAGTAGATCATCGCCGCAACACCGGCGAGGCGTTCGGAGCGCTCGACCGCGCCGGGCGCTTCGAACGGCGTGCCGGCTTCGGCGACTTTCGCCTTGGCGCGTGTGATGCGCTGCTCCATCGCCGCGTCCGAAACCAGGAAGGCGCGCGCGATCTGCTTCACGGTAAGGCCCGAGACGATGCGCAGCGCCAGCGCGATCTGCTGCGTCGCCGGCAATTGCGGATGACAGCAGATGAACATCAAGCGCAAGATGTCGTCGCGGTAGTGCGAGCCGTCGAGCCGCTCGGCCAGTGCGCCTTCGGCATCATCGAGATCGGAGATCGCCTGATCGTCCTCCGGCAGCGGCTGCTGCTTGCGGGCGCGGCGAACTTCATCGATCGCGACGTTGCGGCCGACCATGATCAGCCACGCCGCAGGATCCCGCGGCGGCCCGTTCTGCGGCCAGGTCTTCAGCGCGCGAAGGCAGGCGTTCTGAAAGGCTTCCTCGGCCGTATCGAGGTCGCGGAAATAACGCAGCAGAGCGCCGACCGCCTGAGGGCGCGCCGAGGTCAGCGCAGTCTCGATCCAGGCGGCATCTGTCTCGCTCACGTCAGATTTCCTCCTGGCCGGAACACGCCGACGGGGCGCACCTCATAGGCACCGCCGGGATTGGCGGCGCCGAGATCGCGCGCAACGTCGAGGGCGTCGTCGAGGTTCTTGCAATCCACGATGTAGAAGCCGAGCAGCTGCTCCTTGGTTTCGGCATAGGGGCCATCGAGCACCAGCGGCGGGTCCTCCTTGCGCAGGGTGGCGGCGGCCGTGGTCGGCAACAGCCGCGCCACCGGGCCGAGCCGGCCCTGGCTCGTGAGCTTCTCCTGCACCACGGCGAGCTTCTTCATCACGGCCTCGTCCTGCTCCTTGCTCCAGGAGCCGACGAAGTCCTCATCGTGATAGCAAAGGATGGCATAAAGCATGGGGCGGCACTTTCCTCGTCTGTTCTAAAGACGCGCCAATATGCCCCGCCCCGACAGCGCTGCGGAAAAAATTTGCAAGAAAAATCCGGCAGATCGTGCCAAGGAGGGCCTTCTCAAGCGGAACCTGACGAGGCACTTCGAATGACCATGGGCACACTGGCCGTCCTGATCAACAGCACGCAGCAGAACTGGCTGCCGGAGCGCTGGAAGGCCCGGTTCGACGCGGTCTGCGGCGGCCGCCGCGTGGTGCTGCTGCCGGATGCCGGGCTCGATCCGGCCGAGGTGCACTATGCCGCGGTGTGGAAGCCAGTGCCGGGCGATCTCGGCTCGTTTCCCAATCTGCGGGCCATCTTCAATCTCGGCGCAGGCGTCGATGCGCTGATGGCGGACAGGAGCCTGCCCGACGTGCCGCTGGTCCGCGTCGCCGTGCCCGACCTCACCAACCGCATGACCGAATACGTCGTGCTGCATGTGCTGATGCACCACCGCCAGGAGCTCTATCTCAGGCAGTCACAGCGCGAGAAGCGCTGGGAGCCGAAATATCAGTGGCCGGCCAGCGCCGTCACGGTCGGCGTCATGGGATTGGGCACGCTCGGCGCGGATGCGGCCGACGTGCTGCGGCGGCTCGGCTTCCGGGTCGCCGGCTGGAGCCGCAGTCCGCGCGCGATCGATGGCGTCGAATGCTTCCACGGCGCCGCGCAGATCGATGCCTTCCTGCGCAAGACCGACATTCTGGTCTGCCTGCTGCCGCTGACGCCGGAGACGCATGGCATCCTCAACCGTAACACCTTCGCAAAACTCAACCGCGCCAGCCCGCTCGGCGCGCCGGTGCTGATCAATGCCGGCCGCGGCGGCTTGCAGAACGAAGCCGATATCCTGGCCTGCCTCGACGACGGCACGCTGGGCGCCGCCTCGCTCGACGTCTTCGTGCAGGAGCCGCAGCCCGCCGACAGCCGGTTCTGGACCCACCCCAAGGTGGTGCTGACGCCGCACAACGCCGCCGACACCGACGCAGACGCGATCTCGGCCTATGTCGCCGAGCAGATCGCGCGGTTCGAGGCGGGCGGTGCGCTGGAGAACGTGGTGGACCGGGCAAGGGGCTATTGAAGCTTCGCCTCCTAAAGCGCGATGAATTCAGGCTTGATCACTGCAAAGACGGAGATGCGCTCCCTCTCCCGCTTGCGGGAAAAGGTGTTTCCGCAATGGGACAATCCCTGGAGGAGAAACCCCTCACCCGCGCCTTCGGCCCGACCTCTCCCGCAAGCAAGCGGGAGAGGTTGCACTAAGCCCGTGGCAATCGATTCGACCTAAAGCCATTCCGCTCTACCCTTTGACACCCACCATCACGTCGATCGCGCCCTTGACGATTGCCTCCAGCTCCTTGCGCGACACGCGGGCACGCGAGCGGATGGCGATGCTGTGGACGGTGGCCGAGGCAATCTGGGCCAGCACGACCGGATCGGCACTCTCCGGCAACTCGCCCTTCTCTTTCGCGCGGCGGAAGCAGCTTGCAAAGGCCTTGTCGAGCTCACTCAGCCCGTCGAGCACCATGGCGCGGATGTCGGGATCGCCAACGGCTTCCGACGCGGCGGTCACCACCGTGAAGCAGCCGCGCGGACCGGTCTCGCCGGACAGATAGATGTTGAGCGCGGAGGCGAAGATCCGCTCCAGCCGCTGGCGCACGGGCATTTCCTCGCGAAAAATCGCAGCCATGGAGGCCCGCGCTTCCTCGCGGTAGCGCTGATAGCTCTTGATGTAGAGCTCGCGCTTGTCGCCGAAAGCGCCATAGAGGCTCGGGCGGTTCATGCCGGTGGCCTCGCTGAGATCGTCGAGTGAAGTGGCGGCAAACCCCTGCCTGCGGAACAGGTCCAGTGCCTTGCCCAGCGCGACCTCTGGCTCGTAGGCGCGCGGGCGGCCGCGGCGCTTCGGCGGCGCGGGCGCGGTGGACGGCCCCTTTGATTTTTGTACCATTTCGCAAATTAATCCTTGACCGACCTCATATTATGCAAGATGGTACAAAAATCAATCTGGCCAGGTTGAGCGAAAACCTCAGGAGAAATGCCCAAGGAGGCTACAGATGGATCTCTATTTCTCGCCGCTCGCCTGTTCGATGGCGACACGCGTCGCGCTGTATGAAGCCGGCGCCGAGGCGAACTATCTCGAGGTCGACCCGCCGACCAAGACAGTGCTGAGCGACGGCTCCGACTTCCGCGCCGTCAATCCGATCGGCCTGGTGCCGACATTGCGCACTGACGAGGGGCGTGGTTCTGACCGAGAACGCGGCGATCCTGCAATACGTCGCCGACCGCTTCCCGCAGTCCGGGCTCGGTGCCGCCGCAGGCATCGAACGCACGCGTCTACATCAATGGCTGTGCTTCATCGGCACCGAGCTGCACAAGGGCCTGTTCGTGCCCGTGCTCGACCGCAAGGCGCCGCAGGAAGTCAAGGCCTACGTGCTGGAGAAGAACCTGTCGCGGCTCGACTATCTCGACAACTACCTGAAGGGGCGCGACTTCCTGCTCGATCATTTCAGCGTGGCGGACGCCTATCTCGTCACCGTCATCAACTGGACCATGGCGACGCCACCAATCGAGCTTGCGAAATGGCCGAACGTGAAGGCCTATTACGAGCGCCTGCGCCAGCGGCCGTCCATCGCGAAAGCGATGGCAGAGGAGTTCGAGCTGTACAAGGCCGAGCTCGCGCGCAAGAAGGCGGCAGCATAAGGCCATCTGCGTATTTCGCGCGGCCGCGACGCCGTCCCGGCTCGGTCGGGACGGCGTCGTTCGGCCTTCAGCTCGACTATTTCGGCGCCTGCAGCACGATCCCATAGCGGCCGTAGATCCGGTCGATCGTGCCGTCGCTTCGCAGCCGCTCCACTGCATCGTCGATAGCGTCGCGCAACGCATCGTCCGGGCGGATCATGCCGACGGCGACGTTCCAGTTGAGATCGGCGACGCTCTCGTCGCGATCCAGGATCTGGAGCTTCTTGTCCGGATGCGTCAGATTGAAATAGTTCGCCGCAGTGGGCGTGACTGCGGCAGCATCAATCTCATGGTTCGAGACGGCCTCCAGGCTGTCGCTCTCGAAACCGAAGGTCGACGTCGGCACGCGCCGTTGACCGATGATCATGGCTGCGATCGAACCGACCTGCACGCCCACCCTGGTCGCCTCGTTGAGGCTCCCGAACGAGGTGAGCGTGCTGGATGACGGCACCGCGAGTGCGATGCCCGTGCGATAATAGGGTTTCGAGATCCTCAGGCGGGTTTCACCCTGCGCCTCGCGGTCGGCGATGACGTCCAGAAGAATGTCGCAGCCGGCGCTACGCATCTGATACTGGGTGATGATCCAGTCGAGCCTGAGCGAGACACCGAGCTCGCGTGCCAGAACCCGGCCGAACTCGACCTGAAAGCCGGGAGGATCGCCGGCCTTCTGCGCAAAGGGAAGCGAATTGGGATGCGCGCACAGCCCGATCACGCCGCTCGATCGGACCGCCTCCAGGGTTCGCGCCTGCGCCGGTCCCGACAGAACGATGGCGATGACGATGGCCGGGGCGAATGCCTTCATTCCGCGTTCTCTCTGCGATGGACCGGGCCTTGATGGATCAGGTCGTGATGGATGAAGTCTTGGCGCTTCAGCCCTCGCGCGGTTTCAAGGCGCGGATGTATTTGATGATCTGGTCGATCTGGGCGTCGGTGAAGGCGCCGTCGAATGCCGGCATCGCCCCTTGCTTGCCGTGCTTGATGCGGTTGCGGATGAAATCGTCGTCGCGCGGCGAGTTCATCAATTGCGGCCCCTTGCCGGCTGCCCGGCCACCGTCGGAGTGACAGAAGCCGCAAGTCCCGGCGAACACCTGCTCGACCTCAAGCGTTCCGTTCCCCGGCGCCGGCGTGGCCGGTTGTCCTTGAGCCATGACAGCGCACAGCAACGAGGCGGCCAGCCCCGCCGGAATCGTTTTGAAATGCAATCTCACGACGTCCGCTCCATCCCGAATCACGCGTCGCCGCTTCGATCGGCCGGGGCGCGGGCTGATGCCCGCGTCCCGGTCGAACGTTTGCGGCAGACTATTTCAGGCTGAAGACGATCAGCGCGCCGTCGTCACGCGGCATGCTCTTGTAGACGCCGCCGAAGTTCGGCGCATACTCGTCCGCCAGCATGCCGCCAAAGCCCGCTGTCATGGCGATATATTGCTTGCCGCCCGCGGAGTAGCTGACGATGCCCCCCTGGTGGCCGGTACCGTTGTTGTGCTTCCACAACTCGGCCCCGGTTTCGGCATCGTAGGCGTGAAGGACGCCGCGGGAATCAGGCACGAACACCAGATTGCCGGCGGTCGACAGCACGCTCCCGAGCGGCGGCTCGGGGTAGCGAACCTCCCATTTCTTTGCCCCGGTGATCGGGTCGCGCGCATCGAGGTGTCCATAGATCTCACCGCCAGGAGGCGGCGCCATCTTGAATTCGGCGCCGATGTTGAGCTGAGCTTGCGGCGCAGTGACCGGCGTCGTCTTCTGGATATCGAGCGTCATGCACCATTCCTGGCCGATCTTGTAGTAGAGACCGGTCTTCGGGCTGTACGAGCCGGCATTCCAGCTGATGCCGCCGCCAATGAACGGACACAGCGGCGGTTCGGTGACCTTCCCGACCGGGAAATCGCGACGCCCGATCAACGCGCCGGTCTTGGGATCGATATCCTTGACGAAGTTGATGTTCTCGACCAACCGCCAGACGTTCTTCACGCCGAGATTGCGGTCGTAGACGAAGACGAAGCCGCCCTTGTTCGGATGAACCACGTATTTCTGGCCGTCTCGCTCGAGCATCACGAACTCGCCGACGGCGCTGTCGAAGTCCCAGGCATCGTGCGGCAGTTCCTGATGGTAGGATTTCAGCTTTCCGGTATCGATATCGAGAGCGATAACCGAGCTCGTATAGAGATTGTCGCCGGGACGCGCACCTTGCGTCTTGTAATCGGCGCCCGACCAGTCGTAGAGCGGCGCCGGGTTTGCGGTGCCCCACAGGACGGTGTTGGTCTCGGAATCGTACGTGCCCGGCATCCAGCCGCCACCTCCGCCGGTGCGCCAGGAGTCATTGCCCCAGGTCTTCATGGCCTCGTCGGTGCCCGCGACCGTCAAGAACTCCCACTTCTTCTTTCCAGTTGTGGCATCCACGGCGAAGATCGGGCCGCGGCCCGGCCATTCGCCGCCTTGCGAGCCGATAATCACGCTGCCCTTGGCGTAAAGCGGCGCGCCGGTGAAGCCGACCGTGAGCTTCTGTGAATCGATCAGCCTGGTCTCCCAGAGGACCTTGCCGGTTTTCGCATCGAGCCCAAAGAGACGACCATCCATCGTGCCGACGAAGACCTTGCCTTCGCCGAGAGCTACGCCGCGGTTGTAGGGAGAGTGGGTCTGCCGGCTGATGAGCGCCTCGTCCAGCTCCGGAAAGAACGACCAGATGACCTCGCCCGTCGCGCCGTTCAGCGCGAAGACGCGGCTGTAGGAACCCGAGTAGTACAGCACACCGTCGGCCGCGAGCGGCATCGACTGCAGGCCGCGCGTCGATCGTCCGGGAAGGTGCATCCAGGCGACGCCCAGATTGCCGACATTGCTCGCGTTGATCTGCGCGAGCGGGCTATAATGATGCGACTTGTATGAACCGTGATAGGTGAGCCAGTCGTTCTGACCGGCGCCCTCGATCCGTGCCGTATCCACGGTTTGGGCCAGCGCCGTCGACGCCGCAAATGCCGCAACGACGAGAACGGGTAAGCCCGAATTGAGCCACTGCTTCCTCATATGCACTTCCTCCCGCTTGATGTTCATTGATTGCGTCTCGTGAACGCCGCTGCGAGGAATGTTTGCAGTTCAATATGCGTCGATCGTCCTCCACCGGACACGGGCTGCAAACAGATGCCCCCTCTCTCGGCGCATGTCGCCAAGGGAGCCACGTTCACTGGCGTGATTGCTGTCGCACGTCTGCTTGCACAGCGTACGACGGATCACAGAATGTGCAAAGACAGAATGCGCGCGGGAGGCGGATTGGCGCAGAGGGCGAATTGAAACGACAGCAGCGCTGACCGTTCGATCGCTAGCGCAGCTATATAGCTAGCCGTAAAGCACGCGCGGCAGGATCGTGACGATGCCCGGCCACAGCGTCAGCAGCAGCACGAATCCAATCATGATCACCAGATACGGCATCGTGACGCGCGCGATGTAGCCGAGGCCATCTTCCGTCAGGCCCTGGATCACGAACAGGTTGAAGCCGACAGGCGGGGTGATCTGCGCCATCTCGACCGCGAGCACGAGGAACACGCCGAACCAGATCTCGTCGAAGCCCGCCCCCTTCACGATCGGCAGCACGATCGGCAGCGTCATCACGATCATAGAGAAGCCGTCGAGGAAGCAGCCGAGCACGAGATAGAAGATGACTAGCACCACGATCAGCATGAAGGGCGACAGGCCAAGCCCCTTCACGAACGCGGCGACGGCCTGGGGAATACCGAGGAACGCCGCGGCATTGCCGAGGATCGAGGCACCCAGCACGATCAGCGCGATCATCGAGCAGGTCACGACCGAGCCGATCAGCACGTCGCGCATCACCTGTTGCGACATCGCGCCCTGCGCCCAGGCAACCAAGCCAGCGCCGAGCACGCCGACCGCGGCGGCCTCCGAGGGCGTCGCCAGTCCGCCATACATCGAGCCGAGCACGCAGGCGATCAGGAACAGCGCGGGCGCGAGGTCCTTCAACGCGGCGAAGCGTTCGCCCCACGGCACCTGCGAGAGCTTGGCTTCCGTCTCCGGCACCATCGCGGGCTTGAGGCTCGTGTGCAGCATCACCCAGGCCATGAAGGTGGCGGCCAGCAGGAAGCCTGGCAGCACGCCGGCGGTGAACAGCTTCAGGATCGAGACGTCGCCGAGCACGCCGTAGATGATCATGATGTTGGACGGCGGGATCAGGAAGCCGAGCGTGCCGGCGCCGGCGAGCGAGCCGATCGCAATGTCGCGCGAATAGCCGCGGCGCAACAGCTCGTTGAGCGACATGCGGCCGATCACCTGCGTGGTCGCCGCCGACGAGCCGGAGATCGCCGCGAAGATAGTGCAGCCGATCACGTTGACATGCAGCAGACGGCCCGGCAACAGTCCCGCCCAGGGCGCAAGTCCCTGGAATAGCGACCGCGAGAGGCGGGTGCGGAACAGCAATTCGCCCATCAAGATGAACAGCGGCAGCGCCAGCAGCTCCTGCGTGGTCAGGATGTTCCAGGCGTATTGCGGCAGCAGCTTGTCGAGCGGGATCGAGCGGAACATCGCGAGCAGCAGCGTCGCCGTGAGAGCGAGCGTCAGGCCAATCCACACGCCGCACGCCAGCAGCGCGAACAGGATCGCGAACAGGGCAACGACTTCGATCGTCATGCGATCTCGAATCCGTGTGCGAGCAAGGCAATCATTCGACGGGCGAGGCCTTCATGCGCTGATCCTCCAGCGGCAGGCCGAGCACGGCCTGGATCGCGCGCGCCAGGAACTGGAGCGTCAGCAGCAGCATGCCGAAGGTGACGACGCTTTGCGGAAACCACAGCGGCGTGTCGCTGGAGGTCGAGACCTGGCCGCGCGTGTACGCGGCAAAGGCGAACTTCGCCATCGCTGACGTCAGAAAGGCCATGAAGGCGAAGCCGGCGGCCGCCGACAGGATCTCGAGCGCGCGCTGCACCGGCCCTGGTGCGTTCTTCAGCAGCAGCACGACACGGATGTGGCCGCCGACACGCAGGGTCATGGCGGCGCCAAAGGTGAAGGACGCCGCCATCAGATAAGACGAATATTCCCAGGCGATCGAGATCGTCGGCGGGAAGAACGGCAGGAAGTTCGATAGGAAGCGCGTTGCGACCTCGCACAGCATCAGCAGGGTCAGCATCAACAGGCAGCCACCGCCGATCCAACCGTCGAGACGGCCGAGACGGTCGATGCTGTCAAGCAGGATCCGCAGCGGCACTGGGGCCGCTGCGTTGAGGCTTTGCGGTGCTTCGGACGAAACGCTCGCCACGATCCCGCCCTCAGCCGCGCTTCATTTCGGCGAGATAGGCGCGCACCGGCTTGTCGGCCGACGGCACGCGCTTGAGGAAGGCATCGAGCTGCGGCGCGGTCTTGGCCCGGATGTCCGCCATCATTGCATCCGACACCGGCACCACCTCCATGCCGCCTTCCTTGAGGCGGTTGAGGCTGTCGACGTCGGCCTTGAGCGAATTGGCCCAGAAGCCCGGCTCCATCTTCGCCGCGATATCCGCGACGAGCTTCTGCTGGTCGGCGCTGAGCGCCTTCCAGGAATCGAGATTGACGGTGAGCATCTGCGACGACCAGACATGGTTGGTCGGGTAGACATATTTCAGGAATTCCCAGAACTTGCCGTCGACACCCGACACCGACGAGGTGGAGACGCCGGCCACCGCGCCGGAGGCGAGCGCGGGAATCGTTTCGCCCCAGGGGATCATCACCGCCGCCATGCCGATCGCATTCAGCATCTCGACCGCATTCTTGTCGGGTACGCGGATCTTGATGTTCTTCAGGCCCTCGACGTCGGCGACTTTCGCCTTGAGGTGCAGATATTGCGTCGGCCAGGGCACGATGTAGAGAATCTTCTGGTTGTTGCGCGCCGCGATCTTCTCGTATTCGGGCCGTACGTATTTGTGCAGCACCTTCAACTCGTCGACGGAGCCGCAGAGGAACGGGATGCTCTCGACGCCCATGAAGGGCTCGTCGCCGACCTGCTGGATGTTGAGGACGTCCGCCAGCGGCACCAGGCCGTCGCGCACGGCGCGTAGGTGCTCGGGTCCCTTGAAGCCGAGCTGGCCGCCGGCCTTCACGGTGATCGTGACCGAGCCACCCGTCTGCTTCTTCACCTCTTCGGCGAAGGCCATCGCGTTCTGAGTGTGGAAATTGCCGTCGGGCCAGACCGTCGACATGTCCCAGCTTGTCGTCGCCGCACGGGCGCGGGTCGAGATGTGGCCGGCGGCGAGCAGCGTCGCTGCGCCCGCGGTGAAGTTCCGTCGCGTGATCATTGCACCCCTCCGTTTACCGAGCGCATTGATGCATCAACGCGCGTACCCATAGACCCTGACTGCGTTCTCCGAAGACACGAGACCGCTCGCGACGTCGTCGTTGACGGCCGCGCGATCACGTTCCCTGGGATCGCCGATGCCCGCGCCGCCGGGCGTCAGCACCACCAGCCGGTCATCCGGCGGCACCTGCTGAAAGCCCTTGCCACGCAGCTTCTTCCCCGATTTGAGGCCGACATAGCCGGCCTCGCCGTTCTGGCCGCCATCGCGGCCGCGCGGCGGATGATCGATGCGGTCGAACGCCGCCAGGATGTCGAACGGCGCATCGACGCCGCTGCCGACCTCGATGATCTGGCCGAGGCCGCCGCGGGTGCGGCCTGCCCCGCCGGAATCCGGCCGCAGCTCCTTGCGCCAGAAGATCAAAGGCGTCTGCGTCTCCGCGATCTCGACCGGGGTGCCGCGCACGCCGCTGGGATAGGCGGTCGCCGACAGGCCGTCCTTGCCGAAGCGCGCACCGGTGCCGCCATTCGAGGTGACCGCCATCGAGAACCCGTAATTGCCGCCGACGCCGGAGCGCGTCTGTCCGCGCACATTGAGATTCCACAGGCAGGAGGTGCCTTCCGCGGGCACGCGCTCGGGGATGATCTGGCGCAGGCAGCCGAAGACGACGTCGGGAAGCATCTGGCCGATGACGTGACGCGAGGCGACCGGCGCCGGCTTCGGCGCATTTAGGATCGCTCCTGCCGGAGCCGACACCGTCAGCGGCGAGAGCGAGCCGGCATTGTTCGGGATCTGCGAGGCGACGACGCAGCCGAGGCCGAACACGGTGTAAGCCGTGGTGTAGGACAGCGGCACGTTGATGCCGAACTTCGAGGCCGCGGACGTGCCGTCGAAATCGACGTGGATGCCCTGGTCCGAGATCGTCAGCGTCGCGGCCAGCGTCACCGGGGCATCATAGCCGTCGACCACCATGGTGTTGCGCCAGCTTCCCTTCGGCAGCTTTGCGATCTCGGCCAGCACGGCCTCGCGCGAGCGATCGCAGATGTAATCGCCGAGCTCGTCGAGCGTATCGATGCCGAACTCACTCATCATCTCGACCAGGCGCTCGCAGCCGACGTCGTTGCAGCCGGCGAGCGAATAAGTGTCACCTTCGGTGTCGATCGGGAGCCGCGTGTTGGTGCGGATCATCGCCATCAGCGTCTCGTTGACGACGCCCTGGTCGATCAGCTTCAGCATGGGGATGTAGAGCCCCTCCATGAACACGTCGGTGGCATCGGGCCCGAAGCCGATGCCGCCGATATCCATGAGATGGCTGGTGCAGGAGAACAGCGCCACCGGCTTGCCCTCCTTGAAGCAGGGGGTGGTGACGACGAAGTCGTTGAGATGACCGGTGCCCATCCAGGGATCGTTGGTGATGTAGGCATCGCCCTCCTTCATCGTCTCGATCGGGAAGTGATCGATGAAATGCTTGACCGATTCCGCCATCGAGTTGACGTGGCCGGGCGTGCCGGTCACCGCCTGCGCCAGCATCCGGCCCTTGAGGTCGAACACGCCGGCCGAGAGGTCGCCGCATTCGCGCACGATCGGGCTGAAGGCGGTGCGGAGCAGCACCTGCGCCTGCTCCTCGACCACGGCGATCAGCCGGTGCCACATGATCTGCAGATCGATCAGGCTCGCGCCATTTGCCTTGCTCATGATCAGGCTGCCTTTCGTTCCATGACGATGCTGCCGGCACCGTCGATATGGGCGTCGAAACTGGTGGAGACGAAGGTGGAGGTCTCGTCCTCGGCAATCACGGCGGGACCTGCGATGGTCGCGCCGGGCGCCATGTCCTCGCGGCGATAGAGCGGGATCTCGATCACCTCGCCTGCCCGGCCGTCGAAGAATTTTCGGCTGCCGGACGCCTTGGCCGCGGGTTTGCGCGCCACGGACGCGATGGCGGGCGGATTGCGTGCCTCGGTGGTCGCCAGCACCGACCAGCTCAACACCTCGATGGCCGCGCCCGGAATGGGCCGCTCGAACATCGCGGAATAGTCCGCCTCGAATTTCTGGCGCAGGCCCGTGAGATCGGCCGAGGTCAGCCGCCGGTTCGGCAGCTCGACCGAGATCTCATGGCCCTGGCCGACATAGCGCATGAAGGCGGCGCGGCGCTCGCGCACCGGCGCGCCGGCGGCGCCGGGCTCGACCAACGCACGCGCTTCGGTTGCCATCTCCTGCAAGAGATCGGAAACCGCCTCGGTGTCGAAGTCATCGAGGCGGACGTGACGGCTGCGCACCAGCTCATAGGCGATCGGCGCGGCGAGAAAGCCGACCGCCGAACCGACGCCGGCATTCGACGGCACGATCACGCGGGAGACGCCGATCTTCTCGGCGACGCGGGCCGCATGCAGCGGCGCAGCGCCACCGAAGGCAATCAGCGTGTGCTGGCCGACCACGGCACCGCGCTCGACCGCATGCACGCGCGCCGCACTCGCCATGTTCTCGCAGACGACCTCGTGCACTGCATAGGCCGCGGTTTCCGCCGACAGCCCGAGCGGCTCGCCGACATCGCGCAGCAGCGCCTGTTTCGACAGCTCGGGATCGAGCTTGATCGTGCCGGCCGCGAACGCGTCGGGATCGATCATGCCCAGCGCAACGTCCGCATCCGTCACGGCCGGACGCTGGCCGCCACGGCCGTAGCAGGCCGGTCCCGGCTCCGAGGATGCACTTTCCGGCCCCACGGTGACGCGCTTCATGGCATCGACATGCGCGATCGAGCCGCCGCCGGCGCCGATCTCGACCATCTCGATCACGGGGATGCGCACCGGCAGGCCGCTGCCTTTGAGGAAGCGCGCCGCGCGATCGACCTCGAATACGCGCGAGGTTTCGGGTTGGTATTTCTCGATCAGGCAGATCTTCGCGGTGGTGCCGCCCATGTCGAAGGACAGGACCTTGCTCTCGCCCAGACGCGCCGCGATCTGCGCCGCGAAGATGGCACCGCCCGCTGGGCCGGATTCGACGAGACGCACCGGGAAACGCCGCGCCGTCTCGATCGAGGTGACGCCGCCGCCAGAAGTGACGAGGTAGATCGCGCCGCGGAACTGCTCGACCTGCAGGGCATCGGCCATGCGGGCGAGATAGCCGTCGATCAGGGGTTGCACATAAGCATTCGCGACCGCAGTTGATGTGCGCTCATACTCGCGAATCTCGGGACAGACGGCGGAGGACACCGTCACGGAGAGACCGGGCATCTCCTCGGCCAGGATCGCGGCGGCACGGCGTTCATGCTCGGGATTGGCGTAGGAGTGCAGGAAAGCGATCGCAACGCTCTCGACGCCGAGCTCGCGCAATTTTGGCGCGAGTGCACGCAGCGAGGCTTCGTCGAGCGGGAGGCGGACGGAGCCGTGAGCGTCGACGCGCTCGGGCACGGTAAAACGCAAGGACCGCGGCGCCAGCGGCTTGGGCTTGTCGATGGTGAGATCGTACTGGTCGTAGCGGCTCTCGGTGCCGATATCGAGCACGTCGCGAAAGCCTTCGGTCGCGATCAGGGCGGTCTTGGCACCGCGGCGCTCGATAATGGCGTTGGTCGCGAGCGTGGTGCCGTGAATGAAGACGTCGATGTCGCTGATATGGGCACGCGCATCCGCGAGAATGAGACGCATGCCGTCCAGCACCGCCTGCTCGGGCCGCTGCGGCGTGGTCAGCACCTTGCGCGTCTTGCGCAACTCGCCCACGTCCAGCACGATGTCGGTGAACGTGCCACCGATATCCACGGCAAGCCGCACCTCGGCTCCCTCAAGCATTCCAAATTCTCCGTGCTGATCGTCAAGACTGAGGTCGAAAACGCAGCAATTTCCGTGCCATGACCGACGAGGACAACGCCGCGCCCGGCTATTCTGCTAGGCACCTATGCAATAGGCAAGGCGTGTTCGCTGCCTTCGCGATCAGAGCAGGAATGCAAGCGCCGCTTCGCAGCGCTCCTCGACCTTTAGCGTCAAGAGATCGTCGGCGCGGGTGCGCCCGAGATTGACCGCAGCGATCGGAATGTTGCGCTGTGCCGCCGCCTTTACGAAGCGGAATCCGGAATAGACCATCAGCGACGAGCCGACGATCAACATGGCGTCGGCCTGCGCCAGATGATCCTGCGCGGCGGCCACGATGTCGCGCGGGACGTTCTCGCCGAAGAACACGACGTCGGGCTTGAGAATGCCGCCGCAGGCTTCGCAAGCGGGCACCTTGAACGACGAGAAATCCGCGTGCTCCAGATCGGCGTCGCCGTCCGGTGCATCCGCGGCATCGAGCGTCAACCATTCCGCATTCGCGCGGCCGAGCGCGTGCTGGAATTCGCTCCGCGGCGTCTTCGCCCCGCAGCCCATGCAGCCAACGAGATCGAGCCGGCCATGCAGGTCGATCACCTGGCGATGGCCGGCGGACTGATGCAGCCGGTCGACGTTCTGGGTCAGCAGCATCTCGCACCGCCCGCTCGCCTCGAGGCGGGCGAGCGCATGATGCGCATCGTTCGGCCGCGCCTGGCCAAACCGGCGCCAGCCGATCAGGCTGCGCGCCCAGTAGCGGCGGCGCGTATGTTCGTCCGACATGAAGGCCTGAAAATTGACCGGCTGGGTCCGCTTCCAGTTGCCATGGTCGTCGCGATAATCGGGAATGCCCGAATTGGTGCTGCAGCCGGCGCCGGTCAGCACGAACAGCCTTTCGTGCCGACCGATGAAGTCCTGAAGCGATTGGTTTGTCATGGCGCAGATGTAGTCTGCGCAGGCGAGTTTCGCCAGATCACATCGCTAGCTCGCCCAGTTCTCGCGAAACTCCGGAAACAGCGTCAGGCCTCCGCAGGCATAGAGGGTCTGTCCGGTGATGTAGCTCGCGTCGTCAGAGGCGAGGAAGGCGAACACAGCGGCGATCTCTTCCGGCGTGCCGACGCGCCCCATGGGGATGTGGCTGGTGACGACACCCCGCTTGTCCGGATCGCCGGTCCAGGCGGCGTTGATCGGCGTGTCGATCGCACCCGGCCCCACGGCATTGACGCGAATACCACGGCCGGCGAACTCCAGAGCCAGCGTGCGCGTCAGGTTGGCCATGCCGCCCTTGCTGATCGAATAAGCGAGATAACCGGGCTTTGGAATGATCTGGTGCACGCTCGAACAGTTGATGATGCTGCCCCCTCCCCCACGCGCGACGAAATGCGCGAGCGCCTTCTGCGCGCAGAGCACGGCACCGTTGAGGTTGACATCGATGATGCGGCGATAGGTTTCGACATCGAGCGCCTCGCTCGGCGATTCCTTCTGGAAGCCGGCGTTGTTGACGAGACAATCGAGACGTTTCCAGCGCGACAGGATCGCCTCGAACATCGCGGCAATGTCCTGCTCATCGCCAACATTGGCCCTGACGATACAATGATCGGGCGCGCTGTGGCCGCGATCGCTCGAAGCCGCCCGAGCAAGCGCGAGCGTCTCCTCGGCCCTCTCAACGTTCTCGAAATAATTGATGGCGACGGTCGCGCCTTCCTGGGCGAGCCGGACGGCGACGGCGCGGCCGATGCCTTGCGAGGCGCCGGTCACCAGCGCGTATTGGCCGACAAGGCGCGACGGAAAGGAGCTCGGACGTTCGGTTTGCGGCATGTGTTCTCTCCGGGATGCTTCATCATGGATGGAACAGGCGTTTTGTTCCATCCCTTGCCCGCATTCCCCGACTTCAGTCCGCGCGACGCGCCAGTGGCGAGGTCAGGATCTGATACAGGATGATGGCGCCGAAGGTCGCCGTGCCGATGCCGCCGATCGTGAATGCGCCGAACTTGAGCGTCAGGTCGCCCGCGCCCGCGGTCAACGCCACCGCGGCGGTGATCAGGTTTGCAGGATTTGCAAAGTCGACCTTGTTCTCGACCCAGATCCGGCCCGCCATCGCCGCGATCAGGCCGAACAGCACGATCGAGAGACCGCCGATGACAGGGCCCGGGATCGACAGGATCAGCGCGCCGAATTTCGGCGAGAAGCCGAGCAGGATCGACACAATGGCGGCGAAGGCAAACAGCAATGTCGAGTAGACCTTCGTCGCCGCCATTACGCCGATATTCTCGGCGTAGGTGGTGACCCCGGTGCCGCCGCCGCAGGCGGCGACAATGGTAGCCAAGCTGTCGGCGAACAGGGCGCGGCCGAGATAGGCGTCAAGGCTTCGGCCCGTCATGGCGCCGACGGCCTTGATATGACCGAGGTTCTCGGCAACGAGAATGATCGCGACCGGCGCAATGAGGAAGATTGCATCGGCCTGGAACGTCGGCGCGGTGAAGTTCGGCAGGCCGATCCACGGCGCGGCCGCCAGTTGCGCGAAGTCGATCGGCTTGCCGAAGCCGAGCCCGTTCGCGAACAGCAGATACAACAGATACCCGCCGATCGCGCCGAGGATGATCGGCAGGCGTCGCCACAGTCCGGGGGCGGCAACGGCAACGATGCCGATGATCAGAACGGTCGCGAGTCCGATTGCGGTGTCGAACGTGCCGGCGCTCACCGCCTTGACCGCCACCGGCGCGAGGTTGAGGCCGATCGCGGCGACCACGGCGCCGGTGACGGCCGGCGGCAGCAGCCTCTCGACCCAGCCGACCCCCGACCACATCACGATCAGCGCGATCACCCCGTACAGCACGCCGGCGCCGATGATGCCGCCGAGCGCGACCGAAATGTTGGGGTTCGCCCCCTGCCCGGCATAGCCGGTAGCCGCAATGACGACGGCGATGAATGCGAAGCTCGAACCGAGATAGCTCGGCACGCGCCCCGCGACGATGACGAAGAAGATCAGCGTGCCGATGCCGGAGAACAGGACCGCAACGTTGGGATCGAACCCCATCAGCAGCGGGGCGATGATTGTCGAGCCGGACATCGCGACGCAATGCTGCAGACCGGAGACGACGGTCTGCCCCCATGACAGTCGCTCCTCCGGCATGATCACGCCGGAGGTCTTGAGCTTCCAACGCGGGAAATAGCCCTGTGCTCGCTCGTCCGAGCCCGTTACAGTCGACATGTTCCCCCCGATTGCGGTGCAGCGATCGATCTTCGTGCGAACAGACAAAAATGTGATTGTCGCTTCTGCGGCGGTCATCACATGATGCAAGACATGCAAGATCAAATGCTTGCATCATCAATGCGTTCCGGGGCCACTCTATGACACAAGTCGCGATCCAGCCAGCCATCCGCGCCCGGCATCAGCCCTGGTACAAGATCCTCTACGTCCAGGTCCTGATCGCGATCGCGCTCGGCGTTTTGATCGGCTATGCCTATCCCGATCTGGGCAAGGCCTTGAAGCCGCTCGGCGACGGCTTCATCGCGCTGATCAAGATGATGATCGCGCCGGTGATCTTCTGCACCGTGGTGCACGGCATCTCCTCGATGGGCGACCTCAAGCGCGTCGGCCGGGTCGGGCTGAAGTCGCTGATCTATTTCGAGACGGTCTCGACCGTCGCGCTCGCGGTGGGTCTGCTGGTCGGCGAGGTGCTCCAGCCCGGGCACGGCTTCAACATCGACCCAGCCACGATCGATCCGAAATCGGTGGCAACCTATGTCACCAAGGCCAAGGAGGAAGGCATCGTCGCCCATCTGATGGCGATCATTCCCGACAGCTATGTGGGGGCGATCGCCCGTGGCGACCTGTTGCAGGTGTTGCTGATCTCGATCCTGTCCGGCTTCGCCATCGCCTTTCTCGGCAAGGCCGGCGAGCCCATTGCAGACGCGATCGACAAGGCCGCGAAGATGTTCTTCGGCATCATCCGCATCATCGTGCGCGTTGCCCCGATCGGCGCCTTTGGCGCGATGGCGTTCACGGTCGGGGCGTATGGCCTCGGCTCGCTGCTCAATCTCGCCGCCCTGATCGGCACATTCTACCTGACCAGCATCCTGTTCGTGCTGATCGTGCTCGGGGCGATCGCGCGCCTCGCCGGCTTCTCGATCCTGCGCTTCATCGCCTACATCAAGGACGAGCTTTTGATCGTGCTCGGCACCTCGTCCTCCGAGACCGTGCTGCCGCAGATGATCCAGAAAATGGAGCATCTCGGTGCCTCGCGTTCCGTGGTCGGGCTCGTCATTCCGACCGGCTACAGCTTCAACCTCGACGGCACCAATATCTACATGACGTTGGCGACGCTGTTTCTGGCGCAGGCGACCAACACGCATCTGACTATCTGGCAGGAGCTCGGCATTCTCGGCATCGCGATGATCACCTCGAAAGGCGCCTCGGGCGTGACCGGCGCCGGCTTCATCACGCTCGCCGCGACGCTCTCGATCGTGCCCGACATCCCGATCCAGTCGATCGCGATCTTGGTCGGCATCGACAAATTCATGAGCGAATGCCGCGCGCTGACCAATCTGATCGGCAACGGCGTTGCCTGCGTCGTCATCAGCATGTCCGAAGGCGAGCTCGACCGCGATGCGCTGCACGAGACCATGGCCCATCCGCTGGCGATCGGCGAGGCGCTGGAGCCGGGCGGAAACGCGGCGTCATAGGCCGAAGCACGGCAGGGCTATCGCATATGGGTGGGACTTTTCCTTTTGGCCATCCTTCGAGACGCCCGCCGCTGGCGGGCCCTCAGGATGAGGATCGAGTACGCGGCTGTCGTCCAACAACAGATGTTGCTGAGCCTCATCCTGAGGAGACCGCGAAGCGGTCGTCTCGAAGGACGAGGCGCGCGCTCAGGTGGCGCAAAATATTCCTTGCGATGGCCCCTCCCTGCACGCCAGAAGGCACGGCCCGGTTCCGACGCGGTAGTTTCCCGGAGTAGAAAATTGCTGCGGCCCGCGTCACAACACTCGGGTTGGGATCACTGATTGATACTCATTTTTTCCACCCGACGCGCTGGGGGCAGGGCGTCGGGTTTTTGAAAATCACAACCAAATCCGGGACCGCCAGGCGAGATCAGACGATCCCGCCATCGATGCGCATCACCTTGGCGGCAAGTTCGATCCGCCGCGTAATCCCGATCGCCTGCAGGAATGCCTCGTCATGGCTGACGACGAGCAGCGCGCCGTCATAGGCGCGCAAGCCGGCCTCGACGGCTTCGATGGACTCGAGGTCGAGATGATTGGTCGGCTCGTCCAGGATCAGCAGCGACGGCGGCGTCGGCCCGCCGAGCACGCAAGCGAGGCCCGCGCGAAACATCTGCCCACCACTCAAGCTTCCGGCGACTTGCATGGCCGCATCGGCGCGAAACATGAACCGGGCCAGCGCGGCATGGCACTCATTCGCACCCGCTTTCGGATTGAGCCGCCGAAAATTGTCCAGGATGGAGAGCGCCGGATCGAGCAGGCTGACCTTCTGGTCGAACAGCGCGAAGTCCGGCCTGACCCGCACGGTGCCCGCGAGCGGACGCAGCTCGCCCGCGACGAGCTTCAGCAGCGTCGTCTTGCCGGAGCCATTGGGCCCGACCAGCGCCACGCGCTCCGGCCCGACCACCGCAAAGGAGAGATCGCGCAGGACAGGCTGCTCCGGTCGATAGCCTGCACTGACGCCATCGAGCCAAAGCACCTCGCGGCCCGCCGGCAGGCCGGTCGCGGGCAATTTGACGGAGAGCGGCTGAAGAATCTCGATGCGCCGCCGCGCCGCGTCGACGGCTTGAAGCGCTTCTGCGCGCTGCCGCTCGGCGATTTGCGCGGTCTTGCCGCCGGTATCCTCGCTTCGGTCCTTGCGCGCCCCAGCCAGGATGCGCGGCATGTCGCCCCTGGCACGCTTCTTCCTGCCGCCACTGTCCTTGCGCGCCTTCTTCTCCGCCGCCTCCTGCGCCTTCCCATCGATCTCGGACAGGCGCTTCTCGGCATGCGCAAGGTCGTGCCTCACGGCCGCGAGCTCGACGGCCTTCTGCGTGCGAAAGCTGCTCCAATTGCCGCCGTATCGCTTGGCCCCAAGTGACGTCAGCTCGACGATCGCATCCATGGTTTCGAGCAGGCCCCGGTCGTGGCTGACGACAACCGCCCCACCGCGCCAGGCGGCGACGAGGTCGATCACGGCCTTGCGGCCATCCCGGTCGAGATTGTTGGTGGGTTCGTCCAGCAGCAGGAAGTCGGGCTCGGCGAAGACCAGTGCAGCAAGGCGAACCCGCGTGATCTGACCGCCGGACAATCGCTCCAGTTCGGTCTCAGGAGCGAGATCGAAGCCGAGACGTGCAAGGGCAGCCTGCAAGCGTGCTTCGAGGGTCCAATCGACCTCGGCGATTTCGTCGGCCGAGGCCTCCCCATGCTCAGCCCGGCGAAGCAGCGCGAGCTGACCTCGCACGCCGAACAAATCGGCCACGGTCGCGCCCGCAGCAAGCCGAACGTCTTGGCGCAGCAACCCGACGGTTCCGGTGACGACGACACGCCCGGCCCGGGGACCGTGCTCGCCGCAGATCGACGCAAGCAGCGTCGTTTTTCCGACGCCGTTGCGGCCGACGAGACCAGTCCGCTCGGCGCCGAACGCCAGATCGATATTGGAAACGAGAGAGCCGCCGTCAGGTGTGGACAGCGAAAAGTTCGACAGGATGATGGAGGCAGGCATGGAATTCCCCGTGGGCAAGGCGGATGGGCTTTGCGGTCGGGGTAAAATCCATGGCTGCGAGCTTCCTGATTGGGAGCCTCGCTCATAATCCCGCTGGCCGGCGGGATCAAGGGCGCATTCCGAGCGGCGTCATCGCTGTGATCGCCGAGGTTTCACGAAGCCGTCGATAGACACTGCGCAGGGCACACGGTAAGAGGCAACAGGGTCGGAGTGTCTCAGCCAAGGGGGCAATTTCGTGAGCGGTAAGCCAAACAGCGCCCTCGCCCAGCTGCTTCAGCAGGCCTTCCTGGCGCTGCGGGCGAGGCAGTTCGACATCGCAAGCCGGCTTGCCAGCGAAGCCTTGAAGTCAAATCGCACCGATCGGAATGCCGTCCTGATTCTGGCCCATGCGCTGCTCGGCCAGGAGCGCGCGGAGGCGGCGATCTTGCCGCTCGAGAAAGCCGCACGGCACGGCAACGATGCGGAAATCGAGACGCTGCTCGGTCACGCACTATGCCGCGCGCGGCGCATGACGGACGGGATCGCGCAATTGCGCCGCACCGCGGCACGCCACCCGGCCTATCTGCCTGCCTGCCAGGAGTTGGCCGGCCAGCTGGCGAATGCCGGGGACATCGGCGAGGCCATCGGGATCATCGAGAACGCCGTCGCGCGCGCCCCCACCAACATCGACCTGCAACTCGACCTCGGACGCCTGCATGTCCGGAACAATGATCGCACCAGCGCGCGTGCCGTCCTGGCCGCCGCTCGCGCCGCCGCGCCGGGACGCGCCGACATCCTGACCGAACTCGCAGGAGTCGAATTTCTCGACGGTGCCTACAAGGATGCTGCCGAGACCTACCGTCATGCGCTTGCGCTCCGTCCGGACGACGCGCCATCCCGCGCCAATCTCGCGATCTGCCTGCTCGAAATGGGCGACCGCAGCCGTGGCGAGGCCGCGCTGCGCGCAGTGCTTCGCGGACGACCGCACATGCTCAGCCGCGCCGCCTTCGCCTTGGCCTCCTCGTCGCGCGGCCGCTTCTTCTTCCGCCCGAGCGCGGCGGCGAAGTTTCTGGAGCGCGAGCAAGAACCAGCGGCTATGCCCTGAATTTCCGCCGGTATACGCCCGACTCGCGCTTCATCGTGGCGCGAAGCTCATGGACCTGCCGCGTTTCCTCCGGGGTGAGGGCCGAAACCTGCGCCGTCCAATCCTCACGCTTGACCGGAATGCACTGCGCGATCGGCGTGCCCCTCGGCAACACGCCGCAAAAGCCCGTGTTGTGCCAATGCGCCGGAAAATGGATCCAGTTGTCGCGATAGCGATCACAATCGACGAGGCCGCTCAGCGTGGTGAACGGAAGATCGAAGCGGTTGACCGGATGGGTGAAGAACAGCGCATAGCCTTCCGGCGCCTCGATGGTCCAGAGATTGTGAAACTTGATGACGAAGCGATCGGCCTCGAACAGGGGCGAGCCAGTGAGCTGGCTCTGATCGTGGAAGCTGACGGGCGAGCGCGGAAAATCGATCGCCCCGCCGGCCGGGATGTCGTTGTCCCAGCTGATCTCACCATCCTCGACGTGGAGATCACAGATCAACGGGATCAGGAAGCCGCATGTCATCGCATCGATGAAGGGCGGGCAGCGCTTGACCGTGTCGTCGTCCTTCTGATTAAGGGCGCTGAAGGCCGAGTTCGGCATCGCCTTGAGCCAGTCGGGCACGCCGAGATTGGCGGGGACCGGCTGCGGCAGCAGTCCTTCGAGCTCCGCGGGACAGCGAAATCTGATCGCGTGCTTGTTGCCGTTGACCTGCGGGGACATGGGGAACTCCAGCCGGGTCCCCTACCGATAAAAGGAAACGGCCGCCGGTCAAGGCCCGGCAGCCGCTCCGTATCATTACATCTCCGAAATGTTGTGGGCTCTGAGCACCTGTCAGCCCTTGAGCGCGGTCACCACCACCTCGATCAGCGCGCCGCCGCCGAGATCGGCAACGCCGACGGTGGCGCGGGTCGGCAGATTGTCGCCGAAGAACTCGGTCCAGGCCGCGTCCATCTCCTTCTTCTTGGAGAGATCGGTGACGAAGATCGAGGCGCTGACCACGCGCGACTTGTCCGTTCCCGCCTCCTTCAGATAGCCGGCGATCTTACCGAGGATGTTGCGGGTCTGGTCTCCCATCGAGACCGAGGTATCGTCGGCGATCGTGCCGCCGAGGAAGACGAAGCCATTGGCTTCGACGGCGCGGTGCATGATGGGCGTGCGGATGCTGCGGGTGATGCTCATGATGTCCTCTTGTCTCTAGAGCGTGGAAGGATGGAAGCGGTCGATGCCGAGATCGCTGATTCGGGTCTGGGTGCCGCCGTTGACGATCAGTTCGGCCATCACGGCGCCGGCGCCGGGGCCGAGCTGAAAGCCGTGCAGCGAGAAGCCGAACTGATGATAGAGACCCTTGTGACGGGAGCTCGGCCCGAACACGGGAATGTCGTCCTTCATCTTCGCCTCGATGCCGGCCCAGGCGCGGACGATGGTCGCGCTACGCATCACCGGAAACAGCTCGAACACGGTCTGCGCGCTGGTCGCAAGGCTCTTCCAGTCCAGCACCGTCTCGTTGCGATCCTGATAGGGCCTCGCCAGATGGCCGCCGCCGATCAGCACCGTGCCGTTCTTGAACTGCTTGAAGGACAGCTTTCGCCCGCGCAGGATCACGACGGGATCGATGAAGTGCGGCACGCGCGAGGTGATCATCAGCATCGGCGCCACGGTCTCGACCGGCACCGGCTCGCCGAGATCCGCTGCGATCTTGCCGGCCCAGGCGCCGGCAGCATTGACCAGCACCGGCGCGGCAAAGCTCTCCGAACCGACATCGACGTGCCAAAGGCCGTCACGGTGGCGGATGTTGCCGGCGGCGACGCCTTCACGCACGGTTGCACCGAGCTGCCCGGCCTTGCGGCGGAACGCCGTCGTCGTCTGCGCCGGATTGGCCGCGCCATCGCGGCGCGAGACCACGCCGCCGGGACAGGTCTCGGCCACGGCCGGCACCAGGCGGCGCAGTTCGGCCGCGTCGATCAGTTCTTCGTGGCTGAAGCCCAGCGCATTGAGCTCGGCGACGCGCGCACGGCAGATCGCGAGCTCGTCCTCGTTCTCGGCGACCAGCACCTGGCCGTAGCTCTCGAAGCTGCAATCGTCGTCGACGAGCTCCGCGATCTTCTCCCAAATGCCCATCGAGCGGATCGACAGCGGGATCTCGGGAATGTGCCGGGCAAGCTGACGGACGCCGCCGGCATTGACGCCGGAGGCATGGCGACCGGCATAGTCCTTTTCGATCAGCACCGGCTTCAGGCCGGCGAGACACAGATGCAGCGTGGTCGAGCACCCATGGATGCCGCCGCCAATGACGATCGCATCCACGTTTGTGCTCATCCGCGCACCACGGCCTTGACGTCGGCCTCGCTTTTCGGAACGGCGGCGAGCTCGGCCAGCGTGATCGGCTTCACCGGCGCGCGCAGCCGGTAATAGCCGATCTCCTGCGGCGTCTTGCCCCGCGCCTGCGCCATCAGCTCGGTGACGGTGAGGCCGCAGAGCCGGCCCTGGCACGGCCCCATGCCGGTGCGGCGATAGGCCTTGAGCTGGTTGGGACCGGTTGCGCCGATCGCGACGGAATCGAGCACATCCTTCGCCGTCACCTCTTCGCAGCGGCACACGATGGTATCGCCCGAGGGGATGCGGAATTGCGACGCCGGCCGGAACAGCGTGTCGAGAAAGACGCGGCCGCGCTCGGCCTTGGCGAGATCGGAACGGAGCGTCGCCATCGGTGCGAGCTTCGCGGCAGAAGCGGGGGCAAGCGCTTCGACCGCTGCACGCGCGGCAATGCGGCCACGAACCACCGCGGCATTCGCGCCTCCGATCCCCGCGCCGTCACCGGCGATCGCAATGCCGACGACGGACGAGCCGCCGTTCGCATCGAGCACTGGCGACCAGCAGAGCTGCAAATCATCCCAACGATGCTCGACGCCGGCCGACATCGCCAGATTGACATTGGGCACGACACCCTGATGCAGCAGCAAAAGATCGGCCGAAATAGTCTCGCGCTTGCCGCCGGCGACATAGCTCACGCTGGTAAGCTGGCCGTCACCGGACGCGGA
Source organism: Bradyrhizobium centrosematis (assembly GCF_045571495.1). NCBI lineage: Bacteria > Pseudomonadati > Pseudomonadota > Alphaproteobacteria > Hyphomicrobiales > Nitrobacteraceae > Bradyrhizobium > Bradyrhizobium centrosematis. The sequence continues at coordinate 6,774,139 of NZ_CP120703.1, forward strand.
GAGCTCGGTGACGCCGGAGACAACCGGCACCTTCGCCTTCACCTCGCGCATCATCGACAGGCCCTTGGCGAAATAGGGCGACGTCAGGAAGGCGAAAGCGTGCGGCAGCGCCGCGAAATAATTGCCGCGTTCGGTGGTGTCGAGAATGCGATCGATGCGGCCGCCGAGGCGGAGGATCTGCGCCGCGAGCAGCCAGAGCAGCGGGCCCTGTCCTGCGATTACGGTGCGGCCGTCCGGCACCAGGGCCGACGATTTCAGCATGGTCTGCGCGGCGCCGGCGGTCATCACGCCCGGCAGCGTCCAGCCGGGAATCGGGAACGGCCGCTCCAGCGCGCCGGTCGCCAGAATCACGCGTTTCGCCTTGACGAAAGCAGACGCGCCGCCGACCGACACGGCGATTTCGAGATTGCGATCGAGGCTCCAGACCGTGGCGCGATGAATGACCTCGGCGTTGCTCGCGCGCAGCGACTGCACGAGATCGGCCCCGACCCAATAGTCAGCGCCGAGCTGGTTGCGGTCGGTCACCGGCGTCGCGGAAATCGCGCGAAACACCTGACCGCCGGGGCCGATATTCTCGTCGAGCAGCAGCGTCGATAGGCCCGCTTCAGCGGAGGTTGTCGCAGCAGCAAGGCCCGCGGGCCCCGCGCCGATCACCACGACGTCATAGTCTTCGCGCTTGGGAGCCACAGTCATTTTCCGATCTCCCGCTTGCCCTTCTGGATCTCGATCTGCATGCCCTCGGCGACCGGCACGAGGCAGCCCTGCCGATTGCCGACGCCGTCGATGGTAACGAGGCAGTCAAAGCACACACCCATCATGCAGTAGGGCAGACGCGGCGCCCCGCTCACCGCCGTCGAGCGACGTGCGTCGCAACCGGAGGCCAGCAGCGCGGCAGAAACGGTGTCGCCCTGGCGCGCCGCAACGGCGACACCATCGACGAAAATCTGCACCTGCGGACGTTTGTCCTGTTCGGATCTCTTGAACATGGGATGCCTCGTGGCTCCTTGAATCTCTAGTAATCGCTGTTGTTTGGCGCGCCCCTGCCGCCGAAGCGGCTGGCGGAGAATGCGCCGACCAGCTCCGGCTCGAGCGCGCCCTGCGCCACCATGCGCGCGATCTCGAAAGCGTGGTTCGACGCGAGCGTCACGCCGGAATGGCAGCAGGCGACGAAGGCGCCGGGATGCGTCTCCGACTGGTCGTAGATCGGAAAACCGTCCTGCGGCATCACGCGGATGCCGGCCCAGCTCCTGACTACGTTGAGCCGCGACAGATGCGGAAACATGCGCTGGGCGCGATCGGTCATGACCGCGCTGATCGAATGCTTCAGCGCGCGATCGTCGAGCTCGTCCTCCTTGCTGTCGCCGATCATCACCGTGCCCTCGTCGGTCTGGCGGATCGTCGTCAATGGATGCGGCAGGAAGGGCATGGTGCGCTCGGTCACGACGACCTGGCCGCGGGTCGGGCCCATCGGTGCGTAGAGGCCGACCATCGGCGCCAGCGTCTGGTTGGCGTTGCCGGCGGCCAGCACGATCTTGGCGGCGCGAAGCTCGCCCTTCGGCGTGGTCAGACGGAATTCGCCGCCGCTCTTGCTGATCGCCGAGACCGGGCGCTCGGGAAAATAGTCGATGCCGAACGCCCTGAAGCCGGTGTGGAAGGCCCGGAAGGTGCGCAGCGAATTCACATGGCCGTCGAGCGGACAATAGCTGCCGCCCGAGACCTCCGGCCCGATCAGCGGCAGTGACTTCTTCACCTCGGACGCCGAGAGCATCTCCATCTTGTAGTCGGCCGCACCGACCTGGTTGTGCATGCGCTTGACGAGCTCGGTGCGCTGGCCGAATTCATCCTCGCCGAGGGTGAGGTGAAAGCCGCCATTCTGCTGGAGGCAGACGTCGAGGCCGGTCTGTTGCTTCAGTTCGGACGCAAGCCGGCTCCACGCCTGCGACGCCTGCACGGTCCACACTGTGTAGGCCGGCATGCCGAGCCCCTTGCTCTGCACCCAGACCAGCGCAAAGTTCGCCCGCGAGGCACGCTTGGTGATGTCGCCTTCGTCGAGCACGGCCACCTTCTTGCCGAGCCGGCCGAGGCCCCAGGCAATGGCGGAGCCGAGCAGTCCGCCGCCGACGACCGCGACGTCATAGTCCTTGAACATGGGTTCTCCTATCGCCCCGTATCACCTTTGCCGGCGAGCACGCGGTCGAGCCCGTAGAAGCGATCGAGCAGAATGAGGGCGGTCATGGTGATCGCGATCACGCAGGCCGAGACCGACGTCACCAGCGGATCGATGTTGTCCTGGATATAAAGGAACATGCGCACCGGCAATGTCTCGGTACCGGGCGCGGCGAGAAAGACGGTCATGGTGAGGTCGTCAAAGGACTGGATGAAGGCGAGCGCCCAGCCGCTGATGACGCCGGGAAGGATCAGCGGCAGCGTCACGCGTCGGAACAGCGTCCAGCCGTTGGCGCCGAGGGAGACCGCCGCCATCTCGACGGTGCGATCCATGCCGGTCGCAGCAGCCAAAGTCAGCCGCAGCGCGAACGGAAACACGATGATGACATGGGCGATGATCAGCGCGGCAAAACTGCCGCCGAGGCCGGCCGAGGTGAAGAAGCGCAGGAAGGCGATGCCGAGCACGACATGCGGGATCATCAGCGGCGACAGGAACAGCGCCGCCAGAGCATCGCGGCCACGAAAGCGATAGCGCGCGATTGCCAGTGCCGCGGGCACCGCGAACAGGAGCGCCACGAGCGAGGACAGCGCGCCGAGGCCGAGACTGACCCAGAAGGCGTGGATGAACTCGGGATAGTTCGCGATAGTCTTGAACCAGCGTAGCGAAAACCCGTTGGTCGGCAGCGACAGAAAACCTTCAGGCGTGAAGGCGACGAGGCAGACCACCAGGATCGGCGCCACCATGACGATGACGAAGATGGCGTGGAAGATCAGCGCGAGCGGACCGTTCCGTCTCATCGGAACACCTCGCCGTAGCGCCGCTCGATCAGCGCGTTGCTGCCGACGACGATCAGCACCAGCGCGACCAGCAGCAGCGTCGCCACCGCGGCCCCGAGCGGCCAGTTCAGGGTGTTGAGAAACTCGTCATAGGCGAGCGTCGCGGCGACCTTGAGCCGGCGGCCGCCGATGATCGCCGGTGTCGCGAAGGCGCTGGCCGAGAGCGAGAACACGATGATGGCGCCCGACAGCACGCCCGGCATGATCTGCGGCATGATGATGCGCCGAATGATGGTGACGGGGCCGGCACCGAGCGACATCGCGGCATTCTCGATCTGCGGATCGAGCCGCTGCAGCGCCGCCCATACCGACAGCACCATGAACGGCATCATCACATGCGCGAGCGCGATCACCACGCCGGTTTCGGTGAACATGAAGGGAATCGGCGAGCGGATCATGCCAAGCGACATCAGCAGCTTGTTGACCAGCCCGTTGTTGCCGCCGAACAGCAGCGCCCAGCCGAGCGTTCGCGCCACCACGGAGATCAGCAGCGGCCCGAGGATGACGAGCAGGAAAAAACTCTTCCAGCGGCCGCTCATGCGGTTGAGGATATAGGCTTCGGGAGCTCCGAGCAGCGCCGTGAGCAGCGTGGTCAGGATCGCGATGCGGAACGTCCGCCAGAACATCTCGGCGTAATAGGGATCGGTCGCGATCTCGTGCCAGTTCTTGAGGATGAAGACCGGCTCGATGCCCTTGTACTGGCCCCAATCGTGGAACGACAGCATCACCGTCATCGCCAGCGGAATCAGCAGCACACCGACGAACAGCATCAAGGCGGGCGCGGTCAGCGCCCACGGCGCGCGTAGGCTGCGCTCCTCGGCGGCCATGCTCATGCGCCAGCCCTCGCGCGCACGCTCATGTCCTCGGGACGCCAGGTGAGGCGAACCGCGTCGCCTTCGGCCGGCTGCGCCTGGCCGTCATTCTGGCGAATCACGATCGCCGGGCCGCATTCGCTGTCGCACTGGAACAGCCAGTGATTGCCCTGGAAGATGCGGGTGACGATCTTTGCGCTGAGCCCAGTGTCGCCGAAGCCGATTCTTTCGGGGCGAACACTGACCGTTACGGCGCCGCCGAGCCCGACCGGCGCTGGTGCGCGCCAGGAGCCCGCCACCAGCTGCGTCGGCGCAACGGTCCGGTCGATCGTTCCGGCAAAGTCGTTGGTCTTGCCGAGGAATTGCGACACGAAGGCCGAGGCCGGTTTCTCATAGGTCTCCTGCGGCGTACCGATCTGCTCGATCTTGCCTTGGCTCATCACCACGATGCGGTCGGACAGCGACATCGCCTCGTTCTGGTCGTGGGTGACGAGGATCGTGGTGGTGCCGACGGTGCGCTGGATCTGGCGCAGCTCGATCTGCATCTCCTCGCGCAACTTGGCGTCGAGGTTGGACAACGGCTCGTCGAGCAGCAGCACGCTCGGCTTGATCACCAGCGCACGCGCCAGCGCCACGCGCTGCTGCTGGCCGCCGGACATGCGGCGGGGGTGACGATCCTCGTAGCCGGCAAGGCCAACCATCGCGAGCGCCGCACGGACGCGCTCGGACCTTTCTGCGCGCGGCACGCCGCGCATCTCGAGGCCAAAGGCGACGTTCTCCGCCGCGGTCATGTGCGGAAACAGTGCATAGCTCTGGAACACGATGCCGAGGCCACGCTTGGCTGGATGGACCGCGGTCAGGTCCTTGCCTTCCAGCCGGATTGCGCCGCGCGTGGGGTCGAGGAAGCCCGCGATCATCTGCAACGTTGTGGTCTTGCCGCAACCGGAGGGGCCGAGGAAGGAGACGAACTCCCCCTTTCCCACCGACAGGCTGAAGTCGTCGACCACAGTCTGCGACCCAAACTGTTTTGCGACCCGGTCGAGCTCGAGATAGGCCATGCGCTGTCTCCGCAAACGATCCGATCAGCGCTCGACCTCGCGATTCCAGCGCTTGGTCCACTCCTCGCGCTTCTCGTTGATGACGGTCCAGTCCGGATTATAGAGCTTCGCCGCGCGCTCGCCGATCGGCGCCATCTTGCCGAGCTCCGGCGGGATCACCAGCGATTTCAGCACCGGGCCATAGCCGTAATCCTTCAGCATCACGAGCTGGATCTTGGGTTCGAGCAGCATCTTGACGAAGCTCGCCGCCAGCGGCGAGGCGTTGGGCTTGCTGATCGGGCATGCCGTCGTCAACAGCGTCGCAGCGCCTTCCTTCGGATAAACGAAGTCGACCGGGAAGCCGGTATTGGCAAAGCTCTGCACGCGGCCGGTGCCCCACACCGCGATCACGGCCTGGCCGGACTGGAATAGTTCGGTCATCTTGCCCGGCGACGGCTCATAGGCCAGCACGTTCGGATTGATCTGTTCCTTGAAGATCTTGAAGCCGGAATCAACGTTCGTCTCGCCGCCGCCATTCATCTTCGACAGCATCACCAGCGCTTCGAGACCGTAAGTGTTGTTGATCGGCGGAATCACGAGCTGCTTGGCGTATTTCGTATCCTTCAGATCGTTCCAGGAGGTCGGCGGAGCCCAACCCTTCTCCTTGAACACCTTGGTGTTGTACATCAGGCCGGTCGCGACAATGCCGATCGCGACCGCGCGATCGTCCTTGAAGCGGGCGGTGTCATAGAGATCGGCCGGCAAGCCGTCGAGCTTGCCGCAGAAGCCGAGCTGGATCGCCTGGTACATCGGGCCGTCATCGACGATGGCAACGTCGATCTGCTGGTTGCCTTTCTGCGCCTGGAGCTTGGCCAGGGTGTCGGTGGAATTGCCGGCGACGTATTCGACCTTGACGCCGTTCTCCTTCTCGAAGCTCGGGATCACCTCGTCGCGGATGGTCTTCTCGAACGAGCCGCCATAGCCGGCGACGTAGAGCGTCTTTTGCTGGGCCGAAGCGATCGACGGGGCGGCAATGAGCGCTGCGATGCTGACCGCGGTCAGAAGGCGAAAAGTCTTCATGTGGACCGATCTCCATACCGGAATGAGGTGACGTGCCGACAAGTCTCGGGCCAAAGCGCCTTCCGCATTTCCTCCCGCGCAAATCCCGCTCCGATCAGGGCTCCGGCCCCTGTTCGGCGGAATCTGACGCGATTTGGAGGTTTGAACCCCTCCAATCTGCCGAAAAAGCGGGCTGGCTCCAGCTCTGATGAAAAAGATCGCAGACCTATACTTCCATCGTCCAATGAATAATGGCACCCTCTGCATGCCGAAATGTTATGATTGGAATACAGATGGCACGGATCAATTCGCGGCAAGTGGAGGCCTTCCGCGCGATGATGCTGACCGGCAGCGTCACGGAGGCGGCGAAGCTGATGGTGGTGACACAGCCTGCGGTCAGCCGGCTGCTGCGCGATCTCCAGGCGCTGCTGAAAATGGAGCTGTTCGAGCGGCGCGGCACCGGGCTGGTGCCGACCGCGGCGGCGATGGCGCTCTATACCGAGGTCGAGCGCTCCTTCGTCGGCCTCGAGCGCATCACCGCAGCGGCCGAGGAAATCCGTGGCCGCCGCACCGGCTCGCTGCGTATCGCCGCGCTGCCGGCGCTTGCCAACGGCTATCTGCCGCGCCTCGCCGGACACTTCCTGCAGGAGCGGCCGAACCTCAACCTCGCGTTCTTCGGCGTGATCTCTCCGATCGTGGTCGACTGGGTTCTGAACAATCAATGCGACATCGGCTTTGCCGAGGTGCCAATCGCCCATTCCGGCCTGCCGAGTCTGCGACTGCCGGCGCCCGCGCGCGTCGCGGTGCTGCCCGAAGGTCATCGCCTCGCGGAGAAGGACGTTTTGGAGCCACGCGACTTCGAGGGCGAGACATTCATTTCACTGTCGGCGGGATCATCCAGCCGGCATCTCGTCGACCAGGTCTTCAATCGCAACGAGGTTCGCCGCGTGCTCCGGGTCGAGACCACCTTGTCGGAGATCATGTGCGGCATGGTGTCGTCGGGCCTCGGCGTTGCGATCTGCGATCCTTTCACCGCGAGGGAATTCGCCACCCGCGGCGTGGTCGCGCGCCGCTTCCTGCCGCGGATCGATTTCGAATTCTCCGCGGTCTTTCCGGCCCAGCGCAGCCCTTCACCGGTGGCACTGGATCTCGTCGAGACCATGCGCAAGGCGCTGGTGGAGTTCGAGGATTAAGCCGAAGGTCTTTGAGTCTGGACGATCCGGCCGCGCACTCGCTGCAACCTCTTCCGCTTGCGGGGGAGGTCGGCGCGAAGCGTCGGGTGGGGGCTCTCTCCGCATCGGGAGTGTCCCCGGTTGGAGGGAGCCCTCTCCCGCAAGCGGGAGAGGGGGCGCACTTTCTTCGTAGCCGCCATCACCCGCTGAACGCGGCCTGCGCCTCCGGCAAATCCCAGATCTTGCCGATCGCGGCGCTGCCGGCCGCGGTGATCGCGGCTTCATCCGCGCCGAGATAGCGTCCCTCATCGACCAGCACGCGACCATCGACCATGACCTGATCGATATTGGCGCGGTTGGCGAGTGCGATCAGCGCGCGGCGCGGGTCGAACAGCGGCTGCAGGTGCGGATGGGTGAGATCGATCACGGTGAGATCGGCGGTTGCGCCCGGCTCAATGCGGCCGAGATCCGGCCGCTTGATGACGTCGGCTGCGACCGCCGTGTTGGCTTCGATCAGCTCGGGCGAGTTCGCGACATCGGGACGTGCGGAGGTGATCTTGGAGATCAGCGATGCCGCATTGAGCTCGCCGAGCAAATCCATGTTGTAGCCGTCGGTGCCGACTACGGTGCGCACCCCGTGCGCGGTGAAGCGGCTGAACGCCGCCGTGATGCCGGCACGGGCGAATACGCGTGGGCAGTTCAGCACGGTCATGCCGCGCGCGGCCATCAGCCTGAGATCGTCGTCGCTGCTGAACATGCAGTGCGCGGCCATGAGGTCGGGCGCCAGCAGGCCGAGCCAGTCCAGATATTCTGCCGGCGTGCGGCCGCCATAGCGCTTGCCGATGGTTTCGACTTCGGCGCGGCTCTGCGCCATGTGCGTGGTGATGGGAACGCCGAGCTCGCGCGCCCGCGTGGCGCAGGCCTTCAGGAGATCGGGGCCGCAGGTGTCGGTGGCATGCGGGCTCATGGCGAGCGAGATGCGGCCGTCACCGCGATTGTTCCAGCGTTGGTACAGCGCATCCCATGTCGCCATGTCAGCGGCACCGTCGTCGCCGGAATAACGGACCACGCCATCAGCGCCGGCCTTGGCATCGGAGGTCGAGAACAGATAGGGCGCGCCGTAGAAGCGGATGCCCATCTCCTCCGCCGCGTCGAACATCTCGGGGATCGAGTTGCGGAACGGCTCCATCACCGTGGTGGCGCCACCCTTGAGTAGCTGGAGGATACCGAGCCGCGCGACAGCAAGTCGTTCGTCCGCCGACAGAATATCGGCGCCGCGCTTGGTCAGCGGCAGCAGCACCGTGTAGACGATGCTCTGGTTGTTCTTGCGCCCGTTGCCGTCCTCGGTGTGACTGCGCGCCACGGCTTCGGAGAAGCAGTGATTGTGCAGGTTCAGAAGGCCCGGCAACACGAACCGACCTCGGCGGTCGTAGATCTGATCAGCGCGCGGTCTGTCGCGGGTGATCGCGGCGATCTTCTTGCCTTCGACCAGAACCCAGTGGTCGCGCAGCACGTCCTGTGCGCCGTCTTTCCGTGACAGCACGTAGCTGCCGAAGATTGCAATGGTGCTCATGCGGGGCGTACGTTCCAGAAGATGGCGGTGCCGTCGAGAATACCGGTGATGGCTTTGCGATAGGCGGTCGGCTGCTTGTACAGGCCGATCGGAATATAGGGGATTTCCTCGAATGCCACCGCCTGGATCTCGCGGCAGATGCGCTGCTGCTCGGCGAGCTCGGAGGCCGCCAGCCATTGGCTGCGCAGCGGCCCCATCTTCTCGCTCGCATACCAGCCGGCGACCTTGCCTTCGCCGCGGATATTGGTGTTGGCGGCGGGGTTGAGCCAGTCGATGCCTTGCCAGTTGCCGACGGCGGCGCTCCAGCCGCCCTGCCCGATCGGGTCCTTCTTCAGCTGGCGCTGCAGCACGACGGCGAAATCGAGCCCGGCGTATTCGACGTTCATGCCGGCCTTGCGCAGGCTGTCGACCGCGATCTCGCCGAGCGGTTTCTGCGCCAGCGAGTTGGTCGGGACGAGCACCACGATCTTCTCGCCGTTGTAGCCGGCGGCCTTGAGAGCGGCCTTGACCTTGTCGTAATTGCGCGGGCCACGGAACACGTCGAGGCCGACCTCGTTCGCCATCGGCGTGCCGGGCGCGAAATAGCCGATCGGCGAGACCTGGAAGGCGGGATCGACGCCCGCGACGGCGGTCATGAACGCGGACTGGTCGATTGCCCCCAGGAGCGCGCGGCGGATCGCGGGATTGTCGAACGGCGGCTGCAGATGATTGAGGCGCAGCATGCAGGCATAGCCACGGGGATCGAGGATGCGCGTCTCGATATCGCCGGCGGCCTTGATCACCGGCAAGAGATCGTGCGGCGTGGTCTCCTGCCAATCCTGCTCGCCGGTCTGGAGCGCGGCAACACCGGTGCCGGCATCTGGCGTCGTGGTCCAGACCACGCGATCGTAATGCACGATCTTGGGCCCGGCGGTCCAGTCCGGCTTGCCGTCGGTGCGCGGCTGATAGCGCTCGAACTTGGCATAGGCGTTGCGGGCACCCTGCACACGCTCGTCGGTGAGATAGCGGAACGGGCCGCTGCCGACCACCTCGGTCAGCGGCTTGAACGGATCCTGGCTCGCCAGCCGCTCCGGCATCATGAAGCACGCATTGATGGCGGCCTTGCCGAGCGCCTGCGGCAGCAGCGGGAACGGACGCCTCAGGCGAAACCGAATGGTGCGGTCATCAGCGGCCGACAGCTCGGCCGTCGCCTCGATCAGCTCGCCGCCAAAACCGTCGCGGGCGGCCCAGCGACGGATGCTGGCGACGCAGTCGCGGGCCAGTACGCGCTCGCCGTCGTGCCAGAACAGACCATCACGAAGCGTGAGGTCCCACTGCAGCTGGTCGCCGGAGATGACATGGCCCGACAGCATCTGCGGCGAGACCTGGAGCGAGGAGCTCATGCCGTAGAGCGTGTCGTAGACCATGAAGCCATGATTTCGCGACACCTGCGCGGTGGAATAGATGGGATCGACGAAGGCGAGGTCGATCACGGGGATGAAGCGCAGCGTGGACTGGGATTCAGCGCGGACGATGCCCGGCAGCGAGAGCGCCGGAACTGTAGCGGCTGCCTTGAGGAGCGAGCGGCGGGAGATCGACATGACGAGAGGCTCCTGAAGGATCTTACGTGTTCAACAAAACCGCGCCGATCGCCGCAGCCACCGCCTGCTGCGCCGGCTCGACCACCGGCACGCCTATCGCCTCCGCAATCGCCGCGCGGTGCGAAGCCATGCCGGCACAGCCCATGATCACGACATCGGCGCGGTATTGCGTGACCAGCGCGCGGCCGGCCTCGATCAAGCGGCCGCGGATGTCGGCGCCCGCGGTTTCCGCCGCGCTCGCGCCGACCGACCAGCTTCCGGCATAGCGGCTGTCGACGCCCATCACCCGCGCCATGCGCTGCTGGCGGCGGGTGCTCGACGGCGACAGGGCGATGATGCCGAAGCGATCGCCCAACATCATCGCGCGAAAGATGCCGCATTCCGCGATGCCCATGACGGGACGGCCGCCGGCGGCCTCGCGCACGGCGTGCAGACCGGGATCGCTGAAGCAGGCGAGCACGAGGGCATCGGCATCGTGACGCGACACACGGTTGACCAGCGGCATCACGACGCTGTCGGCATCACGTTGGGAGCTGATGGTCGGCGGCCCTTCGGCAAGGCCGACCACCTCGACCTCAGGGCCGCCGGCGATCCGCAGCGGCGCCACCGCGTCGTCGATCGCCGCCGTCACCGACGCCGAGGAGTTGGGGTTGATGACGAGGATGCGATGCGTCATGGCACCGCTCAGCGATTGCCGGCTTCGTGACGCAGGAAGTTTTCCGCGATCTTCTCGCCCGTGGTGATCCAGACGTCGGGGCACGACTTCGCGTAAGTCAAAAACTCGCGCAGCAGACGCAGCCGCATGGGACGGCCACTGCACTGCGGATGCAGCACGGTCGTCACCATCGCGCCCCAGTCGCGGACCTCATCGAGCTCGTCCTTCCACATCGAGAGGACATGCTCCTTCGGGAAAATCGAGCGGGGGCTGAAGCGGGCGGAGAGGCCGTGCATCCAGTCGTCATAGCTCGCGGTCACCGGCAGCTCGATCGTGCCGGGCCTGCCGTCGGCAAGACGATGACGATAGGGCCTGACGTCGTCGCGGAACGAGGAGGTGTAGACGATGCCATGGCGGACCAGCGCGACGCGCAGCTCCTCAGTGAATTCGCCGTAAGGCGCGCGATAGCCGGTCGGCTTGACGCCGAGCCGGCGCTTCAGCGCCTCGAAGCCGCGTTCCAGCTCCTCCTCGATCCAGGGATCGCCGGGGTCGGGCAAGAGATGATGATAGCCGTGATGGCCGATCTCATGCCCCGCCTTCAGGATCGATTCCGCCATCGCCGGATGCGCATCGACCGACCAGCCCGTGACGAAGAACGTCGCCTTGAGATCGAGCTGGTCGAGCAGCTCCAGCAGCTTCGGTGTGCCGACGCGCGCCTCGTAGCCGCCATAGCTCATGGTGATGAGCCGCTGCGCATGCACGGCGTCCTTGCTGGTCCAGGCGCTCTCCGCATCCACGTCGAACGACAGGAACATCGCGGAATGATACGGCGTCGGCCAGGGATATTCAGGCGCGGGATCCGCGGTGTTGGCCGGAACGAGCGGGATGCTCTGAAGTGCCTTACTGTCCAGCATTGATGGTCGCCTTCTCGATTGCGTTGTCGCTCAATTTCCATTTCGCCAGCAGGGCCTTGTAAGTGCCGTCCGCGATCAGCGCATCGACGGCCTCCAGCATCGCCTGGTGCAGCGCCTTTTCCTTCACCGGCAGGGCAATGCCGGTGAATTGCTGCGCAAGCGTTTGGCCGACCGGCACATAGGCGCCGGGCTCCTGATCCATGATGTAGGGCAGCGTCTCATCGCCCTGCACGGCGGCGTCGATACGCCCCTGCCTGAGCTGGGTGCGGGCATCCGCCGAGCCGTCGGTGCCGACGAATTGAATGGGATTGCTGCCGCAATTCTTCTCGCTCCAGGCCGCGATCTGGGCCGGGAACATGGTGCGGCGGCTGGCACCGACGTTCTTGCCGCAAAGCGCGGCGGCATCCTTGAACTCCGACGCGCGCGACTGCTGAACGAAGAAACGTGGACCGCTGCGGAGATAGTCGACGAAAGTCGCGGTCTCATGCCGGCTCGCATAGTCGGTGAAGCCCGAGAGGATCGCATCAGCCCGCCCCGTGGCGATCGAGGGCATGAACTCGGCGAAGCTCGTCTCCTGCCATTCGATCTTGACGCCGAGCTTGCGGCCGATCGCCTCGCCGAACTCGACATCGAAGCCGGAGAGCGTGTTGGTGGCGGGATCGCGGAACTCCATCGGCGGATAGTTCGGCACCAGCGCCACCTTGAGGCTGCCGCGCTTTGCGATCTCCGCCGGCAGCTCAATCGCCATCACCGATGCGCTCATGGCGCCCAGGAACGCCGCTGCAAGCAAAAGTCTCTTCATCACCACGCCCCCATATCAGATCACTGCCGAAAGAAATGCCTTGGTGCGCTCCTCGCGGGGCGCGCCCAACACCTCGGATGCGCGCCCCTGCTCGACGATCGCGCCCTGATCCATGTAGACGACCCGGTCGGCGACCTCCCGCGCGAAACCGAGCTCGTGCGTCACCACCATCATGGTCATGCCGCTCTTCGCCAGTTCCTTCATGACGGCGAGCACCTCGCCGACGAGCTCGGGATCGAGCGCGCTGGTCGGCTCGTCGAACAGCATCAGCATCGGTTTCATCGCGAGCGCCCGCGCGATCGCCACGCGCTGCTGCTGGCCGCCGGAGAGCTGCGCAGGATACCAGTCCGCCTTGGCCGACAATCCGACGCGGCGGAGCAGCTCGAGCGCTTCAGCGCGCACCTCTTCGGATTTACGTCCTTGGACCTGGGTCGGGCCCTCGGTGATGTTCTCCAGTGCGGTCTTGTGCGGAAACAGGTTGAAGCGCTGAAACACCATGCCGGTCTTCAGCCGCTGCCGCCCGATCTCGCGCTCGCTGAGGCGATGGAGCCTGCCGCCCTGCTCGCGCACCCCCAGCAGCTCGCCATCGAGCCAGATGCCGCCCGAGTCGATCATAGCGAGCTGGTTGATGCAGCGGAGCAGCGTGGTCTTGCCGGACCCGGAGGCGCCGATCAGGCACATCACCTCGCCGGGCCAGACGTCGAGCGAGACGTTCTTGAGAGCCTGGAACTCGCCAAAATTCTTGCTGACGGAGCGGATCGCGACGAGGGGTTTTGTCATCGCGCCAGCCGCAATGTACCGCGCGCAAAACGGCGCTCGAGCAGCATCTGGAGCGGCGTCAGGATCGAGACGACGAGCAGATACCAGAGCCCGGCGACGATCAGGAGCTCGATCACGCGCGAATTGGCATAGTAGATGTTTTCGGCGTTGTGCAGCAGCTCAGGATATTGAATGACGCTCGCGAGCGAGGTCGCCTTCACCATGCCGATGAACTCGTTACCGAGCGGCGGAATCACCACCCGCATTGCCTGCGGCAGCACGATCCGCCGCAGCGCGCGCAGCCGTCCCATGCCGATCGCCTGCGCCGCTTCATACTGACCGATGTCGACCGACAGCATGCCCGCGCGCATCACCTCGGAGGTGTAGGCGCCCTGGTTGATGCCGAGCCCCAGCAGCGCGGCGAGGAACGGCGTCATGACATCGACGGCGCGCGCGGACCACAGGCCGGGAATGCCGATGGTCGGAAACACCAGCGCGAGGTTGAACCATAACAGCAGCTGCAGGATCAGCGGCGTGCCGCGGAACAGCCAGGTGTATCCGGCCGCGACCGTCTTCAGCACCGGGTTGGGCGACAGCCGCATGATTGCAACGACGATGCCGAGAAAGATGCCGAGCGCCATCGCCAGCACCGCCATCACCATGGTGTTGACGATGCCTTCGAGAATGACCTTTGCGGTCAGGAAGCGGCTGACATAGGACCACTCGATCTGGCCGCCGGCAAAGGCGCGCACGATCGCGGCCAGCACGAGGACGATCAGGGCCGCGCTGAGCCAGCGAAACCAGTGCGGCTCGCGCGCGATTCGCACGCCCGACAGATCGGGAAAACCTTGCGCGAGGGCCGGCGCCGGCTTCATTGCGGCGCCGCGTTCAGCATGGGCTGGGCGACCGCGTTGGCCCCGAGACCCCATTTGTCGAGAATCGCCTTGTAGGTGCCGTCGGCGATCATGGCCGCGAGCTTCTCGGTCACGACCTCGCGCAAGGGGGCATCGTCCTTGCGGAACATGATGCCCTGATAACCCCTCGCGAAGGGCTCGCCGACGACGCGGTACTTGCCGGGCTCCTGGCTCTGTGCATAGGGCAGCGTCTCGCTGCCCTGCACGGCGGCGTCGATGCGACCCTGCTTGAGCTGGTTGCGGACATCGATCGAGTTCTCGCCCGGCACGTACTGGATCGCAGGCTTGCCCGCCGGCTCGCAATTCTGCTTGCTCCACTTCTCGATCTCGACCGGAAAGCTGGTGCTCCGGGTGGTGCCGACCTTCTTGCCGCAGAGATCGGCCGCATCCTTGGCCGCGTTGTCCGCCATTACGAAGAACTGCGGGCCGGTCGCAAGATAATCGACGAAATCCGCCGTCTCGCGCCGGGAGGCGCGATCGGAGATACCGGAGATGATGAAATCGGCGCGCTTGGTCTGGAGCGAGGGGATGAGCTCGGCAAACGGCGTCTCGCTCCAGACGATCTTGAGGCCGCCGAGCCGCTTGGCGAGCTCGTTCGCAAGATCGATGTCGAGCCCGACCAGCTCATTGCTGGCGGGATCGCGATATTCCATCGGCGCGTAGGTGGAGTTGACCGTGAGCTTCAAAGCTCCCGCCTGCTTGATCTCCGCCGGAAGCTCGGCTGCCTGCGCCGATGTCGCCGCGGCCAGCGCTGCGAGCGCAAGGAAATGCGAGAGGCGTGTCATGTCAGCTCCTTTGCCAACGGTTTGCCGGTCCTATTGCTAACGGCGTGCCATGTTGTCAGTCCGCGTCGAGAACGGCCGGCTCGATGACGCCGGCGCGTTCGGTGATCACCCTGTACTGTTCGGGCCGCCGGTGGGCGGCGAAATTGAACATCTTGTCCTTGCCCTGGCGGCAGAGGTCGAGATCGAGGTCGGCGACGATCACTTCGTCAGCCAGCGTCTGCGCCTGCGCCACGATGCGCCCATTGGGATCGACGATGCAGGACCCACCGATCAACCCGGAGCCATCCTCCTCGCCCGCCTTCGCCACCGAGATCGCCCAGGTCGCGTTCATGTAGGCGTTGGCCTGCGTCACCAGCGTCGAGTGGAAGGTGCGCAAGGCGCCGTCTTCGGTGGTGCCGCCATTGGGATCGTAGGCCGCCGAATTGTAGCCGATGCAGACGAGCTCGACGCCTTGCAGGCCAAGCACGCGCCAGGATTCCGGCCAGCGCCGATCGTTGCAGATCATCATGCCCATGATGGCATGCGCCCAGGCCGAGCCGGCGCGGAAGGCGGGAAAGCCGAGGTCGCCATATTCGAAATAGCGCTTTTCGAGCTGCTGATAGCGTGCGCCCTCGCGAGGCTCGACCGATCCCGGCAGATGCACCTTGCGATAGCGGCCCAAGATCTCGCCGTCGCGATCGACCAGGATCGAGCAATTGTAGCGCCGCCCCTCCGGCGTCAGCTCGGCATAGCCGACATAGAAGCCGACGCGCAGCGCACGCGCACGATCGAACAGCTTCGCAACGGCCGGGTTCGGCATGCGGCGCTCGAAATATCGGTCGAGCGCCTCGCCATCGAGCAGCCAGCGCGGAAAAAAGGTGGTGAAAGCAAGCTCGGGAAACACCACGAGGCTGGCACCGCGGCCGGCCGCCTCCTCCAGCAATGCGAGCATCCGCGACAACGTATGCTCGCGCGTATCGGCTTTTTGCGTCGGCCCCATCTGAGCGGCGGCGGCGCGAAGGACACGAACCAAGATTGCCTCCAATCTGTGCGAGTGCTGCCTTAATGGGCGAATGAACCCATTGATGCGACGCGCAAATCCGTTGCCATTACGGGCAAGCGGGGCTGCAAAATCAATTCGTTCTGCTATGATGTTTTGACCCTGACTATAATCGGCAGTGATATGAACCTGCGTCAGCTCGAGATCCTGCGTGCCGTCATCCGCCATCGCACCACGGTGGCGGCGGCGGACGAGCTGGCCCTGTCGCAGCCCGCGGTCAGCAATGCGCTGAAGACCATGGAAGCGCAGGCGGGCTTTGCCTTGTTCGAGCGGGTCAACAACCGGCTGTTTCCGACCGCGGAAGCGATGGCGCTCTACAAGGAGAGTGAGGCGATCTTCGCATTGCACGCCAAGCTCGAGAGCCGCGTGCGTGATCTGCGCGAGAACCGCTCAGGGCATCTTGCCATCGTGGCGACGCCGCCGCTCGCCTACAGCATCATTCCGTCCGCACTGTCAGGCTTCCTGCGGCGCCGCCCGGAGACACGCGTGTTCTTCGACGTGCGGCGTTACGAAGGCATCATCGAGGGTGTGCTCAGCCGCGTCGCCGAGCTCGGCTTCGCGCTCGGCCTGACCCATCATCCAGGGATCGCGCATGAGGTGGTGCACACCGGCGAGATGGTCTGCGTGCTGCCGCCACAGCATCCGCTTGCCGACAGGCCTCTGATCTCCGCCTCCGACCTTTCCGGCCTGCCCTTCATCGGGCTGGAGCGCGGCACGCGGCTCGGCGAAGCCGTACGCGACAGTTTTGCCCGGGCCGGTGCACCGTTCCGGCCGACTGTCGAGGTGCGCTACTGCAACACGGCCTGCGTGCTGGCCGCCGCCGGCGTCGGCGCCGCGGTGGTCGATCCGTTCTCGCCGCGGCAGAACGGCGGCAGCGGCCTTATCGTGCGGCCGTTCACGCCGACGACCCACGCGGTGGCCTATATGCTGTGGTCGGAGGCCGAACCACTGTCGCGCCTCGCCAAGGCGTTCCTCAACGAGGTGCGCAAGCAAAGCGCGCTGCTGGAGCACACAGCGCCACACCAGCAACATGAGCCAGAAAGCGACTGAGCTTCGCAGCTTTTTGACCCCGGGGGCACATGGCACGCATCACCATCATCGAGACCGGAGAGGTCCCGCAAAAGCACCGCGAGCGCCACGGTTCGTTTCCGGACATGTTCGCGCGAATGGTCCGCGCCGAGGATCCGGCCGCGACGGTCGAGGTCGTCAGCATCCCCAAGGGCGATGCCCTTCCCGATCCGAGCAAGCTCGAGGCCGTCCTGATCACCGGCGCGGCTGCCGGCGTCTATGACGGGCTCGATTGGATCGCGCCGCTGGAAGACTTCGTGCGGAGGGCTTACGCCAACAAGACGCCGATGGTCGGTGTCTGTTTCGGCCACCAGCTGATCGCGCAGGCGCTCGGCGGCACCGTGCGCAAGTCGGAGAAGGGCTGGGGCATCGGCCGGCATGTCTACCGAGTGCTGCCGGAGAACGGCGTCGTCGACGGCGAAGCCATCGCCATCGCCGCCTCGCATCAGGACCAGGTGATCGAGCCGCCAAACGACGCGCTGACGATCCTGTCGTCGGACTTCACCCCGAATGCCGGCCTGCTCTACGCCAACGGCACGACCCTGACCGTGCAGCCGCATCCGGAGTTCGACGTGGCTTTTGCGGAAGTTTGTTGCGACCTGCGTGACGGCAAGGCGCCGGATGATGTCGTGGCAACGGCGCGAGCGTCGCTGGCGCAGCCGATGGATAATGCAAAGCTGGGCGGGGCGATTACGCGGTTTCTGACGCGAAAGCCCATCCCCTCATCCTGAAGAGCGCGCTCTCGCGCGCGTCTCGAGGAGAGGCCCCCGCTGCACCAACGGGGCCTGCATGGTTCGAGACGCTGCTGCGCGGCTGCTCACCATGAGGAGAGAGAGTGTGGTGCTTGGCTCAGAACGGATCCGTTCCCAGTCCCGGCACATCGGCTGGCCGCGGGCCCGGCGCCGGCCAGTGAAACCTGCGGTCCTTCTCTGCGATCGCGATGTCGTTGATCGAGGCTTCGCGGCGCTTCATCAGACCGTGCTCGTCGAACTCCCACTGCTCGTTGCCGTAGGAGCGATACCACTGGCCCTTGCCATCGTGCCACTCGTACTGGAAGCGCACCGCGATGCGGTTCTCGTCAAACGCCCAGAGATCCTTGATGAGGCGATAGTCCTGCTCCTTCTCCCATTTGCGGGTGAGGAAGGCGACGATCGCTTCGCGGCCCTGAAACACCTCGGAGCGATTGCGCCAGCGGCTGTCCTCGGTGTAGGCAAGCGAGACGCGCACCGGATCGCGCGAATTCCAGGCATCCTCGGCCATGCGCGCCTTTTGCGCGGCGGTCTCTCGGGTGAAGGGCGGAAGCGGCGGGCGCGACATGATGGCCTCATCGGTTGATGGAGGCCGCAATCTATCGCTGCATCCGGCGGAGTCGATAGGCCATGACCGATCGGCCGATCACTTATCGGGCGATCAGGAAATCAAATCAGCCTTCATCAGCGTGCGGATCGATTTCGGGATCGGCTGGGCGCGGCCGCCGCTGATGAAGGCGACGCGGACCTCGGCTTTGACCAGCACGTCGTCACCGCGCCGCACCTCCTGCGCCAGCATGATCGAGGCGCCCTTCACCGCGACCGGCCAGGTCACGATGTCGAGCACGTCGTCCATCCGCGCGGGCTTGAGGAAGTCAAGATGCATCGAGCGCACCACGAAGGCGAAGCCCGCGCCTTCGGTCTCGGTCGGCTCGAACAGCGCCTGCTGCTCGGCGCCCATCAGCCTGAGATGATTGGTGCGTCCACGCTCCATGTAGCGCAGGTAATTGGCGTGATAGACGATGCCGGAGAAATCCGTGTCCTCGTAATAGACGCGGACCTGCATGTGGTGGCGGCCGTCGCGGATCTCGCCGTCGAGATGGGCTGTCACGTCGCGAGCCTCTTCGCTTGTCGGGTACCAGGCCGTTTTGCGCAAAAACAGCCGGAGGCGCAAGCGTGTTAGGACACAACCAGCCCGCCCCGGCCCAGCGTCACCTCGACGATCTCGGGCGGCACGCCCACCCGGACGGGCATGATGCTGCAACCGAGGCCGCCGGAGACGATGAGGTCGCATTTCAGGCGGAAGTGGCCATAGGCGAGCCGCAAGCCGTTCCTGGGCGCGACCGCCGGCGACCAGCCGAGCAGACGAACCTGGCCGCCATGGGTATGGCCGGACAACTGCAACGCGACGCGCGCGGGTACGAGCGGCGCAATATTGGGCTCGTGCGCGAGCAGGATGACCGGCGCATCGTCGGTGATCTTCGCCAACGTGGCGCTAAGATCGTCGGCACCGAAGTGCGCCGTGCTCCGGAAGCGCCGCGCCGGCAGGAACGCCAGCTGATCGCCGAGCCCGGCGAGCCAGAACGGGCGGCCGTCCTTGGTGAGGCGCACTGCATCGTTCTCGTAGACGGGAATGCCTGCCGCCTCCAGCGCCCGGTGCGCGACGGTCGGCCCGTGCCCTGCCCGCTGAACGCTCCTGTCGTCCCAATAATCGTGATTGCCCATGACGGCATGGACGCCGAGCGGCGCCTTGAGGCCGGCCAGCACCCTCGCCCATTCGCGCGAGGGAATCATGCGCATGACCTGATGCATGCCGGCGACATAGTCGCCGAGCAGCACGATCAGGTCCGCGTTCAGCGCGTTGGTGCGGTCGACGATCGACTCGATGCGCTCCAGCGACATCCAGGGATCGCAAGCGTGAATGTCGGCGATGACGGCGATCTTCAGCGGGAGATCTGCCGGCCACTGCCGCGGGGTCGGATGATAACGGGTGACGCGGAGCCGCAGCACCGGCTCGACACCGACGCCGTAAGCAGCGGTCGAGATGCCGAGGGCGGACAGGCCACCGATGGAACGGATGAGATGACGGCGCGTGATCATGGAAGCCCGATGATGATACGGCGTCTTGATGATATCCGATTGGAGCGGAATTGGGGTGCGTTCGTGCAGATCGTCTGCACGAGGTTAACGGAAATTCATCAAAGCCGGACCGGCGCGCGGTTCAGCAGATCACTCCTCGCTGTCATCCGTGCCGAACAGGCCGAACTGTGCCGCCGCATCGCGCGAGGGCTCGGCGATGCCGAGATGGCGGAAGGCGTGCGAGGTGAGCAGGCGGCCGCGCGGGGTGCGCTGGAGATAGCCGCACTGGATGAGATAGGGCTCGATGATGTCCTCGATCGCATCGCGTGGCTCGGACAGCGCCGCGGCCATGGTCTCGACGCCGACCGGACCGCCACCATAGTTGAGCGCGATGGTCGAGAGATAGCGGCGATCCATCGCATCGAGGCCGGCGGCGTCGACCTCGAGCGCGCTCAGCGCGTGGTCGGCGATCTTGCGGTCGATCGTGTCGGCATTCGCCGCCGAGGCGAAATCGCGCACGCGCCTCAGCAAGCGCCCGGCGATGCGCGGCGTGCCGCGGGCGCGGCGGGCGATCTCGTTGGCGCCGTCCGCGCTCATGCCGACATTGAGCACGCGCGCGCCGCGGCTGACGATGCTCTCGAGCTCCTCGATGGTGTAGAAATTGAGCCGCACCGGAATGCCGAAGCGATCGCGCAAGGGATTGGTGAGGAGCCCTGCGCGCGTGGTGGCGCCGACCAGGGTGAATTTCGACAGCTCGATCTTCACCGAGCGCGCCGCCGGACCTTCGCCGATGATGAGGTCGAGCTGGAAATCCTCCATCGCGGGATAGAGCACCTCCTCGACCGCCGGGCTCAGGCGATGGATCTCGTCGATGAAAAGCACGTCGCGCTCTTCGAGATTGGTCAGCAGCGCTGCGAGATCGCCGGCCTTGGCAATCACAGGACCCGAGGTGGCGCGAAAGCCGACGCCGAGCTCTTTCGCCACGATCTGCGCCAGCGTGGTCTTGCCGAGGCCGGGCGGTCCCACGAACAGCACGTGATCCAGCGCCTCGCCGCGCTTGCGCGCCGCCTCGATGAAGATCGAGAGATTCTTGCGCGCCTGCTGCTGGCCAACGAAATCGGACAGCGATTGCGGGCGCAGCGCAGTGTCGCCGACATCGTCGCTGCGGCGCTCGGGCGAGACCATGCGGCTGGCCTTGGGATCGCTCACTTCGCGAGCTCCTTCAGGCCGAGGCGGATAAGCTGCGCGGTCTCGGCGCCTTCACCCGCGCTGCGCGAGGCTGACGCAATCGCGGCCGCTGCCTGCGGCTGCCCGTAGCCGAGATTGACCAGCGCAGAGATCGCATCCGCCACGGGCCGCGGCGCGCGCTGGTCGTCGACGGCGCCGGCAAGATGCACGACGGCGGGATCGACATTGGCAAAGGCGGGCGCCTTGTCCTTCAATTCGGTGACGATGCGCTCGGCGACCTTGGGGCCGACGCCGGGCGTTCGCGACACCGCCGCCTTGTCACGCAGCGCAATGGCGTTGGCGAGATCGGCCGGCGCCAGCGTGCCGAGCACGGCGAGCGCGACCTTGGCGCCGACGCCCTGCACGGTCTGGAGCAGGCGAAACCATTCGCGCTCCTGGTCGGTGCGAAAGCCGAACAGCTTGATTTGATCCTCGCGGACGTAAGTCTCGATCGATAGCACGGCCGCTTCGCCCGGCGATGGCAGATGCTGCAGCGTGCGCGACGAGCAATGCACCTGATACCCGACACCGCCGACGTCGAGAATGACGAAATCCTCGCCATAGGAATCGATCAGGCCCTTGAGCTTGCCGATCATCGCTGCGCACCCACTGCCTGAACGCCGCACGGCAATGTCTGTCCGTTCCCTCCCCCGTTGTGGGGGAGGGTCAGGGAGGGGGGTGCCAGACGGGGACTCTCTCGAAGCCGCGAGAATGGCGTGCGCAGGTCACCAACGACGGCGACACCGCCGGTGCGGCTACCCCTGTCCCCACCCCTCCCCCACAAGGGGGGAGGGAGCGCACCGTCCATGCGGCTCATCTGTGCCTCGCAACGCGCATTAGAGTCCCGCCACCTTGAGCCGAAGCGCGGTGCTCTGGCGGTGATGGGCATGGGTGATGGCGATGGCGAGCGCGTCCGCGGCGTCGGCTGACGGCGGCTCGGCCTTGGGCAGAAGAATCTTCAGCATCATCGCGATCTGGGCCTTCTCGGCGTGGCCGGCACCGACAACGGTCTTCTTGACCTGATTGGGCGCGTATTCGGCCACCGTGATGCCGAACATTGCGGGCGCCAGCATGGCGACGCCGCGAGCCTGACCGAGCTTCAGCGTCGCAACGCCGTCCTTGTTGACGAAGGTCTGCTCGACTGCAGCCTCCACCGGCTGATGGTTCGAGAGCACGGCGGCCAGCCCTTCGTGGATCGCGAGCAGCCGGCTCGCCAGCGGCAAATCGTTCGGCGGTTCCACCGAGCCGCAGGCCACATAGATCAGGCGGTTGCCGTCAGCCTCGATCACGCCCCAGCCGGTGCGGCGCAGGCCGGGGTCGATGCCGATGATGCGGACGGGAGCGCGAATCGGGAGTGCGGTCATGGGCCAGTGATAGCCGCTGGCCGGGAGGAGCGAAACAGAAACAGAACAGAAGTAACAGGGGAAGTGGGCCCAGTCGCCTCCAGCGCGCGCGGCGCTGTGGGCGCACCGCTTCGCGCTGCGCCGCGTCCGAGACGGCGCTACCCGCCCATCTTCGCCATCAGCGCGTCCGACACCTCGAAATTGGCGTAGACGTTCTGGACGTCGTCGTGCTCGTTGAGCAAATCCATCAGCTTGAGCAGCTTCTCGCCGGTTTCGTCGTCCACCGCGACCGTATTCTGTGGCTTCCAGATCAAGGCGGCCTTGCGCGGCTCGCCGAACTTGGCTTCTAGCGCCTTGGCGACGTCGCGATAGCCTTCGGTCGAGGCGTAGATCTCGTGGCCACCCTCGCCGGACACAACGTCGTCGGCACCGGCCTCGATCGCGGCATCCAGCACCGCGTCGTCGGAGGCGACGCTGCGGTCGTATTCGATGATGCCGGTGCGGTCGAACATGAACGACACCGAGCCGGTTTCGCCGAGATTTCCGCCGGATTTGGTGAAGAAGGAGCGGATGTCGGAGGCAGCGCGGTTGCGGTTGTCGGTCAGCGCCTCGACGATGACCGCGACGCCACCGGGGCCATAACCCTCGTAGCGGATCTCGTCATAGTTCTCGCCGTCGCTGCCGAGTGCCTTCTTGATGGCGCGCTCGATATTGTCCTTCGGCATGTTCTCCTGGCGCGCGGCAATCACGGCAGCGCGCAGACGGGGGTTCATGGCAGGGTCGGGCGTGCCCAGCTTGGCGGCGACGGTGATTTCCCGCGCCAGCTTGCCGAACAGCTTCGACTTCTGGGCATCCTGCCGCCCCTTGCGGTGCATGATGTTCTTGAATTGGGAATGTCCGGCCATGCGTGGTCTCTTGAGGAATCGTCAGCCAAAGATGAGCGTGGGAAGCGCGGCCTTATAGGCCGCCACCCCACCGGAATCAAAGGGATCTGCTGCCCCGAGGTAGCAGTGTAAAGGTAGCCACCGTAATCGCCGGTGCCTAGAGGTCGGGCATCGTTAACCCTGATTTCATTCCGGCCTGCGAAAATAGCGTCCGACCGTTCCCCGACAAGAGAGAGCTGATGGCGTTCGGACTATTTCGGAAGCGTCTGCCGGACCCGGCTGCGCCGGTGGCCGCCCCGCCGGCTCCGCAGGCGGCGGTCCAATCCGAGCCCGCGGCCGCGGCCGAAACCGATTCGGCACGGGAAATCCTGGAGCTGCTGGAACTCGAGCTCGGCGCCATGATCCGCCAGCTCGAACGCGCCGCCAATTCGGTGGCCGGCGGCGCCGAGGCGACTGCGGCGACCCTTGCCGCCATTCGCGACCGCACCGATGCCCTGACCGGCCGGACCAACGCCGCCCAATCGACCGCATCCACCTTCGCCCTTGCCGCCGACAAGTTCACCCAGTCCGCCCTTGGCATCGGGACGCAGGTTCGCGAGGCCGGCAAGCTCGCCGACGAGGCCAGCGCCGCGGCGCAGGAAGCCCGCGCCAACGTCGACCGCCTGCGCGAATCCTCCGCCGCCATCGGCAACGTCGTCAATCTGATCGCGCAGATCGCGCGGCAGACCACGCTGCTCGCCCTCAACTCGACCATCGAGGCGGCGCGCGCGGGCGCTGCGGGAAAGGGTTTTGCGGTCGTCGCCACAGAGGTCAAGGCGCTCGCGGTGCAGACCCAGAGCGCGACGGAAGAGATCACGAAGAAGATCGACGCACTGCAGCGCGACGCCGCGGGCTCCGCCGATGCCGTGCACCGCATCTCGCAGGCGATCGAAGCGATCCGCCCGGTGTTCGAGACCGTCAACGGCGCGGTCGCCGAGCAGAACGCCACCACCAGCGAAGTCTCCGGCAACGCCGCCAGCGCCTCCGAGTTCATCGTCTCGGTCGGGGAGAGCGCGGCCGAGATCGATGCCGCGACCAAGGCAGCCGAAAGCCACGGCGAAAACGTCGCCAGCGCCGGCAAGGCCGTCACCACCTTTGCGCAAAAGCTGAAATCGCGTTGCGCCGTGCTGCTGCGCCAGAGCGCGCACGACGACCGGCGCAAGACCGAACGGCTGCCCTGCCATCTCAAATTCGAGAGCGCCCGCGGCGTGATGCCGGTCTACGAAATCGCGATGGACGGCGTCTTGATCGGCGGCGCAGATGCCGGCCGGCTTGCGCCGCAAGCGATGATCGATGGCACCCTCGAGGACGTCGGCGCCTGTCGCCTGCGCGTGGTCGAGCAATCCAAGGCCGGCGCGCGCGCGCAATTCGCCAGCCCCACTGCCGAGCTCAAGGAGAAGATCGAGGACAAGCTCTGGTCGATCCACGAGGAGAACACCGAGTTCGTCACCCGCGCGATGGAGGCGGGCAACGCACTGACCAAGATCTTCGAGCAGGCGGTCGCGCGCGGCGAGATCGGGATCGACGACCTCTTCGACACCGACTATGTCGAAATCGCCGGAACCAATCCGCAGCAATTCCGCACCAAATATCTCGACTGGGCCGACCGCGCCTTGCCGCCGTTCCAGGAGGCCTTCCTGGCGAAGGACCAGCGCATGGCGTTCTGCGCCATGGTCGACCGCAACGGCTTCCTGCCGGTGCACAACAAGATCTATTCGCATCCGCAACGGCCGGGCGATGTCGCCTGGAACACCGCCAATAGCCGCAACCGGCGGATATTCAACGATCCGGCAGGGCTTGCCGCCGCACGCAACCTGCGATCGTACTTGGTCCAGAGCTATGCGCGCGACATGGGCAACGGGAATACGGTGATGATGCGCGAGATCGACGTCCCGATCCGCGTGCAGGGCCGGCACTGGGGTGGATTCCGCACCGCTTACAAGCTCTAGGGCGAGGGTGCGGAAAACCGCGCCGCTTCCTCTCAAAAGGGCCCCCCTCGGAACAGACAAAGAAGGCGCGAACTGCGCCTGAGTGCACGCTCAGGCAAGACGCCGATCGCGAATCATCTTCTAGAGTTCGGGCTGGAATGGGAATGCCACCGTGAGCCGGGGTGCGGCTCTGACTGGAGGACTCATCGACATGTCCGTCGCACAAATTGCCGTCATGGACACCGGCTCCAACCGCACGCTGGCTGAACGCCTGATCGATCAGCTTGCCGACCGCATCGGCGGCCTCGGCGTAGAACTGGCCGATATCGCCGGCAACGTCCAGGACGTCGCAAATCGCGTCGCCAACCAATCCGAACGGTTCCATCACCTGCAGAAGACGGCCGAGACGATGGTCTCGGCCAACCACGACATTGCCAATGCATCGCAGGCCGTGCAAACCACCACCTCCGCGGCGGTCGGCGAGATCACGCAGTCGCGCAGCGCCGTCGACAGCGCGGTCAGCCACATCTCCGAGCTCGTCGCAGCGGTGGAGCGGATCGAGGCGCGCCTCAGCGCCGTCGGCTCGGCGCTGGCGCAGGTCGCGAAAGTGTCCGGCTCGATCGAGGCGATCGCCAAGCAGACCAATCTGCTGGCCCTAAACGCCACCATCGAAGCCGCCCGCGCCGGCAATGCCGGCCGCGGCTTTGCGGTGGTCGCAAGCGAGGTGAAGAACCTTGCCGAGGCGACCCGCCAGGCCACGCACCAGATCTCCGACACCGTGCGCGATCTCGACGGCCAGATCGAAGGCCTGATCGGCGAGAGCAGCGACGCCTCCCAGCGCGCCAAGACCGCGGGCGAAGGCGCGCAAGCGATCTCCGGCATCATCTCGCGCGTTCAGCAGGGGTTCGCCTCCGTGGAAGCGGAGATCGACAACGTCACGCGCGCCGCAACGTCCAACCTCGGACATTGCGACACCGTGATCAGCGAGCTCAACGAGCTCGCCAAGGGCGTCGACCTCTCCTCGCGCGACCTCAAGCACGCCGACGAGCGGGTGGCGAAGCTGCTCGACACATCGGAGGGTCTGATCGCGCTGATCGCCGACAGCGGCGTGGAGACGTCGGACACCCCGCTGATCCGTGTCGTGGTCGAGACAGCGAAGCGGATCTCGGCCGAGTTCGAGGCGGCGATCGATCGCGGCGAGATCACGCTCGATCAGCTCCTGGACGAGACCTATCGCGAAATTCCCGGCACCGATCCGAAACAGTACCTCACCGACTATGTCGAGTTCACCGACCGCGTGCTGCCCGCGATCCAGGACCCGATCCAGAAATCCGATCCGCGCATCGTCTACTGCGTCGCCTGGGCGAGGAGCGGCTATCTGCCGACCCACAACCCGAACTACCGGCTGCCGCAGGGCAAGGACCCGGTCTGGAACAACGCCAACTGCCGCAACCGCCGCCTGTTCAACGACCGCACGGTGAAGAAGGTCGCAGCCAATACCAAGCCATTCCTGCTCCAGACCTATCGCCGCGACATGGGCGGCGGACAGTTCGTGCTGATGAAGGACCTGTCCTCGCCGATCATGATCCGCGGCAAGCACTGGGGCGCCTTCCGGATGGGCTTTCGGCAAGGCTGACGGCGGGCGACAAGGGCGCTCGATCAAAAAGCTGAAAAACAACCCCATGCACAGTAGCCGCAGCGCGCGAAATCAATGGCTTACGTGGACAGGCCGTGGCCCGTTTTGACTTGTCGGGCAACACAGGCGCATAATGCCAATATTCCGAAATTTCGTATGCCGGCTTGGCGAGGCCTGAGCAAGCGCCTCGTCCTTCGAGACGACCGCTTTCAGCGGTCTCCTCAGGATGAGGCTAGGTGGGATCGGTGCTCGTCCAAACTACGGCCTCACCCTCGGTCCTCATCCTGAGGGCCCGCCGGAGGCGGGCGTCTCGAAGGATGGCAGCAGGAGAGGTTCGCCGTCGCGCGGCTCTCCGATCACAAGACTTTCCCAATCGCACGACTTTCGTCATCGCACGATTTTTCGCATTCACACGATCATCTGCTGCGATCGACGGCACGCGCGACGAAAATGCGTCAAAACATGACGATGATCATATCAATTAGCCCTTAAAGCCTGCAGCGATCGCCGCACAAATTCGTGAACGTCATGGTCTTCCGCTTCGATCGCGCAAATATGCATTGCTGCGATTTTGGAAGCTTCAACGTTTCGCGTCGGTATGATTATGGTCGCGCGCAAATCGCCGAGCGCCGCGAGCGTTCGTCGAGCAAGGGGATGCACATGGCAACAACTCTCACCATCAACGGCGAAACGAAATCGTTCGACGCGCCACCGGACATGCCGCTGCTGTGGGTGCTGCGCGACATCCTCGGCATGACCGGCACCAAGTTCGGCTGCGGCATCGCGCAATGCGGCGCCTGCACGGTGCATGTCGACGGCAAGGCCGTGCGCTCCTGCGTGTTGCCGGTAAGCGCCGTCGTGAACCGCGCCATCACCACCATCGAACATGTCGGCAGCACGCCGGCGGGCGCCAAGGTGCAGAAGGCCTGGCTCGAGGCCGAAGTGATCCAGTGCGGCTATTGTCAGTCCGGCCAGATCATGGCGGCCGCCGCGCTGCTGGCGACGACGCCGAACCCCGACGATTCCGACATCGATGCCGCGATGGCCGGCAACATCTGCCGCTGCGGCACCTATGTGCGCATCCGCGAGGCCATCAAGCAGGCCGCGAACGGCCGTCAATCGTGAGCTCCGCCATGAACGCACACAACAACGTCTCCCGCCGCGCGCTTCTGACCGGCGGTCTCGCCAGCGGCTTCCTGCTCGCCTTCCATCTGCCGCTGCGCGCCGCCCCCAACGAGCCGCCGCAGCGCGATGTGACCGACGGCAAGTTCGCGCCCAACGCCTTCATCCGCATCGACCAGACCGGCCGCACCATCCTAATGATGCCGCAGGTCGAGATGGGCCAGGGCACCTACACCTCGATCTCGGCCGTGATCGCCGAGGAGCTCGATGCGGACTGGAGCAAGGTCGAGGTGCAGCACGCCCCGCCCAACGACAAGCTCTATGGCAATCCGACTTTCGGCCTTCAGGTCACCGGCAACTCGAACTCGATCCGCGCCTGGTGGCTGCCGCTGCGCAAGGCCGGCGCGACGGCGCGCGCGATGCTGGTCCAGGCTGCGGCCAGCCAGTGGGGCGTCGCGCCATCGAGCTGCACCGCGTCGAAGGGTGAGGTCGCGCACGCCGCGAGCGGCCGCAAGCTGGGCTATGGCGAGCTGGCGCTTGCAGCCCAGAGCCAGACACCGCCGAAAGACGTCGCGGTCAAGGACCCCAAGGATTTCGTCCTCATCGGCCAGCCGCTGAAGCGGCTCGACACGCCGGACAAGGTCAACGGCAAGGCCGTCTACGGCATCGACGCGATCCTGCCGGGCATGAAGATCGCAGCGATTGCCAATTGCCCGGTGTTCGGCGGCAAGGTCGGCAAGGTCGACGACAGCGCGGCAACGAAGGTCGCCGGCGTGCACAAGGTCGTCGTGCTCGACGACGCTGTCGCGGTGATCGGCGATCACATGTGGGCCGCGAAGAAAGGTCTCGAAGCGCTCAAGATCGAGTGGAACGAGGGACCGAACTCTGAGATTTCCACGAAAGATATCTGGGGCGATCTGCGCAAGGCCAGCGAGAAGGATGGTGCGGTCGCAAAATCCGAGGGCGATATCGCCAAGGCGCTCGCCAGCGGCGACAAGTTCGAGGCGGCCTACGAGCTGCCGTTCCTCGCCCACGCCTCGATGGAGCCGATCAATGCGACCGTCCACGTCAGGCCTGATGCCTGCGAGATCTGGACCGGCACGCAGATCATGACCCGCGTGCAGTCGGAGGCCGCAAAGGCCGCCGGTCTTCCCGTCGACAAGGTGATCGTCAACCAGCATCTGCTCGGCGGTGGCTTCGGCCGCAAGCTCGAGCCCGATATGGTGGTCGCGGCGGTCAAGATCGCCAAGCAGGTCGACTATCCCGTGAAGGTGGTGTGGACCCGCGAGGAGGACATCCAGCACGACGTCTATCGCCCGGTCTATCGCGACCAGATCACGGCGTCGCTGGTGGACGGCAAGGTCGCAGGCTGGAAGTACAAGGTCGCGGGCTCCGCGGTGCTCGCGCGCTGGCTGCCGCCGGCGTTCCAGAAGGGCATCGACATCGATGCGATCGACGCCGCGGTCGATGCTCCCTATGACTTCGCCAATTTCCACGTCGAATACGTTCGCGCCGAGCCTCCGGCAGTGCCGACCGGCTTCTGGCGCGGCGTCGGCCCGAACAACAACGTGTTCGCGGTCGAATGCGCGATGGACGAGCTGGCGCGCAAGACCGGCAAGGACCCGATCGAATTCCGCAAGTCCATGCTGACCAAGAACCCGCGCATGCTCGCGGTGCTGGGCCAGGTCGCCGAAAAATCCGGCTGGGGTCAACCTTTGCCGCCGCGCGTCGGGCGCGGCGTCTGCGTGCAACCGTCTTTCGCAAGCTTCATCGCGACCGTGGTGGAAGCCGAGATCGACGACATCGGCGAGATCACGCTCCGCCGCGTCACCTCGGTGGTGGACACCGGCATCGCGGTCAACCCCGATACGGTGAAAGCGCAGATCGAGGGCGGGTTGATCTTCGGCCTCACCGCCGCGCTTTATGGCGAGATCACCATCGAGAAGGGCCGCGTGCAGCAGTCGAACTTCCATGACTACCG
This sequence comes from Bradyrhizobium centrosematis, assembly GCF_045571495.1. Lineage (NCBI taxonomy): Bacteria > Pseudomonadati > Pseudomonadota > Alphaproteobacteria > Hyphomicrobiales > Nitrobacteraceae > Bradyrhizobium > Bradyrhizobium centrosematis. The sequence continues at coordinate 6,804,299 of NZ_CP120703.1, forward strand.
CATGATGCGCATCAACGAGACGCCGAAGATCGAGGTGTTCGTCGTCAAAAGCGGCGAGGCCCCCGGCGGTATCGGCGAGGCCGGCGTCAATGCCGGGCCGCCTGCACTGCGCAACGCCATTCTTGCAGCAACCGGCGTGACGCTACGCCGCTTGCCGATCGATCGGAAATTGCTAGCCGTGGGGAAGAAGGCATGAGCGGCAAGATGCGTATCTTCATTGGCATCGTCGTCATCGCCATCGTGGCGATCGGAATCGGCGTCTTCGCCATTCGCGGGCCCGGCCCGCTCGATTTTGCCGGCGGACCCAAGGTGGCGCTGGCGGATTACCGCGCCGGCAAGCCGACCGGCGTGCCTGCCAAGCTGGAGAAGGCGAGCCTGGTCGAACGCGGCGAGTATCTCGCCAAGGCGGCCGACTGCATGGTCTGCCACACCAAGCCGGGCGAGAAGGAGTATTCCGGTGGGCTCGCGTTCAAGCTGCCGTTCGGCACGCTCTATTCCACCAACATCACGCCGGACAAGGACACCGGCATCGGCAATTATAGCGATCAGGACTTTCTGAACGCAGTCCAGCACGGCAAGCGCCGCGACGGCGCCCGGCTCTATCCGGCCATGCCCTACACGTCTTACACGTTCATGACCGACGAGGACGTGCTGGCGGTGAAGGCCTATCTGTTCAGCCTGCCGCCGGTGCGCGCGAGGGGACCGGACAATACGCTGTCGTTCCCATTCAACCAGCGCGGGGCGATGATCGTCTGGTCGGCCGTGTTCAATCCGGACACGCGCTTTGCGCCCGACACGTCGAAAAGTCCGGAGTGGAACAGAGGTGCGTATCTTGCCGAGGCGCTGGCGCATTGCGGCGAATGCCACACCCCGCGCAATCTCGGCTTTGCGCTCGACAATCGCAGGAAGTTCGCCGGTGCCATTACGGCCGGCTGGCGCGCTTTCAACATCTCCTCCGACAAAGCCACGGGTCTCGGCAATTGGAGCGATCAGGATTTGATCTCCTATCTGTCGGTCGGCCACGCGCCGGGCCACGGCTCGGCCTCGGGCCCGATGGGCGAAGCCGTCGATCATAGCTTCAGCCAGTTCGCGCCAGAGGACATCCGCTCGATCGTTGCTTACTTGCGCAGCGTGCCGCCGCAGCCCTCGCCCGATCTGCCCGCCACGACCGCGCCGGTCGCGCCCGCCTCGCACCGCGACGGTGTCACGGCGGACGCGCGCGGCAAGAAGGTGTTCGCCAGCGCCTGCGCCAGCTGTCACGGCTGGAGCGGCGAGAGCCCGGTCTCTCCGATGGCGACGCTGACCGGCACCTGGGCCGTCAACGACCCCGCCGCCACCAACGTCGCGCAGATCGTGATCTCGGGCACCAAGCGGCATACGCCTGACGGTGCGCTGTCGATGCCGGCGTTCGGCAATGCCTATACCGACGACGAGATCGCGGCGGTCGCGAACTATGTCACGGCGCGGTTCGGTGCGAAGGGCTCGAAGCTGACGGCGAAGGATGTCGCGGAGTTGAGAGGGCAGACCGCGGAGTAGCGCTGTCTCTTACCGTCTGCTCGAGGCAGGGCTATCTCATATGTGTGCACGATGCGTCGGCAGTGGCAGTCGGCTCCCTCTCCCGCTTGCGGGGGAGGGCTGGGGTGGGGGCTGTCTCCGCATTGGGATTGTCGAGAATTGGGGAAAATGCCCCCGACTGGCGAAAGCCCTCACCCGCCGCGCTCTGCGAGCGCGTCGGCCTCTCCCGCAAGCGGGAGAGGCGGAGCAAGCCCGCGGTCCTCGCGAAATCCATATGCGATAGCCCTGCCCTCCAGGGGAGGGTGGGCAGCGGCGTTCGTCGTGGCTTCGTTCAGCTCAACCAGAATCTTGGCGTCGCCGGCTCCAGCCGGCCACCGACGCGCACCGGCGCGATCTTCAGGGCGAGGCCCGTCGCATCGTCCGTCTCCACGGCGACGCCGCTGAGCGTTGCCGCACCCGCTGCCGGCTCGAAGCGGCCGGACGGAATGCCTGATGTGAACCGCCGCAGCGGCTCTTCCTTCTGCATGCCGATGATGGAGTCGTAGTCACCGGTCATGCCGGCGTCGGTCATGTAGGCGGTGCCGCCTGACAGGATCTGGTGGTCAGCGGTCGGCACATGCGTGTGCGTGCCGACGACGAGGCTGGCGCGGCCGTCGCAGAAGAAGCCGATGCCCTGCTTCTCGCTCGACGCCTCGCAGTGGAAATCGACGACGATAGCATCCGCGGCAACGCCGAGCGGACAGGCCCCTAGCTCGCGCTCCAGGGCCGCGAAGGGATCGTCGAATGGAGTCATGAAGACGCGCCCCAAGGCGTTGACGACGAGTGCGTGCTTGCCGTTCTTGGTCTCGACCAAGGCGGCGCCGCGGCCGGGGGTGCCACGCGGATAGTTGGCGGGGCGCACCAGGCGGTCGGCGCGCTCGATGAACACGAGGGCTTCGCGCTGGTCCCAGGAGTGGTTGCCGAGCGTCACCGCATCGGCGCCGGCCTCGATGAATTCCTGATAAATCGCTTCCGTGATGCCGAAGCCGCCGGCCGAATTCTCGCCATTCACGACGACGAAATCGAGTGACCAGTCCTTGACCATGCCAGGCAGATATTCGGCGACGGCCTCACGTCCGCTACGGCCGACGACGTCACCCACGAAGAGAATGCGCAACTTCAGAACTCCGGAAATCGAACACGTCCGATTCCGTTAGCACATAATCCAGCGCGACGTCGTGCGATAGTGCCGGAACCGCCTTGATCTCCTGCGCTGCGAAAGCGAGCCCGACACCGACGATGTGCTTGGTTTTGCGCAAATGCGCGAAGGTGAAATCGTAATGCCCCGCACCATAGCCGATGCGATGGCCGAGGCGATCGAACGCCGCGAGCGGCGTCAGCATGATGTCGGGAATGACTTCGGCGGCTGCCGGCGACGGCTCGGGAATGCCGAGCGGGCCGAGCATCAGCCGGTCGTTCGGATGGAAGATGCGGAAGATCAGGGCCTGGCCGCGCGCGGTGACGCAGGGCAGCGCCAGTCTGGCGCCCTCCTCCGCGAGCCTCGTGAGCAGCGGCATCGGATCGATCTCGCTGCGGATCGGCGCGTAGCCGGAGACGATGCTGCCGGGCAGCAGCTTGAACGGCAGCCCGCGCCTGGCAAGCTTTGCGGCGGCGGCGATGCGCTTCTTCTCGCTCAAGGCGTCGCGCGCCGCGAGGGCTTTGGCGCGGAGTTCGGCTTTGGTGTTGGGCATGTGCTTTGGTCCCCCACGTCATCATCCGCACGTGCGGATGATCCAGTATTCCAGAAGCGGTGGTGATTTACACAAGGGCCGCGGCGTACTGGATGCCCGGCCCACGTGCGCAATTGCGCACCAGGGGAGCATGACACCTGTTGAATTGGCCGCAGTCATTTCGACAGGCACAAACCAAGCAGACATAAGTGCGAAGCCGCGTACGCCGTTGAAGCACTCGATCCCGGAGTTCCCTACGAAAGTAGGTGGGCACCATATGTCCGGGCCCACGGGCCCGGCCAGGGACAGTTCCCTAAAGGATCGATAAGGCCCCGGGGATATATGGCTCCTGACGCACGTCGCAGCCTCGCTTGCGCAATGTAACAACGATACTGACGAATCGCCAGTGCGGCGCAGGCTCGCTTTCTTACCCTCCCCTGGAGGGGGAGGGTCGGCTCACATGGAGCGCAGCGAAATGTGAGACGGGGTGGGGTGACGGTCTCTCCACCTTGCACACTGCCCGTGCGGAGAGATCACCCCACCCCGCTCGCGCTGCGCGCGATCGACCCTCCCCCTCCAGGGGAGGGTAAGGCGCGCGGCCACGTCGAGTTCTACCCGATCGCGATCCCGCCGCCGACGGTGCGGTTCAGGACCTGGGTCGATTTCTCGATGCGCTCGGCGGCGGCGTTGAGCGCGTTCACCACGGCGGTCTGCGTCATGCGGGCGCGCTCGACGGCGGCGTTGCGGAAATCCCGGAGCTCGGTCAGCTCCTGCTCCAGGCTGCGGACGCGGTTGCTGGTGTCGACCAGCTCGTCGCAGACGGTCAGCGCGGCCATCACGGTGAGGCGTGCGTCGCCGATCTCGCCGAATTTTCCGCGCAGCGACTGGATGCGTGTCTCCAGCGTTTCGGCGAGCTTGAGCAGCCGCACCTCCTGGCCTTCCTCGCAGGCCATGCGGTATTGCCGGCCGTTGATGGTGACGTTGATGTGGCTCATCCATCCTCTCCGGTATCGAGCACCGAGCGAATCGTGACGATCGCGGAATCCAGCCGGTCGGAGATCTCGCGATTGGTACGCTCGAGCCTGCGTGCCTTCACCAGCGCGCCATCGAGCTCATCGGCAAGCCGCGAGCGGTCCGCGCCCAGCGCCTGAATGCGCGCCGCGAGCTCGTTCTCGTCGCGATCGGCATCACGTCGCCGCTCCACCGCGCTTTCGAGCGCGTCGAGCGCTGCCATCAGCCTGCGGGTCGCGATCTCGATCTCGACCGCGGAGGACTCCGTCATGGCGGCACTGTTGGACACGCGATCGTTCATGTAGTCAGCGGTGGAACCTGGCGGCCTTTGCCCAGTGGCCTTTTCCTGGGGCTTGCCGTCCGGCAAAAGACTCGGTTCGGCAAGCGGTTAGAAGCAGAAATTTACGTGGCAAGCTAGCCAAGCGCAACGCCGCCGCGAAACTATGCACCGATAGATCGGACCGAGGTCGTCCGGCGGCGCGCGTTTCTCCCGCGCAAGAGCCCGGCGAAAACCGATCTCCACAGAGGCAACTTTTGCGGCCGAATCGGCGTTTGACTGCCTTGGACTCCCGGAACCGAGGTGCTATCCCAGCCCCGACCTTCAGTGGCCGCCAGGCTCCTCCCGCGCGGGCGTACATCGCCTCCAAGCGCCTCATTTCAGACGGATTTCAGACATGACGCAGGTCGATCACACCCGTATGGCCAACGCGATCCGCGGCCTATCGATGGACGCCGTCGAGAAGGCGAAATCGGGTCATCCCGGCCTGCCGATGGGTGCCGCCGACATCGCCACGGTGCTGTTCACGCAATTCCTGAAATTCGACGCCGCCGCGCCCGCCTGGCCGGATCGCGACCGCTTCGTGCTCTCGGCCGGTCACGGCTCGATGCTGCTCTATTCGCTGCTGTATCTCACTGGCAATTCCGAGATGACGCTGGACCAGATCAAGCAGTTCCGCCAGGTCGACTCGCTCACCCCGGGACATCCGGAGAACTTCCGCACCAAGGGCATCGAGACCACGACCGGACCGCTCGGCCAGGGCATCTCGACTGCGGTGGGCATGGCGCTCGCCGAGAAGATGCTCGCGGCCGAGTTCGGCAAGAAGATCGTCGACCACCACACCTATGTGCTCGCCTCCGACGGCGACCTGATGGAAGGCGTGTCGCAGGAAGCGATCGCGATGGCCGGCCACTGGAAGCTTGGCAAGCTGATCGTGCTCTACGACGACAACGGCATCTCGATCGACGGCCCGACCTCGATCGCCGATTCCGTCGACCAGGTGAAGCGCTTCAAGTCGGCGGGCTGGGCCGCCGAGAAGATCGACGGCCATGACCAGGCTGCGATCGCGGCTGCAATCACCCGCGCGCAAAAATCCAACAAGCCGACGCTGATCGCCTGCCGAACCACGATCGGCTTCGGCGCGCCGCATAAGGCCGGCACGGCGAAGGTGCATGGCGAAGCGCTCGGCGCCGACGAGCTCAAGGCCGCCAAGGAAAATCTCGGCATCTCGCTCGAGCCGTTCTCGGTGCCCGATGACGTGCTGAAGGCGTGGCGCGCGGCCGGCAGCCGCGGCGCCGCGGCACGGCAGGAATGGGAAGCACGCCTGGGTGAGCTCGGCAGCCGCAAGCGCGCCGAGTTCGAGCGCCGACTGCGTCACGAGCGCCCCGCTTCGCTCGCCAAGGCCGTGCGCGCCTACAAGAAGGAGCTGCTGGAAAAGCCGATGACGGCGGCGACCCGCAAGTCGTCCGAAGCGGTGATCGAAGTGATCGCCGGCGCGATGCCGATGGAATTCCTGGCAGGCTCGGCCGACCTCACCGGCTCCAACAACAACAAGGCGAAATCGGCGACCGCCTTCTCGGCCAAGACGCCGAAAGGCCGCTTCATCCATTATGGCATCCGCGAGCACGGCATGGCGGCTGCGATGAACGGCATCTTCCTGCACGGCGGCTTCGCGCCGAACGGCGCGACGTTCCTTGTCTTCACCGACTATGCGCGGCCTGCGATGCGCCTCGCCGCCCTGATGGGCGCCGGCGTCGTTTACGTCATGACCCATGACTCGATCGGTCTCGGCGAAGACGGTCCGACCCATCAGCCGGTCGAGCATCTCGCCGCGCTCAGAGCCATTCCCAACATGCGCGTATTCCGTCCCTGCGATGCGATGGAAGTCGCCGAGTGCTGGGAGCTTGCGCTGAACCGCGTCGATGGCCCGACCGTGCTGGCGTTGACCCGCCAGAACCTGCCGCAGCTGCGTACCACCGCACCGAACGACAATCCCTGCGCGGCGGGCGCCTATGAACTGGTCGCCGCCCAGGGCGAAGCCAAGGTGACGCTGTTCGCCTCCGGCTCCGAGGTCGAGATCGCGGTTGCCGCCCAGAAGCAGCTCACTGAGCGCGGCATCGCGTCACGGGTGGTCTCTGTTCCCTCGCTCGAGCTGTTGTTAGCGCAACCAGAGGCCAAGCGCGCCGCCATCATCGGCAACGCGCCGGTCAAGGTTGCGATCGAGGCCGCGGTGCGCTGGGGCTGGGATGCCGTGATCGGCCAGGATGGTGAATTCATCGGCATGCATTCCTTCGGTGAAAGCGGCCCTGCAAAGGAGCTTTACAAGCATTTCGGCATTACCGCCGAGGCCGCGGTTAACGCTGTGCTGAAGCGCGTTTCCTGAGAGTTGAGCTTGCCGCAAAAAAGGACTACCTAGTCTCCCATATGATCAAGCACCGCCCGGCCGAACCGGGCGCCCGCCCCTAAAAAAACCCTCGCAGGCGCGCCAACCGCGCGTTGTGCGGGATGACAACGGTCATTGAAGGAGACGAAACATGGCAGTCCGCGTCGGAATTAACGGTTTTGGCCGCATCGGCCGCAACGTCCTGCGGGCTATCGCCGAGTCAGGTCGCAAGGACATCGAGGTCGTCGGCATCAACGATCTCGGCCCGGTCGAGACCAACGCTCATCTGCTTCGTTTCGACAGCGTCCATGGCCGCTTCCCCGGCACCGTGACCGTCGATGGCGACTCGATCAGCCTCGGCAACGGCAAGATCAAGGTCACTGCCGAACGCGATCCCTCGAAGCTGCCCTGGAAGGATCTCGGCGTCGACATCGCGCTGGAATGCACCGGCATCTTCACCTCGAAGGACAAGGCCTCCGCGCACCTGACCGCCGGCGCCAAGCGCGTGCTGGTCTCCGCGCCCGCCGACGGCGCCGATGCCACCATCGTCTACGGCGTCAATCATGACACGCTGACGAAGGATCATCTGGTCGTCTCCAACGGTTCCTGCACCACCAACTGCCTCGCGCCGGTCGCCAAGGTGCTGAACGACCTCGTCGGCATCGAGACCGGATTCATGACCACGATCCACGCCTATACCGGCGACCAGCCGACGCTGGACACGCTGCACAAGGATCTCTACCGCGGCCGCGCCGCGGCGATGTCGATGATCCCGACCTCGACCGGCGCTGCGAAGGCGATCGGCCTCGTGCTGCCTGAATTGAAGGGCAAGCTCGACGGCGTCGCGATCCGCGTGCCGACCCCGAACGTCTCGGTGGTCGACCTCAAGATCGTCGCCAAGCGCGCCACCGATGCCAAGGAAGTCAACGCGGCGATGAAGCGCGCCTCCGAGCAGCAGCTCAAGGGCATCCTCGGCTACACCAACGCGCCCAACGTCTCGATCGACTTCAACCACGACCCGCACTCCTCCACCTTCCACGAGGACCAGACCAAGGTGCAGAACGGTACCTTGGTGCGGGTGATGTCCTGGTACGACAACGAGTGGGGCTTCTCGAACCGCATGGCGGACACCGCCGTCGCCATGGCGAAGGTGATCTGACCACGCTGCGATTTCGTCATTCCGGGCTGGTCCGCAGGACCAGACCCGGAATCTCGAGATTCCGGGTTCGCCCTTCGGGCGCCCCGGAATGACCTCCTAGAGGCCCGGGACAAGGAAGCGTCAGATGACCAACAAATTCCGCACCCTCGACGACGTCGACGTGAAGGGCAAGCGCGTGCTGCTGCGCGTCGACCTCAACGTGCCCATGGACAATGGCCGCGTCAGTGACACGACCCGGCTCGAGCGCGTGGCGCCGACCATCACCGAGCTTGCCGACAAGGGCGCCAAGGTCATCCTGCTGGCGCATTTCGGCCGGCCGAAGGGGCGCGATGCCAAGGACTCGCTCAAGCCGGTCGCCGAGGCGCTGGCGAAGGTGGTGAAGAAGCCGGTCGGCTTCGCGGACGACTGCATCGGCGAGCCCGCGGCCACGGCGGTTGCCGGCTTGAAGGATGGCGACATCCTGTGCCTCGAAAACACCCGCTTCCACAAAGAGGAAGAAAAGAACGATCCGGCCTTCGTCGCGGAATTGGCAAAGCTCGGCGACATCTGGGTCAATGACGCATTCTCGGCGGCGCACCGCGCCCATGCCTCGACCGAAGGCCTCGGTCACAAGCTGCCGGCCTATGCCGGCCGCACCATGCAGGCCGAGCTGGACGCGCTGGAGAAGGCGCTGGGCTCGCCGACCAAGCCTGTCATCGCCATCATCGGCGGCGCAAAGGTCTCGACCAAGATCGACCTTTTGGAAAATCTCGTGAGCAAGGTGGACGCGCTCGTGATCGGCGGCGGCATGGCCAACACCTTCCTGCACGCCCGGGGCGTCGCGATCGGCAAGTCGCTGGCCGAGAAGGATCTCGCACCGACGGCACTGCGCATCATGGAGAAGGCGGAAGCCGCCAATTGCGCCATCATCCTCCCCGTCGATGCCACCGTCGCCTATCATTTCGCGGCGAACGCGCCGTCGCATGCCTATGGCCTCGATGCTATTCCGGCTGACGGCATGATCCTCGACGTCGGTCCGCAATCGGTCGCGCGCGTTCACGCCGCGATCGACGACGCCGCGACGCTGGTCTGGAACGGCCCGCTCGGCGCGTTCGAGATGCAGCCGTTCGACCGCGGCACGGTCGCGGCCGCCAAGCACGCCGCCGAGCGCACCAAGGCCAAGAAGCTGATCTCGATCGCGGGCGGCGGCGACACCGTCGCGGCGCTCAACCAGGCCCATGTGGCTGGTGACTTCACCTATGTCTCGACCGCCGGTGGCGCATTCCTCGAATGGATGGAAGGCAAGCCCCTGCCCGGCGTTGAAGTTCTGCGGATCAAGTAAGCAAGCGGCCCTTGCAGGCCCCAACGGGAGAAAAAGACAGATGGCTCGGATCACGTTACGTCAACTGCTCGACCATGCGGCGGAGAACGATTACGGCGTACCGGCCTTCAACATCAACAACATGGAGCAGGCGCTGGCGATCATGGATGCGGCCAACCAGGTCGACGCACCGGTCATCATCCAGGCCTCGCGCGGTGCGCGCTCCTACGCCAACGACGTCATGCTCAAGCACATGATGGACGCGGTGACCGAGATCTATCCGCACATTCCCGTCTGCGTGCATCTCGACCACGGCAACGAGCCGGCGACCTGCATGACCGCGATCCAGGCCGGCTTCACCTCGGTGATGATGGACGGCTCGCTCAAGGCCGACGGCAAGACCCCCGGCGACTGGGGCTACAATGTCGGCGTCACCAAGACCGTGACCGACATGGCCCATCTCGGCGGCATCTCGGTCGAGGGCGAGCTCGGCGTGCTCGGCTCGCTCGAGACCGGCATGGGCGACAAGGAAGACGGCCACGGCGCCGAAGGCAAGCTCAGCCACGACCAGCTCCTGACCAATCCGGACGAGGCCGTGAAGTTCGTCAAGGAGACCAAGGTCGACGCGCTCGCGATCGCGATGGGGACGTCGCACGGCGCTTACAAATTCACCCGCAAGCCCGACGGCGACATCCTCGCCATGAACGTGATCGAGGAGATCCACCGCAAGCTGCCGAACACGCACCTCGTCATGCACGGCTCGTCCTCTGTGCCGCAGGAGCTGCAGGACATCATCAACGCCTATGGCGGCAAGATGAAGCCGACCTGGGGCGTGCCAGTGGCCGAGATCCAGCGCGGCATCAAGAACGGCGTGCGCAAGATCAACATCGACACCGACAACCGCATGGCGATGACCGGGCAGATCCGGAAAGTCCTCAAGGACAGCCCGGAAGAGTTCGACCCGCGCAAATACCTGAAGCCGGCGATGGAAGCCATGACCAAGCTGTGCAAGCAGCGCCTGCAGGAGTTCAATACCGCAGGCCAGGCCTCCAAGATCAAACGCGTGCTGACCACCGCCGAGATGGCCAAGCGCTACGCCAAGGGCGAACTCGACCCCAAGGTCGCGTGAGGGCCGACACCGCCCGGGCTCCACTTGCAGCAGGGCTGTCATAGGTAGAGATCCACGAGAGGTCGTCATGCCCGGGCTTGTCCCGGGCATCCACGTTCTTGGGGGCCCGGAGCAAGGCGTGGATGGCCGGGACAAGCCCGGCCATGACGCTGTGGATGCGGTGGCGCTCCATGGCTCCGACCTCAGGTTGCTGCCGCTGGCGGGAGGTTTGCCGCCCCCCTTTACCCTGCGACGAACGTTAACTCGGCAATTGCCCGAGAACGGTCTATTTTCCCGGGCAAGGGCAGAATCGTTTTGGGAGGACCTCTCGATGAATCTGACTGAGCTCAACAGGATCGCGACGGCGATGGTCGCACCCGGCAAGGGCATCCTCGCCGCCGACGAATCCTCCGGCACCATCAAGAAGCGCTTCGATGCGATCGGGGTGGAATCGACCGAAGAGAACCGCCGCGACTATCGCGAGATGCTGTTCCGCTCCAAGGACGCCATGAGCCAGTACATCTCCGGCGTCATCCTCTATGACGAGACGATCTGGCAGGATGCGAAGGACGGCACGCCGCTGGTGAAGCTGATCGAACAGGCCGGCGCCATTCCCGGCATCAAGGTCGACGAGGGCACGCAGGCCCTGCCGATGTGCCCCGGCGAACTCGTCACCGTCGGGCTCGACAAGCTCGCCGAGCGCTTAAAGAAATATTACGAGCGGGGCGCGCGTTTTGCCAAATGGCGGGCGGTGATCGACATCGGCAGCGGCATCCCCTCGATGACCGCGATCAGCGTCAACGCCCATGCGCTGGCGCGTTATGCCGCGCTGTGCCAGGCCGCACAGATCGTGCCGATCGTGGAGCCGGAGGTGCTGATGGACGGCGACCACGACATCGAGCGCTGCTATGAGGTCACGCAGCGCGTGCTCAACAAGACCTTCCAGGAATTGCGCGTGCAGCGCGTCGCGCTCGAGGGCATGGTGCTGAAGCCGAACATGGCGATCTCCGGCAAGAAGTGCGGCAAGCAGGCGTCCGTCGAGGAAGTCGCGGAGAAGACAATTCGATTGCTGAAGGCCTGCGTGCCCGCGGCCGTGCCCGGCATCGCCTTCCTCTCCGGCGGCCAGTCGGACGAGGAAGCAACCGCGCATCTCAACGCCATGCACAAGCTCGGCCCGCTGCCCTGGGGCCTGACCTTCTCCTACGGCCGCGCGCTGCAGGCCGCGCCGCAGAAGGCCTGGTCCGGGAAGCCTGAGAACGTCGCGGCCGGACAGCGCGCCTTCAGCCATCGCGCCCGCATGAACGGCCTCGCCTCCAAGGGCGAATGGCAAAGCAGCCTGGAACAGAAGGCAGCCTAGATCTTGTCGAACAAACCGCCTCCGCCACGCCCGGCGCCGCGCCTTTATCTCGCGACGCCCGTCGTCGATGATCCCGCCGCGCTTCAAGCCGAGCTGCCGGCCCTGCTCGCCGCCGCCGACGTCGCAGCCGTGCTGCTGCGGCTGAAGGAGACCGACCCGCGCACCATGATCTCGCGCATCAAGGCCCTGGCGCCGCCGGTGCAGAAGGCGGGCGCCGCGCTGCTCGTCGACGGCCATGCCGAGCTGGTGGCACGCGGCGGCGCCGACGGCGCACACCTGCCCGGCATCGCCGCGCTGAAGGAGGCGCTGCCCTCGCTCAAGCCCGATCGCATCGCCGGCGTCGGCGGGCTGACGACGCGGCACCATTCCATGGACGCGGGCGAGATGGGCGCGGACTACGTGCTGTTCGGCGAGCCCGATGCGAAGGGCCAGCGTCCCTCCGCGCAGGCGATCGCAGAGCGGCTCGACTGGTGGGCCGAGCTGTTCGAGCCGCCCTGCGTCGGATTTGCCACCTCGCTGGAAGAGGCCCACGACTTCGCCCTCAGCGGCGCCGACTTCGTGCTGGTCGGCGACTTCATCTGGGCCGATCCGCGCGGGCCCAAGGCCGCGCTGATCGAGGTCGATACCGCGATCAAGAAGGCCCATGCGACGGCGCTGGCCGGCCAGAATCCTGCGAGCCAAAATCCTGCGAGTCAGGAGCACGGCTAGCGCCCGACATGAAGCTCCCATGCATCACCATGCTGGCCACGCTGCTGCTGACAGTGCCCGCCGCCGCCCAGCTCCAGATCACCCCGCCGGCGACGACGCCGAGCGCACCAGCAGAGAAGCAGAAGCCAAAGCCGCCCGCGCCTGCGAAGAAGAAGAAGGAGGCAGCACCGGCGCCAAAGCCCGCGGCCTCCCCCAAGCCGTCCCCCTCGCCCAAGCCGGCAACCGTAATCCCCGCGCCGCCATCCGATGATTCCAATGTCGATCTGGTGTTCGGCGCCTATCAACGCGGCCAGTACAAGACAGCGTTCGACCTCGCCACGGTGCGCGCGCAAGGAGGCGATCCCAAGGCGATGACCATGCTCGGCGAGCTCTATTCCAACGCCATGGGCATCCGGCGCGACTACGCCAAGGCGGCCGAATGGTACAAGCGCGCTGCCGATGCCGGCGACCGCGAGGCGATGTTCGCGCTGGCCATGCTGCGCATCTCCGGCCGCGGCGGCTCGGTCGACAAGAGCGAAGCGGTCAAGCTGATGGCCTCCGCCGCCAAGCTCGGCGAACCCAAGGCGGCCTACAACCTCGCTTTGCTCTATCTCGATGGCCAGACCCTGCCGCAGGACGTCAAGCGCTCCGCCGAGCTGCTGCGCCAGGCCGCCGATGCCGGGCTGCCCGAGGCGCAATACGCGCTCGCGACCTTCTACAAGGAAGGCACCGGCGTGCCGAAGGACCCGGAACGCGCGGTGCGGCTGCTTCAGGCCGCCTCGCTCGCCGACAATGTCGATGCCGAGGTCGAATATGCCATCGCCATGTTCAACGGCACCGGCACGCCGAAGAACCAGCCGGCCGCCGTGGCCCTGCTCCGCAAAGCCTCCCGCCAGGGCAGCGCAATCGCGCAGAACCGGCTGGCCTGGGTGCTGATCAACGGCGTCGGCACATCCATGGACAAGGTCGAGGGCTTCAAATGGCACCTGGTGGCCAAGACATCAGGCAAGGGCGACCCGGAGCTCGACAAGCAATTGTCCGACCTGCCGGCCGAGGACCGGGCCAAGGCGGAGGCCGCCGCCAGGAAGTGGCTCGGGAGCAAATGACTTGACGCGGGCCCCCTCGCGGGGCACCCAGTCCCTCAAACAGGCGTGTTTCCGCGCCTCTCTCCCCGATCAAGATCCAGAGCTCATGCTGTATTCCGCCACTATCAACGTCATGGTCAAGGCTGCGCGCCGCGCCGGCCGCAGTCTCAAGCGCGATCTCGGCGAGATCGAGCATCTGCAGGTCTCATTGAAGGGGCCGGCGAATTTCGTCTCGCTCGCCGACAAGCGTGCCGAGGAGATCCTGTATCAGGACCTCGCCAAGGCCCGCCCCGGCTACGGCTTCATCGGCGAGGAAGGCGGCACGCGCGAGGGCACCGACAAGAGCCACACCTGGATCGTCGATCCGCTCGACGGCACCACCAACTTCCTGCACGGCATCCCGCAATTCGCGATCTCGATCGGGCTTGCGCGCGAGGGTACGGTGATCGCGGGCGTGATCTACAACCCCGCCAATGACGAGCTCTACATCGCCGAGCGCGGCAAGGGCGCCTTCCTCAACGACCAGCGCCTGCGCGTCGCTGGCCGCCGCCAGCTCAACGAATGCGTGGTGGCCTGCGGCCTGCCCCATATCGGCCGCGGCGACCACGAGGAATTCCGCCGCGAGATGACCGCGATCCAGAACCGCGTCGCAGGGCTTCGCCGCTTCGGCGCCGCCGCCCTCGACCTCGCCTTCGTCGCCGCTGGCCGCCTCGACGGCTATTGGGAGCGCAACCTGCAATCCTGGGACATCGCCGCCGGCATGCTGATGGTGCGCGAAGCCGGCGGAACGGTCAGCGACATCAATACGCCCGGCGATGCGCTGGTGACCGGGGACGTGGTATGCGGCAATGAGTACGTGCACGGGGAGCTGGTGAAGATTCTGCGGAAGTAGGCGGCGCAGGACGACGGCTCTATCTGCAGCATGATCTTTTCGGCTGCACAGTTTCCCGGGTCACGCTCTAAATTAGGCAGCGTTCCGCTCACTTACCCAGTTGCAGTATGCTTCGAAGGCGGAAGTCGCTTCAGCGCTCCGCCATCCGTCAAAGAACTCTTGGATCCGCTCTGGGGTGACGCTCGCTACCCCTTCGCGCAAACTGCAATTGAATACCACCAGTGAATCCGTAGGGGCGACAATCTTGTTTGGGTTGGGGATTAGGTTAGCCTCTACGAAGGCGATCAAGAACAGGTCGTAAAGGGTCTCCAGTGCTGCCTTGTCAGGACCCGAACAAACCAGATCATCCAAGTAAATCGACACGAACGCGCCGGTCTCTTCGGCCCAGCTGACAACTTCCATCACCGGCGAGCGCATCAAACACAAGCTCGCCAATATTGGCGATTGTCGGAAGCCGATCGGAAGCACATAGCAGGGGCCGCCTTCGTAAGGGTTCTTTACGCACGACCATTTCGCAAAAGTCCGAGCGTAAGGATATCCGATACGGTGCAGCGCCGCGGCGACTCTATTGCGCGAAATCGAATAGAAGAAATTGCGGATATCGATCTTGAAGAAAAAGCGGTTCTCGAGGTGGCGATGCAGTGCGGCGACGTGGCCGCCAGGCTTGTAATGGTAGAAGCACTCAGGAAATTCTACGCGAGCTTCAATGAAACGGATGAGCTGCCGCGCCCTCCGGTCGCAATCTTCGTTGGGGGCAAAGATGGCTTTTCCCCTTCGGTCCCATTGGTACTCGTAGTTGAAAAGCATTTGCCGATCCAGTTGACGGCCTTGCTAACGAGATCAACCAGGACGATTACGAATTTCGCAATCGCGATTCCCAGCATGACGACCTCGCGAGCAAGGCGTACGTGTTGAATGAATTTCTTCATCAGACACCTCCTTACTGCGGCCAGCAAACCACGACCCCGAGAGCACGGAGTCGTCAACCGAGCCCAAAGTTCCCTTGTGCAGGCACGCAGGTCCAGTAGCTGAAGTCATGCGCAAGTAGCACAGACCGGAGGTCGTGGGAGTGCGCTGGCAACTCGGCTTACTTGGGAACTCGGATGGAACCTTTCAAGAGAGGAGCCTAAACTTTCAATTGCGGGTAAGACGTGATGAAAAATGGAGGGACACTCAGCGGCTTACACGAAACCTGTGCGAGTGGCGTAGCAGGGGTGACAGCCACTGAGTTGGTCGGACGCTTCGCACGCTCTCAATCGGCCTGGTTGTCTGGGCATTTGCGGTGCGGAGCAAATGCACGCCGTTCAATCCCGAGCTGAAGTCTGGATTGACCACCCCGAGAAGGCAAGCCGGGCGATCGGCGATCAATGGCCTGTGTGCGCCCGTGCCGGCCGGCCGTACGCCTCACCCTCCTTCGCCGCCTTCGGCTCCCGATCCCCCGCCAGCACGCGCTGCACCGAGACGAAGAACACCGGCACCATCAGCAGCGCCAGGATCACCACGGCGATCATGCCGCCCATCACGACGCTGCCGAGCGCCTGCTGGCTGGCGCCGCCGGCGCCGTGGGCGATGGCCATCGGCAGCACGCCGCAGATGAAGGCAAGGCCGGTCATCAGGATCGGACGGAAGCGCAGGCGGCAGGCTTCGATGGTGGCGTCGACCAGGGGCTTGCCTTCCTTCCGCAGGTCTTTCGCGAATTCGATGATCAGGATCGCGTCCTTGGCCGCGAGGCCGATGATGGTGATCAGGCCGACGGTGAAATAGACGTCGTTGGGCAGGCCGCGCAGCATCGCCGCGGTGACGGCGCCGACGATGCCGAGCGGCACGGTGAGCAGCACCGCGAGCGGAATGGTCCAGCTCTCGTAGAGCGCGGCCAGACACAGGAACACCACGAACACCGAGAGCGCGAGCAGGAACGGCGCCTGCGAGCCCGACAGCTTCTCCTGCAGCGACTGGCCGGTCCATTCATAGCCGAAGCCGCGCGGCAGGCGGCCGGCAAGCCGCTCCATCTCGGAAATGGCGTCGCCCGAGGTGAAGCCGGGCCTGGCTTCGCCGGAGATGCGCACCGCCGGATAATAGTTGAAGCCGGCGATCTGCGTCGGACCGCGCGCCCATTCGACCGTAGCAAAGGACGAGAACGGCACGAGCTGGCCGCGACTGTTCTTGACGTTGTAGTTGAGGATGTCCTCGGTCCGCATGCGGTCGCGGGCATCTGCCTGCACCACGACGCGCTGCATGCGGCCGCGGTTCGGGAAATCGTTGATGTAGTTCGAGCCGAGATTGGTCGAGATCGTGTTGTTGATGTCCTCGAAGGTGACGCCGAAGGCGCCGGCCTTCTCGCGGTCGATGACGAGATTGACCACGCCCGCCTCCGGCAGGCCCTCGATATAGACCTTCTGCAGCACCGGGCTGGCATTGGCCTCCGCGATCAGCTGGTCGGCGGCGCGCATCAATTGCACATAGCCCTTCTGGCCACGGTCCTGGAGGCGGAACGAGAAACCCGAGGAGTTGCCGAGATTGTCGATCGGCGGCGGCTGCAGCGCCGAGATCTTGGCGTCGCGGATCGACGACAGATCGCGGTTGATGTCGTTGACGATTGCCGCGGCGGAATCCTTCGGCCCGCGCTCCGACCAGTCCTTCAGCGTGATGAAGGCCTGCGCGGTGTTCATGCCCTGGCCCGAAAAGCTGAAGCCGGTGAGGAAGGTGACGTTGTCGACGCCGGGCCGCTGGGCCAGATATTTCTCCACCTTCTCGATCACGGCCTCGGTGCGGGCGTAGGACGAATCCGACGGCGTCTGCACGTCGGTGGTGACGAAGCCCTGGTCGTCGACCGGCAGGAAGCCGCCGGGCAGGCTGACGAACGCCCAGGACAGACCGACCAGCAGCGCGACGTAGACCAGCATCAGGCGGCCGGTGCGCTTCAGCGAAAAGCCGACGGTGCGGGAATAGCCTTCCTTGCCGCCTTCGAGCACGCGGTTGAACCAGCCGAACACGCCTCTCTTCGCATGACCGTGGCCGGCCGCGACCGGCTTGAGCAGGGTCGCGCACAGCGCCGGCGTCAGCGACAGCGCCAGGAAGGCGGAGAAGCCGATCGCGGCGACCATGGTCACCGAGAACTGGCGATAGATGATGCCGACCGAGCCCGGGAAGAACGCCATCGGCACGAACACCGCCATCAGCACCAGCGTGATGCCGATGATGGCGCCCGATATCTGTGACATCGCCTTGCGCGTCGCTTCCTTCGGCGGCAGGCCTTCCTCGCTCATAATGCGCTCGACGTTCTCGACCACGACGATGGCGTCGTCGACGAGGATGCCGACCGCGAGCACCATGCCGAACATCGAGAGCATGTTGATGGAATAGCCGGCGAGCAGCAGCGTGGAGCAGGCCCCGAGCAGCGCCACCGGCACCACGATGGTCGGAATGATGGTGTAGCGGATGTTCTGGAGGAACAGGAACATCACCACGAACACCAGCACGACGGCTTCGACCAGCGTCGACAGCACCTTCTTGATCGAAGCCTCGACCACGGGCGTGATGTTGTAGGGAATCTCGTAAGTGATGTTGGCCGGGAAGAAGCGCGACAGCTCCTTCATTTTGGCTTCGACCGCGCTCGCGGTCGCCAGCGCGTTGCCGGTCGGCGACATCAGGACGGATAGACCGGCGGTCGGCTTGCCGTCGAGCCGGGTGTTGAACTGGTAGCTGAGACCGCCGATCTCGACGCGCGCGACGTCGCGCAGGCGCACGGTCGAGCCGTCGGCATTGGCGCGCAGGATGATGGCGCCGAACTCGTCCGGCGAGGACAGCTGGCCCTTGACCAGCACCAGCGCCGAGGTGCGCTGGCTCGACGTCGACGGCTCGGCACCGAGGCTGCCCGAGGCGACCTGCGCGTTCTGCGCGGCGATGGCCTTGTTGACGTCGTCGGCGGTGAGCCCATAGCCGACCAGCTTGGCCGGATCGACCCAGACGCGAAGCGAACGCTCGGTCGAATAGAGCGTGGCGCGGCCGACGCCGGGAATGCGGCGGATCTCGCCGAGCACGTTGCGGATCATGAAGTCGCCGAGGCCGACCTCGTCCAGGCTGCCGTCGGTCGAATTCAGCGTGATGATCTGCAGCACCGCGCTGGAGGCTTCCTCGATCAGGATGCCCTGCTGCATCACCGCACGCGGCAGGCGCGCCTCGACGCGCTTGATGCGGTTCTGCACCTCGACCGAGGCGGCGCTGGTATCGGTGCCCGGCTGGAAGTTGGCGATGATCTCGACCTGGCCGAGCGAGTCGCTGGTCGATTCGAAGTTGAGGATGTTGGCGGCGCCGTTGAGCTCCTCCTCGATCAGCCGCGTGACGCTGTTGTAGAGGTTCTCCGGCGAGGCGCCGGGATAGCTGGTCGAGATCGAGATCGAGGGCGGCGCGATGATCGGATATTGCGCGATCGGCAGCAGCGGCACCGCGATCGCACCGATCAAGCAGATGAACAGCGCGACCACCCAGGCGAAGATTGGCCTGTCGATGAAGAAACTCGCCATTTGGCGCTCTACCCTCGTTGTTTCGTGAGTCCCTCATGGTGAGGAGCGCGGAACGCGCGTCTCGAACCATGAAGGCCCGGCTCTCGCCCGCGGCCATCCTTCGAGACGCCCGCTTTCAGCGGGCTCCTCAGGATGAGGACCACACTTGCCGCGCGAACGTTACCGCGTGAGCTGCTGGGCGTGCCGATTGTCCGCGGTCGCGTCCGCTTCTGACCAGGACTGCGGCTTGACCTTGTCGCCGGCCGCGAACTTCTGGAAGCCTTCGACCACGACCTTGTCGCCGGCCTTCAGGCCCTCGGTGACGAACCAGACGCCGTCCTGCACCGAGCCGGTGCGCACCGGCTGCACCGCGATGTGGTTGTCGTCCTTGACGACGAACACTTCGCTGCCGCCGCCGCCATTGTGCTGGATCGCCTGCTGCGGCACCGCGATCGCATCGGAATCGAGACCCTGGTCGATGCGGACGCGGACATACATGCCCGGCAGCAATTCCCGCTTGGGATTGGGGAACTCGCCGCGCAGCGTCACCTGCCCGGTGTGGGCGTCGACCTTGGCATCGGAGAACAGCAGCTTGCCGTCGAGCGAATAGATGGTGTTGTCGTCGAGCACCAAGCGCACCTTGGCGGCATCGGAGGCGATGCGCTCGAGGTCGCCGGTCTCGAAGGCACGGCGGAGCTGGTTGAGCTCGGTCACCGACTGGGTGAAGTCGGCATAGATCGGATCGAGCTGCTGGATGGTGGCGAGATTGGTCTCGTTCTGCACCGCAAGGGCGCCCTCGCTGACAAGGGCCGCACCGACCACGCCGTCGATCGGCGCGCGCACGGTGGCGTAGTCGAGATTAAGCCTGGCCCGCGAGAGATCGGCCTTGCGACCTTCGACCTCGGCATGGGCCTGGCGTTCGGCCGCAATCGCCTTCTCGTTCTCGGCTTCCGGAGCGGCGCGATCCTTGGTGAGGGTGGCGATACGGTGCGCCTGCTGCTTCGCCTGCATCAACGCAGCTTCCGCCTTGGCGAGCGCAGCCTCGTTGGCCATCACCTCGACCTCGAACGGGCGCGGATCGATGCGGTAGAGCGGATCGCCCGCCTTCACCTCGCTGCCCTGCCGGAACAGGCGCTCGACCACGATCCCGGAGACGCGCGGCCGCACCTCGGCGACACGCGTCGGGGCGATGCGGCCGGGCAGCTCGCGCACCACGGCGCGGGCTTGCTGCTTGACGATGACGACGCTGACGTCAGGATGAGCCGGCGGGGCGGCGGACACTGCAGAGCTGGATTCCTCGCAAGCCCCGAGCAGCGGCGCAAGGGCCGCGAGCATCAGTGCAACGCATGCCGTTCGCGCGCGAAGTCCAGACATGAAATAGGGTGCCCCGATGTTGTTGAAACGGAATCAAGCACAGCGCGGCGCCCGTTCTAGGCGAATGACCGCGCGGCTGATGACGTCAAAATAGAATGGAGCTGCTGCGACGCAACGCGCATTGCGGGCGGCTCAATGTCACACGAGCTATCATTTTGAATAAACGATCATTTTTTGGTGTCACCGGATCGTGAGTTCCATCCGGGCGTGCCGCGACAGAAGATCGCAATTACTCGGCCGCCTTCATCCGGTAGTGGCTGACGCCCCATTCGGTTCCATCGGCATAGCCGAACAGGCCCGATGTCGCGAGCAGGAGCCAGCGCCACCGCCGCATCCACATGCAGGTCTGCTCGCCATAGGCCTTGCGCAAGGATGCCTCGATCGCGTCCCGATGCGCGTCGAAATTGGCGAGCCAGTCGTTGGCGGTGCGTTGATAATGGGTGCCGCTCCAGCACCATTCCTTCTCGATCGCAAAGAGGTCGTCGAACTGCCTGACGAGGTGATGGCTTGGCATCAGCCCGCCCGTGAAGACGTGCTGGGCGATCCAATCCTCGCGATCGGACCGGTCGAACAGGTGGGACCCGGTACGATGCGTGGCGATGTGCATGAAGAACCGCCCCTCGGGCGCAAGCCACGATCGCAGGCGCGTCATCAGCTTGCGCCAGTTCATGATGTGCTCGAACGTCTCGACCGCGACGATGCGGTCGAACTGGGCGTCGGGCGCGAACACGTTCATGTCCGCGGCGACCGCGCGCAGGTTCAGCAAGCCGCGCTGCCGCGCCTGCTCCTCGACATGGGCACGCTGCGCCTGCGAGGTCGCCACCGCCGTCACCTTGGCATGCGGAAACTGCCGCGCCACCCACAGCGACAACGAGCCCCAGCCGCAGCCGAGCTCAAGGATGGTTTGGCCGTCGGCGAGGCCGGCGTGCTCGACGGTCTGGCGCAGCGCCTCCTCCTCCGCCTCCTGCAAGGTGGTCGCGGCGGTCTTGTAGAAGCAGCAGGAGTATTTTCGGCTCGGGCCGAGCACGTCCGCGAAGAACGAAGCGGGCACCTCGTCACGCCCGGCCTCGGCATGCTCGGCGATCGGCCGCAGCATCATCCGGCCAGCGAAGGCGGCATCGGCCGCGGCGTCATGGGCGGCGAGGCGGGTTGCGGTGCGGGAGCACAGGCGCTGGATCGCGGCGCGGATCACGACATCGGGCAACGGCACGCGTTCGGCAGTCCCGATGATCGCGGAAACGACGCTCATGCGCCCCCCCAATGGCGAATCTCTGCAGATATCTGGCTATCAAAGCGCCGTTTCCCGTCCCGGTTCCCACGCTGTCCCCGAAATCGGCGCATCCGGCGCTTTTTTTGGGCTGGCGCTGTGCCATAGTGCGCAGCGCAAGCAAGTTTGTAATGGATGATACCGGCCATGCCGTCAGGCACTTCGCCCCGTTCCACCATGGATATCGAGTACACCAAACTGTCCTCGCCCAGCGTCTTCCTGGTGCGGATGCTGGTCTTCCTGGTGCTGTGCACGCTGGTGGGCGTGGTGCTCTACAAGCAGATCATCCAGGCCTTCTTCGCCAATCCCGGCCTCAATGCCCTGATCGGGGCCGTGCTGTTCATCGGCATCATCCTGGCCTTCCGGCAGGTGATCCGGCTCTACCCCGAGGTCTCCTGGGTCAACAATTTCCGCATTGCCGATCCCGGCCTGGCGCCGGCCCGGCACCCGAAACTGCTGGCGCCGATGGCGGCCATCCTCGGCGGCGAGCGCTCCGGGCGGATGAGCATCACCCAGACCACGATGCGGCATCTGCTCGATTCGATCGCGACCCGCCTCGATGAAGCCCGCGACATCTCGCGCTACATGACCGGCCTCCTGGTCTTCCTCGGCCTGCTCGGCACCTTCTGGGGCCTGATCGAGACCGTCGGCTCGGTCGGCAAGGTGATCGATAGCCTCAAGGTTGGCGGCGATTCCGGGGCGCTGTTCGACACGCTGAAGGAGGGGCTCGCCGCGCCGCTGGGCGGCATGGGCATCTCGTTCTCGAGCTCGCTGTTCGGCCTCGCCGGCTCGCTGATCCTCGGCTTCCTCGACCTGCAATCGAGCCAGGCGCAGAACCGTTTCTACACCGACCTCGAGGACTGGCTCGCCACCACCGTGCGCGAATATGGCAATGGCGAGGTGCCGGTTGCGACGAGCGGCGGGGTCGCCAGCGGCGAGCTCCAGGCCGCAGTCGAGCGGCTGCGCTCCGTGCTCGAGGAAGGCAGTGCCAGCCGCGGCACCACGGCGGCGATGGCGAGCCTTGCCGAAGCGATCCAGGCGCTGGTCTCGCACATGCGCACCGAGCAGCAGATGATCCGCGAATGGGCCGACGGCCAGGGCGAGCAGAACCGCGAGATCCGGCGCTTGTTGGAGCGCCTCGCGCGCCAACCGGAGAAGAGCTGAGGACGGTATTGCGTCCCGGACACGACAGAAACGGAGACGTCAATGGCTCTAGCGCGCGGCCGCCGCAGCGAAGGCGCCTTCAACTACTGGCCCGGCTTCGTCGACGCGCTGTCGACGCTGGTGCTGTCGATCGTGTTTCTGCTGTCGGTGTTCCTGGTGGTGCAGTTCTTCCTGTCGCAGGAGGTCACCGGCAAGGACAAGGCGCTGGAGCAGCTCAACGCCAAGATCGCCCAGCTCAACGAGCTGTTGTCGCTGGAGAAGCTCGGCAAGCTCACGCTTGACGACCAAGTCTCGCAATTGAGGGCGGGCCTCGCCTCGGCCGAGTCCGAGCGCGACCGCATCAAGGGTCTCTATGACGGCCTCGCCGCCGCCGGCAACGACGCGCAAGGCAAGACCGCCGAGCTCGGCAAGGCGCTGGATTCCGAGAAGGCGGTCTCGGCGCGGGCGCTGGCGCAGATCGAGGTGCTGAACCAGCAGATCAGCGCGCTGCGCCGGCAATTGGCGGCGCTGGAAGAGGCGCTCGATGCCTCCGAGAAGCGCGACAAGGAATCGCAGAATCGCATTGCCGATCTGGGCTCCCGCCTGAATGTTGCCCTGGCGCAGCGCGTTCAGGAATTGTCGCGCTATCGCTCGGAGTTCTTCGGCCGCCTGCGCGCCATCCTCGGCAACCGCCCCGACATCCGCATCGTCGGCGACCGCTTCGTGTTCCAGTCCGAAGTGTTCTTCGACACCGGACAGGCGACCCTGCTGCCCGAGGGCCGCGCCGAGCTCGACACGCTCGCGACCGCGCTGATCGAGCTCGACAAGAAGATCCCGAGCGAGATCCCCTGGGTGCTGCGCGTCGACGGCCATACCGACATCCGTCCGGTCAACGGTCCGAACTTCAAGTCGAACTGGGACCTGTCCGCCGCGCGCTCGATTTCGGTGGTGCAATATCTGATCTCGCTCGGCGTGCCCGCCCAGCGCCTCGTCGCGGCCGGCTTCGGCGAGTTCCAGCCGCTCGATCCGGGAAATACCGAGGAAGCCTACAAGCGCAATCGCCGCATCGAACTGAAACTGACGGAGCGGTAGTGGTGAAGGATACACCACGGCTCGTCATTGCCGGGCTTGACGGGAGTATCCCGATGATCCACCTCCGCCCCTACGCGGTCTCGGACGAGGCTGCCGCGATCGACCTCTGGCATCGCACCTGGCAGCAGGCCTATCCGCAGATCGACTTCGCGGCCCGGCTGGACTGGTGGCGCGAGCGCTGGCGCAAGGATCTGGTGCCCAAGGCCGCGATCGTCGTGGCGGAACAGGACGGCGCGCTGACCGGCTTCGTCACCATCGATGGCGAGGGCTATCTCGACCAGCTCGTAGTCGATCCCGCGCATTGGGGCTCTGACGCGGCAAGACTGCTGGTGGATGAAGCCAAGCGGCTGTCGCCCTCAGGCGTCACGCTGCTCGTCAACAAGGACAACGCCCGCGCCATCCGCTTCTACGAGCGCAACGGCTTTGCCCATGAGGGCTCCGACGTGAACCCCACCTCGGGCCGGCCGGTGCTGAAGATGGTGTGGCGGGCGTGAGGCCTGTCACGGTTGGATCCGGGGCTGCCTGCTAATCGTTGTAGTCAAGCGCGAGCAGATGGAGACGATCGATGAAGCTGCGCGACCTGGCTCAGGGTTCCTCGGTCTTTCTGGGCGTCATCCTCGCCGGATATGTGTCGACCAGCTATGTCGACCAGCGCTTCGCATCGCACGAGACGACGTCTGGGCCGACGAGCGCCCCTGCCGCATCGGCCTGCGTCGGCGAGGACGGCAGCTGGAAGAACTGGCCATGGCCGAATGTGCCGGCACTCTCGCCGAAGTGCCGGTAAGGATGGCTCCGTTACACTCCGCTGTCATCATCCGCGCAGGGGTGATGACACCGTCGTTATGATGACGATCGAAACGCCTCACGCGCCTTCGAACTGCAGCCGCGCCAGCCGCGCATAAAGTCCGTTCGCCGCCACCAGCTCGGCATGCGTGCCCTGCTCGACGATCCGGCCCTGGTCCATCACAAGGATGCGGTCGCAGGAGAGCACGGTGGCGAGGCGATGGGCGATGACGAGCGTGGTGCGGTGGCGCATCAGCTCTTCCAGCGCGGTCTGCACCAGGGTTTCGCTCTCCGCATCGAGCGCGGAGGTGGCTTCATCGAGCAGCAGCAGCGGCGCATCGCGCAGGATGGCGCGGGCGATCGCGATGCGCTGGCGCTGGCCGCCGGACAGCGTCACACCGCGCTCACCGAGCGCCGTCTCGAAACCTTCCGGCAGGCGGCGGATGAATTCGGCGGCATGGGCGAGCTCGGCGGCGCGTTCGACCTCGGCATCGGTCGCATCGGGCCGGCCGAAGCGGATGTTCTCGCGGGCACTGGCGGCGAACACCACGGATTCCTGCGGCACCAGCGCGATGCGCGAGCGGAAGTCGCGGGGATCGGCGGACTTGACCGGCACGCCGTCGAGCGAGATCGCGCCGCTGCGCGGATCGTAGAAGCGCAGCAACAGGTGAAAGATCGTGCTCTTGCCGGCGCCGGACGGACCGACGATCGCGACCTTCTCGCCCGGGCGCACCGTGAACGACACGGCATCGAGCACGTTGACGTCGCGCCGCGCCGGATAGGCAAAGCTCACCTGATCGAATCCGACCTCGCCGCGTGCCGGCACCGGCAGCGCGCGCACGGAGGCGGGCGCGGTGATGTCAGGCTTCACATGCAGGATCTCGAACAGGCGCTCGGCCGCGCCCGATGCCGCCGAGACCTCGCCCCAGACCTCGCTGAGCTGGCCGAGGCCCGCGGCGGCGAACACTGCATACAGCACGAACTGACCGAGCCGGCCCGGCGAAATCGCACCGGTGAGCACGTCATGCGAGCCGATCCAGAGGATCGCGACCACGCTGGCGAACACGATGAAGATGATGATGGCGGTGAGCACGGCGCGCGCCTGGGTCGAGGTGCGCGCGGCCTCATAGGCCTGCTCGACCTCGCCGCCGAAACGCTTCTCGGCAAACTGCTCGCTGGTATAGGCCTGCACGGTGCGGATCGCGCCGACCAATTCGCCCGCATAGGCCGAGGCCTCGGCGAGCGTGTCCTGCGCATTGCGCGACAGCCGCCGCACCCAGCGCCCGAAGGCAACCAGCGGCAGCACGATCAGGGGGATGGCCAGCAGCACGAAGCCGGAGAGTTTCGGGCTGGTGATCACCATCATGGCGGCGGCGCCCAGGAACATCATCAGATTGCGCAGCGCGATCGAGACGGAGGCACCGACGGCCGATTTGAGCTGGGTGGTATCCGCGGTGAGCCGCGAGATCAATTCGCCGCTGCGCGCGGAATCGAAGAAGGCGGGAGACAGCGAGAGCAGATGGGCGAAGACGTCGCGCCTGAGGTCGGCGACGATGCGCTCGCCGATGGTCATCACGAGGTAGTAGCGCGCGGCGCTCGCCAGCGCGAGCACGCCGACCACCGCGAGCATCACCGAGAAGTAGCTGTTGATCAGCTCGATGCCCTCGGGCGTCAGGCCGAAATCGATCATCCGGCGCACTGCGACCGGCACCAGCAGCGTGGTCAGTGCCGCGATCGTGAGTGCGACGAAGGCCAGCGCCGCCCGACCGCGATAGCGGCTGACATAGGGCGCCAGCGCGAGCAGCGGCCGCAGCTTGGCGCGGCCCTTGGCCGGCTCTTCGATCAGCTCGGCTTCGATCGAGGGGGTGTCCGCGGCGTTCATTCCGGGCTGATCGACATATTGGTCATCAAGCCGTTCCACTGCGCTCATGAGATCCGACCCATTGCATTCATTTGCTCCCAATAGGCCGGTGCAAGAGTAGTGGCAAATCCGGGATGTCCCTTAGGGGCAAACCCGGTTCAGCCCGGCAGCATGGCTTGTTTTGCCTGATCTCGTGAGGTATAGAGCCGCCCAAATCCGTCATTCGCTAGCCACCAAAAAGGCGCCGGGCGCCGAGGAATTTGCCATGAAAGCCGAAATTCATCCGGATTATCATACGATTAAGGTCGTGATGACCGACGGAACGGAGTACCTGACCCGCTCGACCTGGGGCAAGGAAGGCGACACGCTGAACCTCGACATCGACCCGAAGTCGCACCCGGCCTGGACCGGCGGCTCGGCCCAGATCATGGATCGCGGCGGCCGCGTCTCGCGCTTCCAGAAAAAGTTTTCGGGCTTTCTCAAAAAGGATTGATCCGCCCGCAAGGCTGGACATGAAAACGCCCCCGCAGAGCCGGGGGCGTTTTTGTTTTTGACGTCATTGCGAGAAGCACTTGCGGCAAGCAATCCAGACTGCCTCTCCGGAGGCTCGCTGGATTGCTTCGCTTCGCTCGCAATGGCGGGGATAGGCCTTACCGCTCGAACGCGGCCTTCAGCGCGTTGAGGTGGGGCACCAGCGGATTGCCGATCGCGGCGTGCTCGGCCGGCGGGGTGTGGATGGTGGTGTCGAGGCGGCGGACGCGGGTCTGCAGGCTCATCGAGCGATGGATCAGGTCCTGGAGCTGCGAGGGCAGCTTCTCGATGGTGTCGGCGGGGCCGGGATCGGCGGCGCTGAGCTTGACCTTGGTCTTCTCGCGATTGGCCTGGCTCAGCGTCATCTCGCCTTCCTTCACGGCGCGGTGCAGCAGTAGCCATGAGGCGAGCTGCATCAGGCGGGTGGTGAGACGCATGCTCTCGGTGGCGTAAGTGAGGCTGGCGGCACGGTCGAGCGCCTTGGCCTCGACGCGGCCGGCGCCATCGAGATAGGCGGCGGTCTCTTCGACAAGGTCCATGCCCTCACGGAACAGCGCGCCGAACGCCGCAGAATTGGTGAAACGCTCGCTGAGTTGAACGAGAGCGCCGTCGGCCTGCAAACGTTCCATGGTTAACGCCCCTTACGCAACTGTCTGACTGTCCGGCTTTGGCGCCGGCTTATGATGAACAAATCATTGCGCGGGCGAGACGCGGAGTCCAGTGACAAGCGCGGATATGGTTTCCGCGGGTCATTCCCAGGAATTCAACCGCAACGCGATGCAAAAACGCAAAAAAAGAGCCGCCGGAGACCGGCGGCTTTGAAAGTTGATAACAGGGAGGCGTCAAACAGAGTGGACAGGAGCCACTCGGTGTCCAAACGAGGACAGTGTCAGTCATAAACCCGAAAGCTTAATTGACCGTAAACGAGCAAATTTATTGAGGGTTCGTTAGCCATGTCGGCCACTGGCCGAGTGGGGTGGAACGATCTCTCCACGGATCGCTTGCGGCGGAGGCCGAAAGTAGACCCTCATGGTGAGGAGCGCGCCCTTCGCGCGCGTCTCGAACCATCAAGGCCCGGCTCTCGCTGGCGGCCATCCTTCGAGACGACCGCTTCGCGGTCCCTCAGGTCAAGGACCACGGTTGTAGCTACTTCTTGAAGAAACTGTTCGCCGCATCGCGCGAGGCGCGCTTGCGGGTGGCGGCGTCCTCCAGCCTTGCGATCTCGGTCTTGAGCAGCGTCACGCGCTCGGTCAGTTCCTCGACCGACAAGAGTGAGAGATCCTGTCCGATCTCATGCGTGATCTTCTTGCGCGGGCGGTCGTCGTCTTCCATCGCCATCCTCGTTCCTCCCAAAGTCCGCGGACCGGACCCCACGGCTGAGGCGGTTGCCAGTCCGGACCGCGCTGGCTAAGCAAGGGCCTCGTTCATCCCGCACCTTTGCTCAAGGACACATCATGGACAAGCTGCCCGCGCAAATGACCGTGGTCGCCATCTCCAAGCCCGGCGGGCCGGAGGTGCTGGTGCCGGAACAACGGCCCGTGCCGCAGCCCGGTCCTGACGAGATTTTGGTCAAAGTGATGGCCGCGGGCGTCAACCGGCCCGACGTGGCGCAGCGCTCCGGCGTCTATCCGCCGCCGCCCGGCGCCAGCGACCTGCCCGGCCTCGAGATCGCCGGTGAGGTCGTCGCCGTCGGCAGCAACGCCAAGCGGCACAAGATCGGCGACAAGGTGATGTCGCTCGTCGCCGGCGGCGGCTATGCGCAGTACTGCATTGCCCAGGACGCCCAGGCGATGAGCGTGCCGCCGGCGCTGTCGATCAAGGAAGCCGGCGCGCTGCCGGAAACCCTGATGACGGTCTGGCACAATGTGTTCGAGCGCGGCGGCCTGAAGGCCGGCGAGACGCTGCTGATCCATGGCGGCTCCTCCGGCATCGGCACCATGGCGATCCAGCTCGCGAAGGCGTTCGGCGCCAAAGTGTTCGTCACCGTGGGATCGCAGGACAAGATCGACGCCTGCCTCAAGCTGGGCGCCGACCGCGCCATCAACTACAAGACCGAAGACTTCGTCGCGGTCGTCAAGGAAGAGACCAACAAGGAGGGCGTCAACCTGATCCTCGACATGGTCGCCGGCGACTACGTCGACCGCAACTATGATGCCGCCGCGGTCGACGGCCGGATCGTGCAGATCGCGACCCTCAACGGGCCCAAGGTCACCGTCAACATCGCCAAGGTGATGGTCAAGCGCCTCACCCATACCGGCTCGACCCTGCGCCCCCGTACTAATGCGGACAAGGCGGCGATGGTGGCCGCAATCGAGCAGAAAGTGATGCCGCTGCTGCGCGAAGGCCGGGTCAAACCGCTAATGGACAGCAGTTTCCCGCTGGAAAAGGCGGCCGATGCGCATCGGCGCATGGAAACCAGCGCACATATTGGCAAAATTGTGTTGGAGGTCTAGGCCTCCGGCCCACAGGCGGCGGCGGAAACCCTTTGATTTTCCTTGCTTTCGTGGCATCTATCGCGACGCACCGGGCGGTTTCCGCCCGGCTTGTGATCGCCTTCTAGAATCGCCTTGCACTCGAAGTTTGCGTCGAACGCGGAGAACTGACCTTGCGTCTGATCAGGTGCCTCGCGCCCATCGCGCTGGGCCTCATGATTCTTGTCGCCGCGTCCCCGGCGCGCGCGCTCGATGCCGTCAGCGTCCGCAGTGACGCGCCCGCGATCGACCTCACCGGCGTGCTCGAGCATCAGCGCAGCGATGCCGACCGCATCCAGGTCTCCACCGCGCCCGGCACCGACGGCATCGTCCGCCGCATCGAGGTGCGCGCCCGCGAGGGCGGGCAGAACTGGGTGGTGTTCGCGCTCGCCAACAACACCGACGACCAGCTCGACCGCCTGATCGTCGCCCCGCATTACCGTATCGTTTCCTCCGGATTGCTCTGGCCCGACCTCGGGCTGTCGCGCATCGCGACCATCACGCCTTCGATCGGCGACCGGCCCGAACGCCAGGAAAGCGCAACCGCGGACGTGTTCCGCATCACGCTCGATCCCGGCGCCGTCGTCACCTTCGTCGCGGAGCTGCGCACCGACAAGCTGCCGCAGCTCTATCTGTGGGAGCCCGAAGCCTACAAGGACAAGGTCAACTCGTTCACGCTGTACCAGGGCATCGTGATCGGCATCTCCGGACTGCTCGCGCTGGTGCTCACCATTCTGTTCGTGGTCAAGGGCAGCATCATGTTCCCGGCCGCCGCGGCGCTGGCCTGGGCGGTGCTGGTCTATATCGGCGTCGATTTCGGCTTCTGGGGCAAGGTGCTCGACATGTCGAACAACGCCGAGCGCATCTGGCGCGCGGCGGGTGAGGCGATCCTGGCCGCCACGCTCCTCGTGTTCCTGTTCGCCTATCTCAATCTCAGCCGCTGGCACGTGCGCTATTCGCACATCACGGTGGGGTGGCTCGCGTTCCTTGGCTCGCTGGTGGCGCTGGCCCTGTTCGACCCGGCGGTGGCCTCCGGCATCGCGCGCATCTCGCTGGTGCTGATCGCGTTCGCCGGATTCGCGCTGATCGTCTATCTCTCCACCCACGGCTTCGACCGCGCCGTGCTCTTGATCCCGACCTGGTTCCTGCTGGTGGTCTGGGTGGTCGCGGCCGGCATGACAGTGGCGGGTTCCGTCACCAACGACATCGTCGGCCCTGCCCTGCTCGGCGGCCTCGTGCTGATCGTGATGCTGATCGGCTTCACGGTGATGCAGCACGCCTTTGCCGGCGGCGGCGCCTCGACCGGCGTCGTCTCCGATATCGAGCGGCGCGCCCTGGCGCTGGCCGGCTCCGGCGACCTGATCTGGGACTGGGACGTCTCGGCCGACAAGGTCTTCACCAGCCCGGAGACCGAGGCCCTGCTCGGCCTCAAGCGCGGCACGCTGGAAGGCCCGGCCGCCTCCTGGTTGGAGGTGCTGCATCCGCTCGACCAGGACCGTTTCCGCGCCGCGCTCGACAGCGTGCTCGACCAGCGCCGCGGCCGCCTGGTGCAGGATTTCCGCCTGCGCACCCCGGACGGCCACTTCATGTGGTTCGCGCTCAAGGCGCGCCCGGTGGTCGGCTCCGACGGCGAGGTCTCGCGCGTCGTCGGCACGCTCACCGACGTCACCGAGCTGCGCAATGCCGAGGAGCGCCTGCTGCACGATTCCGTGCATGACAACCTCACCGGCCTGCCCAACCGCAAACTGTTCATGGACCGGCTCGGGGCGGTCGCGCATTTCGCCAAGAGCATGCCGACGCTGCGGCCGACGCTGATGGTGATCGACCTCGACCGCTTCAAGCAGGTCAACGATTCCGTCGGCATCGCCGTCGGCGATTCCATCCTGCTGACGCTGGCCCGCCGCCTCACCCGCATCCTGAAGCCGCAGGACACACTGGCCCGCATGGCCGGCGACCAGTTCGGCCTGATCCTGCTGTCGGAGCAGGACCCGGCCCGCATCACCGCCTTCGCCGAGACCATCCGCAAGACCATCCGCGCGCCGATCGCCTTCAACGACCGCGAGATCTTCCTCACCGCATCGATCGGCCTCGCGCTGTCCGATCCGCAGACGCAGCTGACGGACGAGATCATCAAGGACGCCGAGCTTGCGATGTATCACTCCAAGCGCATCGGCGGCGACCGCATCGACGTCTACAAGCCCGCGATGCGGGCGCGCAAGACCGATCGCCTGACCCTGGAAAGCGAGCTGCGCCGCGCCATCGAGCGCCAGGAGCTGACGATCCTGTACCAGCCGATCGTGCGGCTGGAGGATCGATCGGTCGCCGGCTTCGAAGCGCTGGCGCGCTGGGACCATCCGAAGCTCGGGCGCATGGCGCCGTCGGAATTCATCACCATCGCGGAGGAGACCGGCCTGATCGTCGACCTCGGCATGTTCGTGCTCGACCAGACCGCGAAACAGCTCTCGGTGTGGCAGCGCGCGATGCGCTCGCGCGAGCCGATATTCGCCTCGGTCAACGTCTCCTCGCGCCAGCTGCTGCGTCACGATCTGATCCACGATATCCGCACCGTGCTGTCGCGCTCCTCGGTGGCGCGCGGCACGCTCAAGCTCGAACTGACGGAATCGCTGGTGATGGAGAATCCGGAGCACGCCGCGCAGATGCTGACGCGGATCCGCGAGCTCGGCACCGGACTGTCGCTCGACGATTTCGGCACCGGCCATTCCTCGCTGGCCTATCTGCAGCGTTTCCCGTTCGACACGATCAAGATCGACCAGTCCTTCGTGCGCACCACCAACCGCGGCACGCGCCCGGTGATCCTGAAGTCAATCATTGCGCTCGCGCACGATCTCGGCATGGACGTGGTGGCCGAGGGCGCCGAGACGGATTCGGACGCAGTCGAGCTCTACCAGATGGGCTGCGAATACGCGCAAGGCTTTGCCTTCGGCGAGCCGATGGATGCGGACGCGGCGATGCGGCTGCTGACCGAAGTGCGGCTGGAAGCGGCGAGCTAGGGCTTCTCTTACCCTCCCCTGGAGGGGGAGGGTCGATCGCGCGCAGCGCGAGCGGGGTGGGGTGATCTCTCCATTCGGGCGCTGTTGGATGCGGAGAGACCGTCGTCACCCCACCCCGGCTCATGTCTCGCTTCGCTCAACATGAGCCGACCCTCCCCCTCCAGGGGAGGGTAAGAGCGGTGCCACACGCCCTATCGCCGCCGCTCACCCTTCTGCTTCCTGAACCTTACGCTCTGACCATCCGGCATCCGTGTCGCGACGAAGCCTGCGGCGAGGCACGCCTCGCGTTGCGGCATCTGGATGTCGGGGCTGCGCAGACTGTCCCACCACGAGGCACGATGCGCCGCGCGTGGCAGCGCCGCGCCGATGATCTCCTCGATCTGCTCGAAGCTCAGGACGAATTCGGCCTGCTTCTGCCGCATCAGATAGTCGCGCAACGCGTCGTAGTCGTTCACAATGGTCCTCTCGTCCGAAACCGGATCTGCTCGCACGAGGTCTGCCGAAAACCGCGAGCTTCGTAAACCGATTCTTAACTCATTGCGGCAGCGTTGTTCCACCTTAAACACTGCTCAAGATTTCGAGCGCATCCACTAGGGTCGGAGCAAACGATGCTGTCTGGATGGCGCGAAATCATGGCTCGGCGGCCGTGGCGGATTTCGGCGAAGCTGCTGATCATCTCGTCCGTGGTGACGGTGATCGGCTTTTCCGCCATTTGCGTCAACGTGATGCTCGACATGCGCCGTGGCGAGGAGGCGCTCGCCCGCCAGACACTGGAGAACCTCGCGACGACCATCCAGTCCGACGTCGGCCGCAACGTCGAGATCTACGATTTGTCCTTGAAGGCGGTCGCCAACAACATGCTGCTGCCCGAACTCGCAACGGTGTCGAAGCCGATCCGTCACCTGATCCTGTTCGACCATGCGACCACAGCCAAGCATTTCGGCGCGATCCAGGTGTTCGATTCCGAGGGCGGGCTGGCGATCGACGCCTCCACGCTCGATCCGCTCCCGGAGAACCGCAGCGAGGAGGACTATTTCAAGGTCCATCGCGACAATCCCGCCACCGGGCTCTACATCAGCCGTCCGATGCTGTTCCGCGGCGCTTATTCCATCGTGCTGAGCCGGCGCATCAGCGACACCGACGGCGGCTTCCTCGGCGTCGTCGCCGGCTCGATCCGCTTCAGCTATTTCCACGAATTGTTCGAGCGGCTGAATCTCGATCCCGAAGACACCATCACCGTGCTCAGGCGCGACCGCACCATCATGATGCGGCGGCCGTTCGACCTCGACATCATCGGCACGAATCTGAACGACCGGCGGGCCTGGAAGGCCGACAATCTCCCGATCGGCGCCGCCTATTCGGGACAGGGCCCGGTCGATCCGACGCCGCGGCTCTATGTTCGCAGCGGCGACAACGGACCGCTGTTCGTGGTGGCGGGCAAGCCGCTGGCCGCGGTGTTCGCGCTCTGGCAGAAGGAGGCGTTCCGCATCGGTGCCGTGGTGCTGGCTCTCATCCTGTTCGTGCTGGGATCGACGCTCGTGCTCGCGCGCGAGATCGGCCGGCGCGCCGAGGCCGAGCGCAAGCTCGAGGAGATGGCGACGACGGACGCGCTCACCGGCCTGAAGAACCGCCGCAAATTCGATTCCGTCATCGATATCGAGTGGCGCCGCGCGATGCGCCAGAAGGCACCGATCGCGCTGCTCATGATCGATGCCGATCACTTCAAGGCCTACAACGACACGTTCGGCCATCAGGCCGGCGACCAGGTGCTGGTCGGCATCGCCATCTGCATTGCCGATTCGGTGAGCCGGGCCGGCGACTGTGCCGCGCGCTATGGGGGCGAGGAATTTGCGGTGCTGCTGCCGAACACTTCGGCCACCGACGCCTTCAAGGTCGCCGAGGCGATCCGCAACAAGGTGCAGGGCTGGTCCGACGATCCCGTGATTTCGACGGTGTCCTGCGGCGTCGCCAGCCTCGTTCCCACCGCCGGAATGGACTGGTCGGTCCTGGTCGCCGCCGCCGACAAGGCGCTCTATGCCGCCAAGGCCGGCGGCCGCAACCAGTCGGTGGTGGCGAGCCTGCCTCAGCTGTCGCTGGTGGCGTGAGCGTTCTCTCCCGTCATTGCGAGGAGCCCGCGACAAAATTGCGAAGCAATTTTGCGCTGGTGCGACGAAGCAATCCAGACTTTGTCCGCTCAAAGATTCTGGATTGCTTCGCTTCGCTCGCAATGACAGCGGGAGCTACTGCCCCAGATATTTCTTCATCTCCGCGATCAGCCCGTCACGCAGCTCCGGGCGCTTCAGGCCGTAGGCGATGTTGGCGCGCAGGAAGCCGGGCTTGGCGCCGCAATCATGGCGCTCGCCCTCGAACTCGACGCCGTAGAACTTCTGCGACCTGGCGAGGCCGATCATGGCGTCGGTGAGCTGGATCTCGCCGCCGGCGCCGCGCTCCTGGGTCTCCAGGATCTTGAAGATCTCCGGCTGCAGGATGTAGCGGCCGGTGATCGAGAGGTTGGAGGGCGCGGTGCCCTTGGCCGGCTTCTCGACCATGCCGTCGACCTCGAACATCTTGCCATTGCGCTTGCCGACGCCGCAGATGCCGTATTGATGCGTGAGATGGTCGGGCACCGCCTCGACCGCGATCAGATTGGACTTCTCGCCGAGCGAGGAGGCCATCTCGATCATCTGCTTGAGGCAGCCGGGCGTGTTGAGCACGAGCTCGTCGGGCAGCACGACGGCGAACGGCTCGTTCCCGACGATGTCGCGCGCGCACCAGACGGCGTGACCAAGGCCGAGCGGCGCCTGCTGGCGGGTGAAGCTGACGGCACCGGCGTCGGGCTGGTTCTGCGCCAGGATGTCCTGCTCGGCTTTCTTGCCGCGCGCGGCGAGCGTCGCGTCGAGCTCGTACATCCGGTCGAAATGATCTTCGATGACGTTCTTGTTGCGGCCGGTGACGAAGATGAAGTGCTCGATGCCGGCCTCCTTCGCCTCGTCATAGACGTACTGGATCAGCGGCTTGTCGACGATAGTCAGCATTTCCTTCGGCATAGCCTTGGTGGCGGGCAGGACGCGAGTGCCGAGGCCGGCGACGGGGAATACGGCTTTGCGAATTTTCATGTGATTGTTCGAATACCTGGGGGCAGATGGGAACGGGGCCGGGAACGGAGCAATGGCACCTTGCTAGCCTGTTTGCAGCCGCCAACAAAGGCGGATGTGGGGCCTCATCCGCGCAGAGTTAAGAAAAAGGCCGCCGCCAAAATTTCACTTTTGTTAAGCTATTGGCAACCGTAACCAGGCCTCCTGATGGCGAATTGTTAAGGCCGGCAGGTGGGACATGATGCGATCGGTGGCAGCACAGGCAAGACGGGCGGTATCCCTGACCGGCGCAATGACGATTGCGGCCGCCTTGCTGCTGCCGGCCGGCGCGCACGCCCAGACACAGAACGGCTTGTCCAACCTGTTCGGCGGCATCTTCTCGGGTGCAAACCCGGCGCCTTCTGAAACAGCGCCCGGCCCGGGTGGCGCGCCAAGCGGAGCGCTGCCTTGGAGCGGCGAGGACGGCGCTTCCGGCCATCCGCTGATGACAGCCGCGGCGATCCGCGAGGCTGCCGGCAATTTCAGCAATTGCGTCGCCGGGATGTGGCCCGATGCCGCGCGGCGCGGCGTCACGCAGGAGAACTTTCAGCACTTCACCGCAGGCCTCAGCCCCGATCTGCGCATCATGGACCTGATGGACTCGCAGCCGGAGTTCACAAAATCGATCTGGGACTATCTCGACATCCTCGTGAACGACAACCGCCTCGCCAAGGGGCGCGAGATCCTCGCCAAATACAAGGCGCAGTTCGACGCCACCGAGAAGGCCACCGGCGTCGACCGCTACATCATCGCCGCGATCTGGGGCATCGAGTCCAACTACTCGACACAGATGGGCGATCGCAGCGTGCTGCAATCGACCGCGACGCTCGCCTGCATCGGTCGCCGCCAGGCCTATTTCAAGGACGAGTTCCTCTCCGCGCTGGAGATCCTCAACCGCGGCGATCTCAGGCCGGAGCAGATGCGCGGTTCCTGGGCCGGCGCCTTCGGCCCGACCCAGTTCATGCCGACTGCGTTCAAGCGCTTTGCCGTCGACGGCGACGGTGACGGCCGGCGCGACGTCGTCGACAATCCCAGCGATTTGATCGCCTCGACCGCCAACAATCTGAAGAAGGACGGCTGGCAGCCTGGCCAGACCTGGGGCTACGAGGTCGTGGTGCCCCAGGGCTTCAACTACATGCTGGCCGATCGCGCCAAGGCGATGCCGATCGCGCAATGGGAGAAGCTTGGGCTGAAGCGTCCGAACAATCAGCCCTTCCCGCATCCGACCGAGAAAGCCTATCTGCTGGCGCCGGCCGGCGCGCAGGGACCCGGCTTCCTGATGCTGCAGAACTACCGCGTCATCATGAAGTACAACCCGGCCGAGGCCTATGCGCTGGCGATCGGCCATTTCGCCGACCGCCTGCGTGGTGGCCAGCCCTTCGTGCAGCCCTGGCCGCGTCAGGAGCGGGAGCTGTCGCGTACCGAGCGGCTGGAGCTGCAGCAGCTTCTGGCCCAGCGCGGCTTCTACAAGGGCACCCCGGACGGCCAGTTCGGCGGCCAGACCCGGGAAGCCCTGCGCAATTTCCAGGCCTCGATCGGGGTGCCCGCCGACGGCTTCGCGTCATCCGATGTGCTGGACCGGCTGCGCGGGCGGTAAAATCGGCCCGAAAGTAACCCTGAACCGGGATTTCGGCAGCCAGCCTTGACGGGGGCCGCTGTTCCCCGGTGTATGGGGCAAGAATCTGCAGCGGAATTTGCCCGTTTGGCGCCCGATTCCGTTATTATATTGAGCCACTCTGGATCCCCACTGCGCGTGCCTGAGATCGCATGTCGAAGAAGTCCCTCTTCAAGGCGCTGACCGAGACCGGCCCGTTGATCGCGCTGGGGACGGCGCTTGCGATCCTGGTTGCGGTCGCGGGTCCTGCCTCGGCGCAGTTCTTCAACTTCCCCGGCTTCGGCGGCCCGCCGCAGCGTTCGGCTCCGCCACCACAGCGGGGCGGCGGTGGAGGTGGATGGTTCGGCGGCGACTTCTTCGCACCGTTCCAGCAGCCACCGCCGCAAGCGCCGCGTCAGGATTTTTCGCGCGCCCCGGCGCCGGCCAAGCGCGACACCATCCCCGACAAGAACGTGCTGGTGATCGGCGACGCCATGGCCGACTGGCTCGCCTATGGCCTGGAAGACGCCTATGCCGAGCAGCCCGACATGGGCGTGATCCGCAAGCACAAGACCGTCTCGGGCCTGATCAAGTACCAGCCGCGCGGCGAGCCCTCGGACTGGGCGGCGGCGGCAAAAGGGATTCTCGAGACCGAAAAGCCCGACGTCATCGTCGTCATGCTGGGCCTCAACGACCGCGCCGCGATCCGCGAGCCTGCCGCAGACAAGGCTACGGATAAGGACAAGGACAAGAAGAACGACAAGGGCGCGCGCGGCAAGCCACCGGCAAAGCCCGGCACCGACAGCGCCGCCAAGCCCGACGACAAGGCCGCCGACAAGCCCGCCGATGCCGACCTGCCGCAGGACGACGCCGACAACGCCGACGCGCCAGTGGCGGCGCCCGAGAAGACGGCCCGCAATCCGAACGGGCTCTACGAATTCCGCGACGAGCGCTGGGTCGAGCTCTACGGCAAGAAGATCGAGGAGCTCGCCAACATCCTCAAATCCAAGGGCGTGCCGGTGCTCTGGGTCGGCCTGCCCGCGGTGCGTGGGCCCAAGGGCACCGCGGACACGCTGTTCCTGGATTCGCTCTACCGCGAGGGCGCGGCCAAGGCGGGCATCACCTATGTCGATGTCTGGGATGGCTTTGTCGACGAAGCCGGCCGCTTCCTGCAGAAGGGCCCCGACTTCGAAGGCCAGATCCGCCAGCTCCGCAGCTCAGACGGCGTCTATTTCACCAAGGCCGGCGCGCGCAAGCTCGCGCATTATGTCGAGCGCGAGATCACGCGCCTGTTGGCGGGACGCTCCGGTCCGATCGCGCTGCCGAGCGAGCCGGCGACCCCCGACACCAGCGCCGAACCCGGCAAGCCCGCGCCGCGGCCGCTGGCGGGGCCGATCGTGCCGCTGGTTGCAGCGTCGATCTCGACCGATCAATTGCTGGGCGGGCCGGGCTCGCGTCCCGCCGCCGTCGATGCGCTGGCTGCGAGGACGATGGTGAAAGGCGAGCCGCTGACCGCGCCGGCCGGTCGCGCCGACGATTATGCCTGGCCGCGCCGCGAAGTCGGCCGCGAGCAGGCCAAGGGCGATACGCCGATGGCGGCGACGACGCCGGAGGGCAACCCCGCCGCCAGTCCCGCTGCGCCGGGAGCTGCCGCCGCGATCGCGCCGCCGAAACTCGCGCCGAAGAAGCCGCCGGTCTCGCCGCAACAGCCGGCACAGGCGACGCCCACATTCCGCGATTTCTTCGGCTTCGGCTCTCCCCAGCCGCCGCCGCGTCAAATGACGCCGGCGCCCGGACCGCGCAATCTGAATCCCAATCCGGGCGTCCCGCGCCCGCCGGGCAATGTTGGCCGCTCGGCCGAGATGTTCCGGTAATTCGTCTCTGGCGATTTCAAATGTCATTCCGGGACGCGCGTAGCGCGATCCCGGAGTTCATCGTGCCACCGGCAATGTTGATGAATGGATTCCGGGCCCGCGCCAGGAGGCGCGCCCCAGAATGACGCACGGCATTAGACTTAATAGCGCCAGCGCGACGGCGGCGGACGGCGTGCAGGGCGTGACATCAGGAGCGCGAGCGCGAAGCCGATGCCACCGGCCACCAGCAGCGCGCCGAGCGGCTTGTCCTGCACCTTCTTCGACAGAGCCTGCGTGCCGTCGCGGAAGGTCTCGCCGCTGTTGTCATAGGCGTCCTTGGCGTAGCTGGTCGCGGTGTCCGCGGCGTCACGCACGGCATCCTTGGCCTGGCCGTAGAGATTCTGCACCGTGCCTGCGGCCTCGCGCGCCTTGCCCGACGCCTGCGTTTTGGCATCGCCTGCCATGTCTCCGATCGCGCCTTCCGCGCGTCCGGCATATTCCTTGGCCGATCCAACAATCCGATCCGTGTCCATGATGCTCCTCCTCGGGGGTCAGCCCAAGTAACCGATCAGGCGCGGCGCAGTTCCAAGTCATGACGAAAGTGTAGCCTGGGTGAGCGCAGCGACACCCGGGAACGACAAGGACGATCCCGGATGTCGCTTCGCTGATGCGGGTTACAAGATCGCTACAGGATCAGCCCGCCATCGACGACCAGCGTCTGGCCGATGATGTAGGACGACAGCGGCGAGGCGAGGAACAGCGCCGCACCCGCCATGTCGGCCGGCGTGCCCAATCGCCGCAGCGGGATGCGCGCGAGCGCGCCTTCGAGCCGCTTCGGGTTGTCGGTCGTCACCTTCGTCATCTTGGTGTCGACGAGCCCGGGTGCGATGCCGTTGACGCGGATGCCGTCCTCGGCCCAGGCTTCGCCGAGTGTGCGCGTCAATCCGACCGCGCCGGTCTTCGAGGCGTTGTAGGCGGGATTGCCCATGGTGGAATGATAGGCTGCGGTCGAGGACACCATGATCAGCGCCCCCTTCGAATCCCGCAACATGGAATGAAACCGCGTGGCGCAGGCCATCAGGCTCATCAGATTGACCTCGACGACCTTGCGGAAGCCAGCCATCTCGAACTCACCGCGGCGATAGAGCACCGCGCCTTGCGCGAGCACGAGCACGTCGAGCCTGTCGAAGGACGGCTTGAACGCCTCGACCGCACCGGGATCGCTGACATCGAGCTGCGCATATGAGAGGCCGGTGAGATCGGAGCCCTCCTCGGCCGAATAGTCCTTCGGCTGAGCCCGCGTGCCGCACACTGCTACATGCGCGCCGCGCGTGCGAAAGGCCTGCGCGATGCCGTTGCCGATCCCGCTGGAGCCACCGACGACCAGTACCTGCTTGCCTGAGAAATCGAGCTCGTTCGCCATGGCGGCCTCCCCTTTTGTCTTGCTTGTTTGACCTGTCTGCGGATCGATGCCAGCCTTGTCAATCATAACAAGAACAAGCAGGTTCCGAGGAAACAACATGTCCGGGTTCAAAGAGCTCAGCCGGTCAGTCAAGGGACTGACCGTTCTCGTCACCGGCGCGGCGAGCGGCATGGGGCGCGCGACAGCGCTCTTGTTCGCTGCCGAAGGCGCCAACGTCGCCGTCACCGATTTCGACGCGCAAGGCGCGCACACCCTGGCCGAGGACATTGCCGCCCGCGGCGGCTCCGCGAAGGCGTGGAAGCTCGACGTTGCCGATGGCAGCGAGATCAAGCGCGTTGTCGGCGAGATTGCCGCACATTTTGGCGGGCTCGACATCGTCGTCAACAACGCCGGCATCTCCGTGCGCGTCGCGATCGACGACGAAGCCTACGAAGACGCCTGGGCCAGGGGCATCGCGGTGATGCTGACGGCGCATCCGCGCATCATCCGCGCCGCGCTGCCGCATCTGCGCCAATCGAAATGTCCGCGCATCGTCAACATCGCCTCGACCGAGGCGCTCGGCGCCACCGCATTGCACAGCCCCTATTCGGCGGCAAAGGGCGGTGTCGCCAGCCTCACCCGCTCGCTGGCCGTCGAGCTCGGCCGCGAGGGCATCACCGTCAACTGCATCTGCCCGGGCCCGATCCGCACCGCGATCACCGACCGCATCTCCGAAGAGCACAAGACGATCTACGCCAAGCGCCGCACCGCACTCGGCCGTTACGGCGATCCCGAGGAGGTCGCGCATATGACGCTGAGCCTGTGCCTGCCGGCGGCGTCGTTCCTGACGGGTGCGGTCATCCCGGTTGACGGCGGGTTGATGGCGAGGAATGCGTGAGAGCCATGCGCCCGAAGCGTTGACAACGACAGGACCGGGAGTAGCTTTTTCACTGACAGAGCGGGACCAACCGCTTGCGACCTGTGGGAGAAACGCCATGACGATCGCCATCCGGCAGCTTCAGAAGCATTTTGTCGGCGAGGTTTCCGGCCTCGATCTGCGAAAGCCTCTCACCGAGGCCGAAGCGCGCGAGATCGAGGCCGCCATGGACAAGTATGCGGTGCTGGTGTTCCACGACCAGGACATCACCGACGAGCAGCAGATGGCCTTCGCGCTGAATTTTGGTCAGCGCGAGGACGCGCGGGGAGGCACCGTAACCAAGGAAAAGGACTACCGGCTGCAGTCGGGCCTGAACGACGTCTCCAATCTCGGCAAGGACGGCAAGCCGCTGGCGAAGGACAGCCGCACGCATTTGTTCAACCTCGGCAATTGCCTGTGGCACTCCGACAGCTCGTTCCGCCCCATTCCCGCAAAATTCTCGCTGTTGTCGGCGCGCGTGGTGAACCCGAAGGGCGGTAACACCGAATTTGCCGACATGCGCGCCGCCTATGACGCGCTCGACGACGAGACCAAGGCGGAGATCGAGGACCTCGTCTGCGAGCACTCGCTGATGTATTCGCGTGGTTCGCTCGGCTTCACCGAATACACCGACGAAGAGAAGGAGATGTTCAAGCCGGTGCTGCAGCGGCTGGTGCGGACGCATCCCGTGCATCGGCGCAAGTCGCTGTATCTGTCATCGCATGCCGGCAAGATCGTCGGCATGAGCGTGCCGGAGGGCCGGCTGCTGCTGCGTGATCTCAACGAGCACGCGACGCAGCCAGAGTTCGTCTACGTCCACAAATGGAAGCTGCATGACCTCGTGATGTGGGACAATCGCCAGACCATGCACCGCGTCCGCCGCTACGACCAGTCGCAGCCTCGCGACATGCGCCGTGCGACCGTGGCGGGGACGGAGCCGACGGTACAGCAGCAGGCGGCGGAGTAGGCAGGCGCTGTCGTCATTGCGAGGAGCGAAGCGACGAAGCAATCCAGACTGCCTCGGCGGAAAATTCTGGATTGCTTCGCTTCGCTCGCAATGACGACGAGTGAGAGCTGTGCGAAACACTCTACCAGCTACGCGTGCCCGGCTTCGTTCGAGAGCATGCCGGGATCGATGCCGATCTTCTGCAGGGCGCGGTTGTATTTGTCATCGACGTCATCGCCGAAGATCAGATCCGCATCGGCATCGCAATGCAGCCAGCCGTTGCTCTGGATCTCGGTCTCGAGCTGGCCCGGCGCCCAGCCGGCATAGCCGAGCGCGAGAATGGCGTGCTTGGGGCCGGAGCCGTTGGCAATGGCGCGCAGGATGTCCACGGTCGCCGTGAGGCAGACGCCCTCGTCGATCCGCAGCGTCGCGTTCTCGATGTAGAAGTCGCTGGAATGCAGCACGAAGCCACGGCCGGTGTCGACCGGACCGCCGCGCAGCACCTTCATGCTTTCGGCATTCTCCGGCAGCTTGATGTGCTCGCCCTTCTTGATGATGCCGAGCTGCTGCAACAGCTCGGGGAAATCGATACTGCCGGCCGGGTGGTTCACGATGATACCCATCGCTCCCTCCGCCGAATGGGCGCAGAGATAGATCACCGAGCGCTCGAAGCGGGAATCGCCCATCACGGGCATCGCGATCAGCAGGCGGCCGTCGAGATAACCAGCCGAACTCGGCAGCGCGGGGCCCGCGCCGCGGGTGCTTTCGCCCGTCCTCTTGCCTGTGGGAGCCATCGGTGAAGCACTCCGGTTTCAATTCCTATCCTGATGTCGGGCCGGGCCGCTGTCAAATCAAGGCTTGCAGTGATTCGATTCAAGTGCATCCATCACAAGCAATTCAATGGTTTGCCCAGGGGCGACCCTGTAAAGACGTGCCATGCTCACAAGAGTTCCCCTGCGTGCGGCGATTGGCGTCGCGGCAACCCTGCTTGCGTCGTCGCTGGCGATCGCAGCCCGCGCCGACGACGCTTCGCCGTGGCAGCGCGAGGGTCATTCCGCGGTGCGGCTATTGGCGGGATCACGCAGCGGCGCCGTCCTGCTCGGCGGTATCGCCTTCCAGCTCCAACCGGGATGGAAGACCTATTGGCGCAGCCCCGGGGATTCCGGCGTTCCACCGCGGTTCGACTTCTCGAAGTCGGAGAATGTCGAGGCGGTGACGGTAATGTGGCCTGCGCCGCTGAAATTCGACGACGGCGCGGGCGGCCATTCGATCGGCTATCACAACCAGGTCGTGCTGCCCTTGCGCATCGTCGCCAAGGCGGCCGACAAGCCCGTGACGTTGCGCGCCGAGATCAATTACGCGGTGTGCGAGAAGCTCTGCATTCCGGTCGAGGCCAGCGCCGAGCTCGGCTTCAACAGCGTCGCCTCGACCGAGGATGCGAATCTGCGTGCCGCGCTCGACACGGTGCCGAAGCCCGCCAATATCGGCGATCCCAATCCGCTCACCATCCGCGACGTCAAGCGCGACGGGCCGAAGAACGTGGTGGTCGACGTGGTTGTCCCTGACAGCCGCGAGGTCAATTTGTACGTGGAAGGGCCGACGCCCGATTGGGCGTTGCCAATTCCGGCTCCGGTCGACCAGAGCCCGGCCGGCGTCAAACGCTTCTCGTTCGAGCTCGATGGATTGCCGCCGGGCGCCAAGCCCGACGGCGCCGCGCTGAAATTCACGCTGGTCGGACCGGAGAAGTCATACGAGTTCAACACGAATCTGGAGTGAGGCGACAGCACTCCACCCAACCGAATCTTAACGAATGGTTGCTAATTCCTGAGGTCACCGCATCAAGCCCGCCGCGGCAAGCGGAACGCTGGGGACCTTCGAATTGGCCGTGATGGATGCACAACCCGCGACGACCGGACGGGCCGGGCTGATTGCAAGGCTGCGGGCCAGGTTGACGGGCGGGCCGAGCGAGGCCTCGCTGACGCGGCGGCTCGCCGGCACCATCTTCATCATTCGCGTCATCAGCGCCGGGCTCGCCTATGGCTCGCAGG
The DNA here is from genome assembly GCF_045571495.1 of Bradyrhizobium centrosematis. Taxonomy (NCBI): domain Bacteria; kingdom Pseudomonadati; phylum Pseudomonadota; class Alphaproteobacteria; order Hyphomicrobiales; family Nitrobacteraceae; genus Bradyrhizobium; species Bradyrhizobium centrosematis. Next base: position 6,848,710 of record NZ_CP120703.1, read on the forward strand.
TTCTGCTGGCGCGCTGGATGGGCAGCTCCGACTACGGCATCTATGTCTATGTCTGGACCTGGGTGCTGCTGCTCGGCAGCATGATGGATTTCGGCATCTCGGCCTCGGCGCAGAAAATCATTCCGGAGTACCGCGGCAGCGGCGAGCACACGCTGCTCCGAGGGTTCCTCTCCGGCAGCCGCTGGCTGACCTTTGCCGTGTCGACGCTGGTGTCGCTCGCCCTTGCCGGCATCGTCAAATTGCTGTCGCCCTGGATCCACCCGGCCGAGGAGCTGCCGCTCTATATCGGCTGCATGACCCTGCCCGCCTTCGTGGTCGCCAACACCCAGGACGGCATCGCGCGGTCGCATGACTGGATGCAGCTCGGCCTCATGCCGCAGTTCATCATCCGCCAGGCGTTGATCATCGGCATCACCGCGATCGCCTTCCTGCTCGGTTATCATCTCGGCGCCGTCGCGGCGATGGTTGCGAGCGCCGCCGCCGTGTGGATCGCGATGACCGGGCAGATGATGGTGCTGAACCGCAGGCTCGCCGATCACATCGCGCCCGGCCCCAAGGCTTACGACATCCGCGGCTGGCTCGCCGTCTCGCTGCCGATCCTGCTGGTCGAGAGCTTCTACCTGCTGCTGTCCTACACCGACGTGCTGGTGCTGCAGCAATTCCGCCCCTCCGACGAGGTCGGCGTCTATTTCGCTGTCGTGAAGACGCTGGCGCTGGTCTCGTTCATCCACTACGCGATGTCGGCGACGACGGCGCACCGCTTCGCCGAATACAACGCAAGCGGCGACAAGGCGCGGCTGTCGGCCTATGTCGCGCATGCGATCAGCTGGACGTTCTGGCCGTCGCTGGCGGCGACGATCGTGCTGCTCGCGCTCGGCAAGCCGCTGCTCTGGCTGTTCGGGCCGCAATTTGTGGTCGGCTACGACATCATGTTCGTCGCCGCGATCGGGCTCGTGGTGCGCGCCGCGATCGGGCCGGTCGAGCGGCTGCTCAACATGCTTGGCCAGCAGAAGATCTGCGCGCTGGCTTATGCACTGGCCTTCGTGATGAACGCCGTGCTCTGCATCGCGCTGGTCCCACGCTATGGCGGCCACGGCGCGGCGGCCGCGACCTCGATCTCCCTCACCTTCGAAACGGTGCTGTTGTTCTGGATCGTGCGGCAGCGCCTCGGCTTGCACGTGCTGGCGTTCGGCAAATAGGCGCCGCACGCCCGCTTTGCCCAGCGCAACTCGGGGAACGGCCCTGCCTGAGCACGCCTACGCAGGAGGAAAAACTCCTCCCTTTACTCGATATGATGCAAAATTTTTCTTATTGTACCCAAGAGGTTGCAGGTCGGGGGAACTTTATTCTACGTCGTATTGCCTAACCGACGAGATCAACCTAAGATTCCCCAGAAATGTTCGATCCACTCTACGTCGTCTCTGGATTCGGCGTCGGCCTTCTTGTCGGGATGACCGGCGTGGGCGGCGGCTCGTTGATGACGCCGCTCCTGATCCTGCTGTTCGGTATTCATCCGTCCACAGCGGTCGGAACCGACCTGCTCTATGCCGCCGCCACCAAGACCGGCGGCAGCGTGATGCATGGCTGGTCGCGCAGCGTGCACTGGCCGGCGGTGCTGCGGCTCGCCTGCGGCAGCATTCCCGCGAGCGCGCTGACGCTGCTGGTGCTGTGGAAGCTCGACCTGCGAAGCGATGCCGAGCGCAGCCTGGTCAACCTGGTGCTGTGCTTCGCGCTGCTGCTGACCGCGACGTCGCTGATCTTCCGCAAGTCGATCATGGAGCGCTACCGCAGCAGGCTGGAGCGTGTCGACGATCGCACCACCGCGATCGCCACCGTCGTGACCGGCATCGTGCTCGGCGTGCTGGTCTCGATCTCGTCGGTCGGTGCCGGCGCGGTCGGCGTCACCGTGCTGCTGCTGCTCTATCCGCGTCTGCCGATGGCGACCATCGTCGGCTCCGATATCGCCCATGCGGTGCCGCTGACGCTGGTCGCCGGCATCGGTCACTGGGCGCTCGGCGACGTCGATTGGGCGCTGATGGCCGTCTTGCTGATGGGCTCGCTGCCCGGCATCATCGTCGGCAGCTACAGCGCGACGCGCGTGCCCGAGACGGTGTTGCGCCTGACGCTTGCCAGCGTGCTGTTCGTGGTCGCCGGCAAGATCATGTATGCGGAGCTGAACCTGTCGTCCGTGATCGTGACGGCGCTGGCCTGGACGCATTAGCTAGGCCAGAGAAGTGCTCCATCTCACTGTCATCGCCCGGCTTGACCGGGCGATCCAGTACTCCGAGAAAGCCATGATTGAATCGATAAGCCGCGGCGTACAGGATGCCCCGGTCGAGCCGGGGCATGACAGTGAGCTAGCTGAACCGGCGCGACTTACTCCGCGGTCCAGCCGCCGTCGATCGAAAGATTGGTGCCGGTGATCTGGGCGGCGTCATCGCTGCACAGGAACAGCGCCAGCGCGGCGACCTGCTCGGAAGTGACGAACTCCTTGGTCGGCTGCGCATCGAGCAGCACGTCGTTGATGACCTGCTCGCGCGTCAGATTGCGTGCCTTCATGGTGTCGGGGATCTGCTTCTCGACCAGCGGCGTCCAGACATAGCCGGGGCTGATGCAGTTGCAGGTGATCTTGTGGGTCGCGACTTCCAGCGCCACGGTCTTGGTCAGGCCCGCGATGCCGTGCTTGGCCGAGACATAGGCCGACTTGAAGGGCGAGGCGACCAGCGAGTGCGCGGACGCCGTGTTGATGATGCGGCCCCAGCCCTTCTTCTTCATGCCGGGCACCGCGGCGCGGATGCCATGGAAGGCGGAGGACAGGTTGATCGCGATGATCTGGTCCCACTTCTCGATCGGAAATTCCTCGACCGGCGAGACGAACTGGATGCCGGCATTGTTGACGAGGATGTCGACCGAGCCGAATGTCTTCTCGCCGAGCGCGATCATCCCGGCGATCTCGGCGGGCTTGGTCATGTCGGCGGGCGAATAGATCGCCTTCACCTTGAAATCCGCCTCGATCTTGGCGCGCTCCTTCTCGATGTCCTCCGGCGAGCCGAAGCCGTTGATGACGACGTTGGCACCGGCGCTGGCGAACGCACGCGCATAAGCGAGCCCGATGCCGCTGGTGGACCCGGTCACGACGGCATTCTTGCCTGACAGACTACCCATTCTATTCGCTCCTTTTTGCCGGGGGCGCGGAGACGTCCCCCGTGAGATCGTAGGTCACCATGGTCTCGCCGGACTGCGGCCGCTCGAGCCAATCCTTGTGGCGCATCGACAGATGCACGTCGCGCACGCCGGCCTCCCAATGCTCGACCATGGCGACGTGCGAGAAGTCGTAATCCTTGGACGAGGATTCGTAGTTCTTGCTGCGGTAGATCAGATGCACCACGGTGACGGTGCTTTCGCGCGACACTTTCGCCAGGAATTCGACCGAAGGGTCGTTCTTCAGATAATCCGGCAATTTGCCGATCAGGTCGCGCACGGCCCTGCGGGCGTTGTGCAACTGCTTGTTCTTGTCGGTGTTCATCCGCGTGCGGCTGGAATAGCGGATGTCCTTCTCGCGCTCGGCGGCCTCCAGTAGCGAGGTCGGCAGATCGCCGCGCGCGGAAAACAGGTCGACCTGGAAGATCAGCATGTCGCGATCGACCTCGGCATCGAGCACATAGTCGAGCGGCGTGTTGGAGGCGATGCCGCCGTCCCAATAGTGCTCGCCTTCGATCATCACGGAGGGAAAGCCGGGCGGCAGCGCGCCGGAGGCCATGATGTGCTCGGGACCGATGGACTTGCCGAGCTTCTTGAACTCGAAATTGTCGAAATATTTGAAGTTGCCTGAGGTGACCCCGACGGCGCCGACCGACAGACGGGTCTTCAGGTCGTTGATGCGGTCGAAATCGACGAGACGCTCCAGCGTCTTCTTCAGCGGCGAGGTGTCGTAATAGCTCTCGGCCTGCGGGCTGCCGGGCGGCCAGAGCGGCGCCGGCGGAATCCGCGGCGTGAAGAAGCCGGGCACACCGAAGGTCGCAATCAGCGCGGCACTGGTCGAATTGAACAGCTCACGGCTATGATCGCTCTTGTCGATCGGCTTCCACGGCACCGGCGCCGACACCATCTCCCAGAATTCCTTGAGCCGCTTGACCCGGGTCTGCCCCTCGTTGCCGGCGATGATGGCGGCGTTGACCGCGCCGATCGAAATGCCGGCGACCCATTCCGGCTCGAAGCCGGCGCCGCACAGCGCCTGATAGGCGCCGGCCTGGTAGGAGCCGAGCGCGCCGCCGCCCTGCAGGACCAGGACGCGTTGCGCATTCGCGGGGATGCTGGCGGATTCCGGGCTACGATCGGTCATGGGGGAACAATAGCAAATGGCGCGCCACCGTGGCGACCCTCCGCCGCGGCGTCAATGCATGCCGGGATCAAGTCTGGCTTATCGCTCCGTCGAGGCCAGGATCATGGTCCAGAACACCTTGTATTTGGTGCCGGGAGCATAGCTCGCCGCGATGCCCAATTTTGTGACACCGCCCTTGAGCATGTTGGCGCGATGCGGGGGCGAGTCGCGCCAGCCGGAAAACGCTTCCGCCAGCGTATGATAGCCGGCCGAGATGTTCTCGACCGCCACGGTCGCGGGATAGCCGCCGGCGGCCAGGCGCTTGGCCAGCGGCGCACGGACGTCATGGTCCATCTTGTTGGCCGCCGCCATCGCATTTGACTGGGATTCAGCGAGGCGCATCAGATCGGGATCGATCACGACGGCGCCAAGGGCGTTGTTCTGGCGATATTGCGAGATCATGATCGCGGCCGCCTGCGCATCCAGCTTAGAGCCCGGAACCGCCATGTCGGCATACATGGACGGCTGCTGGACCGGTGTCTCGTTGCCGGCACAGCCGGCGAGCAGCAAAGTGATGAGAATTGCGGCCGCAGCGCGCATGGAGTGCCCCCAAATGAGGGGCCGTTGTTGCATACCAACCGTGGCTGAAAGGTGAATTTTGAAGAGAATTTGAGCCGTCATTCCGGGGCAGTGCGCAGTACTGAACTCTGGTGCGCAACTGCGCACCTGAGAATCTTACGCTACAAGCTCGGGATTCCGGGTGCGCGCTAGCGCGCGCCCCGGAATGACGGGGGAGATTTCTAGCCCGCAAATATCCGGTAACGGCGCGGTTTGAGGCCGATCGTGTCGCCGATGCGCAGTTCCTTGTCGCGGGGGGCGTCGATCTCGATAGTCTTGCCGCCCGACAGTGCGACCTCGGCCCGCTGCACGGGACCGAAATTGCGGACGTGTTGCACGGCGCCCTCGAAGGCACCGCTGCCGGGCGGGCCCACCAACATATCATGTCGCCGCACGAACAGTTTTGACGCGCCAGGCGCAAGCCCGTCCGCCGCGAGGGCGAGCGGCCGGTCGCCGAGCCTGATGACGCCGCCTTCGACCTCGACCGGCAACTCGATGGATTCGCCGATGAAGCCGTGCACGAAAGCGCTGGCCGGGCTCTCATAGACGTCATCCGGCGAGCCGATCTGCTCGATCCTGCCCTTGTCCATCACCACGACACGGTTGGCGACTTCCAGCGCCTCCTCCTGGTCGTGGGTCACGAAGATCGAGGTGACGTTGATCTCGTGATGCAGCGAGCGCAGCCACTTCCGCAGTTCTTTCCGCACCTTGGCATCGAGCGCACCGAACGGCTCGTCGAGCAGCAGGATGCGCGGCTCGATCGCGAGGGCGCGGGCAAGCGCGATGCGCTGGCGCTGGCCGCCGGAGAGCTGACTCGGATAGCGATCGGCGAGCCAGTCGAGCTGCACGAGGTCGAGCAGCTCTTTCACGCGCGCACGAATGGTGGCCTCATCCTTACGAACGGCGCGCGGCTGCACGCGCAGACCGAAGGCGACGTTCTCGAACACCGTCATGTGGCGGAACAGCGCATAATGCTGGAATACGAAGCCGACATGCCGTTCGCGTGCACCTTGCGCCAGTGCATCCTCGCCATTGAAAGAGACTTCGCCCGCGTCGGGCCAGTCGAGGCCGGCGATGATCCGCAGCAGCGTGGTCTTGCCGGAGCCTGATGGCCCGAGCAGCGCCAGCAGCTCGCCGTTATCGACCTTGAGATCGACGCCATCGAGGGCTTTGAAGCTGCCGAACGTCTTGACGAGATTCCTGACTTCAATGGTCATTGACGTCTTGTCCTTCGTCGAGGTGACGTTCGAGAATTGTCTTGGCGACCAGCGTGATCAGCGCCAGCATTGCGAGCAGCGAGGCGATCGCGAAGGCGGCGACGAACTGATATTCGTTGTAGAGGATCTCCACCAGCAGCGGCATGGTGTTGGTCTCGCCGCGGATGTGGCCGGAGACGACGGAGACCGCGCCGAACTCGCCCATCGCGCGGGCATTGCAGAGCAGCACGCCATAGAGCACGCCCCATTTGATGTTGGGCAAGGTGACGCGGAAGAAGGTTTGAAGACCCGAGGCGCCGAGCGAGATCGCGGCCTCCTCCTCCTGCGTGCCCTGCTCCTGCATCAGGGGAATCAGTGCGCGCGCCACGAACGGGAAGGTCACGAAGGTGGTGGCGAGCGCGATACCGGGCACCGCGAACAGGATCTGGATGTCGTGGTCGCGCAGCCAGCTGCCGAAATAGCCCTGCGCGCCGAACAGCAGCACGAAGACGAGGCCCGAGATCACCGGACTGACCGAAAACGGCAGGTCGATCAGCGTGATCAGGAAGGTCTTGCCGGGGAAATCGAATTTGGCGATGGCCCAGGCCGCGACGAGGCCGAACACGAGATTGAGGCCGACCGAGATCGCCGCGACCACCAGCGTCAGCTTGATTGCCGCCAACGCCTCCGGCTCAGCGAGCGCGGCGAAATAGGCGAGGATGCCGTTCGAGAACGCCTGCGCGAACACGACGACGAGCGGCAGCACCACGAACACGGTGAGAAAGATCACCGCCAGCGCAATGACGACGATGCGCACCGCGCGGGGCTCGGTGCGAAGGCTATCACGCGCTGCCGCCGCGCGCGCACGCGCCCGTGCCTTGGCGTCGGAGGCCGATAGCGACACGGTGTCTGCGATCTGCATCGTCATGGTCCGCCCTCAACGCGCCGGGATCCGGCTCTGCGCCCAGCGCTGGAGCCGGTTGACCGCCAAGATGATGACGAAGGAGACGACGAGCATGACCACCGCGATGGCAGTGGCATCGGCATAGCGGAACTCGGAGAGCCGGATCACGATCAAGAGCGGCGCGATCTCGGACACGTTGGGCAGATTGCCGGCGATGAAGATCACCGAGCCGTATTCGCCGACCGCGCGCGCGAAGGCGAGCGCGAGCCCGGTAAGCAGCGCTGGCGCCAGAGAAGGCAGGATCACGCGGATGATGGTCTGCCAGCGGCTGGCGCCAAGGCTGCCCGCCGCCTCCTCGATCTCCGGATCGAGATCCTGCAGCACCGGCTGCACCGTGCGCACCACGAACGGAATACCGATGAAGATCATGGCGACAAAGATGCCGACCGGCGTGAACGCCACCTTGATGCCGAGCGCCGCAAGCGGGGCACCCAGCCAGCCCTTCTCGGCGAAGAGCGCGGTCAGCGCGACGCCCGCGACCGCGGTCGGCAGCGCGAAGGGCACGTCGACGATGGCGTCAAACAGCCGGCGGCCGGGGAAGCGGTAGCGCACCAGCGCCCAGACGATGATGCTGCCCATGACGAGATTGACGCAGGCTGCCGCGAAGGCGAGGCCGAAGGAGACGCGCAAGGCGTTCAGGGTCCGGCGGCTGGAGAGGACATTCCAGAACTGCTCGGGACTGAGCTCGAGCGACTTCAGAAACAGCCCGGCGAGCGGAATCAGGATGATGACGGACAGCCAGGACAGCGTCAGTCCCATCGTGAGACCGAAGCCCGGCAACGTCCGGCGTCGTGCTGCGATTGCGCTCACCAAGCCCCCTGTTATCGCCCCTCCGACAGCGCCAGATCAGTTCTTGTAGATCTGATCGAAGACACCGCCGTCGGCAAAATGCTCCTTCTGAGCCTTGGCCCAACCTCCAAAAACGTCGTCGATCGTAAATAGTTCGACCTTGGCGAAGGCGTTTTCATATTTTTTGGCGATCTCGGCATCGCGCGGACGGTAAAAGTTGCGCGCGGCGATCTCCTGACCTTCTTTCGTGTACCAATACTGAAGGTACGCATCGGCGGCGTTGCGCGTGCCCTTTTTATCGGCAACCTTGTCGACGATCGCGACCGGCGGCTCAGCCAGGATCGATTGCGGCGGCGCAACGATCTCGAACTTGCCTGCGCCGAACTCCTTCAGCGCCAGGAACGCCTCGTTCTCCCAGGCGAGCAGCACGTCGCCGACGCCGCGCTCGACGAAGGTCACGGTAGCGCCTCGCGCGCCGGTATCCAGCACCGGCACCTGCTGGTAGAGCTTGCCGATGAAGTCCTTGGCCTTGTCCGCCGAGCCGAACTTCTTCTGCGCAAAGCCCCATGCTGCGAGGTAATTCCAGCGCGCACCGCCCGACGTCTTCGGGTTCGGCGTGATCACGGCGACGCCCGGCTTGATCAGGTCGTCCCAGTCCTTGATGGCCTTGGGATTGCCCTTGCGCACCAGGAACACGATGGTCGAGGTGTAGGGTGATGAATTCTGCGGCAACCGCTTCTGCCAGTCCGTCGCCGTGAGGCCCTTGCCGGCGATCGCATCGATGTCATAGGCGAGCGCAAGCGTCACCACATCGGCCTGCAATCCGTCGATAACGCTGCGCGCCTGCGAACCGCTGCCGCCATGCGACTGCTTGATCTCGACGCTCTTGCCGGTCTCCTTCTGATAGGCATTGGCGAATGCCTTGTTAAACTCGGCATAGAGTTCGCGCGTCGGATCGTACGACACGTTCAAGAGGTTGATGTCAGCGGCGAGAGCCGGGCCTGCCAAGAGGCCCGTTACCAAGAATCCCGTTGCGAGCAATCCTGCAGCGAGCGGAACGATACGGCGCATCATGTCCATCTCCATTCACCTCGACGACATCGGCGTCATCGATGGCAGGCATAACTCGGGGCGAAACGCTCTTAAGTCAACGGAACCGGATTTTCTTGTTTGCAAGCGTGCAGCGCAGCTGTGCTACGAGATCTTCATCGTATGGATGCCGCATTCTGTCTTGGCCCGGCCGCGCCAGCGACCGGCGCGCTCATCCTCGCCCTCGGCCGTTCTGCTCGTGCAAGGCATACACCCAACCGACCGGAAACCGGAGGCGACCAGGGGGTGACGCGGCAATTTGGCGCGGACGAAGATCGCCTCGAGTTCCTCGCGCGAGACGTTGGCGAACGGGTTGAACTTCAACCGCGCACCGTCGTCCTCGACGACGGGAATGTCGGTGCGCGCATTGCCCTGGAAGCGCTTGCGGCCATTGAGCCAGGCCGAGAACGGTTTCAGCGCACGCGCCAGCGGCTCCACCTTGCGGATGCGGCAGCAGGCATCGGGATCGGAGAACCAGAGATCGCGATCGGGATCTTGGCGCGACAGCGTCTCCTCGGCCGGCTTGATCGAGCGGACATCCGTCAGGCCCAGCGCTGCGATCAGCGTGTCCCGATAGGCGAGCGTCTCCTCGAACAGCCAGCCGGTATCGAGGAAGATCACGGGGATCGCCGGATCGACGTCGGCCATGACCTTCAGCAGCGTCGCCGATTCCGTGCCGAACGACGACACCAGCGCCAGCTTCTCGCGCCCGACCGTCTTCAGGGCCGCAGCGATGATCTCGGCGGGCGAAGCATCGCGCAAGCTCCGATCGAGCTCCTCCGCCGAAGGCAGCGCGGCAACGGACCTTGGAGCGAGCTGAGACGCAACCATGTTCACGTGCCGACCCCCTCGGAGTGACGCAGCTGCATGCGCCGGTGCAGCGCCGTGATGCGGCCATCGCCGGTCGGCTGGTAAAACACCGAATAGCGCTTGGCAGTCTGCATGAACGCCTCCGCATCGGCCTGCTTCTTGACCTCGAAGGCATCGAAGCCGGCGCGCAGCATGAACACGAACTGATCGCGCAGCACCTGACCGGTGGCCCGCAATTCTCCGCGATAATCGTAGCGCTCGCGCAGCAGGCGCGCCTGGCTGTAGGCGCGCCCGTCGCGGAAGGTCGGGAACACCAGCGCGACGGCGGCGATCTTGCCGAGATACGGCACGAGCTCGCTGATGTCGCGATTGTTGGGCCAGATCACGCCGACCTTGCCCGAACGCTTGAGCAGCGCATCGGCTTCGCCAAGGAAGCGCTCGGCCGGCACCAGGAGGTCGCCGCTCTCGGGCAGCGGCGTATCGACGGCGAGCTTGGCAAAGCTGTCGTCGGTGATCTTTCCGCCTTTAACGAGTGGCATAGACGCGCTCCTTGAAAGGTTCGACGCCGAGGCGCTTCACGGTGTCCATGAACAGCTCTTCGGGCCGCTCGCGCAGCGCCAGATAGGCTTCCACGATATCCTCGACGACGTCGGCCACCTCGTCGAACTTGACGCCGGGACCGATCAGGGTGCCGAGCGTGGCGTTCTCGTCGGCACGGCCGCCGATGGTGATCTGGTAGACCTCCTCGCCGTTCTTCTCGACGCCGAGGATGCCGATATGACCGACATGGTGATGGCCGCAGGCATTGATGCAGCCTGAGATGTTGATGTGGAGCCGGCCGATCAAATTGGCGAGCTCGTGATTGGCGAAGCGCCGGGTCAATTCCTGCGCGATCGGGATCGAGCGTGCATTCGCCAGCGAGCAATAGTCGAGCCCGGGGCAGGCGATGATGTCGCTGATCAGATTGACGTTGGGGGTCGCAAGCCCGAGCTTGTCGAGCGCCTTCCACAGCGCCGGCAGGTCACGCTTGGCGACGTGCGGCAGCGCCAGGTTCTGCTCGTGGCCGACACGGATCTCACCGAAGGAATATTTGTCGGCGAGATCGGCGAGCGCGTCCATCTGCTCGGCAGTAGCATCGCCCGGAGGTCCGCCGGTGGGCTTCAGCGAGATCGTGACGATCGAGTAGCCCTGCACCTTGTGCGGGGCCACCGAATTCTTGCGCCACGCCTCGAAGTCAGGATCGGCCGCGGCCTGCCGCAGCTCGTCCGGCATGTGCGGCAACTTCTCGTAAGCTGGATAGGTGAAGCGCGAGCGGATGTCCTCGATCACCTCGTCGTCGATCTGGAGCGAGGAGTTGCGGATGTGCTGCCACTCCTCCTCGACCTCACGCGAAAACTTCTCGATGCCGAGCTCGTGCACCAGGATCTTGATGCGCGCCTTGTAGATATTGTCGCGGCGGCCGTACTGGTTGTAGACGCGCAGGATGGCCTCGATATAGCTGAGGATGTCGCGGCCGTGCACGAAGTGCTTGATGGTCTTGGCGATGAACGGCGTGCGGCCGAGACCGCCGCCGACCAGCACCTCGAAGCCGGTCTCGCCCTTCTCGTTCTTGATCAGGCGCAGGCCGATGTCGTGGATCTTGATCGCGGCACGGTCGTGATCGGACGCGGTGATCGCGATCTTGAACTTGCGCGGCAGGAACGAGAATTCCGGATGCAGCGTGGTGTGCTGGCGGATCAGTTCCGACCAGATGCGCGGATCCTCAATCTCACCGGGCGCGACGCCGGCCCACTGATCCGAGGTGACGTTGCGCATGTTGTTGCCGGAGGTCTGCATCGCATGAATGCCGACGTTGGCGAGGTCTTCCAGCGCGTCCGGCAGCTCGGCGAGCTTGATCCAGTTGAACTGGATGTTTTGACGTGTGGTGAAGTGGCCATAGCCGCGGTCGTACTTGCGTGCGACATGCGCCAGCGCCCGCAACTGGTTGGTCGCCAGCGTGCCGTAGGGAATCGCGACGCGGAACATGTAGGCGTGCAATTGCAGATAGACGCCGTTCTGCAGACGCAGGATCTTGAACTCGTCCTCGGTGAGCTCGCCGGAGAGGCGCCGCTTCACCTGGTCGCGGAACTCCGAGACGCGCTCGTTGACGAGCGTGCGGTCGATTTCGTCGTAAGCGTACATAGAACGTGCCTTAAGCCTGGGCCGACTGTCCGATGGTCACACCGGTGCGGCGAATCTGTTCGCGCAGGTTGCCGGGTTCGATCTTGCCGTCGGCGCCGACCTGCACCGGGGCGATATAGGGACCGATCGCGCCGACGTCATCCGCAACGGACTCCGCAAGCAACGCTTTGGCCTCGTCCGAGTTGCGCACGATCGCAGCTTCCGACAGGTCCGCAGACCAGCTCTTGGCGGCGGTGCGATAGACCACGATGCCGTCCCAGGTGCGGTTGGCGGTCACGATCGAGGGGCCGGCGATCTTGATCTTCTTCTGTTCAAGCGGGGAGGTCATTCGGCTGCATCCAATAGGTCAGAGATGATTTGCTTTGGCGTTTGGCGGCGAAGCGAACCGGCACGCCGGACCACCTCGCCAATAATGAGTATGGCGGGACCGCCATCGGCCCGCCGTGCGAGTTCGGGAAGGTCGCGAAGCGTGCCGATCGCGCCTTGCGCATCGGGACGCGTGACGCGGGCGAACACGCCGACCGGCGTCTCTGGCGAACGCCCCGCGGCAAGCAGGCCCGCGCGCACGGCAGGTGCAGCGGACACGCCCATGTAGATGACAACGGTCATCCTGGTGTCGGTCAGCGTCGACCAGTCCACCACTTCCGCGTCGCGGGCCTTGTGGGCAGTGAGGAAGGTGATGCGGGTCGCCTCGTGACGGTAGGTGAGCGGCACCTCGAAATCGGCGGCCGCGCCGAGGCCGGCGGTGATGCCGGGAATGATCGAATAGGCGACGCCGGCGGCGCGCAGCGCGTCGACCTCTTCGCCGCCGCGTCCGAACACGAAGGGATCGCCGCCCTTCAGCCGCACCACCCGCTGGCCGGATTGCGCGGCCTCGATCATGCGCTTGTTGATGGCGTCCTGGCCGATGCCGGGCTTGCCGACGCGGCGGCCGACGGCAACGCGCGTGGTGTCGCGGCGGATGCGGTCGAGAATCTCGGGCGAGACCAGCTCGTCATGGAAGACGATGTCGGCGTCCTGCAATGCGCGCAGCGCCTTGATGGTGAGGAGATCAGGATCGCCCGGACCGGCGCCGACCAGCGCGACCAAGCCTTCCGGCTTGTCGGCGCGGGCGAAGTCGGAAGGATCTGAAATGGCCTTGAGCGCCGCGTCTGCTTCCGCCTTGCGGCCGGCCAGCACGGCGGCGCCGATCGGGCCGTCGATCACCCGCTCCCAGAAGCGGCGGCGCAGCGGAAACTCGGCGATGCGCTCGTTGATCGATTTGCGAAAGCTGCCGATGAACTCGGCGAGCTCGCCGATGCGCGCCGGCAGCAGCGCCTCGATCTTCTCGCGCACGCGCCGGGCCACCACCGGCGAGGTACCGCCGGTGCCGACCGCCACCACGACGTCACCGCGGTCGACGATCGCCGGAAAGATGAAGCTGGAATGCTCGAGATCGTCCATGACGTTAACGGGCAGGCCGAGCGCCTTGGCGCGGACCGACATCGCCACACCGACATCGCCCGCACCGGCGCAGACAATGGCGATGACGCCGGCAAGGTCAGCGGTCAACGGATCGCCCGTCGCGATGTCGATGCGCGCCGCGTCCTCGGCGCCGAGGCCGAGATCCTGATTGCCGTCGATCGCATGCACGCGCAGCCGCGCGCCGGCGGCGGCGAGCACGCGCAGCTTGGCGCGCAAAAGCTCGCCCGTGCCGATGAGAACCACCGGGCCGGCCTTGAGATCGAGAAATACCGGCAAGAACCGCATGCGATACTCGCTTCCCCACATCCGGGGTTGACTGGAATTATTTTCTATATATGTGTCGTTTCGAGCGCGCAAAGAGAAAATTTTTTCTTCTCTCCCGCGTCGCAACTATAGAATTTTCGCCTCCAAACGCAAAGTGGCAGAGATGCATCTTCTCAAGGACGATTCCGCAGCCGTCGGAGTGAGCAGCCCAGTCCCCATCGCGCGCTCGGGCCCGCAAGAATTTTCTGCTGATGTTGCGCCGAGCATGGACCATCTCGACCAGCTCGAGGCGCAGAGCATTTACATCTTCCGCGAGGCCTTCGCCCGCCTGAAGAAGATCGCCCTGCTCTGGTCGCTCGGCAAGGACTCCAACGTCATGATCTGGCTGGCGCGGAAAGCCTTCTTCGGCAAGATGCCGTTCCCGGCCCTTCACGTCGACACCGGCAAGAAGTTTCCGGAGATGTATCGCTTCCGCGATCATTACGGCAAAGAGTGGGATCTCGATCTGCGCGTCGAGCCCTGCCCGCCGATCGATGCCGTCGATCCGACATTGCCGCCGGCGGCCCGCTCCGCCGCCCGCAAGACCGAGGGCCTGAAGATGGCGCTCGCAAAGTACGGCTTCGATGGCCTGATCGCCGGCATCCGCCGCGACGAGGAAGCAACCCGCGCCAAGGAGCGCGTGTTCTCGCCGCGCGGCCTGGAGGGCAATTGGGACGTGCGCGACCAGCCGCCGGAATTCTGGGACCATTTCAACGCCTCGCCGCCGCAAGGCGCTCACTTGCGCATCCATCCGATCCTGCATTGGACCGAGGCCGACATCTGGGCCTACACCAAGCGCGAGAACATCCCGATCATCCCGCTCTACCTTGCCAAGAACGGCAAGCGCTACCGCTCGCTCGGCGATCAGGACATCACCAATCCCGTGAATTCGACGGCCTCGAGCATCGACGAGATCCTGATCGAGCTCGAACAGACCAAGGTGCCGGAACGCGCGGGGCGCGCGCTCGACCACGAGACCGAGGACGCTTTCGAGCGCCTGCGCGTCGCCGGCTATCTCTGATCAAGGACGCAATGCGGCTATGAACATGCTCGTCACGCCTGCCTCGCCCACAACGCCGAACGGCACCACCCGTCCGCAAGTGCGGATCGTCATCGTCGGCCATGTCGACCACGGCAAGTCGACGCTGGTCGGCCGCCTCTTGCACGAGACCGGCAGCCTGCCTGACGGCAAGCTGGAAATGCTGAAAGCCGTCAGCGCGCGGCGCGGCATGCCGTTCGAATGGTCGTTCCTGCTCGACGCGCTGCAGACCGAGCGCGACCAGGGCATCACCATCGACACCACGCAGATCCGCTTCCGCACCAATTCGCGCGACATCGTGCTGATCGACGCGCCCGGTCACGCCGAATTCCTCCGCAACATGATCACCGGCGCTTCGCAGGCCGACGGCGCGGTGCTGATCATCGATGCGCTCGAAGGCGTGCGCGACCAGACCAGGCGCCACGGCTATCTCCTGCATCTGCTCGGCGTGAAGCAGGTCGCCATCGTCGTCAACAAGATGGACCGGGTCGACTTTTCCGCCGATCGCTTCAAGGCGATCAGCGACGAGATCTCCGCACATCTGAGCGGCCTCGGCGTGACGCCCACGGCCGTGATCCCGATCTCGGCCCGCGACGGCGACGGCGTCGCTGATCGCACCGACCGGATCGGCTGGTACCAGGGACCGACGGTGGTCGAGGCGCTTGATCGGCTCGAGCCGGCGCGGCCGCTCGAAGCGCTGGCGCTGCGCCTGCCGGTTCAGGCGATCTACAAGTTCGACGACCGCCGCATCGTGGCGGGCCGCATCGAATCCGGCAGCCTGAAAGCTGGCGACGAGATCGTGATCATGCCGGCCGGCAAGATCGCCAAGATCAAGACGGTGGAGAGCTGGCCGGTAACGCCGGTTGCCGGACGGCAAGGTGCCGGCCGCTCGGTCGGCATCACGCTCGACCGCGAGCTGTTCATCGAGCGCGGCGACATCGTCGCGCATGCCGGCACCGCGCCACGTGAGACGCGGCGCCTCCGCGCGCGGATCTTCTGGCTGCACGACAAGCCGCTCGCCAAGGGCGACCAGTTGCTGGTGCGCTGCGGACCGAAGGAAAGCCGCGCCACCGTGGTGGCGATCGAGAAGGCGGTCGATCCGGGCGAACTCGAAAGCAGCGAGAACAAGGCGATCGGCCGCAATCATGTCGGCGAGATCGATATCTCTCTTTCGAATCCGATTGCCACCGATCCCTACACCGAGAACCCGCGCACCGGGCGCCTGGTGATCGAGATCGCCGGACGCATCGCCGGCGGCGGCCTGGTGCTGTCGGTCGATGCCGGCCAGCGCGCCGTCCCCGTCGACATCGTGCCAGTGGAATCGGCCCTGCGTCCAGACGAGCGCTCGGCACGCTATCAGCACAACGGCGCCGTGGTCTGGCTCACCGGCCTGCCCGCCTCCGGCAAATCCACGCTCGCCAAGGCGCTGGAGCGGCGACTGTTCAGCAATGGCGGCTCGCCGATCCTGCTCGACGGCGACACGCTGCGCGCCGGGCTCAACAGCGATCTCGGCTTCTCGGCCGCGGATCGCAGCGAGAACATCCGCCGCCTCGCGGAAGTGGCGACGCATCTCGCGCGTAACGGCCACATCGCCATCGTCGCCGCCGTCTCGCCGGCCCGCGAAGATCGCGCCACCGCGCGTCGGATCGCCGACACCGCCTTCTGCGAGATCCACGTCGCGACGCCCGCCGACGTGTGCGAGGAGCGCGACCCCAAGGGCCATTACAAGAAGGCGCGCGCCGGCGCGCTGGCCTCGTTCACCGGCATCGGCAACGACTACGAAGCGCCGCTGGGCGCCGAGCTCGCGATCGACACGTCGAAGCGAACGGTCGCGGAGGCCGCCGACGAGATCGAACGCATGCTGAAGACTTCAGGCGTGCTGTTCGACGAGGCCGTGGACCTCGCGGCCAATATTTGAGGCAAGCACTTTCCATGGTACATGCGCTGCCACCATACAGGTAGTGCGTTCCCTCCCCCCTTGTGGGGAGAGTCATCGCACATGGATTCGACGGCCTGCGGGCTTGCTCCGCCTCTCCCACAAGCTTTGCGGGAGAGGCCGACGCGCTCGTAGAGCGCGGCGGGTGAGGGCTCTCGCCACGCAGGGAGATCCTCCTCAATTTCCTGGCAATCCCGACGCGGAGACACCCCCACCCCAGCCCTCCCCCGCAAGCGGGAGAGGGAGCGGGGTCGTGCGCGTGTCGGAGAGCCGGGTTCAATCGGTTTGTAAAACGAGCCGCGGCCGCCCTTCGACTTGACATTTTGACAAGCCTCCGGGGGTCTTCTCACCGCCCTGATTTTGGGGCTAATAGGTCCAGAAAGCCGCCCCGGTGGGCGCATTTTGCTGCTGACGGGTCAAAAGCAGCCAAAAACAGCCATTTCCAACAAGAAAGCCCATCATGAAACGCGTCGACGCCCACGGATTGAAGATCGCCCCTGTTCTGTTTGATTTCATCGCCAAGGAAGCAGCCCCGAAAACGGGGATCGCACCGGATGCGTTCTGGGCCGGACTTGCCGCCATCATCAGGGATCTGGGGCCGAAGAACCGCGCATTGCTGGCGGTGCGCGACACGCTGCAGGCCAAGGTCGACGACTGGCATCGTGCCAACAAGGGCAAGGCGTTCGACCTCAACGCTTACACCGCCTTCCTGAAGGAGATCGGCTATCTCGTCCCGGAGCCGGCGACGCAGAAGGTCGAGACTGCCAATGTCGACGAGGAAATCGGCAAGATCTGCGGCCCGCAGCTCGTCGTGCCCCTTACCAATGCGCGCTATGCGCTGAACGCGGCGAATGCGCGCTGGGGCTCGCTCTATGATGCCTTCTACGGCACCGACGCCATTCCGCATGATCCTTCCGAGGGCGGCAAGGGCTACAACAAGGCGCGCGGCGACAAGGTGATCGCCAAGGCCAAGGCGTTCCTCGATACCGCCGCGCCGCTCGCAACCGGCAGCCACACCGACGTCACCGCCTATAGCGTCGTCGCAGGTCAGCTTGCGGTGAAGCTGAAGAGCGGCAACGCCACCGCGCTGAAGAACGCCGCGCAGTTCGCTGGCTTCCAGGGCGATGCGGCCGCGCCGAGCGCAGTGCTGCTCGTCAACAACGGCCTGCATGTCGAGGTCAAGATCGACCGCAACAGCGCGATCGGCAAGGACGATCCGGCCGGCGTGGCCGACATGATCATGGAGGCCGCGGTCTCCACCATCCTTGACATGGAAGACTCTGTCGCCGCCGTCGATGCCGAGGACAAGGTGCTGGTCTACCGCAACACGCTCGGCCTGATGAACGGCACGCTGTCGGCCGATTTCGAGAAGGGCGGCAAGACGCTGACGCGCTCGCTCAACGCCGATCGTAGCTACAAGACCCCTGATGGCAAGGGCGAGCTCAAGCTGCACGGCCGCAGCCTGCTGTTGATGCGCAATTGCGGTCACCACATGTTCACCGACGCGGTGCTGGACGAGAAGGGCGAAGAGATTCCGGAAGGTCTGCTGGATGCCGCCGTCTCCGGCCTGCTCGCCATCCACGACCTCAAGGGCAACTCCAAGGTCAGGAACAGCCGCACGGGATCGGCCTATATCGTCAAGCCGAAGATGCACGGCCCCGACGAGGTGTCGCTCACCTGCGAGATCTTCGACCGCGTCGAGAAGATGCTCTCGCTGCCCGAGAACACGCTCAAGGTCGGCATCATGGACGAGGAGCGGCGCACCACCGTCAACCTCAAGGCCTGCATCCAGCGCGCCTCGAAGCGCATCATGTTCATCAACACCGGCTTCCTCGACCGCACCGGTGACGAGATCCACACCTCGATGGAAGCGGGCCCGATGATCCGCAAGAACGAGATGAAGGCGCAGCCCTGGATCAAGGCCTATGAGGACTGGAACGTCGACATGGGCCTGACCTGTGGCCTGCCTGGCCACGCCCAGATCGGCAAGGGCATGTGGGCCGCGCCGGACAAGATGGCGGACATGCTGGCGCAGAAGCTCGGCCATCCGCAGGCCGGCGCCACCACCGCCTGGGTACCCTCGCCGACCGCCGCGACCCTGCATGCCCTGCATTACCACCAGGTCAACGTGATCGCGCGCCAGGAAGAACTCACCAAGGGCGGAGCGCGCGCAAAGCTCTCGGACATCCTCACCATTCCGGTGTCGAAGTCGAACTGGGCGCCCGACGACGTCAAGCAGGAGATCGACAACAACTGCCAGGGCATCCTCGGCTATGTGGTGCGCTGGATCGATCAGGGCGTCGGCTGCTCCAAGGTGCCCGACATCCACGATGTCGGCCTGATGGAAGACCGCGCCACCTTGCGCATCTCCAGCCAGCATCTCGCCAACTGGCTGCACCAGGGCGTCATCACCGAGGCGCAGGTGATGGAATCGCTGAAGCGCATGGCCGTCGTGGTCGACAAGCAGAATGCGGGCGATCCCGTCTACAAGCCGATGGCGCCAGCCTTCGACGGCGTCGCCTTCAAGGCGGCCTGCGACCTCATCTTCAAGGGGCGCGAGCAGCCGAACGGCTACACCGAATACATCCTCACCGCGCGCCGCCGCGAGGCCAAGGCTCTTCAATAAAGAGGCGCTTGGATAAAGAGGCGCTCGGCTGAGCGAAGGACAGGAACGTCAAAAGTCCCGGCCTCGCCGGGGCTACCTTGTTGGGCGAAACGTCGCGCTATGTCACGGAACAGGCTGCATGCGCCTCGCGTTGTCGGGCCATCAACCAACGGGAGATGGTCATGGACTGGAATCGGATCGAAGGAAACTGGAAGCAGTTCAAGGGTTCGGCCAAGGAAAAATGGGGCAAGCTCACTGACGACGACCTCCGCTTGATCGAGGGCCGCCGCGAGCAGCTCGAGGGCCGGCTCCAGGAACGCTACGGCAAGGCCAAGGACCAGGTTCGTCAGGACGTCGACGATTGGCTCAAATCGCTGCACTAAGCAGCACAATAGCAGCCCCGGCAAAAGCCGGGGCTTTCTGTTGCAGATAGCCCAGACGAGCACAGCGCAAGCCGGGGCAGCGCCGCTTGGGCAGGGCGCTAGAAAACCGCGAGATATTTCAACAACGACACGATGCCGATGATGATGACGATCACGCGCGCGATCTGCTTGGCGCGGCCGTCCATCGGCAACATGTTGATGAGATAAAGGACGAGAATAATGACGAGAAAAGTGACGAGCACGCCCACCAGCATCGCGAGACCCCCTTCAGGCAAATTGCGACCGCTGGCCTAACGCTCGTCACCCGCACTGGTTCCATCAAAGCAACCCATTGCAACTTCTAGTAATTCCGTACTTCTACGATGCGCCAGCCTGCCTAAAACTTTACCCTTTTCCTTTCAGATCTGAGCGCCGTTTGCGCTCTGAGCCGCAAACGGCATGCGATTGCCGACCTGCCGCGCCCGTTTGTCGATGTTGCCGGGCATCCTTTGAGCTTTGCGAATTGAAATTGGGGGACTTCGATGCTGAACCGTTTGACCGTGTCCACGCTGCTGAAGGCGGTAGTCGCGATCACGTCGGCCAGCGTCGTGCTCGCCCTCTCGCTCACCGCCTATGCCTCCTGGGACCGGCTGAAGACCGCAAATCGCATCTCGCAGATCACCGATGTGTCCGCCGACCTGTTCAAGGCGATGCACAATCTGCGCACCGACCGTT
Organism: Bradyrhizobium centrosematis; assembly: GCF_045571495.1. Taxonomy (NCBI): domain Bacteria; kingdom Pseudomonadati; phylum Pseudomonadota; class Alphaproteobacteria; order Hyphomicrobiales; family Nitrobacteraceae; genus Bradyrhizobium; species Bradyrhizobium centrosematis. The sequence continues at coordinate 6,869,122 of NZ_CP120703.1, forward strand.
CGACCACCAACCGGCTCCTCAACGCGACCGAGCCGATGGATGCCGAGATCGAAAGGTATCTGCGCGCCCTGCGCGATGCGCAGATGCCGGCCATGGCCCACGCACTGGAGCTGTTGCCGGGGATGGACTTTCCACAATCGAGCACGCTGGTGCCGGAACTGTCACGCCTCTACACATTGCTGGTCGAGGAGCAGAAGCAGTTCTGGGAGGACGTGGCCAAGCCCAAGGACCAGCGCCGCTCGGGCCTTCCGAAGCAATACATGGAGACGACGCAAGGCCTGCTCGACGTGCTGGACAAGCTGTCGAACACGCTGGCGGCCACTGTCAACCACGAGGACGCCACGATCGACCAATTGCTCTCGATCAAGCAGAACGCCTGGCTGCTCCGCAACACCGCGGGCGAAGCCTCGCTGATCGTGTCGACCGGACTTGCTGCCGGCAAGATCACGCCGGAGGGTCGCTATAACTACACCCAATTCGTCGGCGGCACAGCGGCGATGTGGAAGGCGCTGGAATTGTCGACGTCGGGTATGCAGTTGCCGCCCGCGCTGGCTTCCGCGATGGCGGCCGCCAAGACCGCTTACTTCGAACCTCAATATCTCACCCTCCGGGACCGGCTCGCGGACGCCTTGGTCAAAGGCGAGAAGGCCGAAATGACCGCGAACCAATGGAGTCCGCTGACGGTCGGCCGAATGGCCAGTGCGGTCTCGGTGGCCGAAGCGGCCCTCGACGGCGCAAAGATCCACACACAAGAGCAACGCGGCGCAGCGCAGCGCGCACTGATCGTTCAGCTTGGATTGCTGGCGCTGGCCATCGGCGTTGCGGCAGGCGCGATCATGCTGGTCAGCCGCCGCGTCATCACGCCGCTGACCACCATCCGCGATGCCATGCTGAAGGTCGCTGGCGGCGACCTTGCCGTCGACAGCGGCTATCTCGATCGCCAGGATGAGATCGGCGCGCTTGCCGGTGCGCTGGAAACCTTCAAGCAGCAGGCCAGCGACAAGCTCAAGATCGAAGAGCATGAGCGTGAGCGCAACGCAGGCGCTGCCGCACGCCAGCGCGCCGTCGAGGCCTATGTCGGCGAGTTCGAGGGCGCGGTGCGCAAGACGCTCGGCGAGTTGAACGAGGCGTCCGGTGAAATGCGCAAGACCTCCGGTAACCTCTCCGCCGTGTCGCGCCAGACCAACGACCGCGTGCAGATCGCCGGAAAAGCCTCCAACGACGCTTCGATGAGCGTCGACAGCGTGGCCGCGGCCGCCGAAGAGCTCTCCGCCTCGATCAACGACATCAGCCAGCAGGCCGCGCATGCCGCGGGCATCGCCGGCCGCGCCGTCACGCAGGCGCGCGAGACCGACGGCACCGTGCAGGGCCTGGCGAAATCGGCGGGGCGCATCGGCGAGGTCGTCGGCCTCATCAACACCATCGCGGCGCAGACCAATCTGCTCGCGCTCAACGCCACGATCGAAGCGGCACGCGCCGGCGAGGCCGGCCGCGGCTTTGCCGTGGTCGCCTCCGAGGTGAAGTCGCTGGCAAGCCAGACCGCGAAGGCGACCGAGGAAATCTCCGAGCAGATCGCCGATATCCAGAAGGTCGCGGGCGATGCCATCAATGCGATCCAGACCATCGGCGGCATCATCGGCGAAGTGAACGAGGTGGCGACCGCGATTGCCGCCGCCGTGCAGGAGCAGGGCGCGGCGACCCAGGAGATCACCCGCAGCACCCAATATGCGGCCCAGGGCACCAAGAACGTCGCGGACAACATGACCGGCGTCAAAGCCGATGCGGATGCGGCCGCCGCGGCCGCCGACAATGTGAGGCAGGCCTCCGAGACGCTGGAGACCCAGAGCCGCCAGCTCGGCCAGGAGGTCAGCGACTTCCTCGGCAAGATCCGCGCGGCGTAGGGTACGCCGCGCGACACCGATCAGCGTCGTCCCGGACAAGCCAGCACAGCGAGCGCTGATCCGAGACGGCAGCCTTCGTGCGGCTGCCAGCGCGGCAACTCAGCCGACGGCTGCGCCCCTATTCTTTCGCCACCACCGGCACCTGGCGGAACTTGGCGCGCACCGAGTTCGGCAGCGGCGAAAAATTCATCGCTACGCCGCGGCGATCATTGGCATTGCGGCTGGCGACCACGAGGCCGTTGGCGCCGGCGACGATGTCGCCCTTGCGCAAGGTCGGGTCTTCGTCGGCCTTGACCTGTGCCAGACCCACCGGATCCTTGCCGTTGCAGGTACAGCCGGCCACGATCTCATTGCGATAGCGGTAGGCGTTCGGCAGGTCGGAATAGGATTTCCCCTTGTCGGTCGTGGCGTCGTCGATATTGACGCCATAGACCAGCGACGTCTCTGACGCCGGGCAGAAGCTCTTGCAGGATTGAGCCTTGCTCTCGGCATCATTGCCTTGCGCGGGAAAGTAGCGGCCGTCGCAGCTGCGGACGCAATAGGCCGTGCCGCCGCCGTAGGAAGCGCGCCGACGCGGCTCGTCGTAGCGCGGCATGTCCTCGTTCGGGAACGGCATGCGCATCTCCGGCGGCGGCCGCATCCGAAAACCACCGAACAGGGCCGAGAGAAAATCCTCTGCATGCGCCGACGGTGTCTGCGCGACACCGGCGGAGGCAATCGCCAGGACTGCCAGACCGCCAGCCAGCTTGCTGTTCACACGTCTGCTCATGTCACCTCACTCAATCCGACTTAGTTCACGGACGACGACGCAGAGATATTCAGCGCCTGCCGCCCGGAGGGCAGCGTCGTTACGGCCGGGCGCTTGCGCGCGGGGTCGCCGCCCCTGGCCATCAGCGGAGCATTCTTCGGCAGCACCACGACCTTGGCGCCGATATTGACGCGGCCGAACAGGTCGATGACGTCCTCGTTGGTCATGCGGATGCAGCCGGAGGAGACGAACTTGCCGATCGTGGAGGGGTCGTTGGTGCCGTGAATGCGGTATTCGCTGGAGCCGAGATACATCGCACGCGCGCCGAGCGGGTTGCCGGGGCCGCCGGCAACGAAACGCGGCAGATAGGGCTGACGCGCGATCATTTCAGCCGGCGGATGCCAGTCCGGCCACTCCGCTTTGCGGCTGACGCTCTGCACGCCGGACCAGGTGAAGCCTTCGCGGCCGACGCCGACGCCATAACGGATGGCACGACCGTTGCCGAGCACGTAGTAGAGATATGTGTTGTTGGTATCGATCACGATGGTGCCGGCCGGCTCGCTGCGATCGAAGGCGACGATCTGCTTGCGCAGGCGATCGGGCAGTTGCGCATCCTCGTCTGCCGCCTGCGGCGCTGCATTCACGTAGCCCTGCGTGTAAGCCTGATCCTGCGGATACGCTTGCGGCTGCATCGGCGAATAGCCGAACGTCTGCGCGCTCGCACCGCCGAACGGCACTGCGAGCAGAGCGGTCGCAAAGGCGCATGCGGTGACGGCGCGCGGCGAGAAGCTGCGACGGACTGCAGAGAACTTTGTCATGTGCTGCCCCGTGGAATGTATGCATCAGGGTGATGCGCTTGCCAGAGAACTCCGCGAGGGCGATCCGAGTTCCGGGGCGACTCGCGGCAGCCTTGTCACAGTCAAGAGAGCACATCCTCACGAAGCCGCGATGGAACCGGCGCGCTGCTCGCGCATTATCGGCTCGTTACCGGGCGCGCGGTGCGAGGCTTCCGTGCGGGAGAGAGATTGTGCGCGTCCTTCCCAGTGAACGTCTGATTCCCGGCAGCAGCGAAGGCGAGCCGCTTCCCGACAGCCATTCCGAGCTGCCACCGGTCATCCGCCGCACCGAATTCGTCGCCTTCGCGCTTGCGGGCTTGCTATTGATTGCGTCGGTGACCGTGCTCTACGTCGGACGCGCCTTCTTCCTCCCCGTCGTGATGGCCTTCGTCACCGGCACCATGCTGTCGCCGGCGGCGAGCTTTCTGGAGCGGTACAAGCTCCCGCGCGGCCTGGCTGCCGTTCTGATCGTGGTGGCGGGGACCGCCGTGGTCACTTTCGTGGTCGCCCTGATCGCCTCGCCGGTGATGGAGTGGAGCACGCGCCTGCCGGAGCTTGGCGCGCAGCTGAGAGACAAGCTGCACGTATTCGACCGGCCGCTTGCGCTGTGGCGAGAGACGCAAGCCATGATCGGCGGCTCGGAAGGGTTTCCGAGCATCCAAATGCCGAAAGTCGAGTGGGTGCAGCCGACCCTGGAATTTCTGACACCGACCTTTACCGAATTCCTGCTGTTCTTCGTCACCCTGATTCTGTTCATCGCCAGCTGGCGCGACCTGCGACGCGCCATGATCATGACCTTCAGCGATCATGAGGCGCGGCTTCGCACGCTGCGGATTCTCAACGAGATCGAAGTACATCTCGGCAATTATCTCTTGACCGTCACGCTCATCAATGTCGGCGTCGGTGTCGCCACCGGTCTCATCTGCGCGCTCACGCGCATGCCCAATCCGGCCGGGCTCGGCGCGCTCGCAGCCACGCTCAACTTCATCCCGATCATCGGGCCGGTCGCGATGTTCGTGGTGCTCGTCGTGGTCGGGCTGGTTGCCTTTCCGACCATCAGCGGCGGCCTGATGGCGGCGCTCACCTTCGGCGGCCTTACCTTTCTGGAAGGGCACTTCATCACCCCGACCATCATTGGCAGGCGCTTGGCGCTGAATGCACTTGCAGTCCTGCTCGCGCTGGCGTTCTGGACCTGGATGTGGGGCCCGATGGGCGCGTTTCTGTCGTCGCCGCTCCTGATCGTCGCGCTTATCCTCAAGGAGCATCTGCTGCCGGCGGATTCGCCGCAGCTTCCGCAGGACTGACCGGTTTCCGTGAACGGAACTTCCCCGACGGCGAAACGTTTCCCGGCTATCTCAACAGTCCGGAGCTCCTGATGTCTACGACCAATGCCGAAGCCGGGATGAAAGACTGGACCGACAAAGCCACCCGAGAACGCCTCGAGAAGGATGTAGCAGCCGTGAAAAGCGATATCGCCGCCCTCACCGACCAGATCACCGACGCGCTCAACACCTTTGCCAATTCAACCAGCAAGCAGGCCCGCCGCGGCTACCGCCAGGCGCGCGAGAACATGGACACCGCGATCGACGACATGTCGGAGCGCAGCAGCGCAATGATGGACGCGGCCCAGGAGGCCTACGGATCGATCGAGGAGACGCTCGAAGACGCGATCACGCAGCGGCCGCTCGCGACCGTCGGGCTCGCGCTCGGGATCGGCTTCCTGATCGGCGCCGCCTGGCGCCGGTAGGACGCGCGATCGGATCTCGAGACGGCGGCGCGACCGCGCCGCCGATGCCGGCTTGTGGACGATTCGGCTTGTGGGGATTTGAGGAGCAAGGCCATGTTTCAACGCATCATCGACGGGATCAGTGCATCGACCGGCACGACTGTGCGGCTGACCTCGCTCGCCGCAGGCGCGGCATTCGCGTTATTCATCACCACGTGCTTCCTTTGCGCGGCGGTATTCATCTCCGTACTCAACAAGTATGGTCCGGTGCAAGCCTGCCTCGCCGGCGCCGGTGTTTTCTTCCTGCTGACCCTGGCCGCAGCGGTGAGCTACTGGGCCTACAAGCGACAGCTGCGCAAGCAGGCCCAGATCGCGGCCGAGCAAGCCGCCAAGTCGGCGGCCTCAAGCATGCTCGCCGACCCCATGCTGCTCGCCACCGGGCTCCAGATCGTTCGTGCCATCGGGGTCAAGCGGCTATTGCCGATCCTGGCGATCGGCGGTGTCGCCCTCGGCATCATGGCGAGCCGCGCCGGCGTGCCCGACGAGGTATCGGCCGAACCGGCCGAATAAGCACGAGCCCGTACTCAGAAAATTTCGTCGCAAGACGAGCGCGGGCGCACGGCGGGTGTCGCCGCCGGTCTTGCGGTAATTTTCGAGCGTCCGGCCCACTCACGCAAACGCTACTCGGATGGGCAGGAGGATGCCGCTAAAAGCGTCGCCCCTGATTCCAAAAGTCATTTTCGCAATGAAACCATCCGTCCAGGCGAACCTTGCCGCATTCCATCACGACGCCAGGCTGTATCTGACGCTCGGCATCGCCAATTGGTCGGTTTTCGTCGACCATATCCCGAACAACGTCGTGAACCTGCTGACGCTGCGAAACTTCGGCTTCAGCGGCGCCGCCGACCTGTTCGTGTTCGTGGTGGGTTATGGCGTCGCAATTATCCACGGCCGGATCGCGCTGGAGCGCGGCTACCTCGTCGCCGCAACGCGCATCTTCCGCCGGGTCTGGCGGCTCTACGCCGCCTATGTCGTGCTGTTCGTGATCTACATCGACACCATCGCCTACGTCGCCTCTCAGTCGATGGCGCCGGAAATCATCCATGAATACAACATCTCGGGCATACTCGAGCACCCGCTGCGCATCCTGGTCCGCGGCCTCGTGCTCCAGGAGGAGCCGCTGAACCTCGACCTCCTGCAATTGATGATCCCGCTGATGGCCTTTTTTCCGTTCGCCCTGTGGGGCCTGTTGCGGTGGCCGAACGTGACACTGGCGGCATCGGTCGCGCTCTATCTTGCCGCGCGCCGGTTCGACTGGAATTTCCGGGTCTATCCGGACCAGGAATGGACCTTCAATCCGCTGTGCTGGCAGATGCTGATGGTGCTCGGAGGCTGGTTCGCCGTGACCGGCGCTCCGGGGCGCACGCTGCGCGGCCTGCCCTGGCTGCGGATACTCGCCGGCAGCTATCTGGTATTCGCGATGGCCATTACCTTGCTGCGCCATTCGCCGGCATTGTCCGCCTACCTGCCGGACCTTCTGCTCGACAGCATCGCGCCGACCGACAAGGAGAACCTCGCGCCCTATCGCGTGGTTCACTTCCTCGCACTCGCCTTCCTCGCAACCCATCTGATTCCGGCCGATCACCCCGGCCTGCGATTGAAGCCCCTCCAGGCGGTGATCCGATGCGGCGAGGAGTGGCTCGCCGTGTTCTGCGTCGGCGTGTTCCTGTCCTTCGCCGGCCATCTCATCCTGATCACCAGCGCCAATCTGGTGGCGATGCAGATCGTGGTCAGCCTCGCCGGCTTCGCCGCGATGACTGCGGTGGCCTACTACGTCGCCTGGTCGAAATGGCAGGACCTGCCCGCGGCCTTGCGGCAGCAAGCCTAAGGCGCGATGAGATTTAGATGGATCGTCATCGCGCTTCAGGTTGTTGTTTGCGCATGATCTTTCCGGAAAACCGCTTCGCACTTTTCCGGATCATGCTTTAGCGCGGCGCGATAGGGCCCTCATGTTGCGATTTCCCTAGGCCGGCCGTCGAGGCTGCGCTATCCCGAAAGCAGGAGCGGCTTGCGCGAGGAGACCGGGCGTGGTGATGGCGAATGGCGGAGATGACGGGGCCGACAGCGCCCCCCGGCGCGGCCGGCCGCGATCGATCGAGACCAGCAACGCCATCCTCGAAAGCGCCTATGCGCTGATGGCGTCCACCGGCCTTGCCGCCACCACCATCGACGCGGTCGCCCGCCACTCCGGCGTCTCCAAGATGACGATCTACAAATGGTGGCCGTCCCGCGAGGCGCTGTTGATCGACGCCTTTCTTCAACATGCCGCGCAGATGCTGCCGCTGCCCCCGGTGAGCTCCGGCACCCCCGCGGCGCGTGCCCGCCGTCATGCCGCGGCGTATGCCGAGGCGCTCCAGGGTGAATTCGGCAAGGTGCAGCTCGCCGTCATCTCCGAATGTATTTCCAAGACCGGCTCTGCCGAGCTGTTCTACGCCCGCTATCTGCAATTCCGTCGCGACGCGCTGGTGGAGATGATCGCGGCGGGCCAGAACGACGGCAGCATCCTGGCCGAAGGGCCGGCTGAAGATCTCTACGACGCGATCTATGGCAGCCTGTTCTACCGCTACGTCTTCGGCATCGCGCCGATCACGGCTGGCTACGCACGCAACCTGGTCGATCTGGTGTTGCGACCCAAGAGTTAGCTGCGCGTAGGCCGCACCGGAGCCGAGATCTTGTCGGTGCGGTCACGTTCGGTCATGTCGACCACCGTCTCCATCGGCGCAGTCAGCTCATAGACGTAGGAGACGTCGGTGAAATAGCGCTTGGCGGTGCCGCCGAGCGCCTCGGGGGCGACGCGGTCAAGCAGGATCAAGCCGAAATCAGAATCGGGGCGGCGCGTCGCCTCGCTGGTGTTGAACTCCTCCCAGCGGAATTGGAAGATCTCGTCGGGATTCTCGCCCGTCACCGTCCAGCTGGCGGTGATGTGCGGATGCTTTCCGACCAGCGACAAGCCTTCGTCGGAATGCGAGGCAAGCTCGAAGAACAGCAGCGAGAGGCTCTGCGCCGCGCGGGCGCTGACCGCGATATCGGGACCGGTGACGGCGATGCGGTCGGCATGCGGGATGGCACGCGCTTCGAACAGGCCCTTCAGCTTGACGCCCTGCCATTGGCTTTCGCTGAGGAGCGAGACCACGTTGGACATGGCATGGATGCGCCCGATCAGGAGCTCGCGGGCGACGTCGATATCGGAGCCGTGACGCAACGTCCGCGTCACGATCGACTGGATCACCGCAAGGATGTTCTTGACCCGGTGGTTGAGCTCGTCGATGACCGCGGTCAGCCGGCGCTCGAACCCGATCCTGACCTGGATTTCCCGGCTGAGCCGCAGATTGTTGTAGGCGACATAACCAAACAGGCCGCACACCATCGCGGTGATCGCAAAGCCGATCGCCGCCACGATGATCGCAGTCTGCTCGGCACGGCGCACTGAGTTGGTCTTTGCGTAATAGCCGAGTTGCCAATCACGGCCGCCGAAGCTCACCGTGCGCGTCGCCGACGGCACCGGTCCGTCCGCCGCCGCCATGCGGGTCGAGACCACCCCTTGGTCGTTGGCGATCAGCTCGCCGCCTTCCTTGCGCGGATCCCTGAGCGCGACCGAGAACAACGACATGTCGTCATTGGTCAACATCAGCGAGGCGAGTTCGTAGGAAAACGTGACGAACCCGGCCGGCTCGGTCGCTCCCTCGGGAATGACGGGCGCGGCCACGATGACGCCGATCGGTCCATTTGTGCGCAACAGCGGAACCGGGTCCGAAGCCACCGACCTCTTCTCGATCCGGGCGCGCGTCAGCATGGCGCTGCGAACCTGGTCCTGGTCGTAACTCCGGCCCGGCAGGGCCTTGGTCTCGTCGCTACGCGGCTCGAGATCCAGCAGCACATCGATCGGCTGGGTGATCTCGGCCGGATTGATCGGCTTGTCGTCGAAGGTGCGGATCTTCGGATTCGGGAAGCCGGCGCCGCCAATGGCAGCCTGCGCCGCGTTGAGCTCGTTCGGCTTCAGCCGGGCGATCCAGCCGGCCACCACGAAATCCGTCTTGAAGGCGTAGATGGCCGAGCGCAGCGGCTCCAACATGTTCGGCTTGATCACGGATGGCGTGCGGAACAGGCCAGAGGCGACGCGCGCGAGCAGTTCGCGCTCGGTGAGCCGATCCTGGACCAGGCTGGCGTGGACGTCGATCGCACGCGCAAGCGCGATCCGGTCCAGCGCCAACTCCTGATCGTGGACGCGATAGGCCGCAAGCCCGGAGAGCAGGGCTCCGAGCAGAGCGATGAAGCCGATGATGAAACCCAGCCGGACCACGCGACTACTCAGGCGAAAGCAGGAGGTCGGCAATAAACAAGGAGCATATGAACGCCGCTCGAACGGCCATGTGCCGAAACAGGGTGAACCCCAGTGGCAGAGATAATGAAGGAGGAGACATCGGTACGCAACGTAGGTCGCCTGGAAAGCTTAATCCGCCCGGCCGATGGTCTGGCGGGGGTGAATTGCCCGGGCACCGGAGGTAGTCAATCGCCGTGTCCGAAATTTGTTCCGTCGTTGCAGCTCGAGCCCAGGGTTAACGGCGAAAACTGCGTGCGCCAAGTCGTCGCGCCGTCAGCCGGCCCGTTTCAAGCCGCCTTTGGCCTCAATGAAGCCGATGATGCGGTCCAGCCCCTCGCTCTTCTTCAGGTTGGTCATGACGAAAGGACGCTCGCCACGCATGCGCCTGGCGTCCGTGTCCATCTTCTCCAGGGAGGCGCCGACATGGGGGGCGAGGTCGATCTTGTTGATGACCAGAAGATCGGACCGGGTGATGCCAGGACCGCCCTTGGACGGGATCTTGTCGCCGGCCGCCACGTCGATCACATAGATGGTGAGGTCGGCCAACTCCGGGGAAAAAGTGGCAGCGAGATTGTCGCCGCCCGACTCGATCAGCACGAGGTCCAGCCCGGGAAACTTGGCCCGCATGTCCGCCACCGCAGCGAGATTCATCGAGGCGTCCTCGCGGATGGCCGTGTGCGGGCAGCCGCCGGTCTCGACACCGGCGATGCGATCCGGCGTCAGCGAGCCCGAACGCACCAGGAACTCCGCATCCCATTTGGTGTAGATGTCATTGGTGATCGCGGCGATGTCGTAGCGGTCGCGCATGCTCTTGCAGAGCAAATCCATCAGCTGGGTCTTGCCCGATCCGACCGGACCGCCGACGCCGACACGCAAGGGGCCGTGAGATTTCGACATGGTGTTCGCTTTCTCTCGATGGGTCAAAGGCGCGGCGCTCTCACGACCGGAACAGCCGCGTATATTGCGTCTCGTGCCGCAGGCTGGCGAGATCGGCGCGAAACGTTGCGCTGCCGAGATCGTCCAAGGTCGCATTCAATGCGCGATTGGCCGTCGCGGCGACGGCGGCTTCCAGCCGCACCAGCACGCGCTGGCTGTCGGTCTGGCCGAGCGGAATGAGACGGCTGGCCGCGGAGATCCAATTCGAGACCAGCGCATGCAGGAAGGCGTGCAGCGTCGGCGCCAGCGCGACGCCGTGCTGAGCCGCGACAAGGCCGACGGCGACGGGATAGACCGGTGGCGTGCGGCATGCCGTCACCATGGCATCCAACCCGTCGGCATCCCACGCGGCGCGTGCGATGTCGATGAAGGCGCGGCCCTGCGAGCTCGTCTCCAGCTGCCGCTCACGCGAAGGCACGAAGGCCGCAGCGAGTTCGGCGATATCGCTCAAAGTCGTCTTGTCGCCAGCCTCCGCGGCGCGATAGGCGTGGACCAGAAACGTCGCGTCGCAGAAACCGGGGCCGTCACCGAGCATCGCATCGAGCCAGTCGGTCAGCGTCGCCACATCGACGATGTCGCCCGCCTCGACCGCCCATTCAATGCCGCTGGAATAAGAAAAACCGCCGACCGGGAATGCCGGCGACAACCAGGTCATCAGCCGGTACAGCGCCGCCGCCTCACTTTCGTCGAGGCCATCGGCGCCGACCGGCTCACTTGTGGTCATGAGCATGCTTGTGGCCGTGGTGATGATCGGGATGATCGCAATGCTCATCGTCGTGATGGTGATGATCGTGGCCATGGTCATGGGCATGGTCATGGGCGGCATCACCATGATGGTGATCATGGCCGTGGTGATCATGATGATGGTGACCATGATCATGATGATGGCCGTGATCGTGATGCGCGTGGTCGTCGCGCCCATGCGCGTGACCGGCATCTGCATAGGCGCCGCCTTCGGGATCGAACGGCGCTTCGATCTCGATCACGCGCGCGCCGAGGCCCTTCACCATGGCCTCGATGACGTGATCGCGGCGAATGCGCAAGGCTTTGGCCATGATCTGGGTCGGCAGGTGGCGGTTGCCGAGATGCCAGCCGACGCGGATGAGGTGGTGCGGATCGCGGCCGCGGATTTCCAGCAGCGGCTCGGGTGCCGCGACCACCTCGATCAGCCTTCCGTCCTCCAGCACCAGCGCATCGCCGCCGCGGAGCGCCACGGCGTGCTCCAGGTCGAGCAGGAAGTCGAGCCCCCGCGTGCCCGTCATCGCCATGCGGCGGCGGTGCCGATCGTCGAAATCGAGCACGACCGTATCCGCCGGCGCTTCCGTGAAGCGGTGCTGTCCCTTAACCTGCGTCGCCCGGATCATGCGTCTTACCTCTACCGTGTCTCGACCTTCTCGGGCGTGATGTACTCGATCTTCGGCGGCGCCGTGAAGCATTTCACCGCGACCCGGCCGAAGGTCTTCATGTGCTCCGCGGAGCGATGCGGTCCCAATGCCTCCATATTCTCCCACTGCTCGACGAACACCATCTTGGCAGGGTCGGTAACGCTCTCATGCAGGTCATAGGCAATATTACCGGGCTCTTTCCGCGTCTCCTTGATGCAGGCGGTGGCCGCTGCAATGAATTCGGCGCGCGTTTCGGGCTTGATGGTCAAGGTGGCAACGACGTAGATCACGAGAAATCCTCCCGGCTCTTTTTCTATGGGTTAGATACCGGGCGGGACATTAGACCAGGCTGGATCGAACGCAAAATCGGAAAAGCCGTCCCCGGATGCCCGGGGACATGCGTCGAGGCGCTATTTCAGTACATGAAATATCGCTGTGCCATCGGCAGCACCTCCGCCGGGGCGCAGGTCAGCAACTCGCCATCGGCCCGCACTTCATAGGTCTCGGGATCGACCTCGATATTGGGCGTCGCGTCGTTGTGGATCATGCTCTTCTTGGAGATCTTGCCGCGGGTGTTCTGGACGGCATAGAGCTTCTTCTCGATGCCGAGCTTGCGCGCCAGGCCGCCGGTGATCGCCGCCTTCGAGGTGAACACCACGGACGATGCCGTCCGCGCCTTGCCGAAGGCGCCGAACATCGGCTGGTAATGCACCGGCTGCGGCGTTGGGATCGAGGCGTTGGGATCGCCCATCGGCGCTGCGACGATCGTGCCGCCCTTGACGATGCAGTCCGGCTTGACGCCGAAGAAGGCCGGCGACCACAGCACGAGATCGGCCAGCTTGCCCTTCTCCACCGAGCCGATCAGCTTCGACACGCCATGCGCAATCGCGGGATTGATGGTATATTTCGCGATGTAGCGCTTGACACGGAAATTGTCGTTGTCCCTGCCCTTGTCCTGCGGCAGCGATCCGCGCTGCTTCTTCATCTTGTCGGCGGTCTGCCAGGTGCGGATGATGACCTCGCCGAGGCGGCCCATGGCCTGCGAGTCCGAGGACATCATCGAGAGCGCGCCGAGGTCGTGCAGGATGTCCTCGGCCGCAATGGTCTCCTTCCGGATGCGGCTCTCGGCAAAGGCCAGATCTTCCGCGATCGAGGGATCGAGGTGGTGGCACACCATCAGCATGTCCAGATGCTCGTCGATGGTGTTGCGCGTGAAGGGGCGCGTCGGATTGGTCGAGGACGGCAGCACGTTCTTCAGGCCGGCGACCTTGATGATGTCAGGAGCGTGCCCGCCGCCGGCGCCTTCGGTATGGAAGGCATGGATGGTGCGGCCCTTGAACGCCTTGATGGTATCCTCGACGAAACCGGATTCGTTCAGCGTGTCGGTGTGGATCATCACCTGGATGTCGTGAGCGTCGGCGACCGACAGGCAGTTGTCGATCGCCGCCGGCGTGGTACCCCAATCCTCGTGCAGCTTCAGCGCACAGGCGCCGGCCTTGATCATCTCGACCAGCGCGGCCGGCCGCGAGGCGTTGCCCTTGCCTGAGATGCCGAGATTGACCGGGAATGCATCGAACGACTGAATCATCCGCCCGATGTGCCAGGGCCCCGGCGTGCAGGTCGTGGCGAAGGTGCCATGCGATGGGCCGGTGCCGCCGCCCAGCATCGAGGTGACGCCGGACATCAGCGCGTGTTCGATCTGCTGCGGGCAGATGAAGTGGATGTGGCTGTCGAAGCCGCCCGCGGTGAGAATCTTGCCCTCGCCCGCGATCACGTCGGTGCCCGGGCCTATGATGATGGTGACGCCGGGCTGGATGTCGGGATTGCCGGCCTTGCCGATGCCTGCGATCATGCCGTCCTTGATCGCGACGTCGGCCTTCACGATGCCCCAGTGATCGACGATCAGCGCATTGGTGATGACGGTATCGGCGGCGCCCTGCTTGTTGGTGACCTGCGACTGCCCCATGCCGTCGCGGATCACCTTGCCGCCGCCGAACTTCACCTCCTCGCCATAGGTGGTGAAATCCTTCTCGACCTCGATGATGAGGTCGGTGTCGGCCAGCCGCACCCTGTCGCCGGTGGTCGGGCCGAACATGTCGGCATAGACGGAACGCTTCATCTTGACGGACATCACAAGCCCCGTTTGCGTTTGAATGTCTGGTTGGTCACAGCAAGGCCCTTGCTGCTTTGACGGCATCGTCGAATGTCGTATCGAGCCACGCGTTGCCGCCGCGGCATCCCGCCACGACCTGCGTCGCCCACGCGACGTAGTCGGCCAGATCCTCGCGCTCCGCGGTGCTCGGGTCGGTATGAATGCGCGCCTGCGTGTTGCTGATCTTGTCTGCGATCTTGATCAGCTTGGCGCCCGGCGATTTGTGGGGCGCGTCCTCGATCTGCTTCTGCCGTCGCTTTGCCTTCGGCAAGCTCATGTCGTCGGTGCATTCGGCGACGAGAGAGGCGACACGCTCCGAGAACCTCTGCGCGAGCTCCTCGCGCGTGGTGTCGGTGTCCTCGATCGAATCGTGCAGCCAGGCGGCTGCAACGAGCTCGGCGTCGGCGCCATCGGTCGCGGTGGCGAGCAGGTTCGCGACCTCGGCGAGATGATTGATATAGGGCTCATTGCCCCGGCCCTTACGCGCCATGCCGTTGTGGCGATGCGCGGCGAGCTCGGCAGCTTCGGAGACGAGGCGGATGGGTGAGAGCATGGGAAATACCTCCGTTTCCGCCTCAACCGTGCCGCGCCGTACCCGTTCCTGTGGAGCTCACAGCTTCCCCATGACGTCGCCGCGGAAGCCGTAGATGGTCTTCTTGCCGGCCATGGCGACGAGCTGCACGTCGCGGGTCTGCCCGGGCTCGAAGCGGACGGCGGTGCCGGCGGCGATGTCGAGGCGCATGCCGCGGGACTTCTTGCGATCGAACTTCAGCGCCGGGTTGGTCTCGAAGAAATGGTAGTGCGAGCCGACCTGGATCGGCCGGTCGCCGGTGTTGGCAACCGTCAGCGTCACGGTCTTGCGGCCGGCATTGAGCTCGATCTCGCCGTCCTGGATGAAGAGTTCACCGGGGATCATTGTGCTACCTCGTCTTGCTCCGCTGCGTCATGGCCGGGCCTGTCCCGGCCATCCACGTGGTGCCACTTGGTTCGAAGGTCGTGGATGCCCGGGACGAGCCCGGGCATGACGATGTTGATACAGTTTCGCGCTTCAACGGATCGGCTCGTGCACCGTGACGAGCTTGGTACCATCAGGAAAGGTCGCCTCGACCTGGATGTCGTGGATCATCTCGGGGATGCCCGGCATCACCTGGTCGCGGGTCAGCACCTGCGCGCCGGACTGCATCAGCTCGGCGACGGTGCGGCCGTCGCGCGCGCCCTCCAGGATGAAATCGGAGATGATGGCGACCGCCTCGGGATGATTGAGCTTGACGCCGCGGTCCAGCCGGCGGCGGGCCACGATCGCCGCCATCGAGATCAGAAGCTTGTCCTTTTCGCGGGGAGACAGGTTCATGAAGAATCTCTTCCGTTCAACACGTCAATTCCGTCGTCAGTTCAGCCAGAGCCGCGGCAGCGCCGCGCCGGTGCGCGCCAGCACCGCCATCATGTCGGCGCGCAAGCGCGCCGCATCTTGGGCACAGAACCGTGCCATTGCAAAGCCATTCCACGCCGAGATTCCGACCTCGCCGGCGAAAGAGTCCGAGGCCTCGCGGATTCTCTCGACCAGGGCCTCGTCGCCGGGGACGATCAGCGCCGTGCCGATCGCAGCACCGCCTTTGGCAACGGCGGATCGGGCGAGTTTTGCGCCGACATTGCCGTCGAGCCGGACCGTCTCGGCGAACACCAGCCGGCCGCCACGACGCAGCCGCCAGCGGTCGACGAACTCGCCCTGCTCCATTCGCTCGCCCATGGCGGTGCGGCCGAACACGACGATCTCGCAGAGCAGGAGCGAGGCCGCCTCGTCGAGCACGATGTCGAAGCGGCGATGGACGCGGGCGCGGTCAAACAGGATCGTCTCCTGCGGCAGCCAGGCGAGATGCGCCCCGGCATCAGCCTTCAAGGCGATATCGAGCTGTGCAGCCGCTCCCGGCGCGCGATAGATCTTTTCGGCGGCTGCGGTCGTCAGCGTCAGGCGCGAGTCCTCGCCCGCCGCGATGTCGATATCGAAGCTGTCTCCACCGGCAACCCCGCCGGCCGTGTTGACGAACACACCGGACAGCCCCTCGCCTTCCGGCGAGGGAAAGCGTACACGTAAGGAGCCGGATTCATGCAAGGCGCCGCGCCGCGTCACGCCGTCGCGCGCATGCACCTCGAAGCGCACCGCGCCACGGGCGCGGTTTGCCTCGAAAATTCCTGACATAGTTGAAACGTCGCTGCGCATCCGCCTCCCCAGCCGGTCGCGGCAGAATGGCCTACAGCGCCATCTGGCGGCTGATCTCGGCCGGATCGAGATTGGAGCGGTCACAGCTGAACTTCACCGCGCCGCGATCCATCACCGCAAAACTGTCGCCGAGTTCGCAGGCAAAGTCGAGATATTGTTCGACCAGCACGATGGCGATGTTGCCGAGATTGCGCAGGTACGAGATGGCGCGACCGATGTCCTTGATAATCGAGGGCTGGATGCCCTCGGTCGGCTCGTCGAGCAGCAGCAGTTTCGGTCGCATCACCAGCGCACGCCCGATCGCGAGCTGCTGCTGCTGGCCGCCGGAGAGATCGCCGCCGCGCCGGCCGAGCATGGATTGCAGCACGGGGAAGAGCGAGAACACGTCGTCCGGAATGTGCTTGTCCTCGCGCCTGAGCGGGCCGAAACCGGTCTTGAGGTTCTCCTCGACCGTCAGCAGCGGGAAGATCTCGCGGCCCTGCGGCACGAAGCCGATGCCTTTGCGCGCCCGCTCATAGGGCTTGAGGCCGGAGATGTCGTTGCCGTCGAACACAATGGCGCCCGAGGAGATCGGATATTGCCCGACCATGGCGCGCAAGAGTGAGGTCTTGCCGACGCCGTTGCGGCCGAGCACGCAGGTCACCTTGCCCGGCTCGGCCGAGATCGAGACGCCGCGCAGCGCTTGCGCCGCGCCGTAGAACAGGTTGATGTCCTTGACCTCAAGCATCGCTCAGCGTCCCAGATAGACTTCGATGACCCGCTCGTTGGACGAGACCTGGTCGATGGTGCCTTCCGCGAGCACCGTGCCCTCGTGCAGGCAGGTGACCTTGACGCCGAGCTCGCGCACGAAGGTCATGTCGTGCTCGACCACCATCACGGTGTGGGTCTTGTTGATCTCTTTCAAGAGCTCGGCGGTAAGATGCGTCTCGACGTCGGTCATTCCCGCGACGGGCTCGTCGACGAGGAGCAGCTTCGGGTCCTGCGCCAGCAGCATGCCGATCTCCAGCCACTGCTTCTGGCCGTGGCTGAGGCTGCCGGCGAGGCGGTTGCGGGCGTCGGTGAGGCGGATCGTCTCCAGCACCTTATCGATGCGCTCGGACTCGGCCTTGCTGCCGCGCCAGAACAGCGTGCCGCGGACCGAGTGGTCGACATTGAGCGCGAGCAGGAGGTTGTCCTGCACGGTCTGGCTCTCGAACACGGTCGGCTTCTGGAACTTGCGGCCGATGCCGAGCTCGGCGATGCGGGTCTCGTCCAGCCGCGTCAGATCGGTGACGCCGTCAAACAGAACCGTACCCTCGTCGGGCTTGGTCTTGCCGGTGATGATGTCCATCATCGTGGTCTTGCCGGCGCCGTTCGGGCCGATGATGGCGCGCATCTCGCCGGGCGCGAGCGTCAGCGACAGATTGTTGATGGCGTGGAAGCCGTCGAACGAGACGTGCACGCCGTCGAGATAGAGCATCGCGGAGGTCGCGCGATTGTCCATGACGTTCATGTGCGCCTACTCCGCCATCTTGGGTTCGGTGACGCCGTCCTCGGCCGCAGCACTCGCCATGGTCGCGGCGTTGCGCTTTTCCTTGGACTGATCCCACCAGGCGTTGAAGGTGCCGACGATCCCCTTGGGCAGCAGCAGCGTCACCAGGATGAACAGGGCGCCGAGCATGAACAGCCAGTACGGCGCCAGCACGCCCGAGGTGAAGAACGTCTTGGCGTAGTTGACGACGACCGCGCCGAGCGCGGCGCCGACCAGCGTGCCGCGGCCGCCGACCGCCACCCAGATCACCGCCTCGATCGAATTGCCGGGCGCGAATTCGCTTGGATTGATGATACCGACCTGCGGCACGTAGAGCGCGCCAGCAACACCGGCCATGCAGGCCGACACCGTGAACACGAACAGCTTGTAGGATTCGACGCGGTAGCCGAGAAAGCGCGTGCGGGATTCCGCGTCACGCACCGCAACCAAGACCTTGCCGAGCTTGGAGGAGACGATGGCGCGGCAGATCAGGAAACCGGCGATCAAGGCCAGGCAGCTCAGCGCGAACAGCGCCGCGCGGGTGCCCTCGGCCTGCACGTTGAAACCGAGAATGTCCTTGAAGTCGGTCAGGCCGTTGTTGCCGCCGAAGCCGAAATCGTTGCGGAAGAAGGCGAGCAGCAGCGCATAGGTCATCGCCTGCGTGATGATCGACAGATACACGCCGGTGACGCGGGAACGGAACGCGAGCCATCCGAAGCAGAAGGCGAGCAGGCCGGGCACGACCAGCACCATCAGCGCGGCGAACCAGAACATGTCGAAGCCGTACCAGTACCAGGGCAGCTTCTGCCAGTTCAGGAACACCATGAAGTCGGGCAGGATCGGATTGCCGTAGACGCCCCGGGTGCCGATCTGCCGCATCAGGTACATGCCCATGGCATAGCCGCCGAGCGCGAAGAAGGCGCCGTGGCCGAGCGAGAGGATGCCGCAATAACCCCAGATCAGGTCAATCGCGAGCGCCAGGAGGGCGTAGCAGACATACTTGCCCCAGAGCGCGACCAGATAGGTCGGCACCTGCAGGAACGAGCCCGCGGGCAGCAGCAGGTTGGAGAGCGGGATGAGGATGCCGCAGGCCGCCACAACGGCAAGGAAGACGGTCGCGCCGCGGTCCAGCGATCGGGTCAGCATGTGAGAGGTCATGCTTCCACCGCACGGCCCTTGAGCGCGAACAGGCCGCGCGGCCGCTTTTGAATGAACAGGATGATGAGAACCAGGATGGCGATCTTGCCGAGCACGGCACCGGCGACCGGCTCCAGGAACTTGTTGGCGATGCCGAGCGTAAAGGCGCCGACCAGGGTGCCCCAGAGATTGCCGACGCCGCCGAACACCACGACCATGAAACTGTCGATGATATAGCTCTGGCCGAGATTGGGGCTGACATTGTCGATCTGCGACAGCGCCACGCCGGCGATGCCGGCAATGCCCGAACCGAGGCCGAAGGTGAGCGCATCGACGCGCGAGGTGGCGATGCCCATCGAGGCCGCCATGCGGCGGTTCTGCGTCACCGCGCGCATCTCGAGGCCGAGCGCAGTGTAACGCAACATCGCGAGCAGGATCGCGAACACGGCCAGCGTGAAGCAGAGGATCCAGAGCCGGTTATAGGTGATGGTGATCTGACCGAGCTCGAACGCACCGCTCATCCAGGAGGGATTACCGACCTCGCGGTTGGTCGGACCGAACATGGTGCGCACCGCCTGCTGCAGCACGAGCGAAAGGCCCCAGGTCGCAAGCAGCGTCTCCAGCGGACGGCCGTAGAGAAAGCGGATGATGCTGCGCTCGATCAGCACGCCGATCGCGCCGGCGACGACGAAGGCGAGCGGCACGGCGATCAGCAGCGAATAGTCGAACAGGCCGGGATAGCGGGTGCGGATCACCTCCTGCACCACGAAGGTGGTGTAGGCCCCGATCATGACCATCTCGCCATGCGCCATGTTGATGACGCCCATCACGCCGAACGTGATAGCGAGCCCGATCGCGGCGAGCAGCAACACCGAGCCGAGCGAGAGGCCGTACCAGGCATTCTGCACCATCGACCAGACCGCGAGCGAATTTTGGATCGAGCCGATTGCGCTCGCGGCGGCCTTGGTCACCGAGGCCGGCTGCTCGCCCATGCCGGTGAGCAGCGCCAGCGCTTCCTGGTCGCCGCGCGCCTTGAGCGTTGCGACCGCCTCGAGCTTCTCGACCTCGGAAGCATCCGCCTTGAACAGCAGAATGGCGGCGCGAGCGTCCCCGAGCGCCGTCTTGACCGACTTGTTGTTTTCCTTGGCGAGCGCGGCATCGACCGCCTCGAGCGCGGTCTCCTCATGCGACTTGAAGACGGATTGCGCGGCCTGGAGGCGCGTTCCGACGTCCGGCGACTGCAGCGTCAGGCTGCCGAGCGCGGCGTCGACGCTGCGCCGCAGACGGTTGTTGAGGCGAACCGCGCTCGCACTGTCGGGAACGCTGGCCACCGCCTCGCCGGTCGCGGCATCGATCGACTTGCCGTCGGTGCCGGTGATGTAGACCGTCTTGCTGTCCGGATCGGCCATCAACCGGCCGTCCTGGAGCGCGCTGATGATGGGAAAGGCCAGCTTGTTGCCGCTGCTGGCGACCACACCGATTGCCTCTTCCGTGTCGGAGAAATCATCGTTGGCGAATTTTGCGACCCCGTCCTCGAACGGACCGGCGAAGGCCGGCAGCGCAAACGCGATCAGGAAGAATGAGAGCGCAAGCGAACAGAGGCGCACGGACAAATGGGCTGGCACTGTGAATGACCCCGGCAGAAATGAGTGGAGAAGGCGGCGGGATCGCCGCCTTCTCCGAGCTTGCAGTGGAGTGTCAGACCCGGATCAGGAACCCGAACCGAGGCACTTGTTGGTCTTGGTGTTGAAGTTGCCGCACTTCTTGCCGACCCAGTCGCCGATCAGGTCCTTGGAGCCCTCGAGCTCCTTCGACCAGGCATCGCCTGCGACGAGGCCCGGGGTCTTCCAGACCACGTCGAACTGGCCGTTGGCCTTGATCTCGCCGATGAACACCGGCTTGGTGATGTGGTGGTTCGGCAGCATCTTCGACACGCCGCCGGTCAGGTTCGGCGCCTCGATGCCGGGAAGCGCGTCGATCACCTTGTCCGGATCGGTCGACTTCACCTTCTCGACCGCCTTCACCCACATGTTGAAGCCGATCACGTGCGCCTCCATCGGATCGTTGGTCACGCGCTTCGGATTCTTGGTGTAGGCCTGCCAGTCCTTGATGAACTTCTCGTTCGCCGGATTTTTGATCGACTGGAAGTAATTCCAGGCGGCGAGATGGCCGACCAGCGGCTTGGTGTCGATGCCGGCGAGCTCTTCCTCACCGACCGAGAACGCCACCACCGGGATGTCCTTCGCCTTGATGCCCTGGTTGCCGAGCTCCTTGTAGAAGGGAACGTTGGCGTCGCCGTTGATGGTCGAGACCACCGCGGTCTTCTTGCCGGCCGAGCCGAACTTCTTGATGTCGGCCACGATCGTCTGCCAGTCGGAGTGACCGAACGGCGTGTAGTTGATCATGATGTCTTCCTGGGCGACACCCTTGGACTTCAGATAGGCTTCCAGGATCTTGTTGGTGGTGCGCGGATAGACGTAGTCGGTGCCCGCGAGCACCCAGCGCTTCACCTTCTCTTCCTTCATCAGGTAGTCGACGGCGGGGATCGCCTGCTGGTTCGGCGCCGCACCGGTATAGAACACGTTGCGCTCGCTCTCCTCACCCTCGTACTGCACGGGGTAGAACAGGATGTTGTTCAGCTCCTTGAAGACCGGGAGCACTGACTTGCGGGACACCGAAGTCCAGCAGCCGAACACCACCGAGACCTTGTCCTTGGTGATCAGCTCGCGCGCCTTCTCGGCGAACAGCGGCCAGTTCGAGGCGGGATCGACGACGACGGCTTCGAGCTTCTTGCCGAGCACGCCGCCCTTCTTGTTCTGCTCGTCGATCAGGAAAAGGATGGTGTCCTTCAGCGTGGTCTCGCTGATGGCCATGGTGCCGGAAAGGGAGTGCAGCACGCCGACCTTGATGGTGTCGTCGGCGGCTTTCGCGCCAGTCAATGAAGCCAGACCGAGCATCAATCCGGCGGTCGCGGCGAGCACGCCGCGGCGGCTAAATGACGCCGCTATATCGTGAGTAGATTTGCTAAGCATGAGTGTCTCATCTCCCTGACGCAGACGTGAAAAACGCTGCGAAACGGCCCCACGGCCGCCTGCGATTAACGGATTCGCAAGAACCGTGCCATGCACTGAGCACCCAATAAGCATTTGGTTTTGCTAGAAAAATCGCCGTAAAATAAAGTTTCGCGCTGAGCAGGCAGCTCAAATCTTGAGCAACTCAAATGTATGCCAAAGCGGCAGGCGGATTATTTTTTAAGCAGATTGCCCGTTCTGGCTAAATTTCCGGCACAACTATTTCTGCACCGCAATCGCCATTTGCGAGCAGCGTGCCTTGAAAGTGCCCCCTCGATGTTCCATATCACGGACGAGACCTCTTGCGAATCAAGGGGTCATAGCGAGCCGCGTGTTCTTAAGCCCCCTCCGGGCCTCTGGCTTGCCCCATAATCTCCCAAGCCATCCGACACCCCAAACACGCAGGTGTCTTCTCGACACCCTTTTGCGCGCGCCGCGCCAGATGCGCCGGGCGTTCGCTTTTGACATGGAAAGAACCCCTCTTTTGACTTCGTTTCAGGACTTCGGCCTCGCCGAACCCATCGCGCGCGCTCTTCAGGAAGAGAATTACGTCACCCCCACCCCGATCCAGGCTCAGACCATTCCGCTGGCGCTGACCGGCCGCGACGTCGTCGGCATCGCCCAGACCGGCACCGGCAAGACTGCCTCCTTCGCACTGCCGATCCTGCACCGCCTGCTCGAGCACCGTATCAGGCCGCAGCCGAAGACGGCCCGCGTCCTCGTGCTGTCGCCGACCCGCGAGCTGTCCGGCCAGATCCTCGACAGCTTCAATGCCTATGGCCGCCATATCCGTCTGTCCTCCACGCTCGCCATCGGCGGCGTGCCGATGGGCCGCCAGGTCCGCGCCCTGATGCAGGGCGTCGAGGTGCTGGTCGCCACCCCCGGCCGCCTGCTCGACCTCGTGCAGAGCAACGGGTTGAAGCTCTCCAGCGTCGAATTCCTCGTGCTCGACGAGGCCGATCGCATGCTCGACATGGGGTTCATCAACGACATCCGCAAAATCGTCGCCAAGCTGCCGATCAAGCGGCAGACCCTGTTTTTCTCGGCCACCATGCCGAAGGACATCGCCGAGCTCGCCGATTCCATGCTGCGCGACCCCGCCCGCGTCGCGGTGACCCCGGTCTCCTCGACCGCCGAGCGGATCAATCAGCGCATCCTCCAGGTCGACTTCTCGGCCAAGCCCGCCTTCCTGACCAAGCTGCTGCAGGACGCAGCGATCAACCGGGCGCTGGTCTTCACCCGCACCAAGCACGGTGCCGACAAGGTGGTGAAGACGCTGGCCAAGGCCGGCATCGCGGCCAACGCCATACATGGCAACAAATCGCAGAACCATCGCGAACGCACGCTCGCCCAGTTCCGCTCGGGCGAGATTCGCACCCTGGTTGCCACCGACATCGCGGCCCGCGGCATCGACGTCGACGGCATCAGCCACGTCATCAATTTCGACCTGCCCAACGTGCCGGAAACCTACGTTCACCGCATTGGCCGCACCGCGCGCGCCGGCGCTGACGGCACCGCGATCTCGCTGGTGGCCGGCGGCGAGGAGCTCAGCTATCTCCGCGACATCGAACGGCTGATCCGCGTGGCGTTGCCGCGTGAAGACCATCGCACCGACGCCGGCCGCCGCGATGCCGGTCCTCCCCCGCCGCAGCAGCGGCAGGGCCGCCAGGGCCGCCCAGGCCAGCGTCCGCAGGGCGCCCGGCATGGCGACGGACGGCGTGGCGACGAGCGGCATGCGGAGGGACGCCACCATGGTGGCGGCAGGCACGGCGACGGACGGCCGGGCGAAGGACGCCATGGCGAGGGCAGGCCTGTTGATGGCAGGCTCGGTGATGGCCACATGGCCTCCAAGGGGTCTCGCCGCCGCCGCGGTTCAGGTGGTAAGATGAACTTCTCACCAGCCGATCGGTCGGAACAGCGTCCCGCGCATAGCGCCGGCAAGCCTGATGGAATACAAGGCGTTGCCTTTTTGCGTCGCGAGAGCCGCCCCAACGGCCGACCGAACCGCAACCCTCATTCGAACTAACAGTCTACGACTGGAGACACCCACATGGCTAAGGAAGAGCTGATCCAGTTCGAAGGACTGGTCACCGAAATCCTCCCCGACGCCCGCTACCGCGTGCAGCTCGACGCCGGACACGAAATCGTTGCCTACACCGCCGGCAAGATGAAGAAGAACCGCATCAAGACGCTGGCGGGCGACCGCGTGACGGTCGAGATGTCGCCCTACGACCTCGAGAAGGGCCGCCTGATTTTCCGCCACAAGGACGAACGTCCCAGCGCGGCTGGCGGACCGCCCCGGCCCGGACAGCGCGGCGGCCAGTTCCGCCGCCGCTAATCGCCGACCGGCGCGCGAGCGCGGCAGTAAAATTCCGACCTTGTTGTTGATCCGCCGCGGACGGCGCGGCGGATCAAAAAATCGTGCGCGTCCGGATTGTTTTGAGGCCCGAATTCCGATAAAAGGAATTTATCGATTTTCGGCCGGACGACATTAGCATCCACCGGTACAGCCGGTTCAGACACGCTGACGACCCTTCCAAAAATTCGATCTAACCGGCCTGCGCAAGCGGGCTCTCACATTGTGTTATCTGAGAAGGGACTACCCCCGTGAGCATGGGAACCGTGAAGTGGTTTAACGCGACCAAAGGCTTCGGCTTCATTCAGCCCGACGATGGCGGCCAGGACGTGTTCGTTCACATCAGCGCCGTCGAGCGCGCCGGCCTCGGCACGCTCCGTGAAGGCCAGAAGATCTCCTACGAGGTCGTGGCCGACCGCCGCTCCGGCAAATCGGCAGCAGACAACCTCCGGGCCGCAAGCTGAACCCGCCGGGCGTTTGGCCCGATCGGCTCGCGAGAAACAAGAAGGCCGTGCATAGCGCACGGCCTTTTTCGTTCAGGTCTTGCTGGCGGATCGCCAGGGTCGCGCCGCTCGCAATGTCGGGCGTGATCTGACAAGTCGCAATCCGAACCTTGAGCGATGCGCTCGAGCCCGACCGGCTAGTTGGATTTGGTGCCCCCACTGCCGCTGGCGTTGCTGCTCAGCGAACCGGCCTGGTTCATCGTATTGTTGAAATAGGTGTCGCTGTCGCCGAGCGTCACCCGACGCTGGCAAAGCGGCATGCAGCTGTAGGATTCCCGCTCGATCCCGCGATAGACGGTGACGAGCCGGTCGCTCGGCCCTTCGACCTGGATCTGGCGGTCGACCAGAATCTCGCCGCTCCGGTCGAGCGCGATGAAATTGGTTGCACCGTAGCCCTTGCCGGTCACGACGATCATGCCGCCGGGCTGGAGCGTGACGTCGGCGATCAGGGGATTGCCGACCACGATGGTCGCCACCTTGCCTGGCAGCCGCACCAGCTTGGCCTGGTCGACATTGACGGCGATCGTGTCGGCGGTGGACTCGGCCAATCCGGCAGCCGGCGACGCCAGCACTGCGGCAGCAACCAGAAGACAGATGCGCGCCTGACGGCGCAGCAATTCCTTACGCATACTCTTACCCCCGGGACGTCACAAACCGGCAGAAGCGAACGGATAACAGCGGAGCCGGTGCCCGACCCGGCTAATCTGCCCTTAATTCGTGAACGTTCCGCAAACTCCCGGACTATTGTTTGAGCGGACCGGTATTTACGATCTCGATATCCCCGTCCTAGCGGCGGAATGGATAGGCCAACTGGCCTACGATCTCCTTCGGAATCGTCGCTTCGTCCTTGCCGTAATCCTGCGGCAGGCGCCCCTCCGGCATGCGGAAGGTACCGAACAGCACGTCCCAGACCGGGAACGACCCGGCGAAATTGGTGTTGCCACCCTCTTCAAGCGCGGTGTGATGCCAACGGTGGAACACCGGCGTTGCCAGCACATATTTGAACGGCCCGAAGGTCCAATTCAGGTTGGCGTGGACGAAGGCCGAATGGAAGGTGGTGAACGGGCCAACCCAGATCATGATGTTGGGGGAGATGCCGGCCATCAGCAGCACAACGTCGACGCCGATCGTCCCGAGCATAAGATTGATGGGATGGAAGCGGGCCGCGGAGATCCACCCGATCTCCTCCGACGAGTGATGGATGGCGTGATACTTCCAGAAGCCGCCGTCGTGGAAAAGCCGGTGCAGCCAATACAGCATGAAATCGGACAGCACCAGGAACAGCAGGGCTTGCACCCACAGGGGCAGCTGCGACAGCGGGCCATGGCCGTTGTCGTAGAAGGCGATGAGCTCGTCGGCGTCGTGGATGTTGAAGACGACGCTGGCGCCGACGATCAGAAGTCCGATCCGCATGGTCCGGGCGAACACCGGAACGAAGAACCAGTAGCAGATGTCGGTGACGATCTCCCGCTTGCGCCACCACGGCGCGCCGGGATTGCAGGCCCAGAAATGCTCGAGCACGGTGAAGACCGCCGCGAGCACCAAGGTGACGGGGAGCACCTTTACGATGGTCTCGCCGAGCATCAGGGCGACTTGCATGGGCAGGCTCGACATCGTCGCCTCTCTCCGCGGATTCCGATTCTCTAACGCCTACTCCCTGAAATTTAAGGGAGGGTGAAGCGGCCGCCGCGCTGACGATGCATCTGGAACCAACGCGAAATTGGCTCGCCGTCTTAAGGCGAAATTCACTCTGGGCCAAAGCATGGCGCCAGACGCGGGTTTGCGCGATCGAATTAACTCTACCGAAAGAGCTCGGCTCTCATGGTCATCGGGTCAAAGACGGCGCCGAACGAGGCGATCCAACCCCAATGGAGTTTGTTCATGAAGAACTTGATTGCGCGTTTCGCGAAGGATGAATCCGGCGCCACCGCCATCGAATACGGTCTGATCGCTGCCGGCATCGCGCTGGCCATCATCACCGTCGTCAACAATCTCGGCAGCACGCTGAACAGCAAGTTCAGCGCGATCAGCAGCTCGCTGAAGTAAGCGGACAGGCGGACGACTGCAAAAGCCCCGGACCTCCGGGGCCTTTGTTTTTGTGAAGACGGCGAGTTCCAGTGGCGTTGCGCGAGTACAGGACCGATGCCGCAGTCGCGGCGAACGAGGCAGGGACGGCGCAGGCCGGCTCGCCAGTCTATTGGGTCTGCCTTGCGCTGCTGCTTGCGACGGTCGCGCTCGCCGCGCGCATCGCCAGCCTCTGGTAAGCATGCGCTCCGCCGCTTCGGCGTCCCGCGCCCCTTGCTGTGTTGTCGGTTTGTTTAGCACTGAAGGCTAGCATCCGCCGACGCCAGTCCCCGCGACGAACCCAGGCCTCAAGACGCAGCCCATGATCCTCGACCTTGCGCGCCTTCTGCTCTTCCCGGCCCTGATGGCGTTCGCCGCCGCGAGCGATCTCTTCACCATGACGATCTCGAACCGCGTATCGCTGGCGCTGGTCGCCGGCTTCTTCGCGCTCGCCCTCGCCGGTGGCATGGCACCTTACGAGATGCTGAGTCATGTCGGCGCCGGCGCGCTTCTGCTCGTCGTGGCCTTCACCTGCTTCGCGATGGGCTGGGTCGGCGGCGGCGACGCCAAGGTCGCGGCCTCCGTCGCGCTCTGGTTCGGCTTCGCACAGCTGATGAACTTCCTGCTCTACGCCTCGCTGTTCGGCGGTGCGCTGACGTTGCTCCTGCTTCAGTTCCGGCAATGGCCGCTGCCCTACGGGCTGGCGGGCCAGGCCTGGCTCGCACGGCTGCACGCCAAGGAGAGCGGCATCCCCTACGGCATCGCGCTCGCGCTGAGCGCGCTGATGGTCTACCCGGAGACCGAATGGGTGAAGGCGATCGATCTCGCTCACCTCGCACTGCGCTGAACGCACTGGGTAAACCCGGCGTTAAGGCGATTTAGATACGCCTCATTAACCATGCTTTGACGAATAGCTGGTCAACTGCCGATTACGGCGGCGGCAGCGTCGCGGCGTTTTGTTGGAAAGTGAAGCGTATGAATAGGGCACGCATTGTCGTCCTGACGGTCGCCATCTGCGCCGGCGGCGTCGCCGCGTACCTGGCGAGCGGCTCGGACAATACTGCGCCGCCTCCGGCGGCCCCGGCCGCGCAGCTTCCGACCGTCGACGTCCTCGTGGCCAAGAACGACATCGGGCTCGGCCAGACCGTGAAGCCGGAAGACGTGCAGTGGCAGACCTGGCCGGCCGCGACCGCCAGCGCCACCTTCATTCGTCGCAACGAGCGTCCCGACGGCGCGACCCAGGTCGCCGGTTCGATCGCGCGTGCCCCCTTCATTCAAGGCGAGCCGATCCGCGATCAGAAGCTGGTCAAGGCCGACGGCTCGGGCTTCATGGCGGCAATCCTACCCAGCGGCATGCGGGCGATCTCGACCGAGATCTCGCCGGAGACCGGCGCAGGCGGCTTCATCCTGCCCAACGATCGCGTCGACGTTCTTCTGACCCGCCGGCTGAAGAACCCGGACCAGGCCAGCGGCGCCCCCGACATCGTCACCTCCGAGATCATCCTGGCCAATATCCGCGTCCTGGCGATCGACCAGGCGCCCAAGGAGAAGGACGGCCAGAATTCGGTGGTCGGCAAGACCGTCACGCTCGAGCTCAATCCCGCTCAGACCGCGACGCTCTCCGCGGCACGCCAGAGCGGCACGCTGTCGCTGGCGCTGCGCAGCATCGCCGACGTCAAGATGAGCGAAATCACGCTCGATGATTCCGCGCAGAAGCGAGACGGTATTTCGATCATCCGCTACGGCATTCCGAGTCAGACGGCGAAAGCACGATGAAGACAGTCGATATGAAATGCAGGGTGGATCTGGCGACGATGCGGGCCTCGGCGGTCCGTGCCCTGTCGTTCACGGCCGCTCTCGCGCTGGCGCTGAACCCGGTGCTGACCCCCGCGGTCGCCGCCGATTACCGTCCGGTGGCGCCGGCGGCCGCCGATGGCCAGATGAATGCGCGCTTCCTCTCGCTCGGCGTCGGCAAGTCCATCGTGATCGACCTGCCGCGCGACATCAAGGACGTGCTGGTCGCCGATCCCAAGATCGCCAACGCGGTGGTCCGCTCGGCGCAGCGCGCCTACATCATCGGCGCTACGGTCGGCCAGACCAATATCGTGTTCTTCGATTCCGCCGGTCAGCAGATTGCGGCCTATGACATCGCGGTCAAGCGCGACCTCAACGGCGTGCGGGCCGCGCTGAAGCAGGTCCTGCCAAATTCGGATATTCAGATCGACGGACTGGGCGACGGCGTCGTCCTGACCGGCACGGCAGCGAATCCGATGGAGGCGCAGCAGGCCAATGAGCTCGCCGCGCGCCTGGCCGGCGGCGTCGACAAGGTGGTGAACTCGATCGTGGTGCGCGGCCGCGACCAGGTCATGCTCAAGGTGACGGTGGCGGAAGTCCAGCGCAACATCGTCAAGCAGCTCGGCATCGACCTCTCAGCGAACCTCAACTACGGCACCTCGGTGGTGAGCTTCACCAACGCCAATCCGTTCACGGCTCTCGGCAAGAACCTCGTGGACGGCAACAACCTGACGACGAAGTTCGGCGCGGCACCGTCGGTGCAGGCCACCCTGCGCGCGATGGAAACGGCGGGCGTGATCCGCACGCTGGCCGAACCGAACCTGACCGCGATCTCCGGTGAATCGGCAACGTTCATCGCCGGTGGTGAATTCCCGGTCCCGGCCGGCTATGCGTGCGATCCCACCACGCATGTCTGCACCACCCAGATCAGCTTCAAGAAGTTCGGCATCTCGCTCAACTTCACCCCCGTGGTGCTGAGCGAGGGCAAGATCAGCCTGCGCGTGATGACGGAGGTCTCTGAGCTGTCGAACGAAAACGCAATCACGCTGTCGCAGGCCGTGACCACGTCGACGGTGAACTCGCTGACCGTACCCTCGATCCGGACCCGCCGCGCGGAGACCTCGCTGGAAATCCCCTCCGGCGGCGCGATGGCGATGGCCGGCCTGATCCAGCAGCAGACCAAGCAGGCGATCAGCGGATTGCCGGGGCTGATGCAGCTCCCGGTCCTCGGAACGCTGTTCCGCAGCCGCGATTTCGTCAACAACGCCACCGAGCTCTGCGTGATCGTGACGCCCTATGTCGTGCGCGCGGTAGCGCCAAAGGACCTGTCGCGGCCGGATGACGGCTTCGCCCCGCCGGTGGATCCTCAGGCCCAGCTGATCGGCAACATCAACCGCATCTACGGCGTGCCCGGCCGGACCGAACCGGCCAAGAACTACCGCGGCACCTACGGCTTCATTACCGACTGAGGCGGAACGGGGACTTGACGATGATCACAAAACCACCCCAGCTTCGCACACGCGCCATCCGCCTCGGCGGCGCGCTCGTCGGGATGGCGCTCGCGCTTGGCGGCTGCCAGCACGACGAAGCCGTTACCGCCTCCATTCCCGACGACTACAAGCAACGCCATCCGATCGCGATCGAGGAGCAGAACCGCTCGATCGTCGTCTTCGTCGGTCATGCCCGCGGCGGACTGACCGCCGCCCAGCGCGCGGACGTGATGGGTGTCGCATCGGCATGGTTGCACGAAGGCACCGGCGCCATCCGCATCGACGTGCCGTCCGGTACGCCCAATGCGCGTCCGGTCGCGGAGACGATGCGTGAGATTCAGGCGATGCTCGCCGGAGCAGGCGTTCCGCCGCGCGGCGTCAACGTTCGTCCCTACCAGCCTGAGGACAAGCGCTTCCTGCCGCCGATCCGGCTCACTTATTCCAAGATCGCCGCGATCGCGGGTCCCTGCGGCCTGTGGCCGGACGACATCGGCCCGTCGATGAAGAACAAGGGCTGGTTCGAGAACAAGGACTACTACAATTACGGCTGCGCCTATCAGCGCAACCTCGCGGCGATGGTCGACAATCCCTCGGACCTCGAGCAGCCGCGGCCTGAAACGCCGTCCTACACACCCCGGCGCATCACCGGCTTCGAGAAGTATCGCAAGGGAACGACGACGGCGACCATCTATCCCGAGGCCGACAAGGCCAAACTCAGCGACACCGGCAAATGATCAGCTACGCTCGCCAGACACACGAAGAGCAGCCGGAAGCACCTCCGCCGCCGGTGGAGGAGCATATTGCGCCCGCGCCGCGCGTCTCGGTCCAGGCCTTCTGCGAGACCGTGGAAACGGCTGCCGCGGTCCAGTCGGCCGGCGAGGATCGCCGTCTCGGCAAGGCCCACCTGAAGATCCAGATGGGCGGCATGGCGGCCGCGATCGAAGCCTACCGCTCGGCGCCCACGCCGAACGTGATCGTGCTCGAGAGCGACGGCCGCAACGACCTGCTGGGCGGTCTCGACCAGCTCGCCACCGTCTGCGATGCTGGCACCCGCGTCGTCGTGATCGGCCGCATCAACGACGTCATGCTCTACCGCGAGCTGGTGCGCCGCGGCGTCAGCGATTACGTGCTTGCGCCGGTCGGCGCGATCGACGTCGTACGCTCGATCTGCAACCTGTTCTCGGCGCCGGAAGCCAAGGCGGTCGGCCGCATCATCGCCGTGGTCGGCGCCAAGGGGGGCGTCGGGGCTTCCACGATCTCGCACAACGTCGCCTGGGCGATCGCGCGCGACCTCGCAATGGATGCCGTCGTCGCCGATCTCGACCTCGCCTTCGGCACCGCCGGGCTCGACTACAACCAGGATCCGCCGCAGGGCATTGCCGACGCCGTGTTCTCGCCTGATCGCGTCGACACCGCCTTCATCGACCGCCTGCTGTCGAAGTGCACCGACCATCTCAGCCTGCTGGCAGCACCGGCGACGCTCGACCGGGTCTATGATTTCGGCACCGACGCCTTCGACGCCGTGTTCGACACGCTGCGCTCCACCATGCCCTGCATCGTGCTCGACATTCCGCATCAATGGGCGGGCTGGACCAAGCGCGCCCTGATCGGAGCGGACGACATCCTGATCGTGGCCGCCCCTGACCTCGCCAATTTGCGCAACACCAAGAACCTGTTCGATCTGCTGAAGGCCGCACGGCCCAACGACCGCCCGCCACTGTACTGCCTGAACCAGGTCGGCGTGCCGAAACGGCCCGAAATCGCCGCCGCGGAGTTCGCCAAGGCGATCGAGAGCCAGCCGATCGTCTCGATCCCGTTCGAGCCGCAGATCTTCGGCTCGGCGGCCAACAACGGCCAGATGATCGCGGAGATCTCCGCCAACCACAAGTCTATCGAGATGTTCCTTCAGATCGCCCAGCGACTGACCGGCCGCAGCGAGACCAAGAAACAAAAGTCGTCCCTGTTTTCACCCCTGATTGAGAAGTTGCGGGGAAAATAGGCCGCCGCAAGGAGTCGTTAAGTGTTCGGTAAGCGTAGCGGAACAGACACCGATTTTCGGGCGCCCAAGCCCGGCGCGATGTCGCTCGAGCCGACCCCGGCTCCGGCGCCGACGGTGTCGCGCGCCCCGCCCCCGCCGGCCGTTGCCTCGCCGCCGCTGGCTCCGGCCAAGGCGCCCCCGCCCCCGGCCATGGAGAGCCGGCGCTCGGACAATTATTACGAGGTCAAGGCGACCATCTTCGGCGCTCTGATCGAGGCGATCGACCTCGCCCAGCTCGCCAAGCTCGATTCGGAGTCCGCGCGCGAGGAAATCCGCGACATCGTCAATGAGATCATCGCGATCAAGAATATCGTGATGTCGATCGCCGAGCAGGAGGAGCTGCTCGACGACATCTGCAACGACGTTCTCGGCTACGGCCCGCTCGAACCGCTGCTGTCGCGCGACGACATCGCCGACATCATGGTCAACGGTGCCAACACCGTCTACATCGAGGTCGGCGGCAAGATCCAGCGCACCGGCATCCGCTTCCGCGACAACCAGCAGCTTCTCAACATCTGCCAGCGCATCGTCAGCCAGGTCGGCCGCCGCGTCGACGAATCCTCCCCGATCTGCGACGCGCGTCTCGCCGACGGCTCCCGCGTCAACGCCATCGTGCCGCCGCTGTCGATCGACGGCCCCGCGCTCACCATCCGCAAATTCAAAAAGGACAAGCTGACGCTGGATCAGCTCGTCAAGTTCGGCGCGATCACGCCTGAGGGCGCCGAGATCCTCCAGATCATCGGACGCTGCCGTTGCAACGTGCTGATCTCCGGCGGCACCGGCTCCGGCAAGACCACGCTGCTCAACTGTCTGACCAACTATATCGAGCACGACGAGCGCGTCATCACCTGCGAGGACGCCGCCGAACTCCAGCTCCAGCAGCCCCACGTGGTGCGGCTGGAAACCCGTCCGCCCAACATCGAGGGCGAGGGCCAGGTCACCATGCGCGAATTGGTGCGCAACTGCCTGCGTATGCGGCCCGAACGCATCATCGTCGGCGAGGTCCGCGGACCCGAGGCGTTCGACCTGCTGCAGGCCATGAACACCGGCCACGACGGATCGATGGGCACGCTGCACGCCAACAACCCACGCGAAGCCCTGTCGCGCTGCGAATCCATGATCACGATGGGCGGTTTTTCGCTGCCCTCGCGAACGATCCGCGAGATGATCTGCGCCTCGATCGACGTGATCATCCAGGCCGCGCGCTTGCGCGACGGTTCCCGCCGCATCACCCACATCACCGAGGTGATGGGCATGGAAGGCGATACCATCATCACCCAGGACATCTTCCTTTACGACATGGTCGGCGAGGACGCCAACGGCAAGATCATCGGCCGCCACCGCTCGACCGGCATCGGCCGTCCGAAGTTCTGGGAACGCGCCCGCTATTACGGCGACGAGAAGCGGCTTGCCGCTGCGCTGGACGCGGCGGAAGTCGCGCCGAAGACGTGAGCAGGGCAACACCGCCATGAAGATGCAGGTCCTCGCCCTCGCATTCCTCGCCACCGCAGCGGTCGGCGGCATCGCCTGGGTCTTCCTTTATCCGCTGCTGTCGGGGGAGCGAAAGGCGGAAAGCCGCCGGGCCTCGATCTCGCGCGCCGAGACGCCGACGGTCCGCCAGGCGGAAAAGAGCCAGCGCTCGCGCCGCGAACAGGTCGAGAGCACGCTGAAGGACCTCGAAGCGCGACGCCTGCAGGAAAAGAACGTTCCACTCACTGTTCGCCTGTCGCAGGCGGGACTCGACTGGACGCCGCAGAAATTCTGGATCGTGTCCGCCGTCGTCGCCGGCTTGTTCTTCGCAGGCGCCCTGTTCGCCGGCGGCGGCCTGATCGGCGCAGCCGGCCTCGCCTTTGCCGGCGGGTTCGGGTTGCCGCGATGGGCACTGGGCTATCTGAAGAAGCGCCGCGAAAACAAATTCCTGAACGCACTGCCCGATGCGGTCGACGTCATCGTCCGCGGCATCAA
The DNA here is from genome assembly GCF_045571495.1 of Bradyrhizobium centrosematis. Lineage (NCBI taxonomy): Bacteria > Pseudomonadati > Pseudomonadota > Alphaproteobacteria > Hyphomicrobiales > Nitrobacteraceae > Bradyrhizobium > Bradyrhizobium centrosematis. The sequence goes on from NZ_CP120703.1 coordinate 6,903,333, forward strand.
GGCCGGCCTGCCGCTGTTCGAATCGATCAAGGTCGTCGCGGCGGATTCGCCCGAGCCGCTGCGCAGCGAGTTCCTCGCCATCATCGAGACGCAGGCGATCGGCATGCCGCTGGGCGAGGCCTGCTCCCGACTCTATGAGCGCATGCCGCTGCCGGAAGCCAATTTCTTCGGCATCGTGGTGTCGATCCAGCAGAAATCAGGCGGCAATCTCTCCGAAGCGCTCGGCAACCTGTCGAAGGTGCTGCGCGACCGCAAGAAGATGAAAGAGAAGATCCAGGCGATGTCGATGGAAGCCAAGGCCTCGGCCGGCATCATCGGCTCGCTGCCGCCGATCGTGATGTTCCTCGTCTATCTCACGACGCCGCAGTACATCTCGCTGCTTTGGACTCATCCCACCGGCCAGCTGATGCTGGTCGGCTGCGTCGTCTGGATGACGATCGGCGTCTTGGTGATGAAAAAGATGATCAATTTCGACTTCTGACGGTGACCGATGGTTGAGTTCCTCGTTGCGAAACTGCACGACGTCCGGTTCATGACCATGATGCTGGCAGCCATTGCCGCCAGCGCGACCGTCTATACGCTGGTGATGCCGCTGTTCGCCGGCGAAGGCCTCTCCAAGCGCATGAAGGCGGTGGCGAGCGAACGTGAACGCATCCGGCAGCGCGAGCGTGAGCGCCTTCACAAGAGCGAAAAGGTCTCGCTGCGCCAGACGCCGAAGCAGATCGTCTCCAAGGTCGTGGAGGACTTCAACCTCACCAAATGGCTCGCGCAGGAAGCAGCCCGAGACAAGCTCATCATGGCCGGCTACCGCGGCCAGGCTCCCTACATCACCTTCCTGTTTGCCCGCATGGTCGCTCCGATCGTGCTCTTCGCCGGTTCTGTCATCTATGTTTTCCTGATCGCGCATTTGCAGCAGGCGATGCCGATCAAGATCGGCATCTGCCTCGGCGCAGCCTATCTGGGCCTCCAGGCGCCGATGCTGTTCCTCAGGAATGCGATCTCCAAGCGCCAGCTCTCGATCAAGCGCGCCTTTCCCGATGCCCTCGACCTGCTCCTGATCTGCATCGAGTCCGGCATGTCGGTCGAAATGGCATTCCGGAAGGTCGCCACCGAGATCGTGGGACAATCGATCGCGCTGTCGGAAGAGTTCACGCTGACAACCGCCGAACTGTCCTATCTGCAGGATCGCAAGGTCGCCTATGAGAATCTGGCACGACGCACCGGGCTCGAGGGCGTCAAGTCGGTGTGTCTGGCACTGCAGCAGGCGGAACGCTACGGCACTCCGCTGGGTCAATCCTTGCGCGTCATGGCGCAGGAAAACCGCGACATGCGCATGAACGAGGCCGAGAAGAAGGCCGCCGCCTTGCCGCCGAAGCTGACCGTGCCGATGATCCTGTTCTTCCTGCCGGTCCTGTTCGTCGTCATTCTCGGACCGACCGCCATCAAGGTCACTGAGATGCAGTGACGCAGGCCACGGACCGCACATGGTCCGCGGGACGGCTTCGACCATCGAGGATCAGGTCTGATCAGTCGGACTGGTTGAGCGAGGCGACCGGGGTGCGCTTCGGCGCGCCGCGATGACCGTCGCTGCGGCTCAGCATGTCCTTGAGATAGGCAACGTTGGCCTCGGCCTGGTCCGGCGGCAGATCGGCCTTCACGATGGTCTCGGCCTCGGCAAAGCGGCCCTGGAGACCGACGACGAGGCCGAGATTCTGCCGCACCCGGCTGCCGGCGCGCGGCGAGGCGTAGGCCTGCCGCAACGCCTCTTCGGCCTTGGGCAGATCCTTGGTCAGCATGTAGGACAGGCCGAGATTGGAAAGCACGCCGGGATCGCCCGGTGCGATCTTGAGCGCGCTCGCATAATAGGAACGCGCCTCCTCATGGCGCCCCATCTGGTCGAGCGCGGTGCCCTGCACGGAGAGCAGGTGCCAGTCCGGATTGTCCGGCGAATGCGCCTTCGACAGGACGTCGAAAGCCTGCTGGAAATTGCCGTTATCGGCGAGGGCGCGGCCGTACAGGGCGAGCAGCGCTTTGTTGCCGGGATTGGCGATGGTCGCCTGCTCGAGCACGGCTACGGCCTGGGCGCGCTGACCATTGGCGCGCAGGGCCTGGCCATAGCCGAGCGCCGCGTCGGCGTCCTTGGGATTGGCGCGGTAACGCTCGCCATAGACTTCGACGGCGCGCACCGGATCGGTGGGGGCGGCTTCCGCCCGTGGCCCGCCGATCGAGCCCGTCACGTCCGAGAGTTTCGACATGCCGCTGCAGCCGCCGAGGCCCATGGCCACCGCTGCGACCAGCGAGGTGGACGCAAGAAGCCGGGCAAGACTGAACCGTTGACGCATGACGCCTTGACTCTCGAGCCGATTGATCGAGCCGAACGCGCCAGCAATAGGCTGTTAACCCTAACGGCCGGTTAACGAAGCTCCCGAGTCGCTTGTCGAGGCAGTGCTTGCCGCGGCGCCCCGCCGCCCGAGGTCGGATCGCGGCCGAGCGCCCTCACCTGCTCGTTCAGGCGCCTCAGCAATTGCCGTCTCAATATTCGATGGCAAGCCGCTTGCGGATTTCGTCGACGCGCTTGTCGAGCGCATCGAAGCGCGCATGGACGGAGCGGTCGTGGAGATAGAACACGTAACCGCCGGCGAGGAACGCGAAGATCCAATGGTGGTGCTCGACATAACTGAAGATCACCTCGATAGCCTGGCCGATGAATGTGACCATGCTCCACACAAATTCCATTGCATGTCCTCCCGGCGCGCTTGTCGTCGGTCGCCCCCCGATTTCATTCTGGCGACCGTTGCCGGAACCTAGCATGGCGCCCTTGCCGCGAGTAGCGGCTCGCCGAACGGTGACAGCAAAGCCGATTGCAGCCGCAGCGAAACTCTGCGAAGTCTCGTCCGTTCGCATGCCATGTTTGATCCGACCATCCGGACCCGCCGATGCCCTCTGTCTTTGAGACGTCCCCCAGCGCCATCCCGATCACCTTCGTCACCAAATCGAGCTGGGATCAGGTCGCCGGGACGCTGCCGCCGGCGCAGCGCCAGTTCGCGAGCGCCAGCGCCTTTGCTGCCAAGCCGGGCGGCTATCTTGCCCTGCCCGCGCCGGACGGCGCGATTGCGCAGGTGCTGTTCGGCCTCGAGGACGACGGCGCAAGATCGCGCGACCTGTTCCGGCCCGGCGCCCTGCCCGGCCTGCTGCCGCCGGGGACCTATCGCTTTGCCAATGCGCCGCACGATGCACGGCTGGCGGCGCTCGCCTTCGCGCTCGGCACTTACCGCTTCGCGCGCTACCGCAAGGCTGACAGGCCCGAGGTCCGGCTGGTGCCGCCTGATGGCGTCGATCCGGCCGAGATCGATCGCATCGCCGGTGCAGCGATGCTGGCGCGCGACCTCATCAACACGCCGTCCAACGACATGGGCCCCGACGAGCTCGCCGCAACTGCGCAAGCGCTGGCCGTGGAATTCGGTGCGAGCTTTGCCTGCACCGTCGGCGAGGAGTTGGAGAAGAATTTCCCGCTGATTCACGCCGTCGGCATGGCGTCCAGCCGCGCGCCGCGGCTGATCGACATCGGTTGGGGCGATCCGGATCATCCCAAGGTGACGCTGGTCGGCAAGGGCGTCTGCTTCGACACCGGCGGGCTCGATCTGAAGCCGTCGAGCGGCATGCTGATCATGAAGAAGGACATGGGCGGCGCCGCCAATGTGCTGGCACTGGCACGCATGGTGATGGATGCGAAGCTGAAGGTGCGGCTGCGCGTGCTGATTCCGGCGGTGGAGAACGCCGTCGCCGGCAATGCCTTCCGCCCGCTCGATATCTTCACCTCGCGCAAGGGCATCACCGTCGAAATCGGCAACACCGACGCGGAAGGACGCCTGGTGCTCGCCGACGCGCTGGCACTGGCCGACGAGGAGACGCCCGACCTGCTGGTCGACCTCGGCACGCTGACGGGCGCGGCGCGTGTCGCGCTGGGACCGGATTTACCGCCGTTTTATACCAATGATGAGATCCTCGCTGCGGACCTCGCGCGCTGCGCGGTGAAGGAGAACGATCCGTTGTGGCGCATGCCGTTGTGGCCGCCTTACGATGCATGGCTGGACTCCAAGACGGCCACCATCACCAACGCGCCCTCCGGCGGATTTGCCGGCTCGATCACCTGCGCGCTGTTCCTGCAGCGATTTGTCGAGCAGGCCAGGAGCTGGTTGCATGTCGACATCTATGGCTGGACGCCGTCGGCGAAGCCGGCGCGGCCCGAAGGCGGCGAATGCCAGGCCGCGCGCGCCATCTACGCACTCTTGAGCGAACGCTATGCATGACCCGCGGCTGACGCCGGCGCGGGGCGACCTCGCCGCAAAATATCTCGAAGGCCAGGTGCAGGCGGATCGATACGTCACCGGCGAGGAATTCGAGGTGATCGAAGCGATCGCACCGGTGCGCGAGCAGCCGTCGTCGAGCGCGATGCTGATGACGCAGGCCCTGCGCGGCGAACGCGTCACGGTCTACGACCGCAACGGCGAGGGTTGGGCGTGGGGCCAGCTCCATAACGATGGCTATGTCGGCTGGCTTCCGGATGCGGCGCTCGCGAGGCCATCGGGCGTCCCAACTCACCTGGTCGGCGCGCTGCGGACATTTGCGTTCCCCGGTCCCTCGATCAAGCTGCCGCCGGCCGATACGCTCGTGATGGGATCGAAGCTCGCCGTGACGCGCGAGGACGGCAGCTTCGCCGTGACGCAGGACGGCAGATATCTGCCGATAACGCATCTTGTCGCGCTCGATCATCGCGAGCCGGATTTCGTCGCAGTCGCCGAGCGCTTCGTCGGCACGCCCTATCTCTGGGGCGGCAAGAGCAGCTTGGGCATCGACTGCTCCGGCCTCGTCCAGGTCTCGCTGACGTCAGCCGGGATCGGCTGCCCGCGCGACAGCGACATGCAGCTCGCCGGTCTCGGCCGCGCATTGGAGCCGCATGAGCGAAGCCGCTTGCTGCGCGGCGATCTCATCTTCTGGAAAGGGCATGTCGCGATCGTCCGCGATTCCACGACCATGGTTCACGCCAACGCGCATCACATGGCGACCGTCATCGAGCCGATCGAGCCGGCGATCGCACGGATCAAGCAGGCCGGCAGCGAGGTCGTTGCGATCAAACGGCTCGGTTGACCTCCTTGCGCGGGCGACACCTCTCCCGTACGGAGAGGTGAAGTACTAGGTTGCCACCGCGCCGTTCCCGGCCGTCTCCAGCCGGAACGCCGCCGCGAACAGCGCGCGCGTGTAGTCGGTCTTCGGATTCCTGAACAGCTCTGCGGCCTGTCCCTCCTCGACCACCTTGCCACCGCGCATCACGATCAGATGGCTCGCAAGCGACGCGACGACGCGCAGATCGTGCGAGATGAACATGTAGGTGAGCTCGCGCTTGCGCTGGAGCTCGCGCAAGAGATCGACCATCTGCGCCTGGAACAGCATGTCGAGCGCGCTGGTCGGCTCGTCCAGCACGACGAAGTCCGGCTCCAGCACCACCGCCCGCGCGATGCTGATGCGCTGGCGCTGACCGCCGGAGAATTCATGGGGATAGCGGTAGCGGGTATCGGGCTTCAGCCCGACGTCCTCCAGGGCCTTGACGACGCGCGCCTCGCGCTCCTCGCGCGAGAGCTTCGGCTGGTGCACGGAGAGACCTTCGGCGATGATGTCGGCGACCGACATGCGCGGTGAGAGCGAGCCGAACGGATCCTGGAACACGATCTGCATGTCGCGCCGGAACGGGCGCATCTCCTTGAAGCGCAGACCCTGGATGTCGTTCCCTAAGAACACGATGCGCCCGTTCGAGGAGATCAGGCGCAGCAGCGCCAGCCCCAGCGTGGTCTTGCCCGAGCCGGATTCGCCGACGACGCCAAGCGTCTCGCCCTTGCGCACGGCGACGCTGACGCCGTCGACCGCCTTGATGTGGCCGACGGTCTTGCGCATCAAGCCGCGCTTGATCGGAAACCACACTTTCAGATCATCAGCCGACATCACCACAGGTGCATCCGGCTGCGGTGGCGCCGGATCCGGCTTCGGCTCCGCCGCCAGCAAGTCGCGTGTGTAGGGATGCTTCGGGGCCTTGAAGACCTGCTCGACCGGCCCCTGCTCGACAATCACGCCGCCCTTCATCACGCAGACGGTGTCGGCGATGCGGCGCACGATGCCGAGATCGTGGGTGATGAAGAGCAGGCTCATGCCGAGCCGCGAGCGGATCTCGGCGAGCAGCGCCAGGATTTGCGCCTGCACGGTGACGTCGAGCGCCGTCGTCGGCTCGTCCGCGATCAACAAGTCCGGCTCGTTGGCGAGGGCCATCGCAATCATGACGCGCTGGCGCTGGCCGCCGGAGAGCTGGTGCGGATAGCTCTTCAGCCGCGTCTCCGGATCGGGAATGCCGACCTGCGTCAGCAGCTCCAGCGTCCGCCTGCGGGCCTCCGCATTGCTGGTCGGATTGTGCAGCTGGATGATCTCGCCGACCTGCGCCTCGATCGTGTGCAGCGGATTGAGCGAGGTCATCGGCTCCTGGAAGATGATGGAGATGTCGCTGCCTCTGATCTCCCGCATCTGCTGCTCGGACCGGTCGATCAGCTCCTGTCCCTTGAAGCGGATGCTTCCCGACGGATGCGAAGCGTTCGGATAGGGCAGCAGCTTCAGGATCGAAAGCGCGCTCACCGACTTGCCTGAGCCGGACTCGCCAACCAGCGCGACGCATTCGCCGCGCTTGATCTCGAACGAGACCTTATCGACCGCAAGCGTGGTCGCGCCGCCCTGGTGGAAGGCCACCGAGAGATCGCGCACGCTGAGCAGGGGCTGGTTAATGGCGTCCATGACCTTACCTGAACGTCTTGCGCGGATCGAAGGCGTCGCGCACGGCTTCGCCGATGAAGATCAGGAGCGACAGCATGATCGCGACCGAGAAGAAGCCGGAGAAGCCGAGCCAGGGCGCCTGCACGTTGGCCTTGGCCTGCGACAGCAGTTCGCCGAGCGACGGCGAACCCGGCGGCAGGCCGAAGCCGAGGAAATCGAGCGCCGTCAGCGTCATCACCGAGCTCGACACGATGAAGGGCAGGAAGGTCATGGTCGCCACCATCGCGTTCGGCAGCAGGTGGCGGAACATGATGACGGGGTTGGAGACACCGAGCGCCCGCGCCGCCTGAATGTATTCGAAGTTGCGACCGCGCAGGAACTCGGCCCGCACGAGGCCAACCAGGGACACCCAGGAGAACAGCAGCAGGATGCCGAGCAGCACAAAGAAGCCGGGCACCAGCACCGAGGACAGGATGAGGAGAAGATAGAGCGAGGGGATCGCGGTCCAGATCTCGATGAAGCGCTGGAAGATGAGATCGATCCGGCCGCCGAAATACCCTTGCACCGCGCCCGCTGCGATGCCGATGACGGATGAGACGATGGTCAGGCAGAGGCCGAATAGCACCGAAATGCGGAAGCCGTAGATCAGTCGGGCGACGACGTCGCGGCCCTGATCGTCGGTGCCGAGCCAGTTATATTCGAGGTCACGGCAGCTCTTCAGCCCCTTCTTCTCCACGACCGGCTGACACTGCTTCTCGGTCAACATCCAGGTCGGCGGCGAGGGCGCCGGCGTCGGCAGATCGAGATTGTGGGTGTCATAGGAATAGCGGATCAAGGGCCAGACGATGGTGCCGTTCTTGTCCTTGATCAGCTTCTGCAGGTACGGGTCGCGATAGTCGGCAGCGGTTTCGAAGTCGCCGCCAAAGGTGGTTTCCGAATAGGTCACGAAGGCGGGCCAATAGAGATGGCCGTCGAACTTGATCAGGAAGGGCCGATCGTTGGCGATCAGCTCGGCGAACAGCGAGACCACGAACAGGGAGATGAATATCCAGAACGACCAATAGCCGCGGCGATTCGCCTTGAAGTTCTGCCACCGCCGCCTGTTCAGCGGCGAAGGTGCGAAGGGCTTGCGCGTGATCGGAACGGCATCGCCAAGCGGCGACTTCGCTGTGGTTTCAATCGGCGTCGGCGCGGTGATCGTCATCAGACCTCCCGCGCCTCGAAATCGATCCGAGGGTCAATCCACATATAGGTCAGGTCGGAGATCAGATTGATCACGAGGCCGACCAGCGAAAAGATGTAGAGTGTTCCGAACACCACGGGATAGTCGCGGTTGAGCACGCTCTCGAAGCTGAGCAGCCCGAGTCCATCCAGCGAGAAGATGGTCTCGATCAGAAGCGAGCCCGAAAAGAAGGCGTGGATGAAGGTCCCGGGAAATCCCGCGATCACGATCAGCATCGCATTTCGGAAGACATGGCCGTAAAGCACGCGGGCCTCGCTGCAGCCCTTGGCCCGCGCGGTCATGACATATTGCTTGCGAATTTCGTCCAGGAACGAGTTCTTGGTCAGGAACGTCATGGTGGTGAAGGCACCCAGCCCCATGGCGATCAGCGGCAGCGTCAGATGCCAGAAATAATCGATGATCTTCCAGTACCAGGGAAACTGCGACCAGCCGTCCGAGGTCAGTCCGCGCAGCGGGAACCAGTTGAAGAAGGAGCCGCCGGCAAACAGGATGATCAGCAGGATCGCAAACAGAAAGCCCGGAATGGCATAACCCAGCACGAGAATGGTCGATGTCCAGGTATCGAAGCGCGTGCCGTCCTTCACCGCCTTGCGAATGCCGAGCGGGATCGAGATCAGATAGGTAATCAGCGTCAGCCAGAGGCCGAGCGAGATCGAGACGGGCAGCTTCTCCCTGATGAGCTGAATCACGCTGACGTCGCGGAAATAGCTCTTGCCGAAATCAAAGCGGGCGAAGTTCCAAACCATCAGCGCGAAGCGCTCCGGTGCCGGCTTGTCGAAGCCGAACTGCGCTTCGAGCTTCTTGATGAAATCGGGATCGAGCCCCTGCGCGCCGCGATATTTCGAGTTGATGGCATCGGCGCCGGCCCCGACCTGCCCGGGTGCACGCTGCGCAAAATCGCTGCCGCCCGAAATGCGCGAGGTGCCGCCGGTGTCGGCGCCCGAGAGCTGCGCGATCACGCGCTCGACCGGGCCGCCGGGCGCGAATTGCACGACGACGAAGGAGACGAAGAGGATTCCGAGCAGCGTCGGAATCATCAGGAGGATGCGGCGGGCGATATAGGCGCTCATGGCTACTTCGCCTGCTCGAGCTTGGCCGCCTTGGTCGGCTCATGCCACCAGATGTCGGGTGCGCCGACGCCGTTGGCATAACGCGGCAGCCTCGGTGGATGGCCGAACTGATCCCAATAAGCGAGCCGGTGCGTCTTGTTGTACCATTGCGGCACCCAATAGCGGCCGGCACGGAACAGGCGGTCGAAGGCACGGCAGGCGACGGTCAGTTCCTCACGGCTGTCGGCCGCCATGATCTTCTCGATCATGGCGTCGATCGCGGGGCTGGCGACGCCGGCGAGGTTGTAGGAGCCCTTGGTGTTGGCGACCTGCGACGAGAAGAACGCGCGCATGGCATCGCCCGGCGTTGCCGACATGCTGAAGCGCTGGATCGTCATGTCGAAGTCGAACTCTTCCTGGCGCGCCTTGTGCTGCACGGCGTCGACGAGACGCACACCGGCCTCTATGCCGAGCGTCGCGAGATTCTTGATGTAGGGCGCATGATGCGGCTGGAACGAGGGTTCATCCAGCAGGAACTCGATCCTGAATGGCTCGCCGTTCGGCAGCACCCGCTTGCCGTCCTTGATCGGCACGCCGGCCTCGTTCAGCAACTGCTGTGCCTTGCGGAGCAGGCTGCGATCCTGTCCGGAGCCGTCCGAGACCGGAGGCGTGAACGGCGCGGCGAAAACGTCTTCCGGAACTTGGCCACGAAACGGCTCCAGCAGCTTCAGCTCCTCCGGCGAAGGCGGCGCGTTGACCGCCATGAGATCCGAATTCTGGAACGGCGACACGGTACGGGCATAGGCGCCGTACATGATGGTCTTGTTGGTCCATTCGAAATCGAAGGCGTCGATCAGGGCCTCGCGCACGCGCGGATCCCTGAATTTCTCGCGTCGCGTGTTGATGAACCAGCCCTGTGCGCCGGAGGGCGTATCGTCGGGCACGACCTCCATCTTGACAAGGCCGTCCTTCGCGGCAGGGAAGTCATAGCGCGTCGCCCAGATGCGCGAGGTGAACTCCTCGCGGTAAAGATAGCTCTTGCCGGTGAACCCCTCGAAGGCGACATCGCGGTCGCGATAGAATTCATAGCGCACGACGTCGAAATTGTAGCTGCCGCGGCACGGCGGCAGATCGGCAGCCCACCAGTCCTTGACCCGCTCGAACTCGATGTAGCGATTGACCTCGAACCTGCCGACCTTGTACGGACCCGAGCCCAGCGGAATCTCCAGAGACGATTCGTCGAACGGGCGGGACGCGTAATAGGCTTTCGAGAAGATCGGCAGGCCCGCGACATAGAGCGGCACGTCGCGTGCGCGTCCCTTGGCGAAGGTGACGACGAGCGTCGCATCGTCGATCGCTTCCGCGCTGACCATGTCGCGCATCTGCACGATGATCAGCGGGTGGCCCTTGGTCTTCAGCGACATCAGCGAAAACGCAGCATCGTGAGCGGTGAGCTTCGTGCCATCGTGGAATTTCGCCTCGGGCCGCATCGTGAAGCGATAGACCAGCCTGTCCGGCGAGATCCGCACCGATTTGGCGGCAAGCCCGTACATCGCATCGGGCTCGTCGTTCGCCCGCACCATCAGCGGCGAGAACGTCATGTCCATGCCTTGCGCGCCATCGCCCTTCAGGATGAAGGCATTGAGCGAATTGAACGTCTGGTAGGACTGGTTATAGGCACGCACGGACGGGATCAGGGAGAAGGTGCCTCCCTTCGGGGCGTCGAGATTGACATAGTCGAAATGATGGAAGTCGGCGGGATATTTGAGATCGCCGAAGGCCGAGATGCCGTGTGCCTCGGCCCCCGCTTCCGATGCTCGCGCACCACGCAACGGCTTCGTGCCCAGCGACGCCCCGAGGGCGCCGCCAACACCGAGGGCCAACACATGGCGGCGTGACATCTGCGTCATGCGGGACATGTCCTTCACGACTTCTTTGCGATCCGCGCCGCCTTGTCTGTGTCGTACCACCAGATGAAGGGGAAGCCGGACTGACCGTATCGGGGCAATTCCGCCGGCCGGCCGAAGCGATCCCAGCGTGCCGTGCGCACCTTGTTATAGGTCCATTGCGGCACGACGTAGTGATTCCACAGCAGCACGCGGTCGAGCGCCTTGGTGGCTGCGACGAGATCGTCGCGATCCCTGGCGTAGATGACCCGCTCGATCAGCTTGTCGATCGCCGGATTCTTGATGCCGGCGATATTGCGCGAACCGGCGATGTCGGCCGACTTGGACGACCAGAACTCGCGCTGCTCGTTGCCCGGCGACTGCGACTCGCCCCATGAATTGGTGACGATGTCGAAATCCCACTCGCGCGTCCTGTTCTCGTACTGGGTCGGGTCGACCGTCCGCACGCTGACGGCAATGCCGAGCCGTTCCAGCGACGGCTTGTAGAACAGCGTGATCCGCTCAAAGCTCGGATCCGAGTTCAGCAACTCCAGGGAGAACTGGGCGCCGGTCTTGACGTCGATCAGCTTGCGGTCGCGCACCTCATAACCGGCCTCCTTGAACAGGCGCAGCGCCTCGCGAAGATTGTCGCGCACAGCCTCCGGACTGCCGCCGACCGGATTGGTGTAGGCCGTGGTGAAGACTTCGGGCGGGACCTGGGCGCGAACGGTCTCGAGAATCTCGAGCTCCTTGCCCTGCGGCAGGCCGGTCGCCATCAGCTCGTCGATGCCGTCGAAATAGCTGCTGATGCGCTTGTACTGACCGAAGAAAATCTGCTTGTTCATCTCCTCGAAGTCGAAGGCGTAGTTGAGCGCGCGACGCACGCGGGGATCGCTGAACTTGGCGCGGCGCAGGTTCGGCACGAAGGCCTGCATCACGCCCGAGCTGCGATTGGCGAATTCCTCGAGGATCACGCGCTTTTCGCTCACGGCCGGAAAATCGTAGGCCGTCGCCCAGTTCTTCGCGCTGTTCTCCGTGCGCCAGTCGACCTGGTCGGCCTTGAAAGCCTCGATCGCCACGGTCGCGTCGCGGAAATATTCGTAGCGCAGCTCGTCGAAATTGTTGCGGCCGACATTGGCCGGCAGGTCGCGTCCCCAATAGTCCTTGACGCGCTCCAGCGCGATCGACCGTCCTGCAACGAAATCCTTGATCTTGTAGGGACCAGACCCGAGCGGCACTTCAAGCGTGGTGGTGGACACATCGCGCTTGCGGCCCTGCGCATCGGTCCCCTCCCACCAATGCTTCGGCAGCACGATGAGCTGCCCGACGATCTGCGGCAGCTCGCGATTGCCCGGCGCGTCGAACACGAACTTCACCTCGCGCTCGCCGACCTTCTCGGCCTTCACCACATGGCTGTAATAGGCCGAGTACATCGGGTGGTGCTTCTTGAAGGAATCGAGCGAGAAGATCACGTCATCGGGAGTGACCGGCTTGCCGTCGTGCCATTTGGCTTCGGGCCGCAAGCGGTAGGTGACGAAGGAGAAATCGTCCGGATGGCTGACGGCCTCGGCCAGCGCGCCATATTCGGTCGAGACCTCGTCGAGCGAGGGCGTCGTGAGGGATTCGTAGATGAATGCGACCGCGCCGGCGACCTGCCCCTTCACGCCCGACACCACGATGTTGAAGTTGTCGAAGGTGCCGACGGCGATCTGGCGGGCGACGCCGCCCTTGGGGGCTTCCGGATTGACGTAGTCGAAGCGCTTGAAATCGGCGGGGTACTTGACCTTCCCGAACAGCGACAGCGCATGGCGCCAAGCCGGCTCACTGGCAGATTGCGCCTGCGTTGAGCCGATGGCGGGAACGCCCGCCACGGAACCGAGGACGGGAAGCGCTGCGGCCGCAGTGCCGGTGAGCAGGAGATCGCGTCGGGTAATGGCCAAATCAACATCCCTGTCTTGAAGGAGGCTACTCCTTTAAGTTCCCAATATAGGCGAGGTTTCGACCGAGTATGTTGCTTTTTCCTCATCTTGGAAGGCCGGACGGCTCGTCAGATGCGGCCAAACGCCCCGATAACGTCATCGCGAGGCCCGGATATGGAAACGGCCAGGCTTCTCAGCCTGGCCGCATATTCCAAGACAGATTCTTGAGGCCTACTTCGACGCCGTCGGCAGCGGCTGCGGATGCTCCGACAGCGAGTTCAGGTAGGCAATGACGTCGGCTCGCTCGGAATCCTTCGGAATACCGGCGAAGCCCATCGCGGTACCCGGGATGAAGCCCTTCGGGTTGGCGATGAACTTGTTGAGATCGTCGAAAGTCCAGGTGCCGCCCTTGGACTTCATGGCAGCAGAGAAGTTGAAGCCATTACGGCCCTCGCCCTTATTCTCGCCGACCACGCCGTAGAGGTTCGGACCGACGCGATTCGGGCCACCCTTTTCGAAGGTGTGGCAGGCGCCGCACTTCTTGGCGGCAGCGGCGCCCTTTTCGACGGAGGCAGTCTGGAGCAGCTTTTCGATCGGCTCGGAGGATGCAGCAGCGGCGCCGCCGCCTTCCTTGCCGTGGCCGGCATCTTCCTTCACGGCGATCTCGAAGCCCGGCTTTTCCGGCATCTTGGGCGAGAACAGCGCGCTCGCGGTGAAGCTCGTCACCAGCAGGATGAGACAGGTGCCGAGCACGGCACCGAGAATCTTGTTGAGTTCGAAAGAGTCCATTTCCGGCCAGGCCCCACACCGCAAGAAGGATTGAGCGGCCGGGCGGCCGCCAGGACGAGCCTCGGGAGAATCAAACGTTCCTTATTGTTTCCCCGAGTTTTGCCATTGAGATATCGGTTTGCCCGGGGTCTGGCAACCCGTATAAGCGACCCCGCTTCAGGCTCGTCCCCATCCCATTTCCCGGTGCGGAAAACGCTCCGTTTTCAGGCCCTTGACCGATGATCGATCCCCGCATCCTGGTGCTGATCCCAGCCCGCATGGCCGCCACCCGCCTGCCCGGCAAGCCGCTCGCCGATATCGCGGGCCTGCCCATGATCGTGCATGTGCTGCGTCGCGCCGAGGCCGCTGCCATCGGCCGGGTCGCCGTCGCGACCGACACGCCGGAGATCGCGTCCGTCGTCACCGCCCATGGCGGCGAGGCCGTGATGACCCGCGCCGACCACCCCTCCGGCTCGGACCGCATCCACGAGGCCATGCAGAAGCTCGACCCGGAGGGCAAGGCCGAAATCGTGATCAATCTCCAGGGCGATTTCCCGACCATCACGCCGCAGACCATCCGCGAGGTGCTGCCGCCCTTCGACGAGCCGGCGGTCGACATCGTGACGCTGGCCTCGCAGATCCACACCGAGGAGGAGGACCTCGCCCCCAGCGTGGTAAAGGCCATCGGCTCGCCGATCGGGCCACGGCGCCTGCGGGCGCTGTATTTTACCCGCGCCACAGCCCCTTACGGCAACGGACCGCGGTATCACCATATCGGCCTCTACGCTTACCGCCGCGCGGCGCTGGAGCGGTTCGTGTCGCTGCCGCCCTCGCCCCTGGAACGCCAGGAAAGCCTGGAGCAGCTTCGAGCGGTAGAAGCCGGCATGCGAATCGACATCATGATCGTCGACAGCGTGCCTCGCGGCGTCGACACGCCGCCCGATCTCGAAACCGCGCGCAGCATCCTTTCCAAATCCTGAGCGGCTGCTACAAGGCGCCGCAGGAGCACTTCAAGATATGAGCAAGCTGAAAATCGCGTTCCAGGGCGAGCCCGGCGCCAATTCACATATCGCCATCGTCGAGGCCTATCCCGATGCCGAGCCGATGCCCTGCGCCACCTTCGAGGACGCGCTATCGGCGATCTCGTCGGGCGAGGCCGACCTCGGCATGATCCCGATCGAGAACTCGGTCGCCGGCCGCGTCGCCGATATTCATCATCTGCTGCCGGCCTCTGGACTCTTCATCATCGGCGAATGGTTCCTCCCCGTTCGGCATCAATTGATGGCGGTAAAGGGGACCAAGCTCGAAGACATCAAGAGCGTCGAGAGCCATGTCCACGCCCTCGGCCAGTGCCGGCGCATCATTCGCAAGCTCGGCATCAAGCCGATCGTGCACGCCGATACCGCCGGCAGCGCCCGCGACATCTCCGAGCGCAAGGACAAGACCGTGGCCGCGATCGCCTCGCGCCTTGCCGCCAAGATCTACGGCCTCGAC
Organism: Bradyrhizobium centrosematis; assembly: GCF_045571495.1. Lineage (NCBI taxonomy): Bacteria > Pseudomonadati > Pseudomonadota > Alphaproteobacteria > Hyphomicrobiales > Nitrobacteraceae > Bradyrhizobium > Bradyrhizobium centrosematis. The sequence goes on from NZ_CP120703.1 coordinate 6,918,502, forward strand.
ATCCTCGCCGAGGACATCGAGGACGAGGCCCACAACACCACGCGCTTCGTGGTGCTGGCGCGCGAGCCGAAATGGGCCGCGCAGGGCTCCGGCCGGCTGGTCACGACGTTCGTTTTCCGGGTGCGCAATTTGCCGGCCGCGCTCTACAAGGCGCTCGGCGGCTTCGCCACCAACGGCGTCAACATGACCAAGCTCGAGAGCTACATGGTCGACGGCAATTTCTTCGCCACGCAGTTCTATGCCGATGTCGACGGACACCCCGAGGACAAGGGCCTCGCTTTCGCGATCGAGGAGCTGAAATTCTTCTCGCGCGAATTCCGCATCGTCGGCGTCTATCCCGGCCATCCGTTCCGCGCGACGTTCAGCGAAGCGCAGGATTGATTTGCCACCCTCCCCTGGAGGGGGAGGGTCGGCTCACATTGAGCGTAGCGAGATGTGAGACGGGGTGGGGTGACGGTCTCTCCACCTTGCACACTGCCCGTGCGGAGAGATCACCCCACCCCGTTCGCGCTACGCGCGATCGACCCTCCCCCTCCAGGGGAGGGTAAGCTACCCCCGCGCTCTGAGCCCGAACGCCTCCGCCAGCAGGGAATACGACTTCTTTCGCGCCGCGTGGTCATACACCGCCGTGATCACCATCAGCTCGTCCGGCTTGCTCGCGTAGATCAGCGGCTGCAGCTTCCTCTGCACCGTCGCGGGGCTGCCAACGAACAGGCGGGAGCGGTTGCGCAGGATCGAGATGCGCTCGGCATCCGTATACGGATAGGCCAGCGCCTCCTCGACGCTGGGCAGCGGCAGATATTGACCGCGGTCCCGGCGTAGCCGGTTGAGGTCGAACGAGCTGGCGAGCCGTTCGGCCTCCTCATCGGTATCCGCGGTGATGACGGCGACCGCCAGGATGGCATGCGGGTTGGCGCGCCACGCCGAGGGCTGGAAGCGGTTGCGGTAATGCACCATCGCGTCGACAGCATCGTGGGATGCGAAATGATGGGCGAACGCGAAGCCCATGCCGACCTGCGCGGCCAGCTCCGAGGAATAGTCACTGGAGCCGAGCAGCCAGATCGGCGGCAGCCTGGTGTCGTCAGGCATGGCGACGACGTTGTTGTAGGGGTGCCCCGCGGGGAATTCGCGCGTCTCCCACAGGATCAATTCGTGCAGCCGCTCCAGGAAATCGTCGCCCTCGCGGCGGTCGAGTCGGCTGCGCAGCGCATACGCCGTGGCGCCGTCGGTGCCGGGGGCACGGCCGAGACCGAGATCGATCCGGCCCGGAAACAGGGCCTCCAGCATCTTGAAGCGCTCGGCCACGACCAGCGGCGCATGGTTGGGCAGCATCACCCCACCAGAGCCAACGCGGATATGCTGCGTCACCGCAGCGATCTGGCCGATCATGACGTCGGGCGCAGGACTTGCGACGGAAGCGAGGTTGTGGTGTTCGGCGAGCCAGTAGCGGACGTAGCCGAGCCCGTCGACATGGCGCGCGAGGTCAATGCTGTTGCGCAGCGCCGCGGCGGGCTTGGTGCCTGATGTGACGACGGAGAGGTCGAGGACGGAGAGCGGGATCATGGCGGCGTACCGTAATGGAGCGCCGCGCGGCGACAATGGGTCAGCTACGCAGGCCTGACGTGTGCAGGCCGAGAGCTGACGCGGCTGGCCGAAGCGAGGCGTTGGGCTGATTAACGTCTAAATGACGATCATCTCGTCCTGCCCACCCGTCAGAATCTCTATGGCTCGATCCTATCTTCCCTTTAATTCATTGATATATATAATTCTTATTAGAGTACCAACTTCCCACCAAACTCTACGCTTGGTCAATAACTTCAAGCAAAATGCCGTAAGTGGGCCATTTCCCATCTCCGATGGGCTGTCGATCGACCAGGCTTTGGCTTATCTTGGGCTCCAAGCGAGGCCTGACCGTCGGCCGCTGAAACTGGCGACAAATCTGGAGTGAGTGGTGCCATGACCGATCTGACGACCCCTGCCCGGGCCGACGGGCAAGACGGGCACCTGAAGCCGCCTGCGATCTCCTTCGAGTTCTTTCCGCCGAAGACGGAAGATATGGAGCGCAATCTCTGGGAGACCATCAACCGGCTCGCCCCGCTCGACCCGAAATTCGTCTCGGTGACCTACGGCGCCGGCGGCTCGACCCGTGAACGCACCCACGCGACCATCGCCCGGATCCTGAAAGAGACCGCGCTGCTGCCGGCGGCGCATCTGACCTGCGTCGGCGCCTCGCGCGGCGAGATCGACGAGATCGTCGATCGCTATCACGAGGTCGGCGTCCGCCACATCGTGGCCCTGCGCGGCGATCCTGCCGGCGGCATCGGCACGCCCTATGCCAGCCACCCCGACGGCTACCAGAGCTCCGCGGATCTCGTCGCAGGGATCAAGAAGCGGCATGCGGATATCGAAGTCTCCGTCTCGGCCTATCCGGAGAAGCACCCCGAATCGCGCGACTTCGATGCCGATATCGACACGCTCAAGGCCAAGGTCGATGCAGGCGCGACGCGCGCGATCACGCAGGTATTCTTCGATAACGACCTCTACTTCCGCTATCTCGATCGCGTCCGCGCGCGCGGGATCAGCATCCCGATCGTGCCGGGCATCATGCCCATGCACAATTTCAAGCAGGCGCGCAATTTCGTCACCCGGAACGGCACCTCCGTGCCCGACTGGCTCGCCGCGAAGTTCGAGGGCCTCGATGACGATGCCGAAACGCGCAAGCTTGTGGCCGCAACGGTTGCGGCCGGCCAGGTGCAGAAGCTCGCCAAGCACGGCGTCGATACCTTCCATTTCTACACCATGAACCGCGCCGATCTCGTGTTCGCGATCAGCCATTTGCTCGGGATTCGCGCCAAGAGCGCGCAGAAGGCGGCGTAACAGACAATGACCGTGACCATCTCTCCGAAGCGAACTGCCCTGCTCAACGCCGCGCGCGAGCGCATCCTGGTGCTCGACGGCGCCATGGGCACGATGATCCAGAACCTGCAGTTCGACGAGAAGGCCTTCCGCGGCGAGCGCTTCAAGGACTTCCATCGCGACCTGCGCGGCAACAACGACCTCTTGATCCTGACCCAGCCCCAGGCGATCGAGGACATCCACGCCGCCTATTTGCGCGCCGGCGCCGACATCGTCGCGACCAACACCTTCTCCACCACCTCGATCGCGCAGGCCGATTACGACCTCACCGACATCGTCTACGAGATGGCGCGCGAAGGCGCCCGCCTCGCCGGCAATGCCGCACGGCGCGTCGAGGCCGAGGACGGCAAGCCGCGCTTCGTCGCGGGTGCGATCGGTCCCACCAACCGCACCGCCTCGATCTCGCCGGATGTTTCCAACCCCGGCTATCGCGCCGTCACCTTCGACGATTTGCGCAAATCCTATGGCGAGCAGATCCGGGGCCTGATCGACGGCGGAGTCGACCTGCTCCTGGTCGAGACCATCTTCGACACGCTGAACGCCAAGGCGGCGCTCTATGCGATCGCCGAGATCACCGAAGAGCGCGGCATCGACATGCCGGTGATGGTGTCGGGCACCATCACTGACAAGTCCGGCCGCCTGCTCTCGGGCCAGATGCCGGAAGCGTTCTGGAATTCGGTGCGGCACGCCAAGCCGATCACCATCGGCTTCAACTGCGCGCTCGGCGCCGAAGACCTTCGCGCGCATATCGCCGACATCGGCCGCGTCGCCGACACGCTGGTGTGTGCCTATCCGAATGCCGGCCTGCCGAACGAGTTCGGCCAGTATGACGAGAGCCCGGACTACATGGCGCGGCTGATCGGCGAGTTCGCGCGCTACGGCCTCGTGAACATCGTCGGCGGCTGCTGCGGCACCACGCCGGAGCATATCGCGGCGATCGCCGCCGCTGTTGCCCCGCACAAGCCGCGCGTCGTGCCGGAGATCACCCCGCGTCTGCGGCTTTCCGGCCTCGAGCCGTTCGTGCTGACGGACGCGATTCCCTTCGTCAATGTCGGCGAGCGCACCAACGTCACCGGGTCGGCCCGCTTCCGCAAGCTGATCACCGCCGGCGACTACACCGCCGCGCTCCAGGTCGCGCGCGACCAGGTCGAGAACGGGGCTCAGATCATCGACGTCAACATGGACGAGGGCCTGCTCGATTCCGAAGCGGCGATGGTGACCTTCCTCAACCTTCTCGCCGCCGAGCCCGACATCGCCCGCGTGCCGGTCATGGTCGATTCATCGAAATTCTCGGTGATCGAGGCCGGCCTGAAATGCGTGCAGGGCAAGCCGGTCGTCAATTCGATCTCGATGAAGGAAGGCGAGGAGAAGTTCATCCTTGAAGCCAGGATCGCCCGCCGCCACGGCGCGGCCGTGGTGGTGATGGCCTTCGACGAGGTCGGTCAGGCTGATACGTTCGCGCGCAAGACCGAGATCTGCAAGCGCGCCTACGACATCCTGGTGAACAAGGTCGGCTTCCCGCCGGAAGACATCATCTTCGATCCCAACATCTTTGCGATCGCGACCGGCATCGAGGAGCACAACAATTACGGCGTCGACTTCATCGAGGCGACGCGCTGGATTCGCCAGAACCTGCCGGGCGCCCATGTCTCGGGCGGCGTCTCCAATCTGTCGTTCTCGTTCCGCGGCAACGAGCCGGTGCGCGAGGCCATGCATTCGGTGTTCCTGTATCACGCCATCAAGGCCGGCATGGACATGGGCATCGTCAATGCCGGACAGATGATCGTCTATGACGACATCGATCCTGAGCTGCGGCAAGTGTGCGAGGACGTGGTTCTCAACCGCGACCCGGGTGCGTCCGAACGGCTGCTGGCGCTGGCGGAGAAATTCCGCGGCAAGAAGACCGAAAGCAAGGAAGCCGACCTCGCCTGGCGCGAATGGTCGGTGGAGAAGCGGCTGTCGCATTCGCTGGTGCATGGAATCACCGAATTCATCGAGCAGGATACCGAGGAGGCCCGCAAGAGCTCCTCGCGCCCGCTCGACGTGATCGAGGGCCCGCTGATGGCGGGCATGAACGTGGTCGGCGACCTCTTCGGCGACGGCAAGATGTTTTTGCCGCAGGTGGTGAAGTCCGCCCGCGTCATGAAGCAGGCGGTTGCTTACCTCATGCCGTTCATGGAGGAGGAGAAGGCGCGTAACCTTGCGAGCGGCATCGGCACCGAGGCCTCCTCGTCCGCCGGCAAGATCGTGCTCGCGACGGTGAAGGGCGACGTCCACGACATCGGCAAGAACATCGTCGGCATCGTGCTCCAGTGCAACAATTTCGAGGTCATCGACCTCGGCGTGATGGTGCCGGCCGCCAAGATCGTCGAGACCGTGAAGGCCGAGAAGGCCGACATCGTCGGGTTGTCAGGCCTGATCACGCCCTCGCTCGACGAGATGGCGTTCTTCGCCGGTGAATTGCAGCGCGAGGGCCTGAAGCTGCCGCTTCTGATCGGCGGCGCCACCACGAGCCGCGTGCACACGGCGGTCAAGATCGACCCGAGCTACCGCGCCGGTCCCGTCGTGCATGTCAACGACGCCAGCCGCGCCGTCGGCGTTGCCTCCGCGCTGCTCTCGCCCGAGAAGCGCGAGGCCTATGCCGCCGAGGTCCGCTCCGAATACGCCAAGATCTCGGAGGCGCATCTCCGCGCGCAGGCCGACAAGAGGCGGCTGAAGCTCGCTGACGCCCGCGCCAACCGCGTGCCGGTCGACTTTGCCGCGAACAAGCCGGTGAAGCCGACCTTCCTCGGCATCAAGAGCTTTGACGAATATGACCTCGCCGAGCTGGTGCCTTATATCGACTGGACGCCGTTCTTCCAGACCTGGGAGCTCGCCGGCCGCTTCCCCGCCATCCTCGACGACGCCAAGGTCGGCGAGGTCGCGCGCTCGCTCTATGACGATGCGCGCAAGATGCTCGATACCATCGTCAAGGAAAAATGGTTCCGGGCGCGCGCGACGATCGGCTTCTGGCCGGCCAATGCGCAAGGCGACGACATCGTGCTCTATGCCGACGAGAGCCGCACCAAGAGCATCGCGACGCTGCACACGCTGCGCCAGCAACTCGAGAAGCGCGAGGGCCGCTTCAACGCCGCGCTCGCCGACTTCATCGCGCCCGTGGGCGTGCCGGACTATATCGGCGGCTTTGTCGTTACCGCGGGGATCGGCGAGGACGCAGTCGCCGACCGCTTCAGAAAAGCCAATGACGATTACTCCTCGATCCTGTGCAAGGCGCTGGCCGACCGCCTCGCCGAAGCCTTCGCCGAACGCATGCACGCCCGCGTGCGCCGCGAGTTCTGGGCCTATGCACCGGACGAGGCGCTCACCAACGAGGAGCTGATCCTGGAGAAATACTCTGGCATCCGGCCTGCGCCCGGCTATCCCGCCCAGCCCGACCACACCGAGAAGGCGACGCTGTTCGAGCTGCTCGATGCGGAGGCCACGGCCGGCGTGAAGCTGACCGAGAGCTTCGCGATGTGGCCAGGCAGCAGCGTGTCCGGGCTCTATTTCGCGAACCCCGCGAGCTATTATTTCGGCGTCGGAAAGATCGAGCGCGACCAGGTCGAGGACTACGCCGCACGCAAGGGCATGACGGTAGCGGAAGCCGAGCGCTGGCTGGCGCCGGTGCTGAACTACATCCCGTCGCAGCAAGCGAGCGACAAGGCCTTTGCGGCAACGCCGGCGAACGACGAGACCTCGAAGGATCTCGCCTCGCATCCGCCGGGCTGCACCTGCGCGGTGCACCTCGTCTGGCAGAAGAAGCGCGCGGGAGCGGGATAGGCGCCAAAGACAAAAACGCGAAAACAACCCCATGCACAGTAGCGATGGGGTTGAAAAGGTTGAACAATTTTCGGTGCTGCCGAGGACGCGTTTGCGGCGTCGGGCAAAACAGGGGTAGGATTGCATCATCGGCTGGTGTGCGCGGTGTCGGAAAGCCGGCGGATGGTCCGGTAGTTCTCGCAGGCGCACGATGCCCATCCTCCCCTGGAGGGGGAGGATCGGTTCGCATGCAGCGCAGCGGCATGCGAACCGAGGTGGGGTGAAGCCACGAATGAGATCGCTGTGAGAGCCTCGGGACTGAGAAGCAGCGAGATCGCGGATGGTGTGTCACCCCACCCCGCTCGCGCTGCGCGCGATCGACCCTCCCCCTCCAGGGGAGGGTGACGGCCTTACCCCTTCGGCGGGGCCAGCGGCTGCACGATTTCCTGGAACGGGGCCAGCGCCTCGCAGTGCTCGGCATGTGCCGCGAGGGCCGGATAGCGCGAGGCATCGAACAGGTCGGGATGCGCTTCGCGGGTGAAGCGGACGACGCAGGCGAGGGCGACGTCGGCATGGCCGATGCGGTCACCCAGCCAATACGGCGTCGTCACCCCAGCGCGCTCGGCCTCCAGCACCTTCAGCACGTCCGCAATCTGCGCCTGGCAGCGCTCGACCCACAGCGCGAGCTGCTCCTTCCGCAGCACGCGCTCGTAGAGCAGGCTCACCGCCTTGTCGCCGAGGCCGGAGGCGAGCGCGCAGATGCGCAAATGCCTGCGCCGCTCGGTGCCGCTGCGCGGCAGCATTGCCTTGTCCGCGCCGACGCGCTCGTCGAGATAATCGAGGATGATCATGCTCTCGATCAGCGCCTCGCCGTCGTCGAGCACCAGCGTCGGCACCCGGCGCAGCGGATTGTATGGCGCGATCTTGTCGGCATCGCCGAAGGTCGACCACGGCTTGTGCTCGAAAGCGAGCCCGTAGAGCCTGAGCGCAATCGCGACGCGGCGGACGAAGGGGGAATCATATTGGCCGATCAGGAACATGGTTCTCGCTCTTCTCAATCATTGAACAAGGCAGGGCCGTCCAGTTCATCGTCAATGCGCGTCGCCTGCAACAACTATCTCGGAACAAGAGCATTGCGCGCGACGCAACAAGGCGGGATCAATGGACATTCGTCCGCGGATCATCGCGGCGTGCGGCAGGCGCGGTCATCTCCAGATCAGTGACGGCGGCGGCGATCGTTCCGTCCGGTCCGATGACAGGCTCCGCGAAGCAATCCGGAATCTATCCGCGGAGACAGTCTGGATTGCTTCGTCGCAAGGGCTCCTCGCAATGACGAGCTGAGGCAGGCGTGTTCTATTCGATGATCGGCACGTGCTTCGCCGCATCGCGCGGCGCCGTTCCGTCAAGCCGCGGGTCGTCGGCGATTTCGATCTGGCGGCGGAAGGGGCGGAAGCCGGAGCGCTGGTAGAAGGCAACGGCCGATGGATGATCCAAGGTGCAGGTGTGGACCCAGACGCGGCGGATGTCGCGTGACCACGCCATCTCCAGCGCGCGGTTCATCAGGAAGCGGGCGGCGCCGGTGCCGATCAAGGGGGTGGTGACGCCGAAATAGACCAGCTCGCATTGACCGGGCTCGCGGAAGTCGAGCTCGAGCAGGCCTTCGTCGCGGCCGCCCAGGACCAGCGCATAGACTTCGATGCCGGGCGCGTGGATGATCGCGGCGAGCTCGGCATCGCTCATTCGGGCGCGCGAGAACCACAGCCAGTCCTCGCCGACGCGGCGGAAGAGATCGCGGTACCAATCGAGCGCGGGAGCATCGACCTTGCGCAGGGTCCAGGCGCCGGGGGGATCATCGCGGCGCGCGGGAGGCGCCGTCATCTCCAGGTGGGTGACGACGGCGGCGATCTTGCCGGCGGGGACGTCGGAATAGCCGTCGGGAAGGATCATGGTTGGTTGCTCTGCTTCATCAAGGGAGGCTCCAAGGCCGGCGCTTCGCACTCCTATGTCGTCCCGGACAAGCGCGCGCAGATCCGGGATCCATAATCACAGGGCGCAGTTTGACGAAGACCGGTTGTTCGGTACGCAATCGTTCGCGTCTCGATAGATCACGCAATATGGGTCCCGGCGTTCGCCGGGACGACAGCCTGCTTGGGGATGCGCCTCATTCACGTCAGCCTTAGCAAGACAGTTTCGGCAGCCAACCCCTACTCCTCCCCCTCGTCGCTCGCCAGCACGCCCTTCACTGCCCTTGCCCAGCCCGCGAGCTTCCGCTCCCTTGTCGCCTGGCTCATGTTCGGCTTGAAGCGGTGCTCGAGGCGCCAATTGTCGGCGAATTTGGTCGGCTCGGGATAGACGCCCGCGTTGAGGCCGGCGAGGTAGGCGGCACCCAGCGCTGTGGTCTCCTGGATCACGGGGCGGTCGACCGGCGCATCCAAGAGATCGGCGAGACGCTGCATGGTCCAGTCGGAGGCGGTCATGCCGCCGTCGACGCGGAGCACGACGCTTGCGGTTTCCGAGCTCGGCCAGTCCGCGCGCATCGCGGCCCAGAGGTCGAAGGTCTGGTAGCACACGCTTTCCAGCGCGGCATGGGCGAGCTCGGCGGGACCGGTGTTGCGGGTGAGGCCGAACAGCGCGCCGCGCACGCGCGGATTCCAGTAGGGCGCGCCCATGCCGACGAATGCGGGGACGAGATAGACGCTCTGCATGGAATCGGACTGATCCGCGAGCGGGCCGGTTTCGGCGGCGTGCTTGATGATGCCGAGGCCGTCGCGCAACCATTGCACCGCACTGCCTGCGACGAAGATCGAGCCTTCGAGCGCGTAGGTGCGCTTGCCATCGAGCTGATAGGCGACGGTGGTGAGCAGCTTGTTCTTCGACACAACAGGCGTGGTGCCGGTGTTGAGCAGCGCGAAGCAGCCGGTGCCGTAGGTCGACTTCATCATGCCCGGACGGAAGCAGGCCTGGCCGATCGTGGCAGCCTGCTGGTCACCAGCGATGCCCGAAATGGCGATCGGACCGCCGAACAGGTCGGGCGTGCTCTCGCCGAAGCGGGCGGAAGAATCCTTCACCTCGGGCAGCATCGAGCGCGGCACGCCGATGATCTCCAGCAGCTCATCGTCCCACTGGCCGGTGTGAATGTTGAACAGCAGGGTGCGCGAGGCGTTGGTGGCGTCGGTGGCGTGCACCTTGCCGCCGGTGAGGCGCCAGAGCAGATAGCAATCGACGGTGCCGAACATCAATTCGCCGCGCGCGGCGCGGGCGCGCGCGCCGGGAACGTGATCGAGGATCCAGGCGACTTTCGTCCCGGAGAAATAGGGATCGATGATCAGGCCGGTCTTCTGCGAGATCACGGCCTCGCGGCCGTCGGCCTTCAATTTCGCGCAGATGTCGGCGGTGCGGCGGTCCTGCCAGACGATGGCGCGGTGCACGGCCTGGCCGGTGGCGCGGTCCCACACCACGGTGGTCTCGCGCTGGTTGGTGATGCCGATCGCGGCAATGTCCTTTGCGGTGATGCCGGCCTGCGCGATCGCCTCGCGGCAGACCATCACGGTCGAGGTCCAGATGTCCTCAGGCTCGTGCTCGACCCAGCCCGAAGCCGGAAAATGCTGCGGGAATTCCTGCTGCGCCTTGGCGGCGATGGAAATATCGCCGCGAAACACGATCGCGCGCGAAGAGGTGGTGCCCTGGTCGATGGCGAGGACGAAAGACATGGAAGTTACCTTGGCGTTTTCCCGATGGAGTCATTGTGTCGCGCCAAGAAAACGGGATTGCCGGCAAGAGGTCAAGGCGTGCACGGCCGGGCGCCTTCTTACCCTCCCCTGCAGGGGGAGGGTCGGATCACATGCAGCGAAGCGGAATGTGATCCGGGGTGGGGTGAAGGTCGCTCTGCGACGAACACTGCTCGTGGGGAGAGATCACCCCACCCCGCTCGCGCTGCGCGCGATCGACCCTCCCCCTCCAGGGGAGGGTAAGAAAGGGCGCTTCTCGATTTACGTTGACGTTTTTCGCTTGCGCCGGTGCTCAAGGTGCATGGTTTCCGCCTCGCGCGATCCATACAGCTCGACATAGATGCGTTCGAGCACGGCGGTCAGGTCGGCCTTGATCTCCGAATTCCAGAAGCGGATGACGCGGTAGCCTTCGCGTTCGAGCCAGCGTTGGCGTTCGAGATCGCGTGCGGCCGTGGCGTCTTCATTGTGGTGTCCACCGTCGAGTTCGATGACGAGGCGCTTGGCCGGCAGGAAAAAGTCGACGACATAGGGCCCGATCGGAGCTTGGCGGCGGAAGTGCGAGCCGTCCATCGGGAGGTCCTTGAGGGCACGCCACAGGATACGTTCGTGCGGCGTGGTATTCGCTCTCAGCTTCTTCGCGGCTGCGCGTCGGATTGATGTCGAGACCATTTGCGTGGCTTCACCCCACCCCGCTCACGCTGCGCGTGAGCGACCCTCCCCCTCCAGGGGAGGGTGAAGTGAAGCGCGCTCGCGGCACAATTGCAAGTAGCGCGGTGCCTACACCGCCGCTGTCGTCACACCGCCGTCGATGACGATGGTCTGGCCGGTCATGAAGCTCGAGGCGTCGGAGGCGAGGTAGGCGACGGCGCCGGCGATTTCGTCGGGTTCGCCGATACGGCGCAGCGGCGTGGTGGCGGTGCGGCGCTTGAGATTGGCTTCGTCTTCCCACAGCGCGCGGGCGAAATCGGTCTTGACCAGGCCGGGGGCGATGCAGTTGACGCGGACGCCTTTCGGTCCCCATTCGCCGGCGAGCGAGCGGCACAGCGCGAAGTCGGCGGCCTTCGAGATGCCGTAGGCGCCGATCACGGTGGAGCCGCGCAAGCCGCCGATCGAGGAGATGATGATCACCGAGCCCTTGCCGCGCTCGGCCATTTGCGGGATCGCGAGCGCGGAGAGCCAGATGTTGCTCTTGACGTTCGAGCCCATGATCTTGTCGAAGGCTTCGTCTGAAATGTCGAGCAGCGGGCCATAGTACGGATTCACCGCGGCGTTGCAGACGAGGATGTCGATCTTGCCGTAATGTTTGGTGGCGCCTGCGATCAGCGCCTCGACCTCGGCCTTGCGCGCGATGTTGCAGGGGATGACGATGGCATCGCCGCCGGACGCATTGATGCCGTCAGCGACCTCCTTGCAGGCATCCGCCTTGCGCGAGGAGACCACGACCTTGGCGCCGAGCTTGGCCAGCAGCTCGGCGGAGGAGCGACCGATGCCGCGGCTGGAGCCGGTGACCACGGCGACCTTGCCGGTGAGATCGAACGGGGTGTTTTGCATTTTTTTGGCTCCGCTGATTCAACTTGCTCCGTCATTGCGAGCGCAGCGAAGCAATCCAGGATCTTTCGGTGGAGAAAGTCTGGATTGCTTCGTCGCAAGGGCTCCTCGCAATGACGACGGTGGCTATCAGACCAACCCGCCCGCGTCGGCGACGCGGCGCTGGTGGTAGTCGGTGTCGCCGAAGGTGTTCTCGATCATGGTGAGGCGCTTGAAGTAGTGGCCGATCTTGGCCTCCATGGTCATGCCGATTCCGCCGTGCAGTTGGATCGACTGCTGGCCGACGAATTTCAGCGACTTGCCGATCTGCACCTTGGCGGCAGCGATGGCGTTGGTGCGCTCCTTGGCGTTCTCGAAATCGTTCGCCATGGTCGCGAACATCGACATCGAGCGCGCCTGCTCGGTGGCGACGAACATGTCGGAGGCGCGGTGCTGCAGCGACTGGAACGAGCCGATCGCGACGCCAAACTGCTTGCGCGTCTTGATGTACTCGACAGTGGTCTTGAGCGATTCGTCCATCAGGCCGACCGCCTCGGCGCAGAGTGCGACGCGGGCTTCATCGACCACGCGCTCGATCAGCGCGAGCGAATCCTCGGGGTTGCCGAGCACGGCATCTGCGCCGACCTCGACACCCGTAAAGGTGATGTCGGCGGCGTGCAGGCCGTCCTGGGTCGGATAGCCCTTCCTGGCGACGCCCTTGGCGTTCGCCGGGACCAGGAACACGCCGATGCCGCTTCTGTCGCGGCGATCACCCTTGGTACGCGCGGTGACGATCAGCGTGTCGGCGTTCTCGCCGTTGAGCACGACGAACTTCTCGCCGTCGAGGACGTAAGCGTCGCCCTTCTTCTTCGCGGTGGTGGTGACGTCGAACAGATCGTAGCGCGAGTTCTTCTCGAGCTGGGCAAAGGCCAGCGTCTTGCTGCCGTCGATGATGCCAGGCACATGCGCGGCCTTCTGCGCATCGGTGCCGGCATGGCGCAGGAAGCCGCCGCCGATCACCACCGTCGCCAGATAGGGCTCGAGCACCAGCGCCTTGCCGAGCGCTTCCATCACGATCATGGTCTCGACGCCGCCGCCGCCGAAGCCGCCATCGGCTTCCGCGAAGGGCAGGCCGAGCAGGCCCTGCTCGGCGAGCTTGAGCCAGACCGTCTTGCTCCAGCCGCCCTTCTCCTTCATGTACTTCTTGCGCTGCTCGAAATCGTAGGAGTCGGTCAGCAGGCCGTCGATGCTTTCCTTGAGAAGCCGCTGCTCCTCGTTCAGGTCAAAATCCATTTCTTTGGTTCCTCGTACCCGGACTTATTTGCTTCGTCATTCCGGGACACGCGCGATAGCGCGGGGACCCGGAATCCAGAGATTGTGGCGCGAGATTCCTGGTTCGCGCTGACGCGCGCCCCGGAATGACGCCTAGAGTCCCAGCACCGCTTTGGCGATGATGTTGCGCTGGATCTCGTTAGAGCCGCCGTAGATCGAGACCTTGCGGTTGTTGAAGTAGCTCGGCGCGATCTGGGCGGTCCAGTCCATGGCTTCGTTCGAGCCGTCGTCGCCGTGCACGTCGTAGGGCGCGGCGAACGGGCCGATCACTTCCATGAGCAGCTCGGTGGTGGTCTGCTGGATCTCGGAGCCCTTGATCTTCAGCACCGAGGACGCCGGGTTGGGCTTGCCCTTGCCGTGCTTGCCTTCGTCGGCGACGACGCGAAGCTGGGTCAATTCGAGTGCCTTCAGCTCGATCTCGCAGGCGGCGAGCTTCTCGCGGAACGCAGCGTCCTGGATGATCGGCTTGCCTCCGGATTCGACCTTGCCGGCGAGCTCGCGGATGCGGCGCAGCCGCTCCTTGGAGACGCCGACGCGGGCGATGCCGGTCCGCTCATTGCCGAGCAGGAATTTTGCGTAATCCCAGCCCTTGTTCTCCTCGCCGATCAGGTTCTCGTAGGGCACCTCGACGTCGTCGAAGAACACTTCGTTGACCTCGTGGCCGCCGTCGATGGTCTGGATCGGGCGCACGGTGACGCCCTTCGACTTCATCGAGAACACGATGAAGGAGATCCCCATCTGCTTCTTGGCATTGTTGTCGGTGCGGCAGAGGCAGAAGATCATGTCGGCGTGCTGGGCGAGCGTGGTCCAGGTCTTCTGGCCGTTGATGATCCATTTGTCGCCACGGCGCTCCGCTTTCGTCTTCAGCGAGGCAAGGTCAGATCCCGAGCCGGGCTCCGAAAAACCCTGGCACCACCAATCGTCGACATTGGCGATGCGCGGCAGGTATTTCTTCTTCTGCTCCTCGTTGCCGAAGGTGTAGATGACCGGGCCGACCATGCTGACGCCGAAGGCGAGCGGCTGCGGCGCCGGATAGGACTGCAGCTCCTCGTTGAAGATGTAATGCTGCACGGAGGTCCACCCCGTTCCGCCATATTGCTGGGGCCAGTGGCTGACGCCCCAGCCCTTCTTGTTGAGGATGCGCCACCACGTCACCATCTCGTCCTTCGAGAGGTGGCGGCCCTCGACCATCTTGCGCCGCGTGTCCGGCGGCACGTTGTCGCGGAAGAACTGCCGCACTTCCTCGCGAAACGCCTGCTCTTCCTTCGTGAATGCGAGATCCATCGGATCCTCCTGTGAGCGTTATTCTCTATTCGTCACTCCGGGCGCGCGATGCGCGAACCCGGAGTCCAGAAGCTTGTGGCGCGAGGTTCCGGATTCATTCGCGTGCCGCGAATGCCCCGGAACGACAGCGGTTACTGCAGCACCTCGAACAGCCCGGCCGCGCCCATGCCGCCGCCGACGCACATGGTGACGACCGCGTATTTGGCCTTGCGGCGGCGGCCTTCGATCAGCGCGTGGCCGGTCAGGCGCGCGCCCGACATGCCGTAGGGATGGCCGACCGCGATGGCGCCGCCGTCGACGTTGATCTTCTCGGGATCGATGCCGAGCTTGTCGCGGCAGTACAGCACCTGCACTGCGAAGGCTTCGTTGAGCTCCCACAGGCCGATGTCGTCGACCGTGAGACCGTGGCGCTTGAGCAGGCGCGGCACGGCGAAGACCGGGCCGATGCCCATCTCGTCCGGCTCGCAGCCGGCCGAGACGAAGCCGCGGAAGATGCCGAGCGGCTTGAGGCCCCGCTTGGCGGCTTCCTTGTCGCTCATGATCACGGAAGCGCTGGCGCCGTCGGAGAGCTGGCTGGCATTGCCGGCGGTGATGGTGAAGCCGTCGCCGCGCACGGCCTTGAGCCCGGCGAGGCCTTCGATCGTGGTCTCGGGACGCGGGCCCTCGTCCTGCGACAGCGTGACGTCCTTCATCGAGACGGCGCCCGTCGCCTTGTCGGTGACCGCCATCTGCGTCGTGATCGGCGCGATCTCCTCCTTGAACTTGCCGCCCTGCTGGGCGGCAGCGGTGCGGCGCTGGCTCTCCAGCGAATATTCGTCCTGCTTCTCGCGCGAAATGCCGTAGCGCTTGGCGACGACCTCGGCAGTGTCGATCATGGGCATGTAGACCTCGCCCTTGATCTTGAGCAGCGCCGGGTCCTGAGCGTGGAAGCCGTTCATCTTGCCGTTCTGCACGAGCGAGATCGACTCGCCGCCGCCGCCGACCGCGATCTCGACGCCGTCGAAGATCACCGAGCGCGCGGCGAGCGCGATGGCCTGCAGGCCCGAGGCGCATTGCCGGTCGATGGTGGTGCCGGCGACGGTGACGGGAAGGCCGGCGCGCAGCAGCGCCTTGCGCGCGATGTTGCCACCGGTCGCGCCCTGCTGCAGCGCGGCGCCCATCACGACGTCCTCGATCTCCTTCGGATCGACCTTGGCGCGGGCGACGGCTTCGCCGATGGCATGGCCCAGGAGGGTCGCCCCCTCGGTGGCGTTGAGCGCGCCGCGATAGGCCTTGCCGATCGGGGTACGGGCGGTGGAAACGATGACGGCGTCGGTCAAGAACGACCTCCTGATAGGGCTGGAGTGGATTGTGACGGTTTCTGCTGCTGGCGCAATTCGTGGCGCGACAATTTTCCGACCGGCGTGCGCGGCAGGTCGGCGACGAACTCGACCGCGGCCGGCAATTCGTGCTTGCCGACCTTTCCGGCGAGCTGGGTGCGCAGCTCGTCGAGCGAGAACGGCTTTGCGTCCGGCTTCAGCTTGATGAAGGCCTTAGCGGCTTCGCCCCGATACTGATCGGGAATGCCGAGCACGATCACCTCGTGCACGCCGGGAATGGTGTAGATCGCCTGCTCGATCATCTGCGGATAGACGTTGAAGCCGCCGGAGATGATCATGTCCTTCTTGCGATCGACCAGGAAGAAATAACCGTCGGTGTCGACATAGCCGATGTCGCCGGTGAGGAAGCGGCCGTCGACGAAGGCGTCGGTGGAGCCCTCCGGCTTGTTCCAGTAGCCCTTGGTGACGTTCGGGCCCTTGATGCGGATCTCGCCGACCTCGCCGGGCGGCAGCACGCGTCTGGGATCGTCGAGCGCGACGACGTCGAGCTCGATGCCGGGCAGCATCAGGCCGATCGAGCCGGGCTTGTCAGGGCCGGTGGGCGGATGGCCGGTGCCGGGCGAGCAGGTCTCGGTCATGCCCCAGCCGCTCTTCAGCTTCTTGCCGATCTTGCGCTCGAAGAAGCTCGCGATCTCCACCGGCAGCGGCGCGCCGCCGGAGCCGATGGTGGCGAGCGAGGAGAAGTCACGCTTGTCGAGATCGGGCAGCGCGGCGATCGCGATCCACATCGTCGGCACGCCCGGGAAATATGTCGCGCGCTTGACCTCGATGTCGCGCATCACGGCTTCGACGTCGAAGCGCTGATGCAGCGAGATCAGATTGCCGCGGCTGAGCGAGGACAACAGCACCACGGTGAGCGCATAGATGTGGAACAGCGGCAGCACGCAGATCACGCGCTCGATCACCTCGCCGCGCGCGGCGCGTGCCGGCTTGCCCCAGACGTCGTAGATCGACACCGCCGCGGTGAGATTGCCGTGCGTCAGCATCGCGCCCTTGGGCAGGCCGGTGGTGCCGCCGGTATATTGCAGCAGCGCGACGTCGTCGGCCGTCACGTTCGGCCACTGCGCGGGCGCAGCCGCCCCCTCGACGAAGGTCTTGAAGGTGACGATGCGGGGATCATTTGGGATCGCCGCCTGCGGCGTGCCGACCTTGCCCCAATTGTCGTCCTCGCAGACGACCAGGCGGTCGATCAGGCCCTTCTCCAGGAACTTCAGCGCGGTCGGCAGCAAGGCCTGAAGGTTGGACGTGACGAGCAGGCGCGAGCCGGAATCCGAGACCTTGTGCGTCAGCGCGATCTCGCCGTCGAGCGGCGACAGATGCGCGACACGGGCCCCAGCCTTCAGCGCGCCGAAGAAGTTGACGGGATGGTCGGGCGTGTTGCCGAGGAACAACGCGACCGACGTACCCTTGCCGCAGCCGGCCCGCAGGAACGCCGCGGCAGCGCGGTCGGCCAGCGCGGCGAGCTCGGTGTAGCTGATCGCGCGATCGCGGAACTCCAGCGCCGTGCGCGGGCCGTAGTCGGCGGCGGCCTTCGACAAGAGGTCGGGCAGCGTGCCCTGGACGATGGGATCGTCCCAACGCACGCCCTCGGGGTAAAACTGTTCGCCGGGATGGGTCATAGGCGGTCGATATTCCTTGCTGCCTGGACAGCATTTCCATGTGAGGCAGGCACTGGCGGTCAGGCTCCCTCCCCCCTTGTGGGGGAGGGGTGGGGAGAGGGGTAGCCACAAACGCGAACCTCGCCCGGAGCCACCCCCCTCCCTGACCCTCCCCCACAAGGGGGGAGGGAACGGAGATAGCGTGCCTCGGAGCGCGACAACGCAGCGGCACCCAACCGCATCACGCCGCCTTCGACGCCGCGGCCAGCGAGGCGAACGTCTTGCCTTCGGCGGCGAGCTTGTTCAGCAGCGGGGCGGGCTCGAGGCTGGGGTCGTTGGTCTCCTTGGCATAGAAGGAGAGACGATCGGCGATGTGCTTGAGGCCGACGCTGTCGGCCCAGTACATCGGGCCGCCACGGTAGATCGGCCAGCCATAGCCGTAGAGCCAGACCACGTCGATGTCGCTGGGACGCGCGGCGATGCCCTCTTCCAGGATCTTCGCCCCCTCGTTGATCATCGGATACATCATGCGCTCGAGGATCTCCTCGTCGCTGACGACGCGCTTCTTGCGGCCGAGACGGAGCAGCGTCTCGTCGATCAGCTTCTCGACCTCCGGATCGGGCAGCGGCGCGCGGGAGCCGGCTTCGTACTTGTAGTAGCCCTTGCCGGTCTTCTGGCCGAAACGGCCGGCCTCGCACAGCGCGTCCGCGATCTCGGACTTGATGCCGCGGTCTTTCCGCGAGCGCCAGCCGATGTCGAGGCCGGCGAGATCGCCCATCGCGAACGGGCCCATCGGCATGCCGAATTTTGTCACCACGGCGTCCACCTGCTGCGGCAGCGCGCCCTCGAACAGGAGCTTCTCGGCCTGCTTGCCGCGCTGCGCCAGCATGCGGTTGCCGACGAAGCCGTCGCAGACGCCGACCACGGCCGGCACCTTCGCGATCTTGCGGGCGATCGTGACGGCAGTCACGAGCGCGTCGGGCGCGGTCTTCTCGGCGCGCACGATCTCGCACAGCTTCATGACGTTGGCCGGCGAGAAGAAGTGCATGCCGAGCACGTCCTGCGGACGCTTGGTCGACTTCGCGATCTCGTCGATGTTGAGATAGGAGGTGTTGGAGGCGAGCACCGCGCCGGGCTTGGCGTACTGGTCGAGCTTGCCGAACACCTCCTTCTTCACCGCCATGGTCTCGAACACGGCTTCGATGACGAGGTCGGCATCGCCGACATTCTCGATGCCGACGACGCCGTTGATCAGCGCCATGCGCTTGGCGGGCGCATCCGCCGGGATGCCGCCGCGCGCCGCGGTCGCTTCCCAGTTCTTCTGCATGGTGCCCATGCCGCGCTTGAGCTGCTCTTCGCCGGTCTCGATCAGGGTGACGGGAATGCCGGCATTGGCAAAGGACATCGCGATGCCGCCGCCCATGGTGCCGGCGCCGAGAATGGCGACGCGGTTCACCGGCCGCGGCTTGGTGCCTTCGGGAACGCCCGCGATCTTGTTGGCCTCGCGCTCGGCGAAGAAGGCGTAGCGCTGCGCCTTGGACTGATCGCTGGTGACGAGCTTGAGGAAGCCCTCGCGCTCCTTCTTCAGACCTTCGTCGAACGGCAGGTCAATGGCGTAGCCGACGGCGTCGGCGGCGGCGAACGGCGCCTCCAGGCCGCGCGCCTTCTTGGTCATGGCGGCAACCGCATTGGTGAAGATCGAGCGATCGGCCTTGGCGGCCGCGATCTTGGAATCATCGTCGCGCAGACGCCGCAGCGGACGCTTCTCGGCCAGCAGCTTGCGCACGAAGGCTTCGCCGCCCGACGCCGGGCCCTCGACGATCTCCTCGATCAGCCCATTCTTCAGCGCTTCCGCCGCGCCGATGGGATCACCGCCGACGATCATCTTGACGGCGAGCTCGGGGCCGACCGCGCGCGGCAGGCGCTGGGTGCCGCCGGCGCCCGGCAGAAGACCGAGCTTCACCTCGGGCAGGCCGAGCTTGGCCTCTTTCACTGCGACGCGGAAATGACAGGCGAGCGCGACCTCGAGGCCGCCGCCGAGCGCGGTGCCGTGGATGGCTGCGACCACCGGCTTCGGCGAGTTCTCGATCTCGGACAGCACGTCGTTGAGCGCGGGCGGCTTCGGCGGCTTGCCGAATTCGGTGATGTCGGCGCCGGCGATGAAGGTGCGGCCGGCACAGGTCAGCACGATGCCCTTGATGGCGGGATCGGCGACGGCGGCCTTGATGCATTCCAAGATACCACCGCGGACCGCGGCACTCAGCGCGTTGACCGGAGGGCTGTTGACCGTGACGATCCCGACTTCGTCATGACGCTCAAGCTTGACCACTTCGCTCACGGTGTTCCCTCCTTGGTGGGGATTAACTTTTGTTCGATTTCGCGGTGCGGAATTTAATTCCGCATCTTGACGGCAGGGTTATTTTGAAGCACGTGGCTTGTCAACGACTCCGCGCAAGAAGCAGATCAGGGATGAAGCGTACAGGAAAGAAGACTGCGACCGATCGGAATTTCGTCGTCGCGCTTTCCCGCGGACTGGACGTATTGCGTGCATTCCACCCCAATGACGGCCTGCTCGGCAATCAGGAGATTGCGGCGCGCACCAACCTACCCAAGCCGACGGTGTCGCGGCTGACTTACACCTTGACCAAGCTCGGTTATCTTGCGCCGGTTCCCCGCTTCGAGAAGTACCAGCTCACGCCCGCTGCGATGTCGCTCGGCTACGCCGCGCTCGCCAATCTCGGCGTTCGGCATTTGTCCGAGCCGTTCCGCGAGGAGGTGATGCGCGCGACCGGCGGCGCCGTCGCAGTCGGCGGCCGCGACCGTCACAGCATGATATATTTCGGGCAAAGCCGCGGCAGCGAGACGGTCGGCGTTCAACTTGACGTCGGCTCTCGCGTGCCGATTGCAACCAGTGCGATGGGCCGGGCCTATTTCTGGGCGCTCGACGACGAGGATCGCGCGGAGTTGTCGCGCCTGCTGCGCGAACATTACGGCAGCCGCTGGCCGAAGATGCGCGACGGACTGGAACGCTCCGGAGAAACCGTCGCGAAATACGGTTTTGCGATTTCGGTCGGCGACTGGCACGACGACATCGGCGCCGCGGGCGTCGCGCTCAAGCTCAACGACGGAACCGGACCTTACGCTTTCAATTGCGGCGCGCCCGCATTCCGCTTCACGGAAGAGCGTTTGATCAACGACATTGGACCGCGTCTGCTCACGATGGTAAGGAACATCGAAGCGGCACTCGGGGGTCTGATGCCGCATTCCAAAAAAGAAGTCAGCAAAAAGCTGAAACCAGGAGGAAAAGTTGCGCGTGTGGCCGAGGGGATCAGATAGCCTTTGTCGTCGTCGGGAGCGGTTCGCATCGCCCCTTTGCTCACTCAATCGCGTGGGCGAGACGAGATGACGCAGGCACAGCTCGCGCGGGGGATATCGCCCCTGCTCGCGGTTCGCGACGTCAGCGTCGTGTTCGGCGGCATCGTCGCGCTCAACGGCGTGTCCTTCGACATGCACAAGGGCCAGATCCTCGGCTTGATCGGCCCCAACGGCGCCGGCAAGACCACGCTGTTCAATTGCCTGTCCCGGCTCTATCAGCCGTCGTCCGGCGACATCCTGATGGATGGCGTCAGCATCCTGTCGCGGCCGCCGCACCGGATCGCCGAGATCGGCATCGGCCGCACCTTCCAGAACGTGGCGCTGTTTCCGAACCTCTCGGTGATGGACAACGTCCGCGTCGGCGCCCATTCGAAGACCTCCAGCGACATCATCAGCGACTCCCTGAAACTGGCGTGGGTCCGGCGCAGCGAGACCAGCGTCAGCAAGAAGGTGCACGAGATCCTCGCCTATCTCGATCTCGAGGACGTCGCCCACACCATCGTATCGGGCCTGCCCTTCGGCACGCAGAAGCGCGTCGAGCTGGCGCGTGCGCTGGCGGCCGACCCGAAGATCCTGCTGCTCGACGAGCCTGCCGGCGGCCTCAACCACGAGGAAGTCTATGTGCTCGGCGACCTCATCCGCAAAATCCGTGACGAGCGGCACATGACGGTGCTGCTGGTCGAGCATCACATGGGCCTCGTGATGTCGATCGCCGACCACGTCGTCGCGCTGAATTTCGGCAAGAAGCTCGCGGAAGGCACCCCTGCCCAGGTGCAGGCGGACCCCGACGTCATCAAGGCCTATCTCGGGAGCAAGGACCAATGACGACGCTGCTCAACGTCAAGGACCTGCGCGCCTATTACGGCCAGGTCCAGGCGCTCCATGGCCTGTCCTTCTCGCTCAACGAGGGCTCGCTGACGACGCTGCTCGGCGCCAACGGCGCCGGCAAGACCACCACGCTGCGCGCGATCTGCAACATGGTGCGCTCGACCGGCGCGATCGAGTTCGACGGCAAGCCGCTGAACAACCGCTCGACCGAGAGCATCGTGCGGTTCGGCATCGCCCATGTGCCGCAGGGCCGCGGCACCTTCACCACCATGACCGTGGAGGAGAATCTCCAGCTCGGGGCCATCACCCGCAAGGACAGCGCCGGCATCGTCTCCGACATCGAGCGCATGTATGCGCATTTCCCGGTGTTGAAGCAGCGGCACACCCAGCAGGCCGGCACGCTCTCGGGCGGCGAGCAGCAGATGCTCGCGGTCGCCCGCGCGCTGATGCTGCGGCCGCGCCTGATGCTGCTGGACGAGCCGTCCTTCGGACTCGCGCCGCTCGTGGTGCGTGATCTGTTCGGCATTCTCGGCAAGATCAACCGCGAGGACAAGGTGTCGATCCTGGTCGTCGAGCAGAACGCCCAGCTCGCGCTCGAGCTTGCCGACCAGGCCTATGTGATCGAGACCGGACGCATCGTGATGTCGGGCAACGCCAAGGACATCGCGAACAACGAAGAAATCCGCAAATCCTATCTGGGCTACTGAGGGAGCGGATGATGGCAATAACGGATCGGCGTACTCAGTCCACCTCTCCCAAAGGGAGAGGTCGGCGCGTAGCGCCGGGTGAGGGGTTACGGTCTCAAGTCGGAGCTGCGGCCCCTCACCCGATTTGCTGCGCAAATCGACCTCTCCCCTGCGGGGAGAGGTGGATCCTCGACCTCGCCCCAGTTCACCACGAAGCCGTCAGACTCTAGGAGCCGGGACAATGGAGCTTTTCACCAACCAGGTCCTGGCCGGCATCGCCACGGGCGCGATCTACGCCTGCATGGCGCTCGCCGTGGTCATGATCTACCAGGCCATCGATCATCTCAACTTCGCGCAGGGCGAGATGGCGATGTTCTCGACCTTCATCTCCTGGCAGCTGATGCAGTGGGGCGTGTCCTATTGGGCCGCCTTCGTGATCACGCTGGCATTCTCCTTCGTCGCCGGCATCGCGATCGAGCGCATCCTGTTCAAGCCGCTTGCGAAAGCACCGGTGCTGACCAACGTCGCCGGCTTCATCGCGCTGTTCGCGATCATCAACTCCTCGGCCGGCCTGATCTGGGACTTCACCATCAAGCAGTACCCGACCCCGTTCGGCTCCTCGCCGTTCCTGGGCAGCCAGCTGATCTCGACCCACCAGGCCGGCATGATCGGCGTTACCGTGCTGCTGCTGCTGGGGCTGTATTTCTTCTTCCAGTACACCCGCATCGGTCTCGCCATGCGCGCCGCTGCCTCGGTGCCTGAATCGGCGCGCCTCGTC
The DNA here is from genome assembly GCF_045571495.1 of Bradyrhizobium centrosematis. NCBI lineage: Bacteria > Pseudomonadati > Pseudomonadota > Alphaproteobacteria > Hyphomicrobiales > Nitrobacteraceae > Bradyrhizobium > Bradyrhizobium centrosematis. The sequence goes on from NZ_CP120703.1 coordinate 6,941,731, forward strand.
GGCATCAACACGAGCTGGATGATCGCGCTGGGCTGGGGCATGGCGACCGCGATCGGCTCGATCGCCGGCATGCTGATCGCGCCGGTCGTGTTCCTTGAGCCCAACATGATGGGCGGCGTGCTGATCTACGGCTTTGCCGCCGCGGTGCTCGGCGGGCTGTCGAGCCCGTTCGGCGCCGTGGTCGGCGGCTTCCTGGTCGGCATCTTCGAGAATCTCGCCGGCACCTACATCCCCGGCGTCGGCAACGAACTGAAACTCCCGATCGCGCTCGCGCTGATCATCTCCGTCCTGGTCGTCAAACCCGCTGGCCTGTTCGGCCGGCACATCGTCAAGCGAGTTTGATCATGAGCGCTGCAGAAGAAGTCGTTGCAGAAGGCCACGAGGCGGTCGAGGCCGTTCCGAAGCGCGCCATGACGCTAGGCACCGGCACCTCGCTGGTGGTGCTGGCGGCGCTACTCATCGCACCCGCCTTCGTCAAGAACTTCATCATCTTCCAGATGACGATGCTCTTGATCTACGGGCTCGCGGTGCTGGCGCTGAACATCCTGACCGGCGGCTCGGGCCAGTTCTCGCTGGGCCAGAGCGCCTTCTACGCCGTCGGGGCCTATACGACCGCGGTGTTGATGGAGCACGCCAACATCAATTACGCGCTGACCATTCCGATTTCCGCCGCGGTCTGCTTCGGATTCGGTTATTTGTTCGGCAAGCCGGCGCTGCGGCTGTCGGGCGTCTATCTCGCGCTCGCGACTTTCGCACTCGCCACCGCGATGCCGCAGCTCCTGAAGCTGAACTTTCTCGAGCACTGGACCGGCGGCGTGCAGGGTCTCGTCGTCACCAAACCCGACGCGCCGTTCGGTCTGCCGATGTCGCAGGACATGTGGCTGTATTACTTCACCCTCGTCGTAACGATCGCGATCTACATCTTCTCGGTGAACCTGTTGCGCTCCCGCTCGGGCCGCGCCTTCATGGCGATCCGCGACAACGAGATCGCGGCCTCCTCGATGGGCGTCAACGTCGCGCTGTACAAGACGCTGGCCTTCGGCGTGTCCGCCGGCATCACCGGCGTTGCCGGCTCGCTCGGCGCCATCGCCGTGCAGTTCGTCGCACCCGACAGCTACACCATCACGCTGGCGATCTCGCTGTTCCTCGGCATGGTCGTCGGTGGCGTCGGCTGGCTGCCCGGCTCGTTCGTCGGCGCGGCGTTCATCATCTTCGTGCCGAACATGGCGGAGAGCATCTCCAAGGGCCTCTCCGGCGCGGTGTTCGGCGTGCTGTTGTTCCTCGTCATCTACCTCGTGCCGCATGGCGCAAGGCAGGCTGCGATCCTCGGCCAGCAACTGGTCGGGAAGCTCAAGAAGAACTGAAGATCCGTTGAATTAACCAAGGAGACCGAATTGTATTTTGGAAGAACACTGCGAGCCGCCGCGCTGGTCACGGCAACGGCGGCCATCACTCTCATCTCCGGCGCAGCACTCGCCCAAAAGAAATACGACACCGGCGCGTCCGATACCGAGATCAAGATCGGCAACATCATGCCGTACAGCGGCCCGGCGTCGGCCTATGGCATCATCGGCAAGACCGAAGAAGCCTATTTCAAGATGATCAACGACAAGGGCGGCATCAACGGCCGCAAGGTCAACTTCGTCACCTATGACGACGGCTATTCGCCGCCGAAGGCCGTCGAGCAGGTCCGCAAGCTGGTAGAGAGCGACGAGGTTCTGCTCGTTTTCAATCCGCTGGGCACGCCCTCGAACACCGCGATCCAGAAATATCTCAACGCCAAGAAGATCCCGCAGCTGTTCGTCGCGACCGGCGCCACCAAGTGGAACGACCCGAAGAACTTCCCCTGGACCATGGGCTGGCAGCCCTCCTACCAGAGCGAAGCGCAGATCTACGCGAAATGGCTGATGAAGGAGAAGCCCGACGCGAAGATCGCGATCCTCTATCAGAACGACGACTTCGGCAAAGACTACCTCAAGGGCACCAAGGACGGCCTCGGCGCCAAGGCTTCCTCCATGATCATCATGGAAGAGAGCTACGAGGTGTCGGAACCCTCGATCGACGGCCACATCGTCAAGATCAAGGCGGCCAACCCGGACGTGCTGCTGATCTACACCACGCCGAAGTTCGCGGCCCAGACCATCAAGAAGACCGCCGAGCTCAGCTGGAAGCCGCTTCAGATCCTCACCAACGTGTCGATCTCGGTCGGCAGCGTGATGAAGCCGGCCGGCTTCGAAGCCGCGCAGGGCGTGCTGTCGGCGGCCTATGCCAAGGACTCCACCGATCCCCAGTGGGCCAACGATCCCGGCATGAAGAAGTGGAACGAGTTCGTCGACAAGTACATGCCCGGCGCCGACAAGTCCGACACCAGCATGGTCTACGGCTACGGCGCTGCGTCGACGCTGGCCAAGGTGCTGGAGATGTGCGGTGACGATCTCACCCGCGCCAACATCATGAAGCAGGCCGCGAGCCTGAAGGACTTCGCGCCGGACACCCTGCTGCCCGGCGTCAAGATCAACACCAGCGCGACCGACTTCGCCCCGATCGCCCAGCTCCAGATGCAGCGCTTCAAGGGTGAGAAGTGGGAACTGTTCGGCGAGATCATCAGCGGCGACGTCGCCTCCGAGTGACACGCCTGACGCGATAGTCCAAGCCTCCAGAGCCCCCGCGAGCGATCGCGGGGGCTTTTTGTTGACGGCTGGCGCCAATCTTGTTCAATGCGACGCCGATCCAATCCGGGGTAGGAGAACAATGACCGCCGTTCGTTTTCAGGTTGCGGCCGTGTGGGCCGCGCTCGCGTTGTGCACTGCGATGAGCAGCCCGGCACTGGCGCAGAAGAAGTACGACAGCGGCGCCTCCGATACCGAGATTAAAATAGGCAATATCATGCCGTATAGCGGCCCGGCCTCGGCCTATGCCGCGATCGGCAAGGCCGAGGAGGCCTATTTCAACAAGGTCAATGCCGAGGGCGGCATCAACGGCCGCAAGATCAAGTTCATCTCCTATGACGACGCCTATTCGCCGCCGAAGACGGTTGAGCAGGCGCGCAAGCTGGTCGAGAGCGACGGGGTGCTGCTGATCTTCGGCTCGCTCGGCACCTCCACCAACAGCGCCATCCGCAAATACATGAACGAGAAGAAGGTGCCGCAATTGTTCGTGGCGAGCGGCGCCTCGAAGTGGAACGATCCCAAGCAATATCCCTGGACCATGGGCTGGCAGCCGAGCTACGCGAGCGAGGCGCGCATCTATGCCAAGTACATCATGAAGGAGAAGCCGGACGGAAAGATCGGCGTGCTCTACCAGAACGACGATTTCGGCAAGGACTATCTGAAGGGACTGAGCGACGGCCTCGGCGCCAAAGCCTCGATGATCGTGCTGCAGGAGGCCTACGACACCTCGGAGCCCGCGATCGACGAGCACATCGTGAAGCTGAAGGCCTCGGGCGCCGACGTCTTCATCAGCATCACCACCCCGAAATTCGCAGCGCAGGCGATCAAGAAGGCGGCGGAGATCAACTGGCATCCGGTCCACATCATCTCCAACGTCTCGGCCTCGGTCGGCGGCGTGATCGAGCCAGCCGGCTTCGAGATCTCCCAGGGCATCCTGTCGGCGAGCTACACCAAGGACGGCTCCGACCCGCAGTGGAATGCGGATGACGGCATGAAGAAGTTCTATAATTTCGTCGCGCAATACGACCCCAAGGCCAACAAGCTCGATGCCGGCGTCGTGTTCGGTTACGCCGCCGCACAGACCATGGTGAAGGTGCTGCAGATGTGCGGCGACGAGCTCACCCGCGAGAACGTCATGAAGCAGGCGGCCTCCTTGAGGGATTTCGCACCCGACACGCTGCTGCCCGGCATCAAGATCAATACAGCGCCGGACAATTTCGCCCCGATCGAGCAGCTGCAGATGATGCGCTTCAAGGGCAAGAAATGGGAGCTGTTCGGCGACGTCATCTCCAGCGAGATCGGGCATTGAAGTATGCGCAATTGAAAATTGCGTCTATTTCCCAAGACAATTTGTGCGCAGCTGAGTGACGGCGCTCCTCATCTCGCGCGCCGGAATATTCCGCATTCCCTCGAAAAAAGAACCACCTCGCCGTGACGGCGCCGGCGGGGCGTTCGCCTTGCTGGGCACCTGAGAAGGGTATTCAATGCGTGCCGGAGCGGTGCGCAAAGATCGCTCCCAACAACAACAATCGACACATTCAAACCGACCTAGGGAGAGCAAGATGCCTGCAATGCATGTGCGATTGGGGGCCTTCTCGGCCGCCCTCGTGCTGGCTGCCACCCTGTCCACGACAGCGTCCGCGCAGAAGAAATATGACACCGGCGCATCCGACAGCGAAATCAAGATCGGCAACATCATGCCCTACAGCGGCCCGGCTTCCGCCTACGGCGTGATCGGCAAGACGGAGGAGGCCTACTTCCGCAAGATCAACGCCGAAGGCGGCATCAATGGCCGTAAGATCAACTTCGTCACCTATGACGACGCTTATTCGCCGCCCAAGACGGTGGAGCAGGCGCGCAAGCTGGTCGAGAGCGACGAGGTATTACTGATCTTCAACTCGCTCGGCACGCCGCCGAACTCGGCTATCCAGAAATACATGAACCAGAAGAAGGTGCCGCAGTTGTTCGTCGCCACCGGTGCCACCAAGTGGAACGACCCGCAGAACTTCCCATGGACCATGGGCTGGCAGCCGAATTACCAAAGCGAGGCGATTATCTACGCCAAGTACATCCTGAAGAACCATCCGGACGCCAAAATCGGCGTGCTCTACCAGAACGACGATTACGGCAAGGACTATCTCAAGGGCTTCAAGGACGGACTCGGCGCCAAGGCCTCGATGATCGTCATGGAGGAAAGCTACGAGGTCTCGGAGCCGACCATCGACTCCCACATCGTCAAGCTGAAGGCGACCGGGGCCGACGTGTTCTTCAACATCACGACGCCGAAATTCGCGGCGCAGGCGATCAAGAAGAATGCCGAGATCGGCTGGAAGCCGCTGCATTTCCTCAACAACGTCTCGGGCTCGATCGGCAGCGTCATCAAGCCGGCCGGCTTCGAAAATGCGCAGGACATCATCTCGTCGCAGTACTTCAAGGACCCGACCGACGCGCAATGGAAGAGCGACCCGGCGATGATCGCCTGGAACGAGTTCCTGGACAAGTACTATCCCGAGGCGAACCGCGCCGACGCTTCGGTAATGTATGCGTACATCGTGAGCCAGGGCCTCGTGCACGTGCTCAAGGCCTGCGGGGACAATCTGACCCGCGAGAACGTCATGAAGCAGGCTGCGAGCATTAGGGACTTTGAGCCGGCCGGCCTGCTGCCCGGCATCAAGGTGAACACTTCCGCCACCGACTTTGCGCCGCTCTCGCAGTTGCAACTAATCCGCTTCAAGGGCGAGCACTGGGAACGATTCGGCGAGATCCTGAGCGGGGACATCGGCGGTTGATGTTAACCAGCCGCTAAAGATGCCCCTCAATCGACTAAAGACGCAGCTCCTGCGGCTTTGCCGCAGGGGCTTTTCCTTGAAGCTTTCGGGCAAATCGTATTGAATTGCGGTCGCGTCACCAAAAACAGTCAAGCCAAGAAAAGGGACGTACACACACCAAGAAAAATAGGGAGATTGGAATGCCCGCTGTCACCGGCAAACTTGCGGCCGCGTCACTGGCGCTCGCGCTCATTGCGGCCTCGACCTCGATTGCATCGGCCCAGAAGAAATACGATACCGGCGCAACCGACACCGAGATCAAGATCGGCAACATCATGCCCTACAGCGGACCGGCTTCCGCCTACGGCATCATCGGGCGGACCGAAGCCGCCTATTTCAAGAAGATCAACGAAGAGGGCGGCATCAACGGCCGCAAGATCAATTTCATTTCCTATGACGACGCCTACTCGCCCCCGAAGACGGTGGAGCAGGCGCGCAAGCTGGTCGAGAGCGACGAGGTGCTGTTCATCTTCAACTCGCTCGGCACGCCCCCGAACTCCGCGATCCAGAAATACATGAACTCCAAAAAGGTGCCGCAGCTGTTCGTGGCCACCGGCGCCACCAAGTGGAACGATCCGCAGAACTTCCCGTGGACCATGGGCTGGCAGCCGAACTATCAAAGCGAGACGCAGATCTACGCGAAGTACATCCTCAAGGCCATGCCGAATGCCAAGATCGGCGTGCTCTACCAGAACGACGATTACGGCAAGGACTATCTGAAGGGCCTGAAGGATGGCTTGGGAGCCAAGGCCGCGAGCATGATCGTGCTGGAGGAAAGCTACGAGACTTCGGAGCCGACCATCGACAACCACATCGTCAAGCTGAAAGCCACCGGCGCCGACGTCTTCGTCAACATCACCACGCCGAAGTTTGCGGCACAGGCGATCAAGAAGATCTCCGAAATCGGCTGGAAGCCGACCCACTTCCTCAACAACGTCTCGGCCTCGGTCGGCAGCGTGATCAAGCCCGCCGGGTTCGAGAATTCGCAGGACATCATCTCGGCCGCCTATCTGAAGGACGTCTCCGATCCGCAGTGGAAGGACGATCCCGGCATGAAGGCGTTCCTGGACTTCATGACGAAGTACTTCCCCGAGGGCGACAAGCTCGACGGCGGCACCATCGTCGGCTATGGCGTCGCGCAGACGCTGGTCGAAGTGCTGAAGAAGTGCGGCGACAATCTTACGCGCGAGAACGTCATGAAGCAGGCGGCGAGCCTGAAGGACTTCCGCACTGAAGTGCTGCTGCCCGGCATCAAGATCAACACCGGGCCGAACGACTTCGCGCCGATCAGCTCGCTGCAGCTGATGAAGTTCAAGGGCGACAAATGGGATCTGTTCGGCGAGGTGATCAGCGCCGACGCCGGCGGCTAGCAGCTGCAAAGTCCGGACGATTGGGCCCCCTGCGCCGATCGCGCAGGGGGCTTTTGCTTATGCGCCCATTATCATCACGCGATTGCACAATCGAATGATGGTAAAGCCTGCTTACCCTTTTGCATCCGATGCGCTAGGCAGGGGAATGGCGACGTCCTCGCCATCGCTCTAGTCTGCTCAAGAGTTTGCTCAAGGCCATCGTCATGACCGATCGACGCCCCCTGCTCCGCGCGCTCTACGACGCCGCCGTTGCCGCCGCCCATCCCAGCACGATTCTGGCGCCGCACCTGCGGCCGGCGCCCAAAGGGCGCGTGATCTGCCTGGCTGCCGGCAAGGGCGCGGGCGCCATGGCCGCGGCGGCCGAGCGGCACTATCTGGACACACTGGGGCTCGCCCCTGAACGCCTCCTCGGCATCGCCACCACGCGTCACGGCTACGGCGTGCCGACGCGCCGCATCCGCGTGGTCGAGGCCGGGCATCCCGTGCCCGACGAGGCCGGCCTCAAGGGCGCCGCCGATACGCTCGCGCTCGCGGCCGAAGCCGGCCCGGACGATCTGTTGCTGGTGCTGCTCACCGGCGGCGGCTCGGCCAATTGGATCGCGCCGGTGGACGGCATCAGCTTTGCGCAGAAGCAGGCGGTCAACAAGGCGCTGCTGCGCTCGGGCGCGCCGATCGGCGAGATGAACGTCGTGCGCAAGCACCTGTCGCGGATCAAGGGCGGCCGGCTGGCGCGCGCCGGCAAGAATGCCGCCGAGATCGTCACGCTCGCGATCTCGGACGTGCCGCATGACGATCCGTCCGCGATCGCCTCCGGCCCCACCGTGCCCGATCCGACCACGCTGGCCGACGCACGCGCGATCGTCGCGAAATACAGGCTCGACATCGACGACGCCGTCCGCGGCGCGCTCGACGATCCCGACAACGAGAGCTGCAAGCCCGGCGATGCCGCTTTCGCGCGCGCGCATTTCGAATTGATCGCGCGGCCCAAGCAGTCGCTCGATGCCGCAGTGCAGCTCGCACGCGAGGCCGGCTACGAGACGGTCGATCTCGGCGCCGACCTCGAGGGCGAGGCGCGCGAGGTCGCCGCCGATCACGCCAGGCTGGCGCTGCAGGCCCGCGCGCAAGGCAGGCGGCTCGCGATCCTCTCCGGCGGCGAGCTCACGGTCACCCTGCGCGGCAACGGGCGCGGCGGACCGAACCAGGAATACGCGCTGGCGCTGGCATCGCTCTTGAAGGACACGGCTGGCATCTCGGCGCTGGCCGGCGACACCGACGGCGCCGACGGCGGCGCCGGCCATCCCACCGATCCCGCCGGTGCGCTGATCGATGCGGCGACGTTCGCAAAGATGAAGGCGCAAGGGCTGCAGCCGCAGGCCTACCTGAACAACAACGACGCCACGGCGTTCTTCGAGGCGACCGGCGACCTGCTGCGGCCGGGCCCGACGCTGACCAATGTGAATGATATCAGGGTGATCCTGGTGGATTGACGATCGTTTCCGTCATTCCGGGTTCGATGCTGCGCATCGCCCCGGAATGACGGCAATGCCTATCGCTTGCCGCCGACGTGCTCCAGCAGCGCGAGCAGGCCCTTCAACAAGTCGGTCGGCGACGGCGGACAGCCCTTGATGTGCAAATCCACCGGAATGGCTTCGGACACGCCGCCAACGCAGGCGTAGCTGCCTCTGAAAATGCCGCCATCGATCGCACAGCCGCCGACTGCAACGACCCATTTCGGATCGGGCGTCGCGTTGTAGGTCCGCTCGAGCGCCTGTCGCATGTTCTTCGTGACCGGACCCGTGACCAGCAGCACGTCGGCATGGCGCGGCGAGGCAACGAAGCGCAGGCCGAAACGTTCGATGTCGTAGAACGCGTTGGACAGCGCGTGGATCTCCAGCTCGCAGCCGTTGCAGGACCCGGCATCGACCTCGCGAATGGCAAGAGAACGCCCAAGCCTGGCCTGGGCAGCGCGGTCGACTTTCGTTGCAAGCTCCGCCAGCGCCGACTCGTCCGGCGCCGGCGCGGGCTCCGTCAGCGAGCCATGGGTGAGGCTTTCGAGCAGGGTCTTGCGCATGGCCTAGAGATCCCCGCCCGAATAGGAGCAATTGAAGGACTTATTGCAGAGCGGAAAGTCGGCAATGATGTTGCCCTCGATCGCGGTTTCCAGCAGCGGCCATTGAAACCACGAGGCGTCGCGCAGGTGGCAGCGTTCGACGCGCAACTCGCCATCGAGCCGCAACCACACCAGAACGTCGCCGCGGAAGGCCTCGGTGAGCGCCATCCCCTCACAGGCACCGTGACCGCTCCTGGGAGGCAGCGCGGTTTCGCACTCTCCCGGCCCGAGTTGGTCGAGGATCTGCTCGATCAGTTGGGCGCTCTGCTCGACCTCGCGGATTCGGATCCAGACCCGCGCGTTGACGTCGCCGACCTCCAGTATTGGCACCTCGAACGACAAGGCATCGTAAGGCGCGTAGGCCATCGCCCGCCGCGCATCGAAATCGCGGCCCGAGGCGCGGCCGACATAGCCGCCGGCGCCAAACCGGCGCGCATATTCCGCCTTCACGATGCCCGTGGTGACGGTGCGGTCCTGCAAGGACGCCGTGTTGTCATAGAGCTCGATCAAGCGCGGAAAGACCTTTCGCAGCTCCGCGAGCAACGCGCGTAACGCAGCAATGCCGTCCGGCGCGATGTCACGCGCCACACCCCCGGGCACGATGACGTCCATCACCAGGCGATGACCGAACGCGACATTCGCAGCGCGCAAGCAGCGCTCACGCAAGATGCCGGTCTGCGCATGCATCAGCGCGAACGAAGCGTCGTTGCAGATCGCCCCGATGTCGCCCAGATGGTTGGCCAGGCGCTCCAGTTCGGCCATCAGCGCCCGCAGGAGCGTCGCTCGCCGGGGCGCCTCGATCTGCAGCGCCGCTTCCACGGCACACGCGAAGGCGAAGGCATAGGCGACGGCGCTGTCGCCGGAGGTGCGATTGGCGAGCTTTGCCGCAGCCTCGAGGCTCGCGCCCTGCATCAGCTGCTCGATTCCCTTGTGGGTATAGCCGAGCCGCTGCTCCAGTCGCACCACATGCTCGCCATTGGCGGTGAAGCGGAAATGGCCGGGCTCGATGATCCCGGCATGGACGGGGCCGACCGCCACCTGGTGCAATGCCTCGCCCTCGGCCGGCAGGAACTGGTATGGCCGCACGTCGCGCGATGCGTTGCGGCCCGAGAGCGGATAGGATTCGCCCCAGGCGTCGTGATCGAGCCATGGCCGCAGATCGTCAGCGACGGCTGGAACAAGCCCGAACAGATCATGAATGGCACGCTCCAGCCGAAGCGCCGGCGGATGACGGCTGGCGACGCTTGGAAACGTGCCGGCCGTACACGCGTAGGTCACGACGGCGATCTCGGCCGAGCCTCCATCGAGCATCGCCATATGCACCGCGGTCGGCTCGCCCCAGAAGCCGAGCAGTGTGAGGCTTCCCTCGACCAACCGATCGATCGCCGCCTGCCAGCCCGCCTCCGTCACGACCGCGCGCGGCCAGGGCCGATGCGACGCCACCGTATGAATGTGGGAGATGCTGTCGAGAATGCCCATGGCTTACCCCAGAAGCTTCGCGACGTTCTGGAAGCCGGTGACCAGCACCGGCGGCAGATAGATGCCGGCCATCAGCACCAATCCGAGGTGCGTAAACATCGGCACGTAGGAGGCTTCCGCGGGCGCGGTCTTGCCTTTGGGCTCGCCGAACATCACCGCGCCGATCCGCAACAAGAGCCCGCCGAGCGCGATGATGATGCCGAGCACCAGGATGACGGTCAGCCACGGCGCGCGGGCAAAAGTCGAGCTCACCACGAGAAACTCGCTCATGAAGATACCGAGCGGCGGCAGCCCGACGATGGCGATGACGCCGAGCATCAGGCCCCAGCCGAGCGCCGGATTGGTCACCGTGAGCCCGCTGATATCGGCGATCTTCTGCGTGCCCTTGACCTGTGCGATATGGCCGACCGCGAAGAAGATCGCCGATTTGGTCAGTGAATGCATGGTCATATGCAACAGCCCTGCGAAATTCGCGAGCGGCCCGCCCATGCCGAAGGCGAAGACGATGATGCCCATATGCTCGATCGAGGAATAGGCGAACATCCGCTTGATGTCGCGCCGACGGTACAGCATCAGCGCCGCGAAGATCACCGAGATCAGGCCCATGGTCACCATCAACGGACCCGGCGCGATCGCCGCCGAGTTGACCGCGAGCATCATCTTGAAGCGCAGGAGCGCATAGAGCGCGACATTGAGCAACAGTCCGGACAGCACCGCCGAGATCGGCGTCGGGCCTTCGGCATGCGCATCCGGAAGCCAAGCATGCAGCGGCGCGAGACCGACCTTGGTGCCGTAGCCGAGCAGGAGGAAGGCAAAGGCGACGTTGAGCAACGCCGGGTCGAACTGTGCGGCGTGCTTCACCAGCACCGTCCACACCATGCCGTCGAGTCCCTCGCCGACCACCGGGCGCGCCGCCATATAGACCAGGATCGTGCCGAACAGCGCGAGCGCGATGCCGACGCTACCAAGGATGAAATATTTCCAAGCTGCCTCCAGCGCCTCATGGGTGCGGTAGATGCCGACCATCAAGACGGTCGTCAGCGTCGCCACCTCGACCGCGACCCACATCAAGCCGATATTGTTGGCGACGAGCGCGAGGTTCATCGCGAACATCAGCGTCTGATACATCGCGTGATAGAAGCGCAGGAACGCCGGCGCCAGGCGCCCGATCTCGATCTCATGCTGGATGTAGCTTGCGCTGAACACCGATGTGGTGAGGCTGACGAAGGTGGTCAACACGATGAAGACCTTGTTGAGATCGTCCATCAGCAGATACTGCCCCGATACCGGTTCGACCACGAACAGCGAGAGCGATGTCAGGAAGGTCGCGAGCGATGCCGCTACATTCAGCTTCGCCGTCAATCGGTAGCCGGGCAAAATTGCCAGCACCGCCGCCGAGAGGGCCGGGATCAGGAGGATGGCGCTGAGCCCGTCGATGCTCATCGCCGCTCTCCGCGAAAACGATCAAGCTCCTGCACGTCCACGCTGTCGAAACGCTCGCGGATGCGGAACAGGAAGACGCCGATCACGATGAAGGCGATCAGCACCGAGAAGGCGACACTGATCTCGACCACCAGGGGCATGCCCTTGGCACCGGTTGCCGCCAGCACCAGGCCGTTCTCCAGCGACATGAATCCGACGACCTGGCTCACGGCGTTGCGTCGCGTAACCATGATCAGGAGCCCCAGCAGCACCACCGACAGTGCGAAGGCAAGGTCCTCGCGCGCGAGCGCATCAGCGCTCGGCGTCACCCGCAGCATCACCACCATCGACAGCGCGACGAGGCCGATGCCGGCCATCATGGTCAGCCCGATGCCGATCACATTCTCGATCTCGCGGTGGATGCCGAGCCGCTTGATGATCCGGTGCAGCGCCACCGGGATGATGACGGCCTTGAAGACCAGCGCGATCAGCGCCGTGACATAGAGATGCGGCGCATGCTGCACATAGGCCTGCCAGGCCACCGATAGCGCCAGCACGCCGGCATGCAGCGCATAGACGTTGAGCAGCGCGTAGAGCCGATCCTGATAGAGCATCATGAAGCTCGCCAGCACGAGGGAGCCGGCGAGGAGATGGGCGATGTCGAATTGCAGGCTGCTCATCTCTCAGAGGCTCCCCGACACGAAGCGCAACAGGGTGGCAAGCAGGGCCAGCATCAGCGCCGCGCCCAGGAACTCCGGAATCCGGAACACGCGCATCTTGGCAATCGACGTCTCGAACAAGGCGAGCAGGAAGCCAAGTACCGTCAGCTTGCCGAAATAGAGCAGCGCGCCGAAGACGAGCCTCGCGGCGCCCGCGTCCGCAGTCGCCGTCCCCCATGGCAGGAACACGCAGGCGATCAGCGAGACATAAAGCAGGAGCTTGAGCTGCGACGACAGATCGATCAGCGCGAGATGCCGTCCCGAATATTCCAGCACCATGGCCTCATGTACCATGGTGAGCTCGAGATGGGTGGCGGGGTTGTCGACCGGGATACGGGCATTCTCCGCCAGCGCTACGATAGTCAGCGCGACAAACGCCATGCCAAGGGACACACGCAGCCCGACCACATCCGAGCCCATGAACTCGGCCACGTTGGAGAGCTGCGTCGAGCCGGCGATCATCGCGACCGAGAACACTGTGATCAGCATCGCGGGCTCGGCGAGAGAGGCGATCATGACCTCGCGGCTGGAGCCGATGCCACCGAAGGCGGTGCCGACGTCCATGCCGGCGAGCGCCTGGAAGAAACGGGCGCTGCCGAGCAGCGCAATGATGGCGATGAGATCGGCGGTCCAGGAGAACAACAGGCCATTGCCGAAGGTCGGCACCAGCGAGGCGGCGACCCAGGTGCCCGCGAACATCAGATAGGGAATGACACGGAACAGCCAGGATGCGTTGTCGGCGAGCACGACATCCTTGCGCATCAGGCGGATGAGGTCGCGATAGGGCTGGAGCAGCGGCGGCCCGCGCCGGCGCAGCAGCCGAGCCTTCACTTTCCGCACGAAACCCGTCAGCAGCGGCGCGCCCCCCAGCACCAACGACATCTGGGCGCCCTGGGAGAGGATGTCGCTCAGCGCGTTCATAGGGCCACCACCAGCAGCAGCACGATCAGCGCGACGAAGACAAGTGTCAGGTAGCGGCGGATGGTGAGGAACTGCAGGACATTGATGCGGTCCGTCGCAAAGCCGATGAGCTTCGCAATCGGCGCGTACAGCACATCCCAGATCAGATCGTGCAGTTCGACCCGGAGCCGCGCAGGAGCCGGCGAGGACGGCGGCGGCATCTCGCCGATCTCGCGTGCGGCAAAGATCACGCTGCCGAACACGCGGCGGATCGGCTGCGAGAAGCTGGAGGCCGAGTACTGGATCGCCGGGTTCGGATCGGGATAGCCGCAATCCCAGGCCGGCGCCCGGCGCAAGCGATCGGAGGCGAAACGATGAATGGCCGTCGCCGCCGACGTGCCGCAGAGTGCCGCGAACAGGAACACCAGAAGGCCGTTATAGGAGCTGCGGCTTTCCGCGATCGGCACGATGGTGAGCCACTGCAATCCGACCTGATGCGGCATGATGCTGCCGACCATATCCTTGCTCACCGGCGCCAGCGCATCGATGAACAACCCCGGCAGGATGCCGGCAACGAGGCAGAAGGCGGCAAGCACGAACATCGCGGTCAGCGAGAAGTGGTCGGTCTCATGTGCTGATGCCGCGACATCCGAACGTGGCCGGCCGAGGAAGCTGATGCCATAGAGCTTGACGAAGCAGGCCGCGGCAAAGGCGGCCGCGAGCGCCAGCAAGCCGCCGACCGCCGGAATGATCAGCTTGAGGCCCCAGGAGGGCAGCTGCGGCGAGAGCAGGATTGCCTGGAAGGTCAGCCATTCCGAAACGAAGCCGTTGAATGGCGGCAGCGCCGAGATCGCGACACAGCCGACCAGCACCGCGAACGCCGTCTTCGGCATGCGATGGATCAGCCCGCCGAGTTTCTCCATGTCGCGCTCGCCGGTTGCTCCCAGCACCGCGCCGGCGCCGAAGAACAGCAGGCTCTTGAACAGCGCATGATTGAATACATGCAGCATCGCCGCGGTGAAAGCGAGCGCCGCCACCCAGTCGAGCCCTTCCGCCTTGAAAGCCAGCGCCAGCCCGAGGCCGGTGAAGATGATGCCGATGTTCTCAATCGTTGAATAGGCGAGCACGCGCTTGATATCGCGCTGCATCAGCGCATAGAGCACGCCCAGCGTCGCCGACGGGCCGCCGACCAGCAGCACCACCATGCTCCACCACCACACCGGTTCGGGCAGGAGATCAAAGACGATGCGCACGAAGCCGTAGACGGCGACCTTGGTCATGACGCCGCTCATGAGGCCGGAGACGTGGCTGGGCGCCGCGGGATGGGCGAGCGGCAGCCAGGCGTGCAGCGGCACCAGTCCAGCCTTGGAGCCGGCGCCCAGCAGCACGAGGATCATCACCGCGCCGCTCAGCGCCGCGGAAGGATGCGAGGCTCGGATGGCATCGAAATCGTAACCCGCGCCGCTCGCGAGCAAGCCGAAAGCGAGCAGCAGCGCCAGCGTGCCGAAACTTGCCATCAAGAGATAGACATAGCCGGCGCGGACATTCTCGGCCTCGCGGTGATGCGACACCACCATCGCCCAGGAGGTCAGCGACATGAATTCCCAGGCGACCAAGAAGCTGAAGGCATCGTTTGCCAGCACGACGACGTTCATCCCCGCGAGATAGGCAGGAAAGAACGGCAGCACGCGGCCGGGAGAGTCCTCGTGCCTGAAGTAGCCGAGTGCGAACAGGCTCGCGGCAGCGCCGCCGAGATTGACGACGATGAGGAAGAAGGCGGACAGCGCATCGAGCCGGAAATGCGCACCGAGCCAGGGCAGGCCGATCGGCAGTGTCGCGCTCGGCGTCAGATGAGGGACATAGAGCAGCTCCGACAGCGCCGTGGCACAGAGCGTCGATGTGGCGATCAAGCATCCGCCGTAGAGGATGATCGAGCCGCGCGGGTGCATCGATAGCACGACCCCCGCAGGCGCCAGCGCCAGCAGAGCCGCCACTGACCATAGCGCCACGCCGATCATAACCGCTCCTGGATCATGATTTGCGCGCGCGTCGTCATCGCTATTGGCCGCCTGCGCTCGAGGGTGGAGACTTCAGCCGTACACCGCGGCCCCCGGCGCTCGACACGGCTCCCTCGGCGATCAGCTCGATGCCGGCAACCGACAGCGCCTCGACCAGCTTCACGAGGGAATCAACATTGCCGCGGATCACCCCTTCGGAGGCTTCCATGCGCTGTATCGTCGGCAGCGACAGCGAACAGCGCTGCGCGAGTTCGCGCTGGTCGATCCTGAGCAAGGCACGGGCTGCTCGAAGCTGCGCGGCGGTGATCACGGGGCAGACTGTCCGTGGCAGTTACAGCGCTTGATTTATCAAGCTTAGAGCGCACAGAATGACGTTTCAAGCATCATCTTCTAGATGCGACGCATCATTCCCGTTCGATGTGGTCCGGAGTACGCCCCCCGAACGCGTGTGGCGCGCTGATCGATGCCGCGACCTTCGCGAGGATGAAGGCGCAAGGGCTGCAGCCGCAGGCCTATCTCGACAACAACGACGCGACGACGTTCTTCCAGGCCACGCGCGATTTGCTACAGCCCGGCCCGACGCTGACGAACGTGAATGGTATCAGGGTGATTTTGGTGGATTGAGGCGCTTACCCTCCCCTGGAGGGGGAGGGTCGATCGCGCGCAGCGCGAGCGGGGTGGGGTGATCTCTCCACTCGGGCACTACTCAATGCCGAGAGACTGTCACCCCACCCCGCTACGCATCTCGCTTCGCTCATGCGTAGCGACCCTCCCCCTCCAGGGGAGGGTTACGGGTCAAAACTCGTTGGCGATCTTCGCGAGCATCCCGATCAGCGCTTCGCGGTTGGCCTGGCCGAGCAGATCGTTGAGCCGGGCTTCGTGCTTGGTGGCGACGAGCTTCTTGGCGCGGGCCAGCACGGCCTTGCCCTTGTCGGTCAGCACCAGGATGTGGGAGCGGCGGTCGTTGGTGGAGCGGATCCGGGCGCAGAGATCGCGGCTCTCGAGATTGTCGAGCATCGCGACGAAGTTCGGGCGCAGGATACCGAGGGTGGAGGCGATCTCGGTCTGGTTACGGCCGGGATTCTTCTCGACCAGCAGCAGCACGGAGAACTGCGCCGGCGTCAGCTGGAGCGAGGTCATGCAGCGCAGGAAGTTCTCGAACACCTTGAGCTGCGCGCGCTTCAGGACATAGCCGAGCTGCTCGGAGAGCTCACCGAGCTGGAGAGCTTCCGCCTGCGGCTCGCTTGCGTCCTTGCGGCCCTTGGCTGCGTCGGCCGACTTTTCGGAGGACTTTTCAGCGGTCTTGGAAACGGTCATCGCCTCGTGCTCGTAATCCCGCTAAGTTTGGGACGGGTCGTCCCCACCCTTGAAGTTATATTTGATAATTGTTATGGACCATATCAAATATCGCATGCGTTTTTCAATGGCTGTGAGCGGACCGTCCACCGCAATCGAGGGGACCGGTTCGTAATCTTTAGGGGGAGCGTCCGGTCTTGAATACCACCATCATGCTGTTCCTGGTGCAGGACGGCATCACCAATGGCGCGATCTACGCGCTGCTCGGCCTGGCGCTGGTGCTGGTATTCGCCGTCACCCGCGTCATCCTCATTCCCCAGGGCGAATTCGTCACCTATGGCGCACTGACCTATGCCTCGCTGGCCGCGGGCCAGATGCCGGGCACGGCGAAGCTCGCGCTGGCGCTCGGCATCGGCGCCTTCGCCTTCGACCTGTTCGAAGCCCGCAAGGCCCTGCATGCGCGGCTGGTGGTGCGCAGCGTCATCGTCAACATGGTGCTGCCCGCCTTCGTGCTGGCGCTGACCCTGTACTTCGCCACCCAGAAGCCACCGGTCGCGATCTGCATCGCGCTGTCCCTGGTGATCGTCGCGATGATCGGCCTCTATCTCTACCGCATCGCGTTCCAGCCGCTGGCGCACACCTCGGTGCTGGTGCTGCTGATCGCGTCGGTGGGCGTCCACCTCGCGCTGCAGGGCCTCGGCCTCCTGTTCTTCGGCGCCGAAGGCCAGCGCGGACCTGCCGTCTTGTCCGGCGCCTTCACCGCCGGCGCGCTGCGCTTCACCGGCCAGAGCATCACCGTCTACGCCATCACCGTCGCCTTCATCGTCGGGCTATGGCTGTTCTTCGGCCTGACACTTTACGGCAAGGCGCTGCGCGCGACCGCCGTGAACCGGCTGGGCGCACGGCTTGCCGGCATCCGCACCACGCTGTCGGGGCAGATCGCCTTCCTGCTGGCCTCCGTCATCGGCGCGCTGTCGGGCATCATGATCGTGCCGATCACGACGCTTTACTATGACTCGGGCTTCCTGATCGGCCTGAAGGGCTTTGTCGCCGCGATCATCGGCGGGCTCGTCAGCTATCCTCTCACCGCCGTCGCAGCGCTGGTGGTCGGCATCGTCGAAGCGTTCTCGTCCTTCTATGCCTCGAACTACAAGGAGGTGATCGTCTTCATGCTGCTGATCCCCGTGCTGCTGCTGCGCTCGCTCGCCGCGCCCGCGGTCGAGGAAGAGAAGGACTAAAGGCGATGCAGAGCCGGCTTCCCATCCTCGTCTTTGCGCTTCTCATGGCGGCGATCCCGTTTGTTCCCGGCATGCCGCCATTCTGGATCGTGCTGCTCGACAATATCGGCCTCGCCGCCCTCGTCGCGATGGGGCTCGTGCTGCTGACGGGTGTCGGCGGCTTGACCTCGTTCGGACAGGCGGCCTTCGTCGGCTTCGGCGCCTACACCACCGCAGTGCTGTCGACCGCCTACGGCCTGTCGCCCTGGCTAACGCTGCCGCTGTCGCTTGTGGTCAGCGGATCGCTGGCGGTGCTGCTCGGCCTGATCACGGTCCGCCTTTCCGGCCATTATCTGCCGCTCGGCACGCTGGCCTGGGGGCTGGGGCTGTTCTACCTGTTCAGCAAGCTTGAATTCCTCGGGCGTAACGACGGCATCTCGGCGATTCCGCCGCTGTCGATCGGCGCGTTCAAGATGCTCTCGCCCGGCTCGATCTATTACGCGATCTGGGTCGCTGTGATCCTCTCGGCGCTGCTGACCATGAACCTCTTGGATTCCCGCACCGGCCGCGCCATCCGCGCGCTGCGCCGCGGCCATGTCGCGGCGGAAGCCTTCGGCGTGCACACGCCGCGCGCCAAGCTGCTGGTGTTCATCCACGCCGCCGTTCTCGCCGGCCTCTCGGGATGGCTCTATGCGCATCTTCAGCGCGCGGTGAACCCGACGCCGTTCGGCGCGCAGGCCGGCATCGAATATCTCTTCATCGCGGTGGTCGGTGGCGCCGGCTATGTCTGGGGCGGCGTCCTGGGCGCCGCGATCGTCGTGGTGCTGAAGGAGGTGCTGCAGAGCTACCTGCCGCTGATCCTGCCCGGCTCGGGGCAGGTCGAGACCGTCGTGTTCGGTATCATGCTGGTCGCGCTGCTGCAGCTTGCGCCGGGCGGGCTCTGGCCCTGGCTGATCTCCTTCCTGCCGGAGCGCACCAATGGCAAGAAGCCCGACACCTCCCTGAAGCTCGAGCAGCGCACCCGCACGCCCGGCGAGGGCGGCATCCTCCTCCAGGTCGAAAAGGCGCGAAAGCAGTTCGGCGGCGTGGTCGCAGTCAACAACGTCTCCTTCGATGTCCAGGCGCGCGAGATCGTCGCGCTGATCGGCCCGAACGGCGCCGGCAAGAGCACGACCTTCAACCTGATCACCGGCGTGCTGTCGGCAACATCAGGCTCGGTCTCGGTGCTGGGCAAGAAGGTCGACAAGGCGCCGCCGCAGGAGATCGTCAAGCTCGGCATCAGCAGGACCTTCCAGCACGTCAAGCTGGTCCCCGACATGACCGTGCTGGAGAACGTCGCGATCGGCGCCCATTTGCGCGGCCATGCCGGGCCGATCTCCTCGATGCTGCGGCTCGACCGCGCCGACGAGGCCAAGCTGCTCGCGGAAGCCGCGCGCCAGATCGAGCGCGTCGGCCTCACCGAGCAGATGCACCAGCTCGCAGGCTCGCTCTCGCTCGGCCAGCAGCGCATCGTCGAGATCGCACGCGCCCTCTGCGTCGATCCGATGCTGCTGCTGCTCGACGAGCCGGCCGCGGGCCTCCGCCACATGGAGAAGCAGCGTTTAGCTGCGCTGCTGCGTGAGCTGCGCGACGGCGGCATGTCCGTCCTTCTGGTCGAGCACGACATGGGCTTCGTCATGAACCTTGCCGACCGCATCGTGGTGCTCGATTTCGGCACCAAGATCGCGGAAGGCACACCCGCCACGATCAAGACCAATCCCGAAGTGATCAAGGCCTATCTCGGAGTGGCGGCATGAGCGCGCTGTTGTCCGTCACCGACGCCCACGTCGCCTATGGCAAGGTCGAGGCGGTGCGCTCGGTCTCGCTCGAGGTCGGCGCGAATGAGATCGTCACCATCGTCGGCGCCAACGGCGCCGGCAAGACCACGCTGCTGTCCGCCATCATGGGCATCCTGCCGCTGAAAGGCCGCGTCGCCTTTGCGGGGCAGGATCTCGCCCGGCTCGACATCGAGGACCGCGTCGCGATGGGACTCGGCCTCGTTCCCGAGCACCGCGAATTGTTCGTCACCATGAATGTCGAGGACAATCTCGAGCTGGGTGCCTTCCGCATCGAGCGCAGCAGGGCGAAGGCCTCGATCGAGCGGGTCTACACGCTGTTTCCGCGGCTGAAGGAGCGGCGCAAGCAGCTCGCCGGCACGCTCTCCGGCGGCGAGCAGCAGATGCTGGCGATGGGCCGCGCGCTGATGGGCGAGCCGAAGCTCTTGATGCTGGACGAGCCGAGCCTCGGCCTTGCTCCGATCATCGTCGCCGACATTTTCCGCATCGTCACCGAGCTGCGTGCCAGCGGCGTTTCCGTGCTGCTGGTCGAGCAGAACGCGCAGGCCGCGCTGAAGATCGCGGACCAGGCCTATGTGATGGAGCTCGGCGAGTTCGTGCTCAGCGGCAAGGCCAGCGACATCGCGGCGAACGAGCGGGTGGCGGCGAGCTATCTCGGCTTCCAGCACGAAGGCGCGAGTGCGTTGTAACGCTTACCCTCCCCCTCCAGGCAGCAGGGCAATCGCATATGGTGAGCACGATGCGGCGGCAGTGGCAGTCGGCTCCCTCTCCCGCTTGCGGGGGAGGGCTGGGGTGAGGGCTGTCTCCGCATTGGGATTGCTAGAAATCGCGGAAGATGCCCCCGAGTGGCGAAAACCCTCACCCGCCGCGCTCTGCGAGCGCGTCGGCCTCTCCCGCAAGCGGGAGAGGCGGAGCAAGCCCGCGGCCTCGCGAAATCCATATGCGACAGCCCTGCTCCAGGCAGGGGAATCGCATGTGGCTCTTTGCACGAGCTGAGCGCGCGCCTCGTCCTTCGAGACGCCCGCTTAGCGGTCTCCTCAGGACGAGGCTAAGCGGCATCGGAGCCCGTCGAAACCAGCGAAACGCACTCGGTGCTCATCCTGAGGGCCCGCCAAGGCGGGCGTCTCGAAGGAGGGCCGCACGCGACATCACTCTCATATGCGATAGCCCTCCCCCTCCTGGGGAGGGTAAGTGAGCGCGGGGTTACGGAACTCTTGTCCTCTTGTCCCCCCTCAACACCGCGACCTCTGCCTCCAGCTCAGCAATCCGCGCGTCCCTTGCCGCCAGCGCGGCTGCGACATCTGCCGCATCGAACTTCTGCGGAATGTGCTGCGGGCAGTTGGTGTCCCATGCCGCGATCTTGAACAGGATTACCTGCTCCGGCCGCGCACGGTAGCCCTTCGGCATCAGCGATGTCGTCAGCGCCTCGTCGTCCTCTACGATTCGCGCTTCGCCCCAGATCTTCACCCGGCGGCGATGGGCGTAGTCCATCACGAAGATGTAGGCTCTTGGATTCTCCGACAGGTTGCCTTGCGTGATGAACTGCTGGTTGCCGGCATAGTCGGCGAAAGCCAGCGTCTGCTTGTCCAGCACCTTGAGGAAGCCCTTCGGGCCGCCGCGGTGCTGGATATAGGGCTGGCCGTCGGCCGCGGCGGTGGCGAAATAGAAGCTGTTGGCATCGGCCAGAAAGGCCGAGAGGCTGTCGTCGACCTCGGTGCGCCAGCCCCGTTGCTCGCTCCGCGCATAGGCCTCGCGTGAGCCCTTGCGGGCCTGGATCGCCTTCACCGCCGGCGAGAACGCGACGTCGCTGGCGTAGGTGCGAACTGCTGTCATCGGAACGTCTCCTGAAATTCCGGCGCATCGCTGCGTCTTCGCCACCAAAGATGGATTTTCCGGCGGCTAGAACAATCTGCTCGCTTGACACTTCATAATTGCGATATATGCAATAATTGCAATGGACCGCCTCGAAGCCATGCATGTCTTCGTCACCGTCGCCGATCTGCGCGGCTTCGCGCCGGCGGCGCGCAAGCTGCGGCTGTCCCCTTCGGCGGTGACGCGGATGATCGCGGCCCTGGAGGAGCATCTCGGCGCGCGGCTGCTGCAGCGAACGACGCGGCAGGTGAGGTTGACCGACGTCGGCACGCGCTACCTCGAACGTATCAGGCGCATCCTCGCCGATGTCGAGGAGGCCGACGGCTCCGCGCGGGAGGAGCGCAACCGGCCGAGCGGACGGCTCGTGGTATCGGCGCCTGTCGGCTTCGGCCGCCTGCATGTCGGGCCGGTCATGACCGCCTATCTCAAGCGGTATTCCGAGGTCGCCTGCGAATTGCGGCTGTCCGACCATCTCGTCAACCTCGTCGAGGATGCCGTCGACGCCGCGGTGCGGATCGGTCACCTCGCCGATTCCTCGCTGGTGGCGCGCCAGGTCGGCGAGATGCGGCGGATCGTGGTGGCCTCGCCCGGCTATCTCAAGCGCCATGGCGAGCCGAAGACGCCGGAGGCTTTGGCCGAGCACCAGACCATCCAGTTCGGCCCGTCCGCCAGCTGGCATTTCATCCGAGACGGCCGCGAGGTCGAGGTGATAACGGCGCCGCGCTTCACCAGCAACAGCGCCGACGCGGCGCTGCAATATGCCGAGGCTGGCGGCGGCGTGACAAGGGTGCTGGCCTATCAGGCCGCGGAGGGGCTGAAGCGCGGACGGCTGAAGATCGTGCTGGCGAAATATGAGCAGCCGGCGCTGCCGATCCACATCGTCTATCCGACCTCGCGCCTGCTCTCGGCGAAGGTGCGCGCGTTCATCGATCTCGTGGTGGAGACGACGGAGTGGCGTTTCGGGTAGGTCTCGTGTCCCGGACGCGGTGCGTCCGAGATACGCGTGCTAAGTGTGCCGCACCGCTATCTCCACATCGTCATTGCGAGCGCAGCGAAGCAATCCAGGACTGCCACTGCGGAAAGACTCTGGATTGCTTCGCTGCGCTCGCAACGGCGGAGCAAAGGTCACACTGCGGCCCGCCGCACGAGAGTTACCCCTTCTTCGGCACAACGCGGAACGTGCCACTCGCCCGCGCGATCACGACGTCGTCGGCCTTGATCAGGCACTGCGCGAAACAGATCGTCTTGCCGGTCTTGATCACGTCGCTCTCGATCGAACACCATTGGCCGATCTCGGCAGAACCGACGAAATCGACCGAGAGCGAGACCGTCACGAACGAAATGGTCCAGCCCGTCGCCTGCGCGCAGCTATAGCCCAGGGCGTTGTCGGCGAGCGCGGTGATGAGGCCGCCATGGATGAGGCCGCGGCCGTTGGTGTGCGGCTTCGCCAGCCGCAGGCCGATGATGACGGCCTTGTCCGTCGTCTTCGCGTAGAGTGGCTCCCAGGGCTCGGTGAGGGGGCTCTTGCGAAAGAGCGGCTCGAAGCCGGCGGGGATGTCGGTGGAGGTCATGGCTGTCTCGCGTGTCGTTGGCTGCCGCCATTGAACGCGATGTGGATGACAGTTTCACCGCCTACAAAGTTTTAAACGGGATTTGCGCGGGTGTTTGAAATGGATGGTGTCGCAAGGCACCGATCCCGCAGGGTGGGCAAAGCGAAGCGTGCCCACGCGCTTTCGCGATGATAGGAGGATCGTGGGCACGGCGCTTTGCGCCTTTGCCCACCCCACGGCACCGTTGTCCGCCCTAGAACGGCAGCCCCACATAATTCTCCGACAGCGACGTCATCGCCGCCTGCGACTGCGTGACGTAGTCGAGCTCGGCGAGCTGGATGCGCGCGCCGATCGTGCCGGTGTCGGGGAATTTGTGCAGCATCGAGGTCATCCACCAGGAGAAGCGCACGGCTTTCCAGACGCGCGCCAGCGCCTTGGTCGAATAGGCATCGATGCCGGCGCTCGATTTCTCGTCGTAGAATTCCCGCAGGGCGCTCGACAGATAATGCGCGTCGCTGGCGGCGAGGTTCAGGCCCTTGGCGCCGGTCGGCGGCACGATGTGGGCGGCGTCGCCGCACAGGAACATCCTGCCGAAGCGCATCGGCTCGGCAACAAAGCTGCGTAGGGGCGCGATGCTCTTCTCGATCGAGGGACCGGTGACGAGGCTGTCGGCGGCCTCCTGATCGAGCCGGCGCTTCAGCTCGTCCCAGAAGCGGTCGTCGGGCCATTGCTCGACATGGTCATCCAGCGAGCACTGCACGTAATAGCGGCTGCGCTTCATCGAGCGCATGGTGCAGAGCGCAAAGCCACGGGCGTGGTTGGAGTAGATCAGCTCGTGGCTGACCGGCGGGGTATCCGACAAGATGCCGAGCCAGCCGAACGGATAGACCCGCTCGAACTCCTCGATCGCCGAGGCCGGCACGCTGGCGCGGCTGACGCCGTGGAAACCGTCGCAGCCGGCGATGAAGTCGCAGTCGATCGCGTGGGTAACGCCATCCTTGACGTAAGTTACGCGCGGGTGACCGCCATCGAAATCATGCGGCTGGACGTCCTTGGCCTCGTAGACCGAGACGAGGCCCGCGGCCTTGCGCGCATTCATCAGGTCGAGCGTGACCTCGGTCTGGCCATAGATCATGACCGTCTTGCCGGTCGCGCCCTTCATGTCGATGCGGTGACGGCGGCCGGAAAAAGCCAGCTCGATGCCTTCGTGCACCAGGCCTTCGGCATGTGCCCGGGTCCCCGCGCCGATCTGGTCGAGCAGGGCGACGGTTCCCTCCTCCAGGAGGCCGGCGCGGATACGCCCAAGCACGTAATCCGGGCTCTGCCGCTCCAGAATGACATTGTCGATGCCGTAAGCGTGCAGCAATTGCCCAAGCAACAATCCGGCCGGCCCGGCCCCGATGATTGCGACCTTTGTCCGCAATACTTGCTCCTCCCGATCCTGTAGGCTTTCGTCGCGGCCCGCTTGTCGCTTCAAGGCGCGCAGGATAATTATACCATATAACGGTTGGGCAAAAGGGGAGCGCGGGTCGCCGCGAGCGGCGACGAATCCATGCAACAGGGCTGACGGTGAGGATGCGACAGAGGTGCGCGCCAGTTCCGGCTTGAACACGTCCGCCATTTAGATAACATGTTAATTAATGAGACCGGGCCATCGAAGCCCGCCGTCGACAACAGGGAGAGACGTGATGAGGAAAGCCTGTCTGGCGTTGCTGCTGGCAGCAAGCGTGACGCCTGCGTTTGCGCAGGACAAGACCTTCGATCTGAAGATCTCGCACTGGGTGCCGGCCTCGCATCCGCTGCAGAAGTCGCTGGAAGACTGGGCCGCGGCGGTCGAGAAGGATTCCGGCGGCACCATCAAGGGCAAGGTGTTTCCCGCCCAGCAGCTCGGCAAGGCGTTCGACCATTACGACATGGCGCGCGACGGCATCGCCGACGTCACCTATGTCAATCCCGGCTATCAGCCCGGCCGCTTCCCGATCGTGGGCGCCGGCGAGCTGCCGTTCCTGATCTCGGACGCCAAGGGCGGCTCGATGGGGCTGGACGCCTGGTATCGCAAATATGCCGAGAAGGAGATGAAGGACGTCAAATACTGCCTCGCCTTCGTCCACTCGCCCTCCTCCTTCCATTCCAAGACCAAGAAGATCGTCAACCCCGAAGACGTGAAGGGCATGAAGATCCGCCCGGCGCACGCCACCATGGCGAACTTCGTCACAGCCCTCGGCGGCACCAACGTGCAATCCTCGGCACCGGAAGTGCGCGACATCATCGAGCGCGGCGTCGCCGACGGCGTCACTTTCCCCTGGGGCTCCCTGGTGCTGTTCGGCATCGACAAGGTGACCAAGTACGACATGGAGGCGCCGCTCTACACCACGACCTTCGTGTTCGTGATCAACAAGGACAAGTACAACGCGATGTCCGACAAGCAGAAGGCCGCGATCGACAAGAACTGCTCGGTCGAGATGGCGGGCGCGGTCGGCGAGCATTGGGGCAAGTTCGAAGACGCCGGCATCGACAAGGTGAAGGCGGAATCCGGCCACGAGGTCTACAAGCTGACGGCCGAGCAGACCGCCGCCTGGAAGAAGGCCGCCGAGCCGCTGGTGAAGACCTGGGCCGACGGCGCCAAGAAAGCTGGCGCCGATCCGGACGCGGCGCTGACCGAGCTCAAGGCGTCGCTGAAGAAGTACAACGCGCTGGCGGAGTGAGGCGCAGCAGCGGCCACGCGCTCACTGCACCTCTCCCGCTTGCGAGAGGTCGCGCCGAAGCCGCGGGTGAGGGCTCTCTCCTCTTGGGGGCTCTCGATTGTGGAAGCACCCTCTCCCCAACCCTCCCCCGCAAGCGGGGAAGGGAGCGCACCTCCGTCGCGGACAAACTGAACCCGGCTTCGCTGGATTTAGATAGGAATCTTCCACCATGAAGCGCTCCTGGATGGATCGCGTGATCGACTCGATCGAATGGATCGCGGCCGGCTTCGTCGGCATCGTCGCGCTCGACATCTTCCTGTCGGTGCTGCTGCGCAACACACTGAACTACTCGATCCCCGACAGCTTCGACATCGGCCGCATGCTGCTCGGCATCCTCATCTTCTGGGGCATCGCGGCGACCTCCTATCGCGGCACCCACATCACGGTGGATCTGGTCTGGGGCAATGTCGGGCCGCGCTATCAGCGCTGGATCGACGTGTTCGCCACTCTGGTGCTGCTGTTCGTGGTGACGGTGCAGACCTGGACTTTGTTCGACAAGGTGCGCGGCACCTACAACGACAACGTCCAGACCTTCGACATGCACATGCCAACCTGGCCGTTCTTCGCGATCGCCTGGATCGGCGACGTCTCCGCCGTGCTGCTGATCGCGATCCGCACCTACCGGCTGATATTCCATCCCGAAGACATGCACGATCCCAAATTGAAGGCGACGGAGTAATCATGAGCACCGATGCCGTCGCCTTAATCGGCTTCGTTTCCTTATTTCTCCTGATGCTCTTGCGCGTGCCCGTCGGCATGGCCATGGGCCTCGTCGGCGTCTCCGGTTTCGCCTATCTCGTCAACGGCAATGCGGCGCTGAAGCTGGTCGGCCAGACCTCGATGCGCACGGTCACCGACTACACGTTCGGCGTCATCCCGATGTTCCTGCTGATGGGCTCGTTCGTGTCCAATTCCGGCATGAGCCGCGAGCTGTTCCGCGCCGCCAATGGTTTCGTCGGCCATTTGCGCGGCGGCCTCGGCATCGCCACCGTCGGCGCCTGCGGCGGCTTTGCCGCGATCTGCGGCTCGTCGGTCGCGACCGCCGCGACCTTCTCCGCCGTTGCCTATCCGGAGATGCGCCGCTTCGGCTATCCGCAATCGTTCGCCACCGGCGTGATCGCGGCGGGCGGCACGCTGGGCGCGATGCTGCCGCCCTCCACCGTGCTCGCGGTCTACGGCATCATCACCGAGCAGGACATCGGAAAGCTCTTCATCGCCGGCATCATCCCGGGCCTGCTGGCGATGTCGATGTACATGATCACGATCTTCCTGATTGATTATTTCCGCCCGGACTTCCTGCCCAAGGGCAAGGTGACGCCGTGGCGCGAGCGCTTTGCGGGCCTGAAGGAGATCTGGGCGCCGGTGCTGCTGTTCGTGTTCGTGATCGGCGGCCTCTACGGCCTGCCCTTCCTGCCGCGCTTCACCCCGACCGAGGCCGGCGGCGTCGGCGCCGCCGGCGCCTTCATCATCGGCGTGCTGACGGGCCGCCTAGGCCGCGAGAAGATCCTCGCCTCGCTGCTGCAGGCGACGCGCACCGCGGCCGCCGTCTTCACCGTGCTGATCGGCGCGCTGATCTTCGGCTATTTCCTGACTGTGACGCAGACGCCGCAGAAGGTGACGGAATTCCTCACCGGCCTCGGCCTCGGCAGCTACGGCGTGCTGGCGCTGATCATGGTGATGTATCTCGTGCTCGGCTGCCTGATGGACGCCATGGCAATGATCATCCTCACCGTGCCGATCATCTTCCCCGTCATCACGCATCTCGGCTTCGACCCGATCTGGTTCGGCGTCATCATCGTCATGACCGTCGAGCTCGGCCTGATCCATCCTCCGGTCGGCATGAACGTCTTCGTCATCAAGAGCGTGGTGAAGGACGTCTCCTTCTCCACGATCTTCAAGGGCGTGATCCCCTTCGTGGTGACCGACCTGATCCGCCTCGTGATCCTGATCGCCTTCCCGCTGCTGGCGACCTGGCTGCCGACGCGGATGATGGCGAACTGAAGAGGTGAAGCGATGACCACGCCAACGTTAGAAACCAAATACGTCTTCACCATCACCGCCCGCATCGGCGACGTCGTCAGCGCCGGCGAGACCGGGATCGGTGTGCGCCGCATCATTCCGATCATCGGCGGCGAGGTGACGGGCGCGATCTCCGGCAAGGTGCTGCCGTTCGGTGCCGACTTCCAGACCATTCGCCCGAACGAGCTGATTGATCTCGAAGCCAAGTACGCCTTCGAGACCGGCGACGGCGCGATCGTCTATGTCGAGAACAGGGGCATGCGCTTCGGGCCCGTCGAGCTGCTGCAGAAGCTCAAGCGCGGCGAGCCGGTCGACCCCAAGCTGATCTATTTCCGCACCGTGCCGAAATTCGAGACGGGGCACGCGAAGTATCGCTGGCTGATGGAGCACATTTTCGTGGGCTCAGCCGCGCGGCACGCGGACCGGGTGGTAATCGACGTGCATCAGGTGATGTGAGCTCAAGATTGACAGTTTCTGCTCGATGTGTATAAATACACACAATGAATAGCCGGGAAATTGTCTCGGCCCTTCGGAGGGATGGCTGGGTCCAAGTGGCTCAAAAAGACAGCCACGTCCAATTCAAGCACCCCACGAAAAAGGGCCGCGTTACGGTCCCTCATCCAAAGCGGGATGTCCCGCTCGGGACACTGAAGAGCCTTGAACAGCAATCCGGCTTGAAGCTGAGGTGAGCGTCATGCGCCATTACATCGGTCTGATTCACAAGGATGCCGACAGCGATTTCGGCGTTTCGTTTCCCGATCTGCCGGGCCTCGTGACCGCAGGAACTACGCTCGACCAGGCGCGCGACATGGCCGAAGAAGCGCTAGCGTTTCATCTCGAAGGCATGGCGAACGACGGAGAGGCGATTCCGGAGCCGTCGTCACTTGAGGAGATCATGTCGGATCCGGAGAACCGCTCCGGCGTCGCCATTTTGGTATCGGTGAAGAACGAGCAGCCCAAGATCGTGCGTGTCAATGTCACCCTGCCCGGCGATGTGCTGGAGCAGATCGACAAATATGCCGAAGCCCACGGTTACACGCGATCGGGCTTGCTCGCGCAGGCGGCGAAGAAGCTGATGAGCGACGCCGCTTGACGTGTCGGACAGGTCGCAAGGTGGTGTGACTTCGTCCTTGCGAGGAGCTCGTGACAAAATTGCGAGGCAATCCTGCACTGAAGCGACGAGGCAATCCAGACCCGCCTGCACGGAATAGACTTGATCGCTTCGCTTTGCCCCCAATGACGAAGGATGCGGCCATGCCCGCGCATTGAGCGCCCCCTCCTTGACTCCCCCAGAAATCGTTATACAACATAACTATTCTGACAAGGACGCAAATGACACAGGGAAACGCCGAGACCGCTGAGGCGGGTGCCTCCGGGCTATTGAAGATCGAGAGGGTGGACCGGGTGCTGACCGTGGGTCTGAACCGGCCGGCCAAGCGCAATGCGCTCAACGACGGCATCATCCTGGAAATCGGCGAATGTTTCGCGTCCCTGCCCGAGGATATCGGCGCGGTCGTCATCCACGGCATCGGCGATCATTTCTCCAGCGGCCTCGATCTCTCCGAATTGACCGAGCATGACGCGACCGGCGGCCTGCTGCATTCCCAGATGTGGCACCGGGTGTTCGACCGCATCCAGTACAGCCGCGTGCCCGTGATCGCGGCGCTGAGGGGCGCCGTGATCGGCGGCGGGCTGGAGCTGGCCTGCTCGGCGCATATCCGCGTCGCCGAGCCCTCGACCTATTTCGCACTGCCGGAGGGACAGCGCGGCATCTTCGTCGGCGGCGGCGGCTCGGTGCGGCTGCCGCGGCTGATCGGCGTCGCCAGGATGATGGACATGATGCTGACCGGCCGCGTCTACAGCGCGACGGAAGGCGCCTCCTACGGCTTCGCGCAATATGTGACGGAAACCGGCAACGCGCTCGGCAAGGCGATGGAGCTTGCGACCAAGGTCGCGTCCAACGCGCCGCTGACGAATTTCGCCGTGCTTCAGGCGCTGCCGATGATCGCTGAGGCCAATCCGCAGACCGGCCTGCTGATGGAGTCGCTGATGGCGACCGTGGCGCAGAGCGACAAGGAGGCGAAACGACGGATCCGCGAATTCCTCGAACACAAGACCGCGAAGGTGAAGCCCAAGTCATGAGCGCGCAGCCGTCCTCTTCCAGCATGGAGCGCGGCGCGAGCACTTCTCCGCTGCGACCCATCTCGTTCGGCGATCCCGCCGTCAACATCGAGCGGCGCGACGACGGCACCATCTATCTCAGGCCGAAGCAGCCGCTCGGCGACTATCCCGTGCGCATCACCGATCGCCTGCATCACTGGGCGACGACGACCCCGGACCGCGTCTTCATGGCCGAGCGCGAAGGCGGGCGCGGCTGGCGCAAGCTGACTTACGCCGAGCTTCTCATAGCGAGCCGGCACATTGCATCGGGCCTGATTGCGCGCGGCCTGTCCGCGGAGCGGCCGGTCGTCATCCTCTCCGGCAACTCGATCGACCACGCCTTGCTTGCCTTCGGCGCGTTCTATGCCGGCATTCCGTTCTGCCCGGTGTCGCCGGCCTATTCGCTGGTGTCGAAGGACTACGGCAAGCTGTCCTACCTGATGAAGCTGCTGACGCCCGGGCTCGTCTTCGCCGAGGACGCCGACAAGTTCGCCGACGCGCTCACCGCCAATGTCTCGCTCGGCACCGAGATCGCCACGTCCTATGGCGGCGTGCCGGGCCGCGACGTCACCCTGCTCGCCGACCTGATGGCGACGCCGATTCGCAGTGACCTCGACGAGGTCCACGGCCGGATCGGCCCCGACACGATCGCGAAATTCCTGCTGACCTCGGGCTCGACCGGCAATCCCAAGGCCGTCATCAACACCCAGCGCATGATCTGCGCCAACCAGGTGATGCTGCGCGAGACGCTCGCCTTCCTGAAGGACGAGCCGCCCGTCATCGTCGATTGGCTGCCCTGGAATCACACCTTCGGCGGCAATCACAATATCGGACTGACGCTCTACAATGGCGGCTCGATGTATCTGGACGCCGGCAAGCCGATGCCCGGTGGCATCGAGGAGACCGTGCGCAATCTCCAGGAGATCTCGCCGACGGTCTATTTCAACGTGCCCAAGGGCTATGAATCGCTGCTGCCCTATCTGCGCGACGACCAGGGCCTGCGGGCAAAATTCTTCGACCGGCTGCACGCGATGTTCTTCTCGGGCGCCGCGCTCTCGCCATTCATCTGGGACAGCCTCGACGAGCTCGCGGTGAAGGAGAAAGGCTACCGCGTGCCGATGCTGACCGGCTTGGGGGCGACCGAGACCGCGCCGTTCTTCATGTCGGTCAACCCGCGCACCAGCCGCTCCGGCCATGTCGGCCTTCCCGTCTCCGGCAACGACGCCAAGCTGGTGCCGAACAACGGCAAGCTGGAGGTGCGCGCCAAGGGGCCAAACGTCATGCCCGGCTATTGGCGGCAGCCCGACATCAGCGCGAAATCCTTCGACGAGGAAGGATTCTACAAGATGGGCGATGCGCTCAAGCCGTCTGACCCCGACGATCTCAACGCCGGATTCGATTTCGACGGCCGTGTCGGTGAAGACTTCAAGCTCGCCAGCGGCACCTGGGTCAGCGTCGGCCCGTTGCGCGCGCGCCTCACGGCGGCCTGCGCGCCACTGGTGCGAGACGTCGTCATCGCCGGCATCAACCGCGACGAAATCTCCGCCCTCGTCGTGCTCGACCTCGACGGCTGCCGGCTGATCAACCCGACGCTGCCGACCGACGACCTCGTCGTCGCGACGCGCGACCGGCTGGTGCGCGAAGCCTTCCGCGAGCGGCTGACCCGCTTCCTCAGCCAGGCCACCGGCTCCTCGACCCGGATCACGCGCGCCATCCTGATGGACGAGCCGCTCTCGATCGACAAGGGCGAGGTCACCGACAAGGGCTCGATCAATCAGCGCGCGGTGCTCGAGCATCGCGCCGAATTGATCGAGGAGCTCTACGCTGCCAATCCGTCCAACCGTGTGATATCGGTCGGATAAGAAATCACCGCTATAGGAGAACGCCATGTTGTTGAAGGATCAGGCAGCCATCGTCACCGGCGGCGCATCGGGACTGGGCGCGGCCACCGCGCGGAAGCTGGCGGCGCAGGGCGCCAAAGTCGCGGTCTGCGATCTCAATACCAAGCTTGCCGAGACGGTCGCTGCCGAGATCAAGGGCGTTGCGATCACCTGTGACGTCTCCGATGCCGCTTCGGCCGAAGCTGCGATCGCGCAGGCTAGCAAGGCCCACGGTCCGGCCCGCGTGCTGGTCAATTGCGCCGGCATCGGCGTCGCCAAGCGCGTGGTCGGCCGCGACGGCCCGATGGCCCTCGCCGATTTCGACAAGGTGATCAAGGTCAATCTGATCGGCACCTTCAATATGCTGCGCCTCGCCGCCACCGAGATGTCCAAGCTCGAGCCGCAGGCCACGGGCGAGCGCGGCGTCATCATCAACACCGCCTCCGTCGCCGCCTATGACGGCCAGATCGGCCAATCCGCCTATTCGGCGTCCAAGGGCGGCATCGTCGGCATGACGCTGCCGATCGCGCGCGAGCTGGCGCAGTTCGGCATCCGCGTGCTGACCATCGCACCCGGCCTGTTCCTGACCCCGCTGCTCGCCAACCTGCCGCAGGAAGCCCAGGATTCGCTCGCTGCCGCGATCCCCTTCCCGCGCCGGCTCGGCCAGGCCGACGAATTCGCCGCGCTCGCGCTGCACATGGTCGAGAACGCGTATCTGAACGGCGAAGTGGTGCGCCTCGACGGCTCGCTGCGCATGGCGCCGAAGTAAGGCGCGATACATGTTCGTGAACCGGCGCGAGGTCCAGATCCAGTGGGGCGATTGCGACCCCGCCAACATCGTCTACTACCCGCGCTATTTCGCGATGTTCGACGATTCGACCTCGATCCTGTTCGAGGTCGCCGGTTTCTCCAAGCAGGATCTGGTCCGCAAATACGGCCTGGTGGGCATCCCCATGGTCGACACGCGGGCCAAATTCTACATCCCCTCGACCTATGGCGACTGGATCACCATCGAAACGAAGATCGAGAGCATCAAGCGCTCGAGCTTCGAGGTGAAGCACAACGTCTACAAGGGCGAGGCGCTGGCGATTGAAGGCTTTGAGACCCGCGTGCTGGTCGGCCGCGATCCCGTTAACCCCGACAAGCTGAAATCGGCACCATTCCCGGCGGAAATGGTAGCCAAATTTACGGGAAGCTAAATCGCCGCATCACCAAAAGACGGGGCTGAATTACCCCCGGATTTCTGCTTTCAAAGAAAACGTCAAGGGAGGAATAGATGAAACGCTTTTACCTGACTGCCGCGATTGCCGCGGCGACGCTCGTCCTGCCGGCTTTGCCCGCGCTCGCCCAGACCAGCGAAATCACCATCGGCATCACCACCACCACGACCGGGCCCGGCGCGGCGCTGGGCATTCCCGAGCGTAACGCCTTGGAATTCGTGCCGAAGGAAATCGGCGGCGTGCCGCTGAAGGTGATCGTGCTCGATGACGGCGGCGACCCCACCACCGCGACCACCAACGCCCGCCGTTTCGTGACCGAATCCAAGGCCGACATCATCATGGGCTCGGCGCTGACGCCGCCGACCATCGCGGTCTCCAACGTCGCCAATGAAGCCGGCATTCCGCACTTTGGCCTGGCGCCCTTCCCGATCACGCCCGAGCGCATGAAATGGTCGGTAGCGATGCCGCAGCCGATTCCGATCGTCGGCAAGGTGCTGTACGATCACATGAAGGCCAAGGGCGTGAAGACGCTCGGTTATATCGGCTATTCCGACTCCTATGGCGACCTCTGGTTCAACGACCTCAAGGCCCAGGCCGTGCCGATGGGCATGACCATCGTCGACGAGGAGCGCTTTGCCCGTCCCGACACGTCGGTGACCGGACAGGTGCTGAAGCTGGTTGCCGCCAATCCCGACGCGATCCTGGTCGGAGCCTCCGGCACTGCGGCCGCGCTGCCGCAGACCGAGCTGCGCGAACGCGGCTACAAGGGCCTGATCTACCAGACTCATGGTGCCGCCAGCATGGACTTCATCCGCATCGCCGGCAAAGCGGCGGAGGGCGTTCTGATGGCTTCGGGCCCGGTGATGGACCCGGAGGATCAACCGGACAGCGCACTCACCAAGAAGCCGGGCCTCGCACTCAACTCGGCCTATGAGGCCAAGTACGGCCCGAACAGCCGCAGCCAGTTCGCCGGCCATTCCTACGACGCCTTCGAGATCCTGAAGCGTGTCGTGCCCGTGGCGCTGAAGACGGCCAAGCCCGGCACGCCGGAATTCCGCGAAGCCATCCGTCAGGCGCTGCTGTCGGAGAAGGACCTCGCGGCGAGCCAGGGCGTCTACAACTTCACTGAAAAGGATCGCTACGGCGTCGACGAACGCGCCCGCATCCTGCTCACGGTGAAGGACGGCAAGTACTCATTGGTGAAGTGAGGGCGGCGCGACTCTTGAGACGACGAGAGCCGGCCCGATGGGCCGGCTCTTTTCGTTTGGGCGAGCAAGAGCGAGTGCCGCGAAGCAGAAATCAAATCCTACGCAGGGCCAACAACACCGCGCTCTCCGTTCCCTCCCCCTTGTGGGGCAGGGCAATCGCATATGGATTTCGCGAGGACCGCGGGCTTGCTCCGCCTCTCCCGCTTGCGGGAGAGGCCGACGCGCTCGCAGAGCGCGGCGGGTGAGGGTTTTCGCCACTCGGGGCATCTTCCGCAATTTCTAGCAATCCCAATGCGGAGACAGCCCCCACCCCAGCCCTCCTCCGCAAGCGGGAGAGGGAGCCGACTGCCACTGCCGCCGCATCGCGCACACCATATGCGATTGCTCTGCCTTGTGGGGAGGGTAGGGAGGGGGTGCCACACGGGGATTCCTTCCGTCACGCACCCGCCTCCATACACCATCATCAAGCAGCACCCTTTGCTGGGCTACCCCTCTCCTAGCCCTCCCCCACAAGGCAGGGCTATCGCATTTGAGAGCTTTTCCCTGCGGCCATCCTTCGAGACGCCCCGCTTTAGGCGGGCTCCTCAGGATGAGGACTGAGTACGTGGCTGCAGTTTCAACGGGCACTGACGCCGATTAGCCTCATGCTGAGGAGGCGCGTAAGCGCCGTCTCGAAGGACGAGGCGTGCGCGCAGGCCACCGCAACAAGTCATATGCGATAGCCCTCCCCCACAAGGGGGGAGGGAACGCACCTCTTTCGGGGCGCGAGCGGAGATTCATCGCAGCAAGCCTCAAGCCGCCTGCCGCAGCGGGATCCAGGCGAACTCGGGGTAGTACGTGTCCATCATGCGGTCGACGTAAGCGGTGAGATTTGGAAAGCCCTCGGCGCGCTGGCGCAGGGCGGATTCGAAGAAGGGCGTCAGGATCCCCGCGAGCATTCCGAAGGCGGTGGCATCGACGCCGCAGGGCTTGTTGCCCATCAGGTACGCCTTGTCGCCGAGCTGCACCGACAGCGCGAACAGCGAGCGCACGGCGAGGTCGACGTCGTCATCAGGCGCGT
The DNA here is from genome assembly GCF_045571495.1 of Bradyrhizobium centrosematis. Taxonomy (NCBI): domain Bacteria; kingdom Pseudomonadati; phylum Pseudomonadota; class Alphaproteobacteria; order Hyphomicrobiales; family Nitrobacteraceae; genus Bradyrhizobium; species Bradyrhizobium centrosematis. Next base: position 6,977,307 of record NZ_CP120703.1, read on the forward strand.
GGCGGCCGAGGCCCGAGAGCAGATAGTTCTCGGCGACGCGGAATTGCGCGTCCTCGCGCAGCTTCTCGCGGTTGTGCTCCGGTGCGCCATCGAAGAAATGCGCAGGCCCCTTGGCGAAATTGACCGGATCGACCCAGCGCGCCCCGACCAGCGCCCAGTAGATATGGTGCTCGACCATCCGCTCGAACGCCCAGGCCTGCGCACGCTCGCCCAGCGTGAGACCGGCATCGAAATCGAAGCCGTAGCGGCGCTCGATATGGGCACGGATGAAGGTGGAATCAGCCACCGCCTCACCGCCGTCGTCGATGAACGGCAGTTGCCCCTTCGGCGAGGCCGGCGGCATCGCCCGTTCCTTTCGATAGGGCAGTCCCGCCATCTTGAGCTGCACCTCGGTCTTGGTGACGAAGGGACTGATTTCAGGCAGGCCGAAGCCGGTGCCAAAGCCGTAAAGCGTGATCATGCGATCTCTCCTGGACCTGCGAGGTTTGGGAACCTAGTGACCTGCTGCTGCCACCATGGTGGCAGCAGCCGTGATATCTTCTGCGAAACGGGCCCCTCGCCAGGCGCGGCCCATGACGTGGCGGACCAGCGCGTTCGCGGCCTGGGTCAGCGAGCGTTCAACCAGGCTTGCGAGGGCAAACCGGAGGTCGACGGCCATGAGATCGAGCGAAACGAGGCGGCCGACCACCGATGCGGACCACGCCTGTGCCCGCAGCATCGGAACGGCCGGGCCGAAACGGGTTGGAATGATCATGGACAAATCCTCTTCAGTCGCTGTGTTGTCCCGGTATAGAACTCCCCTGCTGCCAACATCCTGTCAGCAGCCGCGCGCCACTTTCTGAAAGACCACCGATAAGAGAATTGTCATGAGACGCGCCGACCGGCTGTTTCAGATCATCCAGGTGCTGAGGCGCACGCGTAAGCCGCTGACGGCGGATGCCATCGCGGCGGAGCTCGAGACCTCGAAGCGCACGATCTATCGCGACATCGCAACGCTGATCGGCCAGCGCGTGCCGATCCGCGGCGAAGCCGGCATGGGCTACATCCTCGAAAAGGGTTTCGACCTGCCGCCCTTGATGCTGACGCCCGACGAGATCGAGGCGGCCGTGCTGGGCGCGCAATGGGTCGCCGGCCACGCCGATTCGGCGCTGGCGCGCGCGGCCGAAGATCTGATGGCCAAGATCGCCGACACCGTGCCCGAGCGCCTGCGTCCCTTCGTGCTGGAGCCGGCGAGCCGCGCGCGCCCGAGCTGGAACAGGGAGCCGGACCGCCTGGACATGGTGCGCACTCGCACCCAGATCCACGAGGGCAAGAAGATCATGCTGCGCTATCGCGACGAGCAGGGCCGCGCCAGCGAGCGCATGATCTGGCCGATCTCGATCGGCTATCTCGAAGCCGTGCGGCTGCTTGCAGCCTGGTGCGAGCTGCGCAGCGACTTCCGCAGCTTCCGGACCGACCGCGTGGTAGAGGCGAGCTACCTCGACGAGAAATATCCTGAACGACGCGACGTGCTGCGCGCCAGATGGCGGCAGAGCCTGGTCTGGGGTCCGCCCAAGGATACATGAAGGGCACGTGACGAGGATGCAGGAGAGCTCCCCCATCGATCTGTCGAGCTGTTGCCAGAGCTGCGGTGCGTGCTGCGGCTATTCGGCCAATTGGCCGCGATTCTCGATCGAGAGCGACGAGGAGCTGGCGGCAATTCCGGAGACGCTGGTCAACGAACGCCAATCCGGCATGCGCTGCGACGGCGATCGCTGCGCGGCCCTGCAGGGGGAAATCGGGAAAGCGACCGCGTGCGGTATCTATGCGATGCGGCCGGAGGTGTGCCGCACCTGCATGCCGGGCGATGCCGAATGCGCGATGGCGCGGCGGAAGTTCGGACTGCCTGTGATCGCGAGCGCTTAGGCGGGAACTGCTTCGCTGATCTCGTCGTCGAACTCGTCCTCGAGCGGTGCGAGCACCGAGAGCGGCTTGGTCGACAGCGTGATCGGCTTGCGGCCGCCCGACAGTGACGGCGAGGATTTCGCCGTGGCTTGGCGCGACAACGCATGGAGCGTCGAGCCGACGCGGCCACCGTTCTCGATCAGGTCGCGCTCGCTGCAGCTCGCTGCGATCGCAACCGCCAGCGAGTGCAGGTGGCTGCGGCGGTAGCAGAACAACGCCAGCCTGGCGCGGACGTCAGGGGAAACACTCTCAACAAGCCTCGGCAGGCCGCTCTCGCTGGCGCGATACATCTCGCCAAGGAGCTCGTCGCGGACCGGGCAGAAATCGCTTTCAAAGACGTCGCGGCTTGAAAACATTGCAGTTCTCCCTCGTGGGAAGAAAATGCAGCGCAATTCGCTAATGAAAGGTTAACCACGCTGCCCGGTAGTCACCCGGGGTGCTTGCGCGTGGACCGCGAATCAGAGGCGCCGTCCATTATGTTGGAGGAGTTGGAGCATGAAGATTGTGACTCCGTCATTCCGGGGCGGTCCGCGGGACCGAACCCGGAATCTCGAGATTCCGGGTTCTCGCTTCGCGAGCCCCGGAATGACTGCGTAGCAGTCAGTTCGTCGCCATGAAGATGGAGAGCCCGAAACCGGTGAGATGGTGCAGGGCCTGGTCGACGCCGATCAAGGTCCAGAACCAGGGATGCGCGAGGTCGACACCGAAATTCGCCGAGACGAATCCCTTGGCACGGTCGATCGTGATGTGGATCACGAAGTCGATCAGCGCCACGAACCAGAATTTCGGCGCCACGATCAGGATCAGCGGCAGCGCAACCGCAAGGTGAACGAGGCAGTGCACCAGAAGCGGCAGTGCCCAGCCGTGCTTCTGGTCCTTGCCGTGCGCCATCCAGGCGGTCTGGAGCACGAAATCTGCGATGACGTGCTTGAAGGTGAGCAGCAACATCCAGCCAATGAGCGCTTCGACCGGAACCGCCGATGACATGGGTGGAAACGACAAAGCTGACGCCCTCATTGACGTGACAAGAATAACTGGAGCGTTCAGCGCAACTTCTTCTTGGACCAGTTCTGGACCGGTCAAATCGCCGGGACGAGCGATTTATGACATCTCCCGCGGCGGAATGCAGCCGGGGGGAACCGGAAAATCGTCAAGTGTGGCTAACTGGTGATAGGATGACCAATCGCCGCGGACGCGTCGCGTAAGGTTACCGTCGGCTCGAAATTTGCTTTCCGCAACCGCCGCGCTATCATTGAAGTAGAGAATATCGTTCTTTTTTCAGACGTTTACGAATTGCAGGACGCTCGCCGCGATCTCGCCTGCGAGCCCCGCCACCGAATAAGGCCAGAGTGCTGCCATGAGTACTGAAGGCCCCACCTCGCCATTGATCGAGCCGCCGCCCCGGCGCCCCAAGGTGATCAAGACCAATCAGCAGCAGGTCGTCCTCTACGTCGTGCTGACCCTGCTGTTGTCGCTCGCCACGGTCTGGGGTGGCCGCACCCTGCTGCACAATTCGGAAACGCTGACTTTTGCCGTCGGAGCCCCCAACAGCGACGAGGCCCTGTTCGCGGCCAAGCTCGCCAGCGTGCTGAAGGCCAACGCCTCGCGCTTCCGGATCAAGATCGTCAACAACGTCGACAACGCCAGGGCGCTCGCACAGTTCGACCGTAAGCAGGCTGACCTTGCCGTCCTGCGCACCGACGCCAAGGTGCCGCTGCGGGCCCGCGCGCTCGCGATTCTCGAACACGATCTCGTGCTGCTGCTCGGTCCCGGCAACAAGAAGATCAAGTCGATCGCCGAGCTGAAGAAGAAAAAGGTCGCCGTTCTCGCCGACAGTGAGTCCTCCGTCGCCTTCGTCCGCAGCATCCTCGACATCCCCAATGGTCCGGACGCCGCGAAGATCCAGTTGGCGCCGCAGGGCGCAACGCTGGACAAGCTGTTTGCGCCATCGAACGGCTTTGGCGCGGTGATCGCCATCGTCCATGCCTCCAGGGCGGTGCGGGACAGGGCCTATGAGCAGCTCGCCAGGCGCGGCGGCTTTACCCTCAACGCGATCGACGAGGCCAAGGCGCTGGCGCGTAGACTTCCCGGCATTTCCAGCGAGACGCTGACGGCAGGCACGCTGTCGACCTCGCCGCAAATTCCCGACGACGACCTCGACACGATCGGGCTCGAATGGCTGCTGGTCGCACAATCCAGGATGTCTCCGACCACGGCAGGCGAGCTCGCACGCACCGTTTACGAGAACAAATCCGCGCTCGGGCTCGACAACGGCTTTGCCACCAGGATCGAGCCGGCCTCCGTCGAAAAGGACGCCTTCGTCATGGCGCATCAGGGGGCGGCCGACTACATCAACGACGACACCAAGTCGTTCATGGATAAGTACAGCGACTTGATGTATCTGGGCGCCGCCGCGCTCAGCGTCATCGGCTCGATCTTCGCCGCGATCTACGCCAAGGTCACGCGCATTGCGCCGGAGAAGGCCAGCGAGCTCTCGACCGCCATTCTCGACATCGGCGAGCGGATCGAGCATGCCCACTCCCTGGATCAGCTCGAATGCCTCCAGGACGAGCTGGAGGGCATCTTGCGCGGCGCCGTCATCGGCCTCAGAGACGGTACCATCAGTACCGACGGGCTCGACACCTTCAAGCTCGGCTACGAATTCGTCCGCGACGAGATCGGCATGCGCCGCGACTATCTCAAACGTCATGCGAGCGAGGCCGACAAGGCGGCGCGCGACGCCGGCCCTGCCCAGCACGACGACAGCAATGTCGTGGTGGTGAAGACCGCCCAGAGCGCCTGAGAGGCCTGACCGGTCGGGCCATCATCGATCTCTTGTTCCGGACAAGCCGCAATGGCGAAGGCGTTGAGGTGCTGCGCCCGGGCACGAGAGTGAGGCCGCTCCTGCCAAATCGTTAGCCGGCCGTCTGGAACCGCCGTGATCTGCAACCGTTGGTTCGCGGTTACAACCGGAGACTGCAGCATGCGAGCATTGCTCATCATTCTCCTTCTGGGGATGTTGGCGGCGGCCGGCTACTTCGCCTATTCCGCAATGGCGGTCGAGGGCGAGCCGATTCCGACGGAAGGCTACGTGGCACTGGCCCTCGGCGCAGGTTTTTCCGTCCTGGTCGGTGTCGGGCTGATGGTTCTGCTATTCTTCAGCAGCCGCCGCGGTTACGACGAGCCGCCACATTTCAAGTAGATCACCCGCAACGACGGCGGCAGGGACCGGCGGGCCCGGCGCAGCGGCGCCGATCACGCGGCCTGCCCGCGTCGTTGACGGCCCTCGCCCGGGCGGGCACTTTGGCGCCGGCGCCCAGCCGGTGCCCGAAGAGTTGTCCAACAGTGCCCAGACCGAGCCGCCTTCCCGCATGTTCAAGCCGCTGATTTCCGCTCTGGCCCAGTTCGCGGCCGCCACGGCCGGCCGCAACATGACCAAGGCGGCGTATGTCGCGGTCGGTATCGGCGTGCTCGGCATGGTGTTGCTGTCGGACAAGCGGGCCGATGAGCTGCACAGCTGGATCAGCGCGCTGCTCTGGGCGTGCCTTGGCTATTTCGTGTTCGAATGGCTGGTCCGGCTGCGCCACATGGGACAACAGGGGCGGCTCTCGCTCTATGTGTCCTCCTCCGCCGGCATTGTCGACGCGATCGGCGCGCTGGCCGTGCCGGTCGCGCTTCTCCTCGGCATCGAGCCCGGGACGGCCTGGCTGCTCAGCGTGCTCTGGGTGCTGAAGGTGGTCCCGGGCATTCCGGGCCTGCGGCAGCTTCGCCGCGTCCTGGTGCTGGAATCGGGGCCGCTGGTCAGCGTGCTCGTGATCTTCCTGATGGTGGTCTTCCTCGCCTCCGTCGCCGAATATTTCCTGGAGCGGGACGTGCAGCCGCAGACGTTCGGCAGCGTCCCCGCCGCCATGTGGTGGGCCGTCGTCACACTGACGACGACGGGTTATGGCGACGTCGTACCGGTCACGCCGCTCGGGCGCCTGGTGGCGGCCGCGGTGATGATCTCCGGCCTCGGCGTGTTCGGCCTCTGGACTGGTATCCTGGCGACTGGATTCGCTGCCGAGACGCGGCGCGACAATTTCCTCAAAACCTGGGAATCCGTCAGCAAGGTGCCGTTCTTCGCGGCGCTTGGACCGGCTGCGATCGCCGACGTCACTCACATGTTGCGGACCATGGAGCTACCGGCGCGCACCATGATCATCCGCAAGGGGACGCCGGGCGATTGCATGTATTTCATCGCCGCCGGCGAGGTCGAGGTCGAGCTGCCCGGCAAGAAGGTTCAGCTTGGCGAAGGGGCCTTCTTCGGCGAGATGGCCCTGCTCGGCAACAACAAGCGCGGCGCCAACGTCTCGACCACGAAAGTGTCGCGGCTTCTGGTGCTCGACCTCGTCGATTTCCGCGTGCTGATGGCACGGCACCCGGATCTCGCCGAGACCATCGACGCGGAAGCAAGGCGCCGCGCGCTGGAAAACAATTAACAAGGAGACAAGAATGTCGGACACAGCCGACGCGGCATCCAGCCCCGTGCTCGAAATCGACGGCGCGCGCGCCACCATCCGCCTCAACCGGCCCAAGCATCTCAACCGGCTCCAGGCGGAGGATCTCGACGAGCTGGTCAGGCTGTTCGATCTGGTGGAGACCGATCCAGCCATCCGCGTGCTGGTGCTGACCGGCACCGGGCGCGCCTTCTCGGCCGGCTATGACCTCAACTCGGTTGCCGAGCGTGCCGTCAGCGCAACCGAGCAGCAAAGCGCGGGCTCTGCCTTCGAAGTGGTCGTCAACCGGCTGGAAGATCTCGGCCTGCCGACGATCTGCCGGCTCAACGGAGGCGTCTATGGCGGCTCGACCGATCTCGCGCTCGCCTGCGATTTCCGCATCGGCGTCGACAGCGCCGAGATGTTCATGCCGGCGGCGCGGCTCGGGCTGCATTACTACCCAAGCGGCATCAAGCGCTATGTCACCCGGCTCGGCGTCGACAACGCGAAAAGACTGTTCCTGACCGCACAAAAGATCAGCGCGCCGGAGATGCTGCGAATCGGCTATCTCACCGCCATGGTGCCGGAAGAGACGCTCGACGAGGAGGTCGACAAGCTCGTGGGCATTCTCGCCGGCAACGCGCCGCAGGCCATGCGCGGCATGAAGCGCGCGATCAACGAATTCGCCCGCGGCGAGCTCGACGATAAGGCTGCCGACCAGCGCCACCGCGACAGCATGCGCGGCACCGAGATCAAGGAAGGCATCAAGGCATTTGCGGAGAAGCGTGCGCCAAGGTTTTGAATCGCCCCCGCCGTCGTCCGGGCAAGCGCACCCCAAGCGCGCGCCGATCCGGAACGACAGCGGAGATTGAGGCGCGCGCTCAGGCCCCAGCCGACTTGGCATGCTGCGCGGCCATCTCCTCATCCGCCGCAGTGATCCGCTGGAACGCCGGGCGCGAGGTCATGCGCTCGGCATAGCGGACGAAGACGTCCTTCTTCGGCACGATGCCGAACATCATGGTCCAGCTGAGCGCCACGCCCCATAGCACATCGGCAGCCGTCATCCGCTCGCCGAGCAGATATGGCCCCTTCGACAACTGCGCCTCGAGCGCGCCGAGCATGGTGCCGTAATCGGCATAGGGCGATTGCGTGATCGGCGCCGGCTCGCGCTGCATGAACTTGTCGATCAGCGCCGGCTCGAACGAGGCGCCGTAATAGGCGATCCAGCGCAAGTACGGACCGCGCAGCGGATCGGTCAGCGCGGGCGTCAGACCTGCCTGCGGGAAGAGATCGGCGAGGTAGATGGTGATCGCGACCTGCTCGGTGACGAGCGCCTCGCCGTAGCGGATCACAGGGACCTTGCCGAGCGGATTGATGGCGAGATAGGCGGGCTGGCGCTGCTCGCCCGCCTTCATGTTGAGGACGTGGAGATCGTAGGGCGCCCCCAGCTCCTCCAGCAGCACCCGCGTGCCGGTGGCGCGGCTCTGCGGCGAGTAATACAGCGTGATGCGGTTCGGGTCGGTCATGGCAGGTCTCCTGAAGGGGCCGGTTGGCCGGGTATCTCTACCCGGCCATACCTGACATCCTGTGTCAGGTATGGTTTAAGGGCGCATGCGCGCGAGCCGGATGCTGTCGATCCTCACCACCCTCCAGGCCAGGGGGCAGGTCACCGCGCCCGAGCTCGCTGAGGCCTGCGAGGTCTCGGTGCGCACGATCTATCGCGACGTCGATGCGCTCGCGGCCTCCGGCGTTCCTGTCTATGCCGACCGGGGCGCCGACGGCGGCTATCGGCTGCTCGACGGCTATCGCGTGCGGCTGAACGGATTATCGGAGACCGAGGCCGGCGCGCTGTTCCTCGCGGGGCTCCCGGGTCCCGCCGCGGCGCTCGGGCTCGACGCGGCGATGATCGCCGCGCAGAACAAGCTGTTGGCGGCGCTGCCAGCCCATCTGCGCCAGGATGCGAGCCGGATGCAGGAGCGATTCCACCTGGATGCGCCGGGCTGGTTCGGCGAGGCGGAAGAGCCGAAGCATCTGCGCGCAATCGCCGGCGCGGTGCTGCGCGGCACGCTGATCAGGATCCGCTACCAGAGCTGGCGCGCCGAGAAGCAGCGCCGCCTCGCCCCGCTCGGCCTCGTGCTGAAGGGCGGCAGCTGGTATCTCGCAGGGCAGGTCGACGGCAGCGTGCGCACCTATCGCGTCGCGCGCGTGCTCGACTGCACGGCGCTCGACGACCGCTTCGATCGGCCTGCCGATTTCGATCTGGCCGCCTATTGGCAGGCCGCGACACTTCGCCTCGAAGCGGAGATGCATCCGAATGTCGCAGTCGTCCGGCTGTCGCCGTTCGGTGTCAAGCTGCTCGACGCGCTGAGCCAGCCCTACGTCAAGGCGCGCACGCGATTGGAAGAGACCGCCGATGCCGATGGCTGGCGCATTGCGCGCGTGCCGGTCGGCAAGACATCCTGGCACGCTGCGGCCGAATTGTTGCGGCTCGGCCCCGAGGCCGAAGTGTTGGAGCCGGTCGATCTGCGCGACAGGATGGCCGAGATGACGCAAGCAATGGCTGCGCGCTATCGGGTGGCGTGAAAAGCCTGGCCGCGGCACAATTTGCCGCAGTCCACGAAACAATCCTGAAACACGATTCTCTCCCTTGCGTGTGAACGCGATCGCATCTCGTCTCGACCGAAATGCAGGGACGCAACAATGGCCTTAGTGCCAAAATGGAGAATGAAGATGTTTCGTAAGCTTGCTCTTGGTCTGATCGCCGCCGGCTCGCTCGGCGTTGCCGCTCTCGCCCCCACCGCCGCTTCGGCTCACGGTTTCCATCATTGGGGTCATGGCTGGGGCCCGGGTTGGGGCTATGGCGGGATCTACGTCAACACCGGCGTCAGCAATTGCTACCAGGAGCGCCTGGTCCAGACCCGTCACGGCCTGCGCGTGCGCGTCGTGAACGTCTGCGCCTACGGGATGTACTGAGCCCGTCTGCATCGACTGGCGCAACCCCGGCCGCTCAGCGACCGGGGTTCGTCGCCTCAGCTTGCGAGAGCCGTCGGCGGCATGGAAGCGGCCTGCTCGTCCGCAAGAGAGTTGCGCTCGGTGATCCATCGTTCGGCGCGCGAGCGACGCAGCGATGGAGCAAACAGGAAGCCCTGGGCGACGTCGCAACCAATCCGGCGGATGATGTCGAGTGCTTGCGGGCTTTCGACGCCCTCGGCGACTACCTTCATGTTGAACGCCTTCGCAAGCGCCACGGAGGCATCGACGATCTTCATCATGTCGTCGTCGGATTCGCAGCCCTTGACGAAGGACTGGTCGATCTTCAATTCGCTGAACGGAAGCCGCGCCAGGGCCGCCAGTGACGAATAGCCGGTGCCGAAATCGTCGATCGCCGTGCTAATCTTCTTGATCCGCAGCCGCACCAGGATGTCGTTGGCGCGATCGATGTCGGCCATCGCCGAGGTTTCGGTGATCTCCACGGTCAGCGATGTCGGCGAGATGCCTTCACCGCGCAGGATCTCCTCGATCCGGTCGGGCAGGGTCAGATCCGACATCAACGAGGCCGAGATGTTGACCGCGATGGTGAAGCCGGGATTGCGCTCGATCAGCTTGCGGCCCTGCGACATCGCCGATGACAGGATGCAATCGGTCACCTCGCGCATCAGGCCGGCCTGCTCCACGACCGGAATGAAGATCACGGGTGAGACGATGCCGAGTTCGGCGCTGCGCCAGCGTGCGAGCGCCTCGGCGCCGACGACCCGTCCGGTCTCGAGCGCGATCTTCGGCTGAAATTCCACGAAGAATTCGCGGTTGACGAGGCCGCGCATGATTCGCTCCGGCGTGATCCGCAGCTGCCGGGGGGCCGACGTCGCCGCCAGCGGCGCGCGCTGCGGCAATTCGAGCGCGCTGCGCAAGCGGTTCAGATCGAGCGGCTTTGTCAGGCATCCGCTGATCGGCAGCTTCAAGCCGTTCGCGACCCGCCGGGTGGCCTTCATGATGCGATCATCGCAGCCGCTGATGATCACGATCGACATCGCGCGCAGGCCCCGTTCAGCGACGAAGCGCAGCAGCTCCACCCCGTCGCGCTCGCCGAGCGACAGGTCGAGCGCCATGATCTCGAAGGCCTCGCGCGCCAGAAGCTCGGTTGCAGCCTCATAGGAGGGAGCGACGACCGTTTCATAGCCGAGCTTCGCCCCGATCTTGGCGATCAGAAGTCGTTGCACCAGATCGTCGTCGACCACCAGAAGCCGGCCTCGCGTCGCATTCATCACCAATCTCTCCAGACCTCTGTGGCGTTGATGGCTGCAACGCTAGAGCAGCGGCCTCGCTTGGTTATGAAGACAAGACGAATAAAACTTTCCTGATCTGGAAGAATTCATTAGGCACGTTTTCGCAGGAGCCCAAGCGATTGATTTTGAAGGCATTCCAGCAATGCGCAGCGGGACGGCAGCGGAGATGGTCGGCGCCATCCGCAAGTGCGATGAACACGTCGTAAAGCTTGCTATCGGAAGTTGGCAAAGGGAGCCCGTCACGGGCGCGCGTCCGCCTGTCCGGCTTGCCGCCGCTCTCGGCGAAACCAGGCCCAGGTCTCGCGCGTCGTCCTGATATAGCCGCGGCCGCGATAGACGATCTCGCCGTCGACGATCTCGTTCAGCTTCGGCAGCGCGTGAAAGGGAATCGAGGGATAGGCGTGGTGCTCGACGTGGTAGGGCATATTCCATGCGATCCATTTGACGATCGCTGCGGTGTAGGTGGTCCGGGTGTTTTGGAACGCACTGCGGGTGCGCTCGCAGCCGGTGTGCTCGGCATAGAGGTAAGGTCGCAGGAAGAATTGCCCAATGACGAGCGGGACGATCCAGATCCACAGCAGCAGCGCTGACGAGAACCACAGGGACAGCGCGAGCAGCAGGGCATAGAGCACGGCATAGACTCGCGCCTCTCGCACGATGACGGCGCGCTTGCTCTCGGGAATCCAGGGCACGGTGACCTTGCCGCTGACCGCATGGCCAAGCATCAGCCGGAGCCGGCCGGCGACCTGGAGCAGGCCGCTATAAGCGAGCGCGAGCTGTGTGTCGGATGTCGGCTTCACCCCGACGACCAGCTCGGGATCCCTGGCCGGATCCTGGGTGTAGCGGTGATGATCCCAGTGAAACAGGCAGTAATATTCGTAGGGCAATCCGATGATGAAGGCCGAGAGATGGCCCACGGCGAGATTGAGGCCGCGGCTTCTAAACGCGGTCTTGTGCGCGGTCTCGTGCACCGCCATGAACAGGAAGGCGACGACGTAGCCCTGCAGCGCCATCAGCGGCAGTGCCCAGAGCACGCCCCATGTCGACGAGACCTTCCAGATCAGCGCGCCGCCCAGCGCGATCATGCCATAATGGCCAAGGCTCTGCGCCGCGCCCCTGAGGTTGGAGCGCACCGACAATTCCCGCAGCATGGTCGGGCTCAGCGGCTTCAGGCGATGGCCGGGCTCGGAAACGGTCGCGTCAGTCATGTTCGATGCCTGTGTTACTTGGCGAGGTCACTTGGCGACGTCACTTGGCGAGGAGTGCCGCGATCTCGGCCTTGATGAAGGCCTGGTCGGGCCGATTGCCGATGGGGTTGCCGGCGCGATGGCCGTGTAGCGATGGGATCGGATGCAGCACGGCCGATCTCGCGTTCACCAGCCCGCCGAGCTCGTCCTCGTTGTCGCGGACGTCGAAATAGCGATCGGTCGCGCCCGGCATCAGCAGCATGTGCGCCTTGATCGCCGCCAGCGCGCGATCGAGATCGCCTGCGAAGGTCGTGCAGCGGCTGATATCACCGTTCTGCCAGATGCCGATCTGCGCCAGGAGATCATTGGCGTCGCGCCGCGCGAAGGTCGCGTCCCAGGTGCGGACCAGATAATCCTCCAGCGAGGTGAAGCCGGCCTCGCGCCAGAGCTCGTCGCGATAGAAGCCGTGCGACATCGCCCAGCCGGCATAGACGCGCCCCATGGCGCGATAACCGGCGACGGGTTTCTCGGCGAAGCGGCCGTCGCGGAAGGCGGGATCGGCCGTGAGCGCGGCCTTTACGCCTTCGAGGAAGACGTAGTTGTAGGGGGCGCAACGCGCGCTGCCGCAGACGACCGCAGCGCGCTCGACCATGTCAGGATGCAGCGCCGCCCAGTGATAGGCCTGCATGCCGCCCATCGACCAGCCATAGACCAGGGCCAGCTTCGAAATACCGAAGCGCTCGGTGAGGAGCCGGTGCTGGACCGCGATCGCATCGTGATAGGTCACTTCGGGGAACGGCGGCGCGGTATTCGACGGCGAGGACGACAGGCCATTGCCGAACAGGTTCGGGATGATGATGAAGTAACGCGTGGGATCGAGCACGCCGTCGGGCCCGATCAGCCATTCGGTGTCGAAATGCTGCGCGCTGAACGAGGTCGGATAGAGGATGACGTTGTCCCTCGCGGGACTTAGCGTGCCATAGGTCTTGTAGGCGAGCTTCATCGCGGGAAAGACCGTCCCGGACTGCAGCGTGACGTCGCCGGCCTCGAAAATCTCGTAGTCGCGCTGCGCCGTCATGCGTCCAACTCCCGCTCACGCGGCCGCCAAATGCCGTGGCTGCACGATGCATCGATCGTGCCGGACCCGCGGCTGCGCCGTTGCAGCAGATCTATAACTGTACTTATAGTACAATTATTCGAAGCCGGCAAGATAAATCCGGCTTCAGGCAATCGCCGCCAGATAGCGCGTGACCGAGGCCGCGAAGGCGGCCTTGGCGCCGCTGGCGATATTGCGCCCCCACCACGCGCCATAGATGCGATCGAAGGCGAGCGGCTCGACGGCTGCCGCGATCCGCCGCACCGCTGCGGCGTTGAGCGGCATGTAGTTGGGGTAGGAGTACATGAAGCTGACGAAGCGGCGGTCCATCGTCACCTGTGCGATGTCGCCGGCGAGCAGCGCGCCCCTGCCCTCCGCACTCCGCGCCGAGTGCAGCATGGTGGCACCGGCGAAATGACCGCCGGTGCGCAGCAGCAGCAAATCGTCGGAGATGCGGTGGCTTTCGCCGGTCCAGTGCACGATCGAGGAATGCGGCCGCGTGACGAAAGCGCGATCGTCGGCATGCAGATAGACCGGCACACCGCCGAAGGTGTCGCTCCAGTCGGCGACCGCACCGTAATAATGCGGATGCGAGACCGCGATCGCCTTCAGTCCGCCGAGCGCCGCGACATATTCGATAGCGTCATCGGTTGCCAGCGGAACGCAATCCCACATCACGCAGCCATCGCCTTGCGGCACCAGCAGCGCGCGCTGGCCGATGGCGAAGCTCGGCTCCAGGCCGATGCCGGTGAGGCCGAGATCGTCGCGCCTCACCAATCGGTGCGCGCGCGCAAGCTCCTCGCGCGTGAGAAAGGTCTGCCCTTTCCAGTTCACGAACTGCCGCTCGTCCTCACAGATCACGCAGGAGGCGGGCGGATTTCCACCGTTCGGGAATTGCGCGCCGCAGGTTTCGCAGGTCCAGAGAGGCATGGCTCGGGCTCCGTGGGAAGATCGCAGGATGACATCGCGGACGAGCCCTCGGCAAGGTCGACGAGCCGCAGGGTGTGACTGGAACCAATGCCACGAGCGCCCGTTACGTTCAGATCAACGCCGGAGCGATTGGCCCAAGGGATCACGACACACGAAGAGCATGTTCGAGTTTCGATGACATCGCGGTCCCCCTCCCCGTCCCGCCTCTGGCCCCTGTTCGCGCTCAACTTCTTCATGGCCGACATGCAGTCGGGCATCGGTCCGTTCGTCGGCGTCTTCCTCCAGGAGCGCGGCTGGGCGACCGGACTGATCGGCACGACGATGACGATCGGCAATGTCGCGGGCATGCTGATCACGACGCCGATCGGCGGCTTCATCGATTCCAGCCGCAACAAGCGGCTATGGGTCGTTATTCCCGGCATCTGCGTCGTTCTCGCCTCCGCGATCATCCTGATCTCGCAAAATTTCTGGGCGGTGACGTTCTCGCAAGTCGCGCAATCGCTGGCGAGCGCCGCCATCGTGCCGGCGGTCACCGGCATCACGCTCGGCATCGCCAAGCAGAAGGGCTTCAACGCGCTCAACGGGCGAAACCAGGCGTTCAACCACGCCGGCAACATGGTCGGCGCGGCGTTGTCGGGCTATCTCGGCTACAAGTACGGCTACTTCGCTGTCTTCGTTCTGGCGGCCGTGTTCGGCGCCATCGCGATCGCCTGCGTGATGATGATCCCCGCCAAGGCGATCGACGATCGCGCCGCGCGCGGCAGCAAGGAAGACGACTCCAAGGCACCGCCGGATGCGATGACGATGCTGCTCAAGCACCGGGCGCTGCTGGTGCTGGCGTTGGCACTCGCGGTATTTCATCTCGGCAATGCCGCGATCGTGCCGCTCTACGGACTCGCTGCGGTCGCCGAGGGACAGGCCAACGGCCCGAGCTTCGTTGCGACCACCGTCGTGATCGCGCAGGGCGTGATGATCGTGACGTCGCTGATCGCAATGAAGGCCGCGAGCAAGCGCAATTATTGGCCGATCATCCTGGTGTCCTTCATGTTCCTGCCCATCCGCGGCGTGCTCGCCTTTTTCGTCACGGGATGGTGGGGCGTGGTGCCGATGCAGGTGCTCGACGGCATCGGCACCGGGCTGCAGACGGTCGCCGTTCCCGGCATGGTCGCACGCGCGCTCAACGGCACCGGCCGCATCAATCTCGGCCAGGGCGCCGTGATCACGGTCCAGGGCGTCGGCGCCAGCTTCAGCCCCGCGATCGGCGGCTGGATCGCGCAATGGATCGGCTACGGGCCGACCTTCCTGCTGCTCGGCGGCTTCGGCCTCGCCTCGATGGGACTGTGGCTGGCATTCGGGGCTGCGGTGAAGAAATACTAAGTCGCAGCGCCGTACGGCGGCCGCGGCGCAACGTGTCGCGCGCGACCTGCCAGGGCTCTCATGGGAAGCGCTCCGTCTCAGGTGCCAAAGCTCTTCTGCACCGCCTTGTCCAGCGTCTCGCCGCCGACGAAGCGCTGGCGCAGCTCGCGCTTGAGCAGCTTACCGCTCGGATTCTTCGGCAAGGCATCCACGAAGATGACGCGCTTAGGCACCTTGAAATGCGCCATCTGGCCGGCGCAGTGCTTGATGACGGCTTCCTCGTCCAGCTTTTCGCCGGTCTTGACCACGACGATGGCGGTCACCGCCTCGATCCAGCGTGGATCGGGCAGGCCGACTACGGCGACCTCGGAGACCTCAGGGATGCGATAGACCATTTCCTCGACCTCGCGGCTGGCGACATTCTCGCCGCCGGTCTTGATCATGTCCTTGACGCGGTCGACCACGGTGATGTGCCCCTCGTCGTCGACCGTGGCGAGATCGCCGGAGTGAAACCAGCCGCCCGCAAACGCCGCCGCGGTCTTGACGGGATCGTTGTAATAGCCGGAGAGCAGATGTGGCGAGCGATGTACGATCTCGCCGACTTCGCCGACCTTGACGTCCTCCATCGCGGTATTGACCACGCGCGTCTCGACATTGAGCACGGGCTTGCCCGCAGAGCCCGCCTTGCGCAGCTGGTCCTCCGGACGCAGCACGGTCGCGAGCGGCGCGATCTCGGTCTGGCCGTAGAAATTCCAGAACTTGACGTTGGGCAGGCGGCGCTGAAGCTCGAGCAACACCTCGACCGGCATGATCGAGGCGCCGTAATAGCCCTTCTGCAGCGTCGACAGATCGGTCTTGTCGAAATTCGCCGAGCGCAGCATCGCGATCCAGATCGTCGGCGGTGCGAAGAAGGACGTGATCTTATGCGCCTGGATCAGCGCCAGAATGTTGTCGGCAGCCGGCTTGCCGGTGATGACGCCGGAGGCGCCGAGATAGATCTGCGGCCCCAGAAAGACGTCGAGCTGGGCGCAGTGATAGAGCGGCAGGGCGTGCAGAAACTTGTCCTCCACGTTCATGCCGCCATCGATGATGCAGCTGACATACTGCCACATCACGGCTTCATGGGTCAGCATCGCGCCCTTGGGTAGCGATTCGGTGCCCGAGGTGTAGACGATCTGCGCGAGATCGCGGCTGTCGACCGACGCCTCCAGGAACGAGCCGTCGGCATCAAGCAGATCGTCGAAAGTGGTGAGGCCCGCGGGCGGGGTGGCTGGATCCTCCCCCGGCAGCCAGACCATCTTCTCGACCGTACAATCCTTGGCGCTTGCGGCCTTCGCCGGCTCGACGAAATCAGGACCGGTCGCGAGCAGTTTGGCGCCGGAGCTCTTGAGGATGAAACTGATCTCGTCCGGGTTCAGCATGAAATTGATCGGCACCAGCACCGCGCCGATCCGCGCCACCGCAAAACGCAACGCCGCAAAAGCATGCGAGTTGCGCGAGAGCACCGCGAGGCGATCGCCCTTCTTGACGCCGAGACCGAGCAGACCGCGGCCGAGCCGGTTGCAGATCGCATCCATCTCGGCGAAGGTCCAGCTCACGCTGCCACAGCTCACCGCGAGCTTGTTCGGCTCGCGGCCCGCCGACCGGCGCAGGAGATCGCCGATGGAATGCTCGCGGGCTTTGGCGATGGTGGCTGCGGTGTCTCCGGTCATTTCCGTCCCCCGAATTGGCGATCTTCCGGTTATCCGCGGAGCATTGGCCAGGCCGTTGCACTTGCGGGCTTCCGATGTTTGCGCAAAACGTAGTCGGGGCGATCGGCCGCGTCAATTCGGCTCGCATGCGCGACGTCGTTACGCAAGAATTGCCGATGCGCCGGGGCAATCTAACCGGCGCATCAATTAGAGAATTAGAGGAAATGCCATGTGCCGGATTATTATGCGTGCTGCCTTCGCGGCAGGGCTCGCATCGCTCGCGCTCAACCCATCCCTCGCCCAGCAGGCGCCGCTCAAGATCGGAGTGCTCTCCGACTTCTCCTCCGTCTATTCCGACATTGGCGGCATGGGGAATGTCGAGGCCACCAAAATGGCGATCGAGGATTTCGGCGGCCAGATGTTCGGCAAGCCGATCGAGATGGTCTCGGCTGACGTGCTCAACAAGCCCGACGTCGCCTCCACCATCGCGCGCAAATGGTGGGAGACCGAAGGTGTCGACATGATCATCGATCTGCCGACCTCGGCAACCGCGCTTGCGGTGATGGAGCTGTCGAAGCAGTACGAGAAGGTGATGATCGTGACGGACGCGGCGAGCTCCGATATCACCGGCAAATCCTGCTCGCCCTATACGGCGCACTGGACCTACGACACCTATGCCAACGCGCACACGGTGGGCAGCGCCATCGTCAAGAACGGCGGCGACACCTGGTTTTTCCTCACCGCCGACTACGTGTTCGGCCATTCGGTCGAGCGCGATACCGGCGATGTCGTCAAGGCCGCGGGCGGCAAGGTGCTGGGCAGTGTCAAGCATCCGCTCAATACGGCGGATTTCTCCTCGTTCCTGCTCCAGGCCCAGGCTTCCAAGGCCAAGATCATCGGCCTCGCCAATGGCGGCGGTGACACCATCAACGCGATCAAGCAGGCCGGCGAGTTCGGCATCGTCGCCGGCGGCCAGAACCTGGCCGCGATCGTGATGTTCATCTCCGACGTGCACAGCTTAGGGCTGAAGCTCGCGCAAGGCCTGATCATTACCGAAGCCTATTATTGGGATCTCAACGACAAGACCCGAGGCTTCGGCAAGCGCTTCATGGAGCGCGTCAAGCGGATGCCGACGATGAACCAGGCGGCAACCTACAGCGCGACGCTGCATTATCTCAAGGCGGTGCAGGCCGCCGGCACCCGCGACACCAAGACGGTGATGGCGAAGATGCGCGAGCTGCCGGTGCGCGACGCCTTCACCGACAACGGCGTGCTGCGCGAGGACGGCCGCATGGTGCACAGCATGTTCCTGTTCCAGGTGAAGAAGCCGGAGGAATCGAAGGGGCCGTGGGATTACTACAAGCTGCTCGCCGAGGTGCCGGCCGACCAGGCGTTCCGCCCACTCAAGGACGGCGGCTGCCCGCTGGTGAAGTGAGACGGCCCTGACCGCGCCGACAGCAATCGGTTCCGCAAACCTCGCTCGTCCGCCTGGCCAATCAGGGCGGACGAGCGGCGACGACACATAGCCCAAAATAGCGGCAGGAACGCTTCGCGCCGTCGTCTGATCTGCATCAAGTTGCGGTGCAAAATTCGCTGCAATGTTGAGACCGCCCCTTCCGCGCGATCAGCGGCGGGGCGCGTTTCAACAGTGGGCGCCGCCGCATGGCGCGATGAACAGATGAACTTTACACCCGGTCGGATCGTCGCCGCGATCGCCGTCCTGCTCGCGGGCGGCGGCTATTACTATTGGCAGCACCGCGATTCCAACGCGCTGCCGGCAGGCTTCGCCCGCGGCAACGGCCGCATCGAGGCGGTCGAGATCGACATCGCGACCAAGACGCCGGGACGGATTCGCGAGATCCTGGTTGGCGAAGGCGATTTCGTCCGCGCCGGCCAGATTCTGGCCCGCATGGACACCGAACAATTACAGGCCCAGCGCCGCCAGGCCGACGCGCAGCTTCAGCGCGCAACGATCAATGTCGAGACTGCCAAGAGCCTGGTGAACCAGCGCGAAGCCGAACGCAGGGCTGCCGAGGCCGTGGTCGACCAGCGCATGGCCCAGCTCGACACCACGAGTCGCAAGCTCGATCGGTCCGAGCAGCTGATCAAGACCAGCGCGGTGTCGCAGCAGGTGCTGGACGACGACCGCTCGGCCAACGCCACGGCAAAGGCGGCGCTCGCCGCGGCCCAGGCCCAGGTCGCGGCATCGGAAGCGGCGATCAGTTCCTCCCGCGCCATGGTGATCGACGCCGGCGCCGCGGTCGACGCCGCAAAAGCCGCGATCGAAAGCATCAATGCCGACCTCAATGACAGCGTGCTGAAGGCGCCGCGCGACGGCCGCGTGCAGTATCGCGTGTCGCAGCCTGGCGAGGTGCTCGCCGCCGGCGGCCGCGTTCTCAACATGGTCGACCTCGGTGACGTCTACATGACGTTCTTCCTGCCGACAGCGGCGGCCGGCCGCGTCGCGATCGGCGCAGAGGTCCGGCTCGTGCTGGACGCGATTCCGCAATATGTGATCCCCGCCAAGGCCACTTTCGTCGCCGATGTCGCGCAGTTCACGCCCAAGACGGTCGAGACCGAGGAGGAACGCCAGAAGCTGATGTTCCGCGTCAAGGCGCATATCGCGCCCGATCTGCTGCGCCAGCACATCGAGCAAGTGAAGACCGGCCTGCCCGGCATGGCCTATGTGCAGCTCGATCCGGCCGCGCAATGGCCCGACACGCTCAAGATCAAGCTGACGAGATGAGCACGACGCCCGCAGCCGAGCTACCTGCCGCGCGCGGCAGCGTGGTGCGCCTCGAGGACGTAGGCCTGAGCTACGGCAAGACCCGCGCATTGGATGCCATCACGCTCGACCTGCCATCCGGCTGCATGGTCGGACTGATCGGCCCCGATGGCGTCGGCAAATCGAGCCTGCTCTCGCTGATCGCCGGAGCCCGTGCGATCCAGCAGGGACGGGTCCACGTGCTCGGCGGCGACATGGCGAGTTCGCACCACCGCCGCAACGTATGTCCTGACATCGCCTACATGCCGCAGGGGCTCGGCAAGAATCTCTATCCGACGCTGTCGGTGTTCGAGAATATCGACTTCTTCGGCCGCCTGTTCGGACACGACAGGGCCGAACGCAACAGGCGGATCGCCGGCCTGCTGCGCGACACCGGACTAACGCCCTTCGCCGACCGGCCGGCGGCAAATCTCTCCGGCGGCATGAAGCAGAAGGTCGGCCTGTGCTGCGCCCTGATTCACGATCCCGAGCTCCTGATCCTGGACGAGCCGACCACCGGCGTCGATCCGCTGTCGCGCCGCCAGTTCTGGGAATTGATCAGCTCGATCCGCGACAGTCGGCCGGGCATGAGCGTGATCGTCTCGACCGCCTACATGGAAGAGGCCGCGCAGTTCGACTTCCTGATCGCGATGAATGCCGGCCGCGTGCTGGCGACCGGAACGCCCGCCGAACTCAAGCGGCAGACCGGAGCCGAGACGCTCGACGAGGCCTTCATCCGCCTCTTGCCCGATGCGGATCGTAGCAACCATGCCGACGTCGTCATCCCCCCGCGCGCCGAGGACCATGACGAGATCGCGATCGAGGCCGACCACCTGACCCGGCGGTTCAACGGATTCGTGGCCGTCGACGACGTCAGCTTCCGCATCAGGAAGGGCGAGATCTTCGGCTTCCTCGGCTCGAACGGCTGCGGCAAGACAACGACCATGAAGATGCTCACCGGCCTCCTGCCGGTGAGCGAGGGCACTGCACGGCTGTTCGGCCACACCATCGATGCCGGCGACATGTCGGTGCGGCGGCGCATCGGCTACATGTCGCAGGGCTTCTCGCTCTATTCGGAGCTCACGGTCGTGCAAAATCTCAACTTGCATGCGCGGCTGTTCGAGCTGCCGGCGGAGACCATCGCCCCGCGCATCGACGAGATGATCGCCCGGTTCGAGCTTGCCGACGTCGCCGACGCCCTGCCCGATGCGCTGCCGCTCGGGCTGCGGCAGCGATTGTCGCTGGCGGTCGCCATGATCCATGCGCCCGACATCCTCATCCTCGACGAACCGACCTCCGGCGTCGATCCGATCGCGCGCGACCACTTCTGGCAGATCCTCGCCGGGCTCTCCCGCAAGGACAACGTCACCATCTTCGTCTCCACGCATTTCATGAACGAGGCCGAGCGCTGCGACCGGGTCTCGCTGATGCATGCCGGCAAGGTGCTGACCTCGGACACGCCCGCTTCGATCGTGGCTGCGCGCGGCACCACGACGCTGGAGCAAGCCTTCATCGCCTGCCTGGAAGAGGCGATCGCGGGCACTGCGGATGCCGCCGGCCAGCCGGCGGCCGCAACGGCCGTGCCGGCCGAGCCGACGGCGGCGCCGCGCAAGCGCGGCATGGCGTTCAACCCGACCCGCATGCTGGCCTATTCGCGGCGCGAAGCGCTCGAGCTGCGGCGCGATCCGATCCGCGCCACGCTCGCGATCCTCGGCAGCGTGCTGCTGCTGTTCGTGCTCGGCTACGGCATCAGCATGGACGTCGAGAACCTGACCTTCGCCGTGCTCGACCGCGACGACAGCGCGATCAGCCGCGACTACAGCCTTCAGATCGCAGGCTCGCGCTATTTCACCGAGAAATCCCCGATCATCGATTATGCCGATCTCGACCGCCGCATGCGCGCCGGCGAGATCGGCCTCGCCATCGAGCTGCCGCCGGGCTTCGGCCGCGACGTCAGCCGCGGCCGCCATGTCGAGGTCGGCGCCTGGGTCGACGGCGCCAATCCGACGCGGGTCGAGACGCTGCGCTCCTACGCCCAGGCGATCCACGCCTCCTGGCTCGCGCAAAAGGGCCGCGAGCTCTATGGCGAGGCGGCGATCGCCGGCGCCTTCCAGCTCCAGCTGCGCTATCGCTACAATCCCGATGTCATCAGCGTCGTCGCCATGGCACCCGGCATCATCCCGCTGCTGCTGGTCATGATTCCGGCCGTGCTCGCCGCGCTCGCCGTCGTGCGCGAGAAGGAGCTCGGCTCGATCGTCAATTTCTACGTGACGCCGGTGACGCGGCTGGAATTCCTGCTCGGCACGCAACTGCCCTATATCGTGCTCGCCTTCGGCAACTTCCTCCTCCTCGTCGGCTTTGCCCTCGTCGTGTTCCGCGTTCCCTTCACCGGGAGCTTTCCGACCTACGCCCTTGCAGCACTGCTCTACGTCACGGCGACGACCGGCATGGGACTGGTGATCTCGGCTTTCATGAACAGCCAGATCGCGGCCTTGTTCGGCACCGTCCTGGTCACGCTGATTCCGGCCATTCAGTATTCCGGCCTGATCGAGCCGGTTTCATCGCTCCAGGGATTGGGTGCCCTGATCGGGCGGATCTACCCCACTACCTATTTCGTCACGATCTCGCGCGGCACCTTCTCCAAGGGGCTGGCGTTCGACACCCTCCACAACGATCTCCTGGCGCTTGCCATCATGGTCCCGGTCCTGGTGATTGCAGGTGCGATGCTGCTGAAGAAACAGGCCCGCTGACCATGCGCTTCGACAACGTGTTTCAGCTCGGCATCAAGGAACTGCGCGGTCTCGTCCGCGATCCGATGCTGCTCGTGCTGATCGTCTATTCCTTCACCCTGGCGGTCTATGCCGGCGCCAAGGCGCTGCCGGAAACGTTGAACCGCGCCGCGATCGCGGTCGTCGACGAAGACCGTTCGCCGATCTCGACCCGCATCGAGATGGCGTTCACGGCGCCTTATTTCTCCGAGCCGCGCCTGATCTCGCAATACGAGATGGACCGGCGGATGGACGCCGGCCTCGACACTTTCGCGCTGGACGTTCCGCCCGACTTCCAGCGCGACCTGCTGGCGCGCAAATCGCCCACGATCCAGCTCAACGTCGATGCGACGCGCATCTCGCAGGCATTCAACGGCGGCGGCTATATCGAGCAGATCGTCAGCGCGGAAATTGCCGAATTCCTGGCGCGCACACGCGGTGCCCAGACCGTGCCGATCGAGCTGGCGCTGCGGGCGCGATTCAATCCGGAGCTGAAGAAATCCTGGTTCGGCGCCATCGACCACGTGATCACTTCGATCACGATGCTCTCGATCATCCTGACCGGCGCGGCGCTGATCCGCGAGCGCGAGCATGGCACGATCGAGCACCTCCTGGTGATGCCGGTCACGCCGCTGGAAATCATGGTGAGCAAGGTCTGGTCGATGGGAGCCGTCGTGCTGATCGCCTCCGCGCTGTCGATCGCCTTTGTCGTCAAGGGATGGCTCGAGGTCACGATCGACGGCTCGCTCGCGCTCTTCCTCCTCGGCGCCGCGCTGCAGCTGTTTGCCACCACCAGCATGGGCATCTTTCTTGCGACCGTCGCCGGATCGATGCCGCAGTTCGGCATCCTCCTGATCATGATCCTGCTGCCGCTGCAGACTCTGTCGGGCAGCATGACGCCGCGGGAAAGCATGCCGCAATTCGTCCAGGACATCATGCTGGCGGCGCCCAACACCCATTTCGTGATGCTGGCTCAGGCGATCCTGTTCCGCGGCGCGGGCCTCGAGGCGGTGTGGCCGCAGCTGGTCGCGCTTGCCGGGATCGGCGGCGTCTTCTTCGTGATCGCCCAGCGCCGGTTCCGCGCGTTCCTGGCCTGAGGCGCGCCTGGCGACTTCAGAGCTTGTGGCCCTTCTGGCGCAGCGCCTCGATCAGGCGCTGCTTCAGTTCGTCGGCCGCCTTCTGGCTGACCTCCTGGCCAATTTGCGCGCTGGCCTGTGCCAGCGCATCCGACTTCTCTAAGACCTTCTTCCCGACCGGCTGAGCGTAGAACGCCTCGATCTGGCGCAGCTCGTCCAGGCTGAAGTTCTGGGCATAGAGCGCCGCGATCTGATCGATCATCGATGCCAGCAACGGGGCGTAGATCTCGGCGCCGGGCGCCGTCATCGCGTCGTAGTCGCGCTCGATCTCCGGCCGGTCCTGCGCGACTACCGGCCGAAGCCTGAGCATGAGCTGTGGCAATTGCGCGCGATACTGGTTCGCGATTCCCAGGGTGAGGACGAGCTTGCGGGCTGCGGTCATCGCCTCCGGTGCGGGTGCTTGCGCGGAGGCGCCGCACACCATGAGCAGGAAGATGCCGGCGATCGTCAATGCACGTCTGGACATGGATCTCTCCGTTGGACTTCTCCGCGAGACTACCGGCCGGCGATGCTCAATGCGCCGCGGGCGCCGCGGCGCTGGCTGCCGCCGGCGCGCTGTCCGGGGCCGCGTCCTGCTCCTCGACCTCGGTCACCTTCACGAACAGGTTCGGCACGCGCTCGGCGCGGTCGAGCAGCCAGGCCGCACCGATCATGATGACGATGCCGAGGGCGGAGACGGCAAGCTGCTCCCAGATTCCCTTGGTGTACTGCGTCAGGATCCAGTGCGCCGAGAACGACAGGAAGACGCCGAGGCAGAAGATCGGCAGCGAATGCTGGCCGCAGAGGATGATCGGGCGCAGCCAGATCCCATGCAGCGCCCACCATTTGCGCGAGAGGAAGTGAGTGACCCAGATCGCCAATGCAAGGAAATGCGTGAAGCGCAGCATGTCGAGGCTGGTCTTGTCGATCGGGTAGATCGCCTTGATCATCCATTTCGGAATCAGGGCCTCGAGCGCATGGATGTGCCAGGTCATCACGATGAGTAAGGCGAAGACCAGCCAGGCCGCCGCCAAGACCATCGTCGTCTTCGACCAGACCCATCTTGCGATGGTGTCGATCTGCCCGATGCCGCACCAGGCGGCGAGCACGAACATGAGCTGCCAGCAGAACGGGTTGAAATACCATTTGGTGCCGGGCGGGTAGGAGGCGATGTTCCAGTCGAACCAGCGCGCCAGGACGTAGAGCAGGACGGAGCCGGCAAGCGTCAGGTTCGGCCGGCGCACCAGGCACCACACGACGAAGGGCGAGGCGATCACCAGCGCGATGTAGAGCGGCAGCACGTCGAGGTTCACGGGCTTATATTTCAACACGATCGCCTGCCCGATCAGCTCGTCCGGATGCGCGAGGAAATTGAACACGTTGAACTCGTGCGCGTACATCGGATTGTCGAAGCGGCGCACGGTTCGCGCGATCTGCGCCGTGAAAAGCAGGAACAGCATGATGTGGGCGACATATAATTCAGCCGCGCGCCGCCACAGCCGCTTGGCGGCCGCGAGAAACCAGCCGCCGGCGATGACGGGCCCGTAGATCCAGCCGACCAGGTAGCCCGAGATGAACACGAAGAACTCGGCGGCGTCGCTGAAGCCGTAATTGCGCAGCGTCAGCCAGGCCACGACGTCCTGTGGGATGTGGTCGAGGAAGATCATCCACAGGCCGATGCCACGGAAGAGATCGAGCCGCAGGTCGCGCTCGACCGGCGCCAACAGAGCTGACTGGTCCCGGGTGATCATGGCCCCGCCTCTCTCGCTGGGCGTCGCGCCATCGCGGCGCCGGCAAATCGGATGCTAAAAAACATTTGTCAAAAGTCACCTGGCCTTGCGGCTGGTAGCAACGGTAGCCCAGCTTGGCCTGCGTGCAAGGGGCTCGTCATTGCGGTAGTCCGGCCGCTCCTCACGGCCAGCTAGATCAAAATATCGAAAAACAACCCCATGCACAGTAGCTAACCCATTGTGTTATTTGCAGAAATTTTTTGACATTTGGACCGTCGACGGCTTCTTCGAGCGCCGATCGACGAACCGACCGAGCGCAGCGTCAGATCAACTCGCCGCCGCGCGCCAGCACCTCGTTCAGCATCGTCTCGGCCTTGTGCTGCAGCGGCCGCGCGCCGCTTTCGGAGGTAATCGCGATCGCCGCCCGCAGCGACGCCAGGATGGCCGCCTTGTTATCGTTGCCGGTGACGGGCGTCACGACGGCTTCGCCGACCAGGGCCTCGGCCTCGAGGCCGGAAAACCCCTGCTGGCGGGCGGTGTTGCGCGCCTCGCGCAGCATGTTCTGCGCGGCCATGGCATCGCCGAGGCGCCATGTCGCGAGCGCGAGGTAGATCGAGCTGCGCAGCACAGCGGAGGTGTAGCCGACCACCCTCGCCTCCTCGCGCGCTTCCGTCAGCATGCTGCGCGCGCGGTCGAACAGCCCCTGCTCCAGATAGGCGATGCCGAGGTGGCAGGCGAGCACCGGCACGAACAGCCGGATGCCGTGCTTCTGCGCCAGAACGAAACCGTCTTCGAGGATGGCCGCAGCCGCGGCCGCGTCGCCCCGGCCGAGCCTCAGCCAGCCGCCGCTATAGGCGGCGGCGACGCGGTCGTAGGGACGGCCCGTCTCCTCCGCGATTGTGGCGGCCTGGTGCTGGAGCTGCTCGGCGGTCTCGAGCTCACCCATCACGGTGTGGGTGAAACCCTTCATCATGCAGCAGAGGAGAAGGAGAGATCGCGGTGTGGTGCCGATCGGAGCGCTGGCTTGCGGCCCCTCCAACTGGGCGTAGGCCACGGCCAACGTCCGCGCTGCTTCGCGGTAGCGGCCGGCGAGAAAATACGCCTGCCCGAGACCGTAACGCGCGAGATTGAGCCACCCCGCATGGCCCCACTCTTCCGCAAGGCGAACCACCTCTTCCGAAACTGCGACCGCTTCCACGGGCGCTCCGAAGAAGTTTTGTGCGCCGGCCCGGACCGTCATGGCGGCGACCTTGCGTCCGATGTCGTCGATCGCACCCGCCCGCCGCTCAGCCTCCTTTCCGAGATCCAGCCACTCGGTCACCTGGCCGGACGCGATGAACGCCGCCCGCGCTTCCGTCCGCAAATCGACGGCTTCCATCTCCCGCAAAGGCGTCATCGGCGTCTTGTCGAGCGAGCTCATCGCGATCTCGAAATAGCTGGCCGCGTCCGAAAACGCCGAGCGGGCCAAGCATTTTCGTCCCGCGCTCCTGCCGTGGCTGAACGCCTTGAGCCAATCGCGGGCGCGCACCGCGTGATAGCACAGCGCGTCGGGCTCATCCGCGCCCGCCTCGTCGCTCTCCAGCCTTGCAAGAATGCGCGCGTGAATGTCTTCGCGCAATTTCTCGACCATCGAATCATAGGTCACCTGACGGACCATCTCGTGCCGAAACTCGAGCATGTCGCCCAACTCGCTGTCGATCCTCACCAGCAATTCGGCGCGATCGAGCGCCGCAAGGCAATCCTGCAGGCTGTCCTCGGACAGATCGAGCAGCGTGCGCAGCACGGCAACGCTCGATCGTGGGCCGAGCGCAGCCGCGACCTGCAAGACGGACCGCTCCTGCCGCGACACGCGATCGAGCCGCGCGGCAATCACGCCCTGAATGCTCGAGGGAATGCCGAGCTCCTCGATCGGCCGCATCAACGCCAGATCGCCCCATTGGCCGCGGAGCGTTCCGCTGTCCCGAAGCCCGCGGCAGACCTCCTCGATGAACAGAGGGACATTGGCCGTATGCGAAATGATCCGGTGCTTCAAATCGTCGTTCGCGGTGGAAGGACCGAGCATATCGGCCAACATGGCCAGCCCCGAATCGTCGTCGAGGGGCTGAAGCGCAACGACCTCGGCGCGGCAGCGCGCGATCCATACCGGCATGCCGTTGGGCCGGGACGTGAGGAGCACGAGAAGACCGGGAGCCTGAAGCGAAGCGATCGCGGCCACGACCGTATCGCTGGCCCGGTCGATCCAGTGCAGATCCTCGAGCAGCAGCACCGTTCGCTGGCGACGAGCAATGGTCTCGACGATAGCGCAGCTTACCTCGAGGATGGCCCGCCCCCGGGCGGGAGGCTCGAGCTCATTCCACTGCGGATTCGCAATCGGAAGATCGAGCACGGCGTCGAGGGCGCAACGCTGAATCTCGTCCAGATCTTTCCGGGGATCTGAGGGGCTGTCGGCCTCCTTGGTGGCCGCCTCCAGAGCCGAGAGCAAGAGACGCTTGAGCGTGCTGAACGGAGCTCCCTGGAGATTCGGGCTGCACTCGGCATCGATCAGGCGCCAGCCGTCGGACCTGAGCTCCTGGACAAACTCATGCGCCAGCCGGGATTTGCCGATGCCGGCATCGCCCAGCAGCAGAACTGTCTGCCGGCCCGTTCCGGCGCTCTCGACTGCACGGGCCAGCAATGCCCGCTCGGTGGTCCGATCAACAAACCGCGAGACGCTGCGCGCGCGCCGCACCCGCCAGCTCGACAGATCACTCGCTCCCACGATCCGGTAGACCGGTACGGATTGGTTGAAGCCGCGTAGCAGCTTGCCCCCCAGAAACTCGAATCGGACGTGCCCTTCGGCGAGCTCCTGGCAGGCCTTCGACACATAGATCTGATTGGCCTCGGCCGCGGCCTCCAGCCGGGCAGCCAGATGCTGGGCAGCCCCGCCGATCTCGTAGACCTTGGAAAACTCACTGGCGACCATGTAGGCAACGACATGGCCGGAGTGGAGGCCGACCCGGACCTGAAGTCCGGGATCACCGAGGCTTGCAACGCGTCGGACCAGCTCGATCGCCGCGTGGCAAGCCAGGGGTGCATGATTGTCGTCCGCGATCGGAGCACCGAACACCGCAGAGAGCCCGTCGCCCAATTCCTTGCTGACAATGCCCCCGAACTGACGCACCGCGGCCCTCATGGCAGCCAGCGCCGGCTCCAGGCGCGAGACTGCCTCCTCAGGATCGAGATCGGCAACGAGTTCGGTCGAGTCCACGACGTCGGCGCGGAGAATCGTCACGAACCGCCGTTCGCTGTCCGGTTCGGAGCGCCGCACGGCCATCCCGCATTTGGAGCACCAGCTATGGCCTGGGTCGATCGCCGACTGACACGCGGCACAATGCATTTCCGTGCCTTCAAAAATAGCAGCACCATCCTTCCGGCGCGCGCGAGGAGCCTGACGCAAGATTACCTATCGGACGATTCATGGCAATCGAACTTGCACGCAAGCGTGGCGGCATCGCCAGTCTGCATCTCTCTGGACGAAACACAATTTCGAGTGATAGCGTTTGCGCGCGCGAGATGGGGCCGCGCATTCTGGGGGACACCGGGGCTTTCATTCTAGCCAACGAACCTTGCTGGGCTGCACGTTTCCCTCATTGATTGGATTGGATCGAAGGACAAGGCGATGGGCGGCAGGACATATAGCGGCAAGGCATTTCGGGACTTGATGAACAGCAATTACTACCCTTTGGCGAACATGAAGAAGAGCGTGGCCAAGCTCAAGGCGTCGGATGACATCGACCTGCCGACCCTTGAATACGGTCAGTACCATCTGATTCTGACGCCGGCCTCGAAGTGGCCGCAGGGAAGCGCCAAATACTGGCACAAGGAGAAGGGCCGGGCCCGTCTCGACCTCAGCACCCAGCCGAACACGGTCCCGCTGTCCAGGGACGAGCCCGGTGTCATTCCGCTGACCCGATGCGACCTGCTCGATGCCTGCGTTCGGAAGTGCTTCAACTCCGAACCGCCGATCCCGATGAAGACCAACATCATCGTCCACGCGCCGAACGACGCCTATGCCCACCGGCACGAGATCCGGTTGGAGTGGCAGTACAAGAAGGGCTCGGACAAGCCGACGCTGCTCAATCTGACGATGGTCTGTCCGTACAGGGACTGATCATCACCCTGCTCCCGCGAACGCCTTGCAGCCGATGCAACAACCGCCTCGCACGCGGCTCGCGCTGGTCAGAGGGAGCGCTGCGACAGAACTCCCCCAAACAAAAATGGCCCGCATCAAGCGGGCCATTTTCGTCTCGGATCCGGTCAATCCGAATTTGGTTGCGGGGATAGGACTTGAACCTATGACCTTCAGATTATGAGATGGATATTTATCAAAAATTTTTAATGATTAAAGTCAGATACGCCAATTTAGCGCCGGATTTGTGCGAACGAACGCTTGTCAAATGCTGAAATTTTCCGTTGCCTTCGTCACAAATTCTGACGCGAGAAATGGCATGGAAAACCCGCAACGCTTGGCGTTTCGGGAATGGCCTCGACGAATTCTTGGAAGAGATCGTGAGAAGCGATGGCCGGTCACTGTCGAGCCGAGTTTCCTATCAAAGATCAACGGACATCTTTGGCGTTGCTGATGGTCGCAATCATCGTCTTAACGATCTTGCGGGCGGCTCAGGGGCGCCTCCGGATCTTGCTTGTACTTAACGTCCGAAGCGTCGAACAGCGGATAAGACTTTCGAAATTTCGGTGACAGTGCAATCAATCCGCGAGCATGCGCTACGTTCATTCCTCCGGCGGCCCGAGCCCTGCCAGCAGCGCGTTGCGGTCGCGCGCAAGGACGGCAGCATGGTCGTGACGATCTCCCACACTCGTCCGTCGTCAATCACCGCATAGCCGTGGATCAGCAGATTGCGGAAAGCGATGATCTTCCGTAGGTCGGGCACTCGGCTGGCGACTTCCGGCGCCTCCTTCGATAGCCGGTTCAGCGCCTCGCCAATGATCTCGAACTGTCGCTCCACTGCCGAGCGGATCAACGGGCTCTCCCGGTAGGCTGCGGCATCGAAGCCAGCCGTGAACTCGGTGATCGCCGCGGCAGCCTGCTGCACATCCCAGAGACAGGCGCGCGGATCACGCTGCATAGATCAGCTCTCTCGACCGTTCGATCGTTGCGCGCACGTAGGGATTTTTCACGGCCGAAGCTTCCACGAGATCGACAGGCCGTCCGAGCAGCCGTTGCAACGCTTCGGAGAAGCCGAGAAATTGGTCGAACGCCGAGAGGCCCCCGCCGCCGCCGAATGCGACGAGGAAATCGGCATCGCTTATTGCTGGATCGAAATCGACGCCGCGTGCGGCCGAACCGAACACTTCGAGCCGCACCACGCCATATCGCTGACACAGCGCCGTCAATGCCTGCCGGTGCTTTTCGATCTCCGTGTGCATGCCAATCTCCGTAGGAGGGATGAGAATACACATTACAAATCGTCGCACCAAAGCTTCGATGAGACTCCGCAAGCGCAGGGATCGCGCCTGATAGGTGGTGGCGCAGAGACCGCCCCGAAAACAAGAAAGCCGCCCCGAGGGGCGGCGTTCTAAAGCTCCAATAAATCAGAGGCTTATTTGGTTGCGGGGATAGGATTTGAACCTATGACCTTCAGGTTATGAGCCTGACGAGCTACCGGGCTGCTCCACCCCGCGTTAAACACTTGCTTTGCCTTCAGTAAGATCCCGGGGACGGTCGGTTGAGGCCTGCGCGGTTCGCGTGGCTCTTCTGGTCCGTCCCAAAGGCTTCCTTGGAAGGCAATCCCGGGGCAAAGCCCGTCGGGTGCGGGGCGTATGTATCAAGGCAGGGTGGCTTTGGAAAGGGCTGCGGGAACGTTTTTTTCGACTTTATGACAGGGCAGTCGACGGATTTCGGCTGCATTCCCCGCGCTCTTGCCAGAAGTTCCACAAAGGGCCAGCTTGCGGCAACAAGATTAAGGCTCAAAACTCGCGCCCGAGGGAGGAACGCCGTGGACAAATCCCTGACGAGCGCCCCGGTCGGAGCGCTGGAGGCGGCCTTCCACGCCATGGTCGCACGGTCGCGGGACGAGCCGGCACCGGCCCTGGCCGAGCGGCTCGACCGGCTGGCGCGGCTGCGCAGCGTGGTCGCCGACAACGAGGAGCGCTTTCGCCAGGCGATCTCGGTCGATTTCGGCCACCGCTCCGCGGTCGAGACCACCATCGCCGAGACCATGCTGCTGTTCTCCGAGATCCGGCATGCCACCAAGCACCTGAAGGCCTGGATGGCGCCGCAGCGGATCGCAACCGCGCTGCAATTCCTCCCCGCGCGCAACCGGCTGATGCCGCAGCCGCTCGGCGTCGTCGGCATCATCGCGCCGTGGAATTATCCGCTCCAGCTCACGCTCGCGCCCGCGATCGGCGCTCTCGCCGCCGGCAACCGCGTTCTCATCAAGCCGAGCGAGCTCACGCCGCATTTCGCAGGCCTACTGAAGGAGACGGTCTCTGCGAGGTTCGATGCGGCCGAGCTGCTCGTCACCGGCATCGAAGGCGATATTGCAGAGGCCTTTGCGCGCCTGCCGTTCGATCACCTCGTATTCACCGGCTCGACCCGGGTCGGGCGGCTGGTCGCGGAAGCCGCGGGGCGTAACCTGACGCCGGTCACGCTCGAGCTCGGCGGCAAGTCGCCAGCGATCATCGACGCCTCGGCCGACCTCGAGGAAGCCGCCGAGCGCATCGCCTATGGCAAGCTGCTCAATGCCGGGCAGACCTGCATCGCGCCCGACTACGTGCTGGTGCCGGAGCCGTCGCTGCAGGCCTTTGCCGAGAAGGTGCGCGCCCAGATGCGGCGGATGTTCGGCACCGATCCCGCGAACAAGGACTACACCTCGATCATCTCCGACCGGCACTATGCGCGGCTCGAAGGTCTCGTCGCCGATGCGGCGCAGCGCGGCGCCAAGATCCTGCAACCGGCGAAGGCGGACGATCCGAACTGGAAGGCGCACCGCAAATTCCCGCCGACGCTGATCGTCGGCGCAACCGAAGCAATGGCGGCGATGCAGGAGGAGATCTTCGGGCCGGTGCTGCCCGTTCTCTCCTATCGCAATCCGGCGGAGGCCATCGCCTTCATCAACCATCGCGACCGCCCGCTGGCGCTGTACTGGTTCGGCAAGGACGCTGCCGCGCGCGACGAGGTGCTGACGCGCACCATCTCCGGCGGCGTCACCATCAACGATTGCCTGTTTCACTTCACGCAAATCAACCAGCCGATGGGCGGCGTCGGCGCATCCGGCACCGGCGCCTATCACGGCGAATGGGGCTTTCGCACCTTTAGCAAGCTGAAACCGGTGTTCTACCGCTCCAAGTTCAACCGCCTTGCCGATCTCTACCCACCCTATGGCGGCAAGATCGCGCGGCTGGAGAAGCTGATGCGGTTCATGTCGTAAGGGCAGGTCGTTCCGGGGCGCGAAGCGAACCCGGAACCTCGAGATTCCGGGTTCGATGCTCCGCATCGCCCCGGAATGACGAAAAGAAGGGGGAAACAACATTGACCGACACATTCGATTTCGTCGTCGTGGGCGCGGGCTCCGGCGGCTGCACCGTTGCAGGGCGGCTGTCGGAGGATGTGGGGACATCCGTCGCGCTGCTCGATGCGGGCGGACGGAACGACACTTGGCGGATCACCACGCCATTCGGGCTCGCCTTGCCCTACAAGGCGGCCAATTGGGCCTTCGATACCGTACCTCAGAAGGGATTGAACGGCCGCATCGGCTATCAACCGCGCGGCAAGGGTCTCGGCGGCTCCTCGGCAATCAACGCCATGGTCTACATCCGCGGCCACAAATGGGACTACGACCACTGGGCCTCGCTCGGCAATGCCGGCTGGTCGTATGCCGACGTGCTGCCCTATTTCAAGCGTTCGGAGAACAACGTCGATTTCGACGGCGCGTATCATGGCAAGGGCGGCCCGCTGCATGTCAACAGGCTGCGCTCGGACAATCCGATCCATGAGATATTCCAGCAGGCCGCGCGCGAGGCGCAGTTCCGCATCCGCGACGACTTCAATGCCGAGGACCATGAGGGGCTCGGCAGCTACCAGGTGACGCAGCATAATGGCGAACGCTGGAGCGCGGCGCGCGCCTATCTGGATCCTCACCTGGGCAAGCGCGCCAATCTGCGGGTCGAGACGGCAGCGCAGGCAACGAAGATCCTGCTCGAAGGTGGCCGCGCGGTCGGCGTCGAATATGTGCAGGGCAAGCAGAGGAAGCAGCTGCGCGCTCGCCGCGAGGTGATCCTCGCCTCCGGCGCCTTTCAGTCCCCGCAGCTCCTGATGCTGTCGGGCATCGGCGACGGCACTGCGCTTGCCGCGCACGGCATCGGCGTCGTGCATCATCTGCCGGGCGTCGGGCGCAATCTGCAGGACCATCCTGACTTCGTGTTCGTCTACGCCTCCGACTATCCGCACTTCGTTCACTCGTCGATCAGCCGGCTGCCATCCCTGCTCCGTGCCATCCAGCGGTATCGAAGCGAGCGACGCGGCCCGATGACCACCAATTTCGCCGAGTGTGGCGGCTTCCTGAAGACGCAGCCCCACCTCGACGTGCCGGACATCCAGCTCCACTTCGTCATCGCGATGCTCGACGACCACGGCCGCAAGAAGCACAAGGAGGCGGGCTTCTCCTGCCATGTCTGCCTGCTTCGCCCGAAGAGCCGCGGCAGCGTATGGCTGGAGAGCGCCGATCCGCTCGCAGCGCCGATGATCGACCCGAACTTCCTGGGCGAGGAGGAGGATCTCGAGAGGATGGTCGCGGGCTTCAAGACCACGCGACGGCTGATGGAGACGCCGACACTGCGCGCGCTGCAGAAGAAGGACATGTTCACCGCCGACGTGCGAACCGACGACGACATCCGCAGCGTTCTGCGCGAGCGCGTCGACACGGTCTATCATCCCGTCGGCACCTGCAAGATGGGGACGGATGCGATGGCCGTGGTCGACCCTGCGCTGAAGGTGCACGGCGTCGGGGGATTGCGCGTGGTCGATGCCTCGATCATGCCGACGCTGATCGGCGGCAACACCAACGCTCCGACGATCATGATCGGGGAGAAGGCGGCGGATATGATCCGTGCGGAGATGCGTTAGTTCCCGCTCTTCCGTCATTGCGAGCGCAGCGAAGCAATCCAGGGTCTTTCCGCTGAGGGATTCTGGATTGCTTCGCCCTCGCAGTAACGGCGTGGATAGAGCAGTGCGTGTGGGCTCAATTCAGCAGGAACCCGCCATCCACGGTCACCACGCTCCCCGTCATGTAGCGCGACGCGTTTGATGCCAGCAGCAGGATCGCGCCGTCGAGATCGGATTCGGCACCGACACGGCGCTGCGGGATGCGTTTGGCGAGGCGCTCGCCTGCGGGTGTCGACCAGAAGGCGTGGTTCATCTCGGTATCGATGTAGCCGGGCGCCAGCGCGTTGATGCGGATGTTCTGCCCGGCGAGCTCCAGAGCCATCGCCTTGGTCGCCTGGATGATGCCGGCCTTGGAGATCGCGTAAGGCGACACCGCTTTCAAAACGCCGGTGCCGAGCACGGAGGCGATGTTGACGATGTTGCCGGGCTGCTTGCGCGCGATCATGCGCCGCGCAACTTCGGTCGCCAGGAAATAGGCGCCCTTCAAATTCGCACCGATCACCGCGTCCCAATCGGCCTCGGTCTGCTCGGTCGCCAGCTTCTCGATGGCGATGCCGGCATTGTTGATCAACACCGTGACCGGACCGAGCGTCGCTTCCACGGCATCCACGGCCCCGGCGATCGAGGCCGTGTCGGCGACGTCGAGCGCGACCGCGGCGGCGCGGCCGCCCTTGCCGCGGATCTCCTCCTCTAGGCTCTTCAGCTTGCCGGTCTGCCGCGCCGCGAGCGCAACGGCCGCGCCATGGGCCGCCAGCACGCGGGCAAATTGCCGCCCCAGGCCCTGGCTTGCGCCGGTGACGAGGATGGTTTCTTTACTGACGTCGAATAGGTCTGACATTCGCATATCCCTGGACTTCTGGAGCCATCAATACAGACGATTTTATCGATCTGAAACCGGAATGATCGGTCCGGCGTTCATTCGCTCCGTCGAGGCAGGGTTTTGCTCATGAACAGTTTCGATCTCGCCGTCTATGCCGCGCTCGCCATCGCGATCGGCTTCGGTTTCCGGACCGGCCTGCTGCGCAGCGCCATGACCATCCTCGCCTATCTTGTCGCCGCACCGATTGCGGTTGCGCTGATGCCGCTGATCGTGCCGCAGATTGCAGGCGACCCGAATTCGCCGCTGCTGCAGAACTGGATCTGGTTGTTCGGCATCTTCGTCGTGGTCGGGATGCTGTTCGGACATATCGGCCGCATCGCGCTGAACGACACGATCGGCGAAGCCGGCATCGGCGACCGGCTCGGCGGCGCCGCGCTCGGCGCCATCAGGGTCGGCCTCGTCGCCACCACGCTGGTCCTGGTGTTCGACAAGATCGTGCCGGCCAACCGCCAGCCGCCGTTTCTCGCCGGCTCGCATCTGCGGCCGCTGTTCTCCACCGTCGGGCAGATGGGTTTCAAGTCGCTGCCGCCGGAGGCGGCCGCCGCGATCGAGCGCCTCAAGCAGGAGCGGCGGATCTGATCAGGCGCATTTGCATCGCTGGCGGCGAGGCGCATGCATTTTGGTGCGAGCGTCTCCCTTATCAGCCGCGTCACGATTGGCTAAACTGGCCGCTGTCCAAAACCTGCCTGCAATTTCGGGAGTGAAACAGTGGATCTTGGGATCAAAGGTCGCCGCGCCATCGTCTGCGCATCCAGCAAGGGCCTCGGCCGCGCCTGCGCCATCGCGCTGGCGGAGGCCGGCGTCGACGTCACACTGACCGCGCGCGGCGCCGAGGCGCTGAAGAAGACGGCCGACGAGATCCGGAAAGCCTATCCGACCGTGAAGGTCACCGAGATCGTCGGCGACATCACGACGCCCGCCGGCCGCGAAGCAGTGCTGAAGGCGTGCCCCGAGCCCGACATCCTGATCAACAATGCCGGCGGCCCGCCGCCCGGCGATTTCCGCAACTGGACCCGCGACGACTGGATCAAGGCGATCGACGCCAACATGCTGACCCCGATCGAGCTGATCAAGGCGACCGTGGACGGCATGATGGCGCGCAAGTTCGGCCGCATCGTCAACATCACCTCGGCCGCGGTGAAGGCGCCGATCGACATTCTCGGCTTGTCCAACGGCGCGCGCGCCGGCCTCACCGGCTTCATCGCCGGCCTGTC
This sequence comes from Bradyrhizobium centrosematis, assembly GCF_045571495.1. Classification (NCBI taxonomy): domain Bacteria; kingdom Pseudomonadati; phylum Pseudomonadota; class Alphaproteobacteria; order Hyphomicrobiales; family Nitrobacteraceae; genus Bradyrhizobium; species Bradyrhizobium centrosematis. Next base: position 7,013,903 of record NZ_CP120703.1, read on the forward strand.
GCGCAAGACCGTGATCAACAACGTCACCATCAACGGCCTGCTGCCGGGCCCGTTCGAGACCGACCGTCTCACCGGCACCGCCAAGGCCGAGGCCGACAAGCGCGGCGTGACGCCGGAGCAGATCCTGGCCGAGCGCGCCAAGCTCAACCCCGCCGGCCGCTTCGGCCAGCCCGACGAGTTCGGCTATGCCTGCGCCTTCCTGTGCGGCGCCAAGGCCGGCTTCATCACCGGGCAGAACATTCTGCTGGACGGCGGTGCGTTCCCGGGGACGCTGTAGCCACGATTGCGGTGCGCTCCCTCGCCCCGTTCTTACGGGGAGAGGGTTGGGGTGAGGGGCTCTCTCCGCAAGCACGGTGACAGTCGGATTCGCGGAGACTCCCCCTCACCCGGATTGCATCTTCGATGCAATCCGGCCTCTCCCCGCAAGCGGGGAGAGGCAACAAACTCACCGCTGCTTGGTCGGCTCGTCCTCGTCCTGCTGGCTCGGACCGGAGGAATCGGCGGTGGTGCGCTCGTCGGTCCAGTCGATGCCGAATGCGTCGAGCGCGTCCGCGAGCAGGTCGCCCAGCATCGGCTCACCGAGCAGATAGTGCACGGTTTCGCGGCGCGGGCTGCGATACTCGCTCCGCGCCTCCACCGCGCGGGCGCGCAGATCGTCCCAATCGTCGATCGTGCCGTCGCCCCGACCGAGCCAGGTCAGCGCCACGAGATCGATCTGCTCGTCCTCGTTCAAGGCGATCATGAAGCTTCCGAGCTCCTGGACGACAGGATCGGAGCCGCCATCCTCGAGGACATCGAGCGCATCGTCATCGCTCGGGTTCGAGCCGGAATCCGGATCGGAATCGCCCTCCTTTACGTCGAATTCGCGCGCCTTCTCGATGATGAAGGCGACCTTTTCAGCGGATATTGCAAGCTCTGGCATGGCTCCTCCTCCGGTTCCCGCGATAACGCCGCATCGCGTCAGATGATCCATTGCGCCAAGATACGGAAAGTGCGCATGTTTCGGCACCAAAACAAGACCATGGGAGGGCGCCGGATGCAGTGGAAGGTGGGAAAGGTCAAAATCACTAGAGTCGTGGAATTGGAGACGGTCGGCTCGACCCGCTTCATCCTTCCGCGCGCGGACCACGCCGAGATCCAGAAGCTGCCCTGGCTGATCCCGCATTTCGCCACCGAAGAAGGCCGACTGAAGATGTCGATCCATTCGCTTGTGGTGGAGACTCCGACGCGCCGGATCGTGGTCGACACCGGGCTCGGCAACGACAAGCAGGGCCGCAACGTGCCGACCTGGAATAATCGCAGCACGCCATTTCTCGAGACGATGATTGCGGCAGGCTTTCCCCCCGACAGCATCGACACCGTGCTGTGCACGCATCTCCATGTCGATCATGTCGGCTGGAATACGAAGCTGGTCGACGGCAAATGGCTGCCGACATTTCCGAAGGCGCGCTACGTCTTCGGCAGGACCGAATACGCGCATTGGCGCGACCATTCGACAGAGCCGGACAAGGCGGCGGTGTTCAATGATTCCGTCAAGCCGATCGTCGATGCCGGCCGGGCCGAGCTGATCGCGAGCGACCACCGGCTCTGCGAGGAGGTCAGCATGATCCCGACCCCGGGCCACAGCCCCGGCCATATGAGCATCCTGATCCAGTCTGACGGCGAGCAGGGCCTGCTCACCGGCGACGTCGCCCATCATCCCTGCCAGATGGCGCATCTCGACTGGTCCTCGACCGCGGATTCCGACCAGACGCAATCCGCCGAAACGCGGCGCCAATTGTTCGGCCGCTTTGCCGACACGCCGACATTGGTGGTCGGCGGGCATTTCTCGGCCGGACACATCAAGCGGGACGGCGACGCGTTCAGGTTCGTAGCGCTGGGGTGACCTCCGTTTTGAGCGGTTGAATTTCCCGCCGCCCTGCTCCATGAAGCTGTTAACCGATCGGTCCATTCCTAGGGAGAAACGAGAATGAAGCTTGTTCGTTATGGTGAGAAGGGTGCGGAAAAGCCCGGCCTGATCGACAAATCCGGACAGTTGCGCGACCTGTCCGCACACGTGAAGGACCTCACGGGCGAGGCTTATTCGCCTGAGAGCCTGAAGAAGCTGGCAGGCCTCGATCCCGCCTCGCTGCCCGCGGTGTCCGGCAAGCCGCGGTTCGGCGCCCCCGTCACCGGCATCTCGAAATTCGTCGCCATCGGGCTCAACTATTCCGACCATGCCAAAGAGACCGGCGCCGACATCCCGAGCGAGCCGATCATCTTCATGAAGGCGAACACCTCGCTGTCCGGGCCGAACGATCCGGTCGAGAAGCCGCGCGGCTCGACCAAGCTCGACTGGGAGGTCGAGATCGCCGCCATCATCGGCACCCGCGCCAAGTACGTCTCGGAAGCCGACGCGCTGAACCATGTCGCCGGCTATTGCGTCTGCAACGACGTCTCCGAGCGCGCCTTCCAGATCGAGCGCCTGGGACAATGGACCAAGGGCAAGTCGCACGACACGTTCGGCCCGCTCGGACCGTGGCTCGCGACCAAGGACGAGATCAAGGACGTGCAGAACCTGTCGATGTGGCTGGACGTCAACGGTCAGCGCCGCCAGACCGGCTCGACCAAGACCATGATCTTCTCCATGGCCAAGTGCATTTCCTATGTCTCGCAGTTCATGACGCTGCTGCCCGGCGACGTCATCACGACCGGCACCCCGCCCGGCGTCGGCCTCGGCATGAAGCCGCCGACCTTCCTCAATGTCGGCGACGTCGTCACGCTCGGCATCGAGGGCCTCGGCGAGCAGCGCCAGGAGATCATCGCGGCGTAAATGCTCCCGCCCTCTCCTGTCATTGCGAGCCACCGGGTCCGCGCAGAGCGCGGCCCGATGACAGGCTCCGCGAAGCAATCCAGAATCCCTCCGCGGCGACACTCTGGATTGCTTCGTCGCTTCGCTCCTCGCAATGACGAAGCAAACGTTCAATAGTGGATGCTCGCCATGAAACTCACCTTCTCCCCCGCCTCGCCCTTTGCCCGCAAGGTGCGGATTGCGGCGATGGAGCTCGGGCTGATCGACAAGATCGAGCTCACGCCGGCAACGGTCGCGCCGGGCACGGCCAATGAGGACTATTCGAAGATCACGCCGCTGAAGAAGCTGCCGGTTCTGATCACTGATGACGGCGACGTGATCCTGGATTCCTATGTCATCGTCGAATATCTCAACGAGATGGCCGGCGGCAGCCTGATCCCGGACTACGGTCCGCGGCGCTGGAAGGCCAAGACCAACCACTCCCTGATCAACGGCATGCTCGATTCCATGCTGCTGTGCCGCTACGAGAAGATGGTGCGGCCGCAGGGCCTGCAATGGCAGGCCTGGTCGGACGATCACTGGAACAGGGCATGGACCGGCATGGCGCGCTTCGAGAACATGCCCGAGGTTCTGAACGGTCCGTTCGACATCTCGCAGATCGGGCTCATCTGCGTGCTCGGCTATGCCGACTTCCGCTTCGCCGATTGCGGCTGGCGCAAGGCCTATCCGAAGCTCGATGCCTTCCACCAGAAGATGCTGGAGCGGCCCTCGGTCAAGATCTCGGTGCCGCCGGCCAGCTAAAGCGCGGCAATCGTCGCGCTTTAGCTTCTTGTTTGAGCATGATCTTGTCGGAAAAACGCTGCACATTTTTCCGGATCATGCTGTAATCGCGGGAGTCCTCATGAGCCTGAAATTCTCGGTCGGCGATCTCACCATCCATCGCATCATCGAGCAGGAGACCTCGTTCGTCCCGGCGCTGGAGATGCTGCCGGGATTGACCGCGGAGGTGCTGGCCGAGAACCGGGCCTGGATGCGCGAGGCGAAGGCGCTGGACGAGCAGGACGTTCTGCTGCTGTGCTTCCAGTCCTACGTCGTGAAGACGCCGCACCACACCATCCTGGTCGATAGCTGCATCGGCAACGACAAGCCACGGCCCAATCGGCCGAAATGGAACATGAAGACCGACGACACTTACTTGCGTGCTCTGGGTGCCGCCGGTTTCTCGGTCGACGACATCGATTTCGTGATGTGCACGCATTTGCACGTCGACCATGTCGGCTGGAACACGCGGCTGGAGAACGGCCGCTGGGTGCCGACCTTCCCCAAGGCACGCTACGTCTTCGCGAAGCAGGAATTTGACCATTGGACCGTGCAGAATGCGAAGGCGGAAGTCCCGCCTTTCGCTGACAGCGTGCTGCCGGTGGTCGAGGCCAACAGGCACGAGCTCGTCGGCAACGATCATCAGATCGGCGATCATATCCGCATCCTGCCGACCCCCGGTCACACGCCGGGCCATATCGCCATCATCATGGGGCGCGGCAAGGACGACGCCGTGTTCTCGGGCGATCTGATGCACACGCCGTTGCAGACGCTTTATCCGGAGCTGTCGATCAAGTTCGACGTCGATCCGGCCATGGCCGCAACGACGCGTCGCGGCTTCCTGGAGCGCTATTGCGACACCGGCACGCTATGCTGCACGGCGCATTTCCCTTCGCCATCGGTGGGGAAGATCCGGCGCAAGGGCAATGCGTTCGTGTGTGAGACGGTGTGATGTAAGGCGGTTGCATCGCGAACTCCCATCCTCCCCTGGAGGGGGAGAGGCCCCTACGACGGAGGAAATGATGACATCACTCCCCGATATTCCCCTCCCCGCCGGCATCCGCTCGCGCTATGTCGACGGCATCAACGGCTTGCGCATGCACGTGCTCGAGGCCGGCTTCGAGAGCAAGGGCCGCCCCTGCATCCTGCTGCTGCACGGCTTTCCGGAGCTGGCCTTCTCCTGGCGCAAGGTGATGCCGGCGCTCGCCGCGGCCGGCTATCACGTGATCGCGCCGGACCTGCGCGGCTATGGCCGCACCACGGGATGGACCGCAGATTACGACGGCGATCTCGCACCGTTCTCGCTGCTCAACCTGGTGCGCGATGCGCTCGCTCTGGTGTCGGCGTTCGGCTACAGGCAGGTCGATGTCGTCGGGCATGATTTCGGCAGCCCGGTCGCAGCCTGGTGCGCGCTGATAAGACCCGACGTGTTTCGCTCGGTGACGCTGATGAGCGCGCCGTTCGGCGGCGCGCCGCCGCTGCCGTTCGGCACGGTCGAGGCCCCAGCCAAGCCTGCGATCGAAGACCCCGTGCATCGCGAGCTCGCCGCGCTGCCGCGGCCGCGCAAGCACTATCAATGGTACTATTCGACACGCGAAGCCAATGCCGACATGCAGCAGGCAGCACAGGGCCTGCATGATTTCCTGCGTGCCTATTATCACCACAAGAGTGCGGACTGGACCGACAACAAGCCGTATCCGCTCAAGTCATGGTCCGCCGGCGAGCTTGCAAAGCTGCCGACCTATTACGTGATGGACGCCGGCGAGACCATGGCGGAAACGGTCGCGAAAGAAATGCCTTCGCCAGCCGAGATTGCCGCCAATCGATGGCTGCCGGACAGCGAGCTCGCCTATTACAGCGCTGAATATCGCCGCACCGGATTCCAGGGCGGGCTGCAATGGTACCGCTACGGCACGTCGGGCATGCTGAACAGCGAGATGCAGCTGTTCGCAGGCCGCAGCATCGACGTGCCGTCCTGCTTCATCTCGGGCAAGCAGGATTGGGGCACTTATCAACGCCCCGGCGTGTTCGAGGCGATGCAGGGGCGCGCGTGCACGAAGCTGCTCGGCTGCCATCTCGTGGACGGCGCCGGCCATTGGGTGCAGCAGGAACAGCCGGCCGAGGTCAGCCGGTTGCTGCTCGACTTCCTCGCAAAGGCCGGCACCGCCTGATTTGACCCGGAAAGGGCGGCGCCCTATATAGTTTAGAATGATTCTAAACTAGTGTGACAGGGCCGCCGTGAAGACTTTTGCCGAACTGACCGAGCGCGAGGTGCTGGCTGTGGCGATCTCCTCCGAGGAGGAGGACAGCCGCATCTACATGACCTTCGCGGAGGATCTGAAGGAACGCTACCCGGACTCGGCCAAGCTGTTCGAACAGATGGCCGAGGAGGAGCGCGGCCATCGCCACATGCTGCTGGAGCTCTACGAGCAGCGCTTCGGCCAGCATCTGCCGCCGATCCGCCGCGAGGACGTCAAGGGCTTTCTGCGCCGCCGCCCGATCTGGCTGACCAAGAACCTGCCGCTCGACACCATCCGCCGGGAAGTCGAGACCATGGAGCTCGAGGCGGAGCGCTTCTATGCGAAGGCTGCCGAGCAGGCCGAGGACGTCAACGTGCGCCGGCTGCTGGGCGACCTCGCCGAAGCCGAGAAAGGCCACGAGCACACCGCCGCCAGGCTGACCGACGAGATCCTGAAGCCCGACGTGCGCGCCGAGGAGGACCGCACGCGCCGGCGGATGTTCGTGCTGCAATATGTGCAGCCGGGCCTCGCCGGCCTGATGGACGGCTCGGTCTCGACGCTGGCGCCACTGTTCGCCGCGGCCTTCGCCACCCACCAGAACTGGCAGACGTTCCTGGTCGGCCTTGCCGCCTCGATCGGCGCGGGCATCAGCATGGGCTTCGCCGAGGCATTGTCCGACGACGGTTCACTGACGGGACGCGGCTCGCCCTGGCTGCGCGGCGTCACCTGCGGCGCGATGACGACACTCGGCGGGCTCGGCCACACCGCGCCCTATCTCGTGCCGGATCGTTGGGCCAACGCGTTCTGGATCGCGACGGCGATCGCCTGCGTCGTGGTGTTCTTCGAATTGTGGGCGATCGCCTTCATCCGCTCGCGCTACATGGACACGCCGTTCCTGCAGGCGGTGTTCCAGATCGTGCTCGGCGGCGCGATCGTGCTCGCGGTGGGAATCCTGATCGGGGCGGCGTAGGCTGGCGCAACAGCAGGTTCGAACCCATGACGGCTCAATTGCAGTACGGCAAACCCGCCAAGTGTTTGCACTGGCTCATTGTGGCCCTGCTCGCCGTGCAATATCCGATCGGCTGGCTGATGCCTGATATTCACCGCGGCATGACGCCGGGCGTCGGGATGACCTTCCACATCTCGGTCGGGATTGTCATCCTCGCGCTGACGGCCCTTCGCCTCGTCTGGCGCCTCACCCATCCCGTCGCGCCAGAGAGTTCCCTCCCCGCTTGGCAGCGATTGAGTTCGGAAGCCGTGCATTGGCTGCTCTATGTGCTCGTGCTTGCGACGACGATTTCCGGCTGGTTGTTCGCGTCGTTCCGGGGATGGTCGGTGTCGTTCTTTTATTCCATGCCCCTGCCGATGCTGGCGTCCGACAATGCAGCTGCCGGTCGCGCCATCGATGGCTTGCACCAGGCGATGGAATGGGCGCTTCTTGTCACCGTCGGGGTTCATGTGGCCGCCGCGTTCGTGCACATTTTCATCTATCGCGACCGCGTGATGCAACGAATGCTGCCGGGCTAGCATTCCGACCAGGTCAACCACGATCAAACGGTGGTTGTGACATCGTGCAAAACTGCGCATCATAGGCTCGCAGAAGCGCAGGAGAATGCTGTGACCAAATCGCAATGGAGTTTCAAGAGCGCGGTCGAGCTGTCGGCCGCATTGACCGCGAAGAAGGTCTCGGCGGTCGAGCTCACGCAGGATGCCATCGGCCGCATCGAGCGTCACGACGGCAAGATCAACGCGATCTGCGTGCGCGATTTCGACCGCGCGCTCGGCGCGGCACGCGATGCGGACGCCGCCTTGGCGCGCGGCGAGCGAAAGCCCTTGCTCGGCCTGCCGGTCACGGTGAAGGAATCCTACAACGTCGCCGGCCTGCCGACGACCTGGGGCTGGCTTCCGCAGAAGGATTTCAGGCCGGCGGAGGATGCGCTCTCGATCAGCCGGGTGAAGAACGCCGGCGGCGTCATTGTCGGCAAGACCAACGTTCCCGTGGGGCTGGGAGACTGGCAAAGCTACAACGACATCTACGGCACGACGAACAATCCGTACGACCTCGGCCGCACGCCCGGCGGCTCATCGGGCGGCTCGTCGGCAGCGCTTGCGGCCGGCTACGGTCCGCTCTCGCTCGGGTCCGACATTGGCGGTTCGCTGCGCGTGCCGGCATTCCATTGCGGCGTCTACGCGCACAAGCCGACCTACAATCTCTGTCCCACGCGCGGCCATACCCCGCCGCCATTTCCTGCGATTCCGATGGAGCGCGACATGGCAGTGATCGGACCGATGGCCCGCAGCGCGGCCGATCTCACGCTGCTGCTGGACGTGATGGCCGGCCCCGACCCGCTCGACCTCGGCGTCGGATACAAGCTCGCGCTGCCCGACGCACGCCACGCCCGGCTAAAGGATTTCCGCCTGCTGGTGATCGACAGCCATCCGTTGCTGCCGGCGAATGCCGAGATCCGCGGCGCGATCGAGAAGCTGGCCGGGCAATTGACGAACCTCGGCGCGACCGTCGCGCGCGAAAGCCCGCTGTTTCCGGACTTCCGCGAAGCCTCGCGCCTCTACATGCGCATGCTGATGAGCTTTCTCGGCGCGTTCTTTCCGCCCGACATTCTCGCCGGCGCCCGGGCCGGCGCGGCGCAGCTCTCACCCGACGACAAGAGCCTCGCCGCGGAGCGGCTGCGCGGCATGACCAGCACCCATCAGGCCTGGGTGTTCGACGAGGGCGCGCGCGCCGGGCTGCGCGCGCAGTGGCGGCAATTGTTCAAGACATTCGATGCCGTGATCTGCCCGATCATGCCGACTCCCGCCTATCCGCACGATCATTCGCCGGAGCAAGAGAAGCGGCGCATCAATATCGACGGCAAGGATCATGCCTACCCGGACCAGCTTGCCTGGCCCGGCATCGCCACGCTGACGGGCCTGCCGGCCACGGCCGTTCCGCTCGGCCTGTCGAAGGACGGCCTGCCGGTGGGCGTCCAGATCATCGGCCCCTTCCTCGAGGACCGCACGCCGCTCAAGCTCGCCGAGCTGATCGAGCGCGAATTTGGTGGATTCGTGCCACCGCCACTATTTGCCGATTAGCCTTGATCGTCATTGCGAGCGCAGCGAAGCAATCCAGACCGCATGCGCAGAGACATTTCTGGATTGCTTCGCTGCGCTCGCAATGACGGAGGCAGGACCGCTTAGCTGTCGAACACGATCACGCTGCGCAGCGTCTTGCCGGCCTTCATGTTGGCAAAGCCCTCGTTGATCTCGGAGAGCTTCAGCTTGGCCGAGATCCAGTCCTCCAGGTGAAGCCGGCCGCGCAGATAGAAATCCACCAGCCGCGGCATGTCGACGCGGAAGTGGTTTGAGCCCATCGAGGAGCCCTGGATCTTGCGCTCGCGCAGGAAATCGAAGCCGTGTAGCTCGATCTTCTGCCCGAACGGGATCATGCCGACGATGGTGGCGGTGCCGCCGGAGGCGAGCATGCCGAACGCCTGCTCGGCCGTCTCCTTGCGACCGAGCACCTCGAAGGAATGATGCACGCCGCCATTGGTGAGGTCGCGCACCTGCTTCACCACGTCGCCATCGGCGGGATTGATGATGTCGGTCGCCCCCAGCTTGGTTGCGAGCTGGAGCTTCGCCGGATTGGTGTCGATGGCGATGATGCGACCGGCGCCGGCGATCTGCGCGCCGTTGATCGCGGCCATGCCGACGCCGCCGCAGCCGATCACCGCGACGGTCTCGCCTGCCGTCACCTTCGCGGTGTTCACCACCGCGCCATAACCGGTGATGACGCCGCAGCCGATCAGCGCGGCAAGATCGAGCGGCATCTCCTTGCGGATTTTGACGATCGCGTTCTCGTGCACCAGCATCTGCTCGGCAAAGGAGGAGAGATTGAGGAACTGGTGCAGCTTTTCGGGCTTCGACCATTGCATCCGGTTCGAAACGCCCGGCAGCATCTTCACCGTGGTGTCGGTGCAGAGCACGGTGCGACCCGTGGTGCAGTTCTCGCAGGTGCCGCAGAACACCGACAGGCACGTGACGACGTGATCGCCAGGCTTGACGTACGTGACATCGGAGCCGACCTGCTCGACGATTCCAGCGGATTCGTGCCCGAGCACCGCCGGCAGCGGATGCGGATAGAGGCCTTCCATGAAGTGCAGGTCGGAGTGGCAGAGGCCGGCGACCGCCGTGCGGATCAGGACCTCGCGCGGCCCCGGCTTCGGCAGGCTGATATCCTCGATGACGAGCGGCTGGTTGACTTCATAGAGGACGGCGGCCTTCATCGGTGTTTCCTCGTTGTTCTGATTGTCGTCGCGTGCAGGGACTCCACCTCTCCCATCGGGAGAGGTCGGCGCGAAGCGCCGGGTGAGGGATTACGCTTCCTCGTGGGATCTGAGCCCCTCACCCGATTTGCTGCGCAAATCGACCTCTCCCTGTGGGAGAGGTGAAGCAACAGCCTACGCTGCCAGAACCAGTTCGCCAACCTCGCTCATGCCGGCCGCGCGATCGCCGAGCAGCAGCGCGGCGATCTTGGCTTGCGCCGGATTTTCCGTCAGCCGGAACGGATCGCTCGGCGATACGCGATGGTCGACCACGAGCCGCGACAACAGCAGCCGGCGTGCATCGCCGCGCATCTCGTGGATGCGATGCCCTTCCCAGGCGAGCGCGACTGCGCTCGCGACGTGATAGAGCACGCTCGTGGCGCGGCGCGCATCGGCCTCGTTCTCCGACTTGCCCGCGACCTCGCGCGCGAAACCGACCGCGCGATCGGTGAGGCCGCGCAGATGATCGCGCCAGGCCTGCGGCACCGAGGCGCTGTCGTCGAGCCGCGCGTGCAGATCGGCCGCAAGCGCGGACTCCCCGCCGTGGCGGCCGATCGCGCGGCGGAGCGCATCGATCGCGACGATGTTGCCGGTGCCTTCCCAGACCGAGCCGAGATGCGCATCGCGCAACAGGCGGGGCGTGGCGAACTCCTCGATATAGCCGATGCCGCCGCGCATCTCGAGCGCGTCGCCGCAGACCTTTCGGGCATCGCGAGTGGCGCGGAATTTCAACGTCGGGGTGAGAATGCGCAGCAACGCCGCGGCATCCTGGCTGCCGGCTTCGGCGCGGTCGAGCGCGTCCGCGGTGAGGAAGCTCATCGACAGCGCCTGCTCGACCGGCAGCATGATCTTCAGCATCTGGCGGCGGCCGAGCGGCAGGTCGATGATGCGGTTGCCGAACACCACGCGGTTGGTCGCCACCGTCATGGCGTCGTGATAGGCGCGGCGCATCAGCGCGGTGGACTTGACGCCGTTGGAGAGCCGCGACGAGTTCACCATCTCGGCCATCTGCACGAAGCCGCGATCGAGCTTGCCGACCGCATAGGCGATCGCGCCTTCGAGCTTGATCTCGCCTGAGGCCATCGAGCGCGTGCCGAGCTTGTCCTTCAAACGCACGATCCGGTAGTGGTTCTGCGCGCCGTCGTCGAGGAAGCGCGGCATCAGGAACAGGCCGACACCGCGCGTGCCGGGGCCGGCGCCTTCGGGCCGCGCGAGCAGCATCACGACTTTCGCGTCGGCGTTGGAGCAGAACCATTTCTCGCCGTAGAGGCGCCAATGGTCCCCCTCCTGCACCGCGCGCGTGGTCAGCGTGCCGACGTCGGAGCCGCCCTCCTTCTCGGTCATGAACTGGCCGCCCTGGGTGAGCTTGCTCATGTTGGTCGAGGTCAGACCGTCGAGATATTTCGCCTTCAGCGCCTCGCTGCCGAAATTCGCCAGGAGCTTGGCGCAGCCGTCGGTGACGTTGATCGGGCAGCCCATGCCGAATTCAGTCTGGTTGAACAGGAAGGTGAAGGCGTGCTTGGCGACGACGGGATATTTGTCCGGCCAGCCCATGATGCCCTTGCGGATCGAGAGCGCATGGATACCGAACTCGCCGAACGCGGCGTTCTCCAGCTCGCGATAGGCCGGGTGATATTCGATCCATTGCACGTCGCGGCCGAACTTGTCGCGCTGATGCAGCACCGGGGTGTGCCGGTCGGCGAGCCGCGCACACTCGTCGAGACGGCCGCCGGCGAGCTCGCCAAGGCGGTCAAGATGCGGCTCGATATGGCGGAACAGCTTCTCCGGCAGATGGATGCGGAGCAGGTCCGTGAGCGCCGGATCGGCGCGATAGAAGTTCATGCCGGTGGTGTCGGGCGCGAGCAGGCCGGATGGCTCGGCCGCGATGTTTTTCGGCTGTGCAGTGGCCGGCTTGTGCATGATCGTCCTCTATCGTTTCCGCCTTGCGGACATTTGCGCTGATTTGGCGCTTGCCGCGTTGGATGATGTCGATCATGCTCCAGTCAGGAAGCGCGATAAAGCCCGCAAATTGTCAGGGAGGCATGATTGCCGGGACGGAGCAATTCGCTGTGCGGAATTTTGATCGCGCCGGCTGGTTGTTCGCGTAGGCATGCATAGATCAACGGCTCCCTGTTTCCGAGAGACCTGCCATGGAACATCCCAAATACAAGATCGCCCTCATCGTCGGCGCCGGCGAAGGACTGAGCGCGTCCCTGGCGCGCTTGCTTGCCGCCCAAGGCATTCGCGTTGCGCTGGCCGCGCGGAAGATCGAGAAGCTCGGCGCGCTCTGCAGCGAGACCGGCGCGAAAGCCTATGCCTGCAACGCCACCGAGCCTGACGAGGTCGAGCGCCTGTTCGGCCTGGTCGAGCGCGAGATCGGCACGCCCGACCTCGTCGTCTACAACGCCAGCGGCCGCACGCGCGGGCCGTTCGTCGATCTCGTCCCGGCCGACGTCGCCAATGCGATCGCGGTCAGCGCCTATGGCGGTTTCCTGGTGGCGCAGCAGGCCGCAAAACGCATGCTGCCGAACAGGCACGGCGCGATCCTGTTCACCGGCGCCTCGGCCAGCGTCAAGGGCTATGCGCAGTCCGCCTCGTTCGCGATGGGCAAGTTCGCGTTGCGCGGGCTGGCGCAGAGCCTGGCGCGCGAATTGTCGCCGCAGGGCATCCATGTCGCGCATTTCGTGATCGACGGCGGCATTCGTAGCGCGACGCGCACGGAAGCAGCCGACAAGCCGGATTCGATGCTCGACCCCGATGCGATCGCATTGAGCTATTGGAACGTGTTGCAGCAGCCCCGCAGCGCCTGGAGCTGGGAGCTGGAGCTGCGGCCCTGGGTGGAGACGTTTTGAGGCGACAACGTAGCAACACCGTCATTGCGAGCGAAGCGAAGCAATCCGGAAATGTCTCCGTGGAAGCAGACTGGATTGCTTCGCTTCGCTCGCAATGACGAAAGAGAGGAAGGCAGCATGACCACAGAAACCACCATCGATACCGGCACCAACGAGCTGCTCTGCGTCGTCCGCGACCGTGTCGCGATCATCACGCTGAACCGGCCGGAAGCGCGCAACTCGCTGTCGGACGCGCTGACGCCGGCGCTGCGCAGCATGATCCGGAGCTGCGGCGAGAACCCCGAGGTCGGCGCGCTGCTTCTGACCGGCGCGGGCGAAGCCTTCTGTGCCGGCGGCAACGTCAAGGGCATGGGCGCGCATCGCGACCCCAAGAAGCTGGAGATGTCGCTGAACGATCGCATCGCCGACCTCCAGGAACGGCAGCGGCTACTGACCGGCGCGCTGGTGTCGGTGCGCAAGCCGACCATCGCGGCGCTGCCCGGCCCGGCGGTCGGCGCCGGGCTCGCCATCGCCATGGCCTGCGACATCCGCATCGCCGCGCAATCGGCCTTCGTCGCCACCGGCTATGCCCGCATCGCGCTGTCAGGCGATTACGGCATCGCCTGGTTGCTGACGCGCCTCGTCGGCACCGCGCGGGCCCGCGAATTGATGTTCACCGGCGATCGCGTCGATGCCGCCCGCGCCGAAGCGATCGGCCTCGTCAACCGCGTGGTGCCCAATAACAAGCTGCAGACCGAGGCGTTCGCGCTGGCCAAATCGCTCGCCGAAGGTCCGCGCCTGGCGCTGCGCTACATGAAGGACAATCTCGACGAGGCCCTGCTGTTCGACTTCGAGACCGCGCGCGACCACGAGGCCGAGCGGCTGGTCCGCCTGACCACGACCGCCGACCACAAGGAGGCGGTGCAGGCCTTCATCGAGAAGCGCAAGGCGGTCTTTACGGGGAAGTAGACGTTGGTCCGTAGCCCGGACCAAGCGAAAAAAATGCCCGGCGCTGGGTGACCAGGCCGGGCTTGCAGTGTGTCAGGCCGAGGCTGAGGGGCGTTCGGCCTGACGGGAAAGGGCGGCGAGGCGCCAGCTCGCGCAGGGAATGTCTTTCGGTGCGACCGCGATCTCCTTGTCGAAGCGCACCAGCTTCCAATCGTCGGGATGATTGACGAAGGCGAAGCCGGACTTGCGTGCGAGCGAGACCATGGCATCGTTCGAGCGCAGCGTGTCGCCGAACATGTGCTCGGCGCCAAGCGCGGCGGCGCGGCATTCGAGATTCTTCATCAGCGCGGTGGCGATGCCATGGCCCTGCCAGCGGTCGTCGACCGACAGGCCGAATTCGAGCGTCGCGGTTTCCGCATGCAGCGCATAGCGCGCTTCGGCGACGATGGTCTCGAAGCCGTCGACCATCATGGTCGCCACGATGGTGAAGCGGTCGCGCTCGCCCACCTCGAGGAAATCGTGCAGCAGGCCCTTCGGCAGTTCGCTGATGGCGCCGAAGAAGCGGTTGTAGCGGGAGCGGGTCGAGAGCGAGCGGAAATAGTGCTGCAGCTCGTCGGCGTCGCGCGGCTCGACGAAACGGACGTTGAGCGCCGTGCCGTCGCGGGTCCGCAGCTCGTCCGAATATTGCTTCAGGTCTTCGAGGCGAAGGGTGCTCATGACACTGCCGTGCGGAAAGGGACCGCCGGCGCCCCTGAAATCAGGCGGCGCCGGCCTGGCGGCCAATCAGGCCCGCCAGAAGGGTTTGTCGGCCTCGAAGGCGATATCGGACCAGGACAGTCCGACGTCGTGCAGATCGCGCGCGGTCCATTGGGTGAGCTCGCGCCGGGTCCGGTAGCGCTCATGCCAGACGTGAAGCGTCTCGCCGATCTGCTCGATCAGCCCTGGCACATGATGATTTGTCATCGAGTTGTGGGTCAAAGTAGACATTTTCAGCTCCTGGAGCTAACCTGGCCGCTAATATCTGCTTCCTAGTGCACTGCGACAAACGACAATTTGTACCTTTTCGCATGAAATAACGTCATGTATCCTGTTGCCAAATGACTGCCAGATTGCCGTCCCTGAACGGATTGCGGGCGTTCGAGGCCGCTGCGCGCCACCTCAGCTTCACGCTGGCGGCCAGCGAGCTGAACGTGACGCAGACCGCGATCAGCCATCAGATCCGAAGGCTCGAGGAGGAGCTCGGCATCCGCCTGTTCATCCGGCAGAATCGCGCGCTGGCGCTGACGCCGGAGGCGCGCGACTACCTCCCGGGCGTCCGCGCCGCCTTCAACGATCTGCGCCTTGCGACCGACCGGCTGTTGCGCAAGGACGACGACAAGGTGCTGACGGTCTCGACGCTGGCCTCGCTCGCCGCGAAATGGCTGCTGCCGCGGCTGGCGGATTTCCAGGAGCAACATCCCGGCATCGACGTCCGCATCACCACCTCGACAAGCCTGGTCGACTTCCAGCGCGACAACGTCGATGCTGCGATCCGCTACGGCCGCGGCCAATGGCCGGGCCTGCGCGCCGACTGGCTGATGGCGGATGAGCTGTTTCCGGTGTGCAGTCCTTCGCTGCTGCGCGGCGACAAGCCGCTGCGCTGGCCGGAAGATCTGCGCAACCACGCTCTGCTGCACACCTCGAACGCCAACAGCGACGACTGGCGGCTATGGCTCACCGCGGCCGGCCTGCCGGCCGACATCGCCCGGCATCCCGGCATCACCTTCGACATGATCTTCATGACCATCCAGGCCGCGATCGACGGCATCGGCGTCGCGATGGGGCGGACCTCCTACGTCCAGGACGACATCGCCAAGGGCCGGCTCGTGGTTCCCTTCAAGATCGCGCTGCCCGCGGACGCCGGCTTCTACCTAGTCGCACCGGAAGGCCATCGGGAGCCGCCGAAGCTGGCTGCGTTCCGGCAATGGGTGGTCGCAGCGGCACAGAACAAGGCGTGAAGATCGCCAACTTCCTCCGCAAAAGCGCTGCCGCTGTCGCCCCCCTTTACCCTTCCCCTCCAGGCAGGGCTATCGCATGTGAGAGTGATGTCGCGTGCGGCCATCCTTCGAGACGCCCGCCGTTGGCGGGCCCTCAGGATGAGGACCGAGTGCGTTTCGCTGGTTTCGACGGGCTCCGATGCCGCTTAGCCTCATCCTGAGGAGACCGCGAAGCGGTCGTCTCGAAGGATGAGGCGCGACTACAGCTCCACCACCACGTAGTCGCTCTCGATCTTTACCGGAATCGTCTCGGCGACATACGGTCCCTTCACCACGCTGGCGCCGGGCTCGACATGGGCCGGATAGGCCTTCACGCGGAAACGGCGGGGATCGCAATAGGACTGGCCGGTGCGGATGTCGAACTCCCAGCCGTGCCAGGGGCAGCGGATGATCTCCCCGAGCTTGGTGTATTCGATCTCGCCGGGATCCTTTGATTGCGCGAGCCCGATCAGCGGCCCCTGGCACAGCGCCGCGCCCTGATGCGGGCAGCGGTTCATCAGGCCGA
This sequence comes from Bradyrhizobium centrosematis, assembly GCF_045571495.1. Classification (NCBI taxonomy): domain Bacteria; kingdom Pseudomonadati; phylum Pseudomonadota; class Alphaproteobacteria; order Hyphomicrobiales; family Nitrobacteraceae; genus Bradyrhizobium; species Bradyrhizobium centrosematis. The sequence continues at coordinate 7,030,392 of NZ_CP120703.1, forward strand.
AATATTCGCCCTTGATGTTGAAGACCGCGATCGGCCGTCCATCAATCTCCAGAAATTTTCGCGTGCCCGGCGGAAGCTCGTCGACCGGCGCGATGACGTGTCTTGCCATCAGGAAACGCCGTACAATTTCTTCGCGTTGCCGAGATAGAACGCCTCGCGATTGGCTTCGCTGACGCCGGCCGGCAAGACGCGCGAGGGCTCGTCATAGTCCCAATGCGGATAGTCGGTGGCGAACAGGAGACGGTCCCAGCCGATCCAGTTGATCACGTCGAACAGATCCTCGCGCCGCTCCGGATCCTCCATCGGCTGCGTCGTCCACCATACCTGCTCGCGGATATATTCCGACGGCGGCCGCTTCACATGCGGCACCTCGCTGCGCAGCCGCTGCCAGGCCTTGTCGAGCCGCCAGCAGAGCGACGGCGCCCAGCCGAAGCCGGCCTCGATCATCACCATCTTCAGTTTCGGGAAGCGCTCGAACACTCCCTCCAAGACCAGACTCGCCAGCGCCGATTGCTGGCACTGCGAATGCCCGACCATCTCTTCGATGTAGTAGGACGGCCAGCCCGACGGCGTGATCGGGTTGCCGCCGAAGCCGAAGGCATGAACGCCGACCGGGAGCCCCGCTTCCTCCGCGGCCTGATAGATCGGCCAATAGCGGCGCTGGCCGAGCGGCTCGACGTTGCGGCTGAGCAGCAGCACCTGCACGAAATTCTTGTCGCCGGCGCGCTCACGGATTTCGGCGGCGGCCGACAACCCGTCCTCATTGCCGACCACGATCGAGGCCTTCAACCGCTTGTCCTTGCTGGTCCATTTGTCGATCTGCCAGTCGTTGATCGCCGAGCACAAAGCGGCCGAGAGCTCGTGATTGCGGATGCCCTGCCCGGTGTTGAGCGGATTGAGCACGCCCAGCTGCACGTTGTTGGGATCGAGCAGCTGCTTCTGCATGAAGGACAGCGAGGAACCCTGCGGTCCGCCCTCTGGCGGATACGCATCGCGGCGCGAGGCATTGGGCTGGGCCTTCGGATAGGGCGGGCCTTCCATCATGCCCTGATAGGCATGGACGCCGTAGACTTCGAGATGATGCTGCCAGCGTTTGGCAAGGTAGGGATAGAGCTCGGTGCGGGTGGCGCGCGCCGGGTGAATGTCGCAGTCCGCGATTGCGGTTTTGACGGTCAGCGGGGAAGCGGCTTCTTGGTTCTCGCGGAACTGGATATTCATCGCCTTGCCTCCTTTGGCAGCGGGCTCATGTCAGGCGGGGATAGGTCGCATGCGGATTGTCGATCATGATCTTGCGCACGAGATCGGGGGACAGACCTTCGGGCAGCGCGTCCTGGCCGTCGAACTGCCAGTGCGGATAGTCCGTGGAGAATAGGACCAATTCGTCGGACTGCATATGATCAAACAGGCGATTTAATGTCGCCTCGTTCGGCGGCGCATCAAATGGCTGTAACGAGAAGCGGATGTTGCTGCGCACAATGTCCAGCGGCGCGCGATCCACCCACGGCGTCTCCATCCGCACCCCGCGCCAGAATTTGTGCAGCCGCCAGAGATAAGGCGAGATCCAGGAGACGCCCGACTCCAGCAGCACCATTTTCAGGCGCGGATATTTGGCGAACACGCCCTCGACGATCAGGCTGGTCAGCTGGGTCTGGAACGCCTGGGCCTGGCCGACATAGTCCTCGATATGGTAGGAGCCCCACCCCACGGCGGTCGGCGGATTGTGATAGGCGGAACCGGCGTGAATGCCGACCGGCAGATTCAGCCGTTCCGCGGCTTCATAGATCGGCCAGAGCGCGCGCTTGCCGAGCGGGGTGTCGCCCATGACCAGCACCAGCACCTGAACGAAGCGCGTGTCCTGCGCGCAGCGCTCGATCTCGGCGACGGCCTTCTCGACGCTTTGGGTCGGGATCACGATCGAGCCGCGCAGCCGCGCGTCGCGGTCGAGCCATTCCTTTGCCAGCCAGTCGTTCAGCGCGCGGCAGAAGGCGGCCTGCATGTCTTCCGAAAAGACCATCTGCACGCCGTAGAGCGGGTTGCAGATGGCGTATTCGAACTTGAAGGCATCGAGCACGTGGCGCTGCATGTCCGCCAGGCTCTCGCCGGGCTTGCCGCGCTCCGGGCGCCAGTCGGGCCGCGCCGTGATCGGCGAATTCTGCGGATAGGATTGCGAGACAAGGTCGATCATGCCGCGAGTCGTCACCTGATCGCGCCAATAATCGTTCAGGTACGGCAGCAGGCTGGTCAGATGCGGCACGGCCGGATGCACATCGCAATCCACGCCGCCGGCGATCAGGGACGCCATCACGTCTCCTTCACGTTTCCTCGTATGTCTAGTCTTGTCCCCGCCATTGAAGCAGGCCTGCCCGCCGCCCGCAACTCGGCCAAGCGTCCTGTCATATGCTAGGAAGGCTGAGCTCGGTTGCGAAGGAATGAGGGGTTGCGAAATGAAAGAGCTCGTCGGCATTGCGGAACAGGTCGCCGCCAAACTGATCGCGCGCAAGCAGACCATCGCCGTTGCCGAATCCTCCGCCGGCGGCCTGATCGCGGCCAGCCTGCTCGCGGTGCCCGGCGCATCCGCCTATTTCCTCGGCGGTGCGGTGGTCTACACCCGCGATGCCAGGCGCGTGCTGATGGATATTTCGGACGAAGGAATGAAGGGCTTTCGCTCCTCGTCGGAGCGCTATGCGCAACTCTTGGCCGAGCGGATGCGAACGCGCTTCGACAGCGACTGGGGGCTGTCCGAGACCGGCGCAGCCGGCCCCACCGGCAACCGCTATGGCGATGCCGCCGGCCACAGCTGCATGGCGGTTGCGGGACCCACATCAGACGTGATGACGCTGGAGACGGCCAGCAACGACCGGCTCGGCAACATGCAGCTGTTCGCGGCGACGGCGCTGCAATTGTTGCTGAGGAAGCTGGAGGGGTGATCCGTCATCCTGAGGTGCGAAACACGTGGCGCAGCGCGCCAGGTGGCGAGCCTCGAAGGATGGACGGCCGAGATGCTGCCGGGCCGTCGCCCTTCGAGGGCCGCTGAAGAAGCGGCCACCTCAGGGTGACGATGAGAGATTTGTGCCCGCGGCCCACTTCAATCTCACCTTCCCAAATGCCGCATGAAGATCCGCACCACATAGCCCTGAAATCGCGGTGCTTCGTCGTAGAGATCCGACGCGATCCGCTCGATGGTCTCGCGCAGCGACAGGAACTGCGCCTGCCGCGCGCTGCTTTCGGTTCCCTGCATGCCCGCGAGCTCGTCCATCGCGGCGTCGCTGATCTGACACTGCACGACCTCGTCGTCGTTCAGCATGGTGAAGCGAAACGCCAGCCTTTCGCGGTCGTGACCGATAATCCTGTCGCGCGTCAGCGGCATCCAATTGTCCCGTTCGCCCCCGAACGGGACAATGCTGAAAAACTGACGCCTTGTCACTATGCGCGCATGAACATTGCGGCCATCCGAAACACCCTGACAGCGTGTCTCGATGAAGCGCTGCTCTCCGGCTTCAATAGACGAGCGCCGTGCCGGTCGGCCTGTCGAGCGCCGCGGCCAGTGATCGATACTCCTCGCAATTCGTGCCGCAAATGGATGCGATGCGCTCGAGATGATAGAGCGCCTGCTCGCGATTGCCGCGCTCGAGCTGCCACAGGCCGTAATATTGCCACGTCAGCACGTGGTTCGGGTCCGCCTTCAATGCGCGCTCATACCAGAGCTGCGACTGCTCGTAGTCACCGAGCTTGCGATAGGAGTAGCCGATAAGGTTGGCCACGTTCGGATGGTCGTCATGGCCGAGCGACCTCAGTTGCGCGATCGCGGCCGCATAGTCGTTGCGCTCGTAGATGGTATCATAGGCCGTGCGATAACCGGCCGCAAATGCGGGATCGCCGATGCCGGACTGGTTGTTCGGCTTCTTGCCTTTCTGGCTCGCCTTGGCACCCGGTCGCTTCGGATAGGCCGGCTGCGGCTTCTGATCCGAATAGGCCCCGGCGTACGGATCGGTGGAACTGACACCGCCCCCTCCTCCTCCACCACCGCCTCCGCCCGCGGCCAATGCCGGCGAACTCAACACGGCGGCCGCGAATGCACTCAATACGGCGCGTCTGATCATCGCTGCGATCATGTCTGCCTCTATTGTTTCAAGCGGCCCCGGACGAATTGATAACCCTGCCTCGGCGGCATTATTCCGGGACGCTGCGCTTGCGGAGGCACCAGCGTTCGTACGGCAGCTCCGGTGACCTTTATTGGAAGGCCACCTCGGCGAAGCTGCGAAGCTTTCGCGAATGCAGCCGCTCCGATTCCTGCTGCTTGAGACGCTCCAGTGCCTTGAGGCCGATCTCGAGATGCTGGCCGACGCGGCGGCGGTAGAATTCGCTGGCCATGCCCGCGAGCTTGATCTCGCCGTGCAGCGGCTTGTCGGAGACGCACAACAGGGTGCCGTAGGGCACGCGGAAGCGGTAGCCGTTGGCGGCGATCGCCGCCGATTCCATGTCGAGCGCAACCGCACGCGACTGCGACAGGCGGCGGATCACCTCAGGCCCGGAAATCTCCCAATTGCGGTTGTCGACGCTCGCTACCGTTCCCGTGCGCATCAGACGCTTGAGCTCGAAGCCTTCCAGTCCCGTGACATCCTCGACCGCTTCCTCGAGCGCAACCTGCATCTCGGCGAGCGCCGGTATCGGCACCCACAGCGGCAATTCGCGATCGAGCACGTGGTCCTCGCGGACATAGCCGTGCGCGAGCACGTAGTCGCCGAGCCGCTGCGTGTTGCGCAGGCCCGCGCAATGACCGAGCATCAGCCAGGCATGCGGCCTCAGCACGGCGACGTGATCGGTGACGTTGCGCGCATTGGAGGGACCGGTGCCGATATTGATCAACGTGATGCCGCGATAGCCGGGCGCGACCAGATGGAAGGCCGGCATCTGCGGCACGCGCATCGGCGCGGCGCCGCTGGTGGCGCCGCCGCTGCGCGTGATGACATTCCCCGGCGCGACAAAGGCGTCGAGGCCGGCCTCACCCGACTGCAGCCGCTGCTGACAGAGCTGCGCGAAGGCGTCGACATAGAACTGGTAGTTGGTGAAGATCACGAAGTTCTGGAAATATTCGGGATCGGTGCCGGTATAGTGATAGAGCCGGCGCAGCGAGTAATCGACGCGGGCGGCGCGGAACAGCGACAACGGCTCGGGCGCACCCGGCCGCAGCTCGAAGGTGCCGTCGGCGATGGCGTCGTCCATGGTGGCGAGATCAGGCACGTCGAAGGCATCGCGCAGCGATCGCGTCACCTGCGAGTTCTCGCTGGTGGTGATGGCAGCCTCGATATTGATGTCACGGCGGTAGGCGAAGTGAATCGGAATCGGCTCATTGGACTCGCCGATCTCGACGGGCACGCCGTGATTCTGGAGCAGCAAGCCGATCTGCTCGGTGAGATAGCTCCGGAACAGATCCGGCCGCGTCACGCTGGTCTCGTGCACGCCAGGTCCGGCGACGAAACCGTAGGCAAGCCGCGAATCCAGCCGCGCATGCGTCGCGGTCGTGATACGCACGAAGGGATAATGGGCCCGCACCCGCGTCGTGATCGCTTCGCCATTGACATAAGCCTCGAACCGATCGCGCAGGAACTTGGTGTTGCGCTCGTAGATCTCTTCGAGGCGGGCAACGGCCGCGGACGCATCGGAGAAGGATTCGGTGGTGATGGGGGGTGGGGACTGCATGGGTCGACCGCCGCTTTGCTTGAAACAAGCGCATTATAGCAGGATCGCAGCGAAATCGTCATTGCGAGCGCAGCGAAGCAATCCAGAAAACTCGCCGCAGAGACGCTCTGGATTGCTTCGCTGCTCGCAATGACGGGGAAAGATGACGCGCTTATCGCGCGTCACTTCTCGCGGAACGCGCGCATCAGCTGGTCGTGCAGCGGCTTCATCAGGTAGGACAGCATGGTGCGGTCGCCGGTCTGGACGAAGGCTTCCACGGGCATGCCGGGAATCAGCTTGACATCGCCGAGACGGGCGACCTCTTCGGCCGGCATCGAGACGCGGATGGTGTAGTAGCTCTGGCCGGTGCGCTGGTCGGTGGTGACGTCGGGCGAGACGCGGCTGACGAGGCCGTTGAGCTCGGGCGTGGTGCGCTGGTTGAACGCGGAGAGGCGCAGCAGCGTCTTCTGGCCGATCTGGAGCTTGTCGATGTCGACCGGATTGACCTTGGCCTCGACCTGGAGATCGTCCGCCTGCGGCACGATCAGCATCAAGGTGTCGCCGGCGGTGACGACGCCACCGACCGTGTGCACCGTCGACTGCAGCACCATGCCGTCCTGCGGCGCGCGGATGTCGACCCGGCGAAGCTGGTCTTCGGCCGCGACCTTGCGCTCGATCAGCTCCCCAATCTTGTCATTGGTCTCGCGCAGATCCTTGGAGACCTCGCTGACCACGTCCTTGTCGACCTGGATGATCTGCAGCTCGGTCTCGGTGATCTTGCCCTTGGCCTGGGCGCGCGAGGCGATGTACTGCGCGCGCTCGCCATTGAGGCGGGCCGAGTCGCGCTCGAGCTGGGTCAGGCGAGAGATCTGCACCAGGCGCTTGTCGTAGAGCTCGCGCACGCCGGTGAGCTCATTCTGCACCAGCGCGATCTCCTGATCCTTGGCCTTCTCCTGGGCGCTGAGACCCGCGATTTCCTCGTTGAGCTGCGTGATGCGCTCGCGCAGCTGCGCCTTCTGTCCGGTGCGGCCGTTGACGCGGACGTCGAACAGCTTGGTTTCGGCGGAGAGCAGCAGCTTGACGTCGGGATCGCTGGCGCGCTCGAGCAGCGATTGCGGAAATTCTATTCTGTCGACACCGCGCTGCTCGGCCTGCAATCGCGCCGCACGCGCCTGCGCGGCGTCGAGATTCTTGGTGACGATGGCAAGGTTGGCCCTGGTGACGGTGTCGTCGAGCCGCACCACGATGTCGCCGGACTTGACCAGGTCGCCGTCACGGGCGCGGACCTCGCCGACCACGCCGCCGGTCGGATGCTGCACCTTCTTGACGTTGGATTCGACCACGATCTGACCCGGCGCGATCAGCGCGCCCGAGATCAGCACGGTCGAGGCCCAGCCGCCGAGACCGACCGCCAGCACCAGCACGATGCCGAGGCCGAGCAGCAGGTGAAACCTGATGGACTCGCGCACGGTCTTCTTCGCGGCAGACTTCGGGCCGCCGATGGCCATCGTGCTCATGGCTTGGCTACTCCGCCTTCGCTGACGATCTTGATCGGTGCCGGCGGCGTCGCACGCGGCTGCAGCACCTGGGCGAGCACCTGTTCCTTCGGACCGAACGCCTGCATGCGGCCGTCGCGCAGCACCAGGATCTGGTCGACCGCCTCGACGCCGATCGGACGGTGCGCCACCACGATGACGATGGCGCCGCGCTCGCGCGCCGAGCGGACGGCACGCGTCAGCGCCTCATCGCCTTCGGTGTCGAGATTGGAGTTGGGCTCGTCGAGCACGATCAGGAAGGGGTCACCGTAGAGCGCGCGCGCCAGCGCCACGCGCTGCGCCTGGCCTGCCGACAGCGCCGCGCCCTGCTCACCGACTTGCGTATTGTAGCCCTCGCGCATCTTGATGATCATCTCGTGCACGCCGGCTTGCTTCGCCGCCGCGATGATGCTCTCGGACGTGGCCGCGGGATCGAACCGGCTGATGTTCTGCGCGATCGTGCCGCCGAACAATTCGACGTCCTGCGGCAGATAGCCGATGTGCCGGCCGAGCATGTCGGACGACCATTGATCGAGCGCCGCGCCGTCGAGCCGCACCTTGCCGCGCACCGGCTGCCAGACCCCGACCAGCGCGCGGATCAGCGAGGACTTGCCGGAGCCGCTCGGGCCGATCACGCCGAGGCCGTTGCCCGCGGCGAGCGCGAAGGTGATGTCCTGCACGATGAGGCGCTGGTCGCCGGGCGGCACCATGGCGATGCCTTCGACCGAGAGCCGGCTCGAGGGCGCCTGCAACTGGGTCGGAATGGCCTGCGCCGGGATCTGCTCCAGCAGACGCGTGAGGCGCTGCCAGCTCTGGCGTGCGGCGACGAAGGACTTCCAATGCGCGATGGCGAGATCGACGGGCGTCAGCGCGCGGGCGGACAGGATCGAACCGGCGATGATGATGCCTGCGGTCGCCTCCTGGTGGATGACGAGATAGGCGCCGACCGCGAGCACGGCCGATTGCAGCATCATGCGCAGCACCTTCGCGACCGCTCCTAGGCCGCCGGCGACGTCGCTCGCGCGCTGATTGCCGGCGAGATATCGTTCGTTGGCCTCGCTCCAGCGCTGGTTCATCCGGCCGGCCATGCCCATCGACACCATGACTTCGGCGTTGCGGCGGCTGGCCTGGGCGAGATCGTTGCGCTGGGCGGCAAGGCCCATCGCCTCTTTCGCCGGCTGGCGGGACATGAACTCGGTGACCAGCGTCAGCCCGACCAGGATGATGGCGCCGACCAAGGCGGTGACGCCGATCATGACGTGGAAGGCGAAACAGATGGCGAGGTACAGCGGCAGCCAGGGCAGGTCGAAGAACGCACTCGGGCCCATGCCGCCGAGGAAGGAGCGGACATTGTCGAGATCGCGCAGCGGCTGGAGACCTTCGTTGCGGTTGCCGACCAGGAGCGGCAGCCGCACGATGGTGTCGAACACGCGCTTGTTGAGGGCCTCATCGAGCGCGGTGCCGATCCGTCCCAGGATCCGGTTGCGGATCATGTCGAGCACGCCCTGCGCCATGTAGAGGAAGCTGGCGAGGATGATCAGGCCGACCAGGGTCGGGACGCTGCGGCTCGGCAGCACCCGGTCGTAGACCTCCAGCATGAAGATCGACCCGGTCAGATAGAGCAGGTTGATCATGCAGCTCATCAAGCCGACGCCGACAAACGCCGTGCGACACGCGCGCAAGGCGTCACCGAGCTCTGAACGGCGGACGCCGGGACCGGCTGCCATCAGTCTGATCTCTTTCAGGTGGGGGCCAAAGCCCCTGATTTCACGGGCAATTCAGGGTACTCGCCCCGGATTAACATCATGTTGGCGCTGCGTCCAACGCGGGCCGGGATCATCCAGAACCCTGTGGGCCACATCTACTCGGGATGCCCCCATACGCAAGTCCGGTATTTCACAGTCTTTGCGGCTTTTTGGTGCTGAGACGCCGCCCCTTCCCCAACTCTGGCGCGGCGGCAAGTTCCGACCGTGCGAACCGGGACGGCCGATAGAGCGTTTTCGAGCGAGATGGACACCGGTTCGCGTGGAGAAAACGCGTCAAAACAAGAACTAGAGCCGGCCGCCGCCCCGCACCAGGCGTACCACCAGCAACAGGATGACCGCGCCGATGGCGGAATAGACGATCTCGGAGACAAGGCCCGTGCCAAGGCGGATGCCGAGCTTCGGAAACAGGAGGCTCGCCACCAGCGCACCGCAGATGCCGATCACGATGTCGCCGATGATGCCGAACCCGGCACCCCGCACGACCTTGCCCGCGAGCCAGCCGGCGACGAGGCCGACGAACAGGATGACGAGCAGGCCTTCGTTGGAAATGTACATCTGTGAGGTCCCTTTCCGTGAACGGAGCATGGAACCGGAACCGGCATGAATGGGGTGTGAATGAGTACTGGCGAGCCTCGCCTTGCCGCGCGCTTGGTCCAACGCATCCGAAACTATGACGGCGCGGTGACGGGCTCCGCGAGCACACATCTGGCCGCCCGGCCCGGGCCGACCTCCACGTTGGCAGGCAATTGCTCCAGGCAGCGCGGCTCGGCGAATTTGCAGCGCGGGGCGAAGGAGCAGTTGTGGGGCTTTTCGGCCAGTGAGGGCGGCGTGCCCGGGATAGTCTCGAGGCGCTGCCCCCGCTTGGCTCCGTGGATGGTGGAGGCAAGCAGGCCCTTGGCATAGGGGTGCACCGGCGAGCGGACGATGTCGCGCAAGCTGCCCTGCTCGACGATCTGGCCGGCATACATCACCGCGACGCGGTCGCAGATCTCGATGGCGACGCCGATGTCGTGAGTGACGAAGATCACGGACATGCCGAACTCGCGCTGCAGCTCGCGCAGCAGTAGCAGGATCTGGATCTGCACGGTGGCATCGAGCGCCGTGGTCGGCTCGTCCGCGAGCAGGATCTTGGGCCGGCAGGCCAGCGCCAGCGCGATCATCGCGCGCTGACGCATGCCGCCGGACATCTCGTGCGGATAGGCATCCAGCCGCCGCTTGGCGGAAGGGATGCGCACGACCTCGAGCATCTCCAGCGCCCGCGCGCGCCCTTCCGCAAAGCTCCTGCCTTCGTGGCGCACCACGCTTTCGGCGATCTGCGCGCCGATGGTGTAGACCGGGTCGAGCGCAAGCGCCGGCTCCTGGAAGATCATCGAGACGGTCTGGCCGCGGAAGGACGAGAGCTGCTCGTCGTTCATGGCGAGCACGTCCTGCCCCATGACGTTGACCGTCCCTGTGATCTGCGTGCGCTTCTTCGGCAATAGCCGCATCAAGGCACGCAGCGTCACGCTCTTGCCCGAACCGGATTCGCCGAGCAGGCCCAGCACCTCGCTATTGCCCAGCGTCAGGCTGAGGTCGTTCACGGCATAGACCGTGCGTTCGCCGGTGAAGCGGATGTTGAGGCCTGAGATCTCGACGAGCTTGGTCATGACGGCAGTTTCGGCACTCGGTCGTGATAGTCGGTGGCGCGCTGGAACGCGGCGCCGATGGTGAGCAGGGTGGCTTCGTCGAAGGAGCGGCCGATCAACTGCATGCCGACCGGCAGGCCGCTTCGGGTGAAGCCGGAGGGCACCGTGAGCGACGGCAAGCCGAGATAGTTCACTGGGCGGGTGAACAGCGTCAGCCGCTGCACCATGGCCGGCGCATTCGGGCCGCCGCCGACATCGCTCTCCTCGATGGTCGGCGCCGGCACCGGCGAGGCCGGCGCGATCACCGCATTGACGCCTGCCGTCGCGGCATTGTGGGCCGCGAGCGCCGGCCCGCGCCAGCGCATCGCCTCCAGATAGGTGATGGCGGGAACGGCGAGGCCGTTCTGCAGCCGCATCAGCACCTGCGCGCCATAATCCTGCGGACGCTCGATCAACCAGCGCTTGTGGAAAGCGGCAGCTTCCGCGGCGAGCACGAGCTGGCTCGCCGAGGACAATTGCCGCTGATCCGGCAGCTCGACCTTGACGATGTCGGCGCCCTCGCGCTTGAGCACCGCGATGGTCTCGTCCAGCACACGCGCGACCTCGCTGTCGAGATCATCGACATAGAAGGATGCGGGCACGCCGATCTTGAGGCCCTTCAGCGAGCCTTTCGTCGCGGCGACATAGTCCGACAGCGGTTCGTGGCTGCAGGTGGAATCGGCGGGATCCGGGCCGGCCATCAGCGCCAGCAGCAGCGCGCAATCCTCGGCGGTGCGGGCGAGCGGGCCGACGGTGTCGAGCGATTGCGACAGCGGCATTGCGCCGGCGCGGCTGACGCGGCCGACCGTGGTCTTGAGACCCGTGACGCCGCAGAAATGCGCGGGCATGCGGATCGAGCCGCCGGTGTCGGAGCCGAGCGCCGCATAGGTCAGGCGCGCGGCGACCGCCGAACCGGAGCCCGACGACGAGCCGCCGGTGATATGGGCGACGTTCCAGGGATTGCGCACCGGGCCGTAATGGGCGTTGTGGCCGGTCGGGCCATAGGCGAACTCTGCAAGGTGCAGCGTGCCGAGCCGGACCTGGCCAGCGTCCTTCAGCCGCTGCAGCGCCGTGGACGTCACGGTCGGCACGAAGTCGCGGCGGATCAGCGAGCCGCAGGTCGCGACATGGCCCGCGTCGTAATACATGTCCTTGTGCGCGAGCGGCACGCCGTGCAGGGGACCGCGGACATTGCCTTTGGCGAGCTCGGAATCGGCGGCTTCCGCAGCCTTCAAAGCCGCCTCGGACTCAATCGACATGAACGCGTTGAGGTGCGGCTGCCATTGCGCAATGCGGTGCAGCAGCGCACGCGTCACCTCATGCGAGGACAGCTGCTTCGTCGCGATCGCGCGCGCGACCTCGGTCAGCGTCATCAATGCGGGCTCACGGCTCATTTCGCCACCTTCTGCGTCTGCGCAAGCACATAGCCGGCCGGCTCGAGGTCGAACGGCAGCGTGCCGGCGATGGCGGCAAAGCCTTCGAAGGCGGGTCCAATGGAATTGGAGATGCGGGTTGCGATCTCGTCGTCCACGGGCACGCCGGCAACTTGCGCGATCGGCTTGATCTCTTTCGGTGTCGGTCTTCTCATGTGGTCTTCTCCCTGGGCGCACTGCTATGGCCAGACCCCGGTATCGCCATGTAGCACGCAGCCTCGTGGCCCATCTTATCCAGCGCAGTGAGCTTTGGGGTCGCATTTGCGCAGAGCGGCTCCGCAAACGGACAACGGGTGTGGAAGCGGCAGCCGGACGGCGGATCGATCGGATTGGGCGGATCGCCCGTGATCGGCGGCTTTTCGGTGCGGCGATCGGGATCGGAGGACGGCATCGCAGCCAGCAATGCGCGGGTGTAGGGATGCGCAGGACTGTCCCAGACCTGGTCGACCGGACCGAGCTCGACGACCTCGCCGAGATACATCACCAGCACGCGGTCCGAGATGTAGCGCACGACATTGAGGTCATGGCTGATGAAGAGATAGGTCAGGCCGAACTCGCGCTTGAGATCGGCCAGCAGGTTCAGCACCTGCGCCTCGACGGATTTGTCGAGCGCGGAGACGGCCTCGTCCAGGATCACCAGCCGCGGCGACAACGCCAGCGCCCGCGCGATGTTGACGCGCTGACGCTGGCCGCCGGAGATCTCGTGCGGGTAGCGGCTCGCGAAGTTTTCCGGGCGCAGGCCGACCTTGCCGAGCAGCTCGCGCGCCAGCGCGCGGGCCGCGCCGTCGGCCATGCCGTGAACCTTGGGACCGAAGGCGATCGACTCTTCGATGGTCAGACGCGGATTGAGCGAGGCGTAGGAATCCTGGAACACCATCTGCATGCCGCGGCGCAGCTCGCGCAGGCTCAGCGACTGCCCGACGGTCATGCCGTCATAGATGATGTCGCCGCTATCGCGCGGCATCAGATGCATCAAGAGGCGTGCGGTTGTGGACTTGCCGCAGCCGGACTCGCCGACGATGCCGACCGTCTCGCCCTTCGCGACAGTGAACGTGACGTTGTCGACGGCGCGCACGGTGCGCTTGGCGGCAAACAGGCCGCCGCGCACCGGAAAGTGCTTCGTGAGACCATTGACCTGGAGCAACGGCTGCGCGACGCCTCCAACGTCCTCGACCGGCTCCAGCATTTCAACCGATGTAGTGCTCTCACTCATGGGCACGCTCTCCCACCTCTCCCCATCGGGGAGAGGTCGGCGCGCAGCGCCGGGTGAGGGGGCGCGGCAAACTCGATGGAGCGGAAGCCCTCACCCGAATTGCATCTGTCGATGCAATCCGACCTCTCCCTCCGGGAGAGGTGTGGCACCACAGGCGCCCCGACAGTCTGCTTCCGCATCATCATCTCTAATTCCTGATGTCCATGGCGCTGCGCAGGCCGTCCGAGAGCAGATTGAAGCAGATCGAGACCGCGAAGATCATCGCGCCCGGGAGCGCTGCGACCCAGGGATTGACGTAGATCGCGGTACGCAGGGTGTTCAGCATCAGGCCCCATTCCGGCTCCGGCGGCTTGGTGCCGAGACCGAGGAAGGAGAGACCGGCGGCGAGGATCATCGAGACCGAGATCAGGCTGGTGGCATAGACGAAGATCGCGCCGAGCACGTTGCCGAGGATGTGCACGCGCATGATGGTGAAGGGCCCCGCGCCCGAAGCACGCGCAGCCTCGACGAAGTCCATGTTGCGCACGCCCGTGGTGACGCTCTCCGCGACGCGGGTGATCTGCGGCACGAACACGACCGTGAGCGACACGATGGAATTGAGGATGCCGGCCCCGAGCGCACCGGAGATCGCGATCGCCAGCAGCACGGACGGGAAGGCGTAGAACACGTCGACCGTGCGCATGATCGCGGTGTTGAGCTTGCCGCCGACATAGCCGGCGACAAGGCCGAGCGAGGTGCCGATGCAGAAGGCAAAGATCACAGGCAGGATGCCGATGACGAGCGACAGCCGCCCGCCATAGACGAGGCGCGCCAGCATGTCGCGGCCGAGCTCGTCGGTGCCGAGCGGATAGCCGGCGGTGCCGATGTGACGGAGGCGGCGGATCATCGAGCCCTTGTAGGGGTCCTCAAGTCCCAGCCACGGCGCGAGTATCGCGGAGAGGAAGATCAGGATCAGCACGAGCGCGCAGGCCATGCTGACCTTGTCGCGCGTGATGCGGCGGCCGACGGTCGCCCAATAGCCGCGCGCCTTGGTCGCGGGCGCGGCCTGCAGCGCGGCATCGGCGGTTGCGGACAACGGAAGCTCGCTCATCGGCCGGCTCCCGGTTGGCATTGACGCGATCGGTGCAAGCCCCGCGCTCGGTGCACCTCTCCCGCTTGCGGGAGAGGTCGGTGCTCGGAGCGATGCGGAGCATCGTCCCGTGCACCGGGTGAGGGTTTTCTCCTCTGGGGGGTTCTCGCGAGCGGACACACCCTCTCCCCACCCCTCCCCCGCAAGCGGGGGAGGGAGCGCACCGAATTCGCGGCTATGGCTGGGCTCGATCTCATCCCGCTAGCCCCGCTTGATGCGCGGGTCGATCGCGGCTTGGGCGATGTCGACCAGCAGATTGAGGAAGACGAAGAACAGCGCCAGGATCAGGATCGTGCCTTGCAGCAGCGGCAGGTCGCGCTGGAAGATGGCCGAGTTGAGCAGGAAGCCCGAGCCCGGCCAGGAGAACACGGTCTCGATCAGGATCGAGCCGCCCAGCATGTATCCGAGCTGAAGGCCCATCACGGCGAGCGCGGTCGGCGCGGCGTTCTTGATGACGTGGCGAAACACGCCGCGCTCATGCAGGCCCTTTGCGCGCAAGGCCTCGACGAAGTCCTGACTGAGGATATCGCCAGTGAGCGCACGCACGGTGCGGGTGACGATGCCCATGGGAATCACCGAGGTCGTGATCGCCGGCAGCACGAGATATTTCAGGTGGGCCCAGTCCCAGGCCCAGGAGTTGGAGCCGTTGGGGCCCGCGCCGACCGCGGGCAGCCAGTTCAGCTGCACCGAGAAGATGATGACCATCACCATGCCGAGCCAGTAATGCGGCACGGACACGCCGGCGATGGCGAAAGAGGTCGCGACCTTGTCGATCCAGGTCTCGCGGAAGTAGCCAGCGATCAGGCCGAGCAGAATGCCCATGGTAAAGCCGATGATGGCGGCGGCGATCGCGAGCGTGACGGTGTTGCCGACGGCGCGCATCACCTCGGCAAGCACGGGGCGCCCCGTCGCGATGGAATTGCCGAGGTCGCCATGAAGGGCGCGGAGCAACCAAAGCCCGAACTGCACCGGCAGCGGGCGATCGAAGCCGTAGGCGGCACGGAGCTGCGCCGCGAGCTCCTGCGACGCATCGGCCGGCAGCACGGCAACGAGCGGATCGCCCGGCGTGATGTGCACGAGCAGAAAGCACACCAGCGCTACGCTGATGACGATCGGGACGACGTAGACAATGCGTCTGGCGGTATAGGCGAGCACAGGTCTTCTTTCTTCCTTCTCCCCTTGCGGGAGAAGGTGGCGCGCGATCAGCGCGCCGGATGAGGGGTTCTATCCGCGGTAACAGTCATTTCAAGCGAGCGAGCATCCCTCCGCGGAGAGAGACCCCTCACCCGGCTTCGCTAACGCGAAGCCACCCTCTCCCACAAGGGGAGAGGGTGCAGCGAGTACGCGGCGCGAACTACTGCGCGATCGACACCGGCGAGAAGTCGATGAACCAGCTCTTCGGCTGCACGACGCCGGTCACCTTCGGACTCATCGCGCGCGGGCCGACGTCGTGCGCGACATAGAGGAAGGCGGCATCATCGACGGAGGCTGCATGCAGCTCGGCGAGCGCGGCGTCACGCGCGGCGGGATCGAAGGTCTGCCGCGCCTTCTTCACCAGCTCGTCGAACTTGGGGTTGTTGATGAAGCCCCAATTGTTCGAGACCGGCGGCGCCATGCCCGACTGCAGGAAGCGCACCAGCGCAAAGAACGGGTCCATCGCCGCATAGGTGACGTTGGTCGCGTTGGAGCCGTTGGCGCTGGGATCCTTGGCGCCGCGGCGCCAATTGGTGAACAGCGTGTTCCATTCGATGACATCGAGCTTCACGTCGAAATAGCATTCGGCGAGCGCCTGCTGCAGATATTCGTTCATCGCCAGCGGCTGCATCTGACCAGAGCCGGAGGCCGAGGTCTGCGTCTTCACCACCAGCTTCTTGTTCGGACCAAAGCCCGCTTCCTGCATGAGCTTCTGGGCGGCGGCCTTGTCGTACTTGATTTGGAAGGTGGGATTGCCGCGCCAGGGATGGCCGGGCTCGAAGGTGCCGGTCGCGGGCACCATCAGGCCGGCGAGCAGGCCGTCCCTGAGGCCCTCGCGATCGACGCAGAGATTGGCGGCCTTGCGCACGCGGATGTCGTTCCAGGGCGAGCCCTCGATGCGCGAGAACTGCCACGGCCAGACATGCGGCTGTTCGTTGGCATAGAGCTTGAAGCCGCGCTGCTTGAGCTCGGGCAGTGCGTCCGGCGCCGGCGCCTCGACCCAATCGACCTGGCCCGAGAGCAGCGCCGCGGTGCGCGCGTTGGCTTCCGGCATCGGCAGCAGCACCATCTTGTCGATCTTGGGCACGCGCGCCTTGTCCCAATAGTTGGCGTTCTTGACCAGCTCGAGCCGCTCGCGCGGGGTGAAGCTCGCCATCTTCCACGGCCCGGTGCCCGCGGCGTCCTTGGCGAACGCGGTCCAGGCGGCTTGCGACTTCGCCTTGGCGTCGACGCCTTCAGCCTTGTCGTAGAAGTGCTGCCACTTCGCCGGGCTCGCCATGAACAGATTGGTAAGGTTGATCGGCAGGAAGCTGTCGGGCTCCTTGGTGGTGAGCTCGACCGTCATGTCATCGATCTTCCGCGCCGAGGCCAGCGTCGGCATGCGCGAGGCGGTGACGCCGACCTGGCTGGCATCGAACTGCGGTGCATCCTGCTTCAGCACCTTCTCGACATTCCACACCACGGCATCCGCGTTGAACGGCGAGCCGTCATGAAAGGTGACGCCGGGGCGCAGCTTGAAGACCCATTTGGTCTTGTCGGCATCGTCGACCTTCCACTCGGTGGCGAGGCCGGGGATCACCGTGCTCGCCTTGTCGGCGGAGGAGAGATCCCAGCCGGTCAACGCGTCGTACATGGTGAGGCCGGTGAAGCGGTTGCCTTCAAAACCCTGATCAGGCTGGCCCAATGTGCGCGGAATATCGGCAGCGGTCATGCCGATGCGCAGCACCGTTTCCGCAGCTGCCACGCGCGGCCATGCGGCCGCACTGCCAAGCGCCAAAAGCGCGATCAGCGCCGCCCGTGTCTTCTTGTTCTTGATAAGCATCGCCTCAATCCCTTTCCGGCTTACGATGATTAATTTTGATGCAATCGTATGCAATGGCTATGCCAAGGAGAAACTTTTTCTGCAAATTGCCCCTGCGGCGACAAGTCCTTGTGATCGCGACGAGGTAAAGCGGCAGCTCTGCCTATTCTGGCATCAAGATTGCAAGTTTGGTCCCGAAATCCCCTGGGAGCTTTGGACCATGCGTATTCGTCTATCGATTTGTCTCGCCGTGCTTGCACTGGCGTCGTCCGCAATCTCGGCGCGTGCCGAAACCGTGGTGCGCTACGGCATCTCGATGGCGGACATCCCGCTGACCACGGGGCAACCCGATCGCGGCGCCGGCGCCTATCAGTTCACGGCCTACACGATCTACGATCCCCTCGTGGCCTGGGAGATGGACGTCGCCGATCGGCCCGGCAAGCTGGTGCCGGGCCTCGCCACCGAGTGGAAGGTGGATGACGCCGACAAGACCAAGTGGCGCTTCACGCTTCGCAAGGGTGTCAAGTTTCACGACGGCAGCGAATTCAACGCCGATGCCGTGATCTGGAATTTGGACAAGGTGCTCAACGACAAGGCGCCGCAGTTCGACAAGCGGCAGAGCGCGCAGGTGAAGACCCGCCTGCCCTCCGTCGCGAGCTACGCCAAGATCGACGACTTCACGGTGGAGATCACCACCAAGACAATCGACTCCTTCTTTCCCTATCAGATGCTGTGGTTCCTGGTGTCGAGCCCCGCGCAATACGACAAGCTCGGCAAGGATTGGGACAAGTTCGCCAGCCAGCCCTCCGGCACCGGCCCGTTCAAGCTGACAAAGCTGGTGCCGCGCGAGCTCGCCGAGCTCACGAAGAATCCGGACTATTGGAACAAGAAGCGCATTCCCAGGGCCGACAAGGTCGTGCTGGTGCCGATGCCGGAGGCGCTGACACGCACCAACGCGTTGCTCGCGGGCCAAGTCGATCTGATCGAGACGCCGGCACCGGATGCGGTGCCGCAGCTGAAAGCGGCCGGCATGAAGCTCGTCGACAACGTCACGCCGCATGTCTGGAACTACCATCTCAGCGTGCTGCCCGGCTCGCCCTGGACCGACATCCGCCTGCGCAAGGCGCTGAACCTTGCGATCGATCGCGACGCCGTGGTCGGCTTGATGAACGGCCTCGCCAAACCCGCCAAGGGCCAGGTCGATCCGTCGAGCCCGTGGTTCGGCAAGCCGAGCTTCGAGCTGAAATATGATCTCGCCGCCGCCAAGAAGCTGGTCGAGGAGGCCGGCTACTCCAAGGCCAAGCCGCTGAAGGCCACCTTCATCATCGCGCAGGGCGGCACCGGCCAGATGCTGTCGCTGCCGATGAATGAATTCCTGCAGCAGAGCTTGAAGGAGATCGGCATCGACATCGACTTCAAGGTCGTCGAGCTCGAGACGCTCTATACGCATTGGCGCAAGGGCGCGGCGGACGAGATGAATGCCGGCATCACCGCCAACAACATCGCCTACGTCACCTCCGACCCGCTCTACGCCATCGTCCGCTTCTTCCATTCCGGCCAGATCGCGCCGGTGGGCGTCAACTGGGGTGGCTACAAGAACCCGAAGGTCGACGCGCTGATCGACGAGGCCAAGCAAACGTTCGACAGTGCCAAGCAGGACGAGCTGCTGGCGCAGGCCCATGCGCTGATCGTCGACGATGCCACGCTGGTCTGGGTCGTCCACGACACCAACCCCCACGCGCTGTCGCCGAAGATCAAGCAGTTCGTGCAGGCCCAGCACTGGTTCCAGGATCTGACGACGATCGGGATGGAGTGAGGCGGCGGCAGGCGCCGCCGTCGTCCATAACCACAGGTGTGGCGAAGGCTCGGAGTAACCAGCTCGCCACACAACTCCTCCCTGGTGATCGGTCCCGGCCGGCGCGCGCTTCAGGCGCGCTTATCCGGGACGATAGCGAGTGCGTGGCTGCTACTTCGTCAGCAGCGCGTAGGCCCCGGTCCAGCCCTCCGGCGGCGGATTGAGCTGGAAATCCTTGATGCGCGCTTCATAGAGCTTGAACAGCTTCTCCAGCGTGTCGGCGTCCTCGCTTCGGCGGCCGCGCTCGATGGCGTCGAGTGCGCCCTGCCAGTCGCGGCTGCGGTAGCAGCTGAGCATCTCGATGGTGATGTTGCGCAGGCGCTGGAAGGCGCCCGAATGCATCACGTCCTCGCGGCCGGCGATGGCATAGATCACCTCCGGCTCGGTCTTGCCCTTGACCATGATGAAGTCGAGCTCGAGGATCGCGAACCTGTCCTTGGCGGCGAGCGCCGTCCGGGAGCCGACGATGATCGGGAAACCGTATTCCTTGGTCTGCCCTTCCAGGCGTGAAGCCAGGTTGACGCTGTCGCCGAGCACCGAATAATTCTTCTTCAGGTCGGAGCCCATGTTGCCGACCACGCCGATGCCGGTGTTGAGCCCGATACCGACGTTGAGCGGGATGTAGACGTGGCCGCCCTCGGCGGCGTCCTGCTCGCGCTCCTTGTTCACCAAATCGATCTTCTCGAGCATCCGGATCGCGGCCTCGCAGGCATTGACCTCGTGCTCGGCGTCGTCGAGCGGGGCGTTCCAGAACGCCATGATGGCGTCGCCCATGTACTTGTCGATGTAGCCCTTGCGCTCGATGATCACGTCCGTCAGCGGCGTCAGGAAACGGTTCATCAGCGCGATCAGCCCTTGCGGGTCGTGCTTGTAGCTCTCCGAGATCGTGGTAAAGCCGCGCACGTCGGAGAACATGATCGTCATCTCGCGCTCCTCGCCGCCGAGCACGAGCTTCTCCGGCGATTGCACGAGCTGCTCGACCAGCACCGGCGACATGTATTGCGCGAACTGCCCGCGGATCTGCACGCGCTGGCGCTGCTCGCGCACGAAGCTGGCGAAGATCAGGGTCAGATAGATCGCGGTGGTCGACAGCAGCGGATAGGTGAAATCGATGAGATAGCGGTACTGCGCATAGAAGAACCAGGACACGCCGACCAGAATGGCGGCGAACATCGCGCCCGCCAGCACGAGGCGCACGGGCCCGAGATTCGGCGTGAAGACGATGACAAGCAGGCCGATCACGAGTGCTGCGAGCAGCTCGGTGACGATTGCATTGTTCGGCTGGGAAACCACCGCGCCGCTCAGCACGCTCTCCAGGACCTGGGCGTGGATCTCGACACCGGGCATGGTCGAGGACACCGGCGTGGTCTTGATGTCGTTCAACCCACCGGCGGAGGTGCCGACCAGCACCAGCTTGCCGGCGATCTTGTTCGGCGACACGCTGTTGTCGAGGACGTCGGCTGCCGAGACATAAATCGAGGGATCTCGACGGGCGTAGTGGATCCAGAGCTGGCCGTTCTTGTCGGTCGGAATTTCCAAACCCTTGAGGCGAATCGACTTGATGCCGGCCTTGTCCGTGCGGACCAGCAGGGTTGGCGTGCCGGTAATGACCCGCAGGATCTCGAGGCTGAGCGAGGCCATGATGTTGCCTTGGGCGCGCATGATCAGAGGGACGCGGCGGATCAGGCCGTCGCGCTCGGTCTTGATCGAGAACAGGCCGCGACCGGCCGCGACCTTCTCGATGACGGGCACGTTGCGCAACAGGCCGGGGAATTCGAACAGGAAGCGTTCGGCGCCATCCTCGCCGATCGTTGCCACGCCCGTGAACGGAAGCGACTTGTCGAGTTCGGTCAGCACCTCGGGCAGACCCGTCTCGCCCAGCACCACGCGGGAGCGCTTGATCGCCTCGGCGAGGATCTGATCGTTGCTCGGCAGATCGCGCAGCTTGGCCCGGGTGGCGTCATCCAGGTAGCGCATCTGGCTCGCGACCTGATCCGGGTTGAGTCGGTCGGCTTCGGCGAAGACCACGTCGAAGCCGATGGCGACCGCGCCACTGTTGGTGAGGTTCTGGATCAAATCAGCGATCCTCGTCCGCGGCCACGGCCATTGGCCGAGCCTCGTCAGGCTCTTGTCGTCGATGTCGACGATGACGACCGGCCGCGCCGCCTTGTGGCGCGGGTCGATCAGTTGGAACATGTCGAAGGTGCGCAGCCGCAATTCCTGGATCGGCGGCGGGTCCCACAGCCGCGCGCCGGCGAACAGTACCAGCAACGCAAGGCACGTCAGCCGCGCGAAGCCGAACTTGCGCGCAAACCACCGCCGCAGGATCTTGAGACGTTTCATGGCTGGTTGAATATCACGCTTTGACGGCGGGCGGCAGCTCCGATCGGCTACGCAGACGATCGAGCTCGCCCAAGCCCGTCAGGAATGCACGATGAAATCGCTTGCCTGAAGGCCGACGCCCTTCACAAGGATGGTGTTTGCCGCGTCAAGCGTGATCAGAGTGTCTGATCCCGATGCGGCCACATGCTGGGCCATCCAGTCGGACACGCTGGCGGTGGTCACGACGGCCGACAGATCGATATGGTCCTGATTGTGCGTGAAATCCAGGATCACGTCGTGGTTGGAATTGGCCGCAAACACGAACTGATCCTGATAGCCCGTCCCGAACAGTACGTCCTTGCCGTCCGTGCTGGCGAGGGTGACCGGGCCTTGTTCGGTCAGGTTGAAGATCAGGTTGACCGTATCGCTTGCGCCGTGGCTGTCCGTCACAGTGATCGCGAGCTTATCCGTCGCAGGCCCGCCCTCGCTCGGCTCCGTATAGGTCAGCCCCTGGAGCGCCGAATTGATGCTCGCCAGGGTATCTGACGTTGGTGCAGGCTCCACATATGTGCCCGAATCCGCCGCCGCGGTGAGCGCGAAGGTTTCATTGGGAGCAGCGTCGGCGTCTGTGACCGTGATGCCGTGAACGAAGACCTGGACGCCCTCTTGCGTAACGCTGATCTGATCGACGTCGATCACCGGAGCGGCGTTCGCCTCGTCCGCACCCGTCACGTCCACCGTCAGCGTAGCCGTACCGGTCGCGCCATGCACGTCCGTGGTCTGGACGGTAAAAACATCCGCATAGGATCCTTCCGCCAGCGCGTTGATCGCCGCGGCGTTGGGAACGTAGCTGTAACTGCCGTCGGGATTGACCGTCAGCGTCCCGTACAATCCCCCGACCGTCGTCGCCGGATTGTGAGCCGCATCGAGGACGGCATAGGTCAGCGTCGCAGTCTCGCCGGTATCGGCATCGTGGCCCGCCAGTGTTCCGGTGAGATCGGAGAAGGTGTCGGCAGCAGCCGTGTCGGAGAGCGGACCGATGTGGAGATCGGCGAGCGTCGGCGCGTCGTTGGTACCGGTGATCGTGACGGTGACGTCCTGCGAGACGTGCGCACCGTGATTGTCGGTGAACGTGACGGTGTAGATCTGGGTGATGGTCTGGCCGTCGGCCAGCGACTGCAACACCGGATCGCTATTGGCGAGGCTGAAGTGCCAGCCGAGCGTCGCACCGTTATTGGTATCGGCATTGGATTCGAACACCGATGGATCGATCGTGAAGGTCCCGAGCGGCGCGTTGCCGCCGAAGCCCGGCAGAGGCGCGCTCGAGGTGGCCGACTTGAACACCGCCTGCGCGGTATGGGTGTCGATCAGGTCGAGATCCTGGATCGCCAGCGTGCCGTCAATCGACAGCGTCGCGGCTGCATCCTCGGTCACCGCCCCGGCAGCGGCGGCAACGCCGCTGGTGATCGTCGGCGCGTCGTTGGCACCCTTGATCGTGACGGTCACGTCCTGCGAGACGTGCGCGCCGTGATTGTCGGTGAAGGTGACGGTGTAGACCTGGGTGATGGTCTGGCCGTCGGCCAGCGACTGCAACACCGGATCGCTATTGGCGAGGCTGAAGTGCCAGCCCAGTGTCGCACCGTTATTGGTGTCGGTGTTGGATTCGAGCACCGATGGATCGATCGTGAAGGTCCCGAGCGGCGCATTGCCGCCAAAGCCCGGCAGAGGCGCGCTCGAGATCGCCGACTTGAACACCGCCTGCGCGGTATGGGTGTCGATCAGGTCGAGATCCTGGATCGCCAGCGTGCCGCCGGTCGACAACGTCGCGGCGGCGTCCTCGGTCACGGCTCCGGCGGCATCCGCGGCGCTGCTGGTGATCGTCGGCGCGTCGTTGGCGCCCTTGATCGTGACGGTCACGTCCTGCGAGACGTGCGCGCCGTGATTGTCGGTGAAGGTGACGGTGTAGACCTGGGTGATGGTCTGACCGTCGGCCAGCGACTGCAACACCGGATTGCTGTTGGCGAGGCTGAAGTGCCAGCCCAGTGTCGCATGGTTATTGGTGTCGGTGCTGGATTCGAGCACAGATGGATCGATCGTGAAGCTCCCGAGCGGCGCGTTGCCGCCGAAGCCCGGCAGAGGCGCGCTCGAGGTCGCCGACTTGAACACCGCCTGTGCGGTATGGGTGTCGATCAGGTCGAGATCCTGGATCGCCAGCGTGCCGCCGATCGACAAAGTGAGGCCAGTGTCCTCGGTCACGGCTCCGGCCGCGGCCGCAGCACCGCTGGTGATGGTCGGCGTGTCATTGGTCCCTTTGATCGTGACCGTGACATCCTGCGAGACCGTTGCGCCGTGGTTGTCGGTGAACGTGACCGTATAGACCTGGGTGATGGTCTGGCCATCGGCCAGCGACTGCAGCACCGGATCGCTGTCGGCGAGACTGAAGTGCCAGCCCAGCGTCGCACCGTTGTCGGTGTCGCTGCTGGATTCATTCACGGACGGATCGATCGTGAAGGTGCCGATCTTCGTGGTGTTGTCGATGAAGCCCGGCAGATGTGCGCTCGAGGTCGACGACTTGAACGCGACCTGCGCCGTGTGCGTGTCGATCAGGTCGAGGTCCTGAATTGCGAGCGTCCCGCCGGCCGTCAGCGTCGCACCGGCATCCTCGGTCACCGTTCCCTTGGCCGCCGCGGCATCGCTCGTGACGGTCGGCGCATCGTTGGTGCCGGTGATGGTGACCGTGACGTCCTGGGTGACTGTCCCACCATGATGATCGTCGATCGTGACGGTGTAAACCTGCGTGATGGTCTGGCCCTGGGCCAGCGACTGCAGCACCGGATCGTTGTCGTCGATCGTAAAGGTCCAGCCGACCGACCCGCGGGAGCTCACTCCCGGGCTTTCGATCACCGGTTGGAGCGCGAACGTGCCGATATGCGAGATGCCGTCGTTGAAGCCGGGCA
Organism: Bradyrhizobium centrosematis; assembly: GCF_045571495.1. Taxonomy (NCBI): domain Bacteria; kingdom Pseudomonadati; phylum Pseudomonadota; class Alphaproteobacteria; order Hyphomicrobiales; family Nitrobacteraceae; genus Bradyrhizobium; species Bradyrhizobium centrosematis. The sequence continues at coordinate 7,054,940 of NZ_CP120703.1, forward strand.
GATGCGCGCTCGACGTCGTCGATTTCAGCGAGAAACTCGCGGTATGCGTATCGGTGAGATCGGGATCGTTGAACGTAACGATGCCGCTGGCAATGAGCGTGGCCGCCGTATCCTCGGTCACCGCACCTGCCGGAATGGTGTCGTCCCCGACGATCGTCGGCAAATCGTTGGTGCCCTCGACATTGACGTCCGCACCGTTGATGGACACGGTGATCGGCGTGCTGACGACGCCGCCGTGCCCGTCGTCGACCTGTACCACGTAATTGAGGATCAGCTTCTCGCCGTCGGCGAGGAAATCGAACAGATGGTCGGGGGCGCTGTAGGTCCAGGTGGCCGAGCCATTGTTGCTGTTGCCCGCGCCCTGCACCACCTTCAGCGGCAGCTCGACGGCGGCGATCGCGGCGAGCTGTTGCGGCGTCAGCGTCGCGGTGATGTCGTTGCCATTGGCATCGAGATATTTGAACGGCTGGGTGGACGAGAGCGCGGCGCTCACGATCGGCCGGTCGGTGAGATCGACGTCGGTGAAGGTGACCGTGCCCGTGATGGTGTCGAGCGCCTGGTTGCCGGTCCCGATCTTTTCGATGACGGTTCCGCCCGACGTCGCGACGGTAGGCTTGTCGTTCGTACCCGTGATCGTGATGGTGATCGGAACGAGCTTGGATTCGGGGTTCACGACGAAATTGGTATCGACGCGGACCATGTAGGTCAGCGTCAGGGTTTCGCCGGCAGCGAGGAAGTCGAAGACGTTGTCAGGAATCGTGTAGGTCCAGACCGCCGAACCGTTGTTGGCGTTGGAGGCGTCGGGAACGACGCTGATCTGGATCTGGGTCGCTGCGATATCCTGCTTCTGGAGCGCCGAAAGCGAGGCGGTGACGTCGTGCTGGCCGGCGTCCTTGTAGACGTAGTTCGGCGCTTCGGCGAGGTTGATGCTCACGGTCGGCCGATCGCCGAGGTTTTGATCGACGAATCTGATCAGGCCGGAAATCGTATCGCTATGCGTGTCGCCGGTCGTGTCGGTACGCTCGGTCAATGCGAACGCCGTCTTCACATTGCCGCTGGCGTCGAAGCTTTGCACATTCGGCTGGCCGGGAATGCGCACGATGGGCGGCGTGGACGTGCTGGGCTTGTCCGATGTCTGCAGATTGAGGTTGACGACGGTTGCGACCGCGACTGCACCGGATCCCGACTTGAACACCAGATCCTGGCTCATCGGCGTGAGCGTGTCGGTGAAGTTCGTGGTCAGCTTGGTGTTGGTGTTGGCGTCGGTGAACTTCAGCGTGAACACGTCCGTGATCAGCTTCTGCACGTCCGGCGACATCAGCGCATTGGAGATCGAGACGTTGCCGCCGCTGATCTGGATCATCTGGCCGGCCTGGTTGACCGTCGCGATCGGCAGCAGCGTGACCTTGTCGAACAGAATATAGGAGCCTGTGGTGCCATTCGGCTCGACCAGCACCTGGAAGCTTGCCTGCGGCTGCGGATCGCCGCCGCCGGCGGGAACGATGAAATTGATCTGGGTGAGCACCGCGGTGCCGCGGATGCCCATGGTGGCGACGGGCGTGTCGATCTTCATGTCGCCGTGCTTGGCGGTCTCGCCGGCGACGAAGGTGATGGTGCCGGCGACGAGGCTCAGCAGCGAGGAATTGCTCGACCCGTTGGGATCGTAGACCATCTCGTTCAGCACCATCCGCGCATTGGAGGACAGGCCGAACACAGTGCCGTCGATGAAGGTGATGCCGAGCGTCGAATCGGCGCCGGTCGAGACCACGTCGCCCTTCTCGACGTTGTCGCCGTTGTTCAGGATGACCGAGACGCCGTTGCGGATCGCGGTCGCGCTGCCCACGAGCTTGGTGACGTGGCCGATGACCTGGGCCGCGGCAGCGCCGGGCGCGGCTTGCGCAAGCTGGACATGGCCTGCGAGCGCATTGACGACGTCGCCGGTGAGGTGGGCGCCGTCGGACGAGGCGAGCGCCGCGCGTTTGTCGCCCCTGAAATAATCGTGAACGACGAACTCGTGCCCCTCGTGCGACAGCACCAGATCGAGGCCTGTGCGCTTGAACTCGCCGTTGAAGATCAGGTTGGGGTCGGGAACCACGACCGCGCCGTCCGGCACGTGACCATGCGCCTTCGCCGTGAAGGACTCGACGTGCGAAACAGCGGGCGCGCGGGAACCCAGGCCGTCCAAAGCAATCGCGCCATCAAATTGGCCAGCGTAATTCAACCGGGCACCGTAAAAAGGGTTAAAATTTAAGTAAGTATCGACTGCCTAAGCTTGCATAGCATTACCAAGTCCTTAGCGAAACCATCTAATGCTTGTGTGATTTCGCGTCACTTGGCGGCAGGAACTCTGAGCGAGCACGGCCCTTCCGGGGCAGCCAAAGTAATAGTTTAGGTATTCTGAAGTCGAATCCCGCCTATTTTCGCGCATTTAAAGTCATCCGGAGAAATCTGTTGTATAGTCATGGAACGGATACTTGCGGCATCTGCTTTAGGCGGGACCCCGCAATATCCTGCCGCAAATACGGAGTTAAATCTGTGACCTAACTAACAGAACCCCATGAAATAGGGGTCGTTAGCCATACGCCCAGGATTCGGCACCCCCACAACCTGCACCTGCACCTGGCGCGACTTCGCGGCAGAACAGCTCCCGATCCCTAGAATTTTACGCAATTTGGGCAGCGCCGTTTCAGCCTGTCCGCGGATTTGGGAAGCCCTGCTGGGCGCATTAAGCAGAACAATACGGGCCGTCTCGCACTATCTGCACGAAAGCAACAAAGCCCGGCACGTCCAGGTCGAGGAGACCTGACGAAGCCCGGGAAAGGGATGTCAGATGGAGACCGCTGCTCGCTCGCGCGCCTGGCGCGCAATCCTTGTCCTGTGCGGATTGATTCTGCTCGGATCGGCCGCCGATCTTCGCGCCGGCACGCTGCTGTCGCCGGGAGCAGGCCTGCTGGTGCGCAAGTCCGCCGAGCCGTTCGGCGTGTTCGCCTTCGCCATCTCGTCCGGCAGCCTGCGGCAAAAATGGCTTGCGCTGAAGGGCCGGCTCGACGACGACATGGTTCAGCTTGCGCTGTGTGACGGCGATCGGGACAATTGCGCTTCGCCTGCCGCCCTGAAGCTGCTCGCCATCGTCGACCAGGCCCGCGCCCGCGACGGCCGCGCGCGGCTCGGCGAGACCAACCGCGCCATCAACCTTGCCATCCGGGCCGCCAGTGACGGCACCGACGACGTCTGGAGCTCACCGCTTGCGACCTTCGCGAGCGGCGCCGGCGATTGCGAGGACTACGCCATTGCCAAGCTGGCCGCGTTGCGGCTGGCAGGAATTGCCGCCGAGGACCTCCGCATCGTCGTGGTACGCGACGTCAGGGCCGGCGAAGAGCATGCGGTTGCCGCCGCGCGGCTCGACGGCCATTGGCTGATGCTCGACAACCGCCGCATGGCGATGGTCGAGGACGACGCCGCGCGGAGCTACCAGCCGCTGTTCACGCTCTACCAGTCGGCGGTGATGAAGTATGTCGACGAACCCGTGCGTTTCTCGATGGCGGCAGAGACGCGTTGATTGCTTGCAGCCCGGACGGCGCGCAGCGAAATCCGGGCTGCCGACTTCACACACGCCACAACCCCATTCCACCAAGCGTTCCGGGCGGCTAGCATGGCGCCTTCCATGCAGGGGCGACGGGAATGCGATTCATCGTGCTGTCTGTGCTTACGCTGCTGGCGTTGCCGGCAGCACCGGGCTTCGCGCAATCCGAGCCTCCCTCCATCGCCGGCCGGCTGCCGCTGTTTGCCAAGAACAACTGCCAGCGGATTCGCGACCCCGGCAATCAATTGTTCTGCGGTGATGCCACGCTCGCCGCCGCCGCCGAGAAGCTGAACACGGCGATCGAGGCGCGGCTCGCCCGCCTGCCCGACCGCCTGCCGGCCATCGAGGAGAATGCGATCTGGGTCCGCCAGCGCAATCTCGGCTGCGGCATCGTCGGACAGACCGCGATCCGCCCCGACGAGTTCGACCAGGTGAAAGCGTGCCTGCTCAAGGTGACTGAGGAGCGCACCGCGATCGTGCGCGATCCCGACTTCGACTGCCTGGCAGCCAACACCGCAGCGGGCGCGCTGATCTGTGCGGACCCGGCGCTGGCGCTGGCCGAAACGGAGCTGAACGGCCAGGTGCTTGACCTGATCGGCAAGCTGGACCCGACCGCGGCGCGCTTTGCCTTCGCCGAATATGGAAGGTGGACCCGAGAGCGCGACCGCAAATGCAATCTCGTGGGCAAGGAGAACGTGCCGCTGCAGGAGCTCGAATTCGCGGAGGACTGCCTCGCCGAGCATTTGAAGCGCAAGGCCGACGAGATCCGCGCGGCGAACGGGGATCCCAAGAAGGTGTTCGGCCGGCAGGTCGCGGCCCGCATCCCCGACACCGACGCCGTCGACTTCTGCGCCGCGCGAATCCATGCGGCCAATTCCTGCGGCAACTTCCTGCGCATCAACCGCGTCTACGCGCTCGACAGCCAGGTGACCGAGCAGGAGGCACAGGTCACGGGCGAAATCGAGATGGCCGTGCTGGCGCCCTTCACCATGTGCAGCAAGGTCGCCTCAATCTGCACCGGCACTTGCTGGGACGCCAGGACGGGCCGTCCGCAGCCAGGCGCCGCCAACAAGGAGCGCGCGGGCGAAGCCTTCAACGTGACGCGCCGACTGCGGATCCAGCGCACCTTTGCCTTCGTGAAAGCCGCCGACGGCTGGCGCTGCCGGGAAGACGAGCTCGCGCCGGTGAATTCGGGCACCGCGAGCGGGGGGTCGTAGGGTTCTTACCCTCCCCTGGAGGGGGAGGGTCGCTACGCATGGAGCGAAGCGGAATGCGTGGCGGGGTAGGGTGACAGTCTCTCGACATGCAACAGTGCCGGTGCCGAGAGATCACCCACCCCGCTCGCGCTGCGCGCGATCGACCCTCCCCCTCCAGGGGAGGGTGAAAAAGAAACATCAGAACATCAGATTGTCCTTCACCAACACCCAGCGGCCGCCCTTGACCTGCTGCACCTGGGTAATGGTGTTGGCAAGGTGGTCGGTCTTGGAGAACTTGGTCGGGGGCGAGTTGAAGATATCGAGGAACTTTTCGCCGGACTCCAGGGACTCCAGCATCTTCTGACCCGTGAGATCCTTGCCCGCCTTCTGCGCATAGAAGGCGAAGGTCATCATCGCATTGTAGCCGATGATCGCCTGCGTGTTGGCGTCGGTGCCGAACATCTTCTTGTAGTTGACGAGCCAGTCCTTGACCTTGCCTTTCGCGGTGTCTTCATAGGGGATCTCGAAGCCGCTCGCGGCATAGAGGCCTTCGACCGCCTCCTTGCCGAGCATCGGCACTTCCATCACGTTGGTGGGCGTGGCGCCGAGGAAGGTGACGTCCCAGCCGAGCTTCTTGGCCTCAGTCATGGCACCGATGGGCTCACGCAGCACCGCGCCGAGCACGACGAGGTCGCAGCCGTCGGACTTCATCTTGGCGACCTGCGCGCTGAAATCCGAGGCGCCGCGCTTGTAGCTCGTGATCGATGCCGGCTGCACCTTCATGGCGGTGAGCTGCTGGTTGAAGCCGTCCAGCACGTTTTTGCCGTACTCGTCGTCCTGATGCATGATGCAGGGCTTCTTGAAGTTCTTCCACTCCATCATGTATTTGAGCGCCGCGCGCGTGCTCTCGACATAGGGCAGCAGGTTGTTGAACTTGAGCCGCTCCTGCGGCTTGGCCGGATCGAACTTGAAGGTGAACTCGGCCGCCGTCAGCGGAAAGAGCTGCAGCACGCCGGCATCGAGCAGGATGTCCTGCGCGGCGAGCACGGTCGGCGATCCCATCGCGCCGACCATCGCGAAGATCTTGTCGCGCTCGATCAGCTTCTGCGACGCCAGCACGGCCTTCTTCGGATCGTAGCCGCTGTCCTCGATCACCAGGCGGATCTTGCGGCCGTTGACGCCGCCGGCCGCGTTGATCTCCTCGACCGCCATCTTCATGCCGTTGGAGACCGGGACGCCCCAGCCCTTGATCGGGCCCGACAGATCCTGGTGAGTTCCGATCACGATCTCGCTTGCCGAGATGCCCTCGTTGGTGACCTTGGTTTGTGCCGCGGCCGGCAGACAGGTGAGCACCACGGCCCCCACAGCAAGGCCGAATGCGCCGAACGATTTCGACATTGACGTCTCCTCTCCTAAAGGCCCGTGTTACGCGAAGGGCGGGGGCCGTCGCTCCCTCGCTTTCTCAAACGCGACTTTCTTTTTTCTGCGCATGCCCCTTCTCGGAAAGCCGGTTCTCACTTTTTTCCGGGCATGCGCATGCCTCACGCCACCGCGCGCTGGCGATACATCGCCTCGATCTCGGCCGCGTAGCGCTTGTTCACGAAGCCACGCTTCAGCTTCATGGTCGGGGTCAGCTCCTCGTCCTCCGGCGTGAGCTGGCGTTCGATCAGGTAGAATTTCTTGATGGTCTCGACCCGGGCAAAATTCCCGTTGACGTGTTCGATCTCGCGCCAGATCAGGTCCTGGATCTCCACCGCCCGGCACAGGCTGGCATAATTGGTGAAGGGAATGTCGTGATCCTGGGCGAACTTCTCGACATTCTCCTGATCGATCATGATGAGACAGGTCAGGTACGGCCGCTGATCGCCGATCACGACGGCATCGGAGATATAGGGTGAGAATTTGAGCTGGTTCTCGATCTCGGACGGCGTGATATTCTTGCCGCCTGATGTGATGATGATGTCCTTCATCCGGTCGGTGATGCGAACGAAACCCTCGTTGTCGATGGTGCCGACGTCGCCGGTATGAAGCCAGCCGCGGGAATCGATCGTCTCCGCGGTCTTCTCCGGCTGATTGAGGTAGCCCATGAACAGGAAATCACCCCTGATCAGGATCTCACCGTGGGGCGACAGCGTGACCTCCCCCCAGGGCACGGCGGTGCCGACCGAGCCGAGCTTGATCCGCTTCGCCGGCATCATGGTGGCGACGCCGCAATTCTCGGTCTGGCCGTAGACCTCGTGCATGTCGATGCCGAGTGCGAGGTACCAGCGGATCAGCTCCGGCGCGATCGGTGCTGCGCCGGTGAAGGCAGTGCGGCAGCGGTCGAGCCCGATCATGCGGCGGATGTTGCGAAAGGCGAGCCGGTAGGCGATGGCGTTGGCGATGCGCAGCGACAGCGGCGGCGCCCTGCCCTCGAGCCGACAATCGACCATGCGGTAGCCGATCTCGATGGCGCGGCGATAGACCCATTGCTGCAACGGCGTCGCATCCTTCAGCGCGATGGTGATGGCGGAGTAGAATTTCTCCCAGATGCGCGGCACTGCGAGGAAGATGGTCGGCTGCACCTCGCGCAGATTATCCGGTACCGTCTCCGGGCTCTCGGCGAAGTTCATCACCGAGCCGAGCGCGACCGAGATGTAATAGCCGCCGACGCGCTCGGCGACGTGACAGAGCGGCAGGAAGATCAGGCGATCCTCGTCCTCTCGCGCCGGGATGAAGTCGTTGGCGTGCCGCATCTGGTGGGTGACGCTGCGATTGGCGTGCATCGCACCCTTGGGCGGGCCGGTCGTGCCGGACGTATAAACGAGGATGGCGAGATCGCCGGCGCTGCGGCTGTCGATCATCTCCGGCCACAGCGCCTCCCGGCCGACCATGTGATTGCGGCCGAGCGCGCGAAACTCGTCGAGCGACATTACCATGTCGTCGGAGAAGCCGCTGAGGCCCTCCATGTCGAACACGATGATCTTCTGCAGGCTCGCGCAGCGGGCGCGGCAGGCGAGGATCTTGTCGAGCTGCTCCTCGTCCTCGGCGAAGATGACCTTCGTTCCGGAATCGTTGACGAGATATTCGACCTGGGACGATGCGTCGGTCGGATAGATGCCCGAGGACACGCCGCCGGCACACAGGACGCCCATGTCGGCATAAACCCACTCAGGAACGGCGTTGGCGATGATGGAGGCGACGTCGCCGGGCCTGAAGCCGATCGCGTGGAGCGCGTAGGCTATTTCCTTGGAGATCTCCAGCCACTCCCGCCAGCTCGTCGGCTGCCAGATGCCGAATTTCTTCTCGCGGATCGCCGGCCGGTCGCCCCGCGTCTCGGCGGCGCGCAAGAAGCTCCTTGCGATCGTATCAGCGACCGTCAGCACCGCAGGGCGGACCATGCGCCTCTCCTCCTTGTCGCGTCCCGTCCGCTGCCTGCCTTGCCGGCGGTCTTTGCTTGCGGTTGGGCAATCTCATCTTACTGCCAGCTCGTCCTCACCGCCACGTCTTCTTCTTTTTCCAGCGCCGCTCGCCGCGCGCGCCCGCTTCCTTGGCGCCAAGGTAGAACTCCTGGATATCCTGGGAATGCATCAAGCGGTCGCAGCTGTCGTTCATCACGATGCGGCCGATCTCCAGCACGTAGCCGTAATGCGCCGTCTCCAGCGCCACCTTGGCGTTCTGCTCGACCAGCAGGATCGACATGCCCTGCTCCTCGTTGACGCGGCGGATGATGGTGAAGATCTCCTTCACCAGCAGCGGCGACAGGCCGAGCGAGGGCTCGTCGAGCAGGAGCAGCGTCGGCCGGTTCATCAGGGCGCGGCCGATCGCGAGCATCTGCTGCTCGCCGCCGGAGAGCTGGCCGGCCGGCTGGTTGATGCGCTCCTTCAGGCGGGGGAAATAGCCGTAGACCCGATCGAGATCCTCCGCCACGCCGTCGCGGTCCTTGCGCGGATAGGCGCCCATCATCAGGTTTTCGCGCACCGAGAGGAACGGGAACACCTCGCGCCCCTCCGGCACATGGCTGAGGCCGAGCCGCACGATCCGGTCGGCCTCCATGCGCTGGATCGGCTTGCCCAGAAACTCGATCGAGCCCTTCTGTGGATCGAGAATGCCGGAGATGGTCTTCAGCACCGTGGTCTTGCCGGCACCGTTGGCCCCCAGCAGCGTGACGATGCGGCCGCGCGGCACTTCCAGCGAGATGCCGCGGATCGCCATGATCGGCCCGTAATAGCTCTCGATGTTGGAGAGTTTCAGGATGATGTCGGGTGTGGTCGCGGCATCCATCGGGTCAGGCTCCCAGATAGGCGGCGACGACGTCGGGGTGCTGCTGCACTTCGGCGGGCGACCCCATCGCCAGCACCCTTCCGTAGTTCAGCGCGATGACGCGATCCGAGACGCGATTGACCAGCGACATATCGTGCTCGACCATCAGCACGGTGATGCCGAGCTCGCTCTTCATGTCGCGGATCCAGAACGACATGTCGTCGGTCTCCTCGACATTGAGCCCGGAGGACGGCTCGTCGAGCAGGATCAGCTTCGGCTCTGTGCACAATGCGCGCGCCAGCTCGATCACCTTGCGCACGCCGTAAGGCAGGCCGGAGATCAGCTTGTCGCGATAGGGCTCGAGATCGAGGAATTCGATGACCTGCTCGACCCTGCGGCGGTGTACCTTCTCGTTGGCCCGCACGCTCGGCAGGAACAAGAGCTCCTGCCACAGCTGCGTGGTCGAATGCCGATGGCGACCGACCAGGAGATTGGAGAGCACGGTCGCGTTCTCGAACAGCTCGATGTTCTGGAACGTCCGTGCGATGCCGAGCTTTGCGATGTCGTAGGGCGGCTGTTCCGTGATGTCCTGATCCTCGAAGAAGATGCGCCCGGAGGTCGGCCGGTAGATCCGCGAGATCAGGTTGAAGATCGAGCTCTTGCCCGCGCCGTTCGGCCCGATGATCGACAGGATCTCGCCCCTCTCGACCGCGAAGGACACCGCATCGACCGCCTTGAGACCTCCGAAGTGCAGCGACAGATTCTCGGCGCGGAAATAGCTCATCGATTCCGCTCCGACTTCACGTAGATCTTCTGCCGCTTGAAGGTGGCGCGCTTGTAGAGCGGGAACAGTTGGAAGAAGAGCTTGATCTTGAGCCAGCGGCCGTACAGCCCGAGCGGCTCGAACAGCACGAACAGCACGATGATAATGCCGTAGATCGCGCCCTTCAGGCCGTTGAGCGAAGCGAAGGCCGCGACGCTCGACTTGATGCTTGCCGCGGCGGCCGGGCCGGCTCCGAAGGTCGAGGCAACACCCGCGATCATGCCGGGCATGTCGTCCTTCAGATAGGTCAGGAACGGATCGATCATCACGATGAAGATCGCGCCCAGCACCGCGCCGTGCAGGCTGAACGCGCCGCCGATCAGGATCACGATGATGAACTCGATCGAGAGCTGCAGCGTGAACATCTCCGGCGAGATGAAGGAGAGCTTGTGCGCGAACAGCACGCCGGCAAAGCCGGTGATCGCCGCCGAGATCGCGAAGGACTTCACCTTGTAGAGCGCGACATTGACGCCCATGCTGCGCGCCGCCGTCTCGCTGTCGCGGATTGCGACGAAGGCACGCCCCGTGGGTGAGCGCAGCAGATTGAGCGTGCCGACGATGCTCAGCACCAGCACGGCAAGGCAGAGATAATAGAAGGTCGGGCTGTCACGCGGCACCGTGACGCCGAGCAGCGACAGCGTCTTGACCCGCATGCCCTCGTTACCGTTGGTGACGCTCTCCCAGCGGGCCAGGATCTCCTCGACGATCAGGGCAAAGGAGATGGTGGCGATGACGAGGTAGATGCCGGTCAGGCGCAGGGCGGGAAAGCCGACCATCGCGCCGATGATGCCGGTCAGGACGCCGGCGGCGAGGAAGTAGACCGGGAACGGCACGTTGTATGTCTGCAAATACGCGGCCGTGTAAGCGCCGATGGCGAGGAACGCGGCATGCCCGAGCGAAGCCTGGCCAGTAAATCCGGTCAGGATCAAGAGCGCGACGCCGACGGTCGCATAGATGCAGACGAAGACCAGCTGGCTCATCAGATAGCTGGAGAGCACATAGGGCGCGATCAGCAGCAGCGCGAGCAGGATGCCGTACGAGACCAGATAGCCCGGATGCGGGAACAGCTTGATGTCGTCCTCATAGTCGGTCTTGAACAGGAAACGCATGGCGTTCAGACCTTCTTGCGGACGTGATGGCCGAACAGGCCTTCCGGCTTCAGCAGCAGCACGGTGAGCAGCACGATATAAGGCGCGACGTCCTTCCAGCCCTCGGGCAGGTAGAAGCCGGCCATGCTCTCGATCACGCCGATCAGGACGCCGCCGACCACGGCGCCCGGGATCGAGCCGAAGCCGCCGAGCACCGCCGCCGGAAACGCCTTCAGGCCAAGCACCAGGCCGACATTGGAATGGATGAAGGTGATCGGCGCCAGCAGCACGCCGGCACAGGTCGCGACCGCCGCGCTGATCGCCCAGACGATCGACACCACGCGCTTGACCGGAATGCCCATGTAATAGGCGGCGAGCATGTTCTCGGAGCTGGCGCGCATCGCAGTGCCGAGCGTGGTCTTGTTGAAGAACAGCCAGAGCAGCGTGCACAGGATCATCGTCGCCGCGATCACCGACAGCTTGTCGTAGGCAAGCACCAGCGACCCGATGCGGAGCACGCCCTGGCTGAACGGCGTCTCGATCTTCAGATCGTCGGTGCCCCAGATCATGCCGGCGATCGAGCGCAGGAAATAACCAAGGCCGATGGTCGCCATGATGACGGAGAATTGCGGATAGCCGAGGATCGGCCGCACCACCACGCGCTCCGCCAGCATGCCGAACAGCGCCATCGCGGCCACCGCGCCGGCAAAGCCGACCCAGTAGTTCAGACCCATCATGCCGATGAAGGTGAAGGCGAAGAAGCCGCCGAGCATCATCAGATCGCCCTGGGCGAAATTGACGACTTCGGTGGCTTTGTAGACGAGGACGAAGCCGAGCGCGATCAGGCCGTAGACGCAGCCGAGCGCGACACCGCTGACCAGCTGCTGAACGAAATCCAGCATCAACGCGCGTCCTCCCGATACAACCAGCGGCTCTTCCCGACCGCCTTGCCGTATCTTGTGTCCAGTCGCTACGCAGTCGTTTCGCCGCGTTAGCGCCATTTGTCCGGGATCAATTCAGCCTGAACCGCCCAGCGCTGTCAACAAACGGTGACTTGCCTTTAGTCCAATCCGGATGACGGAATTTGCGCCAGTGCGATTCACCGTGTCGAAACATCTTCGGGTCATGGTCGCGGGCGATGCAAAACCGGATGGTGTGGCCGTCATGAAGCCGGACAGCTCGGCGCTGGAAGTTAAGGGGTTAACGAAGCGTTTTGACCGTCTGGCGGTCGACCGCCTCGATCTCACCATCCACGCCGGCGAATTCTACGCGCTGGTCGGCCCCAACGGCGCCGGCAAGACCACCAGCTTGCGCATGGTTGCGGGCCTGCTGCGCCCCGATGCCGGCAGCGTCTCGATCTTCGGCATCGACGCGCTGCAAAACCCCGTCGCCGCCAAGCAGGTGATGGCGTGGGTGTCCGACGAGCCGATGATCTACGACAAGCTGACCCCGCTCGAATATCTCGAATTCGTCGCCGGCTTGTGGGGCATCGCGCCCTCGATCTCGGAGCCGGTCGCGCAGGACCTGCTGGATTCACTTGGCCTTGCGCCGCATCGGCACGAGCGCTGCGAGGGCTTTTCCAAGGGCATGCGCCAGAAGGTGGCGCTGGCCGGCGCACTGGTGCACGATCCCCGCCTCATCATCCTCGACGAGCCGCTGACCGGGCTCGATGCCGTCTCGGCCCGCCATGTGAAGGGCCTGCTCGGCGAGCGGGTCCGCGCCGGCTGCACCGTCATCATGACCACGCATATTCTCGAGGTCGCCGAGCGCATGGCCGACCGCATCGGCGTGATCGCCTCGGGCCGCTTGGTGGCCGAAGGCACGCTGACCGAATTGCGCCAGCAGAACGGCCATGCCGACACCAGCCTGGAGGATCTGTTCATCGCGCTGGTGACGCTTCCGGAAGCCGCATGAGCTCGGCGACTGCGCTCTCCTGGTTTGCCCGCCACGAGCTCCGGCTCGCCTGGCGCGAATGGTTCGCCATGATGACCGGTGGACGGCGCAAGCGGACGCGCGCCGCAATCATCGGTCTCAGCTGCTTCGCCGCGCTGCTGCACCTGCCGGCCTGGGCCGTGATCGGCCGCTTCGCCGACCTGCAACTGCCGCTGGACAAATCTGCCCTGATCGTGATCACGGCGACGATCTTCCTGGCCTGGACCCTGATGCTGTCGCAGGCGATCGAATCGGTGACGCGGGTGTTCTACGCCCGCGCGGACCTCGACCTGATCATGTCCTCTCCGGCGCGGCTCGCCAATCTGTTCTCGGTCCGCATCGCCGCGATCGCCCTGACCGTCACGGCGATGGCGCTGCTGTTCTCGACGCCCTTCATCGACGTGCTCGTGATCGGCGGCGGCGCGCGCTGGCTCGCGGCATTCGGGGTGGTCGTCGCCATGGGCCTGTCGGCGGCGGCGATTGCGATCGGCGCCACCATCCTGTTGTTTCGCCTGATCGGCCCGGCGCGAACGCGCCTCATCGCCCAGATCCTCGCCGCGATCATCGGCGCCGGCTTCGTGATCGCGCTCCAGGTCGCCGCGATCATGTCCTACGGCACGCTGTCGCGCTTCACCCTTTTGACCTCCGGGACCGCGGCCGCCTACGCGCCCGATGTCGCCAGCATCTGGTGGTGGCCGGCGCGGGCGGTGATGGGCGACAGCGAGGCGCTGCTGCTGCTCCTGGCGCTCGCTTTGGTGCTGCTCGGAAGCGTCATGGCGATCTTCTCGCACCGCTTTGCCGACACGGCGATCGATGCCGCGGGCTTTGGCAGCCCCGGCAGCAGGCGGGCGAAGGAGCGCCCGTTCCGCGCCGGCTCGCGGCAGCAGGCGCTGCGGCGCAAGGAATTCTCGCTGCTCTGGCGCGATCCCTGGCTGATCTCCCAGACCCTGATGCAGCTGCTTTATCTGGTGCCGCCGGCGCTGTTGCTCTGGCGCAATTTTGCCGACAGCGCCGCGGCGCTGACGCTGATCACGCCCGTCATCGTGATGGCCGCCGGACAGCTCGCCGGCGGGCTCGCCTGGCTGACGATCTCGGGCGAGGACGCCCCCGACCTGGTCGCCACCGCGCCGCTGACGCCGTCCAGCGTCATTCGTGCCAAGATCGAGGTGGTGCTGATCGCGATCGCCGTGATCTTCTGCCCACTGGTCGCGGCGCTGGCGTTCGCCTCGCCGTCCCAGGCTGTAATCAGTGCCGCCGCGATCATCATCAGCGCGGCCTCCGCGACCGCGATCCAGCTCTGGTTCCGGGTGCAAGCTCGGCGCAGCCAGTTCCGACGTCGCCAGACCTCGTCGCGGCTGGCGACCATTGCCGAAGCTTTCTCCTCGATCGGCTGGGCCGCCAGTGCCGCCCTGCTGCTCGCTTCGCCAATCGCCGGCCTGATCAGCGGCCTGATCACCGCAGGCCTCGTCGCGGCCACCTGGAAGTTCAGCCCAAGGCGGGAGTGACGGACGCCTCCTTTGAAAGTAAGGATAAATTGCCTTACTTGTCGAAGATATCGAGGATTGAGGACCCCATGGGCACGCTCACCGTCACGGCAAAGGGGCAGGTTACGCTGCGGAAAGAGCTCCTGGAGCACCTTGGTGTGCATCCCGGCGACAAGATTTCGATAGAAAAGCTTCCTGGGGGGCGAATTGAGGTGAAAGCAGTTCGGCCCACCGGAAAGATTTCGGATGCTTTCGGCTTCCTGAAAGGAAAAACGAACGGTCGATCCTTATCAATCGAAGAGATGAACGAGATTATAGCCGACGGCTGGGCCGGCAAGCGATGAAGATAACACCCGACACCAACGTCCTGGTACGGGTTCTGGTCGGGGATGATGCCGAACAAAGCAAAGCGGCCGCAGTCACTCTCAAGAAAGCAGACGTCGTAGCTATCTCGATCTCCGCACTGTGCGAGTTGGCCTGGGTCCTCTCACGAGGCTACAAAACTTCTGTTGAGAATATCGCGGCATCCATTCGGCACTTCATTAATGCCTCCAATGTGGTCGTCAACCGGCCTTCAGCAGAGGCTGGGTTGGCATTCCTCGATGCTGGCGGCGATTTTGGGGATGGCGTCATTGCTCATGAGGGTTACTGGCTTGGCGCGGAGACCTTCGTTTCATTCGACAAAAAGGCGGTGAAGCTAGCGGAGGCGAGCGGCGGAATGGCGCGGCTGCCATAGCGACGCATGACGTCCGGCAAATTCGACGATACACTCTTCGGATCGCCGGATGTGCAATGGATGACCGCGTTATGCCGCGACTGGTCCTGACGATCTTTGCCCTCCTCGGTTTGCTGCTCTCAACTGCTCTCGCCCAGCAACCACCCCAACGCAGCGAATGCCTGGCGATGGCCAGTGCCGCGCCGCGGGTCACGCCGGTCGCGTTCCGGCCGGCCGCCGGCTCCGCCGAGGTCGAGATCACCTATGCCGGCCATTCCACCTATTTCATCGACACGCCAGGCGGCCTGCGCGTCGCCACCGACTATAGCGGTGCCTATCAGGTGGGACGGTTGCCCGACGTCGTCACCATGAATCGGGCGCACAGCACGCACTACACTCTCTTTCCGGACAGGCGCATTCCCCATGTGCTGCATGGCTGGAGCGAGGACGGCAAGCCGGCAATCGTGGCGGAACGCATCGGCGACACCTTCGTCCGCAACGTCACCACCGACATCCGCCGCTATTTCGGCGACGATGCCGGCGCGGACATGATCCGGGACGGCAATTCGATCTTCATCTTCGAGGTCGCCGGGCTTTGCATCGGCCATCTCGGCCACCTCCATCACAAGCTCGACGACAGCCATTTCGCCCAGATCGGGCGGCTCGACATCGTGATGGTGCCGATCGACGGCACCTACACCATGTCGCTCGAAGGGATCTCGGACATCACCAAGCGCTTGCGCGCCTCGGTGGTGCTGCCGATGCACCGCTTCGCCACCCCGCTCGACGATTTCATGCGCCGGATCGGCCAGCAGTTCGAGATCGACCGGCGCATCGATCGCTCGTTCCGGATATCGCGGGATGCGCTGCCGTCGAAACCGACGGTGATCATCCTCGACGGCGTCTGAGGCGCAATTTTCTCCAAGTCCGCAGCGGTCCGGCCGTGCTGATCTCGCCATGACAGGAGATTGCCATGACCGACTTTGCGCGACTGTTACACGCCGATGGACCGAACCCGGAGCACGCCGCGGCGCTCCAGCTTTACGGCCGTTTCGTCGGCGACTGGGATGCCGAGATCACGGCCCATGGTCCCGATGGGACGAAACACACCGCGCCCGGCGAAATTCATTTCGGCTGGATCCTGGAGGGCCGTGCCGTCCAGGACGTCTGGATCATTCCCCGTCCCGCAGCCAGTCCGGCGTTTCCGATCGCCGGCAATTGGTACGGCACGACGCTGCGCGTTTACGATCCGGGCATCGATGCCTGGCGGATTTCCTGGTTCGATCCCGGCCGGAGCGTGTTCCGCCAGCAGATCGGCCGTCCGCGCGGGCAGGACATCGTGCAGGAAGGCACGACTGATTCCGGTGAGCTGACGCGCTGGAGCTTTACGGCGATCACCGGCGGCTCCTTCCTTTGGCGGGGCGAGGTCAAGCCGGCCACGGCAGCGGACTGGCGGCTGGTGGTCGAGGTAATGGCAAAGCGGCGCAAGGGCTGATGACGCCGCCGCTGTGCTTGCGATGATGGGTGCGGTTGCGCGAGGCGCGCTGCTGCATGCGGAGATGAGGTGCTAGGCTCTCGACACCAAAACACAGGGAGCGAACGCTGATGGCTGCAAGCGGTGTGCCCGCCAACACGAGCGGGCTGTTCGTCGAGCCGCGCGAGGACTGGCTCGCCTTGCATCGGGAAGAGATCATCGATCCGTTGCGGCCGATTGTCGATCCGCACCACCATCTGTGGAATCGCGGGCACCGCTATCTGATCGAGGAGATGGCCGCCGACATCGCCTCCGGCCACAACGTCATCGCCACCGTCTATGTCGATTGCCGTTCGATGTACCGCGCCCACGGTCCGGAAGCATTCCGGCCGATCGGCGAGGTCGAGTTCGCCAATGGCGTCGCCGCCATGAGCGCGAGCGGTGGCTACGGCAAGGCTGCGATCTGCGCCGGCATCGTCGGCCACGCCAATCTGCTGCTCGGCGATGCCGCAAAGGGCGTGCTGGAAGCCGAGACTGCCGCAGGCAACGGGCGCTTTCGCGGCATCCGGCATTCCTCGGCCTGGGACGAGGATCCTGTCGTGGCCGGCATGTATGCGAACAGGCCGAAGGGACTGTTGCAGGACGCGGCCTTCCGCAAAGGCTTTGCCTGCCTCGCGCCGCTCAAACTCAGCTTCGATGCCTGGCTGTTCCATCCCCAGATCGGCGAGCTCACGGCGCTGGCGCGCGCCTTCCCCGACACTACGATCGTGCTCGACCATTGCGGCGGCCCGGCTGGAATCGGCCGCTTCGCAGGACGACGCGAGGAGGTGTTCGCGCAATGGCGCGCCTCGATCCGGGAGATCGCGACATGCGAGAACGTGGTGGTGAAGCTCGGTGGGCTCGCGATGTGCCTGCTCGGCTACGACTTCCATTTGCGCGAGAGGCCGCCGACATCCGAACAGCTGGCGGCAGCCTGGCGGCCCTATGTCGAGACCTGCATCGAGGCGTTCGGGGTGAGGCGCGCGATGTTCGAGAGCAACTTCCCGCCGGACAAGGGCCAGTGCAGCTACCAGGTGATCTTCAACGCCTTCAAGCATATCGCCTCAAAGCTGAGCGAATCCGAGAAGACGGCATTGTTCTCGCAGACAGCGATCGACGTCTACCGGCTCGAGCTACCGTCATGACGAGAAAAGGGGCCGGGAGGTTGATCCCGGCCCCTCTTCGTCGTGGCCGCTGGGAAGCGTCCTTGAAACCTTGTGGAGAGCTCTAGCCTGCGCCCATCAGCGAGGCGGGACGGCGCTCGCCGGTGGAGGTGAAGATCTTCTTCAGCTTGTTGACGACCCGGATCAGGAAGCCGATCATCACGGGATTGGTCTTGCGGCAGAAGGCGATCTTCTTGACGTAGCCTTCGACATGCCATTTGGCATGCGCCCCGTTGCGGAAGAAGATGATGTCGCCGGGGCCGTAGCGCTTCGGCGGGAGCCCATCGCTCTCGAGCACGATCGATCCTTCCATGATCATGATCGTCTCGTCGATGTCGTAGTACCAGTTGAAGCGTCCTTCGGTGCAGTGCCAGATGATGGTCGAGGCAGTGCCGTCGGCGCTGGTGGACAGGATGTGCGAACGCGACACCGGGTTGCCTTCGATGATCCAGGACGGCTCGATCGGCCGCAGCTCGAGGTCGACGTTGCAATTACCGATTTCAATCAATGCGCGCGACATCTTCTTCCCCAGGGGATATAATAAGTATGCCGGGTCTCGCCCCGGATTGTTTCGAAAGATGTCGGGAACGCTAGTCATCGGTTTTTAATTCTTTCTTACGCGAGCCTTGAAAATCAGCCGGTAGTTGCAGGCACAACGCGGTTAACGTTCAGATTTCCCTGCAAATTCGCGCACATGAACCGGTCCCTCTGGGGGTGCGACAAAGTGCGCGGAAGCACCAGAAGGAAGCCACGCCGATGCTCCTCACGCCCGAGGTTGTGACTGCCGATCGTGCGGTCGTCGCCCGGCTCGCCAGCCTCGACGTCTCCTTCGTGCCGGACGAGGAGCCCTGGTTTTCCATCGACGGCGTCGAGAATCCCCGGCAGATCGGCAGTGACGGCACCGGCGGCGCGTTCGTGCTGCTGCCCTCGCAGAATGTGCTCTACGTCTCGTCGGCAGGCCGCGCAGGCATCATTGCGGACAGTTTCGAGGCATTCCTCCAGCTCGTCGTAGCCCGCCCCTATTGGCTGGACATCCTCAAATTTTCGGGCGGCGGCGACCTGCAGGAAATGCGGCGCGCGGCGGAGGCGTTGGAGGCAACGATCGAGGACGAGGACGGCATCAACGCGGCGCGCGGGGAGATCCGCAGGAGCCTCGCCCTCGGCGAGGCGGACGATCCCGTCGGCGCGCTCTACGAGGCGATCGCTGCGTCCGACGCCATCGTGCGGGCCACCGACGGCAGCCCGTTCACGACGCTGTTCAACCGTTTCAGCATCGACAACAACCGATGCTGCGCAACGCGGCGGCGTGAGAGCAGGCTGTGAGGGTACGAACGTGTTCGGCCTTCATGGTTCGAGTCGCGCCGCAAGGCGGCGCTCCTCACCATGAGGGCCTAAAGTCTTGCCGTGAAACAAGACCTCATCCTGAGGAGCCCGCCCAAAGCGGGCGTCTCGAAGGATCACTGCAGGGAGGCCGCCTCCATGTGCGATAGCCCTGCCCCAACGAGACAGGTGAAGCGTTACTTCGCCCACTCGCCCTTGCGGAACACCGGCACCTTGCTGCCGTCGGGCAGGATGCCGTCGATATCCGTCTCGGCGGAGCCGATCATCCAGTCGATGTGGATCAGGCTCTGGTTGCCGCCCTGTGCCGCGATCTGCTGCGGGGTGAGCTGCGCGCCGTTGACGAAGCATTTCGAATAGCACTGGCCGAGCGCGATGTGAGACGCCGCGTTCTCGTCGAACAGCGTGTTGTAGAACAGCAGCCCGCTCTGCGAGATCGGCGAGGAATGCGGTACCAGCGCCACTTCGCCGAGCCGCCGGGCGCCCTCGTCGGTGTCGAGCACCTTGTTCAGCACCTCGGCACCGCGCGAGGCCTTTGCGTCCACGATCTTGCCGTCTTCGAAGCGCACCGCGATGTTGTCGATCAGCGTGCCCTGATAGGACAGCGGCTTCGAGCTCACGACATGGCCGTAGACGCGGCGGCAATGCGGCGTGGTGAAGACCTCTTCGGTCGGGATGTTGGCGTTGCAGCTGATGCCGTTCTTGGACAGCGAGGCGCCGCCCTCCCATTCATGGCCGTCCGCAAGCCCGATGGTCAGATCGGTGCCGGGCCCCGAATATTGCAACGCGCGAAAGCGCTGGCCATTGAGCCAGTTGGTCCGCTCGCGCAGCACCGCATTGTGGCTCGCCCAATTGCCCATCGCGTCCTCGCGATCGACGCGGGATGCCGCGAAGATCGCATCCGCGAGCTTGCCGACCGCGACGTCCTCGGGATCGTCAGGGAAGACCTGCTTGGCCCAGGACGGGCTCGGATAGGCGATGATGTTCCAGTTGGTGTCGAAATTGACGATCTTTTCCAGGGCGGGCTGATAGGCCATCGAATTCGCCTTGCTGGCGCGCGCCACCTTGGACGGATCCTCGCCCGACAGCAGCATCGGATTGTCGCCGACGATGGCGAGCCGCGCGGTGTTGTCCGAGAACGCCTTGGCCATGCCCTCGTAGAGCCAGCCGGCGGCACGATCGAAACTGCTGTCGTGGCCGTGGCGGTAGCGCGCCAGCGTCATCTCCTCGTCCGACAGGATCGGCGTCACGATACCGGCGCCGGCCTTGTAGGCATGCACGGCGATCCGCCGCACCAGCGGCAGCGCGATGGCCGGTGCCGTCAGAAGCAGATCCTGTCCCGGCCGCAAGCCCAGGCCCACCTTCACCGCCACCTCGGCCAGCCGGTCGAGTTTTGCGGGATCGATGGGAGCGGCGGAATTGCGGTGATCAGTCATGCGGGTCCCTCTGCCGAAGTCTCTCGTTCAATCTAAGTCTAGCATCACGAGGTGCAAGTGCGCGAGCACCTTGCGACACCGAGAAGATACGCAGTTTTGCGCATTTTGGTTTTCAACGCGTTGCCGATTTCAGCACCCGGTCAACCATGGCGGGCGCGAGCCCCAGGTAATTTCTTGGTGAGGTGAGCGCCTCGATCGTGGCGCGATCGATGCGGCTCGCGATCCGCGCGTCAGCGGACAGCGCGTCGGCCAGGCTCATGCCCTTCTCATTGGCCTGACGGCAGGCGTCATAGACCACGTCATGGGCCTCCTGCCGGCCGATCTGCGGCGCGAGCCCCATCATGACCGCCTCGGCCACGATCAGGCCGCGGCTGACGGCGAGATTGTCGTTCATCTTCGCCTCGTCCACGATGAGGCCTGCGAGCGCGAACTTCGCCTGGTGCAGCGCGCCGGCAGTCAGCACGAAGCTTTCGGGGATCGCCATCCATTCGGCGTGCCAGGGCCCCGTGGCGCGCTCGAAATCCTGCACCATGGCGTCGAGCATCAGGCCGGCGTGCTGGCGCACCGCCTTGGACGCTGCCAGCATCAGCTCGGACGAGATCGGGTTGCGCTTCTGCGGCATGGTCGAGGAGGCCCCCCGCCCCTTGACGAAGGGCTCGTAAACCTCGGCGAACTCGGTCGAGGCCATGATCATGATGTCGAGCGCGATCTTGCCGAGCGAGCCGGTGACGAGCGCGAGAAAATTCACGGCTTCCGCGAATCCGTCGCGCGCGACGTGCCAGGTCGAGACGGGAACGCCGAGCCTCAGCTCGGCACAGAGCGCCTCCTGCACCTCGAACCCCTTGTCGCCGAGCGAGGCCAGCGTGCCGGCCGCGCCGGCGAACTGGCCGACCAGCACGCGCGGCTTCAACTGCGCCAGCCGCTCGGCGTGACGATCGAACATGGCGAGCCAGATCGCGGTCTTGTAGCCGAAGGTCACCGGCAGCGCCTGCTGCAGGTGAGTGCGCCCCGCCATCGGCGTGTCGCGGTAGCGTTTCGAGAGGTTCGCCAGGATGCCGCGGAGCTCGGCGATGTCGCGCTCGACGATCTCGAGCGCCGCGCGGAGCTGCAGCACCACGGCGGTATCCATGATGTCCTGCGTGGTCGCGCCCCAATGCACGTAGCGGCCGGCCTCGCCGCATTGCTTCACCATCTGGTGCACCAAAGGCAGGATCGGATAGCCGACGATGTCGGTTTCCTGCCTGAGCAGGTCGAAATCGAGCGCGGCGACGTCGGTCCGCGCCGCGATCGCCTCGGCCGCCTCCTGCGGAATCACGCCGCACTTCGCCTCCGCCGTCGCCAGGGCCACCTCGACCTCGGCATAGCGCGCCACCAGCGCGACGTCGGAAAACACCTCCCGCATCTCGGCCGTGCCGAAGGCATCGCGGAACAGCATGGAATCGAGCACGGTGGTGGAGGCGGGAAAGGCGGGCATGGGCGTTCTTTTTGCTTGATATTTGTGTGGAACCCATAGCTTACGCAGTCGGCGCAGTTCAGCAAAGGACAAAGCCCGATACGCCCGACATTCCGCCGCACGGAGCGCGTGTCCGAATGACGACGGCTGGCCGCTCGGCCAGAGCCGCCAAAACCCGTCGTGATTGTATTCCCATCGCAAACAGCATGGCTGCCATCACACGATTGGGGTGAACCTGGCGGACCTGTGAGCGGACTCACAGACTCCAAGCCGAGATCCATTGCAGTTTGACCATTGCCTGATGTCGTTGTGAGGCCTGAGTTTTCGACGTGCAGTTTCTGTTCCGGGACCACCTTCTCGATACCGACCGGCGCGAGCTGAGCCGCGAGCAGGTTCCCGTTGCCGTGGAGCCGCAGGTTTTCGACCTCGTCGTCCACCTCATGCAGAACCGCGACCGGGTGGTCAGCAAGGACGAATTGATCGACAAGATCTGGCACGGGCGCAGCGTCTCCGAATCCACCCTGACCAGCCGGATCAACGCGGCGCGCAAGGCGATCGGCGACAGTGGCGCGAGCCAGACGCTGATCCGCACCATTGCCCGCAAGGGCTTTCGCTTCGTCGGCGATGTCGAGGCCAAGAATAGCGCGATGAGTGGCGCGATCTCGCCGCAACCCGGCCGAACCGCCGAGGTGCAGCGCGCCGCACTCGCGCTGCCCGACCGACCCGCCATCGCCGTGCTGCCCTTCAGCAATATGAGCGGCGCGGCCGAGCAGGACTATTTCTCCGACGGCATCAGCGAGGACATCATCACCGCGCTGTCGAAGCTCCGCTGGTTCTTCGTCGTCGCGCGCAACTCCTCGTTCGTCTACAAGGGCCGCGCCGTGCATATCCGCGAGGTCGCGCGCGAGCTCGGGGTGCGCTACGTGCTCGAAGGCAGTGTGCGTCGAAGCGGTGATCGCGTGCGCATCTCGGCACAGCTCAACGATGTCTCGACCGGAAGCCATCTCTGGGCCGAGCGCTACGACCGCGAGCTCGCCGACATCTTCGCCGTGCAGGACGAGATCACCGAGGCGATCGTCGCCGCGATCGAGCCGCAGCTCTATGCCGCCGAAAGTTTTCGCGCCCAGCAGAAGCCGCCGGGTAGTCTTGATGCCTGGGACCTCGTGATGCGCGCGCTGTCGCATCATTGGCGCATCACCCGCGAGGACAATGCCGCCGCACAGGCGCTGCTCGGCAAGGCCGTTGCGATCGATCCGGCCTATGGCAAGGCGCTGGGGCTGCTCGCAACCAGCCATATCTTCGGTGCGCATATGGGCTGGGCCGATATGGCCGCGACGGTACCGATCGCCGAACGCGCCGCCCTCGCGGCGGTGGAGGCCGATCGCGAGGACGCGTGGGCCCATCACGGCCTCGCCTACACCTATCTATTTCGCCGCCGCTTCGACGACGCGTTGGCGGAGTTCGAGCTCGCGCTGCAGCTCAATCCGAACTTCGCGATGGCGCATGCCTTTTACGGCGTGACACTATGCTACGCCGGGCGATGGCAGGACGGCGATGCCGCCGCGCGCCGCGCGCTGCGACTGAGCCCGCGCGATCCGCTCGCTGCGATCTATTGCGGGGTTGCGGCCTACGCCCGGTTCGTCGGCCGCGACTACGAGGGAGCCGTGCAGATGGCGCGAGAGTCGCTGCGGCAACGCGGCGATTTCGTCGGCGCGCACCGCGTGCTGACGGCCGCCGCCGGCATGTCAGGAGATCCGGCGCTCGCAGCTTCCGCCCTGGAAGGCCTGCGCCGCGCTCAGCCCGGCATCTCGCTCGGCTGGATCACGCGCGAGCTTCCGATGCTGCGGGACGAGGATCGTGCGCATTATCTGGAAGGATTGCAGCGCGCGGGAATGACGTGACGGCCGCGCGAGGATGGCGATGCACCTTCTCTCATCGTGCGCTGCGCGCTAATCGTCGTCGGGACCGAACAGCCTGATCTGCGGGAAGCCGCCGCGCGGCCGGCCGGCGTAATCGCGCGTATCGGAATCTTCGCGGATGTTACGCGCCACGTCGTCCCAATCGGTGTGGTCGCGCATGCCGCGCTGCTCGCGGCCTTCATAGAAGTGGCGGCGCTCGGCCCAGCGCTCACGACGCTCGATCCGGCGCCGTTCCGACGCGGCGCGCTTCACGTCGGAGTCCCGGGCTTTGGCATAGGCGTTTTCGGGCGAAGAGACCGCGTCGGCGGAAGCCTGCTGGTCGGCCGGCTTTGCAGCTTTCGCGGACGAGGCAACTGGCTTGGATTGTTCCTTGGGCGGCTCAACCGCGGCCGCCTGCGAAGGCGGCGGTGCCGGCGGTTCGGCCTTCGCCTGCTGTGTGTCGGGCTTTGCGGCTTCAGACTTTATCGCTTCAGACTTTACCGCTTCAGGCTTGGCTTCGGCCTGCGCCGGCGTCGCGATCATCGCGCCGAAGGCTTGCGAGCCGGTGAGATAATTGACGCGTTCCGAGGGTGCATTGGTCGCCGCCGGCGTGCCGGCGGACTCGGCGCGCTGCGCCATCTTGCTGGTGTCGGGGCCCTGCTTGGACGCGACCGGGTTCATGATGTTGCCGGCGACGATGCCGCCGCCCAAACCAATGGCGATGGCGACGATGATCGTTCCGGCACCGACGAAATAGGCTGTCGAGGCGCGCATTGATCCACTCCCTCATTGGGGCGAGCAACGCGCGTCGATTGCCGGATGTTCCTGATGTGGAAGCAGTTCCCGCAGGAACTTGCAGGTCAGATCTGCTGCGCGACCTTTTCAAGCCCGATGATGCGGGCGAGCTTGCGCACTTCTTCCTTCTGATCGTCACGCAGCTGGAACAGCAGCGGCATCGCCGCCGACTTCAGCTGCTGGACCTCGTCGCAATTCGGATCGATCGGCACGCCGGGCGCATGCGGATTGGAAAGCTTGTTGGCCGAGATCTTGCGGACGACGTTGCGCAGCGCGGTCTCGACCGAGGGCCAATAATATTCCTGCGACGACGACAGCTTCAGACGATCCCTGATCCCCGCGATCTGTGCGTCGGACAGCAGCGCATAGGTCTTCTGCGGCTTGGCCGCCACCTTCGGTTTGGCCGGAACTTCGACCGCGGGAACCTCCGCCGCGGTGGGCGCTTCGGACGCGCTCGATGGCTTCGGCATCGGGAAATCAGACGGCGTTGCCGCGGCAAAAGCCTGGCGCAACGGCTCGGTCTCCACCGGCGCTTGGGCGAGCCTGTCGGCGGGAACCTGGACCGGCTCGATCGCAGCCGAGGCCAGGGCCAGGGTGGGGACCAGGCGATCGGCCTTGGCGGCGCGGTTGGTGGAGAGCTGCTTCGGCGGAGCCGGCGTGATCATCTCGGCGCTGACGCTGGGCACGCTGTCACGACCGAGAATGGCGGTGGTCGCAGCGCCCAGGACGAGGAAGCAGGTCAAGACGACAAGGGTGATGGCTCTGGACAAACGTCTCTCCGGGAACGACCGCTTCACGAGTTTGTTAATGTTGCCCGTGAAAAGGGCACGAATTAAGGCTTGAGTGTGCCTTCGTTGCGACAATCCGTGTGCCGGCAGCGACAAGCTCCGAAAAAAGCCCAATGAAATCAGGCCGCTGTGGCCAGATCGTAGGCGTCCTGGATGTCGGCGACGATCTCCGAGGCCTCCCAGACCGCGCGCGGCTCGACCGACTGCAGGGTCACCGTCCAGTTGCCGCCCCGACGGGTGCGGGGAACGCTGACGACATCGAAGCGGACGTTGCGGCACAGCGGGTGGCGGGCCAGCGCATGGGCGACGCGAATTCGGATTTCGTCCATCGTCGCGGCGGTCTTGCTGTTGAGATAATCGAAGTCCATCGCCTGTCCCTCTCGTCCTGATTGGCGGCCGTGAGGGATTCTTGGCGGGCGATGGTTAATCCGCCGTTAAGTGGGGCGGGCCGGAACAGCGCGGGATTAACTGTGATCGATACCAGCGTCTTCGCTCCCCCCGTTCGTACGGGGGCGAGGCGAAGAAGCTAACGCCCACCCGCCTCGCGATATTCGACGAGGGTCCGCGCAACGAGATCGTCGACCGCGAGCACGTCGGTGACTCCAGAGGTCGAATGCCCGCCGCTCCAGATATCGCGCCAGCGTTTGGGGCGGGTTTCGCGCGCGGCGATGTCGATATCCTTGGCAATGTCGATCGCGCCGCGTGCCGGAAGATCGTCGGGATCGAGCCCGGCGGCCAGGATCGATGGCCTCAGCATGCTGGTCTGCAGACCCGTGAATGCCGTGGTGAGCAAGATATCGTCGGCGCTGCTCTCGACCAGCATCTGCTTGTGACGCTCGTCCGCCATGCTCTCCCGCGTCGCGATGAACTTGGTGCCCATATAGGCAAGATCGCAGCCGAGCACTTCTGCCGCGTGCAGTGCGCGGCCGTCGCTGATGCCACCCGCGAGCACGATGATGCCGTCATAGAAGGCGCGCACCGCGCGGACGAAGGCGAACGGGTTGAGCCAGCCGGTCTGGCCGCCCGCGCCCGCGGAGAGCAGCACCAACCCGTCGGCGCCGGCTTCCGCCGCGCGCTCGGCATGGCGGATGGAAGCGACGTCCGCCAGCACCAGCGCCCCGGCATCGTGCAGCGGCCTCAACACGGGCGCGGGCGAGCCGACCGAGGTGATGACGATCTCCGGCCTGTGCCGTAACAGTACGGCAAGATCCTGCTCCAGCCGCGCATTGGATCGGTGCACGATCAGGTTCGGACAAAGCGGCGCGGCCCTGCTTCCGGCTTGATCCTCATGCCGGCGCAAGCGCGTCTCGATCGCGGTCAGCCATTCATCGAGCTGGTCCGTGCTGCGGCAATTCGCGGTCGGGAAGCTGCCGATCACCCCATTGCCGCAGGCCGCGACCATGAGCTCGACGCCCGACACCAGGAACATCGGTGCTGCGATCAGTGGCAGAGCGAGACGATCGCCGAAGCGTTGCAGTCGATCTGATGGCACGCATGCCTCCCTCGCGCGGGCTTTGTCGTTTCCTCCCGCAGTCTCTGTGCTAGCGTCATCGGCAACATTGGCACGCCAGAAGCCGGTGACAAAGCAACGAGGAAACATATGTCCGATCCGCTCCACGCATCGTCCCCGACTTGTGCGCAGACGCTACGGGCGCTGTCGCGCTATCCCGGCCGCACCGCTTTCGCCTGGCCCGGCGGATCGCTGAGCTACCAAGGCACCATCGACCTGATCGGGCGAATCCAGAATGTATTCATGCAGCTTGGATTGCAGCCGGGCGCACGGGTCGCCTTCCTCACCGCGAACCGCGCCGACACCTGGTGCGCCGGCGTTGCCGCGCAATTGTCGCGGCTCTGCGTCACCTGGCTGCATCCGCTGGGATCGCTGGAGGACCAGCTGTTCCAGCTCGAGGATGCCGAGGCCGAGATGCTGGTGGTCGATGCGGCCGCCTTCCGCGACCGCGGCGGCGAGCTCGCCGCGCGAGCGAGCCGGCTGAAGGCGGTCTTCACCATGGGACCGGCCGGCTACGGTCTCGATCTGTTGGCGGCGATCGAGAGCGCGGGACATGCCAGCGCGCGAAACCTCGCCAGCCTCGACGATCTCTCGACGCTGAACTACACCGGCGGCACCACCGGAAAATCCAAGGGCGCGCTGCGCTATCACCGCGAGAATGCCGGAGCCGCCGGCGCCATCCTCGCCGATTTCGAGATCCCCGACGCGGCACGCTACCTCACGGTCGCCCCGATCAGCCATGTCGCGGGCACGAAAGTGCTGCCGACCCTGATGCGCGGCGGCACCGTGCATATGCTCAAAGGTTTCGATCCCGAGGCCGTGCTCACCACGATCGCACGCGAGCGCATCAACTTCACGCTGTTCGTGCCGACCATGATCTACGTGCTGCTCGACCATCCTGCGCTTGATAAGACCGACCTGTCCTCGCTCGATCTGGTGCTCTACGGAGCTTCGGCGATGTCGCCGAGCCGACTGGTCGAGGGCATCGAGCGCATCGGACCGGTGTTCTCGCAGCTCTATGGCCAGACCGAATGCTATCCGGTCTCGGTGCTGCGCAAGGCGGATCACGATCGCAAGACGCCGGAGCTGTTCCTGTCCTGCGGTTTCCCGATCGCTGCCTGCGAGGTCAAGATCCTCGACGACAATGACCAGGAGGTGAAGACGGGCGAGGCCGGCGAGATCTGCGTGCGTGCCCCGCATGTGATGGCGGAGTACTGGAAGCGGCCCGACATCACCGCCGAGACGCTGAAGAACGGCTGGGTCCACACCGGCGACATCGCGCGCAAGGACGAGCGCGGCTACATGTTCATCCTCGACCGCAAGAAGGACATGATCGTGTCC
The DNA here is from genome assembly GCF_045571495.1 of Bradyrhizobium centrosematis. Classification (NCBI taxonomy): domain Bacteria; kingdom Pseudomonadati; phylum Pseudomonadota; class Alphaproteobacteria; order Hyphomicrobiales; family Nitrobacteraceae; genus Bradyrhizobium; species Bradyrhizobium centrosematis. The sequence continues at coordinate 7,083,238 of NZ_CP120703.1, forward strand.
GGCGGCTTCAACATCTTTCCGCGCGAAGTCGAGGACGTGCTGTCGCAGCATGCCGATGTCGCCATGGTCGCGGTCGTCGGCATTCCCGACGAGAAATGGGGCGAAGCTGTCACCGCCATCATAGTCCCGCGCGAGGGCGCAAGGCCTGATTCGGACGAGCTGATCAATCTGGTGAAGGTGCGAAAGGGTTCGGCGCATGCCCCCAAGCAGATCCAGTTCGTCAAGCAATTGCCGATGACCGGCGTCGGCAAGGTCGACAAGAAGGTGCTGCGTGCGGGGTTCTGGAGCGGAAGGGACCGGATGGTGGGGTAAATACCCCGGGATTCTACGGTGTCGTTGTGGCCCGGAGACCACAACGCGCAGCGGAGTGCGCGCCTGCTGCGGCCGCCCAATTGCCGGCGAATCGGGGAATCACCTAGACCCGCTGCTGGGGCTGGGAAGCGGAGTAAGACATGCGAGTCGCTTCCCTGGAAAGTGCAGTCGCCGCGGTCACCTTGATCACGGCTATCATCGTGGTGCTGTGGGAGATCAAGATCTTCTACGGATTGTGAACTGGCAGGATGGCAAGCAACCCTTCCGCGGCGGCGGAAGCTTGCCGTTCAATCACCCAGCGCCGGCACAGCCGGGGCCGACATCCATAATGGCCGACGAAATAGCGCAGCGCAGGCGACGCCAGCAAGCGCGACACCCCCGCCGATGATGTGGAAGGCGCGGACGGGTTCGCCGAGCAGCGCGATGGCGCCCAGCGCGGCGAGCACAGGCAGCAAGTTCATGAAGATCGCACAGCGATTGGGGCCGAGGACCTGCACACCGCGAACCCACAAAAACGGAAGCACGATCGAGGCAAGACCTCCAGCATAGGCGATCAGCGGCAGCGTCTCCGTGTTCAGCGCGCGCATCGGAGCGGGCGTCGCGAGGAACGCCGGAAACATGATCGCAAGCGCGCACAGCGCCTGCATGTAGGTCGATTGCCAGCCCGCGACCGGCAGATCCCAACGCTTCAACAGGACGCCATACAGCGCATAGACCAGCGCGGCGACGAACATCAGGAGATCTCCGGGACGCACGCCGCCCCGCAGCAGTGCGGCCGGATCGCCGCCGCTGACGAGATAGACGAGACCGGCGAGCGACAGCATGCCGCCGCCGACCAGTCCGACGGTCGGCGTCTCCCGAAGCAGCACCGCGCTCAGCAGCACTGTGAGCAGCGGCGTCAGCGCCGTGAACACCGCCATGTTGGTCGCGCTGGTGGTCTCGGCAGCGAGATATGACAAGCTCTGGAACAGGCACATCGCAAGGAAGCCGAGCACCGCGAACTGTCCGAAATGCCGCCAGATCACCGTCCGGTTGCGCCAGGCCGGCGCGGCGACGAACAGGCTCATGCATCCGGTCGCGAGCAGCAGGCGATAGAACGTGATCGCCTCGGGCCCGATGGTGTGGGCGGACAACCGCGAGACGATCACGTTTCCCGCCCACAGCACGATCGCGAAGAACGGATAGAGGAAGGCGGCCTTGTTGGTCATGGCTTCGACTCTCGAATTCAAACCGTTGAGGCCAGGCGTAGTGCTTTCGCCAGCGTCCGTATCGCTCTAGAATGACCGGGACTGTCGAGATTGAGACATGCTGGACGAGCTCACCACACGGCATCTTGCGTTCCATGCCACGAGGCGCGCGCTGTCTGCGATGGAGGTGGACTATCCCGATGGCGCCTCCACCGGCGTACACGCGCATCCGACCGCACAGCTGCTCTATGCCATCGAAGGCGTCATGGTGGTGCGTTCGGCCGCGGGCACGTGGATCGTGCCGCCGAACCGGGCGGTATGGCTCGCGCCCGGTCTCGACCATGAGACGATCATGTCGGGGCGGGTACGGATCCGCACCGTGTTCGTCGACCCGAACGCCGCAGCGCATCTGCCGGGGAAGAACTGCGTCATCGCGGTGTCGCCGCTACTGCGCGAGCTGGTCGTTGCGGCAACGCGCATTCCCCTCGACTATGACGAGGCCGGCCGCGACGGACGGTTGATGCGGCTGCTGCTCGACGAACTGCGCGTCTCGGACGTACTGCCTCTGCATCTGCCGTTCCCCGAAGACATCAGGCTTCGAACGATCTGCTCAGCCATCGCCGACAACCCATCGGACAATTCGACCGTCGAGCATTGGGCTGGGCGCGTCGGGGTCACCGCCAAGACAATTCACCGCCTCTTCGCGAGACAGACCGGGATGAGTTTCGCGCAATGGCGGCAGCAGGCGCGCCTCCTGCACGCGCTGCGCCGTATCGCCTCCGGCGAGAAGATCATCGACGTCGCCTTCGATTGCGGCTACGCCAGCCAAAGCGCATTTGCCGCCATGTTTCGCCGGCACTTTGGCGTGCCGCCGTCGATGTTTTATCGTTGAGGCCGTGACGGGTCGCAGGCGCCAAGCCCGCGAGCGCTCACGGCGAACCACGTGTCATCGCCGGGCTCGACCGGGCAAAATCAGGTATTCCAGAGCGCCTCACCGCTTCTCGATCACGAGACTCTGCACCGCGCGGCCAAAATAACCCTGCCTGTCGGCAAGGCGCGACATTGCGAGCCCGGTGCCGTCGGTGCCAATCCAGGACTCACCGTCGAGCAGGATCCATTCGCCGACCGGCTGGCGTGCGAAGCTGACCGTGAGGTCGGCGTTGATGTAGGTCCAGGCGCGGAAATCGAGCGTCGAGGCGGTGCCGTTGGAGAAATCGGCGGCGACCACGGCGCGCATGGCCTGCGAGATCGCCTCGCCCTCGATCAGCGGATGATCGACACGAAACCAGATCGCGCCAGCGCCGGCCTGACCGAAGCGGCCGCGCGCAGCACGCATCGAGACCGAACGCACGAAGGGGCTGGTGGCGGCGTGACCGTCCTCGACCAATGACTCCTCCGGCAAGGGCAATGTAACCGGCAGCTCCTTGACCTCGGCGGGCAGCGTGAGCTTCTGGCGCCTGATCTTCAACACGGTCGCGCCGACGACCTGCACGCCGTCGGCCAGCAGCTTGATCCCGCAGAGCTGGATCTTGCGCCCCTCGCGCAGGACCTCGGTCGCGATCGCGAGCGGCGCCACCGGAACGGGCCGCATCAGATCGATGGTGACGCGCGCGACATCCATCGGCACCGGCGTCGGGATGCGCTCAGCCGCCCATGTCACCAGCGACGCCGGCGCCGAGCCGTGCTGCATGCGCCGGTCCCAGGGACCGGCGGCATCCGGACTGGTGACGACGCTGTTGCCGTCGACGCGGTAGATGGCGGTCATGCTGCACTCGATCTCGGGACGATCACAGCGGCGGATCGATCGCTTCGTCGTATTCCTTCTTGAAGCGCGCGATCAGCTCGGCGGCAGGGACGACCTTGTCGATGCTGCCGATGCCCTGACCCGAGCCCCAGATTTCCTTCCAGGCCTTCGGCTTGGCGCGCTCGCCGGAAGCGTCGGTGCCGAAATTCATCTTGGAGGGATCTGAGGTCGGCAGATTGTCGGGATCCATGCCGGCGGCGAGGATCGAGGGCTTGAGATAATTGCCGTGCACGCCGGTGAAGAGATTGGAATAGACGATGTCGTCGGCGCTCGAGCCGGCGATCATCTCCTTGTAGCGTTCGACCGCATTGGCCTCTTTCGTCGCGATGAAGGCCGAGCCGATATAGGCGAAGTCGGCTCCCAAGATGCGCGCGGCACGGATCGCCTTGCCGTTGCCGATCGCGCCCGACAGCGCGATCGGGCCGTCGAACCACTTGCGCGTCTCGGCGACGAAGGCGAGCGGCGAGATGGTGCCGGCATGGCCGCCGGCGCCGGCCGCAACCAGGATCAGACCGTCGGCGCCCTTCTCGATCGCCTTGTGCGCAAATTTCTGGTTGATCACGTCGTGGAAGACGATGCCGCCCCAGCCGTGCACGGCCTGGTTCAGCTCCTCCCGCGCGCCAAGCGAGGAGATGATCATCGGCACCTTGTGCTTGGCGCAGAGCTGCATGTCGTGGTCGAGCCGATTGTTCGACTTGTGCACGATCTGGTTGACCGCGAACGGCGCCGACGGCTTGTCGGGATGGGCGCGGTCATACGCCGCGAGCTCCTCGGTGATGCGGGCCAGCCATTCGTCGAGCAGCTCCGGCGGTCGCGCGTTCAGCGCCGGAAACGAGCCGACCACACCCGCCTTGCACTGCGCGATCACGAGATCGGGCACCGAGATGATGAAGAGCGGCGAGCCGATCACGGGGATCGACAGGCGCCCCTTGAACAAGGCAGGCATGGACATTGCGAAACGATCCTCTGTTGGCCGGTCAATGGAAGGTTGGGCACCATACCAACAAGGCAATCTTTCCACTGTCAAGTATTGCGTTTGGCCGCCGCGGAAGAGGCTGTTGCCGCAATTCCAAGCAGCGGAATTCGCCCCCGCGGCTTGCCCATCCGTCATTGCGAGCGAAGCGAAGCAATCCAGGCTCCTCTGCGGAAAGATTCTGGATTGCTTCGTCGCAAAAGCTCCTCGCAATGACGAGGAGAGATCTGCCCGTGACGGTCGATCACCCAATCAAATCCGGGTTGATCAGCCGCTCGAACGAGAACATCTCGTCCCACTTCTGCTGCGTCAGCAACTTGCGCTCGACCACCACGATCTGGTGCAGCGACTTGCCGGTCTTGTAGCCTTCGCGCGCGATCTCGGCGCATTGCTTGTAGCCGAGCAGCGGCTTCAGCACGGTGACGATGCCGAGCGAGTTCAGCACCATATTGCGGGTGTGCTCCTCGTTGGCGGTAATGCCGACGACACAGTTCTCGCGCAGGCTGTTGACGGCGCGCTCCATGGTGCGGATCGAGAAGAACAGCGCGAACGAGATCACCGGCTCCATCACGTTGAGCTGGAGCTGACCGGCGCTTGCCGCCAGCGTCACCGTGGTGTCGAGCCCGATCACGAGGAAGCTGGTCTGGTTGACGACCTCGGGGATGACGGGATTGACCTTGCCGGGCATGATCGAGGAGCCCGGCTGCAATTGCGGCAGGTTGATCTCGTTGAAGCCGGCGCGCGGGCCGGAGGCGAGCAGGCGGATGTCGTTGCAGATCTTGGTCAGCTTGCTCGCGGTGCGCTTCAGCACGCCGGAGAGCTGCACATAGGCGCCGGTGTCCGAGGTCGCCTCGACGAGGTCGCCAGCGAGGATGAAGTCGACGCCGGTCAGCGCGCTCAGGTGCCGGACCGCGAGCTTGGGATATCCGACGGCCGCGGTCACGGAGGTGCCGATCGCCGTGGCGCCGAGATTGATCTCGCGCAGCAATGCGCGTGCTTCCGAGATGCGATCGACCTCCTCGCCGATCGTGGTGCCCCAGCCCCGGAATTCCGCGCCGAGCGACATCGGCACGGCGTCCTGGAGGTGCGTGCGTCCCATCTTCAGCACGCGGTCGAACTCGCGGCCCTTGGTGAAGAAGGCTTCCTGGAGCTGGCGCAGCGCAGTCATGTAGCTCTCGAGCCGCAGGATCAGCGCCAGCCGAAACGCGGTCGGATAGGTGTCGTTGGTCGACTGGCCGTAATTGACGTGATCGTTCGGGCTGACGTGCTGATAGTCGCCCTTGGCGAAGCCGAGCAATTCCAGCGCAAGGTTCGCAATCACCTCGTTGGCGTTCATGTTGGTCGATGTGCCGGCGCCGCCCTGGATGAAGTCGGTGACGAACTGGTCCATCATGTCGCCGGCGATGACGCGGTCGCAGCCGAGGATGATCGCGTCCGCGACCTTGGCGTCGATCGCCCCGAGGTCGCGATTGGCCATGGCCGCGGCTTTCTTGACGTAACCAAGCGCCTTCACGAAGTAAGGCTCCTGGCTCATCGGAATGCCGGTGATGTGGAAGTTCTCCTTCCCCCGGATGGTCTGGACGCCGTAATAGATGTCGTCGGCGATCTCACGCTGTCCGAGGAAGTCCTGCTCCGTACGGCTCATGGGCACTCCTTGTTGCTCGCGCGACGTCCGTCAATTCTGGCACAGCGCGCTGGTCACGAACGTATCGGTGCGGCAGTCATCCGGTTTGCGTTGCCTGCCCGGGATCAGGACCTTGGCCGAGCATTTTTCCGCGGAGTCGGCATTGAGGCTCTTGCCTTCCTTGTAACCCTTGCTCTGGCACAGGAGGTCGGCGGCCTGCTTGCAATCGGGCGCGCCGTTCGACGAGGCCGGACAGGCCATGCGGCCCGAGACCATGGTCGAGGGCTTGGTCAGCCGCGACAGGTCGTTCATGGTTTCACTGGGGCTTTTGATCGGCGGCAGGATCGAGGGCAGCTTGTCGAACAGCTTGCCCATTTCGTTGATCAGCCCGGGATTTTCCACTGCCGCCGGCGGCGCCGAAGCTGCGGGGGTCGATGGCGGCGCGGCCTGCGCCCCCTGCTCCCGCAGGCCGAGCGCCGGCGGGACGGATTGCGGCCAAGCCGTCCCGCCGGCAAGCAGGATCAGCAGCACTGCTGACATCAGCGTCCCGAGCCGCAGGGCGGGATTGCCGGATCGAACCATCATGACGGCAACCGTAGCCGAAGCCGGCCCGGCGGCAAAGCCGCTGACGCTACATCAGCTTGATGGCGATGACGAAGCCGAGCACCAGCGCCGCGGCACCGACCGCCACCACGAGACCGAGATGCTTCTCGATCTTCACGCGGATCCAGTCGCCATAGCGGTTGAGCAGGATCGCGACGATGAAGAAGCGTCCGCCTCGCGCAACGACTGAGAACAGGACGAACAAAAGCAGATTGTAGCCGGCAAAGCCCGAGGTGATCGTGACGAGCTTGTACGGGATCGGAGTCAGCCCCTTGAGCAGGATGATCACCGCGCCCCATTCGGCGTATTTGGCACGGAAGCCGTCGACCTGATCGCCGAGCCCGTAGAGCTGGATCAGCCAATGGCCGAGCGAGTCATAGAGCAGCGCACCGATGGCGTAGCCGAGAACCCCGCCGAGAACCGAGGTCACGGTACAGACGGCTGCATAAAGCCAGGCGCGCTGCGGGCGCGCCAGGGACATCGGGATCAGCATGACATCCGGCGGGACCGGAAAGAAGGAGCTTTCGGCGAAAGACACGATGCCCATGATCCAGAGCGCGTAGGGCTTGTGGGCGGCGTCGATGCACCAGTCGTAGATACGTTTCAGCATAGCGCCGCGATGAAGCACCATGGGGCGGATTTGTCCATCGCGAGTTTTGTGACGTTTTCGTCGCGCTTTAGTGGCGCTTGCGCGCCGTACGGCCCTCGAGCGCGACAATTGGCCGCCTCGCGGCCATGCGCGGTGACGCGACCTTCGGCAGCTTCATCGACGATTTCGGCAGCTTCTCGGCGATGCCGAGCATGTCTTCCCGCCGTGTCATCTCGCGCCAGACGTCCTCGGGGCGCACCCCGGCCGAGGCCCACAGCACGGTGAGATTGTACAAGAGATCGGCGCTTTCCCGGATCACGGCATCGGTGTCGCCATTGACGGCATCGATCACGACCTCGATTGCCTCTTCGGCGAGCTTCTTTGCCATTTTCGAGGGCCCGCGCTGAAACAGCCGGGCGGTGCGCGATGTTGCCGGATCAAGATCTCTGGCCGCGAGCACAGCCAGATATAGCCGCTCAAGCGAATCACTCATGATAGTCAAACTACTCTAAATAAATGTCGAGCGCGTTAACGTGCTACAATAAAAGCAAAAAACAGGCCGGCGCGGCAAGCGCGACGGCCTGTCCCGGTTAACCCGGCTGCCAAGGCTAGTATAGGACTAGTAGCAGTTCTGGTAATAACCCTGGCCGCAGAATTCGGACGGAGCCGTGCCGCCATAGCGCTGATACTGGTAGTTCGGGCCCGGGCCGTAATAGGGACCGTAGGCCGGGCCGCTGTAATAGGCAGGACCGCCGTAATAGCCGTAGCCCGGACCGTAGTCATAGGCGTAGGCGTCGCGCGTCGCGGCAATGGCAAGGCCAGTGCCGATGGCCGCGAAAGCCGCGGCAGCGGCCGCGCCGCCTCCGCCGCCGTGCCAGTGGCGGCCGCCCGCATAGGAAGTGGTCGGGGCAACCGCGGTCAACGCCAGCGCCGCAGCAGTAGCAAGAACGGCCTTTCGGCCCACAAATTTGGAGAATCGCTCGAACATGTCTTGGGCCCTCCTTTGGGACCTGGAATGGACGCCTGCGGACAGGCTCATGCCTTTCAAACCCGCATAGCCTAAGTTGGGTTCCCCAACCCCAACGCAAGCTGAACGGGGTTGCGTAATCGTGACGCAACCGCCGCTCATCCGCCGTTCATGTTGGTGCGGACAGGCTGATCGCCAGCCGGCGCTGCAAGCGTCACCAAATCATAACAATGCGGGACCGGCGCAACTGATGTCGGAATTCAAGATCATCGCGCTTCGTTGCCTGCTGGCCCTCTCGATCTCGCTTGCAACACTCGTTGCACACGATGTCGGCGCGGCCGAGACTGCCGTGCCGCCCTCGATTGCGATCCACTTCACCTTCGACCGCCCGCTCGATGCGAGCATGGCGCCATTCTTCCTTGCGGCGAAAGACGGCAGGTTCGGCGCCGAGCGTCTCAACGTGACCTTCAGCAGCGCAACAGGATCGCCGGAAGCGCTCGCGCGCGTCGCCAAGGGCGACAGCGAGCTCGCGCTCGTCGACATCAACGAGCTGATCCGGTTTCGCGACAAGGAGGACGCGGCACCAGTCAAGGCGGTGTTCGTGCTGTTCGACCGGGCCCCTTACGCGATTATCGCGCGCAGGAGCCGCGGCATCCACGCATTACCCGATCTCGACGGCAAGACCGTCGGCGTCGCCGACGGCGATCTGTCGACGCGGCTGTGGCCGGCGCTGGCGCAGCACAACGGCATCAAGGCAGCGAGTGTCAAATTCCACAAGATCAGCGCCGCGGTACGCGAGCCGATCCTGTCCGCGGGACAGGTCGATGCCATCGCGGGTTTCAGCTATCTTTCGGCGGTCAACCTGCGCGATCGCGGTGTACCCGGCGCCGACCTCGTCGTGCTGCGTTATGCCGACTATGGCTGCGAGGCCTATGGCTTCGCCGTGGTGGCGAACGCCGCCTTCGCCGCAGCAAAGCCGGACGCCGTGAAGGGCTTCCTCCGCGCCTTGATCGCCGGCATCGCCGCGACCGCCAAGGAGCCGGCGCGCGCGGCGGACGAGGTTGCGAGCCGCATCGACGGCGGCGACCGCGAGCTCGAGCTGGAACGCGTGCGCACCGTCCTCGCCGACAACATCCTCACCGACGAGGTCAGGCGCAACGGTCTCGGCGGTATCGAGCCACTGCGCCTGGAGCGCTCGATCGACCAGATCGCGCAGGACTACAAATTCCGCAAGCGGCCAGCGGCAAGCGATATCTTCGACGACCAGTTCCTGCCGCCGGTCGCGGGGCGGCTGATCAACTGAGAAAAACTGACAGCTTCCGCTATATCTCGCGCGCGATCCCTGCTTAGAATGCGGGCTCCGTCATCCGCTCGAGTTCGTCGCCCGTATGTCCATCCTCCGCCTCTATACCCGCGTTCTCGAACTGCTCGGCAAGGAAGCGCGGCTGGGCTGGCTGCTTGCGGTGGCCAATCTGCTGCTGGCAGGCTCGCAATTCGCCGAACCCGTGCTGTTCGGCCGGATCGTCGACGTGCTCTCGGGCAAGACGGTAGCCGGCTCCAACTCGGCCTGGCCGTTCCTGGCGGCCTGGGTCGCGTTCGGGCTCTTCACCATCCTGTGCAGCGCGCTCGTGGCCCTGCAAGCCGACCGGCTCTCGCATCGCCAGCGCCAGGCGGTGCTGACGAGCTATTTCGAGCACATCCTGCAACTGCCGCTGACCTTCCACTCCGGCACCCATTCGGGCCGCCTGATGAAGGTGATGCTCAACGGCACCGATGCCCTGTGGCGGCTCTGGCTCGGCTTCTTCCGCGAGCATTTCGCCGCGATCCTCTCGGTCGCGGTGCTGCTGCCGCTGTCGCTCTATCTGAACTGGCGGCTCGCGATCCTCCTGTTCGTGCTCTGCATCGTCTTCACCGCACTGACGACCTTCGTGGTGCGCAGGACCTTCGGCATGCAGATGGAGGTCGAGGAGCATTACAGCGAGCTTTCCGCCCGTGCCTCCGATGCGCTCGGCAACGTCGCGCTGGTGCAGAGCTTCGTCCGCGTCGAATCCGAGGTGAAGGGACTGCGCTCGGTCGCCGACGAGCTGCTCGCCGCGCAGATGCCGGTGCTGTCGTGGTGGGCGCTGGTCACCGTCATCACCCGCGCATCCACCACCATCACGGTGCTGGCGATCTTCACGCTCGGCATCGCCCTGCACGACCAGGGCCTCACCTCGGTCGGCGAGATCGTGATGTTCGTGAGCTTTGCCACGCTCTTGATCCAGAAGCTCGAGCAGGTCGTGAGCTTCATCAACAACGTCTTCATGGAAGCGCCGCGCCTGCGCGAGTTCTTCAACGTGCTCGACGCCGTGCCCGCGGTGCACGACCGGCCCGACGCGATCGACGCCGGCAGGCTGTCGGGCCTCGTCGAATTCAACGATGTTACCTTCTCCTATGACGGCAAGCGGCCGGCGATCGAGGATCTCACCTTCACCGCGCTGCCCGGCCAGACCATCGCGCTGGTCGGTCCGACCGGCGCCGGCAAGTCGACCGCGATCGCGCTTCTGCACCGCGCTTTCGATCCGCAATCCGGCGTCATCAAGATCGACGGCATGGACGTGCGCGGGGTGACGCTGACCTCGCTGCGGCGGAACATCGGCGTCGTGTTCCAGGAAGCGCTGCTGTTCAACCGTTCGATCGCAGAGAATTTGCGCGTCGGCAAGCCGGATGCGACCGAGCCCGAGATGCGCCAGGCGGCGGAGCGGGCGCAGGCGCTCGAATTCATCGAGCGCAGCGGCGGCTTCGAGACCAATGCCGGCGAACGCGGCCGCATGCTGTCCGGCGGCGAGAGGCAGCGCCTGTCGATCGCCCGCGCGCTGCTGAAGGACCCGCCGATCCTGATCCTGGACGAAGCCACCAGCGCGCTCGACGCCGTCACCGAGGCCAAGGTGAATGCCGCTCTCGATGAAGTGATGAAGGGCCGCACCACTTTCGTGATCGCCCACCGCCTCTCCACGATCCGCAACGCCACGCGGATCCTGGTGTTCGAGAACGGGCGCGTGATCGAAAGCGGAACTTTCGACGAACTCGTGGCCAAAGGCGGCCATTTTGCCGAACTCGCCAGGGCGCAGTTCATGGTCCATGAAACCGCCCAAGCAAGCACGCGGGCCAGTGTGGCGGCGTCCGAGGCTGCCGCGACGGCGGCCAAGTCCCCGTAGCAAGTCCTCACAGCGCCGTCGAAATTCGGCCTATTTCATTGCGGAATACCGCGCCTGGCCCCCTATGCTCGACGCACCAGCCGGTATAGGTTTGCGACGCCGCAAGCGGCGGCGCTGGATTTCAGAACCGACAATCAGATCATGAGAGCCGCCGGGATCGGCGAGCCTCCAAGGACCGGAATCGGATAGTGCACGCCCTACGCCCGCTGCTTCGCAAGTCCCTGTTCAACCTGTTCGCCGCGAGCCTCGCATGTGCCGCGCTGCTTGCGCCGCGCGCGGCGAGCGCCGAGGCGCTGCTGCTGATCGAGGCCGACAGCGGCAAGGTGCTGCAGGCGGAAAACGCGACCATTCCCTGGTATCCGGCCTCCGTCACCAAGATCATGACCGCCTATGTGACGCTGAAGGCGGTCAAGGATGGCCGGCTGACGCTCGACACGCTGCTCACGGTCTCGCCGACGGCAGCCTCGCAATCGCCCTCGAAGATGGGGTTCCGTCCAGGGACGCAGCTCACCGTCGACAACGCCCTGAAGATGATGATGGTCAAGTCGGCGAACGACATGGCCGTGGTGCTCGCCGAAGGCGTCGGCGGTTCGATCGACGGCTTCTCCGCGATGATGAACGACACCGCGAAGAAGCTCGGCATGACGCAGACCAGCTACGTCAATCCGAACGGCCTGCCCGCCGACGGCCAGATCACGTCGGCGCGAGACCTCGGCATCCTGGCGCGCTCTTTCCTGCGCGACCTGCCGGAATACGAATATTTCGTGCACATCCCGGCGATCCGCTTCGGCAAGCGCGTCACCGGCAATTTCAACAAGCTGATCGGCCGTTATCCCGGCGCTGACGGTTTCAAGACCGGCTTCATCTGCGCCTCCGGCTACAATCTCGTCGCCTCGGCGACGCGCAACGGCCGCCGGCTGATCGCGGTGGTGCTGGGCGCCAATTCCGGCACCGCGCGCGCGGTGAAGGCGGCGCAGCTGCTGGAGCGCGGCTTCGCTCAAGACAATCTCACCTGGCTGCGCCCCTCGCTCGGCACGGTCGACAACCTCGTGCCGGTCGACGCCTCGCCGCCGAACCTGCGCGACGAGATGTGCGGCGCCCATCGCAAGCGGCCGGCCAGCGACGACGACGATGCGCTGATTGCGGCCAATGGCGGCACATCGGGATCGGCCTCGGCGACCGGCGGCGAAGCCCAGGTGACGTTCTTCACTGCGGGCCTCCAGCCGCCGCTGATGAAGGCATCCGAGCTGATGGCCTCGGCGCCGGCGCCGACCGAGCCCGTGCTGGTCTATACCGGCCCGACTCGCAGCGGCACCGCCCTGATCGCGGCGGTCGCGGCCGATGCCGACCAGCAGGCCGCATCCAAGCCACGTGGCAAGAAGTCGCGCGTGGCCAAGAAGCCCGATGCGGCCGACAAGCCCAAAGACACGGGGAAGGACGCCAGCAAGGACACCAAGACGGCGGCGGCGAAACCTGCTGCCAAGCCGGCGGAGGCCAAGAGCGACGGCAAGAACGAGGCGAAAACCGCGGCGAAACCTGCGGCGCCCAAGCATGCTGCCGCCAAGCACGATGCGGCGGCAAAGCCCGCCGAGAAGCCGGTGGCAGCCGGCGATCAGAAGCCCGCCAAGCCCAAATCCGCGACCAAGCCCGCCGCCAAGCCGGCCAACAACAGTTAACGGCGGCCTCGCCGCGACGGCCGGCGCTTCGCACCCGCGGCAGCGCCGTTTGCGAGGATTCCAGTAGCTACTCCCCGACCTTTGCCTTAAGCCTCGACGGCTTGCCACCCGTTCCGGCAGGCTCGATACTGGCGGCAATGAGGCAAGCCCGAGACACAACGGGCTCTGGTAGATGAGGGGAGTTTTCCATGGAGCGCATCTGGCTCAAGCAATATCCGCCCGGCGTGCCCGCCGATATCGAGCCGACCCAATACGCATCGCTGGTCGACCTCCTGGAGGAGAGCTTCACCAAGTTCGCCGACCGCAAGGCGTTCATCTGCATGGACAAGTCGATCAGTTACCGCGACCTCGACCAGATGTCGGTCGCGCTCGCCGCCTATTTGCAGGGCCGCGGGCTGCAGCGCGGTGCCCGCGTCGCCATCATGATGCCGAACGTGCTGCAATATCCGGTTGCGACCGCCGCGGTGCTGCGCGCCGGATTCGCGGTGGTCAACGTCAATCCGCTCTACACGCCGCGCGAGCTCGAGCACCAGCTCAAGGATTCCGGCGCTGAAGCCATCATCGTGCTGGAGAATTTCGCCCACACCGTCGAGCAGGTGATCGCGAAGACGCAGGTGAAGCACGTCATCGTCGCCAGCATGGGCGACCTGCTCGGCTTCAAGGGCGTGATCGTCAATCTCGTCGTCCGCCGCGTCAAGAAGATGGTACCGGCGTGGTCGCTGCCGGGTTCGGTCTCCTTCAACGACGCATTGTCGGCCGGCCGCGGCATGACCTTCAACAAGCCGAAGCTTTCGCCGGGCGACGTCGCCTTCCTGCAATATACCGGCGGCACCACCGGCGTCTCCAAGGGCGCCACCCTGCTCCACCGCAACATCGTCGCCAACGTGTTGCAGAACGACGCCTGGCTGCAGCCGGCGCTGGCCGCGCCGCCGCATGTCGACCAGCTCATGATCGTCTGCGCGCTGCCGCTCTATCACATCTTCGCGCTGACGGCCTGCTACCTGCTCGCGGTGCGCGCCGGCGGCTGCAATCTCCTGATCCCCAACCCGCGCGACATTCCCGGCTTCATCAAGGAGCTGGCGAAGTACCAGGTCAACAGCTTCCCGGCTGTGAACACGCTCTACAACGGCTTGATGCACCATCCCGATTTCAAGAAGCTCGACTTCTCCAAGCTGAAGATCTCCAACGGCGGCGGCATGGCGGTGCAGCGCCCCGTGGCCGATCAATGGAAAGCGATCACCGGCTGCTTCATCGCCGAGGGTTACGGCCTGTCGGAGACTTCGCCGACGCTGACCTGCAATCCGGCAACCGCGACCGAGTTCACGGGCACGATCGGCATCCCGGTGCCGTCGACCTACATCTCGATCCGCGACGACGACGGCAACGAAGTCCCGCTCGGCCACACCGGCGAGATCTGCGCGAAGGGGCCGCAAGTGATGTCGGGCTACTGGAACAGGCCGGAGGAGACCGCCAAGGTGATGACCGCGGACGGCTTTTTCCGCACCGGCGACATCGGCGTGATGGACGAGAAGGGCTACACCAAGATCGTCGACCGCAAGAAGGACATGATCTTGGTCTCCGGCTTCAACGTCTATCCGAACGAGGTCGAGGAAGTGATCGCGAGCCATCCGGGGGTGCTCGAATGCGCCGTGATCGGCATCCCTGATTCGAAGTCGGGCGAAGCCGTGAAGGCTTTCGTGGTGAAGAAGGATCAGAACCTCACCGCCGAGGCCGTGATCAAATTCTGTCACGAGCAACTGACCGGCTACAAGGTGCCCAAGCACATCGAATTCCGCAACGACCTGCCCAAGACCAATGTCGGCAAGATCCTGCGTCGGCAGCTGCGCGACGAGAAGAACGCGGAGGCCGCGTAAGCGCCTCGCCGGTTGATGAAAGCCGGCAGCAACATCGCGCCGTCAGACGTTCTCGCCTTCTGGCGCGAGGCCGGCAGCGAGCGCTGGTACGCGCATGACGACGCCTTCGACGCGGAGGTGAGGCGCCGCTTTCTTCCACTCTGGCAGGAGGCGGCCGCCGGCGGACTGGCATCGTGGGAAGACAGCGACGACGGCGCGCTCGCGCTGGTGATCGTGCTCGACCAATTTCCCCGCAACATGTTCCGCGGCACCTCCCAGACCTTTGCCAGCGACGGCCTGGCGCGCGACGCCGCCCGCCGCGCCATCGACCGCGGAGTCGATCGCAGGGTCGACCCGCTCCTGCTCGAATTCCTCTATTTGCCTTTCATGCATTCGGAGCATCTGCCCGACCAGCTGCATTGCGTCGCGCTGTTTCAGAACACCGAGAATGCCAAGAACCTGAAATATGCGAGGATGCACGCCGAGATCATCCAGCGGTTCGGCCGGTTTCCCCACCGCAACCGCCTCCTCGGCCGCGACACTACGGCGGAAGAGCAGGACTTTCTCGACAATGGCGGCTTCTCCGGTTGATGACATGATGGTGAAGGGCCCGGCGGGAGCTTCAGGCTCTCGCCGCTTCGCCCGCCGGCAATATTGTGCAGGCCCGCCGCACGGTCTAAAAGGCAGGATCGATCTTCAGGGAGAACGACGATGGCGATCCAGATTGGCGACAAGCTGCCCGAGGCGAAATTCCGCGTGATGACGGCGGACGGCCCGCAGGTGAAGACCACCGACGACATCTTCAAGGGCAAGAAGGTGGCACTGTTCGCGGTGCCCGGCGCCTACACCGGCACCTGCCACAAGATGCATCTGCCGAGCATCTTCCTCAACGCCTATGCCATGAAGGACAAGGGCGTCGACACCATCGCCATCGTCTCCGTCAACGACGCCTTCGTCATGAACGCCTGGAAGCGCGATACCGACCAGCGCGACGAGGCGATCTTCCTCGCCGACGGCAATGCCGACTTCACCAAGGCGATCGGCATGGAGCTGGACGCCTCCGCCAACGGCCTCGGCATTCGCTCGAAGCGCTATTCGATGCTGGTGGAGGACGGCGTGGTCAAGAAGCTCAACCTCGAGGCAATGCCCGGCAAGGTCGAGGTCTCCGGCGGCGATACGCTGCTCGGGCAGCTCTGAGCTTTAGGGGCATTTCTTTCCAAGGACCACGTCATGCCCGGGCTTGTCCCGGGCATCCACGTTCCTCACGTCATGTGCGAAAAGACGTGGATGGCCGGGTCAAGCCCGGCCATGAGGGTCGAAGGGAGCGTTTGCCCCCCTACTCCCTGACCCGCTGCTGCAGCCTTGCCTTCACGATGCCGTCGCGCGCCAGCTGATCGGCGCGCTCGTTCTCGGGGTGGCCGGCATGGCCCTTGACCCAGTGCCAGCGGACCTCGTGCTGCTTCAGCGCGGCATCCAGGCGCTGCCATAGCTCGACGTTCTTCACCGGCTTCTTGTCGGCGGTGCGCCAGCCGTTCCGCTTCCAGCCGAAGATCCAGCCCGTGATGCCCTGCCGGACGTATTGGCTGTCGGTGTAGAGATCGACGGTGCACGGCTTCTTCAGCGCTTCGAGCGCCGAGATCGCCGCCATCAGCTCCATCTGATTGTTGGTGGTGTGGCGCTCGCCGCCGCTCAGCTCTTTTTCCTTGTCGCCGAATCTCAGGATTGCACCCCAGCCGCCCGGCCCGGGATTCCCCGAGCAGGCGCCGTCGGTGTAGATCGTGACATTGGGACGCTCGCTCACGCCACCAGCCCCGACGGCATCAGCCCATAATCGCGCACGCTCGTCACGCTCTGGTGGAAGCGCAGCTTGCGGACATATTCGAGCGGATCCTTCGGCTTGACCAGCGCGCCCGGCGGCACGTTGAGCCAGTCGACCAGCCGCGTCAGCAGGAAGCGGATCGCAGCGCCCCGCGCCAGCAGCGGCAGCGCGGCCTCTTCGGCTTCGGAGAGCTTGCGCACCCGGCCATAGGCGTTGAGGAAGGCACGCGCCTTGGTGACGTTGAAGGAGTGATCCGGCTCGAAGCACCAGGCGTTGAGGCAGATCGCGACGTCATAGGCCAGCATGTCGTTACAGGCGAAGGTGAAGTCGATGATCCCGGAGAGCTGGTCGCCGAGGAAGAAGACGTTGTCGTTGAAGAGGTCGGCGTGGATCACGCCCTCCGGCAGATTGTTTGGCCAGATCCCGCTCGAGAGATGGTCGAGCTCGGCCTCCAGGAACGCGCGCAGGCCCGGCTGCACCTCGTCGGCACGGTGCGAGGCCGCATCGAACAGCGGCCGCCAGCCCGCGACCGACAGCGCATTGGCACGCTTGATCGGGAAGTTCGCGCCCGCCAGATGCATCTTCGCCAGCGCCGCACCGACTCCGGCGCAATGCGCCACGTTCGGCTTGCGCGGCCACATGCCTTCGAGAAAGGTGATGATCGCCGCAGGCCGCCCCGACAGCTCGCGCAGCGCCTCGCCGTCTCTTCCCTTCACCGGCAGCGGGCAGTTGATTCCGTGCTCGGCCAGATGCGTCATCAGCGCGAGGAAGAACGGCAAGTCGTTCTTCGCCACGCGCTTCTCGTAAAGCGTGAGGATGAACGACCCCTGGCTGGTATGCAGCAGGAAGTTGGTGTTCTCGACGCCCTCGGCGATGCCCTTGTAGGAGAGCAGTTCGCCGAGATCATATTGCCTCAGGAAATCCGCAAGCTCGTCGGCGGCAACATCGGTGTAGACCGCCATATAGGTCTACTCGGCGGCAGCTTCGGGACGCACCTGACGCGGCAGCGGGAAGAACTCGTTCTCTTCCGCGGCCGAGACCGTCTCCACATGCAGTGTGTAGCGCTCGGCGAAGGCGTCCATGATCTCCTCGACGATCACTTCCGGGGCCGACGCACCGGCGGTGATGCCGAGGCTAGTGATGTTGCCGAACTTACCCCAATCGAGATCGGCGGCGCGCTGCGCCAGCACCGCGATCTTGCAGCCCTCGCGCTCGGCGACCTCGCGCAGGCGCTGCGAGTTCGAGGAGTTCGGCGCACCGACCACGATCAGCGCGTCCACCACCGGCGCCACCTTCTTCACCGCAAGCTGGCGGTTGGTGGTGGCGTAGCAGATGTCTTCCTTGTGCGGGCCGTTGATGTTGGGGAAGCGCTCCTTCAGGAGCGCCACGATCTCCGCGGTGTCGTCGATCGAGAGCGTGGTCTGGGTCACGAAGGCGAGGTTGTTGGGGTCCTTCGGGGAGATGGTCTTGGCGTCCTCGGCGGTCTCGATCAGGGTCACGGCGCCGGCGGGAAGCTGGCCGAGCGTGCCGACCACCTCGGGATGATGGGAGTGGCCGATCAGGAAGATCTCGCGGCCACGCTTGAAGTGGATCGCGGCCTCGCGATGCACCTTGGTCACCAGCGGGCAGGTCGCATCCAGCGAGAACAGGTTGCGGGACTGGGCGTCGGCCGGAACCGATTTCGGCACGCCATGAGCCGAGAACACCACCGGCGCCGAGGTATTCTCGGGGATCTCGGCGAGCTCCTCGACGAAAATGGCGCCCTTCTTTTTCAACCCATCGACGACGTATTTGTTGTGCACAATCTCATGGCGAACATAGACGGGGGCGCCGTACTTATCGAGCGCTCGTTCCACGGTATCGATCGCCCGGACCACCCCGGCACAGAAGCCGCGAGGAGAACAAAGCACGATCTTGAGGTCTGGTTTGGCTGACATTGAGCGATCTCGTGACCGAATCACCCGTTTCGCCTTCTGGCGGGGGCGGTCGATGGCTGGAATGGGGCTTAAAACGGTCGGCTTGAACTATACCGCGATTTCCAAGGGAATTGGGCCCCCTTTCGGGCGCTGTCAAGGCACTATCTATAGCAGAACCATTGCGTGGCTACCCCCTCCGGGCTTATATAGCGCGAATTCCCTGTCATCGCTGATGACCACCGGTTTCGCCTCCAGAGGGGTGGGCGAAGCACAAAGGAGATTTGCCATGAGCAACGCACCTCTGATGCCCAAGGCGACCGCCGTCTGGCTGCTCGACAACACCGCGCTGACCTTCGACCAGGTCGCCGATTTCACCAAGATGCACCCCCTCGAGGTGCGCGCGATCGCCGATGGCGACGCGGCCCAGGGCATCAAGGGCATGGATCCCCTCTCCAACGGCCAGCTCACCCGCGAGGAGATCGAGAAGGGCGAGAAGAACCCGGATTATCGGCTGCGCCTGCAGGAGAGCAAGGTGGTGCTGCCGCCGCAGCCCAAGCGCAAGGGCCCGCGCTACACCCCGGTGTCGCGCCGTCATGAGCGCCCGAGCGCCATCCTCTGGCTGCTGCGCAGCCATCCGGAGCTGAAGGACGCGCAGATCATGCGCCTGGTCGGCACCACCAAGAGCACCATCGCCAGCGTGCGCGATCGTACCCACTGGAACACGTCCCAGCTCACCCCGATCGATCCCGTCACCCTCGGCCTCTGCTCCCAGATCGAGCTCGATTTCGAGGTGCAGCGCGCCGCCAAGGAAAAGCCGATCGACGCAGCCTATGGCGGCGCCACGCTGCTGCCGGCCTCCGAGACCACCCGCAAGGACGAATACGAGCCCGCCGAGAAGTCGAGCGACGACCTCAATGTCGACGCGGTGTTCGCCAAGCTGAAAACGCTCGGCGGCAAGAAGCACGAAGACGAGGAAGAGTAAGGCTCCACTCTCGTTTCGATCGAATGCAAAAAACGCGGCAGGGAAACCTGCCGCGTATTTGTCTTTTGAGCATCCGGCCGTCGGGACCGACGCCGCAACGCCTCAGAACTTGTACGTCACACCCGCGCCGACCAGCCACGGATCGATATGCGCGGTGCCTGTGACCGGAATCGCGCCGTTGACCATCGCCGAGTAATTTGGCTGCAGCCACAGCTTCTTCACGTCGACGTTGAGACCCCAATGCTTGTTGAGCATGTAGTCGAAACCGAACTGCACGGCACCGCCCCACTGGTTGCTGACGTGCAGGTTGGTGACGGCGAGCCCCCCGAACGGAACGTTGGATGCCGAGTTGTTGAAGAACACCGTATAGTTGACGCCGGCACCGATATAGGGCTTGAACGCGCCGAAATTGGTGAAGTGGTATTGCAGGGTCAGCGTCGGCGGCAGCAGCGTGGTCTTGCCGATATCAAGCCCCTGCAGCGTGCCCGATCCGGTGAGGTGATGCCGCGTGACGCCGAGGATCAACTCAGCGGCGATGTTCTGCGTGAAGAAATAAGAGATGTCGAGTTCGGGAACGACCTGGTTGCTGATGTGAAGGCCCGAATTCGGCGACGACAGCGCAGGCACACCCGCGACATTGACCGAGCTGCCACCGCCGTCCGGCAACACGCCAAGGACGCGCAGACGGATCATCCAAGGATTCCACGCCTCCGCCGCCGGCGGTGCCTTGGTATAGATCGGCAGATCCGCAGCTTGCGCCGATGCGAGCGCCCCACCGAACGCGGTGGCGAGCACCACCAGCCGTGCGGCATTCCGAATAGTCCTTCGCATTGAATTCCCCTTACAGCCATGCGCGCTCCGTTGCGCGATCACAGATGTCACAGCAGAAAGGGGGCGCTCTCGGATTTGACCTGCATCAAATCCGGACTGATGCGTCGCAATTCAGCCACGGCGTTGCATATCTGCAACGGTCAACGACACTGCGAGCCACTGGCGTGGTGATAGCCGCTGAGCATGGCGAGCCGCTTCAGTCTATTACGTTCACGTGCCCAGATGGCTACGGCCGCTCGGGATGGTTCAGCATGTATTCGCCGAGATCGCGCTGGCGGCGGTCGGCGCGCGCGGTCGCGGCATTGCGCTGGACGTCGCGGTCCTTGCGGCAGGCCACATATTCCGGCGAGCCCTGGGCATAGCCCCGGCTCTGGCAGACGGCGTCGTCATCGTCGCCGCCCGCCGCCACCGGATTCTGGTAGCGCGCGGAGCAGGCGGAGAGAGCGATGGCGAGCAGGGAGATGGCCCCGTACTGCGCGAGCTTGGCTGACATTGGCTGGTCCTGTCCCATTCGTCATTGCCGGGCTTGCCCCGGCAATCCATCGAAATCAAGGCAGTTGCTTGCCCATTGATGGATGCCCGGGTCCCGGCGCCGCCAAGGCTATGCCGGGCATTCGGTTTGCGGCCGGTGAAGCCATGCGAAGACGACAAGCCCGGGCACGACAGAGAGCTGCTCACACCCGCCCCTTCAGCGCCTCCCCGATCTCGTCGAGCGCCTTGGGATCCTCGATCGTCGCCGGCATGGTCCAGGACTCGCCGTCGGCGATCTTCTTGATGGTGCCGCGCAGGATCTTTCCGGAGCGCGTCTTGGGCAGGCGGCCGACGGTGATCGCGAGCTTGAAGGCGGCGACCGGGCCGAGCTTGTCGCGCACCAGTGCGACGATCTCCTTCTCGATCTCGGCGGGGGCGCGTTTCACGCCGGCCTTGAGCACCAGGAAACCGCAGGGCACCTCGCCTTTGATCGCGTCCTTGACGCCGAGCACGGCACATTCGGCGACATCGGGATGCGAGGCCAGGATCTCCTCCATGCCGCCGGTGGAGAGCCGGTGGCCGGCGACGTTGATGATGTCGTCGGTGCGGCCCATGACGAAGACATAGCCGTCCTCGTCCTTGTAGCCGGCGTCCGAGGTTTTGTAATAGCCGGGGAATTCGCTCAAATAGGCTTCCTTGAAGCGCGCATCCTGATTCCACAGCGTCGGCAGGCAGCCCGGCGGCATCGGCAGCTTGATGACGATCGAGCCCATGGTGTTGGGTCCCACCGGCTTCGCCGCCTCGTCGACCACATCGACCTGGTAGCCCGGCATCGGCACCGTCGGCGAGCCATGCTTCACCGGCAGCATGCCGAGCCCGACCGGATTGCCGGCGATGCACCAGCCGGTCTCGGTCTGCCACCAATGGTCGATCACCGGCACCTTGAGCTGCGCTTCCGCCCATTCGACCGTCGGCGGATCGGCCCGCTCGCCGGCGAGGAACAGCGTGCGGAATTTCGACAGGTCGTATTGCCGGATGAACTTTCCTTCCGGATCCTCCTTTCGGATCGCGCGGAACGCGGTCGGCGCGGTGAAGAACGCCACCGCCTTGTGCTCGGAGATCACGCGCCAGAACGCGCCGGCGTCGGGCGTGCCGACCGGCTTGCCCTCGTACATGATCGTGGTCGCCCCGTGCAGCAGCGGGCCGTAGACGATGTAGCTGTGGCCGACCACCCAGCCGATGTCGGAGCCGCACCACCACACCTCGCCCGGCCTGACGCCATAGAGGTTGAACATCGACCATTTCACCGCAACGAGATGGCCGCCATTGTCGCGCACGACGCCCTTCGGGATGCCCGTGGTGCCCGAGGTGTAGAGAATGTAGAGCGGATCGGTCGCTGCAACGGGCGCGCAAGGCGCCTTCTTGCCGTCGTTCAGCGCCTTGCGGCGCAGGCTGGCCCAATCGTAGTCCCGGCCCGGGGTCAGGTCGCAAGTGAGCTGCGGACGCTGCAGCACGATGCAGGCCTTCGGCTTGCTGCCGGCAAGCTTGATCGCCTCGTCGAGCAATGGCTTGTACTGCACGATGCGGCCGGGCTCGATGCCGCAGCTTGCGGAGAGAATGAGTTTCGGCTGCGCGTCGTCGATGCGGGTGGCGAGCTCCTTCGCGGCAAATCCGCCGAACACCACGGAGTGCACCGCACCGATCCGCGCGCAGGCGAGCATCGCGACCACAGCCTCCGGTACCATCGGCATATAGAGGATGACCCGATCGCCCTTGGCGACACCGAAATCCTGCATGATGGCGGCAAGCGCCTGCACCTCGCTCAGCAGCTCGGCATAGGTCAGCCTGGTGATGCTGCCCGTCAGCGGCGAATCATGAATCAGGGCGACCTGGTCGGCGCGCCCGCCTTCGACATGGCGGTCGAGCGCGTTGTAGCAGGTGTTGACGACGCCGCCGGTAAACCAGCGGCCGTAGGTTCCTTGCGAGGGGTCGAAGATCTTTTTCGGCGGCTCGATCCAGTCGATCTCTTTCGCGGCTTCGGCCCAGAAGCCTTCGGGGTCGGCGAGCGAACGCGCATGGACCTCGTGATAACGACTTTTACCGTCGACGTTCATTCCCGCGCTCCCGTTCCCTTTATTCGCCTAGCTTTGAGCCTCATGGCAGGACGGGCGTCCCGCCATGACCAGGATCAATGCCGGCCTTGGTTGCGGGCTATTTTCCCGGGAACGGGCCGCGGTTCAAGCCGAAAAGAAGGGGTCCCGTCGAGAGCGCTCAGCGAGCATTGGAGATCGGGGCAGACCAGCACCGCAACATAGGTGGGCTTTCCCCCTTGTGGCAGGGCTATCGCATATGAGTGCGGTTACCTGTGGCGCACCCTTCGAGACGCCCGCCCTTGGCGGGCCCTCAGGATGCCGCACGTGACATCAATCTCATATGCGATTGCCCTACCCACAAGGGGAGGGAACGCAGTGTGCGCGTGACAGAACCTAGCTCTCCATCGCATTCAGCCGCTGCAGGCGATCCTGCATGACCTTCTTCAGGTCGTAGCCGGGGCGGCGGAAACTGGCATCGCGCGTCGTGAGGAAATCGCGCTGGGACTTGCGCAGGCCATCCGCCGCGCGTCTGCTCGCGGATCTCAGCACACGCTCATAAGCCTCAGCGATCTGGCGGTCGAGCGCGCCGAGCTGCGGATCGGCGCAGATCACCTTCTCGACCTCGCGCTTTGCGGCGGCGCAATCGAATGACGGACCGCGATCATCCGACGATCGCGCATGCATCGGGCCGGGGGACGCCGCGCCGAATTTCGCGATCTCGGCGATCACAGTGCGGCGGCCATTCGCTGCGTTCTCGTTGCCGGGGTCGAGCTTCAGCGCCATCTCGTAGTCCGCCAGGGCCTTCGCGCGCTCGCCCATCTTCTTGTAGAGCACGGCGCGGTTGTTGTAGGTCTTCGCAAAGGTCGGATCGAGCTTCAGCGCGGCCTCGTAGTCGCTCAGCGCCGCTCCGAGCTCGCCCTTGAACTGATAGGAATCGCCGCGGTTGGTCAGGAAGTTGGCGCGCGGCTCCCGTCGGATCGCCAGATCGTAATCGGCAATAGCCTTGTCGTACTCGCCCATCGCAGCATAGGCGAGGCCGCGGTTGTCGTAATATTCTGGCACCTTGGGATCGAGCCTGATCGCCTCGCTGTCATCGGCGACCGCCTTGTCGAGCTGGCCGAGCTTCTTAAAGGCCGCACCGCGATTGGTGTAGGTGCGCGCCCGGTTCGGGTCGAGCCGCAAGGCTTCGTCGAAATTTGTGATCGCCTTTTCGTTGTCACCGCCGAGGTAATGCGCGACGCCGCGGTCGGACCAGGCCTGTGCATTGTCCGGCTTCAGCTTGATCGCCTGGTCGTAGTCGGCGAGCGCGCGGTCGAGCCGGCGCTGATTGGTGTAGACGACGCCGCGCAGCTCGTAGGCCTCGGCATCCGCCGGATCGAGCTCGATGGCTTTGCCGAGGTCGGCCGCGGCGCGATTGAGATCGCCGCCGGCTTCGCGCAGCAGGTCGCCGCGCAGGCGCCAGGCCTTCGCATTCCTGCCGTCGAGCGCAATGGCGCGGTCGATGTCTCGCAAGGCCTGCGTGAGGCCGCCCGACGTCCGGGCATTGGCGTCGGCGCGCGCCAGCAGGGCCGCAGCGCGTTCGGACGGGGAATTGGCGGTCTGGTCGATGATGACAGTGCAGGCCGGGATCAGCTCGGCCGGGGCAGCCGTGCTGCCGGCGACACAATCGGCGGCAGCCGAGGCCGGGACAACGAGCGCAAGGCTCATCGCCGTGCCGAGGAGAAACGCGCGCAGGGAGAATGGGGACGCTTGCGCGGAAACATGCATGCCGCACATGACTTTGGGCTCCGTGACATCGGGTTCTTCCCGTTGTCGCGGTGGGCCGGGGCCGGGTTCAAACCACATCTGTCCACGCCGTCATGGCTGGGCCTGACGCCTCCTTAAAGCGAAGGGCCTCAGTACCCATCCACCCCGTTGATCTGCTGCAGCCGGTCCTGCATCGCCTTCTTCAGATCATAGCCCGGCCGGCCGTATCCGGCGTTCCTGTGCGCGATGAAATCGTCCTGCTCGCGCTGGATCTTGCGTGCTTCCGCTGGGCTTTGGGCCTCGCGGATGACGCGCAGATGCGATCCGTAGATCTCGCGATCGAGATCGGCGAGCTCGCGATTGGCGCAGATCGCCTTTTCCACCGCGCGGCGCGCACGCGTGCAATTGAAGCTGGGCTTTCCGGCGACGGCCATCTGCGCGCCGATCCGCTCGAGCTCGCGCGCCATCGCCCTGTGATTGGCCTTGGCCTTCTCGTGGTTCGGATCGATCTTCAGGGCTGCGCCGAAATCCTGCACCGCCTTGGGCTTGTCGCCCTTCTTGAGCCAGAGCTCGCCGCGGGCATTGAAGATGTCGGCAAGCGTGGGGTCGAGCAGCAGCACGCGGCTGTCGTCGGCAATGGCGCGGTCGACCTGGTCATGCCGCGCATAGAGCGCCGCGCGCGCGATCAGCGCCTTGATCAGATCCCCCTTCGCTGTCTTCTCGTTGTCGATTACGGCGGCGCAAGCCGTCGCGGCCTTGTCGATGTCGTCGGCCGCGGTCGCCGCGAGGCATGGCGCGACATCGACCTGGATCACCGCAGCCGGCTCGCCGCCGGTCGCAGCCTCGGCGGCGGCGAGCGGGAGCGCGCTCAGCAATATGGCGCCTGACGATTGAATGAGTTTTCGAAAACGCATGCTCGTTGCAGTCGGAAATCTTGTTTTCGGTCTCGCCTTTAGTCTTGCGTTTAAGGCTCGCTTCGAGGCCGTGCTAGCCATGATGCGGCCGGATTGGTGCTAGCTTGTGGCGCCACCCATATCGGTTTCGGGGATCATCGTGTCGACATTCGAATGGATCATCGCGCTTCTACTCGGCGCCGTTGGATTATCGGCGCTGGCGCGGCGGATCAAGGTCCCCTACCCGACCTTTCTCGCCATCGGCGGCGCACTGATCGCCTTCGTGCCGTCCAGTCCGTCCTGGACGCTGCAGCCCGACCTGGCCCTGGCCCTTTTTGTCGCACCGGTCCTGCTCGATGCCGCGTTCGACACCTCGCTGCGCGATCTGCGCAACAATTGGGTTCCGGTCTCGACCCTGGTCGTCGCCGCGGTCGGCCTGACCACGGCCGGCGTCGCCTTCGTCGCGCACCGGCTGGTGCCTGACATGCCCTGGGCCGCCGCGGTTGCGCTCGGCGCCATCGTGGCGCCGCCAGATGCGGCCGCCGCGGTCGCGATCCTGAGCCAGGTGAAACTACCCTACCGCATGGTGAAGGTGCTGGAGGGCGAAAGCCTGCTCAACGATGCGAGCGCGCTTCTGATCTACCGCATCGCGGTCGGCGCGGTCGCCGCCGAGCATCTGACATGGAGCCAGGTCGCGCCGACCATGGCGCTGGCACTGGTCGGCAGCGTCATCGCCGGCCTGCTCGCGGGCCGCATCATCCCGCTGTTCATGGATCGGGTGACCGAGGCGCCGAGCGCCATCATCGTGCAATTCGCCACCACCTTCATGATCTGGATCGGCGCCGAGCATCTCGGCCTCTCCGGCATCCTCACCATCGTGGTCTACGCCATCACCCTCGCGCGCACCGCAGGCGAGCGCATGCCGGCGCGGCTGCGGGTACCGTCCTATGCGGTCTGGGAGACTACGGTATTCGTGCTCAACGTACTCGCCTTCATGCTGATCGGCATGCAGATGCGGCCGATCTGGACGCGGCTGGATGCGGACGTGCGCTGGGAATATTGCGTGGCCGCGGCCTGGATCCTGCTGACCGTGATCCTGGTGCGCCTCGGCTGGGTGACGTTCTATCGCACGACCTTGCGTGTGCTGGTCGCACAGGGGATCTATCATCCCAAGGACCCCAAGGCCGTCGCCTCGCCCGAGGGCGGCCTCATCATCTCCTGGTGCGGCATGCGGGGCCTCGTCACGCTCGCCACCGCCTTCGCGCTGCCGGAGAATTTTCCCCATCGCGACTTCATCGTCTTCATCGCCTTTGCAGTGGTGCTGGGATCGCTGGTGATCCAGGGCCTGACGCTGCGGCCGCTGATCCTGGCGTTCGGCCTCAAGGATGACGATCCCGTCGGTACCGAGGTCGCGCGTGCGCGCGCCGTCGCGTATCGCGCCGCGCTCGATGCGATCGAGAGCGATCCATCGGAGGAGGCGGAGATCCTGCGGCTCGAATACCGCGCTATCTTGATGCAGGCCGAGAGCGATCCCAACGGCGGCGTCGCCAATGGCGAGCTGCCCGCCGATCCCTTGCGCCGCCGCGCCATCGCGGCCGCGCGCAAATCGATCTTCGACCTTCGCGCCACCGAGGTGATCGGCGACGACGCCTTCCACCGGATCGAGGAGGAGCTCGATCGCGCGGAATTGAGCGCGGGCGGGTAAACTCCACGGTCCGGGACGACGGCGGGTTCTGGCGTCAAGCAACGTGCGCCAAGTCACACATAGCGTCCCGTAGTTTGAACCAAACCCCGGTTCTCCAGACACACTCCTGATGACGACCCTGATCGACGACCGTCGTGTCCGCGCGCGAGATGCGTCGCCCGCACGATATTTTTATCTCCACATGGCCCTGGCCTGCGCGGCCACCGCCTTTCTCGGCTTCGCACCGACCTACTGGGTGCCCCTCGCCAACCGGACATTGTCCGCAAGCCCCGTGATTCACTTTCACGGCGTCTTGTTCTTCACATGGTCTCTCTATTTCGTGCTGCAGACCTGGCTCGCGGCCTCGGGCCGCGTGGTCAATCACCGCTCGCTCGGTATCGCCGGCGTGTCGCTCGCGACCGCGATGACGATCTTCGGCTTCCTCGCCTCGGTGCATGTGATGCAGCATTCCGCAGCGCTCGGGCAGAAGGAGGCCGGCATCGGCTTCTCGATCGTGCCGATGAGCGGGATCGCGTTCTTCGCGGTCGTGTTCGTGCTCGCCATCGTGAACACGCGCAGACCCGAGATTCACAAGCGCCTGATGCTGCTGGCCGCGGTTTCGATCCTCGATGCCGCGATCGCACGCTGGTTCCTGACCTTCCTGGCCCCTCCGGGACCGCCCGGTCCGCCGCC
Organism: Bradyrhizobium centrosematis; assembly: GCF_045571495.1. Lineage (NCBI taxonomy): Bacteria > Pseudomonadati > Pseudomonadota > Alphaproteobacteria > Hyphomicrobiales > Nitrobacteraceae > Bradyrhizobium > Bradyrhizobium centrosematis. Next base: position 7,111,151 of record NZ_CP120703.1, read on the forward strand.
GGTGCCGGTGACCATCGCGCCGGCCGTCGTCGCCTCGCTTCTGCTCGTGGTCGCCATGGTGCGCGACTGGCGCAGCGAAGGCCGCGTGCACCCGGTCTATATCTACGGCACGCTGGCGCTGCTGGCAGTGAAGGTCCTGAACTGGCCGGTCAGCGAGAGCGCCGCCTGGCATGCCTTCGCCGGCGGGATTCTGGCGCTGGCGCAGTAACCAACCCAACAACCCGCTGTCGTCCCGGACAAGCGCAGCTCCAGGCAACGCGCAGCGTTGACTGGAGCGGAGCGCCGATCCGGGACGACAGCGGTGGTCGGAGCTAAGCCCCGGCCTTGCAGGTGATCCCGCCGTCCACCACGAGCTCGATCCCCGTCACATATTTCGATTCGTCCGAGGCCAGGAACAGCGCAGCGTTGGCGACGTCGAAGGCGTCGCCCATGTGGCCCATCGGCACCTGCGCATCGCGAGCGCGCCACATCGCTTCGACATCGCCCTTGGCATAGCTGTTGGCGAGGCCGGCGGAATGCTCCACCATCGGTGTCTTCATCAGGCCGGGCAGGATCGCGTTCACCCGCACATGATGCCGCGCGAACTCGATCGCCGTGGTGCGCGTCATCTGGTTCATCGCCGCCTTGGAGGTGCCGTAGGTGACGTAGGAGATGCCCATGTGGCGGATCGAGGCGATCGAGGAGATGTTGATGATCGAGCCGCCGCCCTGCTTCACCATCACGGGAATGACGTGCTTCATGGCGAAATAGGCGCTCTTGAGGTTGACGCTGAAGACGCGGTCCCAGCTTTCCTCGGTCACCTCGACCACGCTTCCCATCTCGGCGATGCCGACATTGTTGTCGAGCACGTCGATGCGACCATAGGCCTTCAGGCATGCCGCCACCATCGCCTCGATCTCCGCAGGTCGCGAGACGTCGGCGGTGAACGCGGTCGCCCTGCCGCCCTCGCCGCTGATGATCTTTGCGGTGTCCTCGGCCGCAGCGCCGTTGCGGTCGACGCAAAACACCTGCGCGCCCTCGCGCGCGAAGGTCACTGCGGTCGCCTTGCCGTTGCCCCAGCCGGGCCCGATCGAGCCGGCCCCCACCACCATCGCAACCTTGCCCTTGAGCCGATCCATTGGGTTCTCCTTTGTTGTTCTTCTTGCAGCCCGGATGAGCGAAGCGATATCCGGGAACAATGGTCCCGCATATCGCTCCGCTCACGCGGGCTACGGACTCTCGCAAATCTTCATCGTCGTGACGTTAGCACCGATGGGATGCCCGACAATCTCCGACAGCGTCCGGCACTGTCCGTCATGGCACAGCCGCCATTCCCCGGCTGCACCCGAATTGCCGAGCACGACCTCCTGCATGGCTTCGCGCTTCGGTTGCCACTGAAACCAGCCGTCGACCAATCGCGCCTCGGGCGGCGGCTCCATGCCGGGCCCGGTGCCCTTGACGCGGGCCTGCACCAGTTCGAGACCGGCGGGCGTGACGCGCCAGTCTTCCTGCCAGTCGACCTTCGCGATCGAATGCGTCCATGCAAGCGTGAACGCGGACAGGGCCAGCGCCTTCACGCCGACGGCGGTTGCGAGGCAGAGACTCACACCGCCTCGACTGGCGCCGGGCGCTGCCGCCATTGCCACAACACGATCGCCGCAGCGAGCACGAAGCCCGCGGTGTCGCTGAACGGGAATTCGCCGAGCAGGCAGAACGCGGCGCCGAGCGCGACCAGGCGCTCGATCAGCGTCAGCCGCGTGAACAGGAAGCCGATCGCCACCATGCCGAACAGGCCGATCGCCACCAGTGCCTTCAGGCTCGCCAGCGCCACCGCGCCATAGAAGCCGAGCTTGGCTGCCATGGGATCGCCGGCTTGCAGCATCAAGGCCGGAGAATAGACGAAGATGAAGGGGATGACATAACCGGCGAGCGCGATGCGCATCGCCTCCCAACCGATCTTATCCGGATTCTCCTTCGCGATCGGCGCCGCCGCGAGCGCGGCGAGCGCCACCGGCGGCGAGAGGTCGGCCATGATGCCGTAGTAGAACGCGAACATGTGGCTTGCGATCAGCGGCACGCCAAGCTTGGCCAGCGCGGGCGCGGCGAGCGCGGCGGTGATGATGTAGGTCGGGATGGTCGGAATGCCGGTGCCGAGCAGGATCGACAGCAACATGGTCATGATCAGCGCCAGGAACAGGCTCTTCTCACCGAGGCCGATCACCCAGCCGCCGAAGATGGTGCCGACGCCGGTCTGCGACATCATGCCGATGATGACGCCGACGATGGCGCAGGCCATGCCGACGGTGATGGCGGATTTCGCGCTCTCGGCGAGCGCGTCGCGGCAGGCCCGCAGCGGGGCAAAGCCGCCGCGGACGAAGGCGGTGATCACGATCAATCCGACGACGACGCAAGCGACCGGCACGATCTGAAGGCCGTCGCGCGACAGCGCCGCGACGACGAGCGCAAGGCCGATCCAGAAGATGGTGCGGATTACGGTTGCCGATACGCCCGCCGTGATGCTGGTCCCCAGGATCAGCGCCACGGTCAGCGCGAGCCCCATGCTGCCGGCATAGAGCGGCGTGAAGCCCTCGAACAGCATGTAGACCAGGGCGGCGAGCGGCAGCACGAGGTACCAGCGCGTCACCAGGGCCTTCCAGGCGCTCGGGAGCTCCGAGCGCTTCATGCCGACGAGACCGTGCTTGCCGGCTTCCAGATGCACCATCCAGAAGGCCGAGGCGAAATACAGGATCGCAGGAATCGCCGCCGCCTTCACGATCTCCGAATATTGCACGCCGAGCGTCTCCGCCATGATGAAGGCGACCGCGCCCATCACCGGCGGCATGATCTGCCCGCCCATCGAGGCCGTCGCCTCGACGCCGGCGGCGAAGGCGCGGCGGTAGCCGAACTTGATCATCAGGGGAATCGTGAACTGGCCGACGGTCACCACATTGGCGACGCCGGAGCCGGAGATCGTGCCCATCATGCCCGAGGCGAACACTGCGACCTTGGCCGGTCCACCGCGCGTCCGGCCGAACAGGCCGAGCGAGACGTCGGTGAACAGCTGGATCATGCCGGCGCGCTCCAGGAACGAGCCGAACAGGATGAACAGGAAGATGTAGGTCGCCGAGACGTAGATCGGCACGCCGTAGAAGCCTTCGGTGCCGAACGACAGATGCGTGATGATCTGGTCGAAGTCGTAGCCGCGGTGATTGAGCGGCGACGGCAGATATTGGCCGAAGAACCAGTAGACGAGGCAGGCGCCGCACATCAACGGTAGCGCCGCGCCCATCAGGCGCCGCGTGCCTTCGAAGATCAGCACCGCCAGCAGCGTGCCGACCACGAGATCGAGCCGCGTCGGATCGCCGTCGCGCGCGATCAAATCGGCGTAGAAAATCCACTGGTAGAGGCCGCACAAGAAGCCGGCGCCGCCGATCACCCAGCCGAGCGCGCGGCCGAAATTGCTCCGCGCCGTGAAGTTCGCAATCAGACCGAAGGTGAGGAGAATGAGGAAGCCGACATGGACGCCGCGCACCACCTGGCTGGGCAGATAGTTGAAGGCGGCGACATAGAGCTGGAAGGAGGCAAAGGCGATGCCGATCCAATAGGCGAGCGCGCCCCACCCGCCCGGTCCGAACCCTTCCGGGAAACCGTGCTCGAAATTGTCGAACTCGACCTTGATGGGCGCAGCTTCAGCGCCCTCTGCCTGCAACATCGATATGTCCCCGCCCTGAAACCGTCATGCCCGGGCAGAAGCGCGTGTTCGCGCAGACGACCCGGGCATCAACACTCACTCCGTCATTCCGGGGCGCCCAAGGGCGAACCCGGAATCTCGAGATTCCGGGTTCGGCTCTGACGAGCCGCCCCGGAATGACGACGGAGAGCTGATTACTTGATCAGCCCTTTTTCCTTGTAATAGCGAATCGCGCCGGGGTGCAGCGGAACCGGGCTGCCGCTGGCCGCCGTCTCGAGCTTGATCTCCTTGCCGGCGGCATGCGCGTTGGCGAGTTCCGGCAGCGACTCGTAGACCAGCTTGGTCATCTGGTAGGCGAGATCGTCCGACACGGCCGAGCTGGTGACGAGGTAGTTCACGACGGCAGCGGTCGGCACGTCCTTGTCCTGGCCCGTATAGGTGTTGGCCGGAATGACCGCGGAGATGAAGGGCGGGCCGATCTTGTCGACGGTCTCCTTTGGCACCGACACCACGGTGATCGGGCTCGAGGTCGAAAGGTCCTTCAGCGAGGCGACGCCGAGACCGGCCGATTGCAGCGTCGCTGCGAGCTGGCGGTTCTTCATGAGATCGACGGATTCGGCGAACGGCAGATATTCGACCTTGCCGAGATCCTTGTAGCTCATGCCGGCCGCGCTGAGGATCGCGCGCGAGTTCAGCTCGGTGCCCGACTTCGGCGCACCGACAGAGAGGCTCTTGCCCTTGAGGTCGGCCAGCGTCTTGATGCCGGACTCAGTGGTGGCGACGATCTGGATGTAGTTCGGATAGATCGCGCCGATGGTGCGCAGCTTGTCGAGCTTGGTCTTGAAGCCCGCCTCCTCCTCGCCATCCCAGGCAGCCTTCAGCGAGTCGCCCAGCGTGAACGCCAGCTCGCCGCGGCCCTGCTGCAGCAGGATCAAATTCTCGACCGACGCCTTGGTGGCCTGCACCTGCGTCTTCACGTTCGGGATCTTGTCGCCGTAGATTTTTCCGATCGCGACCCCGAGCGGATAGTAGACGCCGGAGGTGCCGCCGGTCAGCACGTTGATGAAGGATTGCGCCTGCGCGCAAGGTGCCGACGCCGCCAGAGCAAGAGCCGCGGCCACGCCGAAAAACGTCCGTTTCATGATTTTCTGTACTCCCCAAACCGGCGGCGAAATTGGCCGGATGAGGCGGGCCGGTCAACCCATCCAAAAGACAAAACAGGACTGCGGCCGATCCGGCTCTATTCTTGGGAACCGGAAGGTGCGGCGAGGTGGCGCAGCGAGGGGATTTGCGTGAGACTTACCCCCGCATGCCGCGGGCTCGCTCACCTCTCCCGCTTGCGGGAGAGGTCGGATCGCGCAAGCGATCCGGGTGAGGGCTTTCACCTCTGGGGATCGTCCCGATACGGAGGCACCCTCTCCCCAGCCCTCCCCGGCAGGCGGGGGAGGGAGCGCACCGTCTACGCAGTGGCGATCGAGCGCTGTCTCACTGGAACGTCATGTCCAGGCACTTGGAGATGTCGGAGCCGAGGCCGGAGGAGATGGTGATGCAGCCGCGCACCTTCTGCGCGCCGACGTCGGCGGCCCACACCGAATAGCCGCCGGGACCGAAAAACGAGTTGGTGTTCGGCGGCTCTGTCTCGGTGGCGTCGAAATCATACTTGCCGTCGGTCTCGAAGATCCGCGGCTTCTTGGTGCAGCCGCCGTCGGTCTGGACGTTGATGACTTCCTTGTTGTCGCGGGTCAGCGCCAGCGAAACCTGGCAGCGGAAATATTCCGACGTCTTGGTGTTGAACAGATAGGTGTAGGATTTGCAGGTCGCCGTGTTCAGCTTGCCCGGGGCGAGGCCGCGGCTGCACGAAATGCGCTGGTTGTGGCTGAGCTGGTAGTCGTCGGCCCGGGCGGCCGGCGCCAGCGCCGTCAACGACAATGCAGCAGCCCAGCAAAATTCGATCACATGGCGCATCCGAATCATCCCCACCAATAATTTTGTCGAGTTGCGTTCTAGACGGAAAGCGGAACATAGTCGCGAGGGGACGAAGGGAAAATCACAAACTGCTGGGCAAGACGTGAACCGCTGCGGCGCTTTCGCAAATTGACCGGGACGCATCGTTCGTGATTTGTTCAACCTTGAAATGTCCCGACCGTGGGAGGATGGGATGACGGCATTTTCAATCAAGACATTTGCAACCGCAACTGCGCTCGTCGCATTGGCGACGCCCGCCTTGGCGCAAACCGCAGCGATGCCTTGGGAGCTCAAGCCCGATACGGGCTATGCCTACGACCGGGATGGCAAGACCTATTCCTACAAGATGGGCACCAGCAATGCCGGCGAGCTCCTGAAGGGCGCCAAGAAGGTGCCGAGGGGCACGCTGTTCTTCATCGGCCATAACGGCCAGCTCTACATGCGCAGCGGCCCCTATCTCGAAGGCGACGGCAAGTTCAAGTTCGGACCGGATCAGTAGGGGCCACGGTCAGAGCGCGCTCCCTCGCCCGGTTCTTACGGGGAGAGGGTTAGGGTGAGGGTTCTCTCTCCACGCATCAGATTGTCGAGGGACCTGTACCCCCTCACCCGGATTGCATCTGACGATGCAATCCGACCTCTCCCGCAAGCGGGGAGAGGTGAAGAAAGCGCCAGCGGAGCTAGAACGCGCCCGCCAGCTCCCTTGCGCCGGGCTTGCCGCTGTTGACGTCCATCCGCTCATCCGTCACGGCGAGCAGCTTGGCCACCGTGTTGTGGCGGATCGCGACCGGATTGCGCTCGTAGCCGCCGCGCTGGAAGAAGTTCGAGGTCGGCACCTGCTCGCGCATCGCCTGCGGCATCGTCACCATGTCGAGGCCGGTGCCGTCGCCGGTGAGGTTCATCATCTCGAGCTCGGCGGCGGTCAGAGGACGGGTGTAGCCCTTGGCGCGGGCGAACAGCACCGACGTCAGCAGCTTGTGGGTCTGCAGCATGGGGCCGACATCGATGTCCAGCACCATGGCATGCATGGCCCAGCCCTGCGCGGTGTTGCCGATCTTCTCGTGCTCCGACCAGGTGTCGGGCACCGCCTTGGCATGCGCCACCATCTTCTTCAGAACAGTGAGCTTGTGCTCGAGTGACTGGCGCGCCGGTCCCGACATGCGCGCCACCTTCTCGGAGAGCGCACGAACCAGCTCATGACCCTGCTCGGCCAGTAGCTCGACGCTGTTGGTGGTCAGGAGCTGGTTGTAGCCTATCGCGGTCGAGATCGCGCGTTTGCCGCCATGCTCGATTCCCGCCTGCACGTCGTGACTCCCGGTACCGCCGGTCTCGAACGAATAGACCCGCACGGCCTGCTCCCGCGTCAGCCCGGAGGCGAGCGCGTAGCGCGCATAGGCGCGCTTGAACTCGAGCTCAGTCGTGGGGCGCTGCGGCGTGAACTGGTAGAGCTCCTGCGCCGCGCGCAGGAAATCGGCAACGACAGGAATCGGCTTGCGGGGCGGCCGGTCCGGCGTTTCCTCCGGTTCGGGATTCACCGGCTTCTTCGGCCCGGTGTAAAGCGGCGGATGCTCCAGCACGTAATCATCGAGCGTGATCTGCTGCCCGCTGCGCCGCTTGGCGTTGCGGCCTTTCCGCTTCTCCGAGATCTGGTTCCAATAGGCACCGGCCTCGGCGTCAAAGGCCGCGCGCGCCGCCTGGTACTCCGCAAGCTTGCGGCGATATTCCAGCACGGCGGGCGAAGCGCCCGCACTTGGCGCGAAGAACTGCGACAGCAACTGCGCATTGGCATTGCGGACGGCCGGCGGCAACGCGTCGGCTTCGCCGCCGCTTGCGGCGGGTGTAATCAGGACAAGCGCAAGTGGAACCAGCGCCCATGTGTTTCGAATCGATCGATGCATGCCGCCCTCTTAGCAGGCATCCGGTAACCGTCACGTTAACGCGCCGTTTACCATCACGTCCACGCAAACACCGGCTGTTCCAGCTCAGTGACGCGGGTGTGCCGCCCCGCCAGCACCTCACGGAACTGATAGATCAGGGCCGCGGTCGGCGCGTGGATCAGGCTCATCTGGTGATGGAAGCGAATCACGCGGCGGGTGCTTTCGGGGATCGCGGTGAAATCGAAGGCGTCGTCGCGCTCGATCGTGTCGAGCGCGATGCGATGGACGGAAGCGACCTCGTCCGGGTTCGGCGTGATCGCGGCGCTGTCGGCTGCCCAGACCACGACGGGCGTGATCAGATAGCCGGAGCGGGTCGGATAATCGTCGAGCAGGCCGAGCACCGCGTCGGCCGAGAGCTTGAGCGCGAGCTCCTCGTCGAGCTCGCGCAGCGCGGCCTCGACCGGCGTCTCGCCGGCATCGCAGCGTCCGCCGGGCAGCGCCCATTGGCCGCGATGCGCGCGCAGGTGTGAGGCGCGCCTGGTGAGCAGGAAAGCCGTGTCGTCGCCGTCACTGGATTGCGTCAGCGCCAGCACCACCGCGGCGCGCTTCAGCGCCGACGGCTCGGCCCCGTCGGGCAGCCGCGCGAAGGAGGCGCAGGCCTCCGCGATATTCCGTCTGGTGGCATCGCCGAAAGGTCTCATGATGCTTGACTACACCAGGACCGCATCTGATGAAACGAGGAGAGACAGCGTTGCAGGGATGGACGGAGAGATGACGAGCAAGGCCGCCGCAAGGCTGAAATCGGAGGGCTGGAGCATCCTGGAGACCACGGGCTTCCTGCACCTGATCGGCCCGTTGTGGCAGCGCAAGGTCGACGGCCAATACGAATTCGCGCTCGCGACCGAAGACAAGCATCACAACCGCCGCGGCATGGTCCAGGGCGGCGTGATGATGACTTTCGCCGATCGCACCTGCGGTATGACCGCCCGTCACGTCTCCGGCAAGGAGTACATGGCGACGGTGCAGCTCGACACCCATTTCGTCGAGGCCGGCCAGATCGGCGACATCCTGATCTCCCGCCCGCGCGTGGTGCGCTCGACCCGCAGCCTGATCTTCATGAGCACCGAGGTGACGGTGGATGATCGCTGCATCGTGATGGCGAACGGCGTGTTCAAAATCTTGAAGGGCCCGGGGTAGCGGGCGATCAGGCCTGCTACCCGCAGCGACCCCACACCACTGTCATTCCCCGCGAAGGCGGGGAATCCAGTCCGCCGTGGCCTCTCGATCAATCACAACTGTCTCGGAGTACTGGATCGTCCGCCTTCGCGGGCGATGACACTGAATATCGGGCACAAGCGTGCCCACCGTTATTGCGAGCCAACGGGTCCGCGCGAAACGCGGCCCGATGACAGGCTCCGCGGAGCAATCCAGAATCCCTCCCCAGACCCATCTCTGGATTGCTTCGCTGCGCTCGCAATGACGGACGTTGCTGGCTATGCTGCCGTCCACCAACATCGAGGACTCGCTCATGCAATTCCGCCAGCTCGGCCGCAGCGGCCTGAAAGTGTCGCCGATTTGCCTGGGCACCATGATGTTCGGCGGGCCGACGGATGAAGCCGCGTCAAAGCGGATCATCGACAAGGCGCGCGGCGCCGGCATCAACTTCATCGACACCGCCGACGCCTATTCGAAGGGCGCATCCGAAGAGGTGGTCGGCCGTGCGATCGCGAGCAACCGCGACGCCTGGGTGCTCGCCACCAAGCTCGCAAACCCCATGGGTGATGATCCCAATCGCGGCGGGCTGTCGCGGCGCTGGGTGCTGCAGGCCGCCGACGAGAGCCTGAAGCGGCTCGGCACCGATCACATCGACATCTACTACCTGCACAAGGAAGATCATGCGACGCCGCTGGAGGAAACGGTGCGCGCGATGGGCGATCTGATCCGCGCAGGCAAGGTGCGCTATTTCGGCGTCTCGAACTACCGCGCCTGGCGCGTCGCCGAGATCTGCAACATCTGCGATCGCCTCGGCATCGACCGGCCCGCGGTGAGCCAACCCTATTACAACGCCATGAACCGCATGCCCGAGGTCGAGCACTTTCCGGCCTGCTCCTACTACGGGCTCGGCATCGTCCCCTACAGCCCGCTGGCGCGCGGGGTGCTCACCGGTAAGTACAAGGTGGATGCGGCTCCCGACAAGGAGACCCGCGCCGGCCGCAACGACACCCGCATGATGCAGACGGAATGGCGGCCCGAATCGCTGCGGCTCGCGCAGGAGATCAAGGCGCACGCCGAGAAGAACGGCATCACCGCAGGCCAATTCGCCGTCGCCTGGGTGCTCAACTCCGCCTTCGTCTCGTCGGTGATCGCCGGTCCGCGCACCGAGGAGCAATGGGACGGCTACATCGGCGCGCTCGACTACCGCTTCACCGCGGAGGACGAGGCGCTGATCGATCGCCTGGTCGTGCCAGGTCATCCCTCGACGCCGGGCTACAACGATCCCGCCTATCCGATCGAAGGCCGCCGCGCGCGGACGGCGTGAACTTTCGGAGACGACGATGGCACACGAGGACCGCTACGGCCTGCCGCTCTCCACCGCATCCGATGCGGCTGCCGGCGCCTATCGCGACGGCGTCGACCTCATGCTCTCCGGCTGGACCGGCACGGCAGAGACGCTGGAGCGCGCGATTGCGGCCGACCCCGACTTCGCGCTGGCCCATATCGCCCGCGCCCGCGTGCACGCCTTCTACCAGCAGGGCGATCTGGCACGGCAGAAGGCGGCGCGAGCGCGCGAGCTGGTCGCCAGGCGCGGCACGGAGCGCGAGCGCGCGCATGTCGAGGCGCTGGCGCTGGCGATCGAAGGCCGGCTGCCAGACGCGATCGCATCGACCCTGAAGCACATCGAGAGCTGGCCGCGCGATGCCGTGGTGCTGTCGCTGCCGCTCGGCGCGTTCGGCCTGTTCGCCTTCTCCGGCATGGCGGACCACGACCGCGCGCGGCACGAGCTGTGCGAACGCGTCGCGCAGCACTATGGCGAGGACTGGTGGTTTCTCACCATGGCCGGCTGGGCAATGACCGAGAACGGCGACGTCGCGCGCGGCCGCGCCGTCACCGAGCGCGGCTTCGGCCTCCGCCGAGCCAATGCCCATGCCGCGCACGCGGTGCTGCATGCGATGTTCGAGGACGGCTCGATCGAGGCGGCCGATCGCCTCGTCGACGACTGGATAACGGGCTACGACCGCGCCGGGATCCTGCACGGCCATATCCGCTGGCACCAGGCGCTCGGTGCGCTCGAGCATGGCGATGCGGCGCGCGCGCTGTCGATCTATTCCGACGTGCTCCAGCCGTCAGTCACGCAGGCGCCGCCGCTCAACGTCATCACCGACGCCGCCTCGCTGCTGTGGCGCCTCTCGGCTTATGGCCACAGCGTGCCGCGGGCGCTGTGGCTTGACGCCGACGCCGCCGCCCAAAAACTGTTTCCGAAGTCGAGCCTATCCTTCGCGGATGTCCACATGGCGCTGTTCGCGGCGGCGACGCAAGACCGCGCCGCGCTCAGCACGCGCCTTGCGACCATCGAGCAGCGGCTCGCCGAAGGTAAGCTGCCGGCCGGGCCCGTGGTGCCGGCGATCTTCCGTGCGCTGGCGGCCTTTGCCGATGAGGATTACGCCTCCTGCGCGCAAACACTCGCGCCTGTCCTTGGGGAAGTCGTGCGGATCGGCGGCAGCCATGCCCAGCGCGAGCTGATCGAGGACACTTACATCGTCGCGCTCATGCGCAGCGGCGAGTTGCCCCGTGCCCGGGCCCTGCTGGACGCCCGCCTGCACCGCCGGCCTTCGCTTCGCGATACGCGCTGGCAGGCGGCAACGGGCTAGCTTTGCCACGAAAAAAACACCAGTCTGACGGCAAGTGCCGGCCGGACGGGGCAAGCGATTGGGCGAATCGCCGGTGGGGGTGTGACGCGGTGGTATTCCAGGCGGGTGTTGCAGAACAAACGGGATCGCAACCAATTTGCGGTTCGATGGTTATGGTGCGGGAGTTTCCCGCCGCCGCGGCCCCCTGGCACACGAGCCTGACCATGCGCCTCTGCCGACCGGTCCTCGCCGTCTTGGCCATCACCTTGGCAAGTCCTTGGGCAAGTCCTTGTTTTGCCGAAACTTCCGAACCGATCCGGGTCAACAATGCGCCGGCGCAGCAGACCGCCTTCATCGACCTGTTGGCGCTGATGTCCGGCCATTGCAAGACGTTCAAGGTCGCCGGCCGCACCTTTGGCTGCAAGACGGTGGCCTATGCCCATGGCGACACGGGCCGGGTCAATTTCGCCGTTGCGGTCGACGATCCCTCCGACGACAGCCACGTCGTGTCGTTCTCCGGCGAGAACGGCAAGCGCGCCGATGACAATTCCTACGAGTTGCCGATTGACCGTATGCTGCTCAACTCCAAGGACCGGCCCAGGGTCGACGGCCTGCCGGTGCCGGCCGAGCAGACCTCCACCGGCGTCTGCCGCCAGACCGGCAACTTCGCTGCCAGGAAGGTGAACGACGTGACCTGTTCGGCGACCGACGACCAAGGCCGTCGATATGAACTGCTGTTCGTCTCCGACGGTAGGCCGGTGAGCGTGCGCCGCATCCGGCAATCGGCTCCGTCGATCCAGGACCCGTTCAAGTAGCCGTCACGCGAACGCCTTTTCCAGCGTGGCGAAGATCACCGCGAGCGACTTGTCGTGCCGCGTCACCGGCGGCACCGGACGATCGATCTTCATCAGCTGATAGACCGCCATCTGCGCCGCACGCACCGAATATTCGACGGTGAACACGACGTCGTCGGGGATTTCGACGAACTGGCTGACGAAAGCGAGGTTGACCGAACTCTTCGGCACCGGCAGCGGCCGGTCGGAGAGACGGCGCGGCATGAACATGCTGGTGATGTAGGGCATGCGGCAGGGGATGCAGATCGCGTCCTCGAACACCTCGGAATCGAAGTTCAGGTGGCCGCACAGCTCTTTCAAGATGTCCGCGCCGCCGCAATCGGACATCGGCTTGCCGACGAAGTTTCCGACGCGGTCGGGATGCAGCGCATAACCCCAGAACACCTGCACGTTCTTCGGCTGTCCCACGAAATGCGGCTGATGATAGAGCACGACCGACATCAGCCAGTTGGAATCCTTGAACGTCACCAGGCCGCCCGTGCCGGCCCTGTTGCCGGAGAACGCCTCCATCCGGTCGAAGAAGAGCGGATCGCGGCAGGTGACGGTGAAGGACAGCCAATAGGATTCGGGGATAGAACGATTGAAGGCGGCGGGATTGCCGAATTCGGGTCGTCCCTCCGCGATCGTCTCCCACAGCGCCCAGCCCTGACTGTCCTTCTTGGTCAGGCGCGGCGGCGGCTCGGTCATCGTGCCGAGGCTCGAGGCGTCCGTCATCGAGCCGTTCTGGAAGAATACGAGATCGCCGTCCTCGAGCCGGACATTGGCGAGGCGGCCGTCGCGATCGAGCACGAGCTGGCGCACCCGCAAGCGCCCGCCCTCGCTTTCGATCGCCATGTCGGTGACGCGCGTGCCGCGCACGAACTGCACCCCCTGCCGCTTCAGCCAGTCGGCCAGCGGCCGCACGATCGCGTCATACTGATTGTAGACGGTGCGCTTGACGCCGCCGAGCGTCTCGATGCGCGGAAACTCGCTCATGAAGCGGTGCAGATAGCGCTTCAGCTCGACCGCGCTGTGCCAGGGCTGGAACGCGAAGGTGGTCTGCCACATGTACCAGAAATTCGATTCAAAGAATCCGGGCGACAACCAGTCGGTGATGCGGCTGTTGCCGAGCGCCTCCTCCGACGCCTCGGTGAGCCGCAGCAGCTCGAGCCGGTCGCGCGCGGAGAAGCCCATATGCGAGACGTCGATTTTGAAGCGGTTGCGGTCGACCAGACGTGCCCTGGAGTGCGCGGGATTCTCCAAATTGAACGCGACTGTCTCGTCGCGCACGCTGAGGCCGGGATGTTCGAGCGAGGGAATGCCGGAGAGCAGATCCCAGGTGCATTCGTAATGGTCGGTGGTGAGCATGCGCCCGCCGCGCAGCGAATAGGCGCCGTTCGCAAGCAGCGCGCCGTCGAGGCTGCCGCCGACCAGGGGCTGCGCCTCGTAGATCACGATGTCACGCCCTGCCTGCTGCGCGTCGCGGATCAGGAACGCTGCGCCCGCGAGCGATCCGATGCCACCGCCGATGAAATACGCCTTCATGATTTGCCTCGATTGCCGTGCGAACTCTCTCCGGCAACATTGCCTGCGGAGGCGGCGGCCGATGTTGCGCTGGATCAAGCGCGGCGACGCCAGGGTTCAAGAGGAAGTGAGCGCCTTGCCAGGGGGCGCCGAGACATTCGCCTTCTTCGCATAGATGTGTTCGATCTCGTCTGCGAAGCGGCGTTCGAGCGCGGGGCGCTTGTTCTTCAGCGTCGGCGTAAGCAGGCCCGCAGCGATGGTCCACGGATCGAGCGTCCACCACACCGCGCGCGGCGTCGCGTAGGACGGATAGGCCTTCACAGCCGCCGCTATTCGCGCCAGCAGCGCGGCCCGTTCCGCCGCACCGCCTTGCCGGCCGCTCGCCGCCAGCCTTTCCTTCTCCTGCACCCAGGCCTTGGCGTTGAGCACGACCAGCGCGGCGAGGAACGGCCGCTGTTCACCGACCACCAGCGCCTGCTCGAACAGCGGATCGGTGAGGATCGCCGTTTCCAGATCGACCGGCGCGATCTTCTCGCCGGTCGAGGTGACCAGAATGTCCTTGATGCGACCGGTGATGGTGATGCGCCCGCTCGCGATGCGGGCCTGGTCGCCGGTATGCAGCCAGCCGTCGGGGTCCTTGACGCGGCGCGTCTCCTCCGGCTTGCGCCAATAGCCGAGCATCACGCTGGGGCCGCGCACCAGCAACTCGTCGTTCTCGCCTAGCTTGACCTCGATGCCGTCGAGAACGTGGCCGACCGAGCGCGGATCGTTGTCCTCGACGGTGTTGACCGAGACCACCGGCGAGGTCTCGGTCATGCCGTAGCCCTGGAGCACGTCGAGGCCGAGCGCGAGAAACAGGCGGATAACGGGCTCCGCGATCGGCGCCCCGCCGGAGACCGCAACGCGCAGGCGCCCGCCGAGCTGTGCCAGCACCTTGTCGACGACCAGCCGCTTCAGGAGCGGCCAGGCCAGCCGGTCGAGCGGCGACAGCACGCCGCGCCCCTGCCGCGCGTCGAAACGTCGCCCGCCGACGGCGATCGTGAGATCGAGCAGCGCGCGCTCGATGGCGCCGGCTGACGCGCGATGCTGCATGATCAGCGCGTAGACGCGCTCGTAGATCCGCGGCACCGAGACCAGCACGGTCGGCCGCACGTGCCTCAGATCCTCCGCGAGCTGCGGCACCGAGCGGGCATAGGCGACACAGGCGCCGACTGCGATCGGGTAATAATAGCCGCCGGTGCGCTCGAAGGTGTGCGAGAGCGGCAGGAAGGACAGGAAGACGTCGTGCGGTTCGGCGCTGATCCGGCGCGCGATCGCCTTCACATTGGCGACGACGTTGCCATGCGACAGCATCACGCCCTTTGGCCGCCCGGTCGTGCCCGACGTGTAGACGATGGCGGCGAGATCATCCGGCGCGACCGCGACGTCGGGCAGCGGCGCGGTGGCGCCGGGTGCGTGCGCAAGCCAGTGGTCGAGCCCGACAATGCGCCCATCCGGCGTGATGAGCCCGCTCGCATCCGCGCAGACGACGCGCTTGAGATGGTCGAGCGGCTGGCCGGTCGCCACGATCCCCTGCCAGCGCTCCAGCGTATCGACGAACAAGAGCAGCGCACCGGAATCGACGAGGACGTAAGCGATGCTGTCGGGGTTATCGACGGCATGCATCGGCACCGGCACAAGGCCGCGCGACAGCGCCGCCTGGTCCATCGCGATATGCGCAATTCCGTTCGGCATCAGGATGGCGACGCGCTCACCCGGCGCGAGCGCCTCCGCGGCGAGCGCCCGCCGCCACAGCTCGAATTCGGCATCGATCTCGTGCCAGGACTGGCTGACCCAGCGCTGCGCGGCCGTATCGAAATGGCGATAGGCCTCTCCCGCCGGGGTCGCCTTGACGCGCCAGCGCAGCAGCTCGGGCAGCGTCCTGATTCCGGCAAGCCCGTCCGGTTGACTCGTCGGCTCCGGCATGGCGTTCTCTCGCATCTCGTCGATTCCAGACCATTTGGTGGCTGGACACTAGTCCCGCCAGCTCTGGCCGCTTTGATCCTCAGCAAGACGGCCATGCTTCGGAGCGACCCATGACGCGCGACCGTCTGTTTCTGCTGCGCCCAGGCTTTGCTGATCCGGCTTTTCCGGGGCGCCTGTTCTATTGCTGGCATTGCGCGCTGATCGAGGGCGTGCTGGCCTCGTTTCCGCAGCTCGCCGCCAGGCTTGACGTCGAGCGAATCCCGTGGCCGCGCCCGCGGCAGCCGGTGATCGCACTACTCGGCGAGCAGAATCAGTCGCTGCCGCTGCTGGTGCTCCAGGACGGATCGACCTCGCCGCACCAGACCGGCAGCCATGAAGGCCGCGCCTTCATTGCCGACAAGGACGCAATCCTCACCGCACTTTCCGAACGCCACGGTTTTCCCGATCCGCATCCGTGACAAATAACTCGCGCAATTCTTGTATCGCGGACTCGGAAGGAGCGGAGCGCATCCGAGGCAGATCGTCGCGAAACGAGGGAAGATCGTCATTGCGCGCCGTCCCTGCCGCCTCGCATATTGGCTTCCACGACCCGCCGAAAGCTCCGACCATGACCAGCTCCCTGCCCGCCCTCATCGTCATCGACGTCCAGCGCGCGTTCGACGAATGGGAGGCGGCGGGCAAGCGACGCAACAATCCGGACGCGGTGGCGCGGATCGCCGATCTGCTGCAGGCGTTCAGGGCGCGCGGCGCGCCGATCTTCCACATCCGTCATGAAGGCACGAAGCCCAATTCGTCGTTTCTGCCGTCGCGTTCCGGCTATGTCGTCAAGGACGAGGCGCGCGAGCGTCCCGGCGAGACGGTGATCGTCAAGCGCGTCAACAGCGCCTTCATCGGCACCGATCTGGAAGCGCGCCTGCGCGCGACCGGCATCGGCACGCTCGTGATCTGCGGCGCCACCACCAATCATTGCGTGGAGACGACGACGCGGATGGCCGGCAATCTCGGCTTCGACGCACGCCTGGTACGCGATGCGACATGGACGTTCGAGCGCATCGGGCCCGATGGCGACGCGCACTCCGCCGAGGCGATCCATGCGATGACGCTGTCGAACCTCAACGGCGAATTCGCCCGCATCGTGACCACCGGCGAGGTGATCGCGTCATTCGCGGCCAAGTGATGGCAGCAATGCGATCGACGCCGATGCTGCGACAATAAATCTCACGACGCAGGATCATTCGCCGGCGAATCGCACGCACGCTGCGTCGTTTCGACGCCCGTAACTTGCTGGAACACAGCCGACGCCCATCTGTTGTCACAGGACATTCAACTGGAGTGATGACATGAAGTATCTCATCGTCGCGATGGCCGTCGGAGCCGCGGCGCTTGCCGGCGGATCGGTGGCGAACGCGGCCAGCAATTCAAGCGCGAAGCAGAACGCTCCGGCCGGCCAATCGACCGACATCAGCGCGCAGCACCGGCACCACCATGGCCATCGCCATCATCACTGGCGACACCATCACCACCATCACGGCTACTACCGTCCGCACTACCGGAACTACGGATATTACCCGCGGCATCACGGCTATTACGGCGGCGGACCGTATGGATATTACGGCGGCCCCAGCGTGACATTCGGCTTCGGCGGCAGCCGCTGGTAAGCGACGAGGCCCGCAAGCATGCGGGCCTTTTTCTTGACGACATCGCGACCGTCACGGCCGGACTTGAGGAGCAGCTATCCCCGCAGGATCAATCCGGCCGTCTCCAGCCCGCTCGCGAGCGCGGCTTCGACCGTGCCCATGTCGCGGCCGCGATAGAGCGCCTCGCCTGAAAACGACACCAAGCCGTCGGCTCGCGCCAGAATCGCCTGAGCCTCGCGCGTCCGCGGCGTCGCCCAGGAATAGGCACCGCGGGCGAAGGGATCGTGCGCCCAGTTGGTCGCCGCGGAGGCCACGAGCTCGCGCGCGATATCCTTGCGCGCCAGCTTGAAGATGGCCGCGAGCGAATCGAGCCCGGCCTCGATCAGTGCTTGCGGATCGAGGCTTTCCAGCTCCACCGTGCGCGGGCCGCCGAACCAGCCGGTGAGCACGGCATGCCGGCTCGGATGTTGCGTCCACCACACCGGGATCGTCCGGTCGGACAACAGGAAGGTCATGGCTGCGAGCTCCGGCTGCCGCTCACGCCACCATGGCCGCGCAAAGCGCAGCAGGATCTTGACGACATTGCCGAAGCCGATGTCGTCCGTTGCAGCAAGCTTCGCAGCCGCGCTCGCCGGCAGCGCAATCTCGCGCAGCAGCGGCAGCGGCACGGTGAGGATGACGCGATCGCAGCCATGCACGGCACCGTCCGCGCAACGCACGGCCACGGCCTCGCCTTGCTCCTCGATCGCCGACACAACGCATCCCAAGCGAAACACGACATAATGCCGGCGGCACTCGGCCGCCAGGAAGTCGATCATCGTCCCGTAGCCGCCAATGATACGCGCCTGCGGCGCGTGGCCGCCGTCCATCCATTCCTCGCGCAGCGCCAGCGTCGAGGCGCGCTCGGGGTGGGCCGCGTCATAGCCCTCGACCATCCGCTCGATCGAATGGCGCATCGATGCATACTCATCCCCGGCAAAATGCCGGCGCATGAACTCGGCAACGGTGAGATCGTCCTTCAAATTCCTCAGCACGGCCTGAAGCTCGGCCTCGTGGGGATCGTCGCGCTGCTCGCGCGAGAGCCTCGTCCCGTCAGAGCTCCACTGCTCCCCTTCGATCTCCTGAAGCGACAGCCCGGCCTCGCGCAGCAGTCGACGCGTGACCGGCGCCTCGCCATGGACGAATTCGGCGCCGCCCTCGGCGGGATAGCCGAACTCCGAGGCCGGCAGCGGATGGATGCGGCCCCCGCAGCGCTGGCGCGCCTCGAGGACCGTCACCTTCCGGCCGGCACGCGCCAGCTCGCGCGCCGCCATCAAGCCGGCCGCGCCGGCGCCGACGATGACGATATGCTCCATTGTTTTCGGCATGACCGCGCTTTACCGGCTCGCGGCTTGCGGATCGTTCTTGATCAGATAGCGCAGCAGCAGGACGCCGCCGCCGAGATCCCGCGTGCTCTCCAGCGTCATCGCAGCGATCGGCGCGCGCTTGTCGCGATCGGCTTCCGTCGAGTCGAACACGAAAGGCGCGCCCGTCGCGCCGTCGAGCGCGGGGCTGAGGATGAGGTTGAACTCGTCGATCAGGCCGGCACGCAGGAACGCGCCATTGGCGACGCCCCCGCCCTCCACCAGGAGACGCTTCACGCCGAGCTCGCGGTTGAGGATGTCCAGCGTCAGCACCAGATCGATCTCGGACTTGCCGGCAAAGATGTAGGACACGCCCTCGCCGCGCAGCCCTGCGAGATGCGAATCCGGCACGCTTTCGGTCAGCACCACGACGATCGGGTCGCCGCCGATGTCGGAGCGCCCCCAGCTGATCTTGCCCTGCGCATCGAGCACGACGCCGTAGCTCTTGACATCGGGTGTCTTTGCATCGCGCCAGGCGAACCAGTTCTGGCGCGGAAACGTCTCGTCCGTCGTCGCAGGATAAGGCTTGCCCTTGGCGAACTCCGACCCGGTGACGCGGCCGATCACCCAGGCATCGCCGCCGAGTTCGTCGTGGATCTTCTCGAACCAGTCCGTGCCCGCCCCCTTCGGACGCCAGCGGCTGGGATGGGTGCGGCCGTCCAGGCTGGAATGCATCAGGCAAATGACGTAGGGCTTCATGGAACTCTCCCGATGGCGCTCAGGCCGCCGTTCCACTGCCGCCATCGCTCTTGGCGCGCTCGTTGACGATCACCGTGAGCGGATTGGGCTTCGGCGGCGCGACCAGCTGCAGCGTGTTGGTGTCGCGATGATTGAACGGCGCGCCGCGCACGAACAACTCGGTCTGGATCAGATAGGTCCAGCTGCCGTCATCGTTGAAGCTGATGTCGCAGCGGTAGGAGTCGGTGCGGAAAGCTTGTTCCAGAAAATCGGTCGAGCAGATGCCGTAGGCGGTGTCGCCGCGCTTGGCGGTAACCGCAATCTTCTTGTCGTTCGGCCCGGCCTTGCCCGAGGCCAGCAGCACCTGCCCGCGCGGTATCGCCAGCGTCTGCAGGATCAGCCCGGTCGCGGGCTCCCACAGCCAATAGCCAACCTGGTCATGGAAGGTGATGTCTTCCTCGGGCGTGTTGATGTGGATGTGATAGCGCAGCCCGTAAAAAAGCTGCGGGCCATTGGCCTGCGGATCGATCGGATCCATACGGATGCGCTCGATGAAGGTCCGCCGCTCCGGCCCCTCCGCCTTCGGATTGATGTCGATGCCCTTGTCCGCCTGCCAGTGGCCGGCGAGGTGCCGCAGCGGGCCGAGATTGGCAAGGCCGTCGGGCGAGACGTCCTCGGGCTCGGTGAAGATGTCGGCGGGAATGGGCAGCATGGCGTCCTCGCGCGAAGTTGCAGGGGAACAGCCATAGCATGACGGCGGGAACCTTGCGCCTGCTCAGGCCTCACAATCGCGAATGGACATCGGCGTTGTGCGCGGGGCGATTGTCGGGCGTTTAGAGAAGATCGTACATTGCGTGTCGCAGTAACATCTCTCCGGAATGAGGGAGCGCCGGCATCAAATCGATCTCGTCAGACGAGCAAGATCGCTGACGCTCCCCGTGTCGCCCAGGGCTATCGCATATGGCTTTGTGGCGGGGCCTGAGCAAGCGCCTCTCCTTCAAGACGCCCGCTTCGCGGTCTCCTCAGGATGAGGCTGAACTGTATCGGTGTCCGCTGAAAGTGCTGTCGTGCACTCCGTCCTCATCCTAAAGGGCCCGCCAAGGGCGGGCGTCTCGAAGGATGCGCCACAGGCAACCGCACTCATATGCGATAGCCCCGCCGTGTGACCGGAGATCGCTCTCAGGCCGCCACGGATACCGATTTCGCGCGCTGCTCGAGGACGGCAAGGGTGGAGACCAGATTGTCCCGGCGTGCGCGAAGGTTGAGTGCAAGCATCGGATAGGTCGGCTGTTGCACGTCGAACACGCCGGCCTTGGCCTCTTCCTCGAGAATATCGGTATTCAAGAGCCGAACGCGCCACCACAAATCGGCGATCAACGCATCGAGCCGCTGTTCGCCTTTAGTACCAAGACGGGACACTTCTTGCATCGTTTGCCTCAACCTGAAACGAGCCTCCCCAGTGAGGCCCGACTTTGGTCAGGACTGAGCAAGCAAGGTGCCAGGAATGGACCTCGCCCCCGGCAGACGGCCCGGAACACGCGTTTCGCGGTGATCCAGCGGCCGGCCCCGGTCGTTTTCAGTCCGAGAGGTCGCTTGTCGAGGCGCTATGATCGCTGCTATCCGGGCTTTAAATGTGCCAATCCGCGCTGAGGCTGTTTTGCCCCGGAGGGTCGCGGCGCGGCTATCGATTGATGCGAGTAAAGGGCCGAAGGCAAAGGTGGACTGGGCTGATTTGATCGGACGCGTCGCCTCTGAAGGCGACCGGGGGGCTTTCAAGCGGCTGTTCGAGCATTTCGCGCCCCGCATCAAGGGGCTGATGCTCAAAGCCGGGTGCAGCCCCGACGAAGCGGAAGAGATCGCCCAGAATACCATGATCGCCGTGTGGCGGAAGGCGCTGCAATTCGATCCTGCGACGGCAGGCGCGCCGGCCTGGATATTCACGATCGCGCGCAATCTGCGGATCGATTCATTCCGCCGCAGGGTGCGTGCCGAGCGCCTCCAAACCGGTTCCGTACCGCCTGACGAGCCGGATCAGGCCGAGACAGCTGATGTCCTGATCTCGCGCGGGCAGGATGCGGCACGAATCGCGTCGGCCCTCAAGCAACTTTCGGAAGAGCAATCGATGGTAATGAGGCTGTCATTCATCGAGGAAAGGCCGCACCCTGAAATCGCACGCGCGCTCGGAATTCCGGTTGGGACGGTCAAGTCACGGATCAGGCTGGCGATGAACCGCTTGCGCGACATTTTGGACGAAGAAGCATGACGATCAGCCATCATCCGCCGGAAGATCTTCTGGCCGATTTCGCGGCCGGCAAGCTGGAAGAGGCCCACCAACTGGTCGTCGGCGTGCATGTGGCCGGCTGCAAGCGCTGCGCCCGCTTTGTGCAGGCTATCGAGCAGCTCGCGGGCGCGGCGCTGGAGGATGTCGCACCGGTGCCGGTCGCCTCAGATGCCTTCGATCGCGTGATGTCGCGAATTCACGAGCCTCCGCAGCAGAGAGCCGCGCCTCCCCTCGCCCGCGGCGCGGACCATGATCTTCCGCCGGCACTGCGAAAATATCGCATCGGCAAACGCCGGCGTGTCGCGCCGGGTCTTAGCCTGCGGCCGATCGAGCTGTCCGGTTCGGGCAAGGCGCGCGCCTTCCTGCTTCGATCAGCCCCAGGCTCGCGCATGCTTGAGCACACCCACACCGGCACCGAGTTGACCCTGGTGCTCGAAGGCAGCTTCAGCCATGAGGGCGGGCACTTTGGTCCCGGAGATTTCGACTACGGTGACGACGAGATCGATCATCGTCCCATCGTCGGCGACGAAGGCCCTTGCCTCTGTCTGGTCGCCATGACCGGCGACCTGCGCATGAACGGTTTCCTCGGCCGGCTGATCGGACCGTTCGTGCGGCTGTAGTCACGTCCCGTCCCCCCGTCGAGTGATCCGGGCCTGCACTCGGAGCGTTCTCAAGGAAACGCAAGGGAGACAGGACATGGCTTGTTCAAGCCCGGGAAGTCAGGTGCAGAGCGAGAGGTTGGACGAACTTTTGGCGCGTGTCTGCGCAGGCGAAACACGCGCCTTCGCCGAGCTCCATGCGCTGACACGCGGCAGCCTGCGCAGGATCGCGCTGGCCGTAGGAGCCGCGCCGCACGACGTCGACGACATCCTCCAGGAAAGCTTTTTGAAGATCTGGCGCAATGCCGCCCGCTTCGATTCCGGACGGGCACCTGCCATGGCCTGGATGTCCGCGATCGTGCGGCACACGACGATTGATCATCTGCGCATCAGACGACGGCCAAGTGTCGAGCTGGACAAGGCGCTGATGGTGCCGACAGCAGCCGGGCCGTCACCAGCGGAGGACTTCGATTACGCCAGCGCCGAACCCATTGCCCACGGCGCACTGGCGCGTTTGCCGGAAGATCGCCGCAGGCTGGTCGCTCTGGCCTATCTCGAAGGCGAGAGCCGCGCGAGTCTGTCGCGGCGTTTTGGCGTGCCGGTCGGCACCATCAAGACCTGGCTCCACCGAACTATCTTGACGGTGCGCAAGGATTGCCTCGCGGCATCGGCCGCAGCCTGAACCCGGCGAGAGCTCCTGCATGGACGCAGAGATCATCGAATTTCCCGAGCGCGGGCGCAGGAACCGGCTTGTTTTTTCAACGGCACGGCTCGAAGCCATCGTGAGAGAGGTCGAGCGTGTCGTATCCGACGAGCCTGAATCCGGTGCCGATCGGCTGCTTGCAATGATGGAGCGCATGAGCGATCAACTTGTCGATCTCGCATGCCTCTTACTCGAGGAAGAGGCAAAGCTGCAGGCTCTGAGTGCATTCCAGGACTTGTCCGACAAGATCGCGCAAACCAGAGCGGCGTTCGAGCAGCTTGGGAAGCAAAAGCATCCCTAGACCAAGACGCGAGCTCAGCTTCGTCGGAGCAGCAAGCGTGATCAGTGCGACAGCTTTTGCGCGACAAGAAAGCCGATCCAGGCACTGACGCCGCCGAGCAACGATCCCCAGCACACGTCCGCTAGGGTCAGCCCGGTCGACCAGTTTCGCAGTGTCGCCTGATTGGTCAGATCGTAAGTGGCATAGGTGAAGCAGCCGAGCAGCAGGCCGGACGTGAACGCACGCAGCGCGCCGCCATCCTGCTGCGCCGGCAACACGGCAAACCAGATCAGGCCGACAGGATACAGCACATAAAACGCGGCCGCGGCCACAAGATTGGGCTGAGCCCGCAACATATCGCCCAGCATCGGCCGGTACAGTCTTTCGACCATGGTCGTAAGCCAGACCATGTCGACGGCAACGAAGGTCACGGCCACCGCAAGATAGGTCAAGAAAAGGGTCATGTCCGCGTTCCCGTCGGCTGTCAGGCCGGGTTTGTCGAGCTGGCTGTCGGAAGAACGATCCGCGGGCCATTGCGGATCACATCGACCGCTCATCGCCGCGCGTGCGCGGCGGCCATGGAAAGAATGCGCTGGTGCGCGCCTGATATTGGCGATACCGCTCGCCGCGCGATTGCAGCATCTGCTCTTCGAGCGGCGGTATTCCCGTCACGTGGACCAGGATCCGGTACATGATGGCCGGCGCCGCCAGGCTGAGCCAACCCCATGGATATCCGGGCGACAGCGCGATCACCGGGTAGGCCAGCCATCCCAACCATTCGAAGAAGTAGTTCGGGTGACGCGACCAATGCCAAAGGCCGACGTCGCAGACATGGCCGGCGTTGGACGGATCGAACTTGAAGCGGCGCAGCTGGCGGTCGGCCAATGCCTCGCCGGCGACCGCAGCCAGGATGATCGCTGCTCCGGCGTAGTCCTGCAGTCGCAGTCCGGGCCCCGGCGCGTGTGCGGCCAGGAAGACCGCGAACGGCAGCGGCACCGAGACCAGCGCCTGTGATTGCAGGAACAGGAACATCCGGCGAGGAGCGTCAGGCCCCCATTGGCGCGCATAGTTGGCATATCTGGGATCGTCGATCCCGGCCGCAGAGCGGCGCGCGATGTGCGTGCCGAGCCGCACCGACCAGAGCAGCACGAGGCCTGCGACGAGCACCTGGCGGGCCGGTGCCCCCTCGTCAAGCGGCCACAAGGCAGCGGCCGCGCCGACGAGGCCGGTCGCATAGGACCAGATGGCATCGACCCAGCCGGAATTGCCCGTGCGCTGCTGAACGACCCAGGCCAGTCCCATCAAAAGGCAGAGGGCCAGCGCAATGCCGCCGAGCGCCAGAACGTATGGAAGAATCATGCCCTCACCTGAATTCACTCCTCCGGATACGTCCCCTGCGGGTGCCGGTTTCGTGCTCTGCGGCGGGCGGCTCCACGGGAGCCAGGTGATCCGCGCCATCTCGCCGAACGTTTCTTAGCCGTTGCTTCAAGGACCGTCGGCGGACGGTACCGCAGTGGGGGCGAAAGAGAATGCGTTTGGCCGTGATCGGGACGGGAATTGCCGGCAATGCCGCCGCGTGGCTCCTGTCGAAACGTTACGCAGTCACCGTTTACGAGCGCGAGCTGCAGCCAGGCGGACATAGCCATACCGTTCGGGTGGATTATGACGGTGAGTCCATCGACGTCGACGTCGGCTTCATCGTGTTCAACGAGACGAACTATCCGCAATTGACCTCGCTGTTCGCGCATCTGGGCGTGAAGACCGTCGAGACCTGCATGAGCTTTGCCCTATCCGTAGATGGCGGCCGATTCGAGTGGCGAGGCGGCGGCGAGACCGCCCTGCAAACGGCCCGCGGCCTGTTCGCACAGAAGCGCAACCTCGCCTCGCCCTCATACTATCGCATGCTGGCCGAGGTGCTGCGCTTCAACAAACAGGCCGTAGCCGATCTGCGCGCCGGCCGGCTGCGTGACCTGACTCTCGGCGCGTATCTGCGCCAGGGAGCGTTCGAGCCGCGGCTGTTCTCGGACTATCTCGGCCCGATGGGGGCGGCCATCTGGTCGTCCTCGTCGGACGACATCCTGTCGTTTCCGGCGGAGAACTTCGTCGCCTTCTTCGACAATCACCGGCTGCTGCACCTCGATCGGCCGCGCTGGCGGACCGTGCGGGGTGGCAGCCGCCACTATGTCGAGAAGCTGACTGCCTTGTTCAGGCACAACATTCGATTAGGCTGCGCGGTGACCTCTATCGACCGAACGAGGCATGGCGTGACCGTCCGCGACAGTCATGGCGGTGTGGAGAATTACGACGCCGTAGTGATGGCTTGTCACAGCGATCAGGCCTTGGCGGCACTGTCGGATGCCGACGCGCAGGAGCGCTCCATTCTCGGTGCGATCAGATATGCCCCGAACACCGTCTATCTGCACCGTGATCCCAATCTCATGCCCCGGCGTCGCCAGGGATGGGCATCCTGGAACTTCCTGCGCTGGCCGCGACAGACGCCCGCGCAGAACGACGTGGCGGTGACCTATTGGATGAATCGGCTGCAGGGCATCGAAGAGCGCAAGCCATTGTTCGTCAGCCTCAACCCGCCGTTCGAGCCGGCGGCCGATCTGACATTTGGGAAATTCAGCTTCGCCCATCCGCAATACGACCTGGCTGCATTCACGGCGCAGCGACGGCTCCCCGCGATTCAGGGGCGTCGCCGAACCTGGTTCTGCGGCGCCTGGGCCGGCTACGGCTTTCACGAGGATGGCCTGCAGGCGGGCATCGCTGTTGCCCAAGCCCTTGGCAGCGAGGTTCCGTGGCGACAGCCCGCCCCGTTGCAGGCCCAGGCTGCCGAGTAAAGCGGTGGCTCAAACCGGACCAGCCAGAGTGGAGAATGTGGCAGCGCCCGCCGCGCTCTATTGGGGAAAGGTGATGCACGCGCGATGGCGGCCCGTGCAGCACAGATTCACCTACCGCGTGATGAGCCTGCTGATCGATCTCGACAAGCTCAATGAAGCGGATCGCCAATCGCACCTGTTCGGCATCAACCGCGCGGCGCCCTTCAGCTTCTACGAGCGCGATCACGGTGAAGGCAAGCGCACCGGCCTCAGCCACTATGTCCGGCGCCTCGCAGCGGAACGTGGTATCGATCTCTCTGCAGGCCGCGTGCTCCTGCTCTGCTATCCCCGAGTCCTCGGCTACGTGTTCAACCCGCTCTCGATCTATTTTTGTTACGATGCGTCCGGCAATCCAGCGCTGTTGATCTACGAAGTCCGCAACACTTACGGCGAACTGCATTCCTACGTCCTTCCCGTGCAGGAGGCGGCGGGCCGCAGCATACGACAAAGCCAGGCAAAGCAGTTCTACGTCTCACCTTTCATGGCGATGGACACGCATTACCGTTTCAGCGTTTCTCCACCGGAGCAGGATGTGAAAGTCAGGATTCTGCAGAGCGGCGCGCAGGGTGCGATGTTCGCTGCCGCGTTCTGCGGACGACGTCGTGCTCTCACCAGCCACTCCCTGCTGGTGGCGCTCGTCGGCCTGCCCTTGCTGACGTTCAAGGTGATCGCAGCCATTCACTGGGAAGCACTGCGGCTCTGGCTGAAAGGAGTTCCCTATGTGCCCCGCTTGAAACAACGTGAGACCTAGACAATGGACCTCGCAGTCCCGCATCAGACCATGCAATTTGACGGCGTCCCGTTCTTTGGCCGACTGGCTCTGCGCCTTGCGTCGCAACTTCGGTGCGGCACCGTTCACGTGCGCCTTCCCGACCAGCGAATGGTCACATTGCGTGGCCAGCTTGCGGGCCCGACGGCCACGATCGAACTCAATAATTACAGGTTTGCGCGCAGCCTTGTTGTCGGCGGTGATATCGGCATGGCCGAGGCGTATATCCGGGGCGACTGGACCACGCCCGATCTCGCTCAGCTTCTTTACCTGTTCTGCCTCAACGAAGACCTCGTCGAGAGCGCTTTTGCCGGAAGCATGCTGGTTCGCCTCTGCCGGCGAGCGCTTCATCACCTGCGCCGCAACACCAGGCACGGGTCGAGGCATAATATCCACAAACATTACGATCTCGGAAACGACTTCTTCGCTGCCTGGCTCGATTCCAGCATGACCTATTCATCGGCCCTCTTCGCGGCCGAGACGGCCGACCTTCCCGCCGCGCAACAGCACAAATACGAACAGCTGGCGAAGGCCATCGAATTGCAGCCCGGCCAGAGCGTGCTCGAGATCGGATGCGGTTGGGGTGGCTTCGCCGAATTCGCCGCAAAGACTTACGACGCGAGCGTGCTGGCGCTCACCATCAGTCGGGAGCAGCATGAATTTGCCCGACGACGGATCCATGAGGCTGGACTCGCCGAGAAAGTCGAGGTTCGCCTGCAGGATTATCGCGACCAGGACGGCCGCTTCGACCGCATCGCCTCCATCGAGATGATCGAGGCCGTGGGCGAGCAGTTCTGGCCTGCCTATTTCAATCAGCTGAACCAGCGGCTCAAGCCCGGCGGCCTGGCCGGCATCCAGGCAATCACGGTTCGCGATGAGCTTTTCGGCAGCTATCGGCAGCGTGTGGACTTCATCCAGAGATACATCTTTCCAGGCGGGATGCTGCCTTCGGCCAATATCCTGCGTTCGCTTGGCGAACGCTTCGAGATGCCCGTCATTCGCGAGCGCGCGTTCGGGCAGGATTATGCGAAGACGCTCGCACTCTGGCGCGACAATTTCAGCCGAGCCTGGACCGATCTGACGTCGATCGGGTTCGACGAGCCCTTCCGTCGACTGTGGGAATACTACCTGTGCTATTGCGAGGCCGGGTTCAGGGCCGGGAAGATCGACGTCGGGCAGCTGGTGTTTGCGCGGCGAAGCTGACCGGGTCTTGCGGCACTCCTGGCCGCTAGGCGGTTGGTCGCCACCCAGGGCAGCGGGCCGAGAGGAATGGTGCCCAGGGGCGGAATCGAACCACCGACACTGCGATTTTCAGTCGCATGCTCTACCAACTGAGCTACCTGGGCGTGCTCCAAGAGAGGGGCCAAAGCCCATCGAGCGGGCGGTTTATAGTGGGCCGGACGCGGCCTGTCCACCCGGCTTCGCCAAGAGGCTGCGCGGGGCGCGGCCCGGCTGTGCACAAGCTGCGGCGGACTTGCCGTGGCTGGCGCGCGGCGTCGCACCCGCTCAATCAAGCTACTGATATTGTTTATCTATTCAACGTCATCCGGGTCGTCGTCGCGGCCGGGGATGACGTAGGCGCCCTTCAGCCAGCGGTTCAGGTCGACGTCGCGACAGCGCGAGGAGCAGAACGGGCGGGTCGCCTGTGACTGCGGCTTGCCGCAGATCGGGCAGGCTTTGAGCGGGCTGGCGGGCTTTTTGACCTGGTCGTCCATGATGTCGGCAGCTTGCACGGGTGAAAGGGTTCAAGAGCCTGTCGGCAAACCGGTTCCTGGTGCAGCGGCGCGGGCGCCGCGGCGGGCCATTCTACTGTGCATGGGGTTGTTTTCGCGACTCTTGTTGGGCCGCGGCCGGCCGGCTCACACCGTGGTGGAATTGAGCCAGCCGAAGCGAATCGGAAAGCCCTCCCCGCCGAGCAGCGTGGTGGTCTCGTAGAGCGGCAGGCCGACGACGTTGGTGTAGGACCCCACCATCTTGACCACGAAGGAGCCGGCGATGCCCTGCACCGCGTAGCCGCCGGCTTTGCCGCGCCATTCGCCGGAGCCGATATAGGCCTGGATGTCGTCCTCCGACAGGCGCTTGAAGCGGACGCGGGTCTCGACCAGGCGCTGGCGGAAGGCCTCGCGCGGCGTGACCAGGCAGATCGCGGTGTAGACCCGGTGGTTGCGGCCCGACAGCAGCCGCAGGCACTGCGCAGCCTCGTCCACGAGGTTGGCCTTGGGCAGGATGCGGCGGCCCACCGCTACCACCGTGTCGGCGGAGAGGATGAAGGCGCCTCTCAGCTCGTCGTCGAGCTGCACCGATTTCAGTGCCGCATCGGCCTTGGCCCGCGCGAGCCGATTGGCGCAGGCACGCGGCAGCTCGCCCCGCTTCGGAGTCTCGTCGACGTCGGCCGGCCGCAGCGCATCCGGCTCGATGCCGGCCTGGTTGAGCAGCGACAGCCGACGCGGCGAACCGGAGGCAAGTACGAATTTGGGGCGGCCGAGCATCAGGTGATTTGGGGGATGAGGCAGGGGTGAATTGCGCGCGGAACCTATCGGAAGGGGGCTGATTTCACAACCCGGGAACCCGGACTTTGCTGATTCGAGGTGTCCGACATCGCTGTGCCCTCAGTCTGTGACGCCGGTGTTACGGGTGCCGAATGCTACCCGCTCGCCGCGCCGACCTTGGCAAACCGCCGGCGAATGCGCAGCAGGAGCTGGTCGCAGACCTCGCGATAAGCCGCCAGTTTCTGGTCGCGGCTGCCTTCGATGGTGGTGGGATCCTGCGTCGGCCAATATTCGACGTCGGCGGCGAGCGTCCGCGTCAGCTCCAGCGCCTTGTGGTGCGCCTCGGGCGAGAGCGTGATGATGAGATCGAAATTCAGCCCCTCCCAATCCTCCAGCTCCTCGAAGGTCTGCGGCTTATGGGCGGAGATGTCCTGGCCGAGCTCGGCCATCACGGCAACCGCGAACGGGTCGAGCTCGCCCTTTCTGGTGCCCGCCGATTTCACGTAGAGACCCTGCGGAAACATGTGCTGCAACAGGCTCTCGGCCATCGGCGAGCGCACGCTGTTCATCGCACAGGCGAACAGCACCGATTGCGGATTGCTTGCGCGTGGCGGCGCAGCCATCGCTTACGCTCTTATATTTTCGCGCATGATCCGATCCGAAAACCGGTTCCCACTTTTCGGGATCATGCGGGATCAGCCTTTCCAATGCAGGACGGTGATGAGCGTGAACAGCCGGCGCGAGGTCTCGAAGTCGACCCGCACCTTGCCTTTCAGCCGCTCCTGCAGCGTGCGCGATCCCTCGTCATGGATGCCGCGGCGGCCCATGTCGATGGCCTCGATCTTGTCGGGGGTCGCCGTGCGGATCGCCTGGTAGTAGCTGTCGCAGATCATGAAATAGTCCTTCACGATCCGCCGGAACGGCGTCAGCGACAACAGATGCGCGACGACGGGCGAGCCGTCCTCGCGGCGGATGTCGAACATCAGCCGATTGCCGGTGATGCCGATGTGCAGCGTGAACGGGCCCTGCCCCTCCGCGCCCTCGGGCGCGAACAGGTTCTGCTCGATCAGATCGTAGATCGCGATCGCCCGCTCGTGCTCGATATCGGGCCCGGAACGCCCGATCGAGTCTTCGTCGAGGGTGACC
The DNA here is from genome assembly GCF_045571495.1 of Bradyrhizobium centrosematis. Taxonomy (NCBI): domain Bacteria; kingdom Pseudomonadati; phylum Pseudomonadota; class Alphaproteobacteria; order Hyphomicrobiales; family Nitrobacteraceae; genus Bradyrhizobium; species Bradyrhizobium centrosematis. The sequence goes on from NZ_CP120703.1 coordinate 7,141,697, forward strand.
GCGACGATGCGATTGTTGGAGTCGTCCTGTTCGGGCGGCTTTGTCATGACAGATTGAGGCGCAATCCAATCGAGCGCGAATGGGCGTCCAGCCCCTCCGCCTTGCCGAGCGTCATCGCGGCCGGGCCCAGCGCACGGAGCTGGTCCGGCCCGCATTTCAGGATGGAAGTGCGCTTCATGAAGTCGTGCACCGACAGGCCTGAGGAGAATCGCGCCGAGCGCGCCGTCGGCAGCACATGGTTGGAGCCGCCGACATAATCGCCGATCGCCTCGGGCGTATGGGGCCCGAGGAACACCGCGCCGGCATTGCGAATCCTGGCGGCGAGCGCGTCGGGATCCACAGTCATGATCTCGAGATGTTCGGCGGCGATGGCATCCGCGAGCGGAATGGCCTCGTCCAGGTTCTTCACCATGATGATGGCGCCGAAATCGGCCCAGGAGGAACCGGCGATTGCCGCGCGCGGCAGCGTCTTCAACTGCGCCTCGACCGCCTGTTCGACATCGGCGGCAAGCCGCGCCGAGTCGGTGATCAGGATCGACTGCGCACTGGCATCATGCTCGGCCTGCGCCAAGAGGTCGGCGGCGATCCAATCGGCATTGCCGGTGTCGTCGGCGATGACGAGCACCTCGGACGGGCCCGCGATCATGTCGATGCCGACCTTGCCGAACACCAGCCGCTTGGCGGCGGCGACATAGGCATTGCCGGGGCCGACGATCTTTGCGACCGGCGCGATCGTCGCGGTGCCGTGCGCCAGCGCAGCCACGGCCTGCGCGCCGCCGACGCGGTAAATCTCGGTGACGCCGCCGAGATGCGCGGCCGCCAGCACCAGCGGGTTGAGCTTGCCGTCCGGCGAGGGCACCACCATCACGAGGCGCGAGACGCCGGCGACTTTGGCGGGCACTGCGTTCATCAGCACCGAGGACGGATAGGCCGCGGTGCCGCCGGGCACGTAGAGGCCGGCCGATTCGATTGCGGTGTAGCGCCAGCCGAGCTCGACGCCGAGCGCGTCGGTGAAGCGCTCGTCCTTCGGCAGCTGGCGGCGATGATAGGTCTCGATGCGGTCGCGCGCGAGTTTCAGCGCGTCCAGCGTGGCGGCATCGCAGGCCTTCACCGCGGCCTCGATCTCGGCGGCCGTGACGCGCAGGCCGGATGCATCCAGCGTCAGGCGGTCGAACTTCGCGGTGGCCTCGAGCAGGGCGACATCACCGCGCTTGGCCACGTCGTCGACGATGGCGCGCGCGGCGGCCTCGACGTCGGCCGAGACCTCGCGCTTGGCGGCGAGGAAGGCCGCGAATCGCTGGTTAAAATCGGCGCTGTTGCGATCGAGACGAACGGGCATGTCTGGCTTGGCTTCTGGCTGGTCTTGGGGGCGGATTGGCGCACCAGGTCCCCTGCTCAATGGCGCGGCGGGGAAGCGGCGTCAACCCTTGGGACCGGGCCGTCGCCCTTGGGATCGTCCCGGCGACGGCAGGGCCGGTGATTGGCATGCCACCTCAGCCTTCCCCCTCGATCGCCACCCCCGTTCCCAGCGCGTCCGCCCCGAGATCGGTCAGCTCGCATTCCAGGCATTCGACGTCCAGGCGGATGGCACCGCCCTCGGCGAACAAAAGCAGGGCACTGCCGGCGGGCTCCTCGCTGCGCCCGCCCCTCGGGTGAAATTCGATGCCGACGAGGTCCAGGACCTTGTCGGGAGCATTGAGGTCGATGTTGCGCGACTTGCAGGCGAGCACGCGGTCGAAGCGGAGCGCGGCGACCAGCCGGCGCGGCTCGGCCTCGCCCTCCAGCGTCTGCTCCCAGTCCAGCCGGCTCATCCCGACCACGAGCCGCTTCTCGCTTTGTCGCCAGATGATGTCGGAGGCCTGGACGCGGGCGTCCTGGACATGGGTCGAGATCACGGCGAGATCGTCGGCGTCGAGCGCGATCAGTTTGAGCTGGGGCGACATCGCCGACGCTTCTCCTTCGGGTGGACAGGGCTCAACGCGCCCAGGGCCCAAAATTTCCGCACAAACTAACGGGCCGGCGGGCTAGAGGCTATTGATATCCTCCATTTCCAGCACCTTCCGCAGATACCCCTCCCGGGCGACGCGGATCATGGCGCGGCCAATCTGCTCGGTCGACGTGACGAGCCGCGGCGAGGGCCGACGCAGCTGCGACCAAAGCGGCGAGGTTGCAGTATGGACCGCCTGCACCCTGGCCATCTTGGAATTCGTCACACGACACACCGTCAGCGTCGCCGAGAGATCCCGCAGCATTTCGCGGCAAGAGCCCTCACGCGCCACGCTCTGCAAACGCGCCGCCTCTCCCGCCAGCAAGCGGGAGAGGCGCAAGCCGCAGACAATGCCTGCGAAATCCAATGCGACGCCCCCTTCATGCGGGTGCGAGTCGCATCTCACTCCCTGAAAAACGCCAGCAGGTCCGCGTTGATGGTTTCGGCGTGCGTGGTCGGCATGCCGTGCGGAAAACCCTTGTAGGTCTTCAGGATGCCCTTCTTCAGAAGCTTCGCCGACAGCGGCCCGGAATCGGCGTAAGGCACGATCTGGTCGTCGTCGCCGTGCATCACCAGCACCGGCACGTTGATCTTCTTCAGGTCCTCGGTGAAATCGGTCTGCGAGAACGCGACGATGCCGTCGTAATGCGCCTTCGCGCCGCCCATCATGCCCTGGCGCCACCAGTTCTCGATCACCGCCTCCGAGGGCTTTGCGCCCGGACGGTTGTAGCCGTAGAACGGGCCCGCGGCGATGTCGCGGTAGAACGCCGAACGGCCGGCGGCAAGCGCGGCCTGGAAGCCGTCGAACACGCTCTTCGGCAGGCCGCCGGGATTGGCCGCGGTCTGCACCATCAGCGGCGGCACTGCCGACAGGATCGCCGCCTTCGCCACCCGGCTCTCGCCGTGGCGCGCGATATAGCGCACCACTTCGCCGCCGCCGGTGGAATGGCCGACATGAATGGCGTTCTTGAGGTCGAGATGCCCGGTGACGGCGGCGAGATCGTCGGCATAATGATCCATGTCGTGACCGTCCGCGACCTGCGCCGAGCGGCCATGACCGCGGCGGTCATGGGCGATGACGCGATAGCCACGCGTGACGAAGTACATCATCTGCGCGTCCCAGTCGTCCGACGACAACGGCCAGCCGTGGCTGAACACGATCGGCTGCCCACTTCCCCAGTCCTTGTAGAAGATCTCGACGCCGTCTTTGGTGGTGATGGTGGCCATTGTGGGACTCCTTAAGTGTGAGACGTCATGCCGGGGCGCGCGGAGCGCAAAGCCGGATTGAGGCGCGAGATTCCGGGTTCATCGCTGCGCGATGGCCCGGAAATGACGACGAGATGTGAGTGATCAGGCAAATGCCATCGGCTTGTAACGACGCCAGGCGCCGACGGTGAGCACGACGAAGAACACCAGCACGATGCCCTGCACCACCGCGAACACCGGACCCGATGGCGGTGCCGGCGGCACGGCGGGCGCGAGTGCGGCGAGCGCCGGCACCTTGAGGAACGACTGGATCACCAGCACGAAGACGTTGAAATAGAGCGAGACCATCGCGGTCACGATATAGACCGGACGCCAGATGCCGCTGAGCTTCATGCCGTACAGCGCGACGCAGGCGATCGCGAGCAGCACAAGCGAGATGATGCCGATGATGTGCGAAGGCAGCAGCTCCTTGAACGGGAACAGGAAGCCGGTAGCGCTGGTCAGGATGGTGAAAGCCAAGAAGATCGCGGTGAGACCCGGCAGCGGCTTCGAGCCGAGCAGGCCGAACATCACGACGAGGCCGGCGGCGATGGCGATCAGGCTGATGATGACATGAACCATCGTGAAGGCGGGCAGGCTCAACCCAAGAACCATGACATCTCTCCTACTCTCCGCATTGAGATGACGAGAGTAGTATTACGCTCCTCATGGGATTGCCACCGGCGTCGTCATCACATGCAGGTGCGAAGCCATGCGTCATCGTGCGAATCGACAACGCATGGCTGAATTTCTTGCATTCGCCGTCACAAGCGACGGCAGAGGTCGTTTGTAGCTTGCGGGCTCGACGAAAGCAGAACCAGCGACTCACACTTCCTTGGTGTCGAAGATCAAGAGGTCGGCACCGCCGCTGGCGAATTTCGGCACGTCGGCCGCGGCCGCCTTGCCCTCTGCGCTGCCGAAGGCGGACTGGATGGCAGCGACGCTGTCGAAGGTGAGGATGGCGACGAGGTGAATTCCGGAAGGCCCGGCGGGAGAGCCGACCGTGCCCGTGCTGACTGCGTATTTCTTCAAGCCGGGAAGCTTCTTCGCCAGCGGAATATGCGTTTCGGCATAATGCTTGTCGAAGGCGGCAGTATCCTTGGGCGTTTTGTAGAGCACGACGAGTTCAGCCATTGAGTCCTCCCGTTGAATATTTTGTTCGTTCCACGGGCGATACGCCGCGCGGGTGCGACGATAGTCCGTTGGACGCGGCAAAACCGCAAGCCTCTTCGACTTGCCGTCCGCTTGTCTTCTCCTTGCCTAAAGCGCCGGTTTTGCGGCGTCGCCGAGATAGCCGTGCAGGGAGGCCACGACCTGGGCGCCCTCGCCGATTGCGCCGCCGACGCGCTTGACCGAGCCGGAGCGGACGTCGCCGACGGCATAGACGCCGGGCACGGAGGTCTCCAGCGGCGCCACCAGCCGGCCCTGGTTCTGCTCGGACTGCGCGCCGGTGACGACGAAGCCGCCGCGATCGAGCGTCACGCCACAGCCGTCGAGCCAGGAGGTGGCGGGATCGGCGCCGACGAACAGAAAGAGGTTGCGAATGTCGGCGGAATCCTCGTCGTCGGACAACCGGCTCTTCCAGCGGAGCCGCCGCAGCAACCCAGCCTCGTCGCCTTCGAGCGCGGTGATCTCGGTGTTGAACATCAATTCGATGTTCGGCGTGGCTTCGATGCGCTCGATGAGATAGCGCGACATGCTGGCGCCCAAGCCGCCGCCGCGGATGATCATCAGCACGCGCTTCGCATGACCCGACAGGAACACGGCAGCCTGGCCGGCCGAATTGCCGGCACCGACCAGAGCCACCTCCTCGCCGGCACAGAGCTTCGCTTCCACGGGCGAGGCCCAGTACCATACGCCGCGGCCTTCGAACTTGTCGAGGTTCTCGATGGCAGGTCGGCGATAACGTGCACCGCTCGCGACCACGACCGAACGTGAGCGCAAGGGATCGCTGCCCTCGAGTGCCACCGAAAACGCGCCGTCCTTGCGCGTGCAGTCGAGCGACTTCACCGTGACGGGGATCATGATGTCGGCGCCGAATTTTTGCGCCTGGGTGAAGGCGCGCGCGGTCAGGGCCTGGCCGGAGATGCCGGTCGGAAAGCCGAGATAGTTCTCGATTCGCGCGCTGGCGCCGGCCTGGCCGCCGAAGGCGCGGATGTCGAGCACGGCGACGGACAATCCTTCGGACGCCGCATACACGGCGGTGGCGAGCCCGGCCGGCCCGCAGCCGACCACCGCGACGTCGTAGATGCGGTCGTCCTTGGCGCCGCCGATCATGCCGATGGCGCGCGCAAGCTCGGTCTCATTGGGATTGCGCAGCACCGCGCCGCTGGCGGTGACGACCAGCGGCCAATCTTCGGGCTTCGGCGAATAGCGCGCGATCACTTCGGCGGCGTCGCGATCGCGCTCGGGATCGAGCAGATGATGCGGCTGGCCGTTGCGCGTGAGAAAGCCCTGCAGCCGCACCACGCCGGCCGAATGCGACGGGCCGATCAGCACGGGACCGCCGATGCCGCCCTGGATCAGATTGACCCGACGCAGGATCAGCGCGCGCATGATGCGCTCGCCGAGTTCGGCCTCGGCGACCAGCAGCGCGCGCAGCCGGTTCGGCGGCAACAGCAGCGTCTCGACATCGCCCTCGGCACGGCCGTCGACCAGCGCCGGCTGTCCCGAGAGCTGGCTGAGCTCGGCCAGGAACTGCCCCGGTCCCTGGTCGATCACCGGCGTGACGTGGCCGAGACCGTCGCGCTGGGTGATGGCGACATGGCCCTTCAGCACGACGAACATGCCCGGTCCGGGCTTGCCGGTCTCGAACAGGAACTCGCCGTCGGCGTAATTGCGGATCTCGCCAAAATGCCTGATACGCTCGATCTCGGCCGGCGTCAGCGCCGGAAAGGTCTGCTCGGGACGGGTGAAGCGCGACATCATCGCGTCACCACCGGTTCGTTGCTGTCCGTCCTGCCCCATTGTCATTCTCGCTCGTTCCAGCTGCCGGCTTTCCCGGCGGCCCCCTCATTTAGGGAACCATCTTCATTCTGCGAGGGCCCAGCGCTCGCGGCGCGTTCGCGCGCCTGCAGCTTCCGCCGCTTCAGGTTTTCGCGCAGCGCCGATTTCAGCCGGTCATCGCGGGACACCTTCGCCTGTCTCGCACTCTTGTCGGTCTCGTCAGCCATCACGGACAGGTCCATTCACGGGATCTGGGCCTAACATGCCTAACGAACGTGGCAGCTCAAGAGGCCCGCACAATCCATTCGTGCGAAACGCGAAATGGAGCGACTCCGAGCCTTGGGGCAACTGGCCAGTTGGCGAGGGATTCGGGCCCCGGAATCAGCGGGAAGTTGGTGATTTCGAGCCAAAATGGGCATTTCAGCCCTGATATCGGCCCGATTTTCTCGTTTTGACGGGCCTAGCAAGCTTGCGCAGGAGGGGGGCTTGTGGCAGATATCGGCCCGCTTGGCAGGGCCCCTCGGGCGCCCGATTCTTCACCAGCACATGCTGCCGTAGCTCAGTGGTAGAGCACTCCATTGGTAATGGAGAGGTCGACAGTTCAATCCTGTCTGGCAGCACCATCACCCCGCTGGGAACATCGATTTCATTGGAAGTTCGGACCTGAGCGACGAACAGGCTTCAGGATTACCTTGGGAAGCCGCGGGCAGCGCAAGGCGCGCGGTCCCCTGATCATCGGCGCGTCCGTCTCTGGCGCAAGACGTCATCATCGGTCACGGCTTGGCATAAAGCGTCTCGTGAATGCCGACATACTGTTCCTTCCAGCCGCGCTTCTCGACGAGGAAGCGTCTCAGCACGTCATGCGCAGTCGGCCAGAGCACAGCGTCGATCTCATATTTCTCGAGAACTTCGACCCAAACGGACTCGTCGATGTTCCATTTGGCCAGTTTGAAATAGTCGCGCAGCAGCGAATCCGGATAGGCGGTTGCTGCCCGGCCATCAATGAACACAGGCACAGCGCCATGCGTGCGGGCGATCAGAGGGCCACCCACGTTCCAATGATTCAGAACGCGCGCATGCGACAGGTTGGCCTTGAGATAAGCGGCGTCCTGTTCCGAGATCAAATCGTCCGAGAACGTGAGAGCCGATGCCTTCAAGGCGAACACCAACGGCAGAGCGCAAGAGACAATGACACCTGAGGTGAAAAGATAGCCCTCCGCGCCCAGCGCTTTCAGCCGCTTTGGCAGGATCAGATCGAAGTGAAGCGCGAGCGGAATGGTCGAGAACAGGTAGAAGAAGGACATGTACCTGTACTCGTAGAATCCCAGGCCCAAGAAAAGCCAAGAGAACAGCCTTGCCTCCAAGGGAACGGCAACCGAGCGTCCGTTGCGCAGTTCGAGCGCGACGAACACAAAGATGTAGGTCAGGCCGGCAATGCTTCCGGGCACCTGGAAGTTCTCGAAATATGGCCTCCATTCGGTGATGTAGGCCTGCACGAAGTGACCAAGTGTCTCGATGACGCCGACGTAAATGTGCCAGCCGAGCGGATTGACAAGGGTGGCGGCGAGGCAGGCTACGCCGGTGAAGCCAAGATAGCTGAAGTTCACCCAATCGCGGCGAAGCAGCGCCACGCCGCCAAACAGTCCGATGATCAGTAGGCCCATCACGAAGCCGCCGTGCAGGTTCGCCCAGAGAATCATGAGGAGCGGCAGCAAATAGCGCGTTTTCCTCAGACATGAGGCGTAGAAGACCACGGACAGAAGCATCGTCGACGTATTCGGCGAAGCCGCGAGGTAGATATTCGGCGGCGTGGCAAAAGCCGGATAGAACACCGAAGCGGCCAACACGGCCGTGCAAACCGCCAGCGCGGAGGCCCCGCTGCCCAAGGTGATCCACGTCAGACAGCCGACGATGATCGCACCACAGGCGACGACCAGAATCGCGATACCGCCAAAGCCCGTGTACTCATAGACCACGCTGGCAATTACATCCCAAAGCCAGGAGAGATTGATCCACTGCTTGTCGCCAAGGGTGAACGCCCAGGGATCCTGAAACGGGATGCTGCCGCTCTCCCTGATGAGATCTCCGGCGGCCAGGTGCCACCCTAGATCATAGTGGCCGAGCAGAAGCTGCGCATTTGCCGCGTAGTAGAGGCAGGCCAACGAAATCAGGAAGATGTAGATGGCGTGTCCGCCGAGATATGCCGAGTTCGACGTCTCGCGGCCGGGTCGAAGACCGTTCCAAACCTCAAGAGCGGACATTTCGGCCCTCTGACCTCCGATGCGGGGCTTGCAAGCTACAGCGCCCTCGGCTTGCGGCGTAATGAGCGGACTATCGCTTTATGGTTGAGTGCATCTAAGGTCGAGTAAACTTGAAACGGAGTCCAGCCAGGGCTGAACTTGTTGGTTAAGGAATGACTGCGAAACACCGCTGCGTGCTCAGGCGATGGCGGGGCGGCGGATCGCCTCGGCACGCGCCGGCAGCAACGAGGCACGGATGAGCCGTTGCGCCGGCTCCTCAAAATAGCGGTAGGTGAAATGTGAGGCCAGCAGCGTGGCGCCGATGAACAGTCCGAAGAACGCGCCGTCATAGAGGGGAACCGGGGCTTGCATCAGGGAAAAGCCCAGCATGACCGCCAACTGAATTGGGAAATGCAGCAGATAACTTGAATAGGTCACGTTACCGGCGGCCTCGACAACCCGCTGAAGCCGGGCCGGCAAAACGACGTCGCGAGAGAAACTGTAGAGCAGCATCGGCGTACAGATCAGAAACAGCAACAAGCCGATCGATTCCAGTCGGCCGCCCATCAGCCAGTACCCTGAGATCAAGCACACGACAGCAATCCAGCTCGCGCTTTCGACGGCCAACGCACGAGCGGGCGAAGGCTGCAAGGATTGGCGCACCATCGCCGCCAGCCCGCCGGCGTAAAAGAAGGCAAAGCAGTCCGCAATCTCTCCGGGAATCGTCAGGCTGATGGCGATCAGCGCCACATTGAGCAACCAGGAGCGGGTTGCCAGCAACATGACGAAGAAGAAGAAATAGACCAGCACTTCGACCGATACCGACCAGATCGGGCCATTGAAGCTCAGCCCATCCTGCGACGTCGCGTTGGCGGCCATCAACAGCTGCAGCACGAAATGCATGAGATCGTTATTCTGATAGACAAAGAACGATCCATTGGCCTTGAAATATAACGGCTGCAACAGCGCCACGAGCAGAAGCGTGGCAAGATGCAACGGGTAGAGCCGCGAGAAGCGCAGGACGAAAAACCGCCAGCCATCGAGCACCCGATCGGCGATAGCGTCGCGATACTTCCAGAAGAATATGAAGCCGCTGATGCACCAGAACATCCGCACGGCATAGGGACCGCTGCCATAGAAGGGCGCAAGCAGCCAATAGAGCGGCAGCTGATCCGGGACAAGGCCCACTTCCCTGTCGCCAACGAAAGCGAATTGGCGATAGTGAAACACCAGGATCGCAAAGGCCGTCAGGAAGCGCAGCAGCTCCAATCCGAGAAGCTTGTTTGCCTGATCAGGAGCAACCGGTGGCGTCAATTCGTGCTGCATAGGACGGATGCTCCCTGCAAGACGGCTTGATTCCACGTCTGATAGCCGGCGGCGTTCAGATGCACCCCGTCGATCGTGTGCGGCACCGGCATTGGCGGCAGCGCGGCAAAGGTCGCGCCGCCACGCAAAGCGAGTTCAGGTAGAGCGGAGTTATAGCTCTCGATCAGGCGCATCGCCTTCGTTTGCGCCTCGGCCGTCAGGCGAGCTGAAACCTCGAGCGGCGGAACCGCAAGCACCACAAGACGGGCTTTGGTCTCCGAAAGCTGCGCCAACAATGCGCTGTAGTTCGCCTTGAACTGCGGCAAGTCACGCGCCGCTCCGAGCGCATCGTTGATCCCCAAGGCCATCACGATGGCAGCGGCAGGTCTCCCGTCGAGCACATCCATCAGCCAATTGCCCAGGTCGCTCGTTGTCGAGGCACCATCGAGGCCGGCATTGACGATCGGATGGCCGCAGAGTTCGTGCGGGAGTGCAGAGGCCTCGACGACGCTGTCGCCGACAACGATAATGGGCTTATCGACCCGGGACAGCGTGTAATGAAGGATGACTTGCCGGCTCCGGCGATGCGATTCGAGAAACGCTTGCTTCTTGGCAATGGAGGCCCCGGCCGCAACAGCGCCGATCAAGAGGACCGCACAGCCGATAAGCATCCTGTTCATGTACGCGCTCAAAACGTACCCACGGGTTGAATTTCGAAAGATAGCTGGGCGGCGGTTAAGATATTCGAACCAGCTCCGCGTCCACCGCCCTCCGGCCCACGTTCGTTGCGACGTACGATCGCCCCTCTCCTTGGGCCAGGATGGCGGGATACTGCGCAATTTCGGTAAAGCGGAATATTTTGCGAAAAGGGATTGACAGGGGTTTGGCGTTTTGCCGATGCGTCGCGACGGGCACCGTGCAGGTAAGGTTAATTCTTCCTTTCGATTGTCGGTAAAGTTTTATCTATTATCGTCTTTGCGTGGATAACGAACCTGAGGCTCCGATTGTGTTTGCGTGTTGCCTGATCGTGACTGGGACTGTGCTGCTTCTCTCCGGCATCGTTGCCTTCGGCCTTCATAGAAACTCGCTGCACACGATGGCGTTGCTGTAGCGCGACCTGTTCGTCGTAGCTTTGATGGGTAGAGCGACTTGTCCGCCGTAGCTCAAGGAGAAGGCGGAAGCGAACCCATCAAAGTCTTACGGCGATGATGATGCCTGATGGGTTTCGCAAGTGCTCTACCCATCCTACCGCTCTAACCGTCAGCCCAGCAGACGCGATCAACCGTCCTCGCGACGCCGCCCCGCAAAACGTTCGTCGGCCCGGCGCAGGCGCCGGCACAGCTCGCGATTGATGTTCTGCAGCACGATCACATAGGCGTGGATGTCGGCCTTATAGCAGGTGTAGAGATTCCTGGCGGTCAGCTCGTACAGCACCGTCGGTACCTCCGCGACCACCGTGGCGGAGCGGTTTTGCATTTCGATCAGCGTCATCTCGCCGAAGAAATCACCACGCTCCAGAACTGAAATCGGGATGACGCTGCCCGTATTTGTCCGTTTGCTCACCGCGAGCCGGCCGGACTTGACGATGAACATCGAGCGTCCCGGCTCGCCTTCCGTCACGACGGTGGCGTTGCCATCGAAATGGCGCTCGACCAGCATCGACATCAGGAGGTCGAGGCTTGGCTCCGAAAGGCCGCCGAAGAACGGCGTCGCGAGCAGGAACGCTTTCAGATCGGGGCCAGCGACGTTCATTGTACAAGGTTACGCCCCGCCGCCGACTGCGGCAAGCCGAGCAGCGTCCTTCGCTTTCGCTACACCTGCAGGTCAATCACGACCTTCACGGTTGCCACGGGCGCCAGTCCGCATAGGGCGCCTTCGAGGAAGTCTCCATCATCCAAGGAGGCAATGGGCCACGCTGCCTCCGACGATGACGATCGCCAGCGGCATATGAATGAAGCGCCAGGTTCGCGGCCGCAGCGTGAGGCGGCCAGGCAAAGGCTGCGCCAAGGCCTAAACGACACGCGCAAAGTGCCCAGTTGCTGCGAACGACGCCATCGGTCGCAATAACAGTGTTGTGAACGGGAATGCGGCCGCTCGGACACCGTCCTGGAGAGATCGCGCGAAACCCATCGAAGCCGCGCTCAAGGGCAAAGGCCAGATGGTTTCGCAGGTGCTCTACCCATGCGGCGCAACGATACTACATGTGACAGCACAGATCCTCCCCGCCGGTATGTCCCATGATCCCCTTTTCCGTGCTCGACCTCGCCCCGATCCGCCAGGGCGGCGACGCTGCGCAGGCGTTCCGTAACTCGCTCGATCTCGCCCGGCATGCGGAAGGCTGGGGCTACAAGCGGTTCTGGCTCGCCGAGCATCACAACATGACCGGCATCGCGAGCGCGGCGACGTCGGTGGTGATCGGGCACATCGCGGGCGGCACCAAGACGATCCGCGTCGGCTCCGGCGGCATCATGCTGCCGAACCATTCGCCGCTGGTCATCGCCGAGCAGTTCGGCACGCTGGAATCGCTCTATCCTGGGCGGATCGATCTCGGGCTTGGCCGCGCGCCGGGCACCGACCAGTTCACCGCGCGGGCGCTGCGGCGCGATCTCGCCACCACGTCCGAGAATTTTCCCCATGACGTGCTGGAGTTGCAGGCGCTGCTCGGCGACGTGCAGCCGAACCAGGCGATCCGCGCCGTGCCCGGCATGGGGACCAAGGTGCCGCTGTGGATCTTGGGATCGAGCACCTTCGGCGCGCAGCTTGCCGCGATGCTCGGGCTGCCGTTCGCGTTCGCCTCGCATTTCGCGCCGCAGATGATGATGCCGGCGCTGCGTGAATATCGCGCGCGCTTCGCGCCGTCGGCGCAGCTCGACAAGCCCTATGCGATGGTCGGCGTCAACGTGTTCGCCGCCGATAGTGACGTCGAGGCACAGCGGATGTTCTCCTCGCTGCAGCAGCAGTTCATCAACTTACGCCGCGGCACGCCCGGCCCGCTGCCGCCGCCGGTGGACGACATGGACGCGCTGTGGTCGCCGGCCGAGAAAGCCATGGTCGACCAGTCGCTGTCGTGCTCCGCAGTCGGCTCGCCTGATGTAGTGGAAGCGAAGCTGAAGGCGCTGATCACTGAGACCGGCGCGGACGAGTTGATCACCACCGGGCAGATCTACGACCACGCCGCACGGCTGCGCTCGTTCGAGATCGCGGCCGAGGTGCGGGATCGGTTGGCGAAGCAGCCGGCGGTGTGAGCGGGATCCGCTCCGACAGAGGTGTGTTCCCTCCCCCCTTGTGGGGGAGGGTTAGGGAGGGGGGTAGCTCAGGAAAAGATGTCGATTGTTGAGCGAAGTATCGGGGTCGCCAGGTAGCGGATGGAATCCCCGTGTGGCACCCCCCTCCCTGCCCCTCCCCCACAAGGGGGGAGGGAATGGAGAGAGCGCTGCTCGGCGCCGAATTTCATCCCGCCCTAGTCCGGAAAGCCGAACAGCTTTGCCGGATTGTGCACCAGTATCTTTTCCAGCTCCGCCTGATCCGGCGCGTAGCGGTACATCAGCTCGAGCAGATCGGCATCGTTGGGCGGCTGCTTGACGGAGACCGGATGCGGCCAGTCGCTGGCCCAGACGCAGCGGTCGACCGCCGCTTCGATATAGGCGCGCGCGATCGGGATCACGTCGTCATAGGGCGCGCCGGCCTTCGAGGTCTTCTCGCCGAGCGACAGCATCACCCAGAAATTGCCCTTCTTGAGCAGCTCCAGCATCTTGCGCAGATTCGGATCGTCCTTGCCGGCCTGCGGATCAGGCCGCGCCATGTGGTCGATCAGCACGGGCACGTCGAGGTTCTCGTACTTGGCGACGCTGGAGACGATGCCGTCCTTCTCGGGCTGGATCTTGACGTACCAGCCGAGCTCGCGGATGCGGGCGATGGCGCGGGCGAAATCGGCATCGGACAGCACGGCGCCGAGCTCCTGACGGAAGCTGAAGCGCGCGCCGCGCACGCCGGCATCATGCAGCTTGGCGAGATAGGAGTCGCTGGCTTCCGCGAACACCAACGCATTGGCGCAGCCGCGATAGTTCGGGCCCATGGCTTTGAGCCCATCGAGCACGACGGCATGATCGGCGCCATAGGTCGTGGTCTGCACGATGATGCCGCGCTCGATGCCGAGCTGCTTGTGCATGCGCAGCGCCGCCTCCCAGGTCGCCGTCGGCATCCGGTAGGCCGCACCGGGACGCTCCGGATATTTGTCGATTGGGCCCAGCACGTGAAACTGGCTATCGACGGTTTTGGGCGGCGGCGCCTTGATCGGGCGGCGCGGATTGGGGTCGAACGGCAGATAAGTCGGCATGCAAGCGCTCCTTCAGTCGATCACGGCGGTGAAGTCGCACTGCACCAGCGCGCCGCCATCCATATTATCCATCGGCAGCGCATGGCGCGCCGGGCGCGAATGCTCGTCCGGAAACATCTTGAGCCATTCGACATTGACGGGGCCGCGCTGCGTGCGGTCCTTCAGCCACACCGTCATCTTGATGATGTCGTCGGTGGTGCCGCCGGCGGCCTCCACCGTCGCCTTCATATGCGCGAACATGTTGGCGCATTGCGCATCGAGGCTCTCCGGCATCACGCCGGCCGCATCACGTCCGAGGATGACGCCGGACATGACGAGATTGCCGATGCGGCAGGCGTTCGGAATCGGATTGGCGTGCTTGAACCCGCCAATATGGATGCTCTTGCGCCGCGTGTGACCATTCATGATGCGCTCCCTCTTCTTGTTGTTTCAGACGAATTGGCACGAGACCGAGCCGAAGACGCCGTAATCGGCATGGAAAGTGTCGCCGCGACGGATGTCGACGGGCCGCGTGAACGATCCCGCCAGCACGACCTCGCCGGCCCCGAGATGCTCGTCATGCGGGGCGAGGCGATTGGCGAGCCAGGCGATGCCGTTGGCGGGATGGTTGAGCACGCCGGCCGCAAGCCCGGTCTCCTCGACCTCGCCATTGCGGAACAGCAGCGCGCCGATCCAGCGCAGATCCGCATCCAAGGGGCGGATAGGCCGGCCACCCAGCACCAGTGCGGCATTGGCCGCGTTGTCCGAGATCGTGTCCATCACCTTGCGCGTCTTGCCGTTCTCGGGATCGACGCGATGCATGCGCGTCTCCAGGATCTCCAGCGCGGGGGTCACGTAGTCGGTGGCATTGAGCACGTCGAAGATGGTGCAATCCGGTCCGCGCAGCGGCGCCTTCAGCACGAAGGCGAGCTCGACCTCGATCCTTGGCGCGTGAAAGCGGTCGAACGGGATCGGCGTGGCGTCGGCATAGAACATGTCGGCGAACAGCACGCCGTAATCGGGCTCGTTGATGCCGACCGCGTTCTGCATCGCCTTCGAGGTCAGGCCGATCTTGTGACCCTTGATGATTCGGCCGCGGCCGAGCTGGAGCTTCGTCCAGGCGCGCTGGACGGCGTAGGCATCCTCGATGCTGAAGTCCGGATAGTCCTTCGAGAACATCGGGATCAGCGCCTTGGTGCGCTCGGCCTCGTCCAGCCGCGCGGCGAGGCGTTCGATCGTCGCGTTATCCAGCATGATCTATTGCTCCGCAGCTACTTCGTTGCGCAGCACGCCGATGTGGCTCGACTCGACCTCGACGACATCGCCGACCTTGAGCCAGCGCGGCGGATCGAAGCGCGCGCCCGCACCGGTCGGCGTGCCCGTCACGATCATGTCGCCGGGCTTGAGCGTCGCAAAAGTAGAGAGATAGGAGATCAGGAAATCGAACGGGAACATCAGCCGCTCGGTCGTATCCTGCTGCCGCACCTCGCCGTTGACGCGGGTGACGATGTCGTGCGGGCCGCGCGGGTCGAGCTCGTCCGCAGTGACGATCCACGGACCGATGCTGCCGGAGCGGTCGAAGTTCTTTCCTTGCGTGACGTTGAACTTGCCGTGGCGCAGCCAGTCGCGGATCGTGCCCTCGTTGCACAAGGTCATGCCGAAAATGTGCGACCACGCCTGTTCGCGCGAGATGTGGCGGCCGCCCTGCCCGATCACGATGACGAGCTCGCCTTCATAGTCGAGCTGATCGGAAACCTTGGGCTTCTCCAGCGGCTGGCCGGAGCCGGTCATCGACGACATGCTGCGCACGAACAGGCTGGGATATTTGGGCAGGTCGGAATTGTCTTTATACTCGGCGTTGCGCTCGGCGTAGTTGACGCCGATGCACCAGAGCTTTTCCGGCGCCAGCACCGGCGGCAGCAGCACGAGCTTGTCCAGCGCGTAGTCCGGCATTTGTCCGGCAACGGCCTCCTGCGCATCGGCGAGCGCGTTGGCGGCGATCAGCGCCCTCACATCCGAATAGTCGCGGCCGATCCGCCTGGTCAGATCGACCACGCCGCCTTCGACGGCCGCACCATAGCGCGCCTCGCCGTCGAGGAGATAGCTCAGGAGTCGCATTGTCGTTTCCTCCGATAAAGTTGAGGCGGACTGGCCGGCGACTGGCCCGCGCTCAGTCTTTCGATTTGGGGGTCTGGAACACGGTGTTCAGCGTCACGATCTCGCCGAGCCGGGCGTAGCGCGGGCCGCCGATGCGGGCGATCGGATCGAGCGCCCTGGTTTCGACCTTGCCGTCGTTGACGAGGCCGTCGCGCAAATGGAACATCACGACCTCGCCCACGATGAGCCGGCTCTTGGCATCACCGAATTCCAGGCACTGGCGGAAGCGGCATTCCATCGCGACCGGCGCGGCCGCGAGCCGCGGCACCTTGATGCGCTCGCAGGGCAACGTTTCCAACCCGAGATGCTCCACTTCGCTGATCTCTGGCGGATGCTCGACCGAGCTGTCGTGCAAGACCCGCATCAGCGGCGTATCGGCGATATGGATGACGTATTCCTCGGTATCGAGAATGTTGTGCGCGGTGTCTTTATAATCGGCCCCCTTGCGGCCGACGCTGATGGCCAGCATCGGCGGCTTCTGGGAGACGAAGGTGAAAGCGCTGAACGGCGCGAGGTTGAGCACGCCCGCGGCTGACAGGCTCGTAACCCAGGCGATCGGGCGCGGCACCACGATGCCGGTCATCAGGCGATAGATGCGCTCCGCGCCGAGCTCGCTGGGGTCGATCCGCATCGGTTATTCAGCCCTGATGTTGGCCTTGCGCACGACCGGAATCCATTTGGCGTCCTCGCGCTCGAGATAGGCCTTGAACTCGTCCGGCGTCATCGCCGTCGCTTCGCCGCCGAGCTTTTCGAACTTGTCGACCACGCCGGGGTCTTTCAGGATCGCGACCAGCGTCTCGTGCAGCTTCTCGATGACAGGTGCCGGCGTACCGGCGGGCGCGAACAGGCCGGTGAAGGTCTGGCCGTCAAAGTCCTTGTAGCCGAGCTCGATGAAGGTCGGCACGTCAGGCAGCGACTTCAGGCGGTGCGGGCTGGTGACGGCGAGCGGGCGGAACAGGCCGGCCTTGATGTGCTGGAGGCTGACGGTGAGCTGGTCGAACGCGAACTGTACCTGGCCGCCGAGCAGATCGTTGATCGCCGGCGCGTTGCCGCGGTAATGCGCGGTGACCCATTGCAGGTCGAGATTGGACTGCATCAGCTCGCTGAGCAGATGGTTGGTGGTGCCGGGACCGGGCGAGGCCATCGTCAATTTGCCGGGCTCGCGCTTGGCAAGGTCAATGAACTCCTTGAAGGTCGCCGCCTGCACCGACGGATGCACCTCGAGCACCAACGGCGTCATCGAGATGGTCGAGATCGGCATGAAGTCCTTTTTCCAGTTATAGGCCTCGCGCTTGTTGATCTCGGTCGCGAACAGCACCGGACCGTTGGCGCCGACGAACAATGTGTAGCCGTCGGGCGCCGACTTGGCGAAGGCCTCGCCGGCAATCATGCCGCCGGCGCCGGCCTTGTTCTCGATGATGAAGGGCTGGCCGAGCTTTTCCTGAAGCTTGTCGGCGACAATGCGCGCGGCACTATCGACATTTCCGCCTGCGGGATAAGGCACGATCAGCTTGACGCCGCGCGCCGGCCATTGCTGGCCCGATGCGGGCCCCGCCAACATTGCGGCTGCAGCAGCTATGGCAATCCAGATTAATCTCATGTTAACCTCCCGACGGCGCTTCCAATTCAACTCGAACGCCTGACGTTGCGCTTGGCGCCCGATCGCGGCGCAATCTCCAGATGAGCGCTTTACCTGTCGAGTGAATTGTGGCGTTCTCGTCCATATTATGGACAAGAGATCCTCCTCGAAAGCCGCCCGCAACACGGCGGAACCGCGACAAGGCGCGCAGGCGATCCGGCGGGCGCTCACCGTGCTGCGCATTCTTGCCGCGGGCCGCGAGGACGGTGTGCCATTGGCCGAGGTGGTACGCGCAACCGGCCTCACCCGTCCGACCGTGCATCGCATCGTCCACGTCCTGATCGAGGAGGGCATCGTCGAGCGCCACGAGCGAACCGGCCGCTACGCGATCGGCAATCAGGTGCCGGAACTGGCGCTCGCGCGTCCCCGCCCGTCGCGGCTGCTGATCGCCGCCAATCCGTCGCTGCAGCGTGCCTCCGCCGAGATCGGTGACACGCTGTTCCTGACGGTGCGGACCGGCAACGACACGCTGTGCGTCGATCGCAGGATCGGGGTCTACCCGATCCAGGTGCTGTCGATCGAGGTCGGCGCGCGGCGGCCGCTCGGCGTCTCCAGCGCGGGCGTTGCCATCCTCGCCGCGATGCCGGCGCAGGACGCGCGAAAAATCGTCGCGGCCAACGAGAAGCGGTTCGAGGCCTACAAGACCGACGTGGCGACGGTGCTCGGCGAGGTCACCGCGGCGCGGCGGCTGGGATACGGCATGAGGGAGATCGGCCTCATCCAGGGCACGAAATCGATTTCGACCTGGATCAAGACGCCGGATGGCCAGCCGGCCGCAGCGATGACGGTCTCCGCCGTTCGCACGAGGCTGGGGCCAAGACGCGAGCAGGAGGTCGCGGAGATCTTGCTGCGGGAGGCGCGGATCATCGAGCAGGCGATCGGGGGGTAGCTTTCCCTCTCTCGTTCGGAGAGTGCAGCGCATGTGCGCTTCGCGTTGAACGCACTGGACCTGCCGCAGCGTCATGGCCGGCCTTGTCCCGGTCCGGGGGTGACCTCTTGTGCGGGCTGTCAATGGGCTGACTTCGCACTCCGTTTTATGGCACAACGCCCCCACCGCCGACCGACCAGACGAGGCCACGCATGCCCGCGCCGAAACCGCCTGCCTTCGAGACCCTGAGCCTGCATGCGGGCCAGCACCCGGACCCCGCGACCGGCGCCCGGGCAGTGCCGATCTACCAGACCACGTCCTACGTGTTCCAGGATTCCGACCACGCCGCGGCGCTTTTCAATCTGGAGCGCGCCGGCCACATCTATACCCGCATCTCGAACCCCACCACCGGCGTGCTGGAGGAGCGGCTCGCGGCGCTCGAAGGCGGCGTCGGCGCGATCTGCACCGCGAGCGGCATGGCCGCGCTGCATCTGGCGATCGCGACGCTGCTGAGCGCGGGCGACCACATCGTGGCGTCGAGCTCGCTCTATGGCGGCACCATCAATTTGCTGGCGCACACGCTGCCGCGCTTCGGCATCACCACCAGCTTCGTCAAGCCGCGCGATCTCGACGCGTTCCGCGCGGCGATCAGGCCGAACACGAAGCTCGTGATCGGCGAGACCATCGGCAATCCCGGGCTGGAAGTGCTCGATATCCCGAAGGTTGCGGCGATCGCCCATGAGGCCAAGATCCCGCTGCTGATCGACAACACCTTTGCCACGCCATATCTGAGCCGTCCGATCGAACTCGGGGCCGACATCGTCATGCATTCGGCGACCAAATGGATCGGCGGCCACGGCATCGCGATCGGCGGCGCGATCATCGACGGTGGCCGGTTCGACTGGCGCGCATCAGGCAAGTTCGCCGTGCTGACCGAGCCCTATGGCGGCTATCACGGCATCGTCTTCGACGAGCAGTTCGGCACCGCGGCTTTCATCATGCGCGCGCGCACGGAAGGTTTGCGTGATTTCGGTGCCTGCCTGTCACCGACGAACGCATTCCAGCTGCTGCAGGGCGTCGAGACGCTCGGCGTGCGCATGGACCGGCACATGCAGAACACGCATCTCGTGCTCGAAGCACTGAAGTCCAACAAGGCCGTGGACTGGGTGCTGCATCCCTCGCTGGAGACGCATACGGACTATCAGCTCGCCAAGCAGCTCCTGCCGCGCGGCGCCGGCTCGATCATCTCCTTCGGCATCAAGGGCGGGCGGCCCGCCGGGCGCAAGTTCATCGAGAGCTTGCGCATGATCAGCCATCTCGCCAATGTCGGCGACGCCAAGACACTGGTGATCCACCCGGCGTCGACCACGCATCAGCAGATGGATGCCGAGCAGCTCAAGGCGGCCGGCATCGGTGAAGAGCTGGTGCGGCTGTCGGTCGGCATCGAGACGGCAAGCGATATCATCGACGATCTGGCGCAGGCGCTGCGCATCTCGCAAAAGGTCTGACACCATGAAGCTCTCCGTCAACGGCGCTGACGTGTTTGTCGCAACCGGCGGCCGCGACTTCGACAAATCGTTGCCCACAGTGGTGTTCATCCACGGGGCCGGCTTCGACCATTCGACCTGGGCGCTGCATACGCGCTGGTTCGCCCATCACGGCTTTGGCGTGCTGGCGCCCGATCTCCCCGGGCACGGCCGCTCGACTGGGCCTTCGCTCGGCAGCATCGCCGAGATGGCCGACTGGACCGCGGCACTGCTCGATGCGGCTGGCAGCTCGAAGGCGCATCTGATCGGCCATTCCATGGGATCGCTGGTCTCCCTGGAGACCGCCGCGCGGCATCCGGACAAGGTCTCCGCGCTGAGCCTGATCGGCACCGCCGCAACCATGACGGTCGGCCCGGATCTCCTGAAGGCCGCCGAGGCCAATTCGCAGGATGCCAATGATATGGTCTCGATCTGGGGCCTCGGCTTCAACGCCGAGCTCGGCGGCAGCCTCGCGCCCGGCCTGTGGATGCATGGTGGCGCGCAGGCCGTGCTGAAGTCGTGCGAACCGGGCGTGCTGTTCAGGGATCTGTCCGCCTGCAATTCCTATACGAATGCGCTCACCGCCGCCGCGAGCGTCAAAGTGCCGACAACGCTGATCCTTGGCGAGCGCGACATGATGACACCAGCCAAGGCAGGCAAGGCGCTCGCAGCCGCGATCGCTCATGCGAAGACCGTCGTGGTGCCGGGCGCCGGACACATGATCATGGCCGAGCGGCCGGACGAATTGCTGGCGGCGTTGAAGGGTTGATCGGATCAATCTTCCGCGTTGCGCGTTGCGGTCGAACATCCCTGCGACTCAAGAAGGGAACTCGACCCATGCCAAGACAGCAAGTGATTCGCAAAGCCAGGCAGGACAAGCGCGCCGGAAAATCGCCGAGCACGCAGGCCGGAGAATTCGTCAAGGACGAGATCGACAAGATCAGGAAGGGCAGACACGGCGCGCGCTCGACCAAGCAGGCCATTGCCATCGGCCTGTCCGAGGCGCGCCGCGCCGGCGTCGATCTCCCGCCGCCGCGCAAGGGGCGAACCAAGAAGTCGACGCGACGCAGCGCCAAATATGCCTATGAGGCCGGCCAGGGCAAACGCACGCCGAAGCGCCGACCGAAAGTGTCGCGCGCGGTCGAGAACGTCCTGAAGAAGGAGCCGCGCTCGACGGCATCGCGCAGCGCGCTGTCGAAGCAAGGCAAGCGTGCCGCGGGCCGGCGAACCGCGGCGTCGCGTTCGGCGGCCGCCAGGAAGGCCAGCCAGACCAAGGGCGCCAAGGTCCGCTCCGCCGCCGCGAAGAAGGCGGCACGCACCCGCGCGCGCCGCCGGAGGTAAGTGGAGCGCCGCGCCGGGCGAAACTACTCGGCGGCCTCGCCGAGATCGAGCCGGGCTCGCGGTGCCTCTCCGGTCACCACCGAGACACGCTCGCCCCAGCGTTCCCAGGGATAGTAATCCCAGATCGCGTGGTGCTGGCTCGCCCAATTGTCCCATACCAGCAGCGAATTCGGCTGCCAGTGGACGCGCGTCTGCAACGCAAGCTGGCTTTCGACATGCCGGAACAAGAGCTGCAGAATGGCGTCGCTTTCCCGCCGCGTCAGTTGCACGATGTGCGAGGTGAAGGACGCATTCACGTAGAGGAACTTTCGTCCCGTGCGTGGATGGATCGGCACTACCGGGTGCTCGGTCTGCGGATAGGTCTTGCCCGGATCAGGCTTCGCACCATAGCCGGCAGTCCAGGCCAGCGAGCCATCGTGGATGGCGGTCAGGCCGTCCAGCAACTGCTTGACCGGATCCGACAGAAATTCGTAGGCGAGATACATGTTAGCGAAGGCGGTATCGCCGCCGAGCGGCGGGGTCTTCGTCACCCGCAGCAGCGAATAGGCGATCGGGCTGGGATCGCAGGACACGTCGGGATGCCAGCCGTCGCCGGCAGTGAAGCGCGAGTCCCGGCCGGTCTTCCATGACAGGAATTCCGGATCGAACGGACCATCGCCCTTGAAACGCGTGGCGGCCAGCTCATGCCGGTGCAAAGACTTGCCGAAGCGGCGCGCGAAGCGCTTATGATCGTCCGGGGACAGCTTCTGGTCGCGGAAGATCACGGCAAGATTCTCGTCGATCGCTCGCCTGATTTCGGCAAATTGCGTCTCGCTCACCTCCTTTGAGAGATCGATACCGGAGATCTCCGCGCCGACGGTCGGCGAGAGCTGCCTTACCCTGATCGTCTCGAACGGTTCGCGCCGGTGGGCGTTCCACCGCTCGATCGCGAGCTTGTCGTTGAAGTCTCTGTAGAAACTCATACTGCTCCTCCTCAAAAGGATGCCCCGCTCAGGAGCCCGGATTCCATTTCCAGACGATGTCGGAGACGTTGACCGGCTTCGGGATCAGGCCGAGCCTGGCGAACCGATCGGCGACCGCCTGCTGGCTCCTGATCACCTCGCCGTCGATCGGCACCACGCTGAAGTTGGAGCGATCGACAAAGCGCCTGACAGCCGTGATGTCGACGCCAGTGGCCTCGGCCTGCGCCTTGGCGACTTCCTCGTGATGGCCGTTGGCCCAACTGCCTTCGGAAGCGAAGGCGGCATTGAGCTGCGCGACCAGCGATGGGTACTTGTCCACGAAGTCGGAACCCGCGATGTAGAAGGCATTCGGCTTGTGCACGTCCTTGTCGAAAGCGATGACGCGTGCGTTTTCCTTCAGCTCGGCGAGCGCGAGATACGGATCCCAGATCGACCAGGCGTCGACCGAGCCCTTGATGAAGGCGGCCGTCGCATCGGCGGGCGCAAGCGGCGCCGGCGTGATGTCGGACCAGGACAGGCCGGCCTTTTCGAGCGCAGCGACCAGCAGATTATGCGCGCTCGATCCTTTGCCGAAGGCAACGCGCTTGCCCTTGAGATCAGCCAGCGCGTGAATCGGCGAACCCTTCGGCACGATGATCGCCTGGGTGTTTCCTTCCGATTTCACCGCAGCGACGTAGCGGATCTTGGCGCCGCCGGCCTGCGCGAAGATCGGCGGCGTGTCGCCGACGAAGCCGAAATCGACGCTGCCGACATTGATGGCCTCCAGCAGCGGCGGACCGAACTGGAAGTCGATCCATTTGACCTCGATGCCGAGCGGCTTAAAGGCGTTCTCGAGCGTCTGGCGCTGGCGCACCGCCGGGAAGAAGCCGCCCTTCTGCGTGCCAATGCGGATTTCCGCCGGCTTGTCCTCGGCGTGCCCGGGCGAGCCTGCCGCAGTTGCCAGCAACAGAGCGCCGGCGATGATATGTCGTCGCGTGATCATTTGCGAAGTCCTTTCGGTCTGCTGGTGCTCAGATTGAGACAAGGTGCCGGTGCTCCGCCAACACGGCGCGGGCGGCGCGTTCGGCATCCCGGGCCGAGCGGAACTGGCGGCCTTCGAGACTGTCGAACAGGCGTTCGGAGGAGAAGAAGCGGAAGCCGCGCTCGTCGCTGGCAATGATGCCGGCGGTGCGGTCATGAACTTCGATGATATAGGCTTTGGGCATGGCTGCTCGTTCGCCGAACGGGTCGGCGTTCCTGTCAAGAGATTGCGATCGGGATTTTGGCTCGGCGATCAGCAGCAACAACAGGCACCGGTCGCGGCCGAGACGCAGCGACGCATCATGCGCTTGCGCATGTCGCTCCTCACTCGCTGGTCATTCGATGTCATGCAGCGGCTCTCGGCTCGAAGATGCAGTTTCGATGTTTCGAATATCGAGCCATTGCCCCGATCGGTCAATGAAATGGCTATCCATATTTGGCGCGGTCGCGTGCGCGCACGTCTCTGCGCGCAAGGCGCCGCAGCCGAAATCATCTCGCGATGATGTCAACACGTTGGGCGTCCATAGCGTGGTACCGTTGCCCCCAGAGGCGCAAAGAAGTACAGGAGGACGACATGACGGATACCATGAAGGGGCACACGGCGCTGGTCACCGGCGGATCGCGCGGAATTGGCGCAGCCGTCTGTCGGGCGCTGGCCGAAGCAGGCGCGGCGGTGGCCATCAATTGCCGCGAGAAAATTGACCAAGCTGAACAACTCGCGGGAGAGATCGTCAAGCAGGGCGGCCGCGCCATCGTTGCTCCCGCCGACGTCTCGCAGGCCGAGGCCGTGGCTGGAATGGTCGAGCGTGTCACGGCCGGGCTCGGCCCCATCGACATCCTCGTCAACAATGCCGGCATCGCCATCACACGCGGCCTCGACGACCTCACCGAGGCGGATTTCGACCGAACGATCCTGGTCAATCTGAAATCCGCGTTCCTGTGCACGCAAGCGGTGTTGCCGTCGATGCGTGCACGGAAATGGGGCCGCATCGTCAACATCTCCTCGGGCGCCGCGCGCGGCGCCGGCTCGATCGGGCCGCATTACAATGCGTCCAAGGCCGGCATGGAAGGATTGACCCGAGGTTATGCGGCGCGCCTCGTGAAGGATGGCATCACCGTTAACGCCGTGGCGCCGTCACTGATCGAGACCGACATGATGAGCGGCCAGCCGCAGCTCGTCAGCCGCATCCCGCTCGGTCGCTTCGGCACAGCGCAGGAGGTCGCGAAGGCGGTGATGCTGTTGGTCGACAATGCCTACATGACCGGGCAGACGGTCGCGCTGAGCGGGGGCATGGCGTTCAATTGAAGCGGAGCGGCGATCTCTTCTTCCCTTCTCCCCTCGTGGGAGAAGGCAAAGCTCACCACATCGTTGCCGCCGCGCGCTCGGGCCAGATCCGATCGTATTCCGCGCCGCCGACCTTGTTGTTGCTCATCTCGGCGAGAATCTGGCCCGGTGTCGGCAGCGTTATCGGGTCGACGCGCTTGTCGGGATTCCAGAGGTCGGAGCGGACGATGGCGCGGGCGCACTGGAAATAGATCTCCTCGACATTCATCACCATGACGCTGCGCGGCGCCTTGCCCTCGACCTTGAACGAAGCCAGCAGCTCCGGATCGATCGAGAGATGGGCGCGGCCATTGGCACGGACCGCGTTGCCGGAACCGGGAATCAGGAACATCAGCGACACGCGGGGGTCCCGCACGATGTTGCGCAGGGAATCGACCCGATTGTTGCCGCGGCGGTCCGGCAGCATCAGCGTCTTCGGGTCATGGACACGGACGAAGCCCGGCAGATCGCCGCGCGGCGAGCAGTCGATGCCTTCCGGCCCGATGGTGGCGAGCGCCGCAAACGGCGCCTTCTCGATGAAGATGCGGTAAAGCGGCGTGACGTGGTCGGCGACTTTCACGGTCGAGGCGTCACCAACGGCGCCGTAG
Source organism: Bradyrhizobium centrosematis (assembly GCF_045571495.1). Lineage (NCBI taxonomy): Bacteria > Pseudomonadati > Pseudomonadota > Alphaproteobacteria > Hyphomicrobiales > Nitrobacteraceae > Bradyrhizobium > Bradyrhizobium centrosematis. Next base: position 7,167,180 of record NZ_CP120703.1, read on the forward strand.
ATGGCCTCGAGCTGCTCGACCGTTTCGATCATCGACATTCCACTCTCTCCTGGTTGCGCTGGCCGGATTATTGTTTGGACGCGTATTCTTGGCGCGAACTGGTATCCACTTCGCTTGAAAAAGCTCTAATCGTGCCAGCTTTCCTTCCTGATCACGCGCACGAGCTGGCGGCCGTGATACTCTGCGCTGCCGGCGTTGAGGATGGTGACATCGGCCTGCGCCGACGAATCGTCGACGCTGCGCGACAGCCGCTCCGCGATGTTGCCGTCGCTTTGCCGGCCGCGCGCCGCAAGCCGCTGCGCCAGCACCTCCGGCGGCGCCGTGATGGCGACCACCACGACGTTGGCATAGGCTTGGCGCAGCGCGCCGAGCATGGTGCGCGAGACGTTGGCGACCACGGCGCGGCCGGCGCGAATATCGTCATTGATGTCGCACGGCAGGGCATAACAATGGCCGTGCGCCTCCCAATGCACGGCAAAATCGCCACGCTCGCGCGCGTGACGGAATTCGTCCGGGCTTACCGCGATATTGTCCTCGTCGGCCGACGATTCGCGCGTCACGACACGGCGCGGGAAGACGACATCGTGATCGGCGGCGCAGGCCGCCCGCGCCAGCCGCAGCAGCGTATCCTTGCCGGCGCCGCTGGGGCCGACCACGAGCACGAGCCGGCCGGGGCCGATCGCACCCGTCTCGCCCTCGGCCGTGGTCGCGGTCTCGCTCATGCGACGCGGTGTCCCTCGCGCCAGACGCTGCGGACGACGGGAACACTGCCTGCGACATGCACGCGGATCAGGTCGGCGCGCTTGCCCGCCGCAACCTCGCCGCGGTCGGTGAGGCCGACCGCCTCAGCGGGCGCCTTCGTCACGGTGCGGACCGCAGCCGGAAGACTGATGGCGGGCACGTGCTCGGGCAATTGCAGCGCGGCCATCAGAAGGCTCGAGGGGATGTAGTCCGACGACAGGATGTCGAGCAGGCCTTCGCGCGCGAGATCGACCGCAGCGATGTTGCCGGAATGCGAGCCGCCGCGCACGACGTTCGGCGCGCCCATCAGGATGTCGATGCCGGCCTGGTGCAGGCCGCGCGCGGCCTCCAGCGTGGTCGGGAATTCCGCGACCGAAACCCGATCGCGCACGGCGTCGGCGACGTTCTCCTCGGTGGTGTCGTCGTGGCTCGCGAGCGGGATGTTGTACTGATGCGCCAGCGCCACGATCTGCCGCATATTGGTCGCGGCATATTGCTTCTGATACTCGAAGCGCTTTGCGAACAGCTCGTCGAGCTCGGCGTCGGTCTTGCCGCCGCCCTTGCCGCGGTAATAGTCGCGCAGCTTGACCTCGTCGCGGAACTGACGCTGGCCGGGCGTGTGATCCATCAGCGACATCAGCTTGACGTCGGGGCGGTCGATCAGCTCCTTGGCCTCCTCGACCACGCTCGGCATCGGGATCTCGCAGCGCAGATGCAGGAAATGGTCGGCGCGCAGCAGGCTGGCCTCGCGCGCCGTCGTGATCGCGGCGGCCAGCACGCCGGCGCGGCCGTCGACCTCCTCGGCACCGTCCTCGCGCCAGACCCGGAGCGAATCGAACACGGTGGTGATGCCTGAGGTCGCGAGCTGGCCGTCATAGGAGATGACGGCGGCGACCGGATTCCAGAACACCTTTGGCCGCGGCACGTAATGGGCTTCGAGGTGGTCGGTGTGGAGCTCGATCAGGCCGGGCATGATCAGATCGCCGCCGGCATCCTCAGCGCCTGTGGGCGCTCGCCCCTCGCCGATCTCGGCGATACGGCCATCGGCAAGCGCAAGCCAGCCTTGCTCGATCACCCGGTCGGCCAGCACGATCCTGGCGTTGGCGATCACTGATTCCTTCGGGTTCATTTCCATTCCTTCAGGCCGCGGCGGCAAAGCTGGTGACGTCGACGATACGGTCGGCAATCAGATGTCGGATTTCATCGTCGTGCACAATGGCCACCATGGCGACGTTCTGGCGCTTCTTCTCGGCGACCAGCTCGACCACCACGGCGCGGTTGGCGGCGTCGAGCGAGGCGGTGGGCTCGTCCAAGAGCAGGATCGGCAGGTCCGAGATGAAGCCGCGCGCGATATTGACGCGCTGCTGCTCGCCGCCCGAGAAGGTCGCGGGCGGCAGCTGCCAGAGCCGCTCGGAAATGTTGAGGCGGTGCAGCAGCTCGCCGGCGCGGGACTGCGCCTCGGTCCGCGTCATGCCATTGACGATCAGCGGCTCGGCGACGACGTCGATGGTCGCAACGCGAGGCACCGCGCGCAGGAACTGGCTGACATAGCCGATCGTCGAGCGGCGGATGTTCAGGATCTGCCGTGGCTCCGCGGTGGCAAGATCGACCACCGTGCCGCGATGGCGGATACCGATCCGGCCGGCGTCGCAGCGGTAGTTGCCGAAGATCATCTTCAGGATCGACGATTTGCCGGCGCCTGACGGCCCCGACAGCACGACGCATTCGCCGGGGTCGACGTGGAAGGTCACGCCGCTGACGACAGGCAATTCGATGCCGCCCTGCAGGTGCATCGTGAAGGTCTTGCGGGCATCGGCGATGTCGATCATGGCGGTCATCGGAAAACTCATCTTGTAAAGTTCATGGCGGCAGGATCGAGGAGACGAGGAGCTGAGTATAGGGCTCGCGCGGATCGTCGAGAACCTGATCGGTCAGGCCGGTTTCGATGACGCGGCCGGCCTTCATCACCATCACGCGATGCGACAACAGGCGCGCCACCGCGAGGTCGTGGGTGACGATGATGACGGCGAGGTGCAGCTCGGCGACGAGGCTGCGCAGCAGGTCGAGCAGGCGGGCCTGCACGGAGACGTCGAGGCCACCGGTCGGCTCGTCCATGAACACCAGGCGCGGCTCGGTGACGAGGTTGCGCGCGATCTGGAGCCGCTGACGCATGCCGCCGGAATAGGTGCGCGGCGCATCGTCGATGCGCGCGATGTCGATCTCGACGCGGGTGAGCCAGTCGGACGCGGTCTCGCGGATGCGGCCATAGTGATTCCACCCCACCGCCATCAGCCGCTCGCCGACATTGGCGCCGGCCGAGACTGCCATGCGCAGGCCCTGCGCGGGATCCTGGTGCACGAAGCCCCAATCGGTGCGGAACAGGAACCGGCGTTCGGCCTCGCCGAGGGTGGCGAGATCGCGCGCGACACCGTCGCGCATCCGATAGGAGACGCGCCCTGCGCTGGCTGCGAGCTGGCCCGACAGCATTTGCAGCAGCGTCGACTTGCCCGAGCCGGACTCGCCGACGATCGCGAGCACCTCGCCGGGATAGAGCGAGAACGAGACATCGCGGCACGCAGCGATGCGGCCGAACGACTTGCTGAGCGATTCCGCGACCAGCAGCGGCTGATCGTTGTCGAGCGCGCCCTGGTCAACCATTTGATCTCTCCTGCGCCTTCTCCTTGTACGGCGCGGCGCTGAGGCTGCCGTGATGGCCGGCGGCCTGGCGGCTCTCGCAATAGTCGGTGTCGGAGCAGACGAACATCCGCCCGCCCTTGTCGTCGGTGACGATCTCATCGAGATAGGAATCTTCCGCCCCGCACAGCGCGCAAGGTGCGTTGAACCGGTACGGCTCGAACGGATGATCCTCGAAATCGAGCGACACCACCTGCGTGTAGGGCGGGATCGCATAGATGCGCTTCTCGCGGCCGGCGCCGAACAATTGCAGCGCCGGGCAATTGTCCATCTTGGGATTGTCGAATTTCGGCGTCGGCGACGGGTCCATCACATAGCGGGCGTTCACCTTGACCGGATAGGCATAGGCCGTGGCGATGTGGCCGAAGCGGGCGATGTCCTCGTAGAGCTTCACATGCATCAGGCCGTATTCGGCGAGCGCATGCATGCGCCGCGTCTCGGTCTCGCGCGGCTCCAGGAAGCGCAGCGGTTCCGGGATCGGCACCTGATAGACCAGCACCTGGTTCGCACGCAGCGATGTCTCCGGGATGCGGTGCCGGGTCTGGATCACGGTCGCATCAATCGTCGCGGTCGTCGTGGCGACGCCGGCGGTCTTGGCGAAGAATTTGCGGATCGAGATCGCGTTGGTGGTGTCGTCAGAGCCCTGGTCGATCACCTTCAGCACGTCGGCAGGACCGAGGATCGCGGCGGTGACCTGCACGCCGCCGGTGCCCCAGCCATAGGGCATCGGCATTTCGCGGCTGGCGAACGGCACCTGATAGCCGGGGATCGCGATCGCCTTCAGGATGGCGCGGCGGATCATCCGCTTGGTCTGCTCGTCGAGATAGGCGAAATTGTAGGCGGGCGCGTTCATTCCGCGGCCTCCTTCATGGCAGCGGGCGCATTGGCATCCGCGAACTCCTGACGCAGCTTGCGGAGCAGTCCGAGCTCGGACTGGAAGTCGACATAATGCGGCAGCTTGAGATGCTCGACGAAGCCCGTCGCTTGGACATTATCGGAATGCGACATCACGAATTCCTCGTCTTGCGCCGGGGCCAGCGCCTCTTCGCCGAGCTCTCGGGCGCGAAGCGCGCGGTCGACCAGCGCCATCGACATGGTCTTGCGCTCGCTCTGGCCGAAGGCGAGGCCATAGCCGCGGGTGAAGCACGGCGCTTCGGTCGCCGAGCCCTTGAACTGATTGACCATCTGACACTCGGTCAGCTCGATCGCGCCGAGCGGCACGACGAGGCCGGCGTCTTCCGCGAAGAATTCCACCTCGACCTCGCCGAAGCGGATCTCGCCGGCGAACGGGTGGTTGCGGCCGTAGCCGCGCTGGGTGGAATAGCCCATCGCCAGCAAGAATCCTTCGTCGCCCCGCGCGAGGTTCTGCAGGCGCAAATCGCGGTCCGCCGGAAAATTCAGCGGCTCGCGGGTGAGATCCCCGACGCTGGCGCCGTCCTCGGCCTGCGGCGAGGATTCGATCAGGCCGTCGCGGCCGAGAATGTCCGTCACGCGCGGTGTCGGCGCGGTGGACGCTTCAGCCGCCGCCGGCGCCTCCGGCACGAATCCCTGCGCGAGCGAGGGATCGAGCAGGCGGTGGGTATAGTCGAAAGTCGGCCCGAGGATCTGGCCACCCGGAATGTCCTTGAAGGTCGAGGACACCCGCCGCTGCACCCGCATCGTGCCGGTGTCGACCGGCTCGCTCGCGCCGAAACGCGGCAGCGTGGCACGGAAGGCGCGGGTCAGGAAGATCGCTTCGATCAGGTCGCCGCGTGCCTGCTTGATCGCGAGCGCCGCGAGTTCGCGATCGTAGAGCGAGCCTTCGCTCATGACGCGATCCACGGCGAGGCCGAGCTGCTCCGAGATCTGGTCGAGCGTGAGCTCCGGAACGCGCTGGTCGCCGCGCCGCTCATGTGCGAGCAGGCGATGGGCGTTCTCGATGGCGCGTTCGCCGCCTTTGACTGCGACATACATGCTTTCAGCTTCCCTTGCTCACGACGCGGGTGGTGCGGGGGATCGCGACCACGGCATCATCGGCGACCAGCACCACGTCGATGCCGCGCGGAAACAACGCCTCGTTGAGATGCAGGCGCTCGAACAGATCGAACGGCCTGATCGACGCCTGCAGCGTCGCGGTGCCGTCGATGCCCGGTCCGCGCAGCTCGAAGGGGCGGCCCGATTCGAGACTCTCGACCTGCACGATCAACGTGGTCGAACGATCCGGATATTCGCTGGTGCCGAGCGCGAAGCGCTCCAGCGCTAGCAGCAAGGCGCCGTCGCCGATCAAGGCGAAGCTCGCGATCGAACAATCCTGCACCACGGGCGCACCGGTATGGAATTTCAGCCATTTCACCACGTCCGGGCTCTCCGCCATCCGCGCATCCAGCCACAGCGGCGTGTCGTGGTCGAACAGAGTCAGCGCGATCGCGGCGGTGCCGCGCATCATCGTCCCGGGCGTCCCCGCTGCCGGCACGATGCGCTGGACCGAGCCGGGGCGCGCCATCGCATCCATCACCGAGCGAAAGGTCGATTGCGCCGACAGCACCTTGTCGGCGAAACCCGGCGGCAGTTCCGCAATCGTCGTCATGACCTCACCCCTCACCGCGCACCATGGTGTAGAAATCAACCTTCGTCGCAGCGGTCTCGGCCGCAGCCCGCTGGCGCGCGGCCGTCAGCTGCTCGCGCAGGGGCGCGATCACGTCCCGCTCCACCGCGCTACCGAAATCGCGGGATTGCACCAGCGCATCGCACAGCGCAATCAGCCGCGCCTTCTCGCCGTCGCGCCCCAGCGTGTAGCCGAAGCCGACCTCGCCGCTCTCGAGCCGGACCGCGGCACGCGACACCGTGGCTTCGCCAAGGTTGAACGGCGCGCCGTCGCCGCCAATCCGGCCGCGCAGCATGACCAGGCCGTTTTCCGGCGCCCGCAGATCCCGATGGGCCGGGATGCTTAGGTTGCGGAGGCGGGCGGCGATCTCGCCCGCCTCCGCGTTCGCCAGCACGGCCATCGCGGCCTTGCGCTGGGCTTGCTGGTCATTGTGCTGGGTCACCCGATCCACCGAACCTCTTGAGAGAACTTGCCGCGCCCAAGTTGTCTATGATAATAGACAACTTCATACGGGAGCGCCATGACTGTTTCGTGACAAGTCCGTGATTTCTGGGCTAGGCTGACCGGCGATATGAGCATGCAAGACACTGCATCGTCCGGCGTGGCACTCTGGCGCCTCGTTGCCGACGGCATCGAACGCGGCATCGCCGACGGCCGCTTTGCGGCCGGCGACAAATTGCCGGGCGAGATGGAGATCGCCGAAACCTATCGCGTGAACCGCCACACCGTGCGGCGCGCGCTGGCGGCCCTTGCCGAGCGCGGCCTTGTGCGCGCCGAGCGCGGCAGCGGAACCTATGTCGAGGCGCAGAAGCTCGCCTATCCCTTACGCTCGCGCACCCGCTTCTCGGAGATCGTCGGCGCCGGCGGCCGCGAGCCGCGCGGCCAGCTGATCGAGGCCTCCGATGATGTCGCGACCCGGGAGCTGGCGCGCGAGCTGGGCTTGAAAGCCGGCGCTCCCCTGGTCCGAATCGAGGCCATCCGCCTCGCCGACCGCACGCCGATCTGCGTCTCGACCACTTGGCTGTCGGCCGAGCTGTTTCCGAATGCGGGCGCGGTGTTCGCCGCCACGCGCTCGATGACGAAGCTGCTCGCGCATTATGGCGTGCGCGACTATCGCCGCGGCGCCACCCGGATCACGGCCGGCATCGTGGACGCCACCGACGCAGCCCGGCTCGATCTCGCGCTGGGACGCCCGATCCTGGTGGTCGACGCCACCGACCACGATCTCCAGGGCAAGCCGCTGGTGACGAAGCATTCGCGATTTGCCGCGGAGCGGGTCGAGTTTCTGGTGGAGAACGGGTGAGGTTTCTGTTGAGCGGTGCGCTGTCTTCCCCTCTCCCCTTGTGGGAGAGGGTGGTTCGCCGCGCAGCGGCGAGACGGGTGAGGGGTTCTGTCCGCGCGCACCAATGCTTATTGAATTCTCGGAGAGAACCCCTCATCCGGCGCTTCGCGCCACCTTCTCCCACAAGGGGAGAAGGGAAGGACTACGCCACTGCCCGCTTTCCAATAATCGCAAACCGCAGCTTGCCCGAGATGAAATCGATCGCGGCGACCGCGACCAGAATCATCAGGATCAGGAACGACACCTTCTGCCATTCCAGCACGCGGATCTGCTCGGCGAGCTGGAGGCCGATGCCGCCGGCGCCGACGATGCCGATGATGGTGGCCGAGCGGGTGTTCGACTCGATGAAATAGAGCACCTGGCCGGCGATGACCGGCAGCACCTGCGGCAATAGTCCAAAGCGGATCTCGTGCAGCGCGCTGCCCCCGGAGGCGCGGATGCCTTCGACCTGCTTCTGGTCGGCGCCCTCGATCGCCTCCGAGAACAGCTTGCCGAAGGCGCCGAAATCCGACACCGCGATGGCGAGCACGCCGGCGAACGGGCCGAGCCCGACCACGTTGATCCACACCAGCGCCCAGATCAGCGTGTCGACCCCGCGGATCGAATCCAGGATGCGGCGTACAGGGAAGCGCAAGATCTGCGAGGGTATGACGTTGCGCGCGGCCAGCAGGCTGACCGGCAGCGCGAAGACAGCGGCGAGCGTCGTGCCGAGCAGCGCGATCGAGAGCGTCTCGCCCAGCGCCTTCAGATAGGCCGGCAGCGAGGAGCCGGGATCGGGCGGGATCATCATGAACGTGATCCAGCCGAGCTGGCTGAGGCCCGCGAAGAACCGCGACGGCGAAAAATCGAGGTCGACGAGGCCGTAAACGAGGAGCGCGAACGCCGCGACGATCATCGCGGGCATGGCAAGACGCGCCGAGGCCGGCCGGTCGAACACGTCGGGGTAGCGCGCGCGAATCTCTCGCGCGTCGACCTCGTGCGGCTTCGTCACGTCCGCACCTCCTTGCCGAACAGGCGGCCGCGCAGCCAGCCGGTGGTGATGTCGATGATGAAGACGGTGACGATGATGGTGAGCAGGATGGCGCTGACGTCGGAGTAGTAGAACTTGCGGATGGCGACGACGAGCTCCTGGCCGATGCCGCCGGCACCGACGAAGCCCATCACGGAAGCCTCGCGCACGTTGATCTCGAAGCGCAGCAGCGCATAGCTGGCATAGCCGGCGGTGACCTGCGGCACGATGGCAAAGCGCATGCAGGAGAGCCAGCTCGCGCCGGTGGAGCGGATGCCCTCGACCGGTTTCATGTCGGCATTCTCGACGATCTCCGAGAACAGTTTTCCGAGCGCGCCGGTAGAGTGGATCGCAATCGCCAGCACGCCCGCCATCGGTCCGAGCCCGAAGGCGATGACGAAGACCAGCGCAAAGACGATGCCGGGAACCGTGCGGGCGAATTCCAGCAGGCGCCGGACCACGAAGCGCAGCCAGAGGGACGGCGAGGTGTTTTCGGCTGCGAAGAAATTCAGGCCAAATGCGAAAGTCGCGCCGATCAGTGTGCCGACATAGGAGATCAGCAGGGTCTCGCCCAGCATCTTCAGCCATTTGCGCCAGCCCCAGAACCACTCGCCGGCATCGGTCCAGACCCGCTGGCCGTTCTCGAGCGTGAGGATGCGGTCGAAATAGCTGAGGAAGTTGCCGAAATAGGTGAAAAGCGTGCGCAGATTCACTTCGGCGCCGACCGCGGCGAGCACCAGCGCCGCGGCAAAGATCGCGGTTCCCAACAGCAGGCGGAGCCGCCGGCGCGAAACCGCTTGGCGATAGGCGGCATTCAGCGCGGCAAGCTGCTGCGCGGGGAGGATCGAAACCGCTGTCGTCATGGGTCGAACAGGTCCGTCAAAGAAAGAGCCGGGTCCTCGGGACCCGGCTCAGATGCATCGTCCCGAAAACTCAGGACGCCTTCTTCTTGCGCAACGCGTCGACGAACTTGATCAGCTCGATCGTGCCATCCCAGTCCTTGGTGGTGGCGGGATGAAAGCCCTTCTTCTGGCCGTCCTGGAGGCGGTCGAAGGCCGCCTTGTCCTTGGCCGGCGCGTCGAAGAACGCCTTCGCGATCGCCGCCTTGGCCTCCTCCGGCAGGTCGGAATTGTAGGCGTACGGGCCGTTGATGATCGGCGCCGACTTGTGGATGATGCGGAAATCGTCCTTTTTCATCGGCGTGCCGTCGGCATTCTTGAGCATGCCCTTCGTCAGCATTTGCGCCAGCGTGGAATCGTCATCGCTGGTCCACTGGTTGGCGGCGACCTCGACCGTGCCCTGCGCCAGCGCCAGCATCGCATTCTCGTGGCTGCCGGTGAAGACGACCTTGCCGAAATAGGCATCGGCATCGTGGATGCCCATCTTGTCGAGCTCGAAGCGCGGGACGTTGTTGCCGGAGGTCGAGTTCGGATCGACCAGGCCGAGGTTTTTGCCCTTGAGGTCGTCGATCTTCTTGTAGGGGCTGTTCGCCTTGACGAAGAACACCGAGTAATAGCCGGTCGAACCGTCGGCGTTGATGTCGTTGGCGAAGGCATCGGTCTTGACGCCGGTCAGGCGGGCGCGCGCGAACGATGCCGAGCCGTAGCTGGCAATGTGGATGTTGCCGGCGCGCTGGCCTTCGATGACCGCGGCGTAGTCATTGGCGATGCGCAGCGTGACCTTCACGCCCAGCTCCTTGGACAGATAGCTCATGAAGGGCGCCCAGCGCTCGGTCACGCCCGAGGCGTTTTCTGCAGGAATGACCGCGAAGGTCAGCTCGGGATATTTGACTCTCCAGTCCTCGGCGGAGGCGGAAGCGGTGAAGGCGAGCGCAACGGCGCCGGCAAGGATTAATCTGCGAGTGATCATGATACCCTCTTCATCGGTTGGGGTCGGTTGACGCAAAAACTTGCAACGAAACAGAAGCCGCTCAGGCGGCTGCGGCCGTACCGAGCGCCGGTACGGCGTCGGGCGCCGGAACAGGCATCCCGCCCATGACGTCGGCGGCTTCGAGGTCGTAGAGCTCGCGCGCCACGTGATCGGTCAGCGCGGACGGTGCACCGTCGAACACGACGCGTCCGGCCGCCATGCCGATCAGGCGATCGCAATAATTGCGGGCGAGATCGAGCGAATGCAGGTTGCAGAGCACGGTGATGCCGAAATGCTTGTTGATGCGCAGAAGCGCGTCCATCACGATCTTGGTGTTGCGCGGATCGAGTGAGGCGATCGGCTCGTCGGCGAGGATGATGTCTGGCTGCTGCACCAGGGCGCGCGCGATCGCCACGCGCTGCTGCTGGCCGCCGGAGAGCTGGTCGGCGCGCTGGGCGGCGAGCGAGGCGATGTCGAACTGTTCGAGCGCCGACATCGCCAGCGCCTTGTCCTGCTCCGGCCAGATCTGCGACAGCGAGCGCCAGGCCGGCATGGTCGCAAGTCGTCCCATCAGGACGTTGGTGAGGACGTCGAGCCGGCCGACCAGGTTGAACTGCTGGAAGATCATCGCCGAGCGCGCCCGCCACTGCCGCAGCTCCTTGCCGCGCAGCGCGGTGACGTCGGTCCCGTCGAACAGGATGCGGCCCTCAGTCGGCGTCACCAGGCGGTTGATGGTCCGCAGCAGCGTCGACTTTCCGGCGCCGGATCGTCCGATCACACCGACGAAGCCGCCGGGGGAGATTTGAAACGAGGCATCGTCCACCGCGGCCTTTGCGCCGAAGCGACACGTCAGACCTTCCACCACCAGCATGCAGGGCTCCAGATTACTGGAGCCAACCGCTAACGCCGGCGCTTAACACTTGTGTGACAGCCGCGTTGCGGTGCGGCGATCCTACACACCTCATCCCCTGTCATCGCAACGTCATGACATTGTCATCAAGTCGCTCGAAGAGGAACGCCCGCCCTCGCGCTCCCCGGATTCGACATGGCCGCCAAAGCTCTTTCGGTTCAGCCGACCATCGACCCCTCGGCCAAGCGGCGCCTATACCGAGGTCGGCGCGCGCACGATATTGCATGAAGTGGCGATGGGCGATTACTCCTATGTCGTAAACGATTCGCAGATCACCTACACCACCATCGGCAAGTTCTGCTCGATCGCGGCAATGACGCGGATCAATCCCGGCAACCATCCGATGCACCGCGCGGCGCAGGCGCATTTCACCTATCGCTCCAGCGCCTATTTCGAAGGCGAGAGCGACGATGCCGAGTTCTTCGACTGGCGGCGGCAGCATCACGTCCATATCGGCCACGACGTCTGGATCGGCCACGGCGCGATCGTGCTGCCGGGCCGCAACATCGGCACCGGCGCGGTGATCGCGGCCGGCGCCATTGTCACCAAGGATGTGCCGGCCTACACCATCGTCGCCGGCAATCCCGCCCGGATCGTGCGGCGGCGGTTCTCTGAAGAGATCGCCGGACGGCTCGCGCGGCTCGCCTGGTGGGACTGGGATCACGACAAATTGCGCGAGGCCCTGCCCGATTTCCGCAAGCTCGGGATTGAAGATTTTCTTGCGGCATACGAAGCACGGACGGGCTCTCTCGCCAATTCTCCCAGCAAACGAAGCGCGGTCGCGTGACAGACATTCTTCTCGAAGGCGGCCGGGCCCTGATCGACGCCGAACTCGTCGAAACGTCATTGGCGGTGTCCGGGCAGGACATCGCCGCGATCGACGCCTCTCGCGGCCGTACACGGCTGGCGATCGATGCGCGCAACCTGCTGGTGCTGCCCGGCATCGTCGATCTTCATGGCGATGCCTTCGAGCGGCAGATGATGCCCCGCGCCGGCGTCGACTTTCCGATCGACGTCGCACTGGCCGACAGCGATCGCCAGGCGATCAGCAACGGCATCACCACGGTGTTTCACGCTACGACCTGTTCCTGGGAGCCCGGCCTGCGCAGCGCAGACAACGCGCGCGGCCTGATGGAGGCGATCGAGCGGCAGCGTCCGCAATTCGCCGCCGACACCCGCTTCCATCTGCGGCACGAGACCTACAATCTCGATGCCGAGGCCGAAATCGCCCAATGGCTGGCTGAAGGCCGCGTCGACCTGTTTGCTTTCAACGACCACATGGACGGCACGGTCGCCGACATGGCCAAGCCGCGCAAGCGCAACCGCATGGTGGAGCGCACCGGATTGTCAGCCGAGGAATTCGACCGCCTGGTCGAGCGCGTGGTGTCGCGCGCCGATGAGGTGCCCGCTTCGGTATCGCGGCTCGCTGCCGCCGCCCGCGGGGCCGAGGTGCGGATGCTCTCGCATGATGACGCGACGCCGGCGATGCGCCGCGAGTTTCGCGAGCTCGGCGCCTTGATCGCGGAGTTTCCGATCAACGAGGAGACGGCGCGGGCCGCGGCCAGTCACGGCGATGCCATCGTCTACGGCGCGCCGAACGTCGTGCGCGGCGGCAGCCACACCGGCTGGACCAAGGCCTCCGACATGATCGCCAAGGGGCTCTGCTCGGTGCTGGCGTCGGACTATTACTATCCCGCGCAGCTGCTCGCCGCGTTCCGCCTTGCTGCCGATGGCGTGCTGCCGCTGACGGAAGCCTGGGATCTGGTCTCTGGCGGGCCTGCACGCGCAACCGGCCTCACTGATCGCGGTATGCTCGCGGAAGGTCGCCGCGCCGACATTCTGCTGGTCGACGACAGTGTGCCGCTGCGGCCGCGGCTGATCGCGGTGATCTCGGGCGGCAAGCTCGTGCATCTCACCGATGCGGCTCGACTGCTCACCGCGGCAGCAACGCCGCGCGAGGCTATCGTTGCGGCATAAATTGGTTATGCTGAGCCAATGACAGGTTTTCCCCGCTACGCGATCTATTTTGCCGCTGGGCGCAACAGCCCCCTCTCCCGCTTCGGCGCCGAGCTGCTCGGCTATGATGCCTATTCGGGTGACGAGCTTTCGTTTCCGCAAGATGCGCTGCAGGTCGCGCCAGACTGGCGCGACGTCACCAGCGATCCCCGCAAATACGGCTTTCATGCCACGCTGAAGGCGCCGATGGCGCTGGCATCAGGCAGGACCGAAGCGGAGCTGATGGCCGCTTGCGCGGCATTCGCCGGCAAGGCGCGGCCACGGCCCGTGATCGCTCCGATTGTGGACACCATCAGCGGCTTCATTGCCGTCATTCCGGCCCGGCCGGTCGAGGCGCTGCAGCAGCTCGCCGCCGATTGCGTCCGCGATTTCGATTCGTTTCGTACCGCGCTGACGGCGGAAGACCGCGCGCGGCGCAAGCCGGAGAAGCTGAGCGAACGGCAGCGGGATTATCTCGATCGCTGGGGCTATCCTTACGTGATGGAAGAATTCCGCTTCCACATGACGCTGACGGGGCGGCTGGATGCGGAGCGGCGCGGGCCGATCCTGGAGATGCTGAGGGCGCGGTTTGCGGCGCTGCGGATCGAGACGCTCGAGATCGACCGCATCGCGCTGTTCAGGCAGGACGATGGCAAGGCGCGGTTTCGCATCATCGGCGAGTGGACGCTGGCTGGTTAGGCGAGATCGCACGACACACTCAGTGTCATCCCCGCGAACGCGGGGATCCATAACCACAGGGAGCGGTTATGGGACGCGCTGGTAACTCAGAGTCCCCGCCAAACTCCTGCTGCGGCGTATGGGTCCCGGATCTGCGCGCGCTTGTTGCGCGCTTGTCCGGGACGACAGCGGAGTATTTGGCGACAGCAGGCGATTCGAGAGACTTACTTCCCCCACCTCAGCGCTAGCGCGTCGCGCTCCTTGGCGAGTTCCAGCAATCCCGCGCGCGTTGCAGGATGCAGTGGCTGCAGCGGGTGGCGCACGGCGTCCGACTTGATCACGCCGCCAGCCTGCATCATGACCTTGCAGGCGATCAGGCCGCATTGACGGTTCTCGTAGTTGATCAGCGGCAACCAGCGTTCGTAAGCGGCCTTGGCCTTCTCGCGATCGCCGGCGAAATAGGGATCGACGATCTGGCGGATGCCGTCGGGATAGCCGCCGCCGGTCATCGCGCCAGTGGCGCCGGCATCGAGATCGGCCAGCAGCGTGATCGCCTCCTCGCCGTCCCACGGACCCTCGATGTCCTTGCCGCCCGCCTCGATCAGGCTCCGGAGCTTTGAAGCCGCGCCTGGCACCTCGATCTTGAAGTAGCGGATATTGGAGAACTCGCGCGACAGCTGCGCCAGCAGCTCGACCGATAGCGGGGTGCCCGCCACCGGCGCGTCCTGGATCATGATGGGAATGTCGATCGCGCCCGAGAGCACCCTGAAGAACTCGACGATGCCCTTCTCAGGCACCCGGAAGGTCGCACCGTGATAGGGCGGCATCACCATGACCATGGCGGCCCCCGCCGCCTCGGCCTGCTTGCTTCGCGCGGCGCAGACGGCCGAGCTGAAATGGGTGGTGGTGACGATCACTGGAACTCGCCCCGCGACATGCTCCAGCACCGCATGCATCACCGTCTCGCGCTCGGCATCGGTGAGCACGAATTGCTCGGAGAAATTCGCAAGGATACAGATGCCATGCGAGCCGGCATCGATCATGAAGTCGATGCAGCGGCGCTGGCCCTCGAGATCGAGCTCGCCGCGCTCGTCGAAGATGGTGGGCGCGACCGGGAACACGCCGCGATAGGGGCGCTGGGCCTTGTGTGGGGTGACCGGCATCGAACTCTCCATCCCTGATGTGTCTTGTGTCTTGCGTCTGGCGCTACGCTCGCGGAGCGAGGCGGCACAGATGTACCTGCCGCGGAGAGCTGCGGCAATGCCCGCGCCAGGTCAGATGAAGAATGGAAAAGAGTTTGCTTGCGGCCATCCTTCGAGACGCCGCCTCCGGCGGGCCCTCAGGATGAGGTCTCGGTTCCTGGCGAGATATCAGAGCCTCATGGTGAGGAGCCCGCCGAAGCGGGCGCCTCGAACCACGCAGGCCCGGGACGCGAGGGCAATTCTGAGCTGCCACATGCGATGGCGGAACTACGCAGTCTTCACCGCGCCCAAAAAGCCCTCGACCGCGACGCGGAGACGGTCGGCGTCGGCGGACATCCTCTTGACCGATTCCGACAACACCGTGCCGGCATTGCCGGTCTCCTGGTTGAGTCTCGCGACGCTGCCGATGGTGTCGGTGACCTCGCGAGTGCCTTGCGCGGCCTGCTGGAAGTTGCGCGAGATCTCGGTAGTAGCGGCGCGCTGCTGCTCGACTGCGGCGGCGATCGCCGTCATCTTCTCGTCGATGCCGCTGATGGCGCTGCCGATCGAGCGGATCGCTGCAACCGCTTGGCCCGTCGCGCCCTGGATCTCCTGGACTTGGCGCGAGATCTCTTCCGTCGCCGTCGCCGTCTGGGAGGCGAGGCTCTTGACCTCGCCCGCGACCACGGCGAAACCGCGGCCGGCTTCGCCCGCACGCGCGGCTTCGATCGTGGCGTTCAGGGCCAGAAGGTTGGTCTGGGCGGCGATGGCGTTGATCATCTTCACGACCTCGCCGATACGGCTGGCGGTCTGGTCGAGGATCTCGACCGTCGCGTTGGTCTGCTCGGCCTGCGATACGGCTTCGCGGGCCTCGCGGGCGCTGGACTGCACCTGCGCGGAGATCTCGCCGACGGATGCGGAGAGCTCTTCCGTCGCAGCCGCGATGGTTTCGAGATTGTTGGTGGCCTGCTCGGCGGCGGACGAGACCGCCGCGGTCTGGCTGCTCGATTGCGAAACCAGCGAGCGCACACCGGTCGCGGTGGCATCGAGCTCCCGCGTCGAGGCCGCGACGCTCTGGATCACCGCCTGCACGGTGTCGTCGAAGCTGCGGCAGGCCGCATCGACAGTGCTGGAGCGGGCAAGCTGGAGCGCCTGCTGCGATTCGCGTTCGCGGCCGAGCCGTTCGGCGGTCGCCGCACTCTCGCGCAGGCTTTCGAGCGCGGCGGCCATGGTGCCGAACTCGTCGGGATGCCGGGATTGCGGCACCGGCGTCGCATAATCGTGCGCGCTGATGCGAGCGATGGCGCCAAGGATGGCCCGCACCGGGCGCATCAGGCGACTGCGCACCACGTACACGCCGGCCAGGGTCACAGCCAGCGCAAGCAGGAACGCGAAGGACTGCACGATGAGGTTGGTGAGGGCTTTCGCCTGCACGGCTTCCGCACGCGCGATCGACTGGTCCAATGCCTTGTTGGCGACCGCGACGATCGGCGCGAAGGGCGACTGGCACAGCGCATTCCATTCCGCCGCGGGGAGCGCGGGTTTGCCGCTGCCGTCGAAATTCCTGGTGAGCTCGTTGATCTGCTTGAGGGCGCCATCGGTCTTGGCCCTGGCGTCGTTGGCCGCGGCCACCAGCTCCGCGGTCACGTCGGGCGCCGCCAGTAGTTCCGCCATCCCTGCCCAGGCGGAAGTGATCGTGCCATCCCATTGCGCCACCGACCGCTTCTGGGCATCGTCGAGGGGCTTGCTGCCGTTGACGTTGGAGCGAAGGGACGAGCAATGGATGCCGTAGCGATCGCGCACCTGCCAGGCGAAGCGGCGGACCTGGATCATGCGCGCGATATAGGAATCGTTCATCCAGGCGCGGTTCGACACCGCCGTGGACGCAAGGTTCGCGGTGTCGATCACCTTGGTGACGGCATCGTACCAGGAATTGGTTCGCTCGATCTTGCGTTCGGCGCGCGGACGCTTGGCCTCGTCGTAGAACAGTTGGAACTGCGGTGCGGCGTCGGCCCAGCGCTGCTTCAGCGTGCCGGCGAATTCATCTCGGCGTGCGAATTCGACGGTCGAGAGGGCGGCTGCGATGGCCTCATAGCCGGCCTGCTCGGCCTTCTCCACCGCTTCGAGCTTGGCGCGCGGATCGTCCTCGCCAAGCAGCGCGCTCTGGGCATCGCCACGATTGGTGCGTAGCGCGAGCACGCCCTGGAAGATCGCCTTGTCGGCGGCAGCAAGCCGCTCGGTCTCCAGACTGTCGCTGTACCGACCGAAGGCGCCGATCATCTGGATCGCCGTGCTGGTCAGCGCGCCGACGGCCAAAAGCGCCATCAGACCAAGAAGCAGCTTGCTTACTGATTTCTTAAAAATTGACATGGGCCGGGGGACCTACTCTGCGAGAGGCCATCCTGCACTGTGACATGCCAACGTTCAGTTAAGCTTATATCAAATGTTAATCGCCAGCCCTTCCGGTCGCCGGCTTTACGTCACCTTGGTGAAATCTGGCGGACGGCGCTCGGCAAAGGCCGTGAAGGCTTCGCGCGCCTCGGCGGTGCGCAGGCGCTGGGCGAACTGCTCGCCTTCGGCCTGCATCTGCGCGACCAGCGCCTCGCCGTTGCGCATCAAGCGCTTGGTGGCCGTGAGCGCACCGGCCGGCTGGCAGGCGAGACGCTGCGCCAGCGCGAGCGCCTCGGCATCGAGCTTGTCGAGCGGCACCACACGATTGGCGAGGCCCCAATGCAGCGCGGCCTGGGCCGGCACCGTCTCGCCCAGCGCGAACATCTCATAGGCGCGCGCATAGCCGATGCGGGCCGGCACCAACAGGCTGGACGCCGCTTCCGGCACCAGCGCGAGGCTGACGAAGGGGGTCGACAGTTGTGCGTTGTCGGCGAGCACGACGAGGTCGCAATGCAGCAGCATCGTGGTGCCGACGCCGACCGCGCGGCCCTGCACCGCCGCGACCAGCGGCCGGGTGCACCGCGCCAGCGACTGGATGAAGCGCACCACATTGCGGCTGCCTTCGGACTTGCCGGTGGCGACCGCCGCGAATTCGCCGACGTCGTTGCCTGCGGTGAACATGTCGCCCTCCCCGCGGATCAGGATCACGCGGGCGGAGGGATCGCGCTCCGCGGCTTCGATGGCGTCGGCGAGCTTGCCGTACATTGCGTCTGTCAGCGCGTTCTTCTTGTCGGGACGCGCCAGCGTGAGGGTGAGGATTCCGCCGCTATTCTCGATCCGGACATGTTCGGTCATGGGTCTCTCCTTCTATTCGTCTGAATGTCTTGTTTCCGAAGATCTTGGAAACTTGTCCTGAATGCTGGTCAGCCAGCGCGCCACGATGTCGATCTCCGCAGCCGTGAATCCGTCCGTCAGCGCAGCGTTGACTTCCGCCGCGGCAGCTTTCGCCTGCGCCAGCGCGGCCCGCCCCTTCGGCGTCAGAAAGATGCGCCAGGCGCGCCCGTCCCCGCGATCGGCCCGCCGCTCGATCAACTTCGCAGCCTCGGTGCGGTCGACGAGGCCGGAGATGCCGGCCGGCCCCATATCGAGCGCCGCGCCCGCCTCGCCCATCAGGACGCCGTCCTGCTTGCCAAGGATGAACAACAGCCCCGCCTGCGCCGGCGTCACCTCGTTTTCCGGCCGCGCCGCCATCCAGCGCTGCAGCCGGCGCTGGGCGACGTTGAGCAGATAGATCAGCCGAGGATGCCGCGCGTCGGCGTTATTGTTTCGCATGCGAAATAGATAATCGGACGCACGCTCATTGTCAAACTGGCCTTGTCGCTTACGACGCGCAGGTGAAGCTGGTCGCCTCCGTCACCGGTCCGGACTTGTAATGCGGCCAGGCCGGCCAGCGGCACAGCGGCAGCGCGCGCAGCGTCGCAAAGGATGGCGCGTCGAGCTTCTGCTCGGCGACTTCGAGGTCGCCGGGCGCCTTGCCCTTCTCGACCCAATCGACCAGCACGCTGAGCATATCGACATTGGCCGGAGCGCCGGAGCCGACATGGTCGACGCCGGGCGCGGTGTAGAGCCGCGCGAATTCCGCAGTCTCGGCCTTGCCCATCTTGCGCTCGACGCTCTCGAAATAGCGGATTCCGGCATAGGGACTCTGGGCGTAATCGGCCATGTGCTCGAGCACGATCAACCGGCCGCCGCGGGCGCGGAAACGGCTGAGATCAGGATCGGTCGAATCCATCAGCTTCGACACTTCGAGCAGCCGCGCCTTGTGCTCCTCCACCTTGTAGGTGGTGACGTCGAGTTTGGGATCGCGCGCGAACACATATTGGATGCCGCCGGCGCCGTAGATCCAGGCGATGCCGTTGTTAGGCGCAGGCGGCTGCGCGGGCGGCGCCGTGCCGAGCCACCATGCCACCCAGCCGCCGGTCGGCCCGATCGCCGGCGTGTCCTCGCCCGATACGCCCCAGCCCGGATAATCGTCGAGACCGTTGGCCAGCGCGAACGGGAATTTGTAAGGACTGTGCAGCGTCTCGATCGCCTTGATCTGCGCATCGGTCAGACACTGATCGCCGCTTTCACCGGCTGCGCAGCGCAGCGTCTCGATCTTGAACGCGGCCTTGCACCCGACGGGGTCCTGGACCAGCGCATCGTCGGAGCCATCGGCCTTGTCACATGCCGCCCGCACCGCCTCGCCGACGAGCTTGACCTGAACCGGATTGATCCAGCCTGCCCCCATGGTGACGAGACCCGAACGCGTGCCGGCGTGCTGCAGGCCCACCCAATTGATCACGGGCACGCGGGCGAAGATGCCGTCGAAATCATCGGGATATCGCTGTGCCATGGTGAGGCCTTCGCGGCCGCCCTCGGACGAGCCCATGAAATACATCTTCTCAGGTCTCTTGCCGTAGGCGCGCTCCATCAGCGCAACCGCGCCGTCGCGCACGCGCTTGTAGGCGCGATGGGCAAAATTCTCGAAGGCTTCGTCGTTCAGCGCAAACACCTGCGGCGGCTCGCCTTGCTTGGTCTCATGCCCGGAATCGGTGCCATAGGTGACGAAGCCGCGCGCCAGCGGCGACGGCTTGTCGAAGGGATAGGCCGGCGGCAGCGCAAGGCCCGTGATCAGCACGCCGTTGAATCCGCCGCCGCCATATTGCAGCGAGCGCCCGTTCCATTCGACGGGGAGGTTGACCTGGAATCTGATTGGCGGGGCCTTGGGATCGACAGGGTCGATATGGCCGAGCACCTTGCAGAAAGCAGGGTTGGCCGGCGTGATGCGGCCGGACGGTGTCGGCCCGCGTTCGGCCACGGCAAGCTGCGAGGGCGCCTGCAACGCTGCGGAATCGATCTTCACGGCTTCAGTGCCGCCGACGAGGCCCTTGCAGACGGTTTCCGCGTCCTCCGCCAGGGTCAGCGCCAAAGCGGAATTCGCGCTCAGGGCCGTCACCGTGCCCACGAACCATGCGCACAGCTTCGCTCTCGTCAGCGTCATCGTTCCCACCCGGTTTGTGTTCTCATTCAGCCCGACAGAGGCCGCATTCAATGCGACCTCCGGCCAGCCGTCAATGACGCGTTTTCCTGACGCGAACCGGTCGTGCGAAAACCCTTTAGTGCTCGAACACCAGCCGCGCGCCGACCGTGCCTTCGAGGCTGCGGATCTGCTGCAGCAGCGTCGCCGAATCCTGGCCGCCAAGATCGGCATCGAGCACGACGTAACCGAGATCGCCTGAGGTCTCCAGATATTGCGCGGCGATGTTGATGTCGCGCTGGAGGAAGACCTCGTTGAGCCGCCGCAGCATGCCGGGCACGTTGCGATGGACGTGGCTGAAGCGCGCGCCGGAGGGACGCAAATGCAACTGCACTTCCGGGAAGTTCACCGCGCCCATGGTTGAGCCCGTAATGAAATAGTCGACCAGCTTGCGCGCGACCTCGCCGCCGATGCGCTCCTGCGCCTCCTCGGTCGAGCCGCCGATATGCGGGGTGAGGATGACGTTCTCGAGGCCCTGCACCGGGCTATTGAAACGCTCCGCGTTCGAGGACGGCTCGATCGGAAACACGTCGATGGCGGCGCCGGCGAGATGGCCGTCGCGCAAGGCGCGCGCGAGCGCATCGAGATCGACCACGGTGCCGCGGCTGTTGTTGATCAGGAACGAGCCGGGCTTCATCGCCCGCAGTTCCTTTTCGCCGATCATGCCTGCGGTCTCCGGCGTTTCCGGCACGTGCAGGCTGACGATGTCGCTCTGCGCCAATAGCTCTTCCAATCTCTCGACCGGCTCGGTGTTGCCGTGACGGAGCTTGTCGGTGCGGTCGAAATAGATCACGCGCATGCCGATGGCTTCGGCGAGCGTCGAGAGCTGCGAGCCGATATTGCCGTAGCCGACGATGCCGAGCGTGCGGCCACGCACCTCGCGGCTGCCGGTCGCCGACTTGTCCCAGCCGCCCGCATGGGCCGACACCGAGCGCGGGAAGATCCGCCGCAGCAGCATCACGATCTCGCCGATCACGAGCTCGGCGACGCTGCGCGTGTTGGAGAACGGCGCGTTGAACACGGGAATGCCGCGCTTGCGCGCGGCCAGGAGGTCGACCTGGTTGGTGCCGACGCTGAAGCAGCCGACCGCGAGAAGCTGGTTGGCGGCCCCGAGAACCTCATCGGTGATCTGGGTGCGCGAGCGGATGCCGAGCAGCGAGACGCCGTCGAGCGCCCGGCGCAGATCCTCACCGTCCAGCGCCTTGGTCAGCCGCTCGACATTGGTGAAGCCCGCGCCCCTGAAAAGATCGACAGCGCTATCATTGACGCCTTCGAGCAACAGCGCCTTCGCGCTCCGCTCAGGGCTTTGGCCTGGGGCTGACATGGTATCTCCTGAAATAGCGGCTTTGCCGCAGCTCATAGACTGCGGACGAGGCCGAGCACAATAGGGTTTGGATACGGGGAGAAGATGGCGGGCGATGGGTGGGCTTGGCATCCGGCGCGCCGTTGCGCGGGGTGACGGATAGCGGAATCAAATCACATAAAATCCGTGAGTCCCGTCGCGGCGGAGCTGCTCGACGAGGCCGTATTCCCAGTCGAGATAGGCCTGCATCGCCTTCTCCGCGACATCGGTACCTTCATAGGGCCGGCGATAGCGGTGGGCCGGATCCGGCTTGGGCAGCACGCGCGGCGGGCCGATCTCGAGCGCACCGTCATAGCCGCCTTCGAGCACATAGACCTCCCAGCCCATCTGCGCCAGCCACGATGCCGTCATGTCGGCACGGACGCTCCGGTCGTCGGTCAGAAGGATGCGCGCCCCGCGCACCGGCGCGGCCATGTCGGTTTCCTGCACAAGTTGCCCGCCCGGATAATGACGGAAGCCCGGGAGATGGCCGGCCGCATACTCTTCCGCGTCGCGCACGTCGAAGCGGTAGAGCGTACGATCCGTCTGCGCGACGAGCGTGGCCATCTCGCTCGCGCCGATATGGCGAACGCCGGCGCGATAGGCGACATCGCGTGCATTGGCCGGGCCGCCATCGAACGAGCCGATCGCGCCACGCCTGTTAGCACCGTGGTCGAGCGTGTGCCGCGCCAGCGTCCAGCCGATGGTACCGTTGCGCAGCGCCCGCACCTTGTTGGGCACGCCGGCATTGATCAGCGATTGAGTGCCGATGATCGAGCGGGTGCGGCCGGCGCAATTGACGATGATGGTGGTCTCGGGATCCGGCGCGACCTGCCCTGCCCGCAGCACCAGCTCCGCGCCGGGCACGCTGACCGAGCCTGGAATGTTCATGGTCGCATATTCGTCGAAACGACGAACGTCGAGAATGGCGATGTTGGCCTTGTCCGCGATGAGCTTGGCCACCTCGTCGGCGCTGAACGAGGGCGTGTGCCTGCGCGATTCGACCAGCTCACCGAACGCTTTCGAATAGGAATTGACGTCCTGGAAGACTTCATAGCCCGCCGCGCGCCAGGCCTTCAGCCCGCCGTCGAGCGCGCTGATGTCAGTGTATCCGAGCGCTGCCAGACGCTCGGCGCCTGTCGCGACCAGCCCCTCACCGTCGTCGTAGAGGATGATCGGCACGTCCTTGCGCGGCAATCTCGCCTCGGCCTCGATCTCGATCCGGTCGACGGCCATATTGGCCGCGAATAGCGGATGCCCGGTCGCAAAGCCCGCCTCGTATCTGAGATCGAGCAGTGCGATCTCCTCGCGCAGCAGCAGCGCGCGGCGGATATCGGCGGGGGCGACGGTGGGAAGCTTCATGACGTGGGCCCTAGGGGGAAGGACAGGCCCTGGACTTTTGAACGATTAGAAGCGCGTTGGCTAGCCTTGGCGCGCTGGCTAGCCTTGCGCGCTCACTCGCCCGGAACGAGACGTCCGAGCGGCGCTTGCGCCGGGCGTCGCAGCTTGCGGCGCGACAGATAGAGCAGGATGCCGGTGACCGCGAACAACGGCATCAGGATCGCCGCCATCATGAAGGCGAGCTTGCCGGGCCACCCCAGGATCGCGCCGCGATGGATGTCGTAGATGGCAGCGATGATCTTCTCGCCGAAGGTCTTGTCGGCGTAGCGATCGGCGGAGACCAGTTGGCCGGTGACGGCATCGATGCGGAATTCGTCGCGTGTGGTCTCGAGCAGCGATGCCTTCCCCCACGACCGGATCCGGATCGTCGTGCCCGGACCGCCCGGCAGCGTCAGCGAGGCCCTGGAGAACCGATCGCCCTCCTCGCGTAGGAAAGTCGTCCATGCCTGATCGAATCCGATCGGCTGCGCGGCCCTGGCAGGGTTATCCGCGCGTGGCAGCTTTGGCGGCATCTTGGACTGCATCTTCACCGCCGTGGTGTGCGGACGCGCCAGCAGCCAGGCCACGCCGTCCTTGTACCATTCGAAGGAGAAATACAGTCCGGTGAGCGTCATGGCCAGATAGATCGGCAGGACCCAGGTGCCGATCACGGTGTGCAGAGACCGATGCAGGGCGCGCCCACCAAGCGCGAGGTTCGGCTTCAACCACATCTTTACGCTGCCTGCACGACGCGGCCAGCGCAGCACGAGGCCCGAGACCAGCATGATGATCAGAGAGAGTGCGATCGTGCCGGTGATCGGGCGCCCCCAGCCCTTGCCGTCACCGGGAATGAGCAGCCAGCGATGCAGCCGGCGCACGGTCGCGAAGAACGCCTCGCCGCGCGGCAAGCCCAGCACGCGCGCATCATAGGGATCGACATAAAGCGAGGTCGGCCGATCACCCCGCTCGTCACGCGCAAAGCGGACATGGACCGCTGCCGACGGATCGCTCGACAACGTGACGGCCGAGACCTTGCCGAGGTCCTGCGCCGCCTTCAGCTGCGCCACCAGCGCGTCAGGCATCAGCGCCGGCGCCTGACGCGGCGCGACCTGCATGATGCCAGCGTTGAGGTGATCGACGATCTCGTCCTCGAAACTCATGATCGCGCCGGTCAGCGCGACCAGGGACAGCAACAGCGCAAGAATCAGTCCTGCGATGGAATGGACCTGGAACAGGACCGCCTTGATCGTATGCCCCCTCAGCCCCGTCATCGCTAGAACTTCACCGTCGCCGAGAGCGATACCCGACGCGCGTCGCCGATGGCGACGCCCAGATTGTTCTGTGCGGATGTGTAATAAACGGTGTCGAACAGGTTCTTGACGTTGAGCTGATAGACAACCGGCAATGCCTGGTGCTTCGCCTCATAGGTCGCGAAGATGTCGGCGACGACGTAGGACGGCAGCACGAACGTATTCAACGCATCGCCAGCCCGGTCGCCGACATAGCGGGCGCCCCCGCCGAGCCTGAGCTGGCCGGGAAGCATGGTGCCAAAATCGTAGACCAGGTAGAGCGAAGCCGTGTTCATCGCAACGTTTTGCAGTTGCTTGCCGGCATAGGTCGGGTCTTCGGTCACACGCGCATCGGTGTAACCATAGCTTCCGATCATGCTCCAATTGGTGGAGAGCCGGCCGGTAACGTCGATCTCGAGGCCGCGCGAACGGACCTTGCCGGCCGCGGTGTACACGTTGAGGCCCGTCGCGGCGTTGATCTGGCTGACCAGCACGTTCTGCTTTTCGATGTCGTAGACGGCGATCGTGCCCGACAGGCGCTTGTCGAGATCGAATTTCACACCGGTCTCGTACTGCGTTCCCTCCTCGGGGGCGATGTTCGATCCCAGCACAACGCCACCGCCATTGCTCAGCGGAGCGATCGTCGAGTTCGGCTTCACCGACTGCGAGTAGCTCGCATAGAGCGAGATCTGGTCGGTGAGCTTGAAGATCACTCCGCCGAGAGGAAGCACCGCGTCCGCCGACACGTTGGTGTTGGTGATGAAGGGCTTTCCGCGGCCGGCGATCTGGTCGTAGTCCATGTAACGCACACCGCCGACCAGCGCGAACCGCTCCGTCAGATGCAGCGTGTCCTGGAAGAACAGCGACCACTGGCCGAGCTTGTCGGTCTGGGCGCTGTCGCTGTTCGACACCGTCGTACCCGGCCCGATCAGGCCGTAGACGGGATTGTAGACATTGAAGGAGGGCGTCGCCTGCCGGATCAGATTGTCGCGGTAGATCGTACGGTACTGACCATCGCCGCCGAACAGCACGTCGTTGCGCATGTCGCCGAGCCAGAACCCGCCCGAGATGTAGGACGTGCCGTAGCTCGAATTACTGAGCGAGCCCTGCGTGCCATCATTGCTGCGCGTCTCGACTCCGGTCTTCGCGTTGACGCCAGTGATGCGGAGCTGGTTGGCGCGGAAAGTCTCGGTGTTGTAGCTGTAAGCGGCAGTCACCTTCCAGTCCTGGTTGAGGCGATGCTCGACCGAGGCCTGAATCAGGTCGGATGTCCCCCAAATGTTGTTGTAGGGCTCGTCGAGACGGCGCGTCGCGGGGATCGCCAGCGGTACACCGTTGATGAAGGCCGTGCCGCGATCGAACGGGGAGATGAACTCGCGGTGCTCGTAATTGAGCTGAACCGTGGTGTCCTGGCCGTACCAGGCGAGCGACGGCGCCACCAGCATCTCGCGATGCCTGCCGAAATTGCGCCAATAATCCTCGCTGACGCCGTATCCGATGAAGCGATAGGCGAGACCCTGGTCGCCGATCGGACCGGTGATGTCGAGCGTGCCGTCAGCTCCGGTCTTCGAAGCACTGAAGGCCGAGCCGAGCAGCGTGACCGAACCGTGCTGATAGAGCTCGGGGCGCTTGCTGATGGTGTTGACGATGCCGCCGGGATCCATGATGCCGTAGAGCAGCGACGCCGGCCCCTTCAGTACCTCCACGCTCTCGACGGCGGGATTGAGGCTGCGGCTCTGTACCAGCGGCATGCCGTTGCGCATGATCGAGCCGTCGCGATTGTCGCCGAAGCCGCGGCGGATCACGGCGTCCTGCGTGCCGGCGAGCGTGTTGGTCTGGGTGATGCCGCTGATATTGACTAGGGCATCGTCGATGTTGCGCGGGAGCTGGTCCTTCAACACCTGCTCGGGCACGACGTTGACGGACTGCGAGGTGTCGAGCGGCGAAGCGCCGCTGCGCAACGTGGTCGCGCTCGGCATTGCACGATAGCCGAGCTTTGCGGCCTGTTGCGCAGGGGCTTCCGCGGCCGCGCGCTCCGAGAGCGTCGGCGCGGCGGGTGCCGGATTGCGATTGCGCTGGCGCGCGGCGGTCTGCGTGCGGCGTGAAGACGGGTCCGACGCGCGCACCGGCTTCGACCGGGGTCCCGGTGCCTCCACCGTCACCGGCGGCAGGGCCGATTGCGCCTGCGCAGTCGTCATGCTGGAGGGACATTCAGCGAGCAGCACAGCCGCTCCGATGAGTAGACCCGCCCGGCTCTTGCCGGCGCGGGTTCGACGGCCGTTGATACAGAGGCCATCCAGATAAGCAGGCACGTTCGATTCACTTCCAGGTCAGACGCAGCATTGAAGCTGGCGCGTCTAACAGTCGCTGTGCGCAAAGAGAACCGGAGGCGGAGTTGAATCGCTCTAGTGTTGAATCATTCTAAGGATGGAGCGGCCCCGAACACCAATCTGCGATTGCGATCGTGGAGACCGCGACACGCTGCACGAGGATTCGCGGCGACCCATCACGATTTCGTGCGGTCTCACGCGATGGCGGGAGCGGTCAATTCATCGAGCATTCGCTTGAACGCCGCGCCGTCGGACGAGGCCCGCAGCGGCGGGCGCACGCGCTGCCAGGCGGCATCGCCGGTCTGCGCGGCCAGGATCGCCTTCAGCGTCGCGGTGAACGAAGGCGTCTTCAGCACGATGTCGATCGCAGCCTGCATGCGCGCCTCGACATCCCTGCCCTCGACCATGCCCTTGACAAGGTCGGGCACGACATTGGCCATGCCGCAGATGGTGCCGGCGCCGCCGCCGGCGATCGCTCGAGCGATATCGGCTTCGTTCCCGACGGTGATGGCGAGCTCGGGCGCTGCGGCACGGAAGGCCTGGAATTGCTTGAAGTCGCCGCTCGAGTCCTTCAGGCCGGCGACGACTTTGCCGTAGTGCTTGCGCAGGCTCGCCGCGACGGTGGTCGGAATCGCGACGCCCGACATTTGCGGGATGTGGTAGAGATAGGCGCGCAAGCGATCGTCGGCGACGCCGTCGATGATTGCGGCAAACGCATCTTCGATACCCTCGGGCGAGACGCCGCGGTCGAAATAGGGCGGCAGCACCAGCACATGGCGCAGGCCGAGGCCGAGCACGGCGCGCGAGAGTGCGATGCTGTCGGTTATGGCAGGGAAGCCGCCGCCGATGCCGATGCGTTCCGGAGCGACGCCGGCCTTGAGCACGGCTTCGACGGTCGCGACGCGCTCGGCGACATTGAAGGAGGTACCTTCGCCGGTGGTGCCGAACAGCACGACGCCATCGACACCCTTGCCGAACAGCTGCTTGGCGTGAGCCGTGAGCTTTGCCGAGTCTACGCTGCCGTCGTCCGCCAGCGGCGTCGCCGACGCCACCCAGAACCCGCGAATTGCCTCGGTCATCACACTGCCCTTTGCTTCGACTCCGACCTAAGCCTCTGATCCCAAACGATCTTACGAAGCTTTGTCGGACCTTGTTTTTGCTTTACTTTTTATCTTGTACCTTACATACAAGACGCATGCAAACCCTTTCCACCGTGCGGCCCATTTCTGAGGAGGTCTCGCATGAACATGGTGACCCCCATCGGGCAACCCGACCAATTGCTCGGCGCGTTGCGTGACAAGCTCGGCGCGACCGCAGTGCTTGTGGGCAACGACGTGCCGGCACGCAATTGCAACGACTGGAGCGCGAGCCTGCCACAGACGCCGCTGGCGGTGATCCGCCCCGTCGATGCGCAAGGCGTGGCCGATGCGATTGCGACCTGCCGGCAGGCACGTCTGCCGTTCGTGCCGCAGGGTGGACTGACCGGACTATGCCGCGGCGCCTCGCCCGAAGCCGGCTGGGTCGCGATCTCGCTGGAGCGCATGACCGGCATCGAGGAGATCGATGCGGCCTCCGCGACGATGACGGTGAAGGCGGGCACGCCGCTGGAGACGATCCAGAAGGCCGCGGACGAGGCCGGCTTCTTTTTTCCGCTCGACCTCGGCTCGCGGGGCTCCTGCGCGATCGGCGGCAATCTCTCGACCAATGCCGGCGGCAACCGCGTGATCCGCTATGGCATGACGCGCGAGCTGGTGCTCGGTCTCGAGGTCGTGCTGCCGGACGGCACCATCATCACTGGCCTCAACAAGCTGATGAAGAACAACGCGGGCTACGATCTGAAACACCTCTTCATCGGCTCGGAAGGCACGCTCGGCATCATCACCCGCGTGGTGCTGAAGCTGTTCCCGAAGCCGCGCTCGACCATGGCGGCGCTCTGCGCGCTGAAGGATTATGCTGCGGTGATCGCCCTGCTTGGCGCCGCGCGCAGCGGGCTCGGCCCGTTGCTGTCGGCGTTCGAAGTGATGTGGCCGGATTATTGGGACGTGATCACGACCCGCGCCGGCGTGAAGCCGCCGGTCGCCGGCCACGGCCTCTATGTGCTGGTGGAAGCGCAAGGCACCGACGAGAGCGTCGATGCGCCACGCTTCCAGGCCTGGCTTGAGGAGCTGATGGAGCGCGGGCTGCTGGCGGATGCCGCCGTGGCGCAATCGCTGGCGCAGACGCAGGCCTTCTGGCGCGTGCGGGACATCTGCGCCGAATTCGGCCAGGTGCTGGGGCCGCACATCTCCTACGACCTCGGCCTTGCGGTGGCCCGGATGGACGAGTTCGTCACGCGCTGCAAGGCCGCCCTCGCCTCCGGCATCAAGGGCTGCGAGAGCGTCTATTACGGCCATATCGGCGACGGCAATCTGCATCTGGTCTCCTGGGTCGCCGGCCTTCCCGTCGAGCAGCAGCCGAAGGAAGAGATGGATGCGATCATCTACGGGCTGGTGCGCGAGCTCGGCGGCAGCGTCTCCGCCGAGCACGGCATCGGCACCTTGAAGAAGCAGTGGCTGGGTCATGCCAGGAGCGACGCCGAGATCGCGCTGATGCGGACGCTGAAGGCCGCGCTCGATCCCGATCAGCTGCTCAATCCCGGCAAGGTGATCTGAGCAACGCGCATGCGATCGCTCAAGCTCGATACGCCGAAATCGCTGTCGCAGCGGGTGATGCAGCGGCTGCGGCAGGCGATCATCGAGGGCGAGTTCGCGCTCGGCGCCGCCATCTCCGAGGAGATGGTGGCGAACTCCTTCGGCGTCAGCCGCACGCCCGTGCGCGAGGCCATGGGACAGCTGCAGGCGCAAGGCCTCGTGGTGATCCGCCCGCAAGTCGGCAGCTTTGTCTTCACGCCGAGCGCGGACGACATCAACGCGCTCTGCACCTTCCGCATCGCGCTCGAGCCGAAGGCGGCCGAGCTCGCCCATCGCTACGACCGCGACGGCGCTGTCGCGGCGATGAACGACGCGATCGCGGCGATGGAGCCGGCGGTCGCGACAAAGGACAACGTTGCTTATGGCCGCGCCGACGCCGCCTTTCACGAGGCGCTTTTCGCGCATTGCGGCAACCGCTACCTCGCCGAATCCTATCAGCTGGTTTCCGGCCGCGTCGCCGCGCTCCGCACCAATCTGACCTCGCCGATCGACGTCCGGACCCGCACCTCGTTCGACGAGCATCGCAAGCTGCTCGATTTGTTCGCGCGCGGCGAGCTCGCCGCCTTCGAAGAATTGATGACCACGCACATCACCAATTCGGGCGTGGTCTATGCCAGGGCTCTGAAGGTGGAGGCGCCCAGGGCGGATTGAGCGCGACTATTTCGCATCCTGCGGTCCGGGCCTGTCCAGGAAGTCGAGCGCGGTGTTGATCTGTTCGAGCTGGTGCTCGATCTTGTCGCGATCCTCGATCGACGGCGCCTGTTCGAGCTGTTCCACGAGCTTCTGCTTTCGCAACAGCAAGTTCTCTATGACTGTACTCACAGCTCCCCCATCGCCAGAGGCGAACATTTGCGAGCGCGCGCGAGCCGGGCTCGCAGCAACCCCTGCATCAGAATGTCCACGACGACGGATGGTTCCTGCAGGTGAACCCGGACGCTGATGGAACTAGCGGCGCAGGCTGGCCCAGACGCCGCCCAGGATCAGCAACCCGCCGACAAGATGGATCAGCTTCGGCGGCTCGCCCAGGATGACGAAAGATAGCAGCGCGCTTGCGATCGGCCCGAGATAGAGCACGAGCGAGGTTCGTACCGAGCCGAACTTGCCGCCGAGCCAGGCGAAGCCGGCATAGGCAAGCAGGCCGGGAACGATCCCGGCGAAGACATAGGCCGAGAGCGCCCTGGTGCTGAAGACCTGCCCCGGCATCGCCCACATCTCCATCAGCGCAAGCGGCAGCGAGAACAGCGCGCCGGCGCCCGAGAACAGGCTGATCCGTGCGAGCAGCGACGCCTTCGGCGCGGCGCGCGATTGCAGCAGCGTGTAGCCGGACCAGCCGAGCATCGCGATCACGACGAGGCCATCGCCCGAGGCGGTCTGAAGCTCGATCAGCGTCCGCGGCTGGCCGCCGGAGATGATGAGCAGCGCGCCTGCGAGCGCGAGCGCCGTGCCGAGCCATTGCAGCGGACCGACATGCTCGATGCCGCGCATGGCCGAGATCAGCAGCACTACGATCGGCGACAGCGCCATGATCAGCGCAATGTGGATCGCCGTCGTCGACACGCCGGCGGCATAGACCGGACCGCCACACAGGAACATGCCCATGAAGCCGGCGGCGAGGATCGGCCAGATGTTTCGTCCGAGCTGCACGCGCCCGTCGCGGATTTCCTTGAGCGCGATCGGCGCGAGCCCGATGGCGACGATGCTCCAGCGAAAGAAGGCCAGAGCAAACGGCGGGACGGAGCCCGCAAGCCCGCGCGCCAGAATCTGATTGGAGGCCTGCGCGGTCGCCACCAGAATGAAGCCGATCAGCGCAACCGCGCCGAGCCAGACCCCCGCAGGCGATACCGCGCCGGCGACCGGCTCACTGCCGTCCTCTGATGTTCCCTTGCCCATGGAGCGACCCAATACGCCATGCCCGCGGCGGTGAGAACCCGGATCGCCGCATGTGACGATTGCGACGCTGCTTAATGGGTCGAGGCAACACCGGCGAGCAGCGTCGGTGCGACCTGGGTCCGCGTGACCGAGACCGAGAGCACCGCCAGCAGCGCGCAGAGCATGCGGGGCCGCATCCGCCCGGCAGGGAACCTGCAATCTTTCACGCCTCCGTCGGTTGTATTCGCAAGCGTGGGGTCTTATCCCTTGGCCCCATGAATACCCAGATGATCACCGCCGAAAAGCCGCTGATGGCCCAGGCCCGGCCACGCAAGCCGGCGCCGTTCCTCCCGATGAGCCGCGCCGAGATGGACGCGCTCGGATGGGATGCCTGCGACATCGTGCTGGTGACCGGGGACGCCTATGTCGACCATCCGAGTTTCGGCATGGCGATCATCGGCCGCCTGCTGGAGGCGCAAGGCTTTCGGGTCGGAATCATCTCGCAGCCGGACTGGCATTCGGCCGAGCCGTTCAAGGCGCTCGGCAAGCCGCGCGTGTTCTTCGGCGTCACCGGCGGCAACATGGACTCGATGGTGAACCGCTACACCGCGGACCGCCGCCTGCGCCATGACGATGCCTATACGGCCGGCGGCGAAGGCGGCAAGCGGCCGGACCGCTGCACGATCGTCTACGCCCAGCGCTGCTGCGAGGCGTTCAAGGACACCCCGATCGTGCTCGGCGGCATCGAGGCCTCACTGCGCCGGATCGCGCATTACGACTATTGGTCCGACAAGGTGCGCCGCTCGGTGCTGGCGGACGCCAAGGCCGACCTGCTGCTCTACGGCAATGCCGAGCGCGCCGTGGTCGAGGTGGCGCAGCGGCTCGCCGCCGGCGAAGCGCCGCGTGCGCTCGACGACATCAGGGGCGTCGCGCTGTTCCGCAAGGTGCCTGAGGATTACACCGAGCTGCACGCCGACGATCTCGATTCCGCCGATGAAGGCGCAACGCGTCAGAAGGGCTTAACCGTGATCCGCTTGCCGGCGCTGGAGCAGGTCGAGCAGGACAAGGAAGCCTATGCCCGCGCTTCACGCGTGCTGCACCGGGAGAGCAATCCCGGCAATGCGCGGCCGCTGGTGCAGCGTCACGGCGACCGCGACCTCTGGCTCAACCCGCCGCCGATCCCGTTAACCACCGCGGAGATGGACGCGGTCTACGATCTGCCTTACGCGCGCGCGCCGCATCCGTCTTACGGCGATGCGCGAATTCCCGCCTGGGAGATGATCAAGTTCTCGGTCACGATCATGCGCGGCTGTTTCGGCGGCTGCACCTTCTGCTCGATCACCGAGCACGAGGGCCGCATCATCCAGAACCGTTCGGAAGGATCGATCCTGCGCGAGATCGAGCGTATCCGCGACAAGACGCCCGGCTTCACCGGCGTGATCTCCGACATCGGCGGGCCCACCGCCAACATGTACCGGATGGCGTGCAAGGATCCGAAGGTCGAGGCGGCGTGCCGCCGGCCGTCCTGCGTTTTCCCCGAGATCTGCCCGAACCTCAACACCTCGCATGACGACCTGATCCGGCTCTATCGCAAGGTGCGCGAGACCCGTGGCATCAAGAAGGTGATGGTCGCCTCCGGGGTGCGCTACGACCTTGCGGTCGAGAGCCCGGAATACATCAAGGAGCTCGTCACCCATCACGTCGGCGGCTATCTCAAGATCGCGCCTGAACATACCGAGCGCGGTCCGCTCGACAAGATGATGAAGCCGGGCATCGGCGCGTACAACAAGTTCAAGCGGATGTTCGACGAAGCGGCCGAACGGGCCGGCAAGAAATATTACCTGATCCCCTATTTCATCGCGGCGCATCCGGGCACGACCGACGAGGACATGATGAACCTCGCGCTGTGGCTCAAGAGGAACCGCTATCGCGCCGACCAGGTGCAGACCTTCCTGCCCTCGCCGATGGCGACCGCAACCGCGATGTATCACACCGGCGTCAATCCGCTTCGCGGGGTGCGCCACGGCGGCAGCGACAAGGTCGAGGCGATCAGGGGCCTGCGCCAGCGCCGCCTGCACAAGGCGTTCCTGCGCTACCACGATCCCGACAATTGGCCGGTGCTGCGCGAGGCCCTGATCGAGATGGGCCGGCGCGACCTGATCGGCTCGCAGCCCCATCAGCTCGTGCCCGCACACCAGCCGCCCGGCACCGGCAAGGCCGCCGGCACCAGGCGTCCCGTTCGCCCCGGCGGCAAGACGCAGAAGTTCACGACCAAGGGCCTGCGGGTGATGAAGTAGCGGGCAGCGATCCGGCCCAGCCTCGCCTTCAGGACAAGAATCTCGAAAACAACCCCATGCACAGTAGACGGGGCTAGCCAGATCAATGGCTTAAGGCGCGCGCAAACGAGTTGATCGATCGGGCAGGGAAACGTTGCTTCGTCGGGCAAAACAGGCGCAGGATGCCACCATCGGCAGATGGGATGATGTCCGTTCCCGCCGCTGCTCAGCACTGATGTCCCAAAGCCTCTTCCCGCGCTGCGCGCATGTCGCCGCGCCGTGGCGGCACGTCCTGAGCAAACCCATTGACTTCGGCGCCCTCATGTAACATATAATGTTACATGAAACGAGACAGCCGATTATCCGGCGTGCTGCATGTCCTTTTGCACATGGCGCAGCAGCCTGGGCCGTTCACATCCGAGAGGCTGGCCAAGGCCATGGACACCAACCCCGTGGTGATCCGGCGCATCATGGCGGGCCTGAGGGAGCTCGGTTACGTCCGCTCCGAGAAGGGGCATGGCGGCGGCTGGTCGCTCGCCTGCGACTTGTCGAAGGTGACGCTGCGCGACGTCTATGCCGCGCTCGGCAGCCCATCGCTGCTGGCGATGGGCAATCGGACAGAGGCGCCGGGCTGCCTCGTCGAGCAGGCGGTCAATGCCGCGCTCGATCGGGCCTTTGCCGACGCCGAGGCGGTGCTGCTGGCACGCCTCGGCGAGGTGACGCTGGCGATGCTGGCCGAGGATCTGCGCAAGCGGCTCGGCTCCCGAAAGCTTCAGGGCCTGAGCGCCCATCACGCCTGAATGAACTCCATCCGGCAAGGCCGCATCATGACCGACATTCAGACCATGTTCGCCGATCCGCAGGCCGTGGCGAGCTATACCGACGGGCCGCCCCGCTTCGTCCCGGGCTACAATGCGATGCTGTCCATGGCGGCGATCCTTCTTGCCGAGCGCGCTCCCGACGATGCACGGGTGCTCGTGCTTGGCGCCGGCGGTGGCCTGGAGCTGAAGGCTTTTGCTCAGGCGCATCAGGGCTGGCAGTTCGACGGCGTGGATCCATCCGCCGCGATGCTGGCGCTCGCGAAGCAAACCCTCGGCGCATTCGCGCCGCGCGCGCAGCTTCATCAAGGTTATGTCGACGACGCGCCGGAAGGACCGTTCGACGGCGCCACCTGCCTCTTGACCCTGCACTTCGTCGATGTCGCGGAGCGGCGCCGCATCGCCGCGGAAATCCGCCGCCGTCTGAAGCCGCGCGCCCCGTTCGTGGTCGCGCATTTGAGCGCACCGGACGGCGAAGACGAACGCCCGCTGTGGCTGTCGCGCTATTCAGCCTTCCTGGCTGCGTCCGGAGTCGAGCCCGACAAGGCGACGGCCGCGAAAGACGCCGTCACCAACCATCTGGAAATCCTCGCGCCCGCGCAGGACGAGACGATCCTGCGAGAGGCCGGCTTCTCGAACCCCACCCTGTTCTATACCGGTTTCGCCTTCCGGGGCTGGGTCGCCTACGCGTGAGGCGCTGCTTCGTCAGCACGGCCGGGCATTCCTGCCAGAGCCGGATGTGGCCAGTTCACCCCTGCTGGGCAGCAAAGGCCAGCAGGCGACATTCATTTCGGGCTAGCTTCCGGCCGAAGCGCGCTCTAGGATAGCACGAAAACATACTCACAACCATGAGGATCGTATGCGGACCAGAATGCTGATGGCTGCCGTCCTCGTTGCCAGTTTAAGAGCATTCGGGTCGTTCGCTGTCGCGGCTGAAAATCAAGACAACCAGGAAGTCGTCTGGCCCACGAAATCCTGGCAGACATCGAGTCCGGAACTACAGGGGATGGACTCAGCCAGCCTGGCTCGACTCATAGAGGCTGTCGGCACCTACAAACAGGATAGTCTTACGATCATTCGCCACGGAAGGATCGTTGCCGATGCTTACTATGCTCCCTATGTCCCGGGTGTCAGTCACGATTTGAGGTCCGTCACCAAGAGCGTTGTAAGCACGCTGACTGCTATTCTCCTGGAGAAAGGCGGTCTTGATAGCGTCGAGCATTCGGTGGTCGATCTATTTTCGGACAGACAAGTTCAAAACGTCGACGCTAGAAAGAAAGCGGTGACGGTTCAAAACCTTCTCGACATGACCTCGGGCATCGAATGGGTCGAGAAGCTGTATACGCCAGGCGAGACTATCATGAAGATGTACGACAGCGCCAATCGTACAGCCTTCGTCCTGAACCAGCCGATGGCCGACACGCCTGGCTCGACTTTCCAATACAACAGCGGCAACCCCTATCTTCTCTCGGCGCTCATCACCAAAACGACCGGACAGAGCGCATTTGAATATGCAACGAAGGAGTTGTTCGAGCCGCTTGGAATCAAGAGCGCCAAATGGGGAAAGGTGGACGCACAGGGCGTGACGGACGGCGAAGCGGGTCTCTCCCTATCCCCTCACGACATGGCCAGGATCGGATATCTCTACCTGCACAACGGACAATGGGAAGGACGGCAGATTATCCCGTCATCGTGGGTCGAGAGAGCGAAATCCGGGCCAGTCGCTGCGACATTTGGATTCCACTATGGAAATTTGTGGTGGTCCTATCCGGAGAAGGGCGCCTACATGGCGCGGGGCCGTCATTCCCAACTGATACTCGTGATTCCCAAATTCGATATCATCGCTGTCATGACCGGCTTCCTGAATGACACCGAATTCTATTCGGCCTCGTCATTGATCGACGATATTTCCAGCGCGGTTAGATCTGATCAGCCGTTACCTGAGAACCCAGTCGCACAAGCGTTATTGGCCAAAGCCATACAGCGCGCAGCGGAGGAGAAGCCTTACGTTGTTGCCAACACGCCTGAATTGGCCAGCGCAATTTCGGGTAAGGTCTACGGTTTCAACGACAACAAGCTGCGGGTGAAGAGCTTCACCCTTAACTTTTATGATTCGGACTCGTCGTGGGTTATTACGACGTATGGCGAGAATGGTAGTAACCGATTTTCGGGACTGCTTGGATTGGACGGCCGTTATCGAAAAAGTCCTCCGGCACGGTATGGCATCAATGCCGCGAGGGGCCGCTGGACCAGTGATCATACGTTTGTGATGGAGCGCCGGATTTTAGGCCATAGCGAAACTCAAGCTTGGACGCTGACTTTCGTAGGCGACAAAGTGACGGTGAACTTCGAAAACACTGATGGCTTCAAAGCGGAGCTGCACGGTGAGCGAAGTGAGTAGATGCAACTGAACCGAAGTCTGCTTCTGCTCAATCGCGACGGTTTGGCCCGGTTTAAGTTAGAGCCGGTCTACGCCTGACAGCCGACATCCTCGGCCGTGGGATACGGCAGCGACGGGCCAACAACGGACGTCGCAGTTGCGGAGCAAATCGCAACGACGATCTCATATCCGAGGGCGCACCGTCTCCAGAGCTTTCAGAGCCTCCACCACCGAATTGTAGATCAATTGGTCATCCGGCTTACGGTTCTCTTTGAGCTTCTCCACGTTCGTGCGATCAACCCAGAGAGTTTCTGACACTTTGTCGGTTTCCAGAGTTGGAGTTGTGAGATCCCCGTCGACGGTCACGATGAACTGTCGTTCTTCGTAGGGTGTCGGCCCATAGCTCCAATACTTAGGTGTTAGCTCAAGAACGATGTTTTTGAGGTACCAGCCGGTCTCCTCATGTATTTCGCGGCGCAGAGCAGAAAGAACGTCCTCGTCGTCTCCGACGTGCCCGCCGATTAAGTCCCAACACCCGGGAAACAAGCGACGGGTTGACGAGCGCCTTTGCACAAAGACGCGCCCTCGACCATCAACGACCATCGCGTCCGCAATAAGCTGCTTTCTTGATGGCATTTTGTCGGTGTCGGGTGCGGTATAGATTGGCCTTTG
Organism: Bradyrhizobium centrosematis; assembly: GCF_045571495.1. Taxonomy (NCBI): domain Bacteria; kingdom Pseudomonadati; phylum Pseudomonadota; class Alphaproteobacteria; order Hyphomicrobiales; family Nitrobacteraceae; genus Bradyrhizobium; species Bradyrhizobium centrosematis. The sequence continues at coordinate 7,204,699 of NZ_CP120703.1, forward strand.
CGGCGTCCACTTGAAGCCGACGGCTTGGCCTCAAGGTCCAATTTTTAATCCGGCTGTTCGAGGTCCGCAACGGGTCAAAAGTGCCGATTTGGCTGGTAACTGCCCATGTCCGATCAACTCTCGACTTCAGACATGGCGCGGCACCGCCGGAAGCGACGCGATGGGCCAGAAGCGGACGTACGTTCGGATGTCCCGTCACTGACCGGTCTCGTTCTGTCTTCGAATTAGAGACATGTCCGAGACGCGGGCAGTGATACGCAATCCGTGCTGTCTAAGAACACTCCATCCGGCCCATAACCCGATCAGGCCGAAGAGACTGGCCGCAGGAAGAACCCAGGTCATTCGTCTAGCGCCCAGCGTAGCGGCCATTGTCGCGCAGAATACAGCGACCAGCACGCCGGGAAGGACGTATGGCCAGTTTCCTAAAACTCCGTCCAACCCTCTTCGGCCGATGAGCAATACTGCAATCACCCCGAAGCAACTCATGCCAAAAAGAAGGACATTCCCGCCAGTATCGAGCACAAGGCTTACTCCGTGCTGTGGCATGGAGTGGCCTCCCAGCACGTGTTCGTAAAGACGAACGCCCGAAGCATAGGTCATAAGAAGACAGAACAACCCGAATACGAAGCCGACCGTCTTCAAGAGAGGCCTTGCCGCCTGTACTTCCATGCCCGGCACCCTTTCACCGCCCCACAAAGCTGCTTGAGGCGTTCAACTAGAGCCCACTTTGGGTAGAGCGCACCGGTGAATTTCCCGCTCATGTCCTTGGTTAAGTTCAGGTTGCCGAAATCGCGTAAGGGCGTCAGAGATCACACCACTCCATCTCACTTCTGCAATGGGTCAAGAGCAGCGGTCGTCACTCGCTCAGTCGATGTCCGGCTTCCCTCCGACAGCAGACATGACGATGAGCCTCTTGGCACTCAGTTCGCGGCCGCCAATCCACCATCTTCGGACGGCGACGCACCGTCTGCTCACCGACGTGAGCGGCGGCATCCTCCGCGGCTGCAGGAGCAGCGCCGACGTTAACCCTGTCGGCAAATGATTCGCCGGTGGCAGGCAATCGCCGACAAAGTTGCCTTATTGGCGCGGAGAATTCCGGGCCGCACTCACCTGCGTTAGAGGCGCGTTATGTTGAAAATGGCGTTGTTGGGCCTCCTCATCCTGTTGAGTGCGGGAGTGCTGTCGGCAATGGAGCTGAACGCTCCACCGCGTCGCGTCGTCGCTATCAACCAGCCGCGCGCCGAGCAGAGCGCAAGTGTCTCTGCATCACATGACGCGTTGCCGAAGGCCGATCGCCTCGAGGTTGCCACCGTGAGCAGTGCGATGCCCATACAGGCTGCTCCAGTCGATAATCCCGTTGCTCCGCAAGTCATCCAAGGCGGCTCGTCCGCGCCGGAAACGATCGCCCATCGTCGGCGCGACGCGAAGCCGATCGCGACCGCCGAACGTCCCAAGCCGAAACCCAAGCCGAAGCCAAAGGCAATTGCGGCCAGGCCAACTGCCGATGCTCAGCGTGCAAAGGCCGCCAGCGGGGCCGAGCCCTGTCGACTCAAGGCGTTCGGCGGCCTGCTCAAGGCGTTGAACTTGACCGGTTGCGAAATCTGAAGGCCGCTTCAGGCGGGGCAGATCAAGCCATTTTCCCTCGGCCAACGTCTCGCAAACTGTTCCGATCATCCATATGTTGCCCTCATGAAAAAGATCGGATTCCTCTCCTTCGGGCACTGGACGCCCTCGCCGCAATCGCAGACGCGCTCTGCGCGCGACACGCTGCTGCAATCGATCGAGCTCGCGGTCGCGGCCGAGCAGCTCGGGGCGGACGGCGCCTATTTCCGCGTGCATCACTTCGCGCGCCAGCTCGCCTCGCCGTTTCCGCTGCTCGCGGCCGTCGGGGCCAAAACCAGCAGGATCGAAATCGGCACGGCCGTGATCGACATGCGCTACGAGAACCCGCTCTATATGGTGGAGGACGCCGGCAGCGCCGATCTCATCGCCGGCGGGCGGCTGCAGCTCGGCATCAGCCGCGGCTCCCCCGAGCAGGTGATCGACGGCTGGCGCTATTTCGGCTACCGGCCGGCCGAGGGCGCGAGCGATGCCGACATGGGCCGGCGCCACGCCGAGGTCTTCCTCGACCTCTTGCGCGGCGAAGGCTTTGCCGAACCCAATCCGCAGCCGATGTTCCCCAATCCGCCGGGGCTGTTGCGCCTGGAGCCGCATGCGGAAGGCCTACGCGAGCGGATCTGGTGGGGCGCCGGCTCGAACGCGACCGCTGTGTGGGCGGCCAAGCTCGGCATGAACCTGCAGAGCTCGACGCTGAAGAACGACGAGACCGGCGAGGCCTTTCATGTGCAGCAGGCGGCACAGATCCGGGCCTATCGCGCTGCGTGGAAGGAAGCCGGCCACAGCCGCGAGCCCCGCGTCTCCGTCAGCCGCAGCATCTTCGCGCTGATTGACGATCGCGACCGCGCGTATTTCGGCGGCGAGCGCGGCAGCGAGGACCAGATCGGCTTCATCGACCCGCGCACGCGCGCGATCTTCGGCCGCTCCTATGCCGCCGAGCCGGACATGCTGGTCGAGCAGCTGCGGCAGGACGAAGCGATCACTGAGGCGGATACGCTGCTGCTGACGATCCCGAACCAGCTCGGCGTCGACTATTGCGCACATGCGATCGAGGCGATCCTGAAGCATGTGGCACCGGCGCTGGGGTGGCGGTGAGGCGAGCAGCAATCCCTCGCAGGGCTGGGCGATGACTCAGCACCTTTCCCTCGTCAGTCTCGTGGTCGCCGACTATGATGAAGCGATCGCCTTCTTCACGCGCGCTCTGAACTTCGAGCTTTGCGAGGACACGCCGCTTGGTGGCGGCAAGCGCTGGGTGGTCGTGCGGCCCCGAGGCAATCCTGGTTCTGGTCTGCTCCTGGCGCGGGCGGACGGTCCGGTGCAGACGGCGCGCATCGGCGATCAGACCGGAGGACGGGTCTTTCTGTTTCTGGAGACCGACGATTTCGAGCGCGATCATGCGCGCATGATGGCCGCCGGCGTGCGGTTCATCGAGGCGCCACGGCATGAGGCCTATGGCATCGTGGCGGTTTTCGAGGATCTCTATGGCAACCGCTGGGACCTGATCCAGTCCATCAAACGCAGCTGACGCCGCGTCGCTCCTTCACCCTGTCTTCGTCCCCGTGATGACCGCCAGCGCCTCGACGAGGCGGTCGAGATCGGCCTCATCGGTGAAGAGCGCCGGAGTCACGCGGATGCACTGGCCCTTGGCGACGCCGGCCCGGCGCACCGTCAGGATCTTGTGGCCGTCCCGGAGCTTCGCCACGGTCGCCTCGTTGTCAGCCTTGCTGGTCTTGCCGGCGAGACGAAACGAGGTGATCGCGCCGTAGGAGCCGACTTCGTCCGGCGTCAGGATCTCGATGTCCTTGAATCCGCGGGCGCGGCTTACCCAATAGTCGCGTAGGTAGCGCAGGCGGGCCTGCTTCGCCGCCGCGCCGATTTGCTGATGCAGCGCCACGGCGGTCGGCACCGTCAGCACCGTGGCGAAATTGACCGTGCCGGTATGGACCCGCGAGCGGATGTCGCTCTCCGCAAAGTCCTCGTCGCCCATGTCGCGATCGATCGCGGCGAGGCGATCCTTCTTGATGTAGAGGAAGCCGACGCCGAGCGGCGCGCCGATCCATTTGTGCAGATTGAAGCCGACGAAATCGGCCTCGAGCTCACTCACCTTGAAGTCGATCTGCCCCCAGGAATGCGCGGCGTCGACGATGATGTCGATGCCCTTGGCCTTCGCCATGCGGGCGATCTCGGCCACCGGCATCACGAAGCCGGTGCGGTGGCTGACATGGGTCAGGAGCAGAAGTCGCGTCTTCGGGTTGGCCTCGATGGCGCGGGCATAGGCGTCGAGCACCGCCTGGCGCGTGGCGGGCTCCGGCACGTCGAACTTGACCACGTCGACGCCGCGGCGCGCACGCAGCGCGTTCATCGCATATTGCATCGAATCGTAGTCGAGGTCGGCATAGAGCACGCCGTCGCCGGGCTTCAGCCTGTTGTAGCCGCCGATGAGGAGCTGCAGCGCTTCGGTCGCGCCGCGGGTGAGCGCGATCTCCTCGGGCAGCGCGCCGACCGCCTCTGCCACCTTGGCCCGCACGGCCTCGAAGTCCGCGCCGGCACGCAGCCGCGCGTAGTAGGTGTTCTGATAGTTGACCATGTCGGACTGACGGATGAACTCGCGCCGCACGGGCTCGGCCATGATGCCCCAATAGCCGTTCTCGAAATTGACGATGTCGGGCGTCACGGCATAGAGCTGCTTCACGTCCGCCCAATAGACTTTGTCGGTCGGCAGCGCGCCGGCCGAACCGGTCGGCTGCGCCGGAAGGCCCTCAGCCGCCATCGCGGGCGCCGCAAGCGGCGCCACCGCTGCGGCCACAAGGCCCTTCAGGAGCGACCGGCGCTCGGACGAAATCGTTTCAGTCAGGTGCATATCAGCCTCCACAATGCGCGGCGAAAGGAGCAGCGATCAATAGAGGGCGAATGACAGGGCGGTGACAGTTCGATGATGGGGGCGCATCCTACGACAGTTCGATCACCGCCTTGACATCGGCAAGCTCGGGACGAGGTATTGCCCCGCGGCCAAACGGCGGCTGGCACGGTCTCAAAATAGCGCCGCGCTGAAGGCCTGTTTGTAGATCATGGCGGCGACAAGGGAGAGCAGCAGACCCGAGGCGGAGAAAATCACGAGCACCTTGAGAGTCTCGACCTCGACAGTCGTTCGCGTCGCACGGGATATTGCCCTTGCCAATGCAGCCATCATCGCCAGCTCCGAACCAGGCCGCGCGGTGGCGAGGCCTCGTTCATCTAACCTCATCGGACAACTTTGCGTGTGAAGCAGATTACAGGTGAGCTGGCGGCTGCGCTGAAGGTAACCCGTCGCAACCTTGCACCGGCACGATCGTCGGTTCGGCCGCGCGTACTCTATAAACAGGCAAATTGCGCGGCCCCGGCTTTCTACATCGCAGAAGCCGGGGCCCTCCGCATTCAGTGCATGTGGCCGATCAGATAGATGCCGCCGCCGACGACCAGGATGGCGGGCACGGCCCAGAGAATCAATACAGGCATTTTCCTCTCCTCCAATCACTGCTCCCGTAACGCAACGGGAAAAAAAGGTAGATGTTCCGCCGCAGACGGAACGGGAAGGCCGATGGCGAGTTCATCGCAGCGCCGCATAAAGCGGCGAGGGAGAATGCAATGAAGAAATTCCTGCTGATATCGGCCGCCGCGCTGCTCGTGTCGACCGGCGCGATGGCGCAAACCACCGTCACGACGACGACGACCGGTGCGGCGCATGGCGCTGCCGTGCAGATCGAACCGGAATATCGCACCAAGATCCGGTCCTACGTCACCGAACACAAGATCCGCCCCGTCGAAACGCGCGAGAAGATCGTCGTCGGCTCGCCGGTGCCGCGGGACGTCGAGCTCGCGACTGTTCCGAGCGACTGGGGTCCTTCGCTCACCAAATATCGCTACGTCTATTCAGGCAGCCACGTGATGCTGGTCGATCCCGAGACCCGCATGGTCGTCCAGGAAGTCGACTAACGCCGCCACGCAGCGGGCCGCGGAGAAGCGGCCCGCCTGCATCGCACCCGTTCTTGCTGCGGTAGCTTCGATGCCCATCGTTCGCTACGTCCTGTTTGCCGGCGCCTTCATTGTGGCGCTGCTGTTCGCACTCGATCGCTCGCTGCCGCCGCTCGCCGAGCTCGCCTCGGCGCCCGCGGTCGACCGCAGCATCATTCGCATCCACTCCGCGCGCACCTGGCCTGAAAAGATCATCTTCGACACGTCCAGCCAGATCGCGACAGCCGTTTCCTCGCCCCTGTTTGCCGGCCAGCAGCCGCAGGACGATCATGCCGGCCATGCGTTCGCGATGGCTGCGCCGCAGAAGCCGGAGACGAAAACGCCGCCGGCATCCCAGCCGAACGCCGCTCACGGGACGAGCCTTCGTTCGAAGCGCACTGCGCGTGCCGCCTCTTCGCACCGCTCTTATGATCGTCAGGCGATGGTCGGAGCATTCTGACAGCTGCCGGCGTCGGTCCCGGCATCGCGCGCACGAACTGCTCGCGTTCGGCGCAGATGAACATTGAATGAATGAACGAATGCGATGCGCGCCGCGCTCGGGCCGGAACTCCCATCAGCACTGAATCGATGCGTCAGCGTGTCCGACGCAAGGAACGTTTGCACGATTACCAATTTATCCCGAGCCTGCTTTGGCGATTTGTCTTTGCAAAACCTTGGAGGAGATGGACATGAGGACCCTGAAGCTTTCTGCGGCTGCGGCCGCGCTGCTGGCCGGCACGGCACTCGCTGTTGCGCAATCGAGCTCGACGGTCGGCACCGGCGGTTCGTCGGCGGGCGGCGGCACCAGCAACTCGACCGTCGGCACCGGCGGCTCGGCGGCTGGCAGCGGCACGGGCAGCGGCTCGGCCTCGACGCTTGGCACCGGCGGCTCGTCGGCGGGCGGCGGCACCAGCAGCTCGACCGTGGGGACCGGCGGCTCCGCAGCCGGCAGCGGCACGGGCAGCGGCTCGGCCTCGACGCTCGGCACCGGCGGCTCGTCGGCCGGCGGCGGCAAGAGCTCGTCCAGTGTCGGCACCGGCGGCTCGGCCGCGGGCAGTGGCTCGACCGTCGGCCAGTCCGGCTCGTCGAAGTCGCCGGGCATGGGCGACGGCAAGTCCGGCAGCCATGCCAGCGAGATGGGCCTTGAAAAGGGCAAGGGCCACAACAAGGACGAGTGGAAGAAGGACAAGAACTAGTCCGATCCCGGGAGCGGCCGCGTGCCGCTCCCTTCGTCCATGTTGAGGAGGAGCTGCCATGAACAAGTCAATCGTTGCGATCGCGGCACTGGTTCTGATGGGCGGCGCTGCATCGGCAGAAACCATGGAAAAGACTGGCAAGACGTCATCGGGCGAGACCTGCAAGGTCACCGTCGAGAAACATGCAGACGGCAGCATCAGCGCAGTCGGCGCGTCGGGTTCGGGCACCACCGGGTCGACGGCGTCGAGCGGTTCGCTTTCGAGCTCGAGCTCGGCCGGCGGATCGTCCGTTCACGTGCAGGCGGGCGGCGGCAACGTCTCGAGCTCCTCGTCGACGGCGGGCGGCCCTGGCACGACCAGCGCCAGCACCATCACCGTCAACGGCTGCACGATCTCGACCTCGTCACCCTAATCGTTCGCGCATGATCGTTTCGGAAAAGCGCTGAGCATTTGTCCGGATCATGCTCCAGACCCAGAGAGGATTGAACATGAGAAACCTAGTCATGACCGCAGCGGCTGCGGCTCTGCTTGCCGCCTCACCGGTTCTCGCGCAGACCAGTATCACCGGCGGAAGCGGTGGCTCGGCCGCGGTGGGCGGCACCTCGGCCTCGACGGTCGGCACCGGTGGCACGTCCACCTCGGCGACGGGCCGCACCGGCTCGTCGATCGCGGCCGGCGGCAGCGCCGCTGCCGTAAGCGGCAAGACGCAAACCGGCGTCAGCATGAACAAGGGCAATGGCCCGGTGATGAACTCGAATGCCCGAGCGCAGGCCCATGAGGGCGGCACGTTCAGCCGCTCGCATACGCGCACCAAGGTCAAGGCCGGCGAAGAGGTGGGCTCGACCACCAAGACGATGTCGCATGTGCCGGGCTCGAAGCCGACGATGTCGACCACGTCAACGACCGCACGCTAACCCTCACGACCTGCTGCCCGACTTGCTCGGGCAGCTCTTTTTCTTGATCCGCTCAGTCGGCGCTCAGGCTGCGGCTAATGCGCGTCACGATGGGGTCCCATTGGCGCTTCTCGGCCTCGGGATAATTGATCAGCACGCAGTGCACATAGGCCCGAGAAAAATTGCAGCGATCGTACCAGATCGTGTCGCGCTTGATGCTCGAGACCACGAAGAAGTCACGCGCCACGCGCCTATAAATGATTCCGGATGGTGGATTCTTCCTGGCCAGGAATTCCGCCGGCGAAAGACCCTGCCGATTCGAAACGGCCTGTATGGTGAGATCGGCCCTGCCGTCGGCCGTACGAAATTGCTGACCGTAACCATCGGGCTTGCCGGCCACCTCCGTGAACAGCGACGCGGGAATTTCGACCGACGTTCCGGTCTCGGCAATCCGATAGCTGGTCCAGATATCGGCCCGGGCGGCAGACACCATGGCAAGCAGCGCCAGCGTGGCAGCGAGTGTGGTTCTCATGTCCCGCCTCATCCCTTGCGCGGCATCAGTTGCAGCTCCATCAAGGCGATCCGTTGCAGATCGGCGACGTTGCGCTCGCCCGCGCCCGCGGTGCGCAGGATGGATTCGGCGAGTGCGTTGACGTGCGAGGCATGCACTGGCTCCGGCAGGCTCGCAACCGCAGCTTCCAGGGCGGTCGTCATGATCTCGATCACCTCGGGGGAAAATGCAGCGTTGGAAAAGTTCTTCATCGCGCAAGCCGGCCGCTGATGCGGACCGCGGCTCAACGTCGGGAAAAAGTGGAAGTTCCTACCTGCCGTCGGAAGGCGCGCCGGCGGCCGCCGAGCTACGTCACGGGCTGGTAGCGCCTGATCTGCTCGAGCCCTGCATCCTCGCTGGCGACCGCCTGCATTCTCTCATGGCTGCCGATGACGAGGCCGGAGAGCGAGAGCATCAGGCCCAGCGCGAGCGGCGCGAACAGGGCCTCTTCCTGAAACAAGCCGTTGAGCAGCACGACCAGGACGCCGAAGCCGGCAAGCCCCTGCGTCAGGTAGCCCGACGATGCATAGAGACGCCAGGCCTTGAGCGCCATCGCGAAATAGAAGGCCAGCGGCACGAGGGCGGCGATGCCCATCTGGTACAACAGCACGCCGATCGCGCTCTCGACCGCGCCGTCGATCGTCCCGGCCGCCTGCGCGGCACTCCAGTCGATCGAAAAATAGCTCTCGGACAGATTGCCGCCGACGCCGAGGCCGCGGCCAAGCGGCTTCTCCAAAAATCCGTTGAGGCCGCCCATCAGGCCGATGACGTGATAATCGCCGATCTGCAGGCCGACGCGGACCGCCAGAATCGCGAACCCGATCAGGCCGAGGAAACCGAGCAGCAGCGTCAGCACGGCGCCGAGCAGCCGGGTCGAGAGCCAGGCCGCGGCCACGAAGATCACCACGATCAGCGCGCCCTTCACGCTGCAGAACACCAGGAGCGGCAGCGCCGCGAGAGCCAGCAGCGGACGTCCGACCGAGAACAGGAACAGCGCGAGAAAGCCGATCCCGTAGGCGAAGCTGATCGGGTGCATGTTCGGGCCGTGGATGCGCAGCATCTTCGACAGGCCGAAGCCTTCGAGCAGCGGCGTGTTCAGGAAGTCGAAGCTGAAGCGATCCTTGAGGTCGACGGGCACGTTTCCGGTGGCCCGCATCTCGGCTTCCCAGACGCCCGAATGGGTCGCCTTGAGCTCGTCGAAACCCCAGAACGTATAGCCGTTGGTGATGGCCAGCCAGACGTCGCGGAAGGCGAGCTCGGCATAGCCGCAACAGATGAGGATAACCGCGAGCGTCACCAGGAACGGCGTGATGCGCACCTCATAGGTCGCCGCCGTCAGAAGCGAGAGCTGGAACAGGAACAGCGGCAGCACGATGTTGCGCAAGTAAACCGCGGCGGGCTGTCCGTTCTGGCTGAAGCCGATCGCGAAATACAGCGACACCACGGCGAGGGTGACGACGCCCCAGCGCATGATGCGGTTGACCTCGGCCGATTGAGTCCGCTGGCCCAGCACGTAGAGGCCGAACGTCGCCAGCCACATGACCGAGCAGACGAGAAAATTGTAGCCCTTGATGAAGTCGAGATCGGACGGCAGCGGCACCAGCGGCGACAGGATCGAGACGAACAGATTTTGGAAGAACAGGACGAAGATCGCGATCGCCGGCGCATAGGTCGGGACCGCCAGAACGATGGCGATGCCGACGAGGACCTCGACGGCGATGGCCAGCGCCGGATTGGCCAGATGCAGGACCGGCGCAAAGCCGATCGTTGCGGTGGCGATGCAGAATGTGGCGGCCAGCTCGCGCCAGGCCGGCGGCGACGTCACGGCCTGCACGCTCTGATCCTGCGGTGAGTAGCGGGCGCTCATCAATCGTCCTTCGGCATCGCGCGAAAGAGACGATAGCGGGGCGATGTGTAAGGATTCGTTAACGATAGCGGAGTGCACCGTCAGCGCCGGCCGGGCTGCGGTGCGCCGAGCAGCGCCCGCATCACGTCGGGATCGGGCCTGCCGGTAGTTCGGTCGACGAGGCCGAAGCCCTGCGCCAGCTCCCAATGCGTCCAACCCCAGCAATGGTCGCGGGCATAAGCTGTGACCTCGGCCAGCCAGCGCAACCGGCTTTCCCTGGGCGCGCCGGCTTTCAGCACGCCGAATTCGTTGACGATGATCGGACGCGCGAATTTCTGCTGCCATGCGAGCGCGGGCGCGAGCCAGCGATCGACGCTTGGTCTGTCCTTGGCCGCGGCAATCGCCGTGTCGAGCATGCCGAGCGCCTTGGTCGCGCCCCGATCCTGCAAGTCCTGGCGCAGCGCCCGAACCTTGGGATCGCCGGCGTTGATCGGGTAAGGCAGATCGATGATGTCGTGCAGCGGATCCTGCGCATCCCAATGGGCCTGATGGGTGAACACCATGGGATCGTAGAAGTGGATGGCATAGACGACCTCGGGATCCGGCAGCGGACGGAAGCTCGGCAGCGAGTCCGCCCGCTGCCAGTTGACCGGACCGACAATGAGGGTCGTGGTGGGAAGCAATCGGCGCACGACGGCGGCGAGCGTCTCGACCTCCCTCTGCCATTTGCCGGCGTCGATGTCGGGCTCGTTGAGCAGCTCGGCGAAGACGCGATCAGCCGGATAGAATCGGATGACCTCGGCAAGGCCGCTCCAGGCCTTCTGCATCTGTTGCAACGCCGCGTCCGGATCATCCTTGTGCAGGCGATTGAAGCGTTCGCCGGGATGAAGATCGACGGACGTTGCGTAGCCGAGCGCGGTGAGCTGCTTCAGTGCCTTGTCGAGCACGCGCAGCGTCTCGTCGCGCTCGGCCTTGGCAGCGAAACGGGGCATCACGCGCTCTGCCGGCACCGGCAGCCGGACATGGCTCATTCCCGACTTGCGCAATTGCTGCAGCAACTCGCGGCTTGGCAACTCGCCGTTGATCCAGCCGTCGGCATTGAAGCCGCGCGCCAGCGCGGCAAGCCTTCCCGGCGCAACCGTCTGCGGCACCGGCACGCAATCGCTGGCGACGGCCGGCGGACCGAGCGAGATCGACAGCAGCATCGCCGCAGTCAGCAGGCGACGGCGCGATGCGGCCATCGTCAGACCGCAAGGCCTAATGCGCCGCCCTCGGGCTGCGGCGCCTGCGAGCCCGCGGGCGCGTGATTGACCACGAGCCCCGTTGGGACAGTCTCGTACCGCGACAGCGCCGCAGTCACGCGGCGCATCGCCGCCGAACCGAGCTCGCCGGCGCGCGCCACCAGGACGATCAAATCCGCATGCGCCGCCAGCGCGATGGCGTCGGGCTGCAAAGCCAGATCGCCGGCATGGACGATGATCAGATCGAACTCGGACCGGATGTCGTCCTCAGGTCTCGCATCGGCTTTGCGGCCGGCGCTCAGCAGCTCGTCGATCGACTGAAGTCCCGCCGTGGTCGAGCCGTCATTCCATTCGGTCACCGGCGGCTGGTGGCCTGCGAATTCGCCCTGCAGGCGGATCAAGACGCTCATCATGGCGCGTTTCACGGCGGCGCGATTCAGCGAGCGCGCAACGGTGTTGCCGCCGGCGCTCTTGCCAACCGACAGCACGAGGGCGACCTTGCAACCGCGCACCGGCACGCGATCGATCCGCTCGAGCAGCGGCCCCAGATAGGCCCCGAGATCGAGCTCGGCCGCGCTCGCAATCGGCTTTTGCCAGACGGTGTTGGTCGCGGTCCCCGACGCCAGTTCGGGGATACGGGCCCAGACCGGAAGCCGCGGTATCGCCTCGGGCCGGTCCACGGCAGCGGCCGGAGGCTGAACTTGTGGCGGAGCCTGCGGCTGGACTTGAGACTGAACCTGCCGGGGTTGCGTGCCCGTCACGGCTACGTGGATGGGCGCCTCAAGGGGCGCGGGCTGGGCTGACATGGTCGTCATGACGGCAACGGCAGCCGTCGATGTCAGCAGCGAGCCGATCGCCAGCGCTGCCAGCAGCAGAGCGAGCGGCGGGCGCGTCGAGCGCAGCGGCGGGATGGCCGCCGAAGCGACCTTGGTCTGCGACGCCTGCAGCTGACGCTGCTCGTTGGTGGTCTTGAACCGCGACAGGAACTGCTCGTAGATGTTCCTGTTGGCATCGGCGTCGCGCTGCAGCTCCTGCAGCTTCACCAGCGCCTGGCCGTCGACCAGCATCTGCGTCTCGACCGCCTTGAGCTGCTTTTCCAGCGCGTTCTGCTGCTCCAGCTGGGCCTCATATTCGGACTTGGCGGTATCGATGTTCTTCTTCCGCTCGACCTCGATCTGGCGGTTGATATCGGCCAGCTGGCTGTAGGAGATCGCGAGGTCGGGATGGCGCTCGCCATACACCGCCTTCTTCTGCGCGATCTGGTCGTTCAGGGCCGAGCGCTGCGCCCGCAGCATGCTGAGCAGATCCTGCTTCACCGGCCCTTCGACATTGGCCTTGAGGTCGCGCTGCACCTGCTCGTAGCGCGCCTTGGCTTCCTCGGTGCGAAGACGCGCCGCGGAGACCTGCTGATTGAGATCGGTCACCCGCAATTGCTGCGTGGTGGAATCCTTGCCGGCATTGAGGATCTTGTGCTCGAGCCTGAACGCGGCGACGGCGTCCTCCGACGCGCGCAGGCGCTCGCTCAACGTGTTCAGCCGATTCTTGAGCCAGTCGGCGGCTTCGTCCGTGGCCTCGGTGCGGACGCGGCCCTGGCTGGCGACGAACGCCTCGGCGATGGCGTTGGCGTAGTAGGCGGCCCGGTCGGCGCGGTTCGAGGTGAAGGAGATCGCAATGACATAGGTGAGCCCGCGACGCGTGATCTCGAGGCGGTTGCGGAACTTCTCGAGCAGGCGCGTCATGTCGGTGTGACCACCCGCGATATCATCGTCATCCGCGATCTTGAGCTGCTCGATCAGGGGGCGGAGAAAGCCGTCCGATTTGGCGATCTCGATCTGGCTCTGCAGCGCAGCGGCGTCCTGGCCGATGCCGGGCAAGACGTCCTGCTCCGTGGTGATGCGCAGCTCCCGGGGATCGAGGACGACCAGGGCCGTCGCGGCATAGCGGACCGGCAGAACCATCAGGGCGAGCACGCCGAGGGCGAACAGCGCCAGCGCCAGCGTGAGGATGCGCCGCCCGTTCTCGCGCAGGAAAGCGAGCGTTCCGGAAACGGTCAGCGATCCCTTGAGCAGCGCCGGCGCGGCACCGTCGGGCCTCAATCGCGCAGCCCGCGGCGATTCCCACGAAGCCGCGGGCTCCGTCGGGGCGATGCTTCGCGGAGATACGCGGCTACCGAACGCCATGGGCTCTATTCGAAATCAACTGACAGACGAAGCTCAGAGGCTTTCGACACCGTAAATATCCATGGTTAACCGGCCGTTACGGCGGTCGCGCGACATCGTCATGACGCAAGGATCGCTATGCCGCCCCATCTGAAGTGATGCAAAATGCCTGCGAACAGCCCTTTCAGGCGGAAAAGAACGGCTTGGACGGTCTGCGTGCCGCGCTTGCCGTGCCGGCAACCAGCGCCACCCCGGATTTGCCCGGGCGCTCGAGCTCGCCATCGCCGAGCAGGCAGGACCGCAGGGTTTCGATCTCCGGACAATCGGTGGTGCCGAGCGGGCCGATCAGGAAGCCACGCTCCAGAGGCTCGCATTTGTAGCCCGGGCAACGCTGCACCCGGTCCGCGATCACGACGTCGACCTTGCCTTCGAGCAGCTCGTGCAGCCCGGCTGGTTGGCTGATGCGAATGGCGAGCTGTGGCTGGGCGCGGCGGAACCGAGCCAGGCGCGCGCGCAACCCGTCGACGGCAAAACTCGCGTGAAGCCCGATATGCAGCAGACTGGTGACACCCTCAGGCTTGAGTTCGGCGGTGGCCTCGGCAAGGCAGCGAAACGCCTTTCGGACCTGCGCCAGATAGGTTTCGCCAGGCGAGGTCAGAATGATCTGCCGCGTTCGCCGCTCGAACAGCTGCACGCCCAGCCGCTCCTCCAGCAATCGGACTTGCTGGCTGATCGCGCCGGCCGTGACGTGCGGCTCGTGGGCGGCCTGCTTGAAGCTGAGATGTCGGGCGGCGGCCTCGAAGGCGCGCAGGGCATTGAGTGGCGGCAGCAGATACGTCATGGCCGGCTCCGGGCGATGCGGGGAGACCGGCAGGATGCATGAGTTTTGCTCGCGCGACAAAAGAGAAATCCTGCTTTGTCACCGCCAACGGCGGGCGATACCCCAGGGCCGATCCCAGAGCATTTCGGTTCTGATTGAATCAGAACCAAAGCTCTAGATTCTTGTTTTGACGCGTTTTCTTCGCGAACCGGTGTCCACTTCGCTCGAAAACGCTCCAGCGCAGCCCGAGGGAAACCAGTGCCGCCCGAAAAGTCGTCGATCGAAAGTTCGTATTCCTGGATTCGCCTCGCCGTCTCCATCGCCCTCAGCACATTGGGCTGTGTCGGCATGTGGTCACTGGTGGTGGCTCTGCCGGCGGTGCAGGCCGATTTCAATGCGCCCCGCGCCGAGGCGACCCTGCCCTACACGCTCGCCATCATCGGCTTCATGATCGGCGGCATCATCGTCGGCCGCCTGGCGGATCGCTTCGGCATCCTGCCGCCGCTCGCCGGCGGCACCATCCTGATGAGCCTCGGCTACGTTCTCACTGCGGTCGCGCCGAGCCTTTCGGTGTTTGCGATGATCTCAGGTGTCACGATCGGTTTCGGCGGCGCCGCGAGCTTCGCGCCTTTGGTTGCCGACGTCTCGCTGTGGTTCGACCGGCACCGCGGCCTCGCTATCTCCCTGGCGACCGCCGGCAGCTCCCTGGCCGGCGTGGTCTGGCCACCCATCGTCCAGCACGCCATCGCCGCGCATGGCTGGCGGCAGACCCATATCGGCATCGGCCTGTTCTGTCTGGCGACGATGCTGCCGATGTCTCTGGTTCTGCTGCGCCGGCCCATCGTCCATACGGCCGCGCGGGACGCGGCGAGCAGCGGCAACACCATGCAGTCGATCGGCCTGTCCCCTTCCGTCACCCAGGGCCTGCTGGCCTTGGCCGGCATCTGCTGCTGCATCGCCATGGCGATGCCGCAGGTGCATCTGGTGGCTTATTGCGGCGACCTCGGCTACGGAACGGCGCGCGGCGCCGAGATGCTGGCGGTCATGCTCGGCTTCGGTGTGGCGAGCCGTTTTGTCTTCGGCTGGGTGTTGAACCGCATCGGCGGCCTGCGTACCTTGCTGCTGGGCTCGGCGATGCAGGCCACGGCACTTGCGCTCTATCTGCCGTTCAACGGGCTGGTCTCTCTTTACGTCGTGTCCGCCATCTTCGGTCTGGCGCAGGGTGGCATCGTGCCGAGCTATGCCGTGATCATCCGCGAGCTGTTCCCGCCACAGGAAGCCGGCTTTCGCATCAGCCTCGCCATCTCGGTCACGCTGGCCGGCATGGCGCTGGGCGGCTGGATGGCCGGCGCGATCTACGACTGGACCGGCTCTTACGCTTCCGCGCTGGTCAATGGCATCGCCTGGAATGTCGTGAACATGGCGATCGCGACCTGGTTGCTGCAGCGCCAGCGCCGGCATATCGTCAGCGCGTGCGTGGCGGACGCAGCGCCCGGCTGATCACGCATCGCCGCCGACGCGCTCAGCTGATGTTGAGCAGGATCCGTCCCGACGTGCCGCTACGCATCAGGTCCAGCGCGGCATTGACGTCGTCGAGCGCGAACTGATGGGTGACGATGCCACGGTAACTCACCTTGCCGGCATCGCTGAGGCGAACGAGACGCGGGATGTCGCGCGCCGGCTGGCATTGTCCGCCTTCCGAGCCCTTCAGCACCTTCTCGAAATGGAGCGGCAACGTGTAGATTTCGGCCTTCTCGCGGGGCACGCCGACGAGGATGCAGCGGCCCTTCTTCGCCGTGATCTCGTAGGCGAGCTCGATCAGATTCTTGACGCCGGTGGTCTCGATGACCTTATCGGGGCCGTCCAAACCGGTGATGGACCGAACTTCGGCGGCCACATCCCCAACCGCTTCCGAGTTGATGGTGTGGGTGGCGCCGAAATCCCTCGCCATCGCCAGCTTGTTGTCGAGGCGGTCGACCGCAATGACCGGCCAAGCGCCGACCATCGCGGCAAATTGCACGATGTTCAATCCGACGCCGCCGACACCGAACACCACGACGGCTTCTCCGATGGCGATTTGCGCATCGTTGTTGACGACGCCGAGCGCGGTCGTCACAGCGCAGCCGAGCAGCGGCGCGCTGATACGATCGATCGAGGCTGGAACGGGGGTGACGCGATTCTCCGACACCACGGCATATTCGTTGAAGGTCGTGACCCAGCCGGCATTGAGGCGCTTGCCGCGCCAGGCATAGATCGGCGTATTGGACTGGATCCCCTTGCCCGGCCGCCAATGCATGACGACGGTATCGCCCTGCTTGCAGGAGACGACGCCGGGCCCGGTTTCGACGATGGTTGCCAGCGCTTCATGCCCCAAGAGGTGCGGCAGGAACTTGTCGACGCCCTTGACGGCGTCGATCTCGTTGATCTGCGCCCCGCAGATGCTCGACGTGTGCACGTGGGCGAGCACCTGGCCGTGCTCGAGCCGATCCGGCAGGGTGAATTCGTCGACGATCAGCGGCTGGCCGGACTCGACGAGGATTGCCGCCTTGGCAGTCTTGATGTCCATGAGGCGCGCCCGGTCATTCGAAATAGATGAATTCGTAATCGCCGGTGTAGCCGAGCTTGCCGTAGAGCCAGATCCATTCCGACGTATGCAGGATGGACTCCGCCGTCAGCGCCCAGCATTCAAGGTTGTGCAATTCGGCGACGGTCCGGTAGCCCTCGACCATGACGTATTTGTTCTTGCCGACCCGCTCGATCTCCTTGAGCGCCGCCTCGAGCTCGTAGAGCCGCAGATTGTGCAGGGTGCCGAGCGAGATGACGAGGTCGAAGCTGCCGTCGCCATAGGGATAGATGTCCTGGGCGCGATAGTTGAAGAGGTACGGCCTCACCTGCTCGTGCGAATTGGCAAGACCGTGCTTGGAGATATCGAAGCCTGTGACCTTCAAGCCCGGCAGGATCTTCTGCATCTCGTAGAGCAGAAAGCCCTTGCCGCAGCCGACATCGAGCACGCTGGAACCGTCCTTCAGACCATAGGTCTCGATCAGCGCCTTGGCGACCGGCGCCCAGCGCCCCTCGATGAAGCGGTAGCCGCCATAGCCGAAGCGGCGGTCGCCGTCCCAATAATCGGCCTCGTATTCCCGCGCCTTCAGCGAGCAGCCGATCTTGTCGTCGTTCATGCGGCCCATATAGTCGCGCTTGGTCGCCGTATGCAGGGGCGTCACGATATTCAGCAGTCGTCCCATTGAGCCCTCGGATTCCAGCATGCGCCAAAGCTTGTCGCGACCGGCCGGGAGCCCGAGTCACAACTTGCAAATCATTTTAGCATTTGCGGTCGAAATCATCGTTGTTTCAGATCAATGAGGCAGGGCTCCTGCGGCGGCGCCATCGGCAGCCGGCATCGGAGGAGGGCCTGCGGTGAGATTCTGTTCCGTGGCCGCACCCGCCCATGGCTATTGCACCTCGATGTTCGCGTCCTTGATCAGCTTGTGCCAGCGCTCCTCCTCCTGGGCGACATAGCGATCGAGCTCTTCCGGAGCGCTGCCGACCATGATGAGGCCTTCGTTCGCCTCGAGCTTCTTGAAGGCACCGGACTGAACCGCCTTCGCGACCGCCTGATTGAGGCGCGCGATCACCGGAGCAGGCGTCTTGGCCGGCGCGTACAATCCGTACCAGGACTCGGCGGCGTAACCGGGCACGCCGGCCTCGGCGACGGTGGGCAGTTGCGGAAACGCCGCCGAACGCTCTGCGGATGTGACGGCCAGCGCCCGAAGCTGGCCCGCGGCTACCAGCGAGGCCGCGCTCGCCACGGTGGTGAACATCACATCGATCTGTCCGCCCAGGAGATCGCTGATCGCAGGCGCCGCGCCCTTGTAGGGCACCGCCGTCATCTTGACCTTCGCCATCGCATTGAACAGCTCGCCTGCGAGATGGGCCGACGTGCCGGTGCCGAAGGTGCCGAAATTCAGCTTGCCAGGATTGGCCTTGGCCTCGGCGATCAAATCGGAGATCGAGTTGATCTTCGATGCGGGGTTGACGACGACGATATTGAAGGATCGCGCGATCAGAGATACCGCCGCGAAATCCTTGTGCGGATCGAACGGCAGCTTGTTGTACAGGCTCGGGTTGACCGCGTGCGCGAACGTCGCCATCAGCAGCGAATAGCCGTCGGGCTCGCTGGTGGCCACCGTCTGGGTGCCGATGATGGTCCCGGCGCCCGGCTTGTTCTCGATGATGACGGATTTGCCGAGGTCGGCCTGGATCTCCTGCGCCGTCGTTCGCGCGATGATGTCGGTGCCGCCGCCGGCTGCGAAGGGCACCACGATCTTGACGATCTTGTCGGGATATTCCGCGCGCGCCGGCGTCACTCCGAGCCCCGCGACGATTGCACAGGCGAGGATGGCAAGACCTCGCCGTCGCCGCGGAGTGAAAGGCTTCCCGCGCGCGGCGTCGTGATTGATGATTCCGCCAAAGACCATCTGGAGCTCCATCCGATTCTGTTCAGACATCGAGAACGACCAATCCGTCTGCCGCCTTCACGCCCTGGCCTGCCGGCAGCACGAACACCGGATTGATCTCCGCCTCCGCGAGGCGAGCGCCGAGCTGCGCAACCATATGCGAGAAAGCGACGATCGCGCCTGCGAGCGCCTCGAGATCGCATTTCGGCCGCCCCCGAAAACCGTCCAGCAACGGCCAGGCGACGAGATCGCGCGCCATCGCGCGCGCCTCGGACAGGTCGAGGCCGCCATTCGGCGGAAGCAGGCGCATCGTCGTGTCCTTGAACAGTTCGGCCGCGACGCCGCCCATTCCGAGCAGGATCGCGGTTCCCAGGGAATCGCGATGCATCCCGAGAATGATCTCGACGCCGCCTGAAATCATCTCCTGAACCAGGAATCGATCGGGTCGCTTTCCGGTCCTCGTCTCGACCTCGTCGGCCATCACGATGGAACGGCCGCCGATGGTCTCGGCTGTCAAATTGACCGCGACGCCGCCGACGTCGCTCTTGTGCGCAATCTCACGTGACAGAATCTTGAGCACGACCTTGCCGCCGAAGTCTCGCGCCGCCTGTTCGGCCTCGCTCGCCGTTGCGACGACCTTCTCCGCCACGACGGGAATCCCAAAGCGGGCGAACAGCGTCTTGGCCTGTGCTTCATCGAGCGAGCCAGCCGGGAGATCGCTGACGTCAACTGTCGTCCCAGTCAGACCGGTGGCTTCGAGCTGCTCCGGCATTGCGGCCCGCAAAAGCCCGTCGAGCGCCGCGGCGCAGCTCTCGGCTGACGTATAGGCCGGGACGCCGCGCCGGGTGAGGACGGAAACCACCTCGGGCGCGTAGGGACTGACATAGGCAATGACGGGCTTGTCGCTGAGCGGCAGGCAGTCGTGGATGGCATCGGCCATCAGGGCCGGCGACCCCACCGCCGATGAGCCGGCAATCACCGCGAGCGCATCGTAGCAGGGACTTGCGAGCAGGATCCGGATCGCGGCACGCAGCAGATCCGGCTGCAGACCGGCCAGGGTCACGTCGATCGGATTGCGGTCGAGATTGGCATGCGAGCCCGACTGCAGGGCACGTAATTGCGCCGCCGTCTCAGCGTCGGGCGCGGGCGTCGCGAAACCTGCAACGCCGAGACTGTCTGACACGATCGTGCCGGCGCCGCCGGTCGAGGTGAGGATCGCAACACGCCGGCCGGAAAGCTTCCGTCCCGCGCCAAGGGCTGCGGGAATGTCGAGCAGGTCTTCGAACGTGCTGGCGCGGATCACGCCGAGCTGTCTGAACAAGGCGTCGTACATGCGATCGGAGCCGGCCAGCGCGCCGGTGTGCGAGACCGCCGCCTGTGCACCCGCCTCCGATCGACCGATCTTGAAGGCGACGATGGGCTTGCCGGCGCGCCGCGCCTTGAGCACCGCCTCGCGAAAGCGACGTGGATTGCGGATCGCCTCGATATAGAGCGCAATGACCTTGGTTGCGTCGTCGCCGGCAAGAAAGTCGATGAAGTCGGCGAGTTCGAGGTCGGCCTCGTTGCTGGTCGATACCAGCTTGGACAAGCCGATCCCGCGGGCCGCGGCCCGCGACAGCAAGGCGCCGAGAATGCCCCCGCTTTGCGAGACCAGTCCGATGGGCCCCGCCGTGAAGTCATCCATCGCCAGCGCGCCCGACGCCGACAGCACGATATTGTCAGTGAGATTGACGAGGCCGATCGTGTTCGGTCCGAGGATCCGCATGGAGCCGGCAGCCTGCATCAGCTGCGTCTGGCGCGCGGCGCCCTCGGCCCCGGTTTCGGTGAAGCCGCTGGCGAGAACGATCGCCGCGGCCGCGCCGCGCTCGGACAATTCGCGCACCGCGACGTGGGCGCGCTCGGCACCGAGCAGGACGATGCCGACGTCAGGCACATCAGGCAGCGAGGCGATGTCGGGGTAGCAGGTGAGACCGCCGATCTCGCCGACCTTCGGATTGACGGGATAGATCGCCCCCGCAAAGCCGTGCTTGCGGAGATAGGACACCGGCCGCCCCGAGGTCTTGCTGGGGTCCGCCGACGCACCGACGACGGCGACGCTGCGCGGCCGGATCAGGCGTTCGATCGCATCCATCGCTCAATCCTTCGAGGTGGATTGCGCGAGGAACGCCGTCACCGCCTCGCGATGCTCGACGCTGGTGTAGCAGATCGCCTGCGCCTGGCTGCCGAGATTGAAGATGTCGTGCGCGGAGTGCTCGAACGTCTCGTTCAGGATCTTCTTGCTCAGCGCCAGTGCGGTGGGAGAGCCTTCGGCCAATTCGGCCGCCCAGGCCTGCGCGGCCGACAGGAGGTCAGTCGAGGCCACCTTGCGATCGACGATCCCGAGCGCGAGCGCTTCGTCCGCCTCGACGATTCGGCCGGTGAAGATCAGCTCCTTGGCTCTGGCAAGCCCGACCCGGCGCGGCAGGAAATACAGCCCGCCGCCGTCGGGGATCAGACCGCGCTTGATGTAGGACCAGGTGAATTTCGATCGTTCCGTGCCCATAACGAAGTCGCAGGCCAGCGCGGTGTCGGCACCGAGCCCCGCCGCGGCGCCGTTGACGGCGGCGATCGTCGGCTTCGGAAGGCCGAGCAGCAGCGACTGCACGTGATGCACGCCCTGCTGACGGCTCCATCCGTTGAATGCGACCTCGCCCTGCGGCGCCTCGAGCCGGCGCTTCATGCCGCTGATGTCGCCGCCGGCACAGAAGGCGTTGCCGCGCCCGGTCAGCACCAGCGCCTTGATCGCCTTGTCGCGGGACACGGGCTCGAGCGCGCCGGCGAATACGGCGCGCATCTCGTCGCTCATGGCGTTGCGCCGTTCGGGCCGGTTGAAGGCGATCGTCGCGACGCCGGCCTCGACGAAAAATTCGATGAGCTGATAGGACATGGCAGGCTCCTCGGAGTCGGATCGGCCGGCGCGCGACGAATGTTCGGCGCGAGCTCCGCAAGCTGCGGTTTCCTCGTCGAGCCGTGCGCCATCCGGCATTATTCTTTCCGCTGCCTATAGCGGCTTGCAGCCCACCGGACATCCCCTTAATTCCACTTAGTGGAAACGAAAGGGCGAACATGGCACAGGCGCGCAGATATGCGGGCGGGCTCGACGGCAACCGTTCGCTCGAACGGGGCATCGAGATCCTCAGGGCGTTCCGGCCCGGCGTCGACACGCTGGGCAACGGCGAGATCGCGGAGCGAACCGGATTGCCGCGATCCACCGTCAGCCGGCTGACACGAACGCTGGTCAATTCCGGGATGCTCGACGAAGTCCGTGACCAGCGGGCCTACCGCCTTGCCGCGTCCGTCATCAGCATCGGTCACGCGATGCGGACGGGATCGCCCGTGCTCAACGCGATCGGACCGATGATGCGGGCGGAATCGGCCAAGCGCCGGCTCAACGTGGGGTTAGCGACCGCGGATCGAACCATGATGGTCTATCTGGAGTCGATCCGCTACAGCCCGCGCGCGGCGCTGCGCAACGTCGTCGCCGGCCAACAGGTGCCGATGGAGTTGACGTCGCTGGGTCGCGCTTATCTGGCCGGCATTGCAGCGGCCGAGCGCGAGCGGTTGCTGAAGCAGTTCAAGCGGCGCAGCACAGCGGCTACCAAGACGCTGCTTGCGGAGGTCCGGAGATCGATCAGCTCGGTCGAACGCGACGGCTATTGCGCCGTGTCGTGGCAGCCCGCCGTTCTCGCCGTCGCGACGCCGATCGTGCTGGAGGGGCTCCCGGTCTACGCACTCAACATGAGCCTGCAGAATGTCGACCGGTCCGACGCGTTGGCGAGCGAGATGGGCGCCTACCTCAATGCGTTTGCGGCCAAATGCAAGGAGGTGCTGGCGGGCCGTTGATGCGGGATCGGCGCGAGGGGCCGCGCAGCTATAGCTTCCCATAAAGGCCCGGATCAGCGCGGGGCTGTCGTCACCGCCCTTGATATTCGGCCCAGCAGTCCGCCGTCTCATAGACCCGGACCGCCCACAGCTGCGGAAGGTTCGGCTTCAACCGGTCCCAGATCCAGATCGCGATATTCTCTGCGGTGGGGTTCTCGAGGCCTTCGACGTCGTTCAGGCAGTGGTGGTCCAGCGCGCCCAGGATGTCGGCGAAGCTTTTTTCGATGTCGAAGAAATCCGCGACGAAGCCGGTGTGCGGATCGACCGGCCCGTCCAGCTGGACCTCGACCCGGTAGGAATGACCATGCAGCCGGCGGCATCGGTGGGTTTCGGGCACGTTTGGCAGCCGATGCGCCGCCTCGAACTTGAACGCCTGCGATATTCTCATCCAGCTCCTCACACGGCGTCGCCGTCCGGGCTTAGGCCGGTCTGGCGACCAGATGCTGTCTTGTCCTGACCTTCCGTCGAAAAATGGCGCGCCCGGAACGATTCGAACGTCCGATTCGTAGTCTGCCATGGTTGCGAGTTGCCTTAGCTCGTCATCACCAACCTGACAAGCACGGTCGAAAGGCATCCGGGACGCCCCCGCCCCACCACGCGTGACAGCTCTCTTAATTGCGTCGATCCGGTCGCGGAGCACTCTCACCTCCGCGGTCCAGTTTGTAGAACGGCGCTCTCATCCCAGTCAGGGTGATCATCGCGAAGCGATAGTCTGGCACCGAAATTGTGCTAATCAGCGAAAATGGGCCGGTCGGTGATGGTGCTGAGTAAAGATTGTAGTCTACTCCGGGTTCAAGGATCGACGTCTTGATATTGAGAACTTCGTTCACAAGCGTCGCCTGCGTACCGAAGGGTCTTGCCAGCGGATCGCCTATGAAAACGCCTTGGGACGGCTGTCGGACCGATTTCGTGTATGCCTCAAGGGCTGTGTTGCCGAGGAAATAGTTCTTTACGAGCACTGAAGCGGCGGGAAATTTATCTGCATATGCACAGGGCTCGGTCACCGTGCCGTAACTTGCTGAGACCCCAGCTTCAAGCCAGCGTAGTGCGCTCGTTTGATTCGACCCAAATAAATCGCCTCCGCCTGAAGTAAGACTGTCCGCCAGAGCGCCAGGAACATAGGTGTTTGTATTGAGACTTGAGATGTTCGCCAACCCCGTCTCGTAAAAGAGAATATCCTTGGTGTTTTTGACTTCCGACGGCCCACCTGGTCTTGAACGGTCGTAGTAAGTCATCCTGAGTGCTTCTGGGCGATTCCAATTTTGAACAGTTGCCTGGAAGTCGGGATATCGAGGCATGCTCCTCGTATTGTCTGCGGTTCTCACGAACCAGCCGTTCCCTCTCGGAAGGCTTCGATCCGCCTTCAGTCCCTTGTCGATCGTCGCTTTTACACTCGTTGCGCTTTCACCTGCGAGCATCATGGCTGGGCGAATGCCAAAATCCGTATATGGCATTGTCGATCGTGAATCGTAGTACGGACTTAGGGGGGTGCTGTCGCAACTCCTGCTCGTGAGGTACTGCGCATCTATTCCATAGGCGAAGGCGCTCGTAATCGAATAATTCGTGGGGTAGTAGTTGAAGCGCGCGATACGAAACGGCCTGCTCCAGGAAATCACAAACGCCTGAACCTCTGGACCTGCCTGGGCATCCACCTGCTGCTTGAGCACCGCAAACTCAGCAGGATCAATACCGTTATTTGCAGGAAGCCCGGGGTAGATTTTGTCTTGCTCGAACCTCAAATGAATCATGTTTCGGCTGGGAAGATTTCTCACCTGCTGATAGTAGTTCGCAATCTCCACCGACTGCGGATCGTTATCATTGATCAGGACCGCAACTTCTGAGCTTTGAATGCTGGACCGCGGTACGGATAACGTCGCCACAACTGCGGAATTTGCATCAAGCACATTCACAGATTCAGTTAGCAACGAGGTCTGTGCCGCTGCGAACGATGGTAGATGCGCGATCGTGACAAGAATAATTGTGACCAATCGTTTTCCGAAATCGCGGCCGTTCTGAATCATTTCGACCGCGGCCCGATCGGCAACCCCGCCGCGGCCTCCTACGCTGCCAAGTCGCACTCGCGGCAGACGCGCTGCAAACGGAAACAGCAAATGGACCATCACGCCTCGCCGATTGACCTGTATGACTGATCTCGGTTCGAGATCCGGTCGGATAAGCAAGCGATCTTCAATTTCGAGAGCTCACCGCGAACAGAGTTTGCCAACGAACTGCAAACCACGCCCTCTCGGGAAAGAAAAGAAGACGGTAAAGGCGTGTGATTTCAACGAGGCAAATGGCGCGCCCGGAACGATTCGAACGTCCGACCCTCAGATTCGTAGTCTGATGCTCTATCCAGCTGAGCTACGGGCGCGTGTTTCGCAATCAGCGCGGGCGTGGCCCGCGAGGCAGCCCCCGGCAGAGCCGGAGGGGGTGCGAAAGAGCGCTCTGACTACCCGCTCTTGTCCCGATTGGCAAGGTCCGGGATGGGGAGATTTTGCATGGAAATGACGGTCTCTACCTGGTCACTCCGGGACTCGCGAAGCGAGAACCCGGAATCTCGCGTCAAAACCTCGGGATTCCGGGGTTCGGCGCTTTGCGCCGCCCCGGAACGACGGAGAAACTCGGCCCCTGGCCGACTTAGGCCCTCTGCCGCTCGTTGCGGATGGAGAGCAGCTCCACGGGGCGGTCGGGAATGACGATGCGGAAGGTGGCGCCGATGGTGCCTTCGACCAGATGGATATCGCCGCCATGGGCGCGGACCAGCTCGGCAGCGATGGCAAGGCCGAGACCGCTGCCGCCCGGGCGGCCGGAGGTCTGGAACGCCTCGAACAGGTGCTCCCTGGTTTTCTGCGGAATGCCCGGACCGGTGTCGGAGACCTCGATGATTGCGACGGCGCCTTCGCGCTTCCCGGTGATCCGGATCTGCTGCGGGCCGCCGTCGCCGGAGGCATGACTCTCCAGCGCCTGGGCAGCATTGCGGACGAGGTTGAGCAGCACCCGGAACAGCTGATCGGGATCGGCATCGATCGCAAGGCCGCGCTCGATCGCGGCGACCCAGGCGATCGAGGCGTCGTTGGCGAGGCCCGCGGTCTCGCGCACCTCCAGCACGACAGGCTCGATCAGGATCATGCGGCGGTCCGGTGCGGCCTCCTGGGCGCGGCCGTAAGACAACGTCGACTGGCAGAAGGCGATGGCGCGCTCGAGCGAGCGCACCAGCTTCGGCGCAAAACGCTGCACCCGCGGGTCCGGCACGCTGGCGAGCTGATCCGACAGGAGCTGGGCCGAGGCCAGCAGATTGCGCAGATCGTGGTTGATCTTGGAGACGGCGAGGCCGAGCGCGGCGAGCCGGCTCTTCTGATGCAGCATCGACATCAGGTCGCGCTGCATGTCCGACAATTCGCGCTCGGCGACCCCGATCTCGTCGCTGCGCTGGCTCGGCACGATGATACCCGCCGAGCTTTCGGGGTTCTCGTGGAAGCCGACCAGGCTCGCGGTCAGCCGCCGCATCGGGCGCACGAAGAGATAATGGAGCGCGAGATAGACGAGGCCGGCGGTCAGCACCGCGATGATCAGCGCGACCACCACGACGTTGCGGGAGAATCGATACATCTGCTGCCGCAGCGGCAATTCGTCGGTGACGATCTCGATGAACTGGGCATTGCCGACCCCGGGACCGACGATGCGGATGGCCTGGTTGCCGGTCTCCAGCATCATCCGGAACGAGCCGGTGATCGCCTCCCAGGCCGTCATGTCGCGCAGGTCGATGTCGTGCTCGATGGCGGACGGAATGTTGTCGCTGGCGAGCAGCCGGCGCTGCTGGCCCATCTTGATGGCGACGGCGCGGGCATTGATGCTTTTGAGGATCTGGCGCGACAGCGAATCGGGAACCATGCCGAGCGGCGCCGCATCCAGCACCAGCGCCGCGGTGTTGGCCGCCGCCACGCGGTCGTTCAGCCGGTTGACCCAGAAGTTGGCGATGGCGGGCACGTAGAGCAGGCTGGCCGCGATCATCACCAGGGGAACGGTGAGCAGCAGCAGCTTGCCTGACAACCCGAGCCCGCGCGTCCCACGGGGGCGCATCGCCGGCGGGTCCGGCTGATCCTGATCGTGGATCGGCTGGAGGTCTGTGGCTGCCACGAAACTCGCCCTCGCTGCCCTTTTGGCGGGTGAAGAATTGGCGGTAAGAAGATGCGACCCGACCCTGGCCGGGTCAAATTACGGATCGCTAATCTGCCAAGGTGGGATTTAGGAGCTGATATCGCGAGTCGCCACCTCAAGGGTTAAAAACCCCTTGCAAACAGCGTTATTCACGGAAATCGCGCGCTTGTGCGGCGTTGACGAAAACAAGACGCTCCCTTATAAGCCGCGCGAATTGTCCGCGATGACCCGGTTTGACGCCGGGAGCGGCTCTCTTGGGGCCGGAAAAGGGCCCGTTTGGGCCGCATCTTCCGGACTTTACCATCAATTCTACAGGCAAATTGCCCGGTCAGCGGAGAAAAACCCGTGAAGCGGACTTATCAACCCAGCAAACTGGTGCGCAAGCGCCGTCACGGCTTCCGTGCCCGTCTCGCCACTGCCGGCGGCCGCAAGGTTCTCGCCGCCCGCCGCGCCCGCGGCCGCAAGCGTCTGAGCGCCTGAGCCAGACCCCCTTTTTGGGATTTCATCATGGATCGGCTGAGGCAGCGAGCGGATTTCCTCGCCGTTGCCAATGGCGCGCGGGTGAACAGTCCCGCGTTCGTCCTGCAAAGCCGTCCCCGCGATGACGGCGGCCCGATCCGGATCGGCTTCACCGTCACCAAGAAGAACGGCAACGCCCCCGAGCGCAATCGCATCCGGCGCCGGCTTCGCGAATTGGTGAAGCGGCTCGATCCGGTGTCGATGCAGCCCCATCATGATTATGTGCTGGTCGGCCGAAGGGACGCGCTCTCGCGCCCCTTCGCCGCCATGCTCGACGATCTGCGCATAGCGTTCACGAAGCCCGCGCGGCATACCGCCAGGGGGACTGACAAGGGACCCGCGAAGCGACGCGGCCCCAGGACTGACCGGACAAGGTCCAATCCCGCTCCTGCTGCCAGCTGCAAACCGGATTGATGACGAGACAATCGAGATGACCGACAATCGCAATACCATCCTCGCCGTCATTCTGTCGGGCCTCGTCCTGATCGCCTGGCAATATTTCTACAACGTGCCGCAGATGGAGAAGCAGCGCGCCCAGCAGCAGGCGCAGGCCGAGCTTCAGAAGCCCGCGCCGCAGCCGACCGCCTCCGCGACACCCGGCTCCGCGACACCCGGTGCCGCGCCGCAATCCGGCGGCGCAACTCAGCCGGCCACGCCGGCTGTGAACCAGGCCCAGCCAGTTGTTGCGCGCGATGCCGCCATCGCCGCCAGCCCGCGCGTCAAGATCGACACGCCGCGGATCGCCGGCAGCATCTCATTGAAGGGCGGCCGCATCGACGACATCGCGCTGGTGCAATTCCGCGAGACGGTCGATCCGAAGTCGCCGCCGATCATCCTCTATTCGCCCTCGGGAACCGCCGAGCCTTATTACGCAGAGTTCGGCTGGGTGGCGGCGACGGGCGTGACGGCGAAGATGCCGGATGCCCAGACGCTGTGGCAGCAGGACGGCAGCGGCAGCCTGACCCCCACGACCCCGGTGGTGCTGAAGTGGGACAATGGCGACGGCCTCACCTTCCGCCGCACCATTTCGGTCGACGATCATTACCTCTTCACCGTCAAGGACGAGGTGAGCAATGTCAGCAACGCGCCGGTCACGCTTTACCCGTTCGCGCTGATCTCGCGCCATGGCGCGCCGCAGGTGTCCGGCTATTACATCCTGCATGAAGGCCTGATCGGCTATCTCGATGGCTTGCAGGAATATGCCTACAAGAAGATCGACGAAGCCAAGTCGGTGAACTTCAAGGCCACCAATGGCTGGCTAGGCATGACCGATAAGTACTGGGCCTCGGCGCTTTTGCCCGACACCAATGCCCAGCTTCAGGCGCGCTTCTCGTCGAACCCGGTCGGCAACGTCCACACCTACCAGACCGACTATCTGCTCGACCCCGTCACCGTCGCGATCGGCGGCACCGCAACGGCGAACGCGCGGCTGTTCGCGGGCGCCAAAGAAGCCGGCGTCGTCGGCGTGTTCCCGTTTGCCGGCCTCGGCGGCTACAACAAGGAGCTCGGCCTCAACCATTTCGATCTCTTGATTGACTGGGGCTGGTTCTACTTCATCACCAAGCCGATGTTCCTCGGCCTCGACTTCTTCTACCGCCTCTTCGGCAATTTCGGCATCTCGATCCTGCTCGTCACCGTGATCGTGAAGCTGTTGTTCTTCCCGCTGGCGAACAAGTCCTACGCCTCGATGGCGAAGATGAAGTCGATCCAGCCGCAGCTGCAGGCGCTGAAGGAGCGCTATCCCGACGACAAGGTGAAGCAGCAGCAGGAGATGATGGAGATCTACCGCAAGGAGAAGATCAATCCGGTCGCCGGCTGTCTTCCCGTGGTGATCCAGATCCCGGTGTTCTTCTCGCTGTACAAGGTTCTGTTCGTCACCATCGAGATGCGGCAAGCGCCGTTCTACGGCTGGATCAAGGACCTCTCGGCGCCGGACCCGACCAATCTTTTCAACCTGTTTGGGCTGATCCCGTTCGACCCGACCACGATTCCCGTGTTCGGCCATTATCTCGCACTCGGCATCTGGCCGATCATCATGGGCATCACGATGTGGTTCCAGATGAAGCTGAACCCGACGCCGCCCGATCCGACGCAGCAGATCATCTTCAACTGGATGCCGCTGATCTTCACCTTCATGCTGGCGGGCTTCCCGGCGGGCCTCGTGATCTACTGGGCCTGGAACAACCTGCTCTCGGTGGTCCAGCAGAGCTACATCATGCGCCGCAACGGCGTGAAGGTGGAGCTGTTCGACAATCTCAAGGCCACGTTCGCGAGGAAGGCGACGTAAGTCTCTCTCTCAGTCATTCCGGGGCGATGCGAAGCATCGAACCCGGAATCTCCAGATTCCGGGTCTGGTCCTTCGGACCATCCCGGAATGACGGTGCACCAAAAGAGCCTTCGCATGACCGACGACAAAGATGCGAAGCTGATCGAGGCCGGGCGAAAGCTGTTCGCCCGCGACTGGCAATTCATCTGGGCCTCGCCCTCGATCCAGACGCTGCCGCCGATGGCGGGGCTGGAGGTCGCCTTTGCCGGACGCTCCAATGTCGGCAAGTCGAGCCTGATCAATGCGCTCACGGGCCGCAACAACCTCGCGCGCACCTCGCATACACCGGGCCGCACCCAGGAGCTGATCTTCTTCGAGGTCCCCGGCAAGACTGACCTGCGCCTCGTCGACATGCCCGGCTACGGCTATGCCAAGGCACCGAAGAGCCAGGTCGCGTCCTGGACCGAGCTGATTCACAAATTCCTGCTGGGACGCGCCAGCCTCGCGCGCGTGTACGTGCTGATCGACGCACGGCACGGCATCAAGGACGTCGACCTCGAGGTGCTCAAGACGCTCGATCGCTCCGCGGTCAGCTACCAGATCGTGCTGACCAAGGCCGACCAGGTGAAGGCGTCCGAGCTGCAGGCGCGCATTGCCGAGACCGAGGCCGCGCTGGCCAAGCATCCCGCCGCGTTCCCGAACGTGCTTGCCACCTCGTCACGCAGCTCGACCGGCATGGAGAGCTTGCGCGCCGCGATGGCGAAGCTCTTGGAAGAGCGGAGCAAATAATGGTGGCCCAGCGCCTCCTGATTGGGCTTGCCGGACTGATGGGCGCCGCCGGCGTCGCGCTGGCCGCTGCCTCCGCCCACGGCGTGGATGCGAGCCGGCTTGCCTCGGCGAGCGCCATGCTGCTGTTTCATGCAACTGCCATGCTCGCCGTGATCGCCCTGCTCGCACGCGGCCTTCTGCATGGCGGAATTGGACTCGTCGCTGCACTCGGCTTCGTGTTCGGCGCCGCATTGTTCGCGGGCGACCTCACCTTGCGGCAATATGCCGGGCACGCGCTGTTTCCGATGGCGGCGCC
Source organism: Bradyrhizobium centrosematis (assembly GCF_045571495.1). Lineage (NCBI taxonomy): Bacteria > Pseudomonadati > Pseudomonadota > Alphaproteobacteria > Hyphomicrobiales > Nitrobacteraceae > Bradyrhizobium > Bradyrhizobium centrosematis. The sequence goes on from NZ_CP120703.1 coordinate 7,235,416, forward strand.
GACCGGCGGAACGGTGATGATCGCGAGCTGGCTGGCGGTGACGCTGGCTGCGGTGGTGGCGAAAAAGTAGCGCGCTCTTTCTTACCCTCCCCCTTCAGGCAAGGGAATCGCATGTGGCTCTTTGCACGAGCTGAGCGCGCGCCTCGTCCTTCGAGACGACCGCTTCGCGGTCTCCTCAGGATGAGGCTAAGCGGCATCGGCCCCCGTCGAAACCAGCGAAACGCACTCGGTCCTCATCCTGAGGGCCCGCCAACGGCGGGCGTCTCGAAGGATGGCCGCACGCGACATCACTCTCATATGCGATAGCCCTGCCTTCCAGGGGAGGGTAAGAGGGAACACCACACTTTGCGCCACGCCCGCCAATCGGATAGAACGCGCACCGACCGACCCGCCAGCGAGACCGTGACATGACCGACATCTCTCCGCTCGACCAGGCCCGCATCCTGTCCGAGGCGCTGCCGCACATGCAGCAGTATGACGAGGAAACCATCGTCATCAAATATGGCGGCCATGCCATGGGCGACGAGGAGACCGCGAAGAACTTTGCCCGCGACATCGTGCTGCTGGAGCAGACGGCGATCAATCCCGTCGTGGTCCATGGCGGCGGACCGCAGATCGCGACCATGCTCAAGCGGCTCGGCATTCAATCGGAGTTCGCCGCCGGCCTGCGCATCACCGACGCCGCGACCATCGAGATCGTCGAGATGGTGCTCGCCGGCTCCGTCAACAAGCAGATCGTCGGCTATATCAACGAGGCCGGCGGCAAGGCGGTGGGCCTGTCCGGCAAGGACGGCAACATGGTGAAGGCGACCAAGACGACGCGCACCATCATCGATCCGGGCTCGAACATCGAGAAGGCGATCGATCTCGGCTTCGTCGGCGACCCTGAGAAGGTCGACCTCACGCTCCTCAATCAGCTGATCGGCTACGAGCTGATCCCGGTGCTGGCGCCGCTGGCGACCTCCAGGGACGGCCAGACTCTGAACGTCAACGCCGATACCTTCGCCGGCGCGGTGGCGGGCGCGCTGAAGGCCAAGCGCCTGTTGCTGCTCACCGACGTGCCCGGCGTGCTCGACAAGTCGAAGAAGCTGATCCCGCAACTGTCGGTGAAGGACGCGCGAAAACTGATCGCCGACGGCACCATTTCCGGCGGCATGATCCCGAAGGTCGAGACCTGCATCTACGCGCTGGAACAGGGCGTCGAGGGCGTCGTCATCATCGACGGCAAGATGCAGCACGCGGTTCTGCTCGAGCTCTTCACCAACCAGGGCACGGGAACGCTGATCCACAAGTGATGAGCGAACGCGAGCAGCGGAAGAAGGTCGTCTTGCCCGGGCTTGACCCGGACATCCACGGTGCTCGCTTCGCTCCGTCATTCCGGATCGCCCGACGGGCGAATCCGGAATCTCGAGATTCCGGGTCTGGTCCTGCGGACCATCCCGGAATGACGGGGCAGCGTCGCCCCCGCCGCTCCCCCTTCACCCGCTTCCTGATGACGCTGCCCGCCGCTGCCGTCTCGTTCGTCTCCTCCGCCGCCCCTGCGATTGCCGATCTCAAGATCTGCAACAGGATGTCCTATGTCGTCGAGGCCGCGATCGGCATCGACGACAAGGCGGCGACCGCGACGCGCGGCTGGTTCAGGATCGATCCCGCGGCCTGCCGCGTGGTGGTGCAGGGCACGCTGACCGCCGACCGCATCCTGCTCAATGCTCGCGCGCTCGGCGTCTATGGCGCCTCTCCGATCCCGCAGAACGGCCGCGACATGCTGTGCGTGGCACAGGACAATTTCGTCATTGCAGCCGCACGGCAGTGCCGCACCGGCCAGACGCAGGTCCCGTTCACGCAAGTGACGCCGACGCAAGCGGCGGACGGCAACCTCACGGCCTATCTCGCCGAGGATTCCGAATATGACGACGAGCAGGCGCGCCTTGCCGGCATCCAGCGCCTGCTGGTGATCGCAGGCTATGACGCTGCGCCGATCGACGGCGTCGACGGGCCGAAGACGCAAGCCGCGCTCGCCGCCTTCCTGAAGAGCCGCGGATTGTCGTCGGACGTCGTCGGCTCGCAGAACTTCTTCAAGACCATGGTCGATGCGGTGCAGACGCCGTCCGCGACCGGCCTCACCTGGTGCAACGACACGCCGCACAAGGTGATGGCGGCAATCGCGACCGACGACGGCAAATCCGTGACCAGCCGCGGCTGGTATCGCATCGATCCCAAGTCCTGCCTGCATCCTGATGTGAGCGGCCAGCCGAAGCAGATCTTCAGCTTCGCCGAAGCGGTCGACGCCGACAACCGGGTCGTCAAGCTGAAGGACCGGCCGCTGAACTGGAGCGGCGACAAGCAGCTCTGCACGCGCGAGACCAAGTTCGAGACCAATGAGCAGACCGATTGCGGCGCGCGTGGATTTACCGTGACGGGCTTTGCCGCGGTGGACATGTCGAGCGGCGGCAAGACGCTGCGGTTTGCCGCGCCGTGATCGTGAGAGCCGTGATGAAATCCCCCCGCAGCTTCGCCCACGTCGACACCTGGGTGTTCGACCTCGACAACACGCTCTATCCGCACCACGTCAATCTGTGGCAGCAGGTCGACGCCCGAATCGGCGAGTTCGTCTGCAACTGGCTGAACGTCGGCCCGGAGGAAGCGCGGGCGATCCAGAAAGACTATTACCGCCGCTTCGGCACCACCATGCGCGGCATGATGACCCTGCATGGCGTTTCCGCCGACGACTATCTCGCCTACGTCCACAAGATCGACCACTCGCCGCTGGAGCCGAACCCGGCGCTCGGCGAAGCCATCGCAAAATTGTCGGGGCGCAAGCTGATCCTGACCAACGGTTCGGTCGACCATGTGGATGCGGTGCTGGCCCGTCTCGGCCTCGGCTCGCATTTCGACGCCGTGTTCGACATCATCGCGGCCGAGTTCGAGCCGAAACCGGCACCGCAGACCTATCGGAAATTCCTCGCCGACCATGCGGTCGATCCGACCCGGGCGGCGATGTTCGAGGACCTCGCCCGCAATCTCACCGTCCCGCACCAGCTCGGCATGACGACCGTGCTGGTGGTGCCGGACGGGACGAAGGAGGTGGTGCGGGAGGACTGGGAACTGGAGGGCCGGGATGCAGCCCATGTCGACTACGTCACGGACGACCTGACGGGGTTTTTGGCGGGATTGTCCCACCCCAAATAGCCCGTCATACCCCGCGAAGGCGGGGTATCCAGTAATCGCTGGCATCTCGATTCATCGCCATCGCCGCGGCGTACTGGATCACCCGCTTTCGCGGGTGATGACACCGAACCCAGCTTGACTCTCCCGGTCCAAATCCCGAAAAAGCGCTCCAATTGATGCGAAGCTACGCCCTCCCAGAGGAAATCCCGATGTCCCTTGCAGCCCTCGAATCCACCATCAACAGCGCCTTCGACGCGCGTGACGGCATCTCGACCTCGACCAAGGGTGAGGTGCGCGAGGCCGTGGACGAGGCGCTGGAGACCCTGGACAAGGGCGAGGCGCGCGTTGCCGAGCGCGGCGCCGATGGCAAGTGGAACGTCAATCAGTGGCTGAAGAAGGCGGTGCTGCTCTCGTTCCGCCTCAACGACATGGGCGTCATTCCCGGCGGTCCCGGCAAGGCGACCTGGTGGGACAAGGTGCCCTCGAAGTTCGAAGGCTGGGGCGAGAACCGCTTTCGCGACGCCGGCTTTCGCGCGGTGCCGGGCGCCGTCGTGCGCCGCTCGGCCTTCATTGCCAAGAACGTCGTGCTGATGCCGTCCTTCGTCAATCTCGGCGCCTATGTCGATGAGAGCACCATGGTGGACACCTGGGCCACCGTCGGCTCCTGCGCGCAGATCGGCAAGCGCGTGCACATCTCCGGCGGCGCCGGCATCGGCGGCGTGCTCGAGCCGCTGCAGGCCGAGCCTGTCATCATCGAGGACGACTGCTTCATCGGCGCGCGCTCGGAAGTGGCCGAAGGCGTGATCGTGCGCAAGGGCGCGGTGCTGGCGATGGGCGTGTTCCTGGGCGCCTCGACCAAGATCGTCGACCGCGAGACCGGCGAGGTCTTCATGGGCGAAGTGCCGGAATATTCCGTGGTGGTGCCCGGCGCCCTGCCCGGCAAGCCGATGAAGAACGGCCAGATCGGCCCCAGCACCGCCTGCGCGGTGATCGTCAAGCGCGTCGACGAGCGCACGCGGTCGAAGACGAGCATCAACGAGTTGCTGCGGGATTGATTGAGCGCGCATGACCGACGCTCTCTCCATTGCCCGCGATCTCATCCGCTGCCCCTCGGTAACCCCTGAAGATGCCGGTGCGCTCGGGGTGCTCGAAAGAGCCCTCGGCGCTGCGGGCTTCACCTGCCACCGGGTGACCTTCAGCGAAGAAGGCACCGCCGACGTCGACAATCTCTATGCGCGGATCGGCACCGAAGGCCCGCACATCACCTTTGCCGGCCACACCGACGTGGTGCCGCCCGGCGACGAGAGCGCCTGGAGCGTCGGTGCGTTCTCGGGCGAGGTGAAGGACGGTGTCCTGCACGGCCGCGGCGCGGTCGACATGAAGGGCGGCATCGCCTGCTCGGTCGCTGCCGTGCTGGAGCATCTCGCGTCGAATGGCGGCAAGCCGCGCAGCGACGGGACGGGTTCGATCTCGTTCCTGATCACCGGCGACGAGGAAGACGTCTCCATCAACGGCACCATCAAGCTGCTCAAATGGGCCGCCGAGCGCGGCGAGAAGTTCGATCATTGCGTGCTGGGCGAGCCCTCCAATGTCGAGACGCTCGGCGACACCATCAAGGTCGGCCGCCGTGGTTCGCAGTCCGGCACGCTCGTCGTCGACGGCGTGCAGGGCCACGTCGCCTATCCGCACCGCGCCTCCAATCCGGTACCGGATATCTCGCGGCTGATCGTGGCGATCTCCGACGAGCCGCTCGATCACGGCAGCGCGCAGTTCCAGGCCTCCAATCTCGAATTCGTCTCGGTCGACGTCGGCAACAAAGCCTTCAACGTCATCCCCGGCGAAGCCCGCGCCAAGTTCAACATCCGCTACAACGACAACCACACCCAGGCGAGCCTGCGCGAGCTGGTCGAGACGCGTCTCGCCAAGGCCTGCGGCAATCGCATCAAGGCTCGCATCGTCTGGGAGCCTTCGAACTCCAACGTGTTCGTGACCAAGCCCGGCCCGTTCACCGATCTCGCGGTGTCCGCGATCGAGGAGGTGACGGGGCGCAAGCCCGAGCTGTCGACGTCGGGCGGCACCTCGGATGCGCGGTTCATCTCGAGCTACTGCCCGGTGATCGAGTTCGGGCTGGTCGGCCAGACCATGCACCAGGTCGACGAGCGCGTGCCGGTGGCCGATCTGGAAAAGCTGACGAAGGTGTATCGCGGGATTCTGACGCGGTATTTTGCGTAGGCACTGATCGCCGCCCAACCCACCGCCGTCATGCCCGGGCTTGTCCCGGCCATGACGCCAGTGACAGCATCAGACCCTAATAATCCACCTTCATCAGGTACAGCCCCTCCGGCGGCGCGACGATGCCGCAGGCGGCGCGGTTGCGGGCGGCGAGGGCGGCGGACAGATCGTCGGCGGTCCAGCGGCCTTCGCCGACCCAGACCAGAGATCCCACCATCGAGCGCACCTGGCTGTGCAGGAACGAGCGCGCCGAGGTGACGATCGTGATCTCGCGGCCGTCGCGGAGCACGTCGAGCTGGTCGAGCGTCTTCTCAGGCGACTTGGCCTGGCACTCGGTGTCGCGGAAGGTGGTGAAATCGTGCTTGCCGAGCAGGCGCTGCGCCGCCGCATGCATCGCATCGGCGTCGAGCTTGCGCGGCACGCGCCAGGCGTGGCCGACATCGAGCGCGAGATTGGCGCGGGTGTTGATGACGCGATAGCGGTAGTGGCGCTTCACCGCCGAGAAGCGCGCCTCGAAGCTGTCGGGCACGATCTCGGCTTCCAGCACCGCGATCGGATGCGGACGCAGATGCGCATTGAGCCCGTCGCGGAAGCGGCCCGGCGGAAACTGCTTGTCGACGTCGACATGTGCGACCTGACCGCGCGCGTGCACGCCGGCATCGGTGCGGCCGGCACCATGGACGCGCAGATCCGCCCCGGTCATCGCCTTCACGGCGGCCTCCAGCGCGCCCTGCACCGACGGCAGCGTATCCTGCACCTGCCAGCCGAAGAACGGCGCGCCGTCATATTCGATGGTGAGCTTGTAGCGGGGCATCTATCCGATTTTGTCCGGTGTCATTGCCGGGCTTGACCCGGCAATCCATCGCCTGGGAAAGAGTCTTGTTAGAAGATGGATACGCGGGTCAAGCCCGCGTATGACGAGTTGGCTAGCTGAACTTCGATCCTGTCTTCACAGGCACGCCCCGCAGGAAGTCGGCGGCCTGCATCCGGCCCTTGCCCTCGCGCTGCAGCTCGATGATGCGGATGGCACCCTCGCCGCACGCGATGGTGAGGTGATCGTCGAGCACCGCGCCCGGTGCGCCCGAACCGTTCGCCAGCTCGCAGCGCAGGATTTTTACCCGCGCATCGTCAAGCTCGCTCCAGGCGCCGGGAAAGGGCGAGAGGCCGTGGATGTGGCGCAGCACCGCACGCGCGGGCTTGCTCCAGTCGATCCGCGCCTCGGCCTTGTCGATCTTGGCGGCATAGGTGACACCGTCCTCGCTCTGCTTCTTGAGCTGGAGCCCACCGCGATCGAGCGCGGCCATGGCGCGCACCATCAGATCGGCACCGAGGCGGGACAGGCGATCGTGCAGGTCGAGCGCCGTCATGCTGTCGGTGATGGCAAGGCGCTCGGCCATGGCGACGTCGCCGGTATCCAGGCCGACGTCCATCTTCATGACCATCACGCCGCTCTCGGCATCACCTGCCATGATCGCGCGGTTGATCGGCGCGGCACCGCGCCAGCGCGGCAATAGCGAAGCGTGCAGATTGTAGCAGCCGAGCCTGGGCGCATCGAGGATCGCCTGCGGCAGGATCATGCCGTAGGCGACGACGACGGCGGCATCGGCCTCGAACGCGCTGAACTCGTCGAGCGCCTCCTGCGTCTTCAGCGTCTTCGGCGTCAGCACCGGCACGCCGAGCTTTCGCGCCGCTTCCTCGACCGGGGTCGGCTGCAATTGCAGGCCGCGCCGCCCGCCTGGCTTCGGCGCGCGGGTGTAGACGGCGACGATCTCGTGGCCGTGCGAGACCAGCTCGAGCAGCGTCGGCACGGAGAAATCGGGCGTGCCCATGAAGATCAGGCGGAGGGGCATCAACAGACTCGCTGTGTTCCCTCCCCCCTTGTGGGGGAGGGCTAGGGAGGGGGGTGCCACACGACGCGCTCTCACGGCTCAAGCGCTAATCAATGCTTCGCCCAATTAAACCATTTGCTGGGCTACCCCCCTCCCCTACCCTCCGCCACAAGGGGGGAGGGAGCGGAGCGGAGCGTGTCGCGACACCAAGCGCTTGCAATTTACTCGCCAGCGCGCTTGGCGGCCTTCTCGAACTTTTTCATGACGCGGTCGCGCTTGAGCTTCGATAGATAATCGACGAACAAGACGCCGTTGAGATGGTCGATCTCGTGCTGGATGCAGGTGGCGTAGAGGCCCTCGGCGTCCTCTTCGTGCACCTTGCCATCGAGATCGGTGAAGCGCACGCGCACCTTCGCCGGGCGCTCGACCTCCTCGTAATATTCCGGGATCGAGAGGCAGCCTTCCTCGTAGACCGAAAGTTCTTCGGACGAGGCGATGATCTCGGGGTTGATGAAGACGCGCGGCAGCGGCTTGGTCTCGCCGTTCTCGTCGCGCTTGGCGAGGTCCATGGTGATCAGCCGCAGCGGCTGCGCGACCTGGATCGCGGCAAGCCCAATGCCGGGCGCGTCGTACATGGTTTCGAACATGTCGTCGGCAAGCTTGCGGATCTCCGAAGTGACCTTCTCGATCGGCTTGGAGACGAGGCGCAGCTGCTTGTCGGGCAGGATGATGATTTCTCTGAGGGCCATGGCCGCGATTTAAGCCCCAGGCCGGATGCGGTCAATGCGGCCAGGAACCCCGTTAACCCCTCGCTAACCATAAACCTTCGCTTTTCGTTAACCATAAAAATTAGGGGTTGATTAACCCCGATCGTTCCCTCTTCGTTCGCGAATACCGGCGAATCGCGTTAGAAGGGCCCATGAACGAGATCATCTTCATGCTGGGCGACTGGCCGGTGCGCACGATCGATGCGCTGATCGGGTTCGGCGCCCTCGTCCTCATCCTGCTGGTGGTCATTGCGGTGGTGATCGCGCGTTCCGGGCGGCGCGGCGCGGAACTGGCGATGGCCCATGCGATCCGGGCCGACGAACTCGAGGAGCGCCTCGCCCAGGTGCTGCGCGCCCAGAGCGAGGCGTCCGGCCGGGTCGACGCCATGACCCAGACGCTTGCCGGCCGCCAGGCCGAGATGGCGCGGGCGGTCAACGAGCGGCTGGATTCGGTCACCCATCGCGTCGGCCAATCCATGGAACATTCGACCCGCAACACCATGGAGAGCCTGCGCGCGCTGCATGAGCGGCTCGGCATCATCGACAGCGCCCACAAGAACCTCACCGACCTCACCACCCAGGTGACCACCCTGCGCGACGTGCTCGCCAACAAGCAGTCGCGCGGCGCCTTCGGCCAGGCGCGAATGGAGGCGATCGTCCAGGACGGACTGCCGAAGGGGTCCTACGAGTTCCAGTTCACGCTCTCGACCGGCAAGCGGCCGGATTGCGTCGTGTTCCTGCCCGACCAGCGCCCGCTCTGCATCGACGCGAAGTTTCCGCTGGAGGCTATGACGGCGCTGCACGACGCCCGTACCGACGAGGAGCGGCGCGTTGCCACGCAGCGGCTGCGCAGCGACGTGATGAAGCATGTCAGCGACATCGCCGAAAAATATCTCGTCACCGGCGAGACCCAGGAGATGGCGCTGATGTTCGTGCCCTCGGAATCGGTCTATGCCGAGATCCACGACGGCTTCGACGACGTGATCCAGAAGGCCTATCGCGCCCGCGTCGTGCTGGTGTCGCCCTCGCTCCTGATGCTCGCGATCCAGGTGATGCAGCAGATCATGAAGGACGCGCGCATGCGCGATGCCGCCGATCAGATCCGCACCGAGGTGATCAAGCTCGGCGACGACCTCGGCCGCCTGCGCGACCGCGTCCTCAAGCTGCAAAAGCATTTCGCCGACGTGAACGAGGACGTCCGCCAGGTGCTGATCTCCGCCGACAAGATCGAGAAGCGCGCCGGGCGGATCGAGGAACTGGACTTCAGCAAGACCGACGCCGAGGGTCCGCGACTGGTGGCGACGGGCGCGGGCGAGTTGTTCCCGCGGAAGCTCCAGGCGGGGGAGTGAGATTAAGCCGTCATGGCCGGGCTTGTCCCGGCCATCCACGCCTTATCGCACCAAAGAACGTGGATGCCCGGGACAAGCCCGGGCATGACGGGTTTTGCGGCAGAGGCAGCGTCCCCAGAATCTGCTAACACCGCCCCATGACCGCACCCGACGCGACCTCCGCCGCCGCGACTTCCGCCCCTGCGAACTCCTGGCGCGACAGTCTTGCCGTTTACCTGCAGCCGCGGGTGCTGATCGTGCTGTTTCTGGGCTTCTCCTCCGGCCTGCCTCTGGCGCTGTCGGGCTCGACGCTGCTGGTCTGGATGCGCGAGGCCGGGGTCGATCTCAAGACCATCGGGCTGTTTGCGCTGGTCGGCACGCCCTACACGCTGAAGTTCCTGTGGGCGCCGCTGGTCGATGCGCTGCATGTGCCGCTGTTCACCCGCGCCTTCGGCCGGCGGCGCGGCTGGCTGGTGTTTTCGCAACTGCTGCTGATCGTCGCGATCCTGTTGCTGGCGCTGACGGATCCGGCACGCTCGCCGTTCTACGTCGCGCTCGGCGCGCTGCTGGTGGCGACGACATCGTCGACGCAGGACATCGTGGTCGATGCCTTCCGCGTCGAGAGCCTGCCCGAGAGCGAGCAGGCCGCCGGCATGGCGGCTTACGTCGCCGCCTACCGCATCGGCATGCTGGTCTCGACTGCGGGCGCGCTGTTCATCGTCTCGGGTTTCGAGAGCACGGGTATCACCCGCACGTCGGCCTGGATGTGGGGCTATATGGTGATGGCGGCGATGGTGCTGATCGGGACGATCACAGCGCTGGTGGCAACCGAGCCTGAACAATCGGAGCGGGCGGATGCCGCGACGCAAGCCGACAGCGCGTTGACGCGCGTGCTGCACGCGGCGATTGGCGCCTTCTCGGAGTTCTTGACGCGCAAGGATGCGCTCGCCGCGCTCGCCTTCGTCGTGCTGTTCAAGTTCACCGACGCCTTCTCCGGCACGATGACCGCGCCGTTCGTGATCGACCTCGGCTTCACCCGCAATGACTATGCGGCGATCGTGAAGGGCGTCGGCCTCGCCGCGACGCTGATCGGCGGATTTGCAGGCGGCTTCGTCGCGCGGCGCTATTCGCTGGCGACATCGCTCTGGATCGGCGGCGTGGTGCAGGCGCTGGCCAATCTCTCCTTCTCCTGGCTCGCCATCGTCGGCACCAATCAATGGGCGCTGGCGTTCGCCATCTGCGCCGAGAACTTTACCAGCGCCATCGGCACCGTGATTTTCGTCGCCTACCTCTCGGCGCTGTGCCAGAACCCGCTGCACACGGCGACGCAATATGCGCTGCTCACCGCGCTCGCGGCGGTCGGGCGGACATACCTCTCGTCAGGCGCAGGCTTCGTCGCCGAGATGACCGGCTGGCCGTTGTTCTTCGTGATCTGCGTGCTGGTGGCGATCCCGAGTCTGATGCTGCTGGCCTGGCTTCAGAAGCGCGGGCATTTCGAGGCGCTCGGACCGGTGAGGGTGTAGGCTCCCGTCTCTCCACCGTCATTGCGAGCCAACGGGTCCGCGCAAGGCGCGGCCCGATGACAGGCTCCGCCAAGCAATCCAGACTGTCACCGAAGAAGCAGTCTGGATTGCTTCGTCGCAAGGGCTCCTCGCAATGACGGCGGAGAGAGCGTCCTCCTACTGCTTCTTGATGATGCTCCACTTCGTGATCACGGCCTCGCTCATCTGGCCGGCATCGCTGGCGCAGGCGATCTCGTCGACCTTGACGGAGATCTCCTTGCCGACAAAGGATTTCAGCTGCGTGGCTTGCGCGTCGCTGGAGGTGACGAGCTGGAACGTCTCGGGCCCAGTCTCGAGGTTGCACAGCCCGTTCGGCGCCGGCAGGCGACGCGGTTCGGAGGTGATCTGGTAGGTCGCGACGCGCTTGCCGTTCTTGGCGTCGCGCACTTTCAGCGCGCTCAGCTCTCCCGAAAGTACGTCGCCATTGTTGATCGGCTTGCCCGGTTTCGACGGCGGCACCTCGTCACCCTGCTGCGCGGCGATCGCCGGGCTAACCAGCATCGCCATCGTCGCAACCATAGCCAAGCGTGTGGCGAAAAGTTTCGTCATGTCGTCGGTTCCGTCAGATCTTTGGATGGCTAGAACAGGGTGCGCTGCCGCATCGCAGCCGATAGCGTACCTTCGTCGAGATAATCAAGCTCACCGCCGACTGGAACTCCATGGGCGAGCCGCGTCACCTTCACGTTGGCGTCCTGAAGCAGGTCGGTGATGTAGTGCGCCGTGGTCTGGCCGTCGACCGTCGCATTCAGCGCCAGGATGATTTCGTGCACCTGCGAATCATGGGCGCGCGCGACCAGCGCGTCGATGGTCAGATCCTGCGGGCCGACACCGTCGAGCGGCGACAATGTCGCGCCCAGCACATGATAGCGCCCTTGGGTCGCATTGGCCCGCTCCAGCGCCCAGAGGTCGGCAACGTCAGCGACGACGACGATGATGGCGCCATCGCGCTTCGGATCGGTGCAGACGGTGCAGGGATTTTGCGTGTCGATGTTGCCGCAGGTCTTGCAGACCTGGACCTTGTCGAGCGCGACCTGGAGCGCGGAGGCCAGCGGCATCATCAAGGCTTCGCGCTTCTTGATCAGATGCAGCGCCGCGCGCCGCGCCGAGCGTGGACCGAGGCCCGGCAACCGCGCGAGCAGCTGAATCAGCCGCTCGATTTCAGGACCTGCAACCGCGCCCATATTATTGGCCGAACAACCCCGGCGGCAGGCCGAGCCCGCCGGTGAGAGCCTGCATCTTCTCCTGCATGGCCGTCTCCGCCTTGCGGCGCGCATCACCGAGCGCGGTGACGAGCAGGTCTTCCAGCACCTCGCGCTCCTCCGCCTTCATCAGCGACGGATCGATCCTGACTCCCTTGACGTCCATCTTCGCAGTCATGCGCACGGCGACGAGACCGCCGCCCGAGATGCCCTCGACCTCGACATTGGCGAGCTCGTCCTGCATCGCCTGCATCTTGGATTGCAGCTGGGCCGCCTGCTTCATCATGCCGAGAAAATCAGCCATGGGTGCGTGTCCTTGGAAACAGAGAATTGGCTCTAGAGATCGTCGTCGCCGTCGGAACCGTCGGGCGGATCGTCACTGCCATAGTCAGTGTTTATATTGGCTTCCGGCGTCTCGGGGGCAAGCCTGCGGACCTCGACGACCTTCGCCCCGGGGAAACGCGACAGCACCTCCTGCACGCGGGGATCGGCCTCCGCGGTACGCGCATGCTCCTGCTTAGCCGCCTGGTTCACCGAGCGCAGCGTCGGCTGGCCCTGCTCGTTGGAGACGATCACCGTCCAGCGCCGGCCGGTCCACAGCTCGAATTTCTTCGCGAGCTCCGAGATCATGGTCTTGGAGGCGTTGGGCTCGAGCGCAACTTCCAGCCGGCCCTCCTCGAAACGGACGAGGCGCATGTCGCCTTCGAGCGCGCTCTTGGTCATGAGATCGCGCTTCTGCCCGGCCAGCGCCACGAGCTGGGTGAAGCTCGTGATGCGCAGCTGGGGGGCTGCACCTTGCGGATTCGGCGCGGGCGCCGCCATCTGCGGCCGGGCGCCACCGCTGCCAAACGATTGCGGCGAGGACGTCGCCATGCGAGCAGGCATCGCGGAGGCGACCGGCGCAGCCGGCGCACTGCTGCGCGCAGCACCGCCGCCGCTCACGACCGGCGAGCCGCCGCCGTTCTGCTCCAGCATCCTGATCGCTTCGTCGGGCGTCGGCAGGTCGGCGACATAGGCAATGCGCACCAGCACCATCTCGGCGGCGGCAGCCGGGCGCGTCGCGGCCTGCACCTCGGAGATGCCCTTGAGCAGCATCTGCCACATCCGCGACAGCACGCGCATCGAGATCTTCGCGGCGAACTCCTTCGCGCGCACGCGCTCGGTCTCGCCATAGGCGACGTTGTCGGCGGTCGCCGGCACGATCTTCACGCGGGTGACGAAATTGACGAATTCAGCAAGGTCCGAGAGCACGACGATCGGGTCGGCGCCGACATCGTACTGGTCGCGGAATTCCTTGAAGGCGCTCGCGATGTCGCCGCGCGCCAGCGACTCGAAGAGGTCGATGACGCGGGTGCGGTCGGCAAGGCCCAGCATCTGCCTGACCGCATCGGCTTTCACGGCGCCGGCCGCATGCGCGATCGCCTGGTCCAGCAGCGACAGCGAATCGCGTACCGAGCCTTCGGCGGCGCGCGCGATGATGCCGAGCGCCTCCGGCTCGATCTCGACGTTTTCCTTCGCGGCAATATTGGCGAGGTGCTTCATCAGCACGTCGGCCTCGACGCGGCGCAGGTCGAAGCGCTGGCAGCGCGACAGCACCGTGACCGGAACCTTGCGGATCTCGGTGGTCGCGAACACGAACTTGGCGTGCTCCGGCGGCTCCTCCAGCGTCTTCAGGAAGGCGTTGAACGCCGCCGTCGATAGCATGTGGACTTCGTCGATGATGTAGACCTTGTAGCGGGCGCTGGCCGGCGCATAGCGCACGCTGTCATTGATCTGGCGGACGTCGTCGACGCCGGTATGCGAGGCCGCGTCCATCTCCAGCACGTCCATGTGCCGGCTTTCCATGATCGCCTGGCAATGCACGCCCAGCGTGGGCATGTGGATGGTCGGCCCCTTCACCGAACCATCAGGCATCTCGTAGTTGAGCGCACGGGCCAGAATGCGCGCAGTGGTGGTCTTGCCGACGCCGCGGACGCCGGTGAGGATCCAGGCCTGCGGAATGCGCCCGGTCTCGAACGCATTGGAGACGGTGCGGACCACGGCCTCCTGGCCGATCAGATCGTCGAATGAGGAGGGACGGTATTTGCGCGCCAGCACCCGGTAAGGCGCATTGCCGGCCTGGCCGGCGCTATCGGGGTTGGGAGGGGCGCCAGCGTCGGTCATCGGTCGATCCGCAATGAAATGTCTCTTGGCCGGCTTTTGCGGAAAGGAGCGCGCTGGCGGCTGGTGCCGCCGGCGCTGGTTCGCTCGGAAAAACAGGTAGGAGACTGACGAGCGACCCGATCCGGACCTCGTTAGGGCTGCTTCCTTCCGGACCTGACCCGGTTGGCGAGTGGCTCGTCCACCGCCAATCTCCCGGTCCCTATTTGGGGCCAAAGGAAGCGGAAAGCAAGCGGGTATCAGCTCGAACGGCTCGAGTTTGCCCAGCATCCGGGCAATTCCCGGCCTGCCCAGCCGATAGGCTGTGCTTTCGCCGCACGGACCACCTTGCTAAGAAGCCTGCCGGAACTCCATCCAACCAGAAAAGCGATTGATCCCAATGGTTACACGTCGTGATGTTGCATCGATTGTCGGACTCGGTGCGGTGGCCGCGGCCGCGCTGGCTGCCCCGGCCGTGGCCCAGACGGCCGATCCGAACGAATCGACCTTTGCCCGCATCCGCCGGACCAAGAAGATGCGGATCGGTGCCGTCGGCGGCGGCGCGCCCTATTACATGAAGGACCTCGCCTCCGGCCAGTGGAAGGGTTTCTACATCGACATTGCCAAGGGCCTCGCGGACGACATGGAGGCCGAGCTCGAGATCACCGAGACCACCTGGGGGAATTCGGTGCTGGATCTCCAGGCCAACAAGATCGACATCTTCTTCGGCCTCAACCCGACCCCGAAGCGCGCGCTGGTGGTCGATTTCTCGGTGCCGGTCTTCAACAATGCCTTCGCCATCCTCTGCAAGAAGGATTTCAAGCCGAAGAGCTGGGCCGAGCTGAACTCGCCCGACATCAAGATCGCGGTCGATCAGGGCTCCTCGCATGACCAGGTCGTCAGCCGCCTGACGCCGAAGGCGCAGATCACGCGGCTGAAGACCGCGGACGATGCCACCGCCGCGCTGCAGACCGGCCGCGTCGACGCGCAGTGCCTGATCACCATGCTGTCGCTGACCGTGCTGAAGAAGAACCCGTCGCTCGGCCAGCTGGTGCTGCCGACGCCGATCTTCGCCACCACCTCGAATGCCGGCTTCCGACGCGAAACCGACAAGACCTGGCGCGACTACGTCAACACCTGGATCGACTTCAACAAGGGCCTCGGCTTCATCCGCAACGCGATCATCACCAACATGGAGCTGGTGGGCGTGACGGAAGCGGACATTCCGCCGGGCGTGTCGCTTTAAGCTTTCACTGTCATTCCGGGGCTCGCGAGGCGAGAACCCGGAATCTCGCGCTACAATCTCTGGATTCCGGATTCGCCCTCCGGGCGCCCCGGAATGACGTCACCCACGACGAGTAAGACACCCATGTATCAGTGGGACTTCGGCATCCTCTGGAGCTATCGCGTGCTCTTTCTCAACGGGCTCGGCGTCACGGTCGGCTTCACGATCGTCATCGTGCTGTGCGGACTGCTGTTCGGGCTGCTCGGGGCGTTCGGCAGCCTGTCGCGCTTCAGGGCGTTGCGGCTTGG
This sequence comes from Bradyrhizobium centrosematis, assembly GCF_045571495.1. Taxonomy (NCBI): domain Bacteria; kingdom Pseudomonadati; phylum Pseudomonadota; class Alphaproteobacteria; order Hyphomicrobiales; family Nitrobacteraceae; genus Bradyrhizobium; species Bradyrhizobium centrosematis. Next base: position 7,251,173 of record NZ_CP120703.1, read on the forward strand.
TGCCCTCGCCTTCATCGAAGCGTTCCGCTGCACGCCAATCCTGGTGCAGCTGATCTGGTTCTACTACGCGCTGCCGATCCTCGCCGGCGTCGAGATGACGCCGATCACAGCCTCGGCGCTGGCACTCTCGCTCTATGGCGGCTCGTTCTATTCGGAGATCATTCGCGGCGGCATCGTCTCGATCGACCGCGGCCAGTCCGAGGCCGGCGCCGCGCTCGGCATGACGCCGAGCCAGACCATGCGGCGCATCGTGCTGCCGCAGGCGATCAAGCGGATGATTCCCGCGCTGATGAACCAGTCGATCATTCAGTTCAAGAACACCTCGCTGGTCTCGGTGCTCGCGGTCCCCGATCTCGTCTATCAGAGCCAGGTCGCCGCCCATGACAGCTACCGGCCGCTGGAGACCTACACCGCGGTCGCGGTCGCCTATGCGGCAATCCTGATTCCGCTCACCATCATCGTCCGCCGCGGCGAGAAGCGACTGGCGGTGAGCGAATGAGCGAGACGTCGAAAATCCAGATCCGCGGCCTCCGCAAGAGCTTCGGCAGCAACGAGGTCCTCAAGAACATCAATCTCGACGTCGCCAAGGGCGGTGTGATCGCGCTGATCGGACCGTCGGGCTCCGGCAAGTCGACGCTGCTCCGCTGCATCAATCTCTTGGTCGTGCCCGACGGCGGCAGCGTCCGCGTCGGCGACACAAGCTTTGCGTTCGGCGACGGCGCAAAACTCCCTGATGTGAAGACGCTGGCGAAATTCCGCGCCACCACCGGCATGGTGTTCCAGCATTTTAATCTGTTCCCGCACATGACGACGCTGCAGAACGTGATGGAAGGACCGGTCACGGTGCGGCGCATGGCCAGGGCGGACGCCGAGAAGCTTGCGCGTGCGCAGCTGGCCAAGGTGGGCCTTGCGGAAAAAGCGGACCAATATCCGGCGACGCTCTCAGGCGGACAGAAGCAGCGCGTCGCGATCGCCCGCGCGCTGGCGATGGAACCTGATGTCATGCTGTTCGACGAGGCAACCTCGGCGCTCGATCCCGAGCTCGTCGGTGAAGTCCTGAACGTGATGCAGCGGCTGGCCTCCGAAGGCATGACCATGGTGATCGTGACTCACGAGATTGCGTTCGCTCGCGAGGTCGCCGACCGCCTCATCTTCATGCGCGACGGTGTCGTCGTCGAGGAAGGCCCGGCGCGGCAGGTGATCGACAACCCGCAGGAGGCCGCGACGCGCGCCTTTCTCGGCCATTTCCACCGCACCGGCGCCTTGGCGCCGGCCACACCGGCATCGTGATGACTGAAATCAACCGCGTCTATCTCGTCACCGGTGCCGCCAGCGGCATCGGCCGCGCCACCGCAAAGCTGCTCGCCGCGCCCGGCATCGGGCTCGCGCTGCATACGCGCTCCAATTCGGAAGGCCTCGAGGCGACCGCCACAGCAGCCGCGGCGCAAGGCGCCGTCGTTGCAAAATGCCTCGGTGACCTCGCCGAAGCGACCGCGGCCGCCGACGCCATCGCTGCTGCGCAGGTCGCCTTCGGCCGGCTCGACGGACTGGTTCTGGTCGGCGGCCATGCCCGCCGCGGCAGCGCCATCGGCACACCGCCGGATCAATTCCGGCAGGCGATGGACGAATCGGCACTGGCCTTCACACGGCTGGTCGATGCCGCGCTCCCGCTGCTGCGCGCCGGGCGCGATGCGCGCATCGTCGCGGTGTCGTCCTTCGTCGCACACGCGATCCGCCCCGAATTCGCGCCCTTCGCGGCGACCGCCGCAAGCCGCTCCGCCCTGGAGGCGCTGATGCGGCTCACCGCGATCGAGCTCGCAAGCGACGGCATCACCGTCAACGCGGTGGCGCCCGGCCTCATCGTCAAGGACAGGCCGAGTGAGAGCCGGCTCTCCCCAGAGCAGATTGCCGCAACCGAAGCGCTGATCCCGATGCGCCGCCGCGGGCGGCCGGAGGAGGTCGCCGAAATCATCGCCTTCCTGGCATCTCCGAAGGCGTCTTACGTCACCGGCCAGGTTTGGCACGTCAATGGAGGTCTGACATGAGCCAAGCAACCGTCGAGCGTCTCAGGCTGTTCCTGATCGAAAGCCCGATCAAGATGGCGCGCCTGCAGGGCGTCGGCAACGTCAAGGGCACGGTGAAGCGCGTGCTGATCGAGCTCACGTCCAGCGATGGTATCGTCGGCTGGGGCGAGGCCGCGCCGTGGGAGGTCTTTACAGGAACGCCGGAAGCGGCGTTCTCGGCGCTCGATATCTATTTACGACCCATCGTGCTCGGCAAGCCGGTGCGCCGCATCCGCGCGCTGATGGCCGAGCTCGACCGCGCGCTGGTCGGACATGCCGAGGCCAAGGTTGGAATCGAGATGGCGTTGCTCGACATCGTCGGCAAATCGTCGGGACTTTCAGTCGCCGACCTCCTCGGCGGCCGCGTGCGCGACACCATTCCCCTCTCCTTCTCGATCGCCGATCCGGATTTCGCCGCCGATCTCGAACGCATGCGGAAGATGGTCCCCGACGGCAATACCATCTACAAGGTCAAGACCGGCGTGAAGCCGCATCGCGAGGATCTCGATCATCTCGAGGCGATCCGGAAAGAATTCGGCGACAAGGTCGACCTGCGCGTCGACTACAACCAGGCGCTCGCACCGTTCGGCGCCATCAAGATCCTGCGCGATGTCGAAGAATTCGCTCCGACCTTCATCGAGCAGCCGGTGCCGCGCAAATTTCTCGACGTGATGGCGCAGCTCACCGCAGCCCTGGAAACGCCGGTGCTGGCCGACGAGAGCTGCTTCGACCGCCGCGACATGATGGAGGTGGTGCGCCGCGAGGCGGCCGACGCGGTCTCGATCAAGCTGATGAAGGCCGGCGGCCTGTTCGAGGCGCAGGCGATCATGGCGATCGCCGACATCGCCGGCCTGCCCGGCTATGGCGGCACGCTGTGGGAGGGCGGCATCGGGCTTGCCGCCGGCACGCAGCTGATCGCAGCGACACCGGGCATCTCGCTCGGCTGCGAGTTCTACATGCCGCATCACGTGCTGACCGAGGACGTGCTGGAAGAGCGCATCACCAACCGCGCCGGTCACGTTGTCGTGCCTGACGGCCCGGGCCTTGGCATCCGCGTCAGCGAAGCCTCGGTCCGCGCCAACGCCCGGGTGCTGGCGGAGGCGTGAGATAGCCTCGCGCTCGCCTTCACCTCGCCCCGCTTGCGGCGGGGCTATCGCATATGGCTTTGTGGCGGCCCCCGAGCAAGCGCCTCTCCTTCGAGACGCCCGCTTCGCGGTCTCCTCAGGATGAGGCTGAACTGTATCGGTGTTCGTCGAAAGTGCTGCCGCGCACTCCGTCCTCATCCTCAGGGCCCGCCAAAGGCGGGCGTCTCGAAGGATGCGCCACAGGCAACCGCACTCATATGTGATAGCCCTGCCGCTTGCGGGGAGAGGGCGAACAAAGCGACGACCGCGTATGCGGAGACAGCGGGGCGCCATCCTTCCCCTCCGGGAATCGGTATCGTATGGTCGGGTGAAACAAGCCCGAACCCATCGGGCCGTCCGGAAACGCATATGCCCGAACCCGCCTGGTCGCTGCACTCCCGCCTGAAAGAGGACACCATCGACATCGGCGATCTGCCGCTGTCGAAGGTGCTGGTCATCAAGGACGCGCATTATCCCTGGCTGCTGCTGGTGCCGCGGCGCCCCGACGCGATCGAGATCATCGATCTGGACGAGGTGCAGCAGGCGCAGCTGATGACGGAGATCTCCCGCGTCTCGCGCGCGCTGAAGGAGATCACCAAGTGCGACAAGCTCAACGTCGCCGCGCTCGGCAACCTCGTGCCGCAGCTTCACGTCCACATCATCGCGCGCCGCACCAGTGACGCCGCCTGGCCGCGGCCGGTCTGGGGCGTGATGCCGCCATTGGCGCATGACGCCGCAGAGGTTCAGAATTTCATCAGCGCGCTTCGCCGCAAGATCTGGTTGGGTTGAAAGAACAATAATGTCAGCATTCGACGCATTTCCGCTGGGGCAGCCCGCCTTCGTCACCAACGTCCTCGACCGTGCCGCGCATCTGCGCCGCGACGACGAGAAGCTGTTCGCGCTGGAGCAGAAGCCCACCTCGCGCGCCTATGTCGTTTACCGCGACTCGCTCCTGGTCAAGCGCGAGGGCGACAAGGTGCGCGCGCTGCTCGGAATCGACGAGGCGCTGAGGTGCGGCGCCAATCCCGGCACCATCTTCCTCGGCCTGCGCGACGGCGCGGCGGTGTTCGGCATGGGCCTGTCCCAGGCCGCGGCCGAGAAGCTGGTGGGACGCGAGGACTACACTGTGACCGAGCTGCGCGGCATGGCGATGCAGGGCGCGATCCCACCCGAGGAACTCTCGGCCGTGGCGATGGCGAAGTCGATGGTGAGCTGGCACCAGCGCCACGGCTATTGCGCCAATTGCGGCACGCGTAGCGCGATGAAGGAAGGTGGCTGGAAGCGCGACTGTCCGGCTTGCAAGGCCGAGCACTTTCCGCGCACCGATCCGGTCGTGATCATGCTGGTCGCCTCCGGCAACAAGTGCCTGCTCGGCCGCCAGAAGCAGTTTCCGGCAGGGATGTATTCGTGCCTCGCCGGCTTCGTCGAGGCCGCCGAGACCATCGAGGACGCGGTGCGCCGCGAGATCCTGGAAGAGTCGGGCATTCACTGCACCGACGTGCAATATTACATGAGCCAGCCCTGGCCCTATCCGTCGTCGCTGATGATCGGCTGCAGCGCGCGGGCCGTGAGCGAGGACATCGTCGTCGATCGCATGGAGCTGGAAGACGCGCGCTGGTTCACGCGCGAGGAGGCAGCCCTGATGTTGACGCGCACGCATCCGGACGGGCTCGCCGGCCCGCATCCCTTCGCCATCGCCCATCACCTGCTCGGCCGCTGGGTCCACGACAAGAGCGGCGCCTGAGCGATCACCGATGCTGCGATCTGCGACTGCGCCGCGCATCCTTTGCATCGGCATTCCCGTGCGCGACCTCACCTTTCGGGTCGAGGCCATGCCTGCGCGGGGCAGCAAGGCCAACGCCACGCATCTTGCCGAAATCTGCGGCGGCAACGCGCTCAATGCCGCAATCGCCATTGCGCGGCTCGGCGGCCGCGTCGCGTTCGCAGGCCCCATGGGCGATGCGCGGGAGATGTCGGGCGGCTTCATTCTCCAGCAGATGGCGGAGGAGGGGATCGACACCACGCACATCGTGCGTATGCCTGATGTGACCACACCGGTCTCCGCGATCATGATCGAGCCCTCCGGCGAACGGACGCTTACGATCTACCGCGATCCCGGCCTGTGGAGCGTAAAGCTGCCCGACACCGACGCGCTGCTCGCCGATTGCCGCGCGCTCCTCGTCGAAAGCCGCTGTGCCGCGTTCGCAACCTCTCTCAGCGCCGAGGCCAGGCGACGCGGGATTCCGGTCATCGTCGGCATCGACCGCGCGATGTCATTGCAGGACGACCTGCTCACACTCGCCACGCACCTGCTGTTCGCCAGCGAGCAGGTGCAGGAGACGGCCGGCGTCAGCGAGGACGGTGAGGCCCTGCGGCGCCTTGCCAGGCTGACCCCCGCCTTCCTCGCCGCCACCCGCGGCCCGAACGGCACGATCTGGCTGAACGAGGCCGGCGAACTGGAGGAGACCGCGGCCTTCCCGATCCAGGCGGTCGATACGCTCGGCGCCGGCGACGTCTTCCATGGCGCCTTCACGCTTCGCCTCGCCGAGGGCGAGGACGTGCGGGAGGCGCTGCGATTTGCCGCGGCCGCCGCAGCGCTGAAATGCACCCGCCATGGCGGCGGTCAGGTCGCCCCGCAACGCCTTGAAGTTGAAGGATTTTTGCGAAATCGGGCCTAGCGCAATTCCATGGCGGCGCCGCGATTATGGGCTTGCTGGGGAATGATTTTCTCTATATCAGGGAAATCAGCCCATGAAATGGAACAAAGTTCTTCAAATGACTGATGCCGCTGTCCAGATCCCCGAGACCAGCCGCCGCCTCGACGCCATCGACCGCAAGATCCTGATGGTACTCCAGGAAGATGCCTCCCTGTCCGTCGCCGAGATCGGCGACCGCGTTGGCCTGTCCTCGACCCCGTGCTGGAAGCGCATCCAGCGGCTGGAGGCCGACGGCGTGATCATCAAGCGCGTCGCCCTGGTCGACCAGAACAAGATCGGGCTCGGCATCTCCGTGTTCGTGTCGGTCGAGAGCGCCGACCATTCCGACGCCTGGCTGAAGAAGTTCGCCGAAGCCGTCAGCGCCATGCCCGAGGTGATGGAATTCTACCGCATGGCCGGCGACGTCGATTACATGCTGCGCGTCGTGGTCGCGGACATGCAGGCCTATGACGTGTTCTACAAGAAGCTGATCAGCGCCGTGCCGCTGAAGAACGTCACCTCGCGCTTCGCGATGGAGAAGATCAAGTCGGTCACCGCGCTGCCGATCCCGGCGGTGGTGGCGGCATAGGCCCGCTGATCGTCATGGCGGGCTTGTCCCGGCCATCCACGCGCATCGGCAGAGAGAGAGAGAGAGAGAGAGAGAGAGAAGAACGTGGATGCCCGGGACAAGCCCGGGCATGACGGCGGAAGTTGTGGCTTGAGGCGTTCTCGCCTCCCACCTCAGATCTTCTGGTTGTACTCGCCGACCTCGGGATGGGTGCGCAGCACGCTGTTCACCATCTCGAACATGTCGTGCATGCGCTGCTCGGAGACCGGGCTCTCGACCACCACGACGAGCTCGGGCTTGTTGGAGGAGGCGCGCACCAGGCCCCAGCTGCCGTCCTCGACCGTGACGCGCACGCCATTGACGGTGACGAGATCGCGGATCGACTGGCCGCCGATCTTCGCACCTTTCGCCTGCAAGCCCTCGAAGTGCTTCACCACCTTGTCGATGACGCCGTATTTGACCTCGTCGGCGCAATGCGGCGACATGGTCGGCGACGACCAGGTCTTCGGCAGCGCGTTCTTCAAATCCGCCATCGACTTGCCCGGCGCGCGCTCGAGCATGTCGCAGATCGCGATCGCCGAGACCAGGCCGTCATCATAGCCGCGGCCGAACGGCTTGTTGAAGAAGAAGTGGCCGGACTTCTCGAAGCCCGCCAGCGCGCCCATCTCGTTGGTACGGCGCTTCATATAGGAATGCCCGGTCTTCCAATAGGCGACCTTGGCGCCCTGCTTCTGCAGCACCGGATCGGTGACGAACAGGCCGGTCGACTTCACGTCGACGACGAACTGCGCGTCCTTGTGGATCGCCGACATGTCGCGCGCCAGCATCACGCCGACCTTGTCGGCAAAGATCTCTTCGCCGGTGTTGTCGACCACGCCGCAGCGGTCGCCGTCACCGTCGAACCCGAGGCCGACATCGGCCTTGTGATGCAGCACTGCGTCGCGGATCGCGTGCAACATCTCCATGTCTTCGGGATTCGGATTGTATTTCGGGAACGTGTGATCGAGCTCGGTGTCGAGCGGGATCACCTCGCAGCCGATCGCCTCCAGCACCTGTGGCGCGAATGCCCCGGCGGTACCGTTGCCGCAAGCCGCGACCACCTTGAGCTTGCGCGTCAGCTTGGGACGAGAGGTGAGATCGGCGATGTAGCGCGCCGGGTAATTCTCGTGGAACTGGTAGGAGCCGCCGGCCTTGTTCTTGAACTCGGCGTTGAGCACGATCTCCTTCAGCCGTGTCATCTCGTCGGGGCCGAAGGTCAGCGGACGGTTGGCGCCCATCTTCACGCCGGTCCAGCCGTTGTCATTGTGCGAGGCCGTGACCATGGCGACGCAGGGCACGTCGAGATCGAATTGCGCGAAATAGGCCATCGGCGTCACCGCAAGCCCGATGTCGTGCACCTTGCAGCCCGCAGCCATCAGGCCGGAGATCAGTGCGTATTTGATCGAGGCCGAATAGCTGCGGAAATCGTGGCCGGTCACGATCTCCTGCCGGACGCCGAGCTCGGCGATCAAAGCGCCCAGCCCCATGCCGAGCGCCTGCACACCCATCAGGTTGATTTCCTTCTGGAACAACCAGCGCGCGTCGTATTCACGAAAGCCCGTCGGCTTCACCATCGGCTCGGATTCGAAAGCGTAGGTATTGGGCAACAATACGGATTTCGGCTTCGGGAACATTGAGACGGTCTCGTGAAAAGGCAGGAATTGATGCAGCCTTAGCGAATGCCGGGCCGCAGCGGAAGGCGGGATTGAAGGCTTATGGCCGATAATTGCGGCAGTTTGGTAACGGAGAAACGTTACCGCGAGGGCGGTCCCAAATGTATGACCGGAACGGGCTAACTCTGCAGCCGCGCATCTCCTCTTCAGCGACTGCGTTGAGAGCCGGCAGTGCCTGCTGGAGGACCTATTGCTCCAGCACCATCTGGCCGTTGGCGTATTCGAAGCGCTTCAGGCGGGACAGGAAGGAGAGGCCGAGCAGGTTCTCCGACAGCGCCTCGTCGGGCAGCACCATGGCATCGACGTCGCGCACAATGAGACCGCCGACATCGAGCATGGCGATGCGGGCGCGTGCGGCCTTGATGGTGCCGTTGGCGGTGGAGACGGTGGCGTTGTAATCGCTGCGCGACGGACGCAGGCCAAAGCGGGCCGCCGAGGTCTCGTTCAACGCAACCACGGAGGCGCCGGTGTCGACCATGAATCCGATGCGCTGGCCATCGATGCGGCCCTCGGTCTGGAAATGACCTCGGCCGTCGCGGGAAATGGCGAGACTGCGGCCGCCGGCTGGCGCACTCGCCGCGACCGCGACCGCGACCGACGTCCGCGGCGCCGACGTGGCGGAAGCCGAGCTCATCCTGTCCGCCATCTGCGCCATAAAGGTGCCGAGGCCGATCATGACGGCCGCGATGATCATAATGTTACGCATCACACCACTTCCGGCCCGAAAACTCGATTTCACCACACCGCACGCCTCGCGGCGAGCGAAGCCGCGCCGGGGCCGTGTCATTTTGACGAAAAGGATGAGCGGATGGTTAATGGCTTCAACCTTCCCCGCTCGTGCGAGGTACGCCGGAAGAGGCAACGGCAGCCTGCGCGCGGGGAGACGACATCTCAAGTCCCGCGCGGCTTCGCCCGGCGGGTCGGCAGTGCATTGGCCGGATCGTCCGGCCAGGGATGGCGCGGGTAGCGGCCGCGCAGGTCGGAGCGCACCGCGCTGTAGCTGCCACGCCAGAAGCCCGGGAGATCACGCGTCACCTGCACCGGGCGCTGCGCCGGCGATAACAGCTCCAGCACCAGCGGCACCTTGCCGGCCGCGATCGAGGGATGGGTGTTGAGACCGAACAATTCCTGCAGCCGGACCGCGATGGTCGGCCCCTGCTCAGCCTCGTAGTCGATCGCGAGCACGCTGCCCGTAGGCGCCTCGAAATGGGTCGGCGCCTCGCGGTCGAGCCGTGCCCGCATCTCCCACGGCAGCAGCGCCATCAGCGCATCGGAGAGATCGCCGGGGGAAACGTCCTTCAGCGCGATCTTGTCGTAGAGCGCCGGCGCCAGCCAGTCGTCACGCCGTGCGATCAGCCCATCGTCCGACAGATCAGGCCAGCTGTCGCCCTCGGCCCTGCGCAAGAACATCACGCGGTCGCGCCACTGCTTGGCGGCCTTCGACCAGGGCAACCGGTCGAGACCGGCGGCGATCAATCCGTCGGCGAGAATGCGCGCGGTCTCCTCGGACGGCGACACCGCGAGGGTGGCTTCCGACAGCGTGATCGCATGCAGCGCGCGCTTGCGCCGCGCCCGAAGCGCCATCGCGCCGCGGTCGAACGAGATCTCGTCCAGGGTCTCGATGTGCTCGGCGAAGTGCCGCTCGATCTCGTCCTCGGTGATCGGCGCCGCGAGCAGAATCCGCCCGCTCGCCGCCGTTCCCGTCATTTCACCAATCGCGATGTAGGGCGCGCGGGCGAGCGAGGAGGTTTGCTCGACGGCGGCGCCGCGGCCATTGGCGAGCACGAAGCTGCCGTTGCCGCGATTGCGCGCGACACGGTCCGGGAATGCATAAGCGAGCATCAAGCCGGTCGAGAGGTCATCCTGCTGCCCGGCCTTCTCCGAAGCCGCCACTTGCGATGCCCAGCGCCGCGCCAGATCGCGCGCGCTGGCGGCGCGCGGCGAGCGGTCACGGCGGAACTGGTCGCGCCGGTACTCGAGATCGACGCTGTCGCCGCCAAGTCCACGCTCGGTGATGATGGCCGCGATCTCGGCGGCGGCCTCGCCGCAGCCTGCGCGATGCGAATCCACGATCATGCGCGCCAGCCGCGGCGGCAGTGCCAGCGCGCGCAGGCTTTTTCCCTCAGCCGTGATGCGGCCATCGGCGTCGAGCGCGTTGAGCTCAGTCAGCAGGCTCTTCGCCTCCTTCCAGGCCGGCTGCGGCGGCGGATCGAGGAACGACAATGCGGCGGGATCGCGGACGCCCCATTGCGCGAGATCGAGCACCAGCGAGGAGAGATCCGCGCTCAAAATTTCCGGCTGAGTGTAGGGCGCAAGCGAGGCCGTCTGCGGCTCGTCCCAGAGCCGGTAGCAGACGCCGGGCTCGGTCCGGCCGGCGCGGCCGCGGCGCTGGTCCACGGCGGCCCGCGAGGCGCGCACGGTCTCGAGCCGGGTCAGGCCGATGTCGGGCTCGTAGCGCGGCACGCGGGCAAGACCGGAATCGACTACGATGCGCACGCCCTCGATCGTCAGTGAGGTCTCCGCAATCGAGGTCGCCAGCACCACCTTGCGCGTCCCCTTGGGAGCCGGCGCGATGGCACGGTCCTGCACCGCGGCATCGAGCGCGCCGAACAGCGGCACGATCTCGATCGAGGCGTCCTGCACCCGCTCGGAGAGGAAGTTCTGGGTGCGTCTGATTTCGGCCGCGCCCGGCAGGAACGCCAGCACCGAGCCGCTATCGGCTCGCAGCGCGGACGCAATCGCATCCGCCATCTGCCGTTCGATCGGCGCGTCGATCTTGCGGCCGAGATAGCGTGTCGCGACCGGAAAGGCGCGGCCCTCGCTCTCGACGACGGGCGCTTCCCCGAGCAGTTTGGCGACCCGCGCGCCATCGAGCGTTGCCGACATCACCAGGATGCGCAGATCCTCGCGCAAGCCGGTTTGCGCGTCGCGGGCGAGCGCAAGGCCCATATCGGCATCGAGCGAGCGCTCGTGGAATTCGTCGAACAGGATGGCGGCAACGCCGGACAGTTCGGGATCGTCGAGGATCTGGCGGGTGAAGATGCCCTCGGTCACCACCTCGATGCGCGTCGCGCGCGAGATCTTCGAGCCGAAGCGGACGCGATAACCGACGGTCTCCCCGGCGCGCTCGCCGAGCGATTTGGCCATGCGGTCCGCGCTGGCCCTTGCCGCGATACGGCGCGGTTCCAGCACGATGATCTTCTTGTCCTTCGCCCAGGGCGCATCGAGCAAGGCCAGCGGCACGCGCGTGGTCTTGCCGGCGCCGGGCGGCGCCACCAGCACGGCCGCGTTATGCGTCGCCAGCGTGCGCGACAATTCGTCGAGCACGGCATCGATCGGGAGGGGCGTGTCGAAGCTGCGCGGCAAGAAATTCTTCCCGTCGTCATGCCCAGCCTTGTGCCGGGCATCCACGTCTTACCTCAAGCTCCGTCATTCCGGGATGGTCCGAAGGACCAGACCCGGAAGCTCGAGATTCCGGGTTCGCGCTATGCGCGCCCCGGAATGACAGAGCCACAAGGGCCATCGGGAACAACCGGTCTCGCTATCAGCCCTGCACCGGCGGGCGGCCGACGCTCTCATAGGTGAAGCCAGCGGCTTTCATGTCCTCGGGGCGATAGATGTTGCGCAGGTCGACGACAATGGACTGCGCCATGACGCTCTTCAGCCGGTCGAGATCGAGCGCGCGGAACTGCACCCATTCGGTGACGATGACCAGCGCATCGGCATCCTGCGCGCAGGAATAGGCGTCGTCGCAATAGGTGATGCTGGGCAGTTCGCTCTTGGCCTGCTCCATGCCGACGGGATCGAACGCCTTGACCTTCGCGCCCATGTCGATCAGGCCTGTCACCAGCGGGATCGACGGCGCATCGCGCATGTCGTCGGTGTCGGGCTTGAAGGTCAGGCCGAGCACGGCGACGGTCTTGCCACGCAGATTGCCGCCGAGCGCCTGGCTCACCTTGCGCGCCATCGCGCGCTTGCGGTTCTCGTTGACCGCCAGCACGGATTCGACGATGCGCAGGGAAACATCGTAATCCTGCGCGATCTTGATCAGCGCCTTGGTGTCCTTCGGGAAGCACGAGCCGCCGAAGCCGGGACCGGCATGCAGGAACTTGGTGCCGATGCGGTTGTCGAGGCCAATGCCGCGGGCGACCTCCTGCACGTTGGCACCGGCCTTTTCGGAGAGATCGGCGATCTCGTTGATGAAGGTGATCTTGGTCGCGAGGAACGCATTCGCTGCGTATTTGATCATCTCGGCGGTGCGACGCGCCGTGAACATCAGCGGCGCCTGGTTCAGCGACAGCGGACGATAGATGTCGCCCATCAACTTGCGGCCGCGCTCGTCGGAGGTGCCGACCACGATGCGGTCGGGGAACTTGAAGTCGCGGATTGCCGCGCCCTCGCGCAGGAACTCCGGATTGGAGGCGACCACGACGTCGGCGTTGGGATTGGTCTCGCGGATGATGCGCTCGACCTCGTCGCCGGTGCCCACAGGCACGGTCGACTTCGTCACAACGACCGTGAAACCTTGAAGCGACTGCGCGATCTCCTTCGCCGCGGCATAGACGTAGGAGAGATCGGCATGACCGTCGCCGCGGCGCGAGGGCGTGCCGACCGCGATGAACACGGCATCAGCTTCTGCCACCGGCTTTTTCAGATCGGTCGTGAAGTCGAGCCGCTTGGCTTTGACGTTGGTCGCGACCAGCTCGTCGAGGCCGGGCTCGTAGATCGGGATCTCACCGTTGTGGAGCGCCGCAATCTTCTTCTCATCCTTGTCGACGCAGGTGACGTCGTGACCGAAATCGGCAAAGCAGGCGCCGGACACCAGTCCCACATAGCCCGTGCCGATCATCGCGATACGCATGAAAAGTCCCTGTTTTGAATTGGTTAACGAAACGAAACCCCGACATCGGGGGGTTTAGCATTTTCCCGAGGGGAAGGAACAGCCCGCATGCAAAAAAGCGGCATGGGAATTGAACCGGTAAAGAAGTCGGAAACCGCGGGGGCCCCACACTGCCCCACACCCGGACAGGACGGGCGGAACACGCCTCGAAAAGAGACACCATGGCACCATCAGGCACAATCGCAGGCAGCGGAGCAATCCGAGCCCCTTCTGCCGGCCGTGTCGACTGGGTCGACTACGCCAAAGGCATCTGCATCATCATGGTCGTGATGATGCATTCGGTGTTGGGTGTCGAGCTCGCCGCCGGCGAGACCGGTTTCATGCATATTGCCGTGGCCTTCGCGAAGCCGTTCCGGATGCCGGATTTCTTCCTGATCTCCGGCCTGTTCCTGCCGCTGGTGATCGATCGCGATTGGCGAACCTATCTCGACCGCAAGGTGGTGCATTTTGCCTATTTCTATGTCCTCTGGGTGACAATCCAGTTCGGCTTCAAGGCGCCCTCCTTCGCAGCGGAGACGAGCTGGCAGCATGTTGGCCTGTTGTATCTTGAATCCTTCATCGAGCCGTTCGGCACGCTGTGGTTCATCTATCTGCTGCCGGTCTTCTTCGTCGTCACAAAACTGACACGCAGTATCCCGCCACTCGCGATCTGGCTCGCCGCCGCCGCGCTGGAGACGGCCCGCATCTCGACCGGCTGGACCGCGATCGACGAGTTCTGCTCGCGCTTCGTCTATTTCTATTCGGGCTATCTGTTCGCGCCTTACGTGTTCGCGCTGTCGGAGCGCGCGCGCAAGCATCCGGCGCTTGCGCTCGCGGCACTTGCGGCCTGGGCGCTGGTCAATGCCGGCCTCGTCGTGTTGGAGGTCAGCGAATGGAAGATCGTCTCGCTCGTGCTCGGCTTTGCCGGCGCCTGTGCGATCATCACGATGGGCACGTTGCTCGCACGCGCGCAGTGGATAAACTTCCTGCGCTTCTGCGGCGAGCATTCGATCGTGATCTATCTCGCCTTCTTCCTGCCGATGGCCGCAACGCGCACGCTGCTGCTGCGCACTGGCATCATCCCCGATATCGGCGCGGTGTCGCTGATCGTCACCGTCGTCGGGGTGCTCGGCGCGCTGCTGATCTGGCAGGCTGCGCTGCGGCTCAATGCGCGTTTCCTGTTCGAGCGGCCCGATGCGTTCTGGATCGCACCGAAGAAGGCGGGCGTGCGGCTGCAGGCAGCGGAGTAGCCAGTCCTCCAAGCTTGTCCCCGTGGTCATGGCCCCCCCGCTTTCGCGGGACGACAACAGGTGTGGGAATCGCGGCAAAAATCCCCCTTCCAAGGCTGTCAAAGCCCGCAAAAATTCATACATTGCGGCCATGCCCAAAACATCCCCGAAGACCACCGCCAAAGCTGACACCAAGGCCGCGCCCAAAGCCGCCGCCGATGCCAAGACCGCCGATGCCAAGCGCACTGCGACAGCTGCTGCCAAGCCGGTTGCGGCCAAGCCCGCCGGCAAGGGCGATCATGTGTTCCTGGTCGACGGTTCCTCCTACATCTTCCGCGCCTACCACGCGCTGCCGCCGCTGAACCGCAAGTCCGACGGGTTGCAGGTCAACGCCGTGCTCGGCTTCTGCAACATGCTGTGGAAGCTCCTGCGCGACATGCCGGAGGACAATCGGCCGACGCACCTTGCCATCGTGTTCGACAAGTCGGAGATCACCTTCCGCAACAAGATCTATCCGGACTACAAGGCGCACCGGCCGCCCGCCCCCGACGATTTGATACCGCAATTCGCGCTGATCCGCGAAGCGGTGCGCGCCTTCGACCTGCCCTGCCTGGAACAAACCGGCTTCGAGGCCGACGATCTCATTGCGACCTATGTGCGACAGGCCTGCGAGCGCGGCGCCAGCGCCACCATCGTATCGTCCGACAAGGATTTGATGCAGCTCGTGACCGATTGCGTCACGATGTACGACACCATGAAGGACCGGCGCATCGGCATTGCCGAGGTGATCGAGAAGTTCGGCGTGCCGCCGAACAAGGTCGTCGAGGTCCAGGCTTTGGCCGGCGACTCCACCGACAACGTGCCGGGTGTGCCCGGCATCGGCATCAAGACCGCAGCGCAGCTGATCACCGAATATGGCGATCTCGACCAGCTGTTGTTCCGCGCCGGTGAGATCAAGCAGCCGAAGCGGCGGGAGGCGCTGCTCGAGAATGCCGAGAAGGCCCGCATTTCGCGGCAACTCGTGCTGCTCGACGACAAGGTCGACCTCGAGGTGCCGCTGGACGATCTCGCAGTGCACGAGCCGGACGCGCGCAAGCTGGTCGCTTTCCTGAAGGCGATGGAATTCACGACACTGACGCGGCGCGTGGCCGAATATGCGCAGATCGACCCCGCCAATGTCGATGCCGATCCCGGCTATTCCAGCGGCGCCAGCGTGTTCACGCCGCTGCCGCCCTCGGATGTCGTGCCCACGCCGGGCACCGGCACGCCGGCGCAGGTCCGGCCGAACGAGCCCAACAAATCGGCCGCCAAGGAGGACAAGGCCGCAAGCCCGAAGGGCGCGCCGATCTCGCTCGCCGCGGCGCGCGAGCAAGCGATGCGCAAGCTTCCAGTCGATCGAGCCAAGTATCAGGCGATCAAGACGCTGAAAGAGCTCAACGCGTTCATCGGGCGCATCCATGATGCCGGCCACGTCGCGATCGAGATGAAAGCGAACTCGATCGATCCGATGCAGGCCGACCTCTGCGGCATTGCGCTGGCGCTGGCGCCGAACGATGCCTGCTATGTGCCGCTGGCGCACAAGCAGTCCGGCGGCGGCGCCGGCCTGTTCGATGCCGGCCTCGCGCCTGATCAGGTCAAGCACGCTGATGCGATCGAAGCGCTGCGGCCGGTGCTGGAATCGGCTGGAATTCTCAAGATCGGCTTCGACGTCAAGTTCACCGCGGTGATGCTGGCGCAACACGGCATCACCTTGCGCAACATCGACGATGCGCTCCTGATCTCCTACGTGCTTGATGCCGGCCGCGGCTCGCATGCCCTGGAGCAGCTGTCGGAGCGCTGGTTCGGCCATGCCATGCTCAGGGAGAGCGAGCTGCTCGGCAGCGGCAAGGGCAAGATCACCTTCGACCAGGTGCCGATCGACAAGGCCTCCACGCTGTCGGCCGAAAGCGCCGATGTCGCCCTGCGGCTCTGGCACGTGCTGAAGCCCCGCCTCGTCGCCGAGCACATGACGACGGTATACGAAACCTTGGAGCGACCGCTGGTCTCCGTGCTCGCGCGCATGGAGCGGCGCGGCATCTCGATCGACCGCCAGGTCTTGTCGCGTCTATCCGGCGACTTTGCCCAGACTGCGGCCCGCGTCGAGGCCGAGATCCAGGAGATCGCGGGGGAGCCGGTCAATGTCGGCAGTCCCAAGCAGATTGGCGACATCCTGTTCGGCAAGATGGGATTGCCGGGCGGTACCAAGACGAAGACCGGCGCATGGTCGACCACCGCGCAGGTGCTGGACGAGCTCGCCGAGCAGGGCCACGAGTTCCCGAAGAAGATTCTGGAGTGGCGCCAGGTCTCGAAACTGAAATCGACCTACACCGATGCGCTGCCGACCTATGTCAATCCGCAGACCCATCGCGTGCACACCACCTACGCGCTGGCCGCGACCACGACGGGCCGGCTGTCGTCGAACGAGCCGAACCTGCAGAACATCCCGGTGCGGACCGAGGACGGGCGCAAGATCCGCCGCGCCTTCATCGCCACGCCCGGGCACAAGCTGGTTTCCGCGGATTATTCACAGATCGAGCTCAGGCTGCTGGCGGAGATCGCCGATATTCCCGTGCTGAAGCAGGCGTTCCGCGACGGCCTCGACATTCACGCCATGACTGCCTCGGAAATGTTCGGCGTGCCGATCAAGGGCATGCCGAGCGAGATCCGCCGCCGCGCCAAGGCGATCAATTTCGGCATCATCTACGGCATCTCGGCGTTCGGTCTCGCCAACCAGCTCGGCATCGCCCGCGAGGAGGCCTCCGCCTACATCAAGAAATATTTCGAGCGCTTTCCCGGCATCCGCGCCTATATGGACGAGACGCGCGATTTCTGCCGCAACCATGGCTACGTCACCACGCTGTTCGGCCGCAAATGCCACTATCCCGACATCAAGGCGTCCAACGCCTCGGTGCGCGCGTTCAACGAGCGCGCCGCGATCAACGCGCGGCTGCAGGGCACCGCCGCCGACATCATCCGCCGCGCCATGACGCGGGTGGAGGATGCGCTGGCCGCAAAGAAGCTGTCGGCGCAGATGCTGCTGCAGGTGCATGACGAATTGATCTTCGAGGTGCCGGACGCCGAGGTCGAGGCGACGCTGCCGGTCGTGCAGCACGTGATGCAGGACGCGCCGTTTCCGGCCGTGCTGCTGTCGGTGCCGCTGCATGTCGACGCGCGCGCCGCGAACAATTGGGACGAGGCGCATTAGGCTGCTCTTCACCTCTCCCCGCTTGCGGGGAGAGGTCGGATCGCCCTTGCGATCCGGGTGAGGGGGTACAGGTCCCTCAACGATCTCTCGTGTGGAGAGAGGCCCCTCACCCCAACCCTCTCCCCGTAACAACGGGGCGAGGGAGCGGAGCGGGCACACCGGCGCAAGACCTCAATTGTCCTCCGAGCAATTGCGCGATGGCCCGGAAGCACCGCCCATATTAGAATCGTAGCAGCTCCCGCCCCGGTTCGCCCATGCCCCACACCTCCGCCCTGCTCGGCTTCGCCCTCGTCTGCCTCGGTCTCGTGCTCACGCCGGGACCGAACATGATCTACCTGATCTCGCGCTCGATCACGCAAGGGCCTGCCGCAGGCATCGTCTCGCTCGGCGGCGTCGCGCTCGGCTTCGTGTTCTACATGCTGTGCGCGGCATTCGGCATCACTGCGCTGCTGCTCGCCATCCCCTTTGCCTATGACGCGCTGCGCTTTGCCGGCGCGGGTTATCTGCTCTGGCTTGCCTGGCAGGCGGTGAAACCGGGCGGGCGCTCGCCGTTCCAGGTGAGGAAGCTCGCCATAGATAGTCCGCGCAAATTGTTCGCGATGGGCTTCGTCACCAACCTGCTCAACCCGAAGATCGCGATGCTGTACCTGGCACTGCTGCCGCAGTTCATTGATCCCACAGCCGGCAGCGTGCTGACCCAATCGGTGGCGCTCGGCGCCATCCAGATCGCGATCAGCGTCAGCGTCAACGCGATGATCGCGCTCGCCGCCGGATCGATCGCGCTGTTCCTGTCCAGCCGGCCGAGCTGGATGCTGGTGCAGCGCTGGCTGATGGGCACGGTGCTGGCCGGGCTCGCGGTGCGAATGGCGGTCGAAGCGAAGAAGGTGTGACGTTTTTTCTTACCCTCCCCTGGAGGGGGAGGGTCGCTGCGCATGTAGCGAAGCGGAATGCGTAGCGGGGTGGGGTGACAGTGCCTCCCCATCCAACGGTGCCCGAGTGGAGAGATCACCCCACCCCGCTCGCGCGTTGCGCGATCGACCCTCCCCCACCAGGGGAGGGTAAGCGAAAATCAATCCAGCTTCGCCTCCATCCCCCGCTTCACCGCCGGTCGGGCCATCAGGGCCTCGTACCAGCGCTTGACGTTGGGAAAGTCGGCCAGATCAACCTTGTGGCGAGGGTGGCGCCAGGCCCAGCCCAGGATGGCAAAATCGGCGATCGAGAGATCGCCGGCGACGAAGTCGCGCCCGTCCAGGCGACGGTCGAGCACGCCATAGAGCCGGCGCGTCTCCGCCATGTAGCGCTTCAGGCCGTAGGCGCGGTCCTGCTCGTTCTCGAGCGCGATGAAATGATGGACCTGGCCCGGCATCGGGCCGAAGCCGCCCATCTGCCACATCAGCCATTCATAGACGGGAATCCGCTCGCGAAGCGATTTCGGCAGGAATTTTCCGGTCTTTTCACCGAGATAGAGCAGGATCGCGCCTGATTCGAAGATGCTGACGGGCTTGCCGTCCGGGCCGTCGGTGTCGACGATCGCGGGAATCTTGTTGTTCGGGGAGAGCTTGAGGAACTCCGGCGCCATCTGCTCGCCCTTGGTGATGTTCACCGGGATCACCTTGTAGGGCAGCCCCATCTCCTCCAGCGCGACCGAGATCTTGCGGCCGTTCGGCGTGTTCCAGGTGTGCAGCTCGATGCTCATTTTTGGGCACTTCCTTCCCCGAGAAATCTAGGCATCCACCTACTCCAGAAGGTCGCATCCCGACAACCGGCGGACCGGGATGGCCGATCCCTGTTGACGGGACACGCCCCCTCTGGAATGTCGCCCCCGTCGCGGATAAATTCCGCCACCTTCAAGAAACGCTGTTCGAGGGACCGCCGTGTCGAAATCTGCCTCCCGCGCCCGCCTGTTCGAAATCATCCGCCGGCGCTCCTTCGGCCGCGGCGAGGTGACGCTCGCGTCGGGTCGCAAGAGCGATTTCTATTTCAATCTCAAGCCGACCATGCTCGACCCCGAGGGCGCGACGCTGCTGGCCGAGCTCACCTATGAGGCGCTGAAGGACGATCAGCTCGATTTCATCGGCGGCCTCGAGATGGGCGCAGTGCCGCTTGCCGGCGCGCTGGCGCAGATCTCCTGGATCAAGGGGCATCCGATCGCGGCGTTCTTCGTGCGCAAGAAGCCAAAGGAGCACGGCGCCAAGCTTGCGATCGAGGGGCTGCCCAAGGGCGAGACGCTGGCCGGCAAGCGCGTCGTGATCGTCGAGGACGTCACCACCACAGGCGGCTCGGCGATGAAGGCGGTGGAATCCGTGCGCGAGACCGGCGCCAATGTGGTGTTGGTGCTGACCATGGTCGACCGCGAGGAAGGCGCTACCGACACGTTCGGCGCGGCCGGCCTGCCGTTCCGCTCGCTGTACAAGGCCTCGGAGTTCTTGAAGGCGTGATCCTTCTTCCCGCTCCCCGCGGGGAGAGGTGAAGAAGCGCCCTCAACCGCTCATTTACCATCCCGCTCTATGGTGCATCATGTGCTGAGACCCCTCTGGTCCCGGCCGGTTCAGTAGCGTCGGGTGGAGTGAGCGTTGCGTACAGTCCTGTCCCATACGCGCCGGCGGCGTCGCGCGATTGTGGCCGCCGCGCTTGCAGCACCACTGCTGGCAACTCCCGCCCCGGTGTCGGCCGAAGGCCTGTTCGATTTCTTCTTCGGCGGCATGCAGCGGCCGCAGCGCGAGGTGCCGCCGCAGGCGAGCTCCTACTCCGATCCCTTCACCGGGCAACAGAATGCCGCAACTCCGCAATATGTGCCGCCGACGCGGTCGGCCGCAGCAGGCGGCTCGGGTCCGGCCTTCTGCGTGCGCAGCTGCGACGGCAAGTATTTTCCGCTGATGCGCGGCCTCGCCTCGCCGGCACAGATGTGTCAGGCGTTCTGCCCTGCCAGCGCGACCAAGGTCTATTTCGGCTCCTCGATCGACGGCGCCGCCTCGCAGACCGGTGAGCGCTATGCCGACAGCGAGAACGCGTTCGCCTATCGCAAGGCGCTGCGCGCCGATTGCACCTGCAACGGCCGCGAGCCGGTCGGCCTTGCCCCGGTCGATCTCGCGCTGGATTCCTCGCTGAAAGCCGGCGACGTGATTGCCACCACTGACGGCCTCGTCGCCTATACCGGCATTCGCGTCGGCAACGACCAGGCTGCGGACTTCACCCCGGTCGCCTCCTATCCCGGCCTCACCGCCCAGGTCCGCGCCCGGCTCGGCGAGATGAAGGTGGCGCCGGTGCGCGCCGAGACGGTGTCGGCAGATGCGCCGGCTCCGGAGATCGTGCGTGAGGCGCTGCCCGATGTGTCGGTACCGAAGGCGGCCGCGAAGCCGGCGAAGCGGGCCGGGCTGGAGTAAGCCCGAGCCGTCATTGCGAGGAGCCCTCGCGACGAAGCAATCCAGAATCCCTCCGCGGAAAGATTCTGGATTGCTTCGCTGAGCCTGTCATCGGGCCGCGCTCTGCGCGGACCCGGTGGCTCGCAAAGACGAGGATGGAGCACTACCTCCCGATGATCACCCCGATCACGTTCGGCGCGGCCAGATATTTCTCCTCGATCGCCGCCCGCGCGGCGGCGCGGTTCTCCGGCGTCAGCAGGCCGCGCTTCTCGGCCAGGATCATCCAGCAGAAACCCCACCAGTCCGTCAGCATGCCCGTCTCGCCGACGAGGTCGTAGCCCTGCTCGGCCGCGAAGATGCGCGCATGCGCTTCGTCCAGCGTGTCCAGGAACAGATGGTCCTCGGCCGAGAACAGATCGTCGCTGACGTCGTCGATGGTGTAGCCCCAGATCGACTGGCACACCGCGTTGAACTCGCGGTCGAACTGGTCGTCGTCGACCCTCTGGCGCCGCGCCGCCTGATGCAGCCGCGATAGCGAGCGCGCGAAATCGGCGATCCGGGTGAGGGCAAATTGATCGAAGGCGATGGTGGACATCTAGTCCTCGCAAAGTCTGACAAACGCTAGATATTGTGTCGGCGATGCGCCGAATCACAATGATATATCAAAGACTTGCTAAAGTGTTCTTAATTTGTTCTGACGACGCGCCGAAATCTCAGCTGCAGCGCGAGGCGGCAATGGCGTGGACGCGGCGGTCGCCGAGCAGATGGGCGACAAAGCCATTGGCCGGAAAGATCTTTGCGAAGGCCGCGTCGCGGATGCTGAGCCCGCCGGCATAGGCACCGAATGCCGGCATCACCGCCCGCATTCCGTCGCTGGCGAAGCAGCGGCGCTCCATGACGCGGCCGCGCGCGGACACGCGTGCCTTGGGATGGAGATGGCCGGCGATCTCGCCGCGCGCACCGGTCGGCTCGTGGCGGAAGGTGACCGGGCCGATCGCGACTTCGTCAGCGACGGTGCCGCCGAGATCGCGCGGCAGCATCGGATCGTGATTGCCGGAGATCCAGATCCAGTCGCGACCGGTCTGGAGTGCGGCCACCGCGTCGCGGTCCGCGGCGGACAGACGCTCGTGCGCGCTGCAGTCGTGAAAGCTGTCACCGAGGGCGATGACTACTCCCGGATCATGGCGGGAGATGACAGCAGCGAGCCGGCCAAGCGTCGCGATGGTATCGTATGGCGGCAGCAGCACGCCGCGGGTGGCGAAGCTGGAGCCTTTTTCAAGGTGCAGGTCGGAGACGACGAGCAGACGCTGCTCTTCCCAGAACAGCGCGCCGGAGAGGTCGGCGGCGAAGGTCACATCGCTGATGGTGACTGTGGACACGCGCATGTCGTCGACATCCCCCGAAACCTGCGCGCCCCTCGTCACGTCCGAAACCTGCTCTATCCCATCGCCTCTTTGACGAGCTCGTCGGCGGCTTCGGCCAAAAGCTCGTCTGCAGCTTCGCCATAGACTGACTCGCGGCCGATTTCCAGCATCACGGGCACGGCGAGCGGGGAGACATGGTCGAGTTCCCGGTGCGTGATGCGGCCGTGGATACGCATCAGCATGTCGCTGAGACGACGCAAATCGAGCAGGCCGGTGGCGGCATCGGCGCGCGCGGCGCGCAAGAGGACGTGATCGGCCTGGTGCTTGCGCAGCACGTCGTAGACCAGATCGGTCGAGAACAGCACCTGGCGGCGGCTCTTCTCCTCGCCGGTGTGGCGGCGCGCGATCAGACCGGAGATGATGGCGCAGTTGCGGAAAGTGCGCTTCATCAGCGCGGATTCGGCGAGCCAGGCCTCCAGATCATCGCCGAGCATGTCGGGGTCGAACAGCGCGTTGAGGTCGATTTTTCCGTCGCGGATCATGAAGGAGAGATCGCCGAGGCCCCAGATCGCCACCGCATATTCATTGGCGACGAAGCCGAGCGGCCGCGCGCGGGCACGCTCCAGCCGGCGCGTCAGCAGCATGCCGAGCGTCTGGTGCGCGAGGCGGCCCTCGAACGGATAGCAGACCAGATAATGCTTGTTGGCGCGCGGGAAGCTCTCGACCAGGAGCTCGCGCACCGCTGGTACGCGGGAGATGTCCTTCTGCAGCGACAGCCAGTCGCGCACCTGCTCCGGCAGGCCACCCCACGCACGCCCGTCGTCGAGCAGCCGGCGGACGCGCTCGGCGAGATAGGTCGAGAGCGGAAATTTGCCGCCCATATAGGACGGCACCTTGGGGTCCTTGTCGTGCGCGCGCGAGACATAGACCTGGTCCTCGACTAGGGTTTCATAGCGCACCACCTCGCCCGAGAACACGAAGGTATCGCCGGGCGAGAGACCCTCGATGAAAGCTTCCTCGATCTCGCCGAGCAGCCGGCCGCCACGCGCGATCACGCCTGTCGATCCGCCTGCTTTTCCTTGCCCGCCGCCGCGCGAGCGCACCAGCCGCACCTTCAGCATGTCGTCCTCGACGATGGTGCCGACATTCATGCGGTAACTCTGCCGCACCTTGGGATTGGCAACGCGCCAGCGTCCCTCCTTGTCCTGCTTGATGCGGGCGAAGCGCTCATAGGTCTTCAACGCGTAGCCGCCGGAGGCGACGAAATCGATGACGTCGTCGAAATCCTGCCGCGACAGCTCGGCGTAGGGCGCGGCCGTGCGAACCTCGGCATACAGATCGTCGCTGAGGAACGGCTCGCCGCAGGCACAGCCGAGCACATGCTGGGCCAGCACGTCGAGAGCACCCGTGCGCAAGGGCGGCGTGTCCTGCGCATTCTCGGCAATGGCGTCGATCGCGACGCGGCACTCCAGCACCTCGAAACGGTTGGCCGGCACCAGCACCGCGCGCGAAGCCTCGTCGAGGCGATGGTTGGCGCGGCCAATCCGCTGCATCAGGCGCGAAGAGCCTTTTGGCGCGCCGATATTGACGACGAGATCGACGTCGCCCCAATCGACGCCGAGGTCGAGCGAGGAGGTGCAGACCACGCCGCGCAGCCGGCCCGCCGACATCGCGTCCTCGACCTTGCGGCGCTGGGCGACGTCGAGCGAGCCGTGATGCAGCGCGATGGCCAGGCCATCGTCGTTCATGCTCCAGAGATTCTGGAACAGCATCTCGGCCTGGCTGCGGGTGTTGACGAAGATCAGCGTGGTCTTGTTCGCCTTGATCAGCTCGTAGATCTCAGGAAGCGCGTGGCGCGCGCTGTGGCCGGCCCAGGGCAGGCGCTCGCGCGTGTCGAGCATCTCGACCTCTGGCGGGGCCGCACCGCCGGCGACGACGACATCGGCGGCCGCTTCCCGGCCATCGGGCTGGGGCACCAGGAAGCGCGCGAGCTGGTCCGGCTCGGCCACCGTCGCCGACAGGCCGATGGCGCGCATCTGCGGCGCCAGCCGCCACAGCCGCGCGAGGCCGAGCGAGAGCAGGTCGCCGCGCTTGGAGGTCACCAGCGCATGCAATTCGTCGAGCACGATGCGCTTGAGGGAGGAGAACAGGAACGGCGCGTCGTCGGAGGACAGCAGCAGCGCAAGCTGCTCGGGTGTCGTCAGCAACACATCAGGCGGATAGCGGCGCTGCCGCTGGCGGCGCGACACCGGCGTGTCGCCGGTGCGGGTCTCCACTTTGATCGGCAGACCCATCTCCGCGATCGGCCGCTCCAGATTGCGCGCGATGTCGACGGCGAGCGCCTTGAGCGGCGAGATGTAGAGCGTGTGCAGGCCGAAGGTCCGTTGCAGGCTGCGGCCGGTGGACACGAGGCTTTGCTTCGCCCCAGGAATCCGTTCGGCCGCCTGCGCCGAAAGCTCCACCAGCGTCGGCAGAAATCCCGCCAGCGTCTTGCCGGCGCCAGTCGGCGCGATCAGCAGCGCGCTAGCATCCTCGCTCGCCTTCTCCAGCAGCGCTAATTGATGCGCGCGCGGCGACCAGCCGCGGGCCGCGAACCATTGCTGGAAGCGGCCCGGCAGCAGCGCGGCCGGCTCGGCCGATACTTGGAGGGTACGAGGTGGCACGGCATGACAGGTAAGCCGTGGGGATGGCTTCGTCGAGGGGTGCCGCCCTCCCCGCCTGCACGAAAGGGTATTGAAGACTATCCGCTGCGGCCATTCTTCGAGACGCCCGCCTTTGGCGGGCCCTCAGGATGAGGACAGAGTGCGCGGCAGCACTTTCAACGGACGCCGATACAGTTCAGCCTCATCCTGATGAGGAGACCGCTGAAAGCGGTCGTCTCGAAGGACGAGGCGCGCGCGCCGGACGCTAAAACCGCATGCGCCCGTCCTCTCTCCCACACGAGGAAGCCAGCGGTCTCACGCCTCGGCCGGCACCTGATCGAGAAATCCGGTCACGCTGCTGATCCGGCCGTCCTTCAGCACGGCGAAATCCGTGCCCTTGATCGGGCTGTCGGCGCCATCGGGACCGAGTCCCCAGGAAAAGCGGATGTGGTCGCCGTAGCCGTTGGGCTCGCCGATCAGGTGGAATTTGAAATCGGGAAAGCGCTGCTGCACGCCAGCGATCAGCGCCTCGATGCCGTCGCGGCCATCGCCCTTCATCAGGGGATCGACATAGCTCGCATCATTCGTCCAGTTCTCGCTGAGCAGTTCGCGGCGCCGGCCGGCGACGCGCTCGTTCCAAAGCTCGATGTAGCGGCGGGCGACGGTGTTGGGATCGGTCATGGTGCTCTCCTTCGATGGCGCCGTGTTGTCCGGCTGGCCCGACTATCGAAGGTTCACGCGCGTCGATCGATTACCTCGGAGGTCATGCGCAAAAGAACTGAGGCGCGATGATGCTTCATCGCGCCTCGACGAGCGTCAAGTCTTCGCGAAATCACTTCGCGGCGGTCACCATGATCTCGACGGTGTATTGCGGCGCCGCCAGCTTGGCTTCGACCGTGGCGCGTGCGGGGGTGTTGCCGGGCGAGACCCAGGCGTCCCACACCGCATTCATTTCGCCGAACGTCTTCATGTCGGTGATGTAGATCGTGGCCGAGAGCAGCTTCGACTTGTCGGTGCCGGCCTTGGCGAGATGGCCGTCGATGGTCGCCAGGATGTCCTGGGTCTGCTTGGTCACGCTCTCGCCGGCCGCCTTGTTGGCGACGACACCGGCGAGATAGACGGTGTTGCCGTGCACGACGACCTGGCTCATGCGCGGGCCGGTTTCGAAACGCTGAATGCTCATTTACGGATCTCCTCACTGGAATGGCGGCCCTGTCTAGCCCAGCACCTCGCGCTCTGCCACCCCCGGGGCGCATGCGTTGCCCGCGCACGCATGCGTTAGCTGCGCGCTGGCATCAGCGCCGAACACGTGCCCTCAAGGAAACTGACTGAAAAAAGCCCAGATCGCCTCGGCGCCGTCGATATCGCCGTTCTGCGGCCCGAGCAGGCTGGCTGCGACCTTGGGGAAGCGGGCATCCGGAGAAAATCCGGGCATGCGATGGCCGCCATTGTTGACTCGATAGAGCACGACGTCGTGTCCGGCCGGGCAGCGCGAGGAGATCCGCGTCACCGTGGACTGGTCCGCCGCATTCCTGTCGGGCAGATCGGACCTTGCCGCATCATCCGTCTCGCAGCCGTTGAGCTTGCGCCAGAACTCCAGCGTCTCCTCGGTCGACCAGAATCCGTCAGCGGCAAAATAGCTCGACCCGCGTCCACCGGCGTAGGGGACCAGCGGATCGGCCGTGCCGTTCATGATCAGCATTGGCAGCGGCCGTGACGGATGGCAGCTGACGGCGGCTTCGTCTGTGAGATTCATGATCACGCTCGCGCCGGCCGCAAACAGATCGGCGCGGGCGCAGGCCATGGTCATCGCCATGGCACCGCCATTGGAGATGCCTGCGATGAAGACGCGCTTTGCATCGGCGATCCCGTCGGCTACCAGCTTCTCGACGAGCCTTGCGATGAAGGCGACGTCATTGGTGCCCGGCGGAGGCCCGCGCAGTGCGGGTCCCGCTCTTGTCCGCGCATCGGCCCAAGCATGGTTGAGTCCGTCGGGAAACGCCACGGCCAGGCCTTCGCGCTTCGCGACCTGTGGCCAGGCCGTCCGCGTGATCATGTCGGCGCCGCGCTGGGTCTTGCCATGCAGCACGATCACCAGCGGCGCAGGCCTCTTGGCCGGCAATTGCGCGGTGTAGGAGCGCTTCACGCCGTTGACGTCGATGGTCTCGGCGGATGCAGCGGAAGCCGTGGTCAATGCCGCGACGATCGCCGCGATGCGCATCCACCGCCGCATGAGCTAGCCTACCGCTTTGGCAGCGGCGCGGCCGGCATTGCGGCCCGAGAACAAGCAGCCGCCGAGGAAGGTGCCTTCGAGCGAGCGATAGCCATGCACGCCGCCGCCGCCGAAGCCGGCGGCTTCGCCGACCGCGTAAAGGCCGGGAATGACGCTGCCCTCGCCGCCGAACACGCGCGAATCGAGATCGGTCTCGAAGCCGCCCAGCGTCTTGCGGGTGAGGATGTTGAGCTTGACCGCGATCAGCGGCCCGTGCGCGGGATCCAGGATCCTGTGTGGGGAGGCGGTGCGGATCAGCTTGTCGCCGATGTAACGGCGCGCATTGTGGATGTTCATCACCTGCGCGTCCTTGACATAGGGATTGGCGATCTCGCGGTCGCGCGCCTCGATCTGCGTCCTGATATGGGCGAGCTTGAGGAGGTCGCTGCCGGCAAGCTTGTTCATCTCCGCGACAAGATCCTCGAGCTTGTCGCGTACGATGAAGTCGACACCATGGCTTTTGAACGCTTCCACCGGCGCAGGCGCGCCTTTGTTGGTGGCGCGGCGCAAGGTCATGCGCCAGCTCTTGCCGGTGAGATCAGGGTTCTGCTCCGAGCCCGAGAGCGCGAACTCCTTCTTGATGATGCTCTGGGTCAGGATGAACCAGGAATAATCATAGCCCGTCGACATGATGTATTTGAGCTGGCCGAGCGTGTCGGAGCCGGGAAAGAGCGGCGCCGGCAGCCTTGTGCCCGTGGCGTCGAACCACATCGAGGAGGGGCCGGGCAGGATGCGAATGCCGTGGCGCGGCCAGATCGGATTCCAATTCTGGATGCCTTCGACATAATGCCACATGCGGTCGCGATTGATCAGCCGCGCGCCGGATGTCTCGGTGATGCCGATCATGCGGCCGTCGACATGTTCGGGCACGCCGGAGATCATGAATTTCGGGGGATCACCGAGCCGCTTCGGCCAGTTCTGCCGCACCAGCTCGTGATTGCCGCCGATGCCGCCGGAGGCGACGATCACGGCCTGCCCCTTGAGCGCAAACTCGCCGACCACATTGCGGGAAGAGCTCTTGCCGCGCTCGACATCGTCGGGAGCGAGGACGGCGCCGCTGACGCCATCCACCGTTCCGTTGGTGATCGAGAGCGCGTCGACGCGGTGGCGGAACCTGAAGCTCAGCCGGCCGCTCTTGACGGCTTCGCGGGCGCGGCGCTCGAACGGCTCGACGAGGCCGGGGCCGGTGCCCCAGGTGACGTGAAAGCGGGGCACGGAATTGCCGTGGCCCATTGCGTCATAACCGCCGCGCTCGGCCCAGCCGACCACGGGAAAGATGCGATGACCCATCGCCCGCAGCCAGGCGCGCTTCTCGCCGGCCGCGAACGCGACATAAGCCTCCGCCCATTGGCGCGGCCAAAAGTCCTCATCGCGGTCGAAGCCGGCGGTCCCGAGCCAGTCCTGCATGGCGAGGTCGAAGGAATCCCTGATGCCGAGCCGGCGCTGCTCCGGCGAATCGACCATGAACAGTCCGCCGAACGACCAGAACGCCTGTCCTCCGATCGACTGCTCGCCTTCCTGGTCGACCACGATCACGCGCTTGCCCGCATCGGCGATCTCGGTTGCGGCCACGAGGCCCGACAATCCCCCGCCGACGACGATGACGTCCGTGTCCTCAGCCATGTGTGTCCCCCTCCATGACTCCCCTCTCCATGGTTCCCCCTGTATTTGCCCGGATTGAAGCCAGCGGTTGTAACTGAGATCAAGGGCGAGGCGCGTAAGACATCGTTAACTTGTTCCACTCTGGGATAAAGACCGACCGAGTGCAGCGCGGACGCAACACTGGATTTGAATTTGTTTTGAGCGAGCCGGCCTGCCTAGACAAAACCTTGGTTACGACCGACGCTAGCCGTGCATCACCACCTGACACGCAGATTCGAATTCGACTGGGGCGGGGACAATGAAGTTTCTGACGGGGTTGCTTGCGGCGGTTCTGTTGATCGCTGGCATGGGGGCTTCTCACGCGGTGGTTCGGATCGCGGATGACCGCGGTGGCCGGATTGGAACCTACGTCGACAAGTACCAGGACCTGCGTCAATCGGGAGAAACCGTCATCATCGACGGCCTCTGCGCCTCCGCCTGCACGATCGTCCTCGGCGCCATCCCGCATGACCGCATCTGCGTGACCTCGAGCGCGACGCTCGGCTTCCACGCCGCCTGGGATTTCGGCAGCAATGGCCGCGCCGTCACCAATACCGAGGCGACCCAGATGCTCTATGCGATGTACCCCTCGCAGGTGAAGCGCTGGATCAGCCAGCGCGGCGGCCTCACCCCACATATGCTCTTCCTCAAGGGCAAGCAGCTCCAGGCCATGTACAAGCCCTGCTACATGGACGCACAGGCCTCG
Organism: Bradyrhizobium centrosematis; assembly: GCF_045571495.1. Taxonomy (NCBI): domain Bacteria; kingdom Pseudomonadati; phylum Pseudomonadota; class Alphaproteobacteria; order Hyphomicrobiales; family Nitrobacteraceae; genus Bradyrhizobium; species Bradyrhizobium centrosematis. Next base: position 7,280,675 of record NZ_CP120703.1, read on the forward strand.
ACCATCAAGCCGGCGCGCCGGTCCCTCCCGCAAGCGGACCAGATCGAATCCGCCCGGGGCCAGCTCCTGCACTGACATCCTCGGCCTGACCGGATCGCTCTGGCCCGCCTGCGGCTTGCCCGCAGGCGGGCCAGAGCCTATCTGTGGCTCGGGAACCGGGCCTTCGCCCTCGATCGTTGTCATGGCTCAACCACTGCACCCGACGCATCCATTACAGGACAATTCGTCCACTGCCGGCCGGACGCCGTCCGTGCTGCTGTGGGCGGGCGCGGCGATCGGCGGGGTGCTCGTTCTCGGCGCGCTGATGCTGTGGCTCCACTATGGCACCCAGATGTTCTTCGAAATGATCAGGGCCGGTTTCGCCGCCTGCTTCTGATCCGCGACAGGAAGTTTTCCGCTCATGAGTTCCGCCACCCGTCCGCTGGTGATCGCGACCGCCTTCGCCGCAAGCCTCGTCGTCGGGCTCCTGATCATGTTCTGGGCCATGGGCGGCGTCAGCAAGGTGGCGCAGCCGGCCGCGATCGGCGGACCGTTCCAGCTCACCGACCAGAACGGCAAGGCCGTCACTGACAAGAGCCTCAAGGGCAAGCCGACCCTGATCTTCTTCGGCTACACCCATTGCCCCGACGTCTGCCCGACCTCCCTGTTCGAGATCTCGGAAGTGCTGCGCGCGATGGGCAAGGATGCCGACAAGGTCAATGCCGTCTTCATCTCGGTCGATCCCGAGCGCGATACGCCGGCGACCATGAAGGACTATCTGTCGAGCTTCGATCCGCACCTCGAGGGCCTGTCCGGTGACCCTGCCGAGACCGCCAAGGTCATCACCTCCTATCGGGTCTATGCCAAGAAGGTCCCGACCAAGGACGGCGACTACACCATGGACCACACCGCCCTGATCTACCTGATGGACCGCGAGGGGAGGTTCGTCTCGCCGTTCAACCTGAAGCGCACGCCGGAAGAGGCGGCGGCGGATTTGAAGAAGTATCTCTGAGGACTCACCGGCCAACCGCGAACTCCGCTGCAACCTCTCCCGCTTGCTTGCGGGGGAGCTCGGCGCGCAGCGCCGGGTGGGTGTTCTCTCCACGGAGGGGTTCTCGCCCAAAGGAGGCACCCTCTCCCCAACCCTCCCCCGCACGGGGGAGCGCACCCTGGTCTTGGCCACATTCCGCGCTCGCGTTCCCGGCGGGATGGTCTATAACGCCCTCCGATCCCAATGAAATTCGTTCATTTCCGGCCGATGACTCCATCGCAACAGGCGAAATCGTCGAAATCTGCCCGCGGCTTGCTGACAGGGCTGGCCGTTGGCGCCTGCCTGCTCATGGGCCTGCCCGCTGCCGAGGCCCAGGCTCCCGCCAAACGTCCCCCGGCATCACCCCAGGCCACGCCGCAGGTCGCCCCCCAGGCCGCTCCGCAGGCTGTGCCCGGCTTCTGGGACCCAAGGCGGCGGCCGGAACGTCCGGACCTGTCGCGCCTGACCGTGATCCGCTTCCTGACCGAGACCGATTATCCGCCGTTCAACTACACCGGCGCCGACGGCAACCCGGCCGGCTTCAACGTGGATCTCGCCCGCAGCCTCTGCGAGGAGATCAAGGTCACCTGCACGGTGCAGATGCGCCGCTTCGAGACGCTGGTCGACGCACTCTCCTCGAACCGGGGCGATGCCATCATCGCCTCGATGGCGGTGAGCCCGCAGCTGCGTGCCCGGGTCGACTTCACCGATCCCTATTACCGCGTGCCGGCGCGCTTCGCCTCGCGCAAGGATGCGGTGATGCCGGAAATCCGCCCCGAATACCTCGAAGGCAAGAAGGTCGGCGTCATCGCGGGCTCCGCGCATGAAGCCTATCTCAGGGCCATGTTCACCGACGCCGAGCTGCATCCCTATCAAAGTGACGATGCGCTGCGCGCGGCCCTTCGCAAGGGCGAGGTCGACTTCATCTTCGGCGATGCCATCTCGCTCGCGTTCTGGATCAACGGCACCGATTCCGGCGATTGCTGCGCCTTCTCGGGCGGCCCCTTCGTCGAGAGCCGCTTCTTCGGCGAGGGCATCGGCATTGCCGTGCGCAAGGGTAACGACGTGCTGCGCCAGGCCCTGAACTGGGCGCTGTTTCGGGTCTGGGAAAAAGGCCGCTACACCGATCTGTGGCTGCGGTATTTCTCGGTTAGCCCGTTCTGACCGATCGATCGTCATTCCGGGGCGCGCGAAGCGCGAACTATGGTTCGCAGTTGCGCACCTGAGAATCTCGAGATTCCGGGTTCGATGCTGCGCATCGCCCCGGAATGACGATCGAGACCATTTTTGCATTCTGCCCGGAAATCGCTATTTTCCGCGGCCCGGAGGCCCTTCTTGATGTCCGTTATCGATCCCAATATGAGCCCGAGTGACCTTCGTGCGCTCGCCGAACAATCCAACGCCTGGCCGTTCGAGCAGGCGAAGGCCATTGTCGCGCGGCTGAAGAAGAGCCCGAAGGACGAGGTGCTGTTCGAAACCGGCTATGGGCCGTCGGGCCTGCCGCATATCGGCACGTTCGGCGAGGTCGCGCGCACCTCGATGGTGCGCCATGCCTTCCGCGTGCTCACCGAGGACAAGATCAAGACCCGCCTGCTCGCCTTCTCCGACGACATGGACGGGTTTCGCAAGGTGCCTGACAACCTCCCCAACAAGGAGATGCTGGCGGAGCATCTCGGCAAGCCGCTGACGCGGGTGCCGGATCCGTTCTCCAACGAGCACCCCTCGTTCGGGCACCACAACAATGCGCGGCTCCGCGCCTTCCTCGATCATTTCGGCTTCGACTACGAATTCGCGAGCTCAACCGACTATTACACGTCCGGTCGCTTCGACGCGACGCTGCTGAAGATGCTCGCCGCCTACGACAAGGTGATGGAGATCATCCTGCCGACGCTGGGCCCCGATCGCCGCGCCACCTATTCGCCGTTTCTTCCGATCAGCAAGACCACCGGCATCGTGCTGCAGGTTCCGATGATCCGCCGCGACGTTGCGGCCGGCACGGTGACTTATGTCGACCCCGATACGAACCAGGAGGTCGAGACGCCGGTCACCGGCGGCAACGTCAAGTGTCAGTGGAAGGCCGACTGGGCGATGCGCTGGGTCGCGCTCGGCGTCGACTACGAGATGGCCGGCAAGGACCTGATCGACTCGGTGAAGCTCTCGGGCGCAATCGCGAAGGCGCTCGGCGGCACGCCGCCCGAAGGCTTCAATTACGAGCTCTTCCTCGACGAGAAGGGCCAGAAGATCTCGAAGTCGAAGGGCAACGGTCTCACCATCGACGAATGGCTGCGCTACGCCTCGCCGGAATCGCTGTCGCTGTTCATGTATCGCGAGCCGAAGGCGGCCAAGCGATTGTATTTCGACGTCATCCCGCGCAATGTCGACGACTACCAGCAGTTCATCGACGGCTTCGCCAGGCAGGACGGCAAGCAGCAGCTCGGCAATCCGGTCTGGCACATCCACAACGGCAAGCCGCCGAAAGGCGACATGCCCGTCACTTTCCAACTGCTGCTGACGCTGGTGTCGTCATCCAACGCGGAGAATGCCGAGACGCTGTGGGGCTTCATCGGCCGCTATCGTCCCGGTGTGAGCCCGCAGACGCATCCGAAGCTGGATGCGATGGTCGGCTATGCCATCAATTACTATCGGGACTTCGTGGCGCCGACGAAGCAGTTCCGCGTGCCCACCGACACCGAGCGCGCCGCACTTCAGGATCTGCGCGACGCGCTGTCGCAGCTGGCGCCGGACGCTTCCGCCGAGGACATCCAGAACGTCGTCTACGAGATCGGCCGCCGCGAGCCCTTCCTCGACCAGGTCAAGAAGGGCAAGGACGGCCGACCCGGCGTCACGCTGGACTGGTTCAACATGCTCTACCAGGTGCTGCTCGGCCAGGAGAAGGGCCCGCGCTTCGGTTCCTTCGTCGCGGTGTACGGCGTGCAGAACGCGGTGAACATGATCGATGGCGCACTGGCGCGGAGCGCGTGAAGCAGATCAGATCGAGCGCAGCACGTAACGCCTGTTGTCCTTCTGCACCGGCCGCGCGTTCATCGGGTAGAGCTTTGCGAAGGCGGCCACATCTGCGGCCGAGACCTGGATCGGGGTGGTCAGCAACAGCCATTCGACCACTTCCGAACAGGGCGGCGTCGTCAGCGAGCCGGGATAGCGGAAGTAGCTGAGCCGCGGGGGCAGCAAGGCGTGCGGATCGATGCCCGCATCCGCTTTCACGGCGGGTCCTTCGGCCGCGGGCATGGCCTTGACGATCTTGCCGAAGGCCGGGTTCGGCCTGCCCTCAGCCATCAGCACCCCAACCACGGCGAGCCCGCCGGCCTCGTTGCGATGGACGAAATGCGCCTCCATCGGAAAATTCTTGCCGCCGATCATGTGCTCGCTCGGGCGGTGGAAGTGCACCTGAAGCAGCTTGTACTTGACGTCGCCGAGCATCAACGTGCTGCCTTCGGCGAAGTTGAGCTGGATGGTGTGCCCGTTGTTGACGATGGTGTCGGCGCTCTTGCCCCAGTTCAGCTTCAGAACCGGCAATTGCGACTTGATCGTCGCCTCGATATCGATCGGCGATTGCTGCAGGCCGACCGCGCAGGCCTTGTTGGCTGCGTCGAGGTCGCCCCATTTGGCCGGACCGCCGGCGCCTTCATAGCTCCAATGCGCGCCTTCGGCGGCGAAAGCCGGCTTGCACAGCGGGCAAAGCGCCAGACCTGCCAGGGCCTTCAATGCGTGACGGCGATTCATCATATTCCCCCAGGATGAATTGATTCGGCAATGCCGGCGCAACCTATGCGAGAGCGGCCGTGAGTCGCAATGACGATCGGGATGAAACGCTGTCCGCAGGAATGCGGGTGACGATACCGCTAAGGTCGTCGTCACTGGCTCGTCCACACGATGCGCGCCATCCACGCCACCTCGTCCGCCGCCATGGTGCGCAGGGCCTGTGATGCATCGAGCGACTGCAGCTCTACGGCCTTCGCGGTGCGGCGCCTCAGCGTTGCGAGCGTCACCTGCCCTGTCTTGCTTCTCACCACCACGCGATCGCCTTTGCGGATCGGCGCCCCGGGCGACACCAGGACAATGTCGCCGTCGCGATAAACAGGGGCAAACGCATCGCCGGAAATCTCCAACGCAAAAGTGTGGTTGTCGTCCGTGGCCGGAAGCGTGGTTTCGGTCCAGCCCTTGCCCGAGGGAAAGCCGGACTCGTCGAAGGCCCCGCTCGCACCGGCCAATGCCAAGCCGAGCAGCGGGATCGAGCGGCCGTCGCCTGCGCCATCGTCGATCAGCCTCGCAAAGCTTTCGATCGAGGAGTCGGTCGCCGCCAGCGCTTTCGCGATCGATTCGGTCGAAGGCCAGCGCTCGCGGCCGTCCGAGGTGACGCGCTTGGACCTGTTGAAGGTGGTGGGATCGAGCCCGGCACGCTTGGCAAGGCCGGACGGCGACAGACCGGCGCGCGCCGCCAGCCGATCCAGCGCGCCCCAGATCTGGTCGTGGGTGAGCATCCTCTGCGCTTTGGCCTGTCTGACCATGGAAGGTCCAGCCCGTCGCAACTCAGGAAAACTGTCCTCAAATCAACCGGTTTTCCGTTTTTCGCGCAAGGGGCTACGGCAGACCGCATTTTCAAGTGAGGCGGGTACGGGTTCGCGGCAGGAAACGCGTGAAAACAGCAATCTGGCGCTCCGTTTCGATTTCATCGGAACGGAAACGGCTCTAGGCCTTGAGTTCGGCAGGGGCGGCCTTTACGGTCGCGCCGGGGGCTTTAAGGACCCGCAACAGACGAAAAAACCCAAAAGACTCAAAGAGCAAACAGGGCTGCGCAAGCGGTGGTCAAGATCTACAAAATCTGTCCGGCTTCGGCCTGGCGCGAAGCGGAACGACAGGGTGTCTACCGGGGCAGCGCGGACGACGCGCGCGACGGTTTCATCCATTTCTCGACTGCCGCCCAGGTTCCCGAGACCCTGCGCAAGCATTATTTCGGCCAGCGCGCATTGTTCCTGATCGAGATTGACGGCGAGGCGTTCGGCAGCGAGCTGCGCTGGGAGCGCTCGCGCAATGACGAGCTGTTTCCGCATCTCTATGGCGAGCTCGATCTCGGCGCTGTCATCGCGGTGATGAACCTCAACATCCGCTCCGACGGCGGCCACGATGTTCCGGAGCTGCTGCCGTGATCCGCGCTTTCGACGCCTTTTCGCTGCCGGTGCTGCGCTGGCTCGATCCCGAAGACGCGCATCGCCTCGCGATCCAGGGCCTGCGCTTCCTGCCGCCGGTCAAGCCGCGCGCCGACGACCCCAAGCTCGCCATGCGCGCCTTCGGGCTGAACTTTCCCAATCCGATCGGCATGGCCGCCGGCTTCGACAAGAGCGCGGAGGTGCCGGACGCGCTGTTGCGGCTCGGCTTCGGCTTCGTCGAGATCGGCACGGTGACGCCGAGACCGCAGGAAGGCAATCCGCGGCCGCGGCTGTTCCGGCTCGAGCGCGACGAGGCCGTCATCAACCGCATGGGCTTCAACAATGACGGCGCGGACGCCGCACTGCGTCGGCTTGCCGCGCGTGCGCAGCACGGTGGCATCGTCGGCGTCAATGTCGGCGCCAACAAGGATTCGCCGGACCGCGTCGCCGATTACGTCAAGCTGATCGAGACCTTTGCGCCGGTCGCGAGCTATTTCACCGTCAACGTCTCCTCGCCGAACACGCCGGGCCTGCGCAATTTGCAGGAAGGCGCGCTGCTCGACGATCTCCTCGCGCGGGTGATCGACGCACGCGAGCGGGTGCGGCAGAAGGCCGGCGACACGCCGGTGCTGCTCAAGATCGCGCCGGATCTCAGTCTCGCCCAGCTCGACGACGTCGTCCAGGTCGCGCGCTCGCGCCGGGTCGACGGCATGATCGTGTCGAACACGACGATCGCGCGGCCGAGCACGCTGCGGGAGCAGATGCGCGCCAAGGAGCAAGGCGGCCTGTCCGGCCGGCCGCTGTTCCGCCTGTCGACGCGGATGGTGGCGGAGACCTATGTGCGCGTCGAGGGTGCGTTCCCGCTGATCGGTGTGGGCGGGGTGGATTCCGGCGGCGCCGCGCTGACCAAGATCCGCGCAGGCGCGAGCCTGATCCAGCTCTATTCGTCGCTGGTCTACAAGGGCCTCGGCCTCGTCGATGAGATCAAGCGCGACCTCACCTCGACGCTGCTCCGCACCGGGCGGGATTCACTGTCCGAGATCGTCGGCGCCGATGCCGCGACGCTGACGGCGGAAGACTGGCCGGCGGTGTAAGGCGGTCCGGGACACGAGCGCTACGATTTCGCGAACGTCGCCTTGAACTGCGCCGGATAACGCGCCGCCTGCAAGCCGCCGCGCGAGAGGTAGGAGGCCATCAGCGCGCACCACAGCCCGGCATTGCCGAGCGATTGCAGCGCCCACCAGGTGACGAGGAAGATCCCAAGCGAGGCCAGCATCAGATTGCGCATCTCGCGCGCCCAGGTCGCGCCGATATAGATTCCGTCGAACCCGAAGGCGAACACGCCCGGGATCGGCGCGAGCACGACGAACGGCAGGAATTCGCGCGCGGCGCGGCGGACGTCCTCGCTCGCCGTCATGAAATCGATCAGCGCCGGCCCGAACAGCGCGAACAGCACGGCCACGACGATTGCGAAGCCGAGCCCCCAGAGCAGCACCAGCCGGGTCGAATCGGCAAAGCCCTTTGCATCGCGCGCGCCTAGGGTGCGGCCGCAGAGCTGCTGGGCTGCGTTGGCAAGACCGTCGAGGAAGAAGGCGCTGACCAGCAGGAAATTGTTGAGCACGGAGTTGGCGGCCAGCGTGACGTCGCCGGCCTGCGCGCCCTTGGCGGTGAAGAACAGGAACACGGTGATCAGCGCCGCCGTGCGGATCATGATGTCGGAATTCACCGCCAGCATCCGCAACAGCTTCTCGCGGTCGAGCAGCGTCGCGCAGGGCACGGCGAAGCCGCCGTCGGCATAATGACGGCAGACGATCACGCCGAGGGCGAACCCGATCGCTTCCGACAACAGCGCGGCGATCGCGGCACCGGCAATGCCGGCGTCGTAGATCAGCACCAGCAGGATCGTCGCCGCCATGTTGACGAGATTGATCACGACCTGAAGCAGCAGTGCTGAATTGGCGCGCGCCCGGCCGATCAGCCAGCCGAGGATGACGTAATTGGCGAGCGCGAACGGCGAGGACCAGATCCGGATCGTGAAGTAGGTCTTCGCAGCCCGCGTCACACCCTCGCTGCCGCCCATGAGCTCGAACAGCACTGCGGCCAGCGGCAGTTGCAGGACGATCAGCGCGGCGCCGATCAGAGCAGCGACGATGAAGCCGCGGGCCAGGATCGCGCTCGGCTCGCCCTTGTCACCTGCGCCCAGCGACTGCGCAGTGAAGGCGAGCGTGCTCATGCGCAGGAAGCCGAACAGCCAGAACAGGCAGTCGAAGATGATCGACGCGATCGCGACGCCGCCGAGCAGCGCGGCATCATCGAGCCGTCCGATCGCCGTGGTCGAGACCACGCCGATCAGCGGCGTGGTCAGGTTCGCGATCATCGCGGGACCTGCGATGGCGAACACGTCTCGCGTGCCAACCCTGGGATGGACGGGCGCGTGCATGGTCAGAACACGACGACCATGCCGTCCTCGGCCGCCATGTAGGGCAGCGTGTCGAGACGCGCCAGCATGTCGTCGCTCATATGGGTAAGGACGAGGCGTTTTGCGCCGATGTCGGGCAGATGCTGTTCCAAGGTTTTCAGGCTGAGATGGTTCTTGACCACCTTCTCGTACATATAAGCCTCGGCGATGAAAAGGTCGGCGCCATGCGCCAGCGGAATGAGCGTCTCCGTCCATTCCGTATCGGCGCTGTAGGCGAGCGTGCGGCCCTCGGCCTCGACGCGATAGGCCAGGAAGGGGCCGCCGGATTCGCCGTGCACCACTTGGTAGGGCGTCACCGTCACGGTGCCGAAAGCCCGGCTTTGCTCGGGTGCGAGCTCGATGACATCAAGCTCGAAGCGCTGCTTCGTCTTGGAGGAGTGCTCGAACAGAACCTCCATCACCTCACGCAGCCGCCGCTCGATGCCTTGCGGGCCGGCGATCGTCAGCGGCCTTGTCCGCCGCGAGAATTGCGCGTCGAGCAGGACGAACGGCAGCCCGGCAAAATGGTCACCGTGGAAATGCGTGATCAGGACGAGATCGATTTCGTTGCGGTCGATCTCCAGCCGCTTCAACGCCGGCAAAGCCGACGCGCCGCAATCGATCAGGAAGTTGGCCTCGCGCCCAGAGACGTGGAAGCAGGTGTTGAGCCGGCCGCCGGAGCCGAAAGCATCGCCGCAGCCGACAAAGCGCAATTGCATTGGCTGCGAGCTCCCGAATCCTTAACGGCCACGCGGCGCGCCGAACACGCGCGACAGCAACCAGATCGGGATCACGATGACCGCGCCGAGCAGGAAATAGCGCCAGAGCCAGTTCACCGCGTCGAAGCCGAGATCCCAGAGCCGCTGGAACAACAGGCGAATGCTGTAGATGATGTTCCAGGGATCGAAGCCGATCGCCGCCAGCACGACGCCGACCAAGATCGAGAGCAGGACCAGGCGAAACGCGACCGCCAGCGGCGAGCCGCCGAGAAAGCGGTTCAGGCCGTCACTGCGGCCGGCCGGCAAATCTCTGACGTCTTGGACCATCGCAAACTCCTCAGTCGGATTCGAACCCATTATAGGGCACGGCGAGGCACATGGGGAACCCGCAAGGGGGCGTCAATCGGGTTACGGGAGTTTAATTCGGGCAAACGCGTGCTGCGAGCTCGCTGTCCAGCGGATGGATGGGTAACAAAACAGACCGGATGGATAGGTAACAGTCGTTCATGGTTCGGTCCGGTGCGGAGACAGCCCTCGCCCCCACCCTCTCCCGCAAGCAGGCGAGGGAGCGCACTTCCAGCGGAACGACGATTCACGTCTCACATCTCAATCTCCGCCGCCTCCGCCTTCAGCATTCTCTCCAGCGTCTCCAGCCGGTCTGCCTCCCGCGGCGGCTTGTCCCAGCGCAGGCGGCTGATGCGGGGAAAGCGCATGGCAACGCCAGACTTGTGCCGCGGCGAGCGCTGCAGGCCCTCGAACGCCACCTCCAGCACCAGCCCCTTGTCGCCCTCGTGCACGACATGGCGGACGGGACCGAATTTTTCGGTGGTGTTGCGGCGGACGAAGCGGTCGATCTGCAGCAGCTCCTCGTCCGTGAAGCCGAAATAGGCCTTGCCAACCGGCACCAGCTCGTCGCCGGCATCGCCTTTGGTCCAGACGCCGAAGGTGTAGTCGGAATAATACGACGAGCGCTTGCCGTGACCACGCTGCGCATACATCAGCACGGCATCGATGATGTGCGGATCGCGCTTCCACTTCCACCATTGGCCCTTCGGCCGGCCCGGCAGATAGGGCGCATCGCGCCGCTTCAGCATCACGCCCTCGACCGCGTCTGCGTCTTCGCCGGCGCCGGCACTCGCCGGATTGGCGCGCGCGGCGGTCAAGGCTTCCCAGCTTGCGAAGGGAACGGTTGGCGACAGATCGATGCGGGGATCGCCGAGCTTTGCGACGAAGCTCTCAAGCCGCTCACGCCGCTCGGCGAACGGCAGCTCGCGCAGATCGTTCTCGTCGTCGCCGAGCAGATCATAGGCGCGCAGATGGATCGGAAACTCCTTGATCAGCTTCGGCGAAACGACCTTGCGGTTGAGCCGCTGCTGCAGGACGTTGAAACTCTGCACCCTGCCCTCACGCAGGATCAGGAGCTCGCCGTCGATCGCGCCCGGCAGCCGCAGCGATGGCACGAGATCCGGGAAGCTGCCCGTGATGTCCTCGCCGGTGCGCGAATAGAGCCGCGCCGTGACGTGGCCGCGATCGTCGCGCCCCGCCACCGCCTGCACGCGGATGCCGTCCCATTTCCATTCGGCGATGTAGTCGGCGGGATCGAGGGCGGCGAAATCGCTGTCCTCGATCGCATGCGCCAGCATCACGGGCCGGAACGGCGCGGGGTCGCGATTGACCGGCTTCTCGGCACGGCCCTCCAGCCAGGCGAACAGGTCGAGATAGGGCGGTGCGAGACCCGGCCAGATCAGCTCGACCTCATGCGGGTCCTTGTCGCCGAGCGCGGCGGCCGCAGTCTTGGCGAGGCGCGCGGAGATGCCAATCCGAAGCGCGCCAGTGACGAGCTTCAGGAGGGCCCAGCGGCCGGTCTCGTCGAGCTCGTCGAGCCAGCGCTCGAGCTGCTTCGGCAGCTCGGTCTTGCCGAGCGTGCGCAGCGTGGTGACGACCTCGGTGAGCGTCGGGGGTGGCGGGTTGTTGTGGGCGGTGAGCGCCGTCTTCGGCCACATCAGCGCCACCGTCTCCGAGAGATCGCCGACATAATCGTAACTCAACCCGAACAACACCTCATCCGTGCGCGATGCAATGAGATCGCGGATCAGCGCCGGCTTGGCATGTTTGAAACTGAGTGCGCCGGTCAGCGCCGCCAGCGCATAGCCGCGATCGGGATCGTCGACCTCCCGGAAATAATTGGTGATCAGACGCAGCTTGTTGTTGCGGCCGGGCTCGTAGGCGAGCCGGTCGAGCAACTCGGCGAAGCGGTTCATGCTTCGGCCCCATCTTGAAGCGGCGTCTCGCTCTCCTCCTCATCGCCGTAACCGACGAGATCGAGCGGCTGCGCTTTCAGACCTTTGCTTCGGCACCAATGCACCAGTGCATCTTCCTGGCCGTGCGTGACCCAGATCTCGCCGGCGCCGCTCGCACCGATCGTGGCGGTGAGGCCGTCCCAGTCGGCGTGATCGGAGATCACCAGCGGCAGCTCGACGCCGCGCTGCCGCGCCCGGGCGCGCACCCGCATCCAGCCCGAGGCAAAGGCGGTGACCGGATCGGGAAAGCGCCGTGTCCAGAGATCGGAGGTTGCCGAGGGCGGCGCCAGCGTGATGGTGCCGGCGAGCGCCGCCTTCTTGACGCCCTTGACCGGCCTGAGCTCGCCGAGCTCGATGCCGCGGCTCTGGTAGTAATGCGTGATCGTCTCCATCGCGCCATGCAAATAGATCGGCGCGTCAAAACCGGCTTGCCGCAGCAGCTTGATTACGCGCTGCGCCTTGCCGAGCGAGTAGGCCCCGACGAGATGCGCGCGCTCCGGAAACAGCGCGACGGAGGCGAGCAGTTTCTTGACCTCGTCGCTCGCATCGCCATGCCGGAACACTGGCAAGCCGAAGGTGGCTTCGGTGATGAAGACGTCGCAGGGCACCAGCTCGAACGGCGTGCAGGTCGGGTCGGGCGCATCCTTGTAGTCGCCGGAAGCGACGATGCAGGTATCCTTGCACGTGACGGCGATCTGTGCGGAACCCAGCACGTGGCCGGCGGGGTGAAACTTCACGCGGACGTCGCCGAGGCGGACCTCCTCGCCATAGCGGATCGCTTGCGTCGATCCGGCAAAGTTCTCGCCATAGCGCAGCCGCATCATGTCCAGCGTTTCCTGCGTCGCCAGCACCGCGCCATGGCCGGCGCGGGCATGGTCGGAATGGCCGTGGGTGATCACGGCTCGCTCGACCGGGCGGACGGGGTCGATATGGAAGCCGCCAGGCTTGCAGCACAGGCCGGCAGCAGTTGGCAGCAGGATGTCTTGGGGACGCATGATGGTCATATAGGCAGCGGTGACCCGATATTCACGCGTCATGCGCGGGCTTGACCCGCGCATTCATCGCCCTAAACAGTTCCTTTTTGATGGATTGCCGGGCCTTCGCCCGCCGGAGGGGCTTCGGCCCCGCAGGCGCGGTCAAGCCCGGCAATGACGAATTGGTTCCCCAATGCCGCTCCGCCTGTTCCAGACCTCCGGCGATCTCATGGCCGACCGCCGTTTCGAGTTCGCGCGCGACCTCCAGCTCAAGAGCGATCTGCCGGCCGCCGCCGACCTGATCGAGCAGGCCATCGAGCTGGCGCCGAACTTCACCTCAGCCTGGTTCACGCTGGGCGAGATTCGCCAGCAGCTTGGCCAGCGCGACAAGGCGATCGAAGCGTTTCGCAAGGCGCGGGACTGCGACCCCTGGGATCAGCACGGCGCCGGCCTGCACCTGATGCGTCTCGGCGACGCCGAGATGGCGGAAATGCCCAAGGCCTACGTGCAGGCCCTGTTCGACCAGTACGCGCCGCGCTTCGAGCACGCACTGATCAACGATCTCGGCTATCGCGCCCCCGCGCTGATCTTCAAGGCGGTGCTGGCGGCGCGCGTCGCTGCGAAGAAGCCGGCCTACTTCAAGCGCACCATCGATCTCGGCTGCGGCACCGGGCTCGCGGCCGCGGCCTTCGCCAAACAGGTCGACCATTTCACCGGCATTGATCTGTCGCCCGGCATGATCAAGGAGGCGCGCGCCACCAACCTCTACGCCGAGCTCGAAGTCGCCGACATGATCGAGGGCCTGCGCAGCAAGAGTGACGGTTGCGCAAACCTCGTCGTGGCCGCGGACGCCTTCGTCTATCTCTCCGATCTAGCGCCGGTGCTGACCGAAGCGAAGCGCGTGCTCGTCTCAGGCGGCGTGCTCGCCTTCACGCTGGAGACGCACGACGGTAGCGGCATCGTGCTCGGCGAAGGCCTGCGTTATGCCCATTCGGCGGAATATGTGCGCGGCGCGATTGCGAAAGCCGGACTGAAGCTGCTGACGCTCGAACCGGCCTCGCCGCGTAACGAGAACAACGAGCCGGTGCGCGGCCTCGTCGTGGTCGCCGAGAAAACTTGAGTCTAGGCGCTAACACCCTGGAATTTAAGCGTCATTGCGTCGCAAAGCAGCGACTTCCCACTTGCGAGCCGTGCTGCGATGCCAGCACAATGCGCGCACCAGGGAGAAAACAATAATGGCCAAGAATCCATCGCGGCGCGATTTCAACGCGGCCGCGCTCGCCACCATCGCTGCATCCACCTTGCCCGCGCCCCACGTCTGGGCCGCCGAGAAAAAATACGATGCCGGCGCCAGCGACACCGAGATCAAGATCGGACAGACCGTGCCGCATTCCGGTCCCGGCTCGCTTTACGGCGTGCTGGGTCGCATCGGCGAAGCCTATTTCCAGATGCTGAACGAGAAGGGCGGCATCAACGGACGCAAGGTCAAGTTTCTCACCATGGACGATGCCTATAGCGCGCCGAAATGCGTCGAGGCGACGCGGCGCCTGGTCGAGCAGGAAGAGGTGCTCGCGCTGTACGGCTCGCTCGGCACCGCGCCGCAGACGGCCGTGCACAAATACCTGAACTCCAAGGGCGTGCCGCAGCTGCTGCTCAACACCGGCGCCTCGAAGTGGAATAACCCGAAAGAGTTCAAATGGACGATGGCGGGCCTGCCGCTCTATCCGACGGAGGCGCGCATCCTGGCCCGCCACGTCGTCAGCGTGAGCCCGAACGCTAAGGTCGGCATCCTCTACCAGAACGACGATTTCGGCCGCGACTTCCTGGGGCCGTTCAAGAAGGTGCTGGCCGATGCCGGCGGCACCGCCAAGGTGATCATGGAGCAGACCTATGATCTCACCGACCCGACCGTCGATTCGCAGCTCATCAATCTCTCGAAATCCGGCGCCGACGTCTTCTACAACATCTCCACCGGCAAGGCCTCGTCGCAGTCGATCCGGAAAGTCGCCGAGCTCGGCTGGAAGCCGCTGCAGCTCTTGTCGGCGGGCTCGACCGGCCGCTCGATCCTCAGCGCCGCAGGCCTGGAGAACTGCACTGGCATCGTCGCGATCCGCTACAACAAGGAGGTCGGCCTGCCGAAATGGGAGAAGGATCCCGACGTGATGGCGTTCGAGGAGCTGCGCAAGAAATATCTGCCCAGCATCGACCCGGACAACACCATCGCCTTCGCCGGCTACGGCCAGGCCGTAACCATGGGCGAGATCCTGCGCCGCTGCGGCGACGACCTCACCCGCGCCAACGTGCTGAAGCAGGCCTCGACGCTCGCAGGCTTCCACTCGCCCTATTTCCTCGATGGGGTCACCTACAGTTACACACCCGAGGACTACACGCCGATGAAGACGCTGTTCATCTCCACCTTCACCGGCAAGGACTGGGACATCTCCGACAAGCCGATGTCGGAATAGGGCTTGGCGAATGCGGACATCCTTCGAGACGCCCGCTTCAGGGCGGGCTCCTCAGGATGAGGAACGGAGTGCGCAGCGGTTGCTTCAAGGGACATGGTGCCGCTTAGCCTCATCCTGAGGAGGCGCCTCAGCCCCGTCTCGACGCCAGCCGATACGCCTGTGCGGCATTCACGCCGAACGCCTTGTCTTGCACACGCGGGCCGAGCCTTGCCAGGCAGGCCTCGAGCGCGTTCTTGATTTCGCCGTAGCTCCCGGCGAGCAGGCACACCGGCCAGTCCGACCCAAAGATCAAACGGTCCTCGCCGAAACAGCTGGCGGCGTGCGCGACGAAGGGAGACAGACGCTCCGCATCCCAGTCGTTCCAGACCGCCTCCGTCGCGAGCCCCGAGATCTTGCACCAGACATTCCCGCAAGCCCCGAGTGCCTTGATGCGATCTGACCATTCGGCGCTGCCGCCCTCGGCGATCGGCGGCTTGGCCGCATGGTCGAGCACGAAGCGCGCTTGAGGGAAGGCCTGCGCAGTTGCGATCGCGGCGGACAGCTCGCGGGTGCGGACGAGGAAATCATAGGCGAGATCGTGCGCGAACAGTGCGGTGAGGCCGCGCTGGACGTCCTCGCGGAGGAGCCAATCGGGATCTGCCTCGTCATGCACCTGGTGGCGGATGCCGACGAGCTTGTCCCCGCCCGGCAAGCCGCGCAGCCGATCGAGCGTGTCGCCGAGTGCGCTCTCGGTCAGATCGGCCCAGCCGACGACGCCGATCACCGACGGCGTGGCATGCGCAATGCGCAAGAATTCCTCGGTCTCTTCGAGCGAGGAGCGGCATTGCACCACGATGCTGGCGTCGATACCGTTCGCCTTCAGCAGCGGCGCGAGATCGGCGGGACCGAAGGCGCGACGGATCGGCGTCAGCTCAGGCGCGTCCATCCAGGGATAATCGGCGCGCGCGGGATCCCAGAAATGCTGATGGGCGTCGATAATCATGGCTTACGCTCCCGCCGGCAGCGGCGCCCGCGCATCGACGAGCTTAAGCGTGCGCAGCTCCTGCCAGAACGCAGCCGGCACCGTTTCCTCCGACATCGCGATGTTGTCGGCAATTTCTGCCGCGTTGCGCGCGCCCATCACGGCGACCGTGACCGCCGGATGCGCCATGCAGAACTGGAGCGCGGCGGCTTTCAACGCGGTGCCGTGCTTGCGGCAGAGCGCATCGAGCTCGAGCGCCCGCGCCACCAGCGACGCATCGGCGTCCTGATAGTTGAACTTCGCGCCGGCATGCGGATTGGCCAGGATGCCGCTGTTGTAGATGCCGCCGAGCAGGATGCCGATGTTCCTGGCCTGGCAGAGCGGAAACAGCGCATCGAGTGCGCCCTGGTCGAGCAGCGTGTAGCGGCCGGCGAGCAGGAAGCAATCGACCGGCACGGCTTGCGCGAAGCGAACCGGCATCTCCGACTGGTTCATGCCGGCGCCGATCGCCTTGACCGTGCCGTCCTCGCGCAGGCGCTGGAGCGCGCGGAAGGCACCTCCGACGGCCTGGTCATAGTGATCATCGGGATCATGCACCAGGAGGACGTCGACGCGGTCGAGCCCGAGCCTGGCGAGGCTTTCCTCCACCGACCGCATGACGCCGTCATAGCTGAAATCGAACACCGGCCGCTCGCGCGGCGTGCCCTTGTAGTGCTCATCCTCGCTAGCCGCGCCTTCAGGCACGCGCAGCAGACGGCCGACCTTGGTCGAGATGGCGTAGGACTCGCGCTTCTGCTGCCGCAGGAAGGCCCCTAGCCGCCGCTCGGCGAGGCCAAAGCCGTAGAGCGGCGCTGTATCGAAGAAGCGCACCCCGAGCGACCAGGCGCGCGCGATCGTCGCCTCCGCGTCGGCATCGCTGACCGGGCTGAACAATCCGCCGAGCGGGGCGGAGCCGAGACCGATCGAGGTGACGTCGAGCGAGCCGAGTCGCGAGCGTTTCATTCCCATTGCCTTCCTTCATTCCAATAGTCCAAATCATCTCTCCCGCTTGCGCAAACCGCAAGCGGGAGAGGCGTGCAGGAACGCGGGGCTGGTAGCGCTCCTACTTCAACATCTGCGCGACGTTGTCCTTGGTGACGAGATCGAGGCCGGTGTAGACGATCTCCGGCACCTTCTCGCCTTTCTTGATGGCGAGCAGCGTGTCCATCGCTTTCTCGCCCATCTCGAACGGACGCTGGCCGACCAGAGCATTGGCATAGCCGTCGCGCAGCAGCTCGAGCTGCATCTTCAGCGTATCGGCCACGACCAGCGTGAACTTGCCGGAATCGATGTCCTTCTTGTTCCGGCTGGCGAAGGCCTTGAAGCCTTCGGGCGCGAACATCGGCCAGCCCCCGATGGGAACGATCGCGGCGAGATCGGGCGTTGCGGTGCGCATATCCGTCATCTGCTGGACCGCGAGGGCGGGATCGTCGTTGCAGAAGGTCGGGGAGCCCGCGACCTCGGTCCATTTCGAGCCCTTCAGCGCCTCGCGCACACCATCGACGCGCTCGGCAAGGTTCTTGGCGCCGGGGCCGCCGGAGACCATGGCATATTTGCCGCCGTCGGGCCGCATCTTCAGCAATTGCTTGCCGAGGGCGACGCCGAACTCCTTGTTGTTGGTGCCGATATAGGCGATGCGCTTGGAGCCCGGCGCATCGGCATCGAAGGTGATGACGGGAATGCCGGCCGCCGTCGCCGCCTCGATCGACTTGGTCATGGCCGCGACGTCGGCGACCGAGATGGCGAGGCCATCGACCTTCTGGGTGATGAAATCCTGGATGATCTGCGCCTGCGTCGCCGGCTCGTGCTCGACCGGCCCCTTGTAGATGCACTCGATGTTGCCGAGCTCCTTGGCGCGCTTCAGGCAGCCGTCGCGCGCGAAATCGAAGAACGGATTGTTCATCGCCTTCGGCACGATGACGAAGCGGTAGTTTGCGGCCAATGCCGGCGTCGCCATCATCGCGACGGCGATACCGGCAAGAAGAAGTTTCCTCATTGTCTCCTCCATCCTTGTTTGGTGCCCATCCTCTTGAGAGACGCCCGGGAAGCGGACAGGCGCATTTTTTGTCCTTCCCGAGACGACGTCACGTCAGGTCATCCGCGAGCGGATGCGATCGACCAGCACAGCCAAGATGATGATCACGCCCACCAGCGTCTGCTGCCAGTAGGAGGAGACCTGCGCCAGCACGAGGCCGTTGCGGATCACCTCCAGCAGCACGCAGCCGACGATGGCCCCGAGCGGACCACCGATGCCGCCCGCAAGGTTGGCGCCGCCGATCACGGCCGCCGCGATCACGTTGAGCTCGTAGGACGTCGCCATGTTGGCCGGTGCCGAGCCGAGCCAGCCGGAGATGATGATGCCCTGGAGGCCCGCGGCGAGCGCGCAGATCACGTAGACCTCGATCTTCACCCGCACCACCGGAATGCCGGTGAGTTCGGCCGCCTTCTCGTTGCCGCCGAGCGCGAAGACGTGGCGGCCGAACGCGCTGTGATGCAGCACCACGGCCATCGCCAGCGCGAGGATCACGAGATAGATGAACGGCGCGGGCACGCCGAGCACGTCGCCCGAGGTGAGCGCGTAGAAATAGTCGGCATCCGGCCCTCCCGGAAAGCTGCCGCGGCCGTTGGAGACGACATAGCCGAGCCCGCGCACGATCGAGAGCATGCCAAGCGTGGTGACGAAAGGCGAAAGCCCAAGCACGGCGATGCAGAAGCCGTTAACGAGCCCTGCGATCAGCGCCACGCCGAGTCCGGTGAGGACCGACACCAGCAGGATCAGGCCCGGCACGTTCGCCAGCACGGTCTTGCCGTCGGCCGCCATATGCACCAAAGGTGAGCCGGGCGCCGAAAGCTCGGTCATGACCATGGAGGTGATCATGGCGGAGAAGCACATCATCGACCCCACCGACAAATCGATGCCGCCGGTGATGATGACGAAGGTGACGCCGAGCGTGGCGATGGCGATGAACGAAAAATTCTTCGCCACGTTCTGCATGTTGCCTTGGGTGAAGAAATAGGGGCTGGCGAAATGCATGATCACCAGCAGCACCGCCAGCGCGAGCAGGACGTAGCCGGTCTGCGAGGCGAAGATGCCGCGCTGCCACCATTTGATCCGGCCCACATTGGTGAAGCTGATCGGAGATTCCATGGGCATTGCCATCACGCCGCCTCCTTCGCGCCGGTGATGAGGGCCGTGACTTCCTCCGGCGAAGTCTCGTGGATCGGCGTGTCGGCCCGCTTCTCTCCACGGCGCATCACGATGACGCGGTCACACACCGCGAACACGTCGGGCATGCGGTGCGAGATCAGCATCACCGCAACGCCCTGCTCCTTCAGCCGGTGAATCAGGCCGAGCACCTGCTCGACCTGGCGGACCGAGATCGCCGCGGTCGGCTCGTCCATCATGACGAGTCGCGCATTGGAGAGCCGCGTCCGCGCGATCGCAACCGCCTGACGCTGGCCACCCGACATCTGCTTGACGAGATCGTCGGGACGCGTCTCCGAGCGCAGTTCGCCGAACAGCTCCAGCGCACGCGCCGCCATCGCCTTGTGGTCGAGCAAGGCGACGGGACCGAATTTTCGCTTCAGCTCGCGGCCGAGGAACACGTTGGCCGCGGCCGTCAGATTGTCGGCGAGCGCGAGATCCTGGTAGACGACCTCGATGCCGACGGCGCGGGCATCGACCGGCCGGCTGAAATGGACCACGTTGCCGGCGAAGCGGATCTCGCCGTGGCTGGGACGGAAATTGCCGGCGATGATCTTGACCAGGGTCGACTTGCCCGCGCCGTTGTCGCCCATCAGGCCGACCACTTCGCCAGGCAGGATCTGCATGTCGACATCGTGCAGCGCGCGGATGGCGCCGAATTCCTTGCCGATGCCGGTGAGCTCGAGCACCGGGCTCGTATCAGCATGTGCCATCAGCAACCTCCCTCAGACATGGCGGTTGACCAGGGATTCCAGACATTCCTGCCGGCCCGAGCGCGGCTGCGGATCGAAGCCGGGGGCAAGCGCGCGGTCGGCGAGATCGGTGAGCGAACGCTGGCCCGCGAGAATGGCGCGGCCTTCGGGGCCGGACCATCCCTCGTAACGCCTGGCAAGCGGGCCGGTGAGCACGCCGGCATCCAGCATGTCGGCGGCAGCGAGGAATGCCCGCGCGCAGGCATCCATCGAGCCGACATGGGCATGGATGAGATCATCGGGGTCGATCGATTGCCGTCGGATCTTTGCGTCGAAATTGAGCCCGCCCGAGGTGAAGCCGCCGCGGTTCAGGATCTCGTGGAACACCAAGGCGAGCTCCGGCACATTCATCGCGAACTGGTCGGTGTCCCAGCCGAGCAGATCGTCGCCGCGGTTGATGTCGAGCGAGCCGAACACGCCGAGCGCCTCGGCGAGCGCGACCTCGTGATGGAAGGAGTGGCCGGCGAGGATCGCGTGGTTCTGCTCGATGTTGAGCTTGACGTCTTTCAGGAGGTCGTAGCGTTCGAGGAAGCCATAGCAGGTGGCGACGTCGAAATCATATTGATGCTTGGTCGGCTCCTTCGGCTTCGGCTCGATCAGGATCGGGCCCTTGAAGCCGATCTTGTGCTTGTGCTCGACGACGAGGGAGACGAAGCGGCCTAGCTGGTCGAGCTCGCGCTTGAGGTCGGTGTTGAGCAACGTCTCGTAGCCCTCGCGCCCGCCCCACAGCACGTAGTTCTGGCCGCCGAGCCGGTGCGTCACCTCGAGTGCGGCGCGGACCTGGCCGGCAGCATAGGTGAAGATCTCGGGGTCCGGATTGGTCGCCGCGCCCGCCATGTAACGCCGATGCGTGAACAGGTTGGCCGTGCCCCAGAGCAGGCGCACCTTGCTCGCGGCCATCTTGTGCTCGAACAGATCGGCGATCGCATTGAGATTGGCGACGGACTCCGCGAGCGAGGTGCCCTCCGGCGCGGCATCGACGTCGTGGAAGGTGAAGTAGGGCACGTCGAGCAGGCGGAACAGCTCGAACGCCACATCGGCCTTGGCGCGTGCCTGCGCCATCGCATCGGTGCCGTGGTGCCAGGGTCGCAGGAACGTCTCGCCGCCGAAGGGGTCACCACCCGGCCAGCAGAACGAATGCCAATAGCAGACCGCAAAGCGCAAGTGATCCTCGAGCCGGCGGCCATGGACCATGAGATCCTTGTCGTACCAGCGGAAGGCGGGCGCCTGTCCCGCGTCCTGGCCGGCAAAGGCGACAGGTGCAGTTGCATCGAAGAATTTGGTTGGCGCGTTCACTTAAACAGTCTCCTTCAATGCGGGATAAAGCCCGCGCCACCGCTGATAGGCCTCGTCATAGGCCTCAGCGACGGGCTTCCGCGGCGTGAAGCTGGCGAGCCGCCGCGGACGGGTGCAGACCTCTGCAGCTCGCTCGCCGGTCGCTGCGAGCCGGCCGAGCCGCGCGGCGCCGAGGGCCGCTCCGACCTCGCCCTCCTCGACGCGGTGAACGGGAATGCCGAGCACATCGGCGCAGATCTGCGCCCACAGCGGCGAGCGCGAACCGCCGCCGACGAGATCGACCTCGGCAATGGGCCCGTTCGCCGCGCCGAGAGCCGCCAGATTGTCGCGCGCGGCGAAGGCGACGCCTTCGAGCACGGCCTGCACGATCTGGCCGCGTCCGGTTGCACCGCGCAAGCCGACGAAGGCGCCGCTCGCGGCAGCGTCATTGTGCGGCGTGCGCTCGCCGTCGAGATAAGGCAGGAACTTGATCGGGCTCGGCGCATCGACGCGCTCGCCGAGCGGTGACAGGAGCGCTGCGGCCGGCGTCTCCATCACGCCGGCGAGCCAGGCCAGTGAAGCCGCGGCGGACAACATCACGCCCATCTGATGCCAGAGGCCGGGCAGCGCGTGGCAGAACGCATGCACGGCCGATGCCGGCGCCGGCGCGAAACGGTCGGTGACGCGGAACAAGACGCCGGACGTGCCCAGCGACAGAAACGCATCGCCCGGCGCGATCGCGCCGAGCCCGATCGCGCTCGCGGCATTGTCGCCCGCACCGCCGGCAACCACGACATTCTTCGCCATGCCCCAGCGCTGCGCGTAGGCCGGCGCGAGCACCGCGCTGATCGCGCTGCCCTCGACGAGGCGCGGCATGTGGTGGAGATCGAGCCCGGTGGCATGCAGCAGCAAGGCCGACCAGCGCCGCTCGCCGACATCGAGCCACAGCGTGCCGGCAGCGTCGGACATGTCTTCGACCATCTCGCCGGTGAGGCGATAGCGGACATAGGCCTTGGGCAGCAGCACCTTTGCAACGCGCTCGAAGATCTTTGGCTCATGCCGCGCGATCCACAGCAGCTTCGGCGCCGTGAAGCCGGGCATTGCCAGATTGCCGGCGATCGCATGCAGCGAGGGACAGCGCCGCTCCAGTGCGGCGCATTCGGCCTGCGAGCGGCCGTCGTTCCAGAGGATCGCGGGCCGCAGCGGCCTGCCATCCTCGCCGAGCAGCGTCGCACCGTGCATCTGGCCCGACAGGCCGATGCCGGCCACATTCGCAACCTCGCGCGGGTGGCCGGCCGCGAGATCGTCGACGGCCCCGACCGTCGCATCGACCCAGGAATCGGGATCCTGCTCGGACCACAACGGGCGCGGATGCGACAGCGCAAGCTCACGCGTTGCCGTTGCGAGGATCGCGCCGGCTTCGCTCACGAGCACCGCTTTCACACCCGACGTGCCGATGTCCAATCCGAGATACAAACCGTTCTCCTCCTTGCCTATTGCGATGCGCGATCTTGATGTCGCGCTGTGCGCTACGGCCCGCTCGATAAACGCCTGCCGCTAGGGCAGATTGTCCCGCATCACGATGTCGATCCTGATCTTCTCCTGCTCGCTCAAGATCGGCTCGCCGCGGGCGAGCGCGAGAAGCACGCGCACGGCGGCGCGCGCTTCATGTCCGGGGTTCTGCGAGATCGCGGCATCCATCACGCCCTGCAGCAGCAGCCGGCGCGTCAGCACGGTGACGTCATGCCCGACGAACACCAGCTTGTCGCGGCCGGCATCGCTCAACGCCTTGGCGACGCCTTGCGTGCCCGCGCCGACATTATAAAGGCCGACGATGTCGGCATGCCGGCCGAACAGCCGCGCCAACACCTGTTCCGAACGATCGTCCTGGTCGCGCCCTTCCAGCACCGGCAGAACGCTGAGATCAGGAAATTCCGACGCCATCACCTGGTTGAAACCGAAGATGCGTTCGGCATGGTCGCGCAGGCCCTGCGAGCCAGCGACGATCGCGACCTTGCCGGACCGCTGGCCAACCAGCCGTCCGACCAGGGCGCCGGCGGTGCGCCCCGCCGCGATGTTGTCGATGCCGACATAATGGTGGCGCCGCGACGACGGCACGTCCGAGACCAGGGTCACCACCTTGGTGCCGGCATCGACCAGATCGTTGATCGCAGCGCGAACGCTGGGGTGGTCCAGCGCCACCACGGCGACGCCGTCGAAATCGCCTGATAGCGCCTCGAGCGAGGCGGCAAGCACTGCGGGATCGAACACGTCAGTTGCCACCATCTCGACGCTGAGGCGCCGAGCCGAGAGCCAGGCCGACATCTCGCCGAGATAAGCCTCGATCTGCTGCATGAACGGGTTCGACCCCGACGGCATCACGAAGGCAAAGCGGCGGGCGCGGCCGCGCGCGAGCTCGGCGGCCGCGACGTGGGGCTGAAACGCATTGCGCTCGATTGCCGCCTTGACGCGTCGCACGGTTTCCGGCCGGACACCCGGCCGGTTGTGCAGGACGCGGTCTACCGTCGCGAGGCTGACGCCGGCCTCGCGGGCGATGTCCTTCAGCGTCAACGCGGTCGCGGTGAGGGTCTCGGCCATGGTTGAAGGCTAGCAGAGGTGTTTTGAGGTGCGCAACTCATTTTGAGGCGATAGCCGTCATTTTGCGGGGCCCGGAGCCGAGGAACAGGTCTTCCCGGCGGTCGTTGCCGCCGGGTGCGTAACGACATCACTCATGATCCCGGCGAGGGCCTGAGCCCGACGCTGGAACGCAACATCCGGGCGCTGGTCGAGCGCCGCCGTGGGGAGCAGCAGGCTGCCACGGGCCAGGAGAAGCTCGCCGACGCGATCACGGTCTTCACCGGCAGCATGACCTTCGTTTATCTCCACCTCGCGATATTCGGCTTCTGGATCATCGCCAATCTGCATTGGGTGCCGGGAATCCCGGCCTGGGACGAGAGCTTCGTCGTGCTGGCGATGATCGCTTCGGTGGAAGCTATCTTCCTCTCCACTTTTGTTTTGATCTCGCAGAACCGCATGACCGCCGCCGCGGACAAGCGCGCCGATCTCGACCTCCAGATCAGCCTGCTCGCCGAGCACGAGCTGACCAAGGTTGCCCGCCTGCTCACTCAGATCGCCGAGCGGCTCGACGTCCAACCCGACTCCAAGCGCGAGCTGGAGGAAGCCGCCCGCGACATCGCGCCCGAGCGTGTGCTCGACAAGCTCGAAGAGACGCGGAAGAGTTGAGGCTCGATGCGCGTCACGCCGTCTGCAAGTTCAGCTTGCGGTCAGATCGAGCGTCAGGAACAGACTGTTGGGGTCTTCGACATAGCCTTCGAACGGGTCGCACAGGACGAAGCCGTGCGCCTGGTAGAGCGCATGCGCCGGCTTGAAATAGTCCCATGAGCCGGTTTCGAGGCTGAGCCGCGTCAAGCCGCGCGCGCGGGCTTCCGTGATGACGTGGCGGAGCATCTGGCCGCCGAAGCCGCGCCGCCGCGTAGCCTGCAGCGTGTGCATCGACTTCACCTCGCCATGGCTGGCTGAGAGCGTCTTCAGCGCGCCGGTCGCAACCAGCAGCTCACCGTCCCAGCCGGTCCAGAACGCGACGTCGCTGGCGCGAAGGCCCGTCAGATCAAGCGCATGCGCGCTGCCCGGCGCGGTCTGCGCCCGCGCAGACGTGACGTGATGATCGAGCAGCGCGACGACGCGCGGATCGAAAGTGTCGCCGGTCCGGATCTGCATTGTCGGCCTCATTTCACGTTCGTGAGCGATTGGTGGCATCACATTTTCCCGTAGGAGGAGCCGCGCCGCGTGATGATGACGTAGCGCGCGTCCTGCTTGGTTTCGTTCTCGAAGGTCACCGCGCGCATCACGTCGAAATCCAGGCAGTCGCCCTCGCGCAGGCGCAGCGTCTTGGCGTCGATGTACACGGCTATCGCCCCCTCCAGCATCAACAGCTGCTGGGTAAACGCATTGCGGCCCCAGGGGCTGTACAGCACCCGCGCGCCGGCCGGCAGGTCGACGACGATGATTTCGATGCCGCTCGCCGCGTCCGTCGGCGAGGCGTGCCGCCGGCGATAGCCGCTGTCGGGATCGCGCCAGAGCGGCTGGTCCGCAAGCCGCACCAGCCGCTCCGGCGGCTTCTCGGCGAGCGCGACGACATCGCTCAGCGTGACGTCGAGCGCCGCGCAGAGCTTGTTGAGCAGCGAGGCCGTCGCGCTGCTCTGCGCCCGCTCCACCCGCCCGATCATGGCCCGGCTGACGCCGGAGCGCGTTGCCAATTCGTTCAACGTCATGCCCGCCTGGGTCCTCAGCGTCTTCAAGCGGCGACCGATCGCACGGTCGAGTTTCTGCTGGTCCATGGCCTCATCCGAACATTGCCCGGCGCAGGGACCGCATCCACCGGACAAGAGGAGCTTAGGACGGGCGCGGCGTGCGTGCCGGGAGCAAGAGGCTAACATATTAGAATCTTTGAGGAGCCCGAAGTGCGGATTAGAATGCGCACAACCGCAGTGAACGGGAGGCGATGACATGGGCGAGCCGATGCAGCGGACGATCAGGGCGAACGGCATCAACCTCAACATCGCCGAGCAGGGCGAGGGGCCGATGGTGCTGCTTTGCCACGGTTTTCCGGAAGGCTGGTACTCCTGGCGCCACCAGCTCGAGGCACTGGCAGCGGCGGGCTACCACGCGGTAGCGCCCGATATGCGCGGCTATGGCAAGAGCGACCGGCCCGAAGCGATCGACCAGTACACGATCCTCCACATGGTCGGCGATCTCGTCGGCGTGCTCGACGCCTTCGAGGCGAAAGACGCCGTTATCGTGGGGCATGACTGGGGCGCGACGATCGCCTGGCACACGGCGCGCCTGCGGCCGGATCGCTTCCGCGCCGCCGCCATCCTCAGCGTGCCTTTTCGGCCACGGATCCCGGTGCGGCCGACGAGCGTCATGCCGCAAACGGCGGATGCGCAGTTCTATCAACTGTACTTCCAGGACCCGGGTGTTGCCGAAGCGGAGTTCGAAAAGGATCCGCGCGCAACGCTCGGCGCCATGCTCTACGGTGGCTCCGGCGAAGGCGCGACGGCGATCCGCGCCCATTCCGAGAGTCAGGGCCGACCCGTCGCCGTCGGCATGGTCTCCCGCAAGGATGGAATGCTGCCAAAAGTGCAGCTGCCGCTTCCGTCGTGGCTGAGCGCCGCCGACCTCGACCGTTACGGCGCCGAGTTCGCCCGCAGCGGATTTCGCGGACCGCTCAACTATTACCGCAACATCGACCGCAACTGGGAGCTGATGGGGGCTTTCGAGGGGGTGAAGGTGGTGGTGCCTTCACTCTTCATCGCGGGCGACCACGACATGGTCGTCGCGTTCCCCGGCGCGGCCGAGCACCTCGCCAACATGAAGCAATGGGTGCCGCATTTGCGCGGCATCAAAATGCTGCCCGGCTGCGGACACTGGACACAGCAGGAGCGGCCGGCGGAGGTGAACGCGGCGATCGTGGAATTTCTGCGAAACCTGCCGAACTAAGCGCTTGGAGCGGGCGAAGGGAATCGAACCCTCGTATGCAGCTTGGGAAGCTGCCGTTCTACCATTGAACTACGCCCGCTTATGCGCGGCTGGCGCGCCCGTCCTGATTAGCCGAGACGGCGCCCGCCGCCAAGCGGTTTGGCGACCCAAGCCGAACGCTTCTTGACGTTTTGGCAAGATTCTGGGTGCGCCGGATTGTGGCGGTGTTATGATCTTACATCTGGGGCGAGACGTGCACTGAGTGGGGCGTGTGCATGGTGGGGCGCGGCTACGCGATATTCGACACGGCCATCGGCCGCTGCGGCATCGTCTGGAGTGCGACCGGAGTCGTCGCCGTGCAATTGCCGGAGGCGCGGGAGATCGACACCCGCCGCCGCATCTTCCAGATCGATCCCGAGGCGCGCGAGCAGCGGCCCTCCGCAAATGCCGAGCTTGCAATCGAGGGCATCGTTGGCCTGCTGCAAGGCAGCGATCCCGATTTTTCCGAGGTCAGCCTGGATGCGGGCGGCGTGTCCGGTTTCAACCGGCGCGTCTATGAGTTCGCCTGCTCCATTCCGCGGGGGGAAACGCGGACCTATCACGAGGTTGCCAAGGCACTGGGCGCCTCCGGCGCAGTGCATTCGGTAGCGCAGGCGATCGCCAAAAATCCCTACATGCTGATCGTGCCCTGCCATCGGGTGCTGGAAGCCGGCAATTACAGCGACCGGCTCTCGCCCTATGGCGGGGTGATCTCCAAGCGGCGGCTGCTGGCGCTGGAGGGCGCCCATCCCGTCGCCAGCAAGACGCTGTTCGAGGTGCTACTGCCCGTTGCCCCCTCGCGGCCGTCCACCTAGATAAGACGGCATGGACGCGACCACGTTGCTGACGTCACAATCGATGACCGTCTCCGAGTTTCGCTGCGACGCGGGACCAGACGACACGCCGTTCGCCGAATGCCGCACCGAGCATTCCATCGCCTATGTCCGCTCGGGCAGTTTTGGCTGTCATTGCCGCGCCGGCTTCTTCGATCTGGTGGCGGGCTCGATGCTGGTCGGCGCGCCCGGCGAGGAATACACCTGCACGCATGAGCATGTCAGCGGCGACGTCTGCCTCGGCTTCTTCCTCAGCGAGGACCTGGTCGATGCCCTCGGGGGACGACGCGAGATCTGGCAGGTCGGCGCCACGCCGCCGTTGCCCGAACTGATGGTGCTGGGCGAGCTCGCCCAGACGGCGGCAGATGGCAACAGCGACATCGGCCTCGATGAAGTCGGCCAGATCCTGGCCGGCCGTTTTGTCGATGTCGTTTCGGGCAAGCCGCGCAAGCCGGCCACGCCGACCGCGCGTGACCGCCGCCGCGCGGTTGAGGCCGCGCTGTGGATCGACGACAATTCACATGCCGAGATCGACCTCGAACAGGCAGCCAAGCAGGCGGGCCTCAGCCCGTTCCACTTTCTGCGGCTGTTCTCGAGCGTGCTCGGCGTCACCCCACATCAATATCTCGTCCGCTCGCGGCTGCGGCACGCGGCGCGGCTGCTCGCCGACGACGACATCGCCGTCACCGACGTCGCCTATGACGTCGGTTTCGGCGACCTCTCCAACTTCGTCCGCACCTTCCACCGCGCCGCCGGGGTCTCGCCGAGCAAGTTCCGCCAGGCCTCGCGCGGGGAGCGCGGCATCTTCGCCGAGCGCCTCGTCCTCAACTGAGGAGGCGCCGGCGAATTAGCCGGGTTCCGAGCGCAAGATTCTCCAAGAGCACCCCGCCTCGTCCCAACTAGGTTCGTCTCCGGCGCGCGCCACTTTCGGCGCGCTTTGGACATGGAGACGATCATGTACGACCACATCGGACTTCGCGTTGCCGACCTCGACGCCGCGACGCGCTTCTACACCGCGGTGCTGGCGCCACTCGGCTACGTCCTGTGCTCGAGCGGCGACGGTTATGCCGGCTTCGGGCCGAAGGGCGAGCCGGCGTTGTGGCTGCACCTGAACAAAGGGCGCAAGGCCGACGGCGCGCACATTGCGTTTCGCGCCAAGGACCATGACGCGGTCAAGGCGTTCCACAGCGAAGGCTTGAAGAGCGGCGGTCGCGACAATGGCGGCGCCGGGCTACGCAAGGACTACAGCCCGACCTATTACGCGGCGTTCCTGATCGATCCCGATGGCAACAATGTCGAGGCGGTTTGTGTGTGAGGCTCTAGGCACTCGCTCCGTCATTGCGAGGAGCTCTTGCGACGAAGCAATCCAGACTGCTTCCGCGGAAAGATTCCTGGATTGCTTCGCGACGCTCGCAATGACGATGTTTGTTGCAATCACCGAACATCGTCAAGGACACCTTCATGGCCTCCATTCACAACGACATTCTCCTAGAAGCCCCGGCACACGACGTGTGGGACGCGGTGCGCGACTTCGGCGCACTGCACGAACGGCTGGTGCCCGGCTTCGTCACCGCTTGCACGCTCGACGGCGATGCGCGCATCGTCACCTTCGCCAACGGCTCGGTGGCACGCGAGGTGCTGGTCGATTGCGACGATGCGCGGCGGCGTCTCGTCTATGCCATCAACAACGAGCGACTGAAGCACTACAGCGCCTCGGTGCAGGTGATCGCCGAGGGCGAGCGGAGAAGCCGTTTGGTGTGGATCATCGACATGCTGCCGAACGAGCTTGCACCTTACATCCAGGGACAGACCAAGGACGCCGTCATCGCCATCCAAAAGGCGTTTCCGCCTACTGCGGCCTGACTGCCCTTTGTGCGTTCCCTCACAGAGCGCCGCCCTCGCCAGCCTTCACCATGACGGCGTCAATCCGGTTGGCTCCGCTCTCGTGGCGGCGCCTATGGCAGCGACATGATGGCGATGATCCCGCAATTGATGCGGCTCGCTAATGTCGGCGGCGGCGGCCGTCGCCGCCACAAGCATCGCTAACGCATGATCCGGAAACATGGGCAGCGGTTTTTCGGAAAGATCATGACAACAGACTAAAGCGCGATGACGATTCATCCTCATCGCATGGCGCTTTAGTCGGCGGCGCCGGACAGAGCAGGCCTGATCGCAGCCTTGCTACCACGCGGCCCCCAGCGCGTCAGCACGACGCTGGAGCACGAGAGCAGGCCGAGCACGACCATCGAGCTCGCAGCCAGCCAGAAGAAGCTCTGCGCGCTGGCCTCGTGGGTGGTCAACCACCATCCGACGACCGAGATGTAGATCAACCGCGCCGTCTGCGCGAGCACCGGCCCGATCACCTTGGCGGCGCCTTGCGACGAGAAATACATCGTCGTGGCAAGGCCGAAGAACGCGTAGAACGGACCGACCGTCGAGAGATATTGATGGCTTGCGGCGCGCACGGCCGCGCTGTCGGTGAAGATGTTGATCCAGAGATCGGGGAACATCGCCACGATGCAAGCGGGCGCGCCCACGGCGACGAAGGCGGCAGCGCTGGCGATCCAGGCGATGCGCCGGGCGCGCGCGATGTTGCCTGCGCCGATCGCCATCCCCACCATCGGCACGCAGGCGATGCCGAACGAGAATGCGATCGAGGTCAGCAGGAATTCGAGCCGCGCGCCGACGCCGTAGCCGGCGAGGATCGCGGTGCCGAACTTCGCCAGCATGTGGGTGAAGATCGAGATCGTCAGCACCGATTGCAACGGCGAGAAGCAGGCGATGGCGCCGACCTTCAGAATGTCCAAGAACATCGCCCATTGGATGCGCAGGCCGCGCAGCCGCGGCGTGATCCGCGCGCGGCCGGAGAACAGGTACCAGCCCATGATGCCGATGTTCATGGTATAGGCGATCAGGGCGCCGGCGGCGACGCCGCGCATCCCGAATTGCGGCACCGGCCCGAGCCCGAGGCCGAGCGTGCCGCCGAGGACGATCTGCCAGGCTGCGGAATTGAGAATAAGGAACGACGGCAGCTTCATGTTGCCGGTGCCGCGCAGCACGCCGGCCATGGTGTTGAGCAGCCAGGGCAGCACGGCGCCGCCGAAAAACACCTGCGTGTAGGCGACCGCATGGGTCAGCACATCGCCGCGGCCGCCGAGCATCTCGAGCACTTTGGGCCCGAACATCAGCATGCCCAGCATGAAGACGAGGCCGAAGCTGATGCCGATCAACATCGCATGCACGGCCAGCGTGCCGGCGCGATCGCGGTTCCCCGCACCGAGCGCGCGTGCAATGGCCGACGCTACCGCACCACCCATGGCGCCGCCCGACATCGTCATGGTCAGGATCACGGTCGGGAACACCAGCGCCATCGCCGCCAGCGCCTCGACGCCGAGCCGGCCGATATAGGATGTCTCGGCGATCACCGTGCAGGTGCCGGCCGACAGCGCGATCACGTTGGGCCAGGCGAGGCCAAGCAGCGTGCGCAGGATCGGCCCGTCCGTCAGCGCGCTTCGCACCGGCCGCGGGGGCGGCGGCAGCGGACGCTCTTGTTCATCGACCGGGATTTCGGCGATGTCGGACATGTCCTCTCCGGGGCACGAGCGCCATTGGCGGCGCGGCAATGCGTAGGTGTGCCAATAAATTTGTTCGCGCGGGGCGCGTCGAAAGGCTTGTTAGCACGATGTGCAGCGATTCCTCCTGCGTTGGGTGCAGGCGTGCCCTGCGACAGCGCATTTCCTTCTCCCGCTCCCCGCCTGCGGGGAGAAGCGAACTGCGCCGTAACAGCATCGCTTATCCGATCGTCCAGACCAGCGGCGGGCGCCCGCCTGCCGCTGCGCGCAGGTGTACACCGATATGTCGGCCGCATCCGGCAGCCAGCCCTTCAAACAATCCCTCCAGCACTTTTGCGCAGGCGCGATGATAGTCGGTGACATCGCCCATCAGCCTCCAGCTCTGCTGGCGGATTTCAAAACTGCCTTCGGATTGCGTGGTCACGGCCGAATCATCCTGCGCAGCAAACAGCGCGTTCAGGAACGCAGCAAACTCTTTCGCGCCGCCGCGCCTCATCGCGAGCGCCGCCGCAACCTCATCAAAGTACTGCATACCAATCAGCTTGCCGGTGAGGCGCAGCAGATAGCTGGCATCCTCGGGGCCGAACAGCTGTACCATCACGGGTGCGGCGGTGCGCACATATTCCATCGCGTAGTTACGATAGGCCTTTTCGAGTCGCGGCTTCGGCCAGCTCGCCACGGGAAGCGCCGGCGCCGTCGTGGCGTCGAACGGCGGCGCTTCGAGATGGCGCGCGAACACGAGCCGCTGGTCGAGCTCGAGCGGATGGTCGTATTGGTGGTAGTACCCTTCCAGCCCGTCCTGGCCGTCGACGCTCTGCTTGGTGCAGACGAAGCCCAGCCTGATATCACCCAGCGCGACGCCGTTGTTGGCGTGCCAGCCGCGCAGCATCGCACGGGAGACCTCGCCCGGCACGCCGCAGATCGCAGTGCCTTTCCAGATCCAGCGCGGCGGCGGATAACGAATCCAGGCCTTGGCGTCGCTCTCATACATGTATTCGACATGCACGCCGCCGATCCAATTGGAGAGGTAGTGATATTGCGCGGCCGCGACCGCCGGCGGCAGATGATCGATGCCGAGTTTCCTGAGCCCCGGCAGGAAGCGCTCCTGCTGCTGACGGCGGAAGACGCGGAAGACAAATTCAGCCGCATCGGCGGTACCACGACGCGTGACGACGGTGAGGATGAGACCGGTGAAATAGGCGTGATAGAGGTCGGCCACCGCGCGCCAACGCTGCCATTGAGCTTCCTGCGCGGGATCTGATGCGGTGGTCATGTTTGCTCCCGATCGTTCTTTCGATCGAGTGTGTCACCGCCCCCTTTGGCAAGCAACATGACGTCCATGCAGGGCGCTCTGCACGAGCGCTCGCCAATTCCGCATCACGAAGTTTGCGGCGGCGCCTTGGCCGCGCGCTCTCGCTCGACCCGATCGGTGACGTCGCGCGCCATCGCGACAGATCCGAGAATGCCGCCGCTGGAATCCCGCACCAGGGCGAAGGTCATCTCGATGTAGAGCTTGCGTCCGCTCTTGTGCAGCGCGCGGGTCAGCGTCGGCTTGCCCGCAAGCTTCATCGTGCCGCTCGCGAGCGCAGCTTCAAACCCCTTCCAGTGCGCGGCGCGCAGATGCTCGGGAATGATCAGATCGAGATTCTGGCCGAGTGCCTCCGCCGCGGAGAAGCCGAACAGGGCCGTCGCTGCACGGTTCCATCGCATGATCGTGCCGGAGCGATCCGAATAGATCAGTGCATCCGCGACGTCTTCGGCGATCTTTGCGTCGAGCTCGGATGGGTTGGTCATCTCGTCACCTCGCAGGTAGCCCCGTTGGCTCCATTCGGGCTACGCGATATCGCTACACCCGGAAATGCTTCGATAGTTTGAGGCCCTGGGCCTGGTAGTTCGAGCCGATACGCTGGCCGTACATCGCGTCGGGACGGGCCAGCATCTTCTCGTAGACGAGGCGGCCGACGATCTGGCCGTGCTCCAGGATGAACGGCACTTCGCGCGAGCGCACTTCCAGCACGGCGCGCGATCCTAGCCCGCCGGCGCCGGCGTAGCCGAAGCCAGGATCGAAGAATCCGGCATAATGCACGCGGAATTCGCCGACCAGGGGATCGAACGGCACCATCTCCGCGGCGTAGTCGGGTGGCACCTGCACGGCTTCCTTGGAAGCGAGGATATAGAATTCGCCGGGATCGAGGATCAGGCTGCCGTCGGGACGGGCCGAAATCGGCTCCCAGAAATCCTCCACAGCATAGCCGGAGCGGCGATCGACGTCGACGACCCCGGTGTGGCGCTTGGCGCGGTAGCCGACAAAACCGTTCGCCTTCTCGCCGGAGAGATCGACCGAGACGGCAACGCCGCCGGACAGATCGGCATCGTCGATGTCGACGAGACGCTCGGCGGCATGCAGCGCATCGAGCTCGTCGGCATTGAGGATGGCATCGCCGGTGCGGAAGCGGACCTGGCTGAGGCGCGAGCCTTCGCGCACCAGCACCGGAAACGTCTTCGGACTGATCTCGGCATAGAGCGGACCGTGATAGCCGGCGCCGATCATGTCGAAGCGGCGGGTGCCGTCGGCGATCACACGGGTGAAGACGTCGAGCCGGCCGGTCGAGCTCTTCGGATTGGCGGCCGCGACGATCTCCGGCGGCAGCGCCAGGCTTTCCAGCAGCGGCACGATGTACACGCAGTTGGTCTCCAACACCGCGCCGTCGGCGAGGCTGAACTCGTGCAGCTTCAACTCGTCGATGCGCTCGGCGACGGTGGCGCCAGGACCGGGGAGGAAGCTGGCGCGGACGCGATAGGCGATGTCGCCGAGGCGCAGATCGAGGCTGGCCGGCTGGATCTGGCTCTCGACGAAGTCGTAGGCGGGCAGGATGAGCCCCGCCTCCGCCATCGCCGCGATCATGCGGTCGGGCAGGATACCATTGGCGTCGGGCGCGACCGTGAACGTCAACCGGGGATCCTCATCAGGGGCCAAATGCATCCGGACATGCGGGAAATACAAGTCTTTTACGGCTATCCGATGGACGCCTTGACGGAAAGGGCATTGCAGAATATGAGCATCACTTATCCCGTGGTGATTTGAGCCGGCCGGCTTGCAGCCACGTTAAATAAGTCGCTAAACAGGCCGGGGACCTCTGTGATCCCGGCCCGTGGAGATATCCAGGCCGGTTTTTTTGTGACCGTTTTCGACGAAGCGGTCATGTCGGAGGTACCTATGTCGAAGTCGACCGCCAACTACCGTCCCGAAACCCGCCTGGTCCATTCCGGCACCCTGCGCTCGCAATATGGCGAGACGTCGGAGGCGCTGTTCCTGACGCAGGGCTACGTCTACAACAGCGCCGAGGAATGCGAGGCGCGGTTCAAGGGCGAGGATCCGGGCTTCATCTATTCGCGCTACTCCAATCCCACCATCGCGATGTTCGAGCGCCGCATGATCGAGCTCGAGGGTGCCGAAGCGGCGCGCTCGGCGGCGACCGGCATGGCCGCGGTGACGACCGCGATCCTGGCACCGCTGAGGGCCGGCGATCACGTGGTCGCCTCGCGCGCGCTGTTCGGCTCGTGCCTCTACGTCATTCAGGACCTGCTCCCGCGCTACGGCATCGAGACCACGCTGGTCGACGGGCTCGACCTCGACCAATGGCAGCGCGCACTGCGGCCGAACACCAAGACGTTCTTCCTGGAGAGTCCGACCAATCCGACGCTGGATGTGCTCGATATCCCCGGCATCGCCGAGATTGCACACAAAGGCGGCGCGCGGCTCGTCGTCGACAACGTGTTCGCAACGCCGATCTGGCAGAGCCCGCTGGCGCTCGGGGCCGATGTCGTGGTCTATTCCGCGACCAAGCATATCGACGGCCAGGGCCGCTGCCTCGGCGGCATCATCCTGTCGTCGGAAGCCTTCATCGCCGAGCACATCCACAATTTCATGCGCCAGACCGGCCCGTCGATCTCGCCGTTCAACGCCTGGGTTCTGCTCAAGGGCCTGGAGACGCTCGGCGTGCGCGTGCGCGCGCAAACCGACACGGCCGCACGCGTCGCCGAGGTGCTGGCGAGCCATCCGAAGATCTCGCGGCTGGTCTATCCAGGCCGTGCTGATCATCCGCAAGCGGCATTGGTGAAAAAGCAGATGCGCGGCGGCTCAACGCTGGTCGGCTTCGAAGTCAAGGGTGGCAAGCAGGCCGCATTCCGCGTGCTCAACGAGCTCAAGCTTGCGAAAATCTCGAACAATCTCGGCGACGCCAAGAGCCTCGTCACCCATCCGGCGACCACGACGCATCAGCGCCTGAAGCCGGAAGACCGCGCCGCGCTCGGCATCAGCGAGGGCTTCATCCGCTTCTCCGCGGGGCTCGAGCACGCCGACGATCTGATCGAGGATCTGACCGCTGCGCTGGAGAAGGCGTGATCTTCTTACCCTTCCCTGGAGGGCTACCGCATATGAGAGTGATGTCGCGTGTGGCGCATCCTTCGAGACGCCCGCCGTTGGCGGGCCCTTAGGATGAGGACCGAGTGCGTTTCGCTGGTTTCGAGGGCTCCGATGCCGCTTAGCCTCATCCTGAGGAGACCGCTGAAAGCGGTCGTCTCGAAGGACGAGGCGTGCGCTCAGCTCGTGCAAAGAGCCACATGCGATTCCCCTGCCCTCCAGGGGAGGGTGAATCAAACTACATCGGCCGATACGTTCTCAC
The DNA here is from genome assembly GCF_045571495.1 of Bradyrhizobium centrosematis. NCBI lineage: Bacteria > Pseudomonadati > Pseudomonadota > Alphaproteobacteria > Hyphomicrobiales > Nitrobacteraceae > Bradyrhizobium > Bradyrhizobium centrosematis. The sequence goes on from NZ_CP120703.1 coordinate 7,316,625, forward strand.
GTCAGCAGGCACGTTCACGCCGATCTTGATCTGACCGACGGAGCGGATGATGTCGTCGCCGAGCAGTTGGGCGAAGCAGGCATAGCCCCAATCGTTCATGTGCAGGCCGTCGGCGATGACGAAGCTCTCGACCGGAATCGACTGGTTCTCGTGCCAGTCGCGCATCACCTCGAAGCGCGGGAAGATGCCGACGTGACGAAGCTCGGCGACCTTGCCGAGCAGCTTGATCATCTTGCCGGCGCTCTCCTTGCGCTGGTTGACGGCCGGCGAATATTGCGGATCGACCAGCACGATATCGGCACCGCCGGCGGCCTGGATGCGGCTAATGCCGTCCTCGACCAGTTTGGCGGTGTCGCCGGGATCGAGGTTGCGCAGCACGGCATTGGTGCCGACCTGCCAGATCACGAGATCCGGATGCACGTCGATCACCTGCGTCTGCAGGCGCCTCATCATCTCGGGCGCATCCTCGCCGCCGACGCCGGCATTGATGACGGTGATGTCAGCAGTCGGGTAGTGACGCCGCAGCTGCGCGGCGAGGCGGTTCGGATAGTTGAACTCCGGCGAGCTCGCGCCGAATCCTGCCGTGGACGACGAACCGAACGCGACGATGACGACGGGCTGGCCGGCGACGAGCTTGCTTGCGACATGCGGCAGCGAGCCCATCGCCGTCGAGCCGCCCTTCGGCGGCAGGCAAGGCACGCGGCTGAAGATGTCGGCGGCGGACTTCGCGACCTCCTTCACCTTGTCGATGGCGCGCGACGTGGCGCCGCGCTGCTCGGACGACCTTGCCGCGACGGTGGTCTGGGAGGACGCAGCGGGCGCGGGATCAGCCGACTGGGCAGGTGCGGGGCTCGGCTGTGCGGCTGGCGTCTGCGCATGCGAGGCCGGCGTCAGCAACAGCAGCGCCGCCATAGCGGGCGCAGCCAGCCATGACGTCAGGCAAAAAGGGCGGAGAGAACTCATTAACGCTAGACCTCAATTTTGCTGCTGGGCCGGCTCCAGATGGGCAGCGTCGATCACGAACTGTGCCAACGCCCGGCCAAGGCAATCATGGACCTGCTTCGCCAGCTCGGGCCCGCGGGACGGGCTGAACAGGTCGAATTGGCCCTGATCATTCCACTGCCGCATGATCGCGAAACGATCGAACAGCGGGATGTCGTGCTCCTGCGCCACGACGCGCATATTATCGAGAAAAGGCTGCGCCGAGATCATGGTTTCGGTGCGCGGGCTGTACTGCAAATTCATCAAGACGACGTCGGCCCCTGCCTTTTGCAGCGCAGCAACCCCGCCGGTCACGGCGCCACGAAATTCGTCGGGATCGATGGATCGGATAGCATCCACGGTCCCGGTCTGCCAGATGACCAAAGTAGGCGTTTTTGCTTCCATCAGCTTAACGAAGGTGGAGGCGGTCTCCTCTGCCGTTTTCTTGCTCTGTATTTCTACGGAGACGTGCACCGATTCCGAAGGCGGCAGCTTCTCCTTGAGGATCGCCTCCATGCGGGCCGGATAGGAGCTGCCCTCCGAGGACGGAATCGTGGTCGAGCGGCTGCCGATCACCAGGATATCGAGCGGTTTGCCAGCCTTGATCGCGTCGGCAACCTTGGGCAGCTGGCTTTCGCTGGTCAGCAGATAGGGCGGCAATTCGCAGGCCGAGGGCGCAGCGGGAGCAGCGGACACGGCATCGCCCGCGCGCGCCAAAGGCGTGGCGAGGCCACCGCATAGCAGGATCAGGCTCAGGAGAACCTTCGCCTTCATCAGCCCCCTCCCGCCAGATCGGCGTTGCCGACGGCGTTTTTGGTTTTCGCACCGCTCTTGTCAGCCACGCTCTTGTACCATGAAATCACCCAGGCCACGCCCCACATGATCAGGACCCCGGAGAGACTAATCAGCGCATGCATGGCTGCGCCGCCGGAGACTTCGGCGAGAATGAAATGGCCGGCGAAGGCCAGGAAGACGCCGAGGCAGAAGATCTCGAGGGAATGCTGGCCGCACAGGATCAAAGGCCGCAACCAGCGCGATTTCAAGCCCGGCCAGTCCCGGGGCAGGAAGCGCACGGTGAGCGCGGCCAGCGCCAGGAAATGCGTGAAGCGCAGCACGTCCAGATCGGTCTTGTCGATCGGATACATCCACTGCTCGATCCGCTTCGGCATGAATTGGGAGAGCTGCGGCACGTACCAGGTCAGCGTCACGTAGAACGCCGCACCAAGATAGGCGATCGAGATCCACATCGTCACCGGCGAGGCCAGGATACGCGACATGCGGCGCGCACCTCCGAGCGCGCACCATGCACCGAACACGAACAGCAATTGCCAGGCGAAGGGGTTGAAGGCCCAGAAGCCGTTCGGATAGGCCGACAAATACAGATCGTACTCCCAGGTGACCGCGTAGAGCACGACCGAGAGGCCGAGCGTGACGTCGGGCCGCCATTTCATCGACCATAGGATCAAGGGCAGCGCCAGCATCAGCACGATATAGAGCGGCAGAACGTCCATGTTGACGGGACGGAAGCGCAACAGCAGCGCCTGCACGATGGTGACGTCGGGCTGCTTGAGGAAGTCCATGATACCCATCTCTTCGGTGTAGAGCGGGTTCTCGAACCTGGTCGCGACGTAGGAGATTTCGGCGAGGAAGATCGTGAACAGGAAGACGTGGGCGACGTAGATCTGCCAGACCCGGCGCAGGATGCGCGCGGTGGCGATGAGGACGCCGCTCTCCAGCATCGCCCGGCCATAGACGAACGCCGCGGTGTAGCCGGAGATGAAGATGAAGATCTCGGTGGCGTCGCTGAAGCCGTAATTGCGGATCGTGAACCAGGTCAAGAGACTGGGCGGCAGATGGTCGATGAAGATCAGCCACAGCGCAAGCCCGCGGAATAGGTCGAGCCGGAGCTCGCGCTCGCCGATGGCGGGCAGCGTGATGGCCGGCGCCCTCGTACGCGGCTTCGTCTCCGCAGGCTGGGCGGTTCCCGCGATGGTCGATCCCGTCACTTGGTCGGCAATGGTCATCGGGGCCCAGAAACCCTTCCGCAAATCGCGACGTCTCAAGGAGTGTACCGGTCCGGTCGGCATCTCGCAAAGCGGCCGGATCACACGAGGCCCCCCCGTGGGTGTTTCCCTATGGGGGTATTTTCGTCGGGGTGGTGTTTTCCTCGGGGTGTCATTCCCTTCGAATTCTGGCGGGACGATGTCGCCAAAGCCGCGCGCGGCGTTTGGTTCCGGAGCCGGATTTCGGTATGGTAGCAGCCATGTACCGCGCCGTGACCCGCCAGATCGAAGTGACCGTCGAGCCGAACTATGTTCCGGAGCAGTCGTCGGCCGACCGCTCCCGCTATTTCTGGTCCTACACCATCGTCATCACGAATTCCGGCGAGGAAACCGTGCAGCTCAAGACGCGGCACTGGATCATCACCGACGCCTCCGGCCGCCAGCAGGAGGTGAAGGGCGAAGGCGTGGTCGGCGAGCAGCCGATCCTCGCCCCCGGCGAGCGCTTCGAATATACCTCCGGCGTCCCGCTCTCGACCGCCTCCGGCTTCATGACCGGCCGCTATCAGATGGTCAGCGAAAGCGGCGAGCGCTTCGAAATCGACGTGCCGGCGTTTTCGCTCGACAGCCCGGACAGCAAGCGGGTGTTGAATTAAGGGCGACGCGCTTCGTGTCCCGGACAAGCCGCAGCGCCTCGCGGCGGTGCGGCGCAGAGCCGGGCCCCTGCGCGAAACGGCATGATGCGGATGGAGCGGCCCTGGCTCTGCAGCGCATCACTTCGTGCTGCGCAGCGTCGGAGCACGAGAGCGGAGTGGGAAGCGCATACTCTCTCCACGTCATTGCGAGGAGCCCTTGCGACGAAGCAATCCAGAATGCCTCCGCGGAAAGATTCTGGATTGCTTCGCTCCGCTCGCAATTGTGCATGTTCACTAATTCGCTGATTGGATCGCTCCAGCGGAGGAACGATCCGATGCGAGACAACAGCTATGACCGAACGGTTGAACGCAACTATCTGCAGAAATGGCGTTTTCTGATTTCAGAGTATGAGGCGGTAAAGGCTGGCCGATCGCCGCTGTTCAAGCGGGTCGGTGACTTTTACCGGCACCACGGGACCTGCTCGCAGACGTTCCGCAAGTATTACAATCGCTATCTGCAGAGCGGCGAGGAAGCGGACCTGCTGCCGCGGCGGCGTGGCCCCAAGTGGCGGGAACGGCGCGAGCCGGAAGGGATCGAGACGGAGATCGTCGCCCATCGCCAGCAGGGGATGAACCGTTATGAGATTCATGCCGTCTTGCGCGAAACGCGCGACACAGTACCTTCGCCGATCACGATCTACCGGGTGCTGAAACGCTACCGTCTGAACCGCCGTACGCCGGCGATGCGTGAGGAGAAACGCCGTATTATCAAGGACAAGCTCGGAGAGCTGGGCCACGTCGATCTGCATCAATTACCGCGCGATATGTTCCTCGCGCCACCCCCGGTCACGGCCTACATCATCAGCCTGATCGACAGCTGCTCGCGTCTGGCCTGGGCAGAGGTCCTGACATCCAAGAAGGCGCTGCCGGTCATGTTCAAGACCCTGAAGATGATCAACACCCTCAACGTCACCTACGGGCTCGTCTTCCAGGAAATCCTGTCTGACAACGGCGCCGAGTTCGCCGCCCGCACCAAGCCGGGCGAGCATCCGTTTGAGGCCATGCTGCTCGAGCTCGGCATCAAACACCGCTACACCAGGCCCTATCGGCCGCAGACCAACGGCAAGGTGGAACGCTTCTGGCGTACCCTCGATGACGACGTCATCGACGGCGCGACCTTCGACAACCTCGACCACTTCGCCAATGAACTGTTCGAGTACCTCGTTTACTACAACAACCACAGACCCCATCAGGCCTTGGCAGGACTAACCCCCAAGGCCTTCGCCGCTACCAAGACCACCGCGATCCAATCAGCGAATTATTGAACATCGACAGCAATGACGGAGAATGACGCAAGGGCATCGCTCTTTCCGCTACATCTCGCTTGCAGACGCGCCTATGCAGCCTCGCGGCTCGAATCGCCCGAGCTTTGCTGGTCTCGCCACCCTCTTGAGCCAAGAGAGCGCAGGGAAGGCCGGGTGCCCGCTTGCACCCGCGGTCCGCTGCGCGAAATGCACGCGCAAAAAGAACCGCACAGCAGCATACAGGTGTAGCCAATCACTCGGCCTTCCCTGCGCGGTGGTCGGACGGCTTATGCCGTGCTCTCCCGGGAGCCGAGTTCGTTCTGGCCTCCCTCGCCGTTCGAATTGGATGATGCCGTCTGCCCGGTTGGGCTCGCGCACATCTTCGATCCGGCTTGACCGTAGCAACGACGGCCAGGACCACACGGTTTTGCCGTACGCACGGCCCGCCATGTCGCCGCAGTATTTCCGGCCCTGTCGACGAAGCCGGAAACTTACCAGCGAGACGAAGCCTAGCAGCGCCGTTCGTCTGCACGCGGGTTACGAGCTCACAGGGACTACCCGCCCTGCCCGCCCCGTCTCGTGCCGACGCTGCCGCGTCCACCGCAAGCCCGGCTCGCGAAAATGACGACTCAAGATCGCCCCTCCTGGATGAGCCGGGATGTGCGACACATACGTCATTTCCGAATTTCGGTAAAGTGGAATATTTTTTGGCGGAGCGGATTGACACGGGGCGACACACACCCGTTCCGTCGCTCGAAAGCCCGGCAAGGCGCTCACCAGCGAAGCGTGAGGAGCGGCTTCTCCGGGGTGCTGTGAACTGCTTCACAAGCCCGACGCTTTCCTCGATCCACGAGGCGGGTTTACGCCTTCGGCCAACTCACCCCTCGAGCTGCCGCCTTGCCGCGCCGCGAGCGGGCGCCGGGCGATGTCGTGGTCGTTGAAGAACTTCGAATATTCCTGGTCCAGGTCCGCGCGGCTGACCCACCCAGCGCAGGCGGGCCTACGCGTCCTCCACGCCCGCCTCGTGCGGGGTGAATTGATAGACCGACGAGCAGAACTCGCAGGTGACGACGACCTTGTCGTCCTTGACCATCGCGGCGCGGTCGTCGGGCGAGAAGCTCTTGAGCATCGCGGCGACTGCATCGCGCGAGCAGGAGCACTGCGCCTTGAGGGCAATCGGATTGAACACGCGCACGCCGCGCTCGTGGAACAGGCGGAACAGCAGCCGCTCGCCGGAGAGCTCGGGGTCGATCAGCTCGACGTCCTCGACGGTCTCGATCAGCGAACGCGCTTCGACCCAGGCGTCGTCCTCGGCGACGCTGTGCACCTCGACACCGTCAGGGGCATCACCGGGATGCAGGTCCGCCTGCCGCGCGCGCTCGGGCGCCTTGGGCAGAAACTGCATCAGCATGCCGCCGGCGCGCCAGCGATGCTTGCCGCCGTCGCTCGAGCGCCATTCCTCGCCGACCGCGAGGCGCACGCGCGTCGGGATCTGCTCGGAGCGCAGGAAGTATTCGTGCGCGGCATCTTCCAGGCTGCCGCCGTCGAGCGCGACCAGGCCCTGGTAGCGGCTCATGTCGGGACCCTGGTCGATGGTCATGGCGAGGTGACCACGGCCGAGCAGCGCGCCGGAATCTTTGACGTCACCGAGGCGCGCGGCATCGAAGCGTGCATAGGCGCGCAGGCGATCCGGTGCCTGATAGTCCACCACCAGGAACGACACCGGCCCATCGGTCTGGGCCTGCAGGATGAAGCGGCCCTCGAATTTCAGCGCCGAGCCGAGCAGCGTCGTCAGCACGATGGCCTCGCCGAGCAGCTTGCCGACCGGCGCGGGATAATCGTGCTTGGTCAGGATATCGTCGAGCGCCGGGCCAAGCCGCACCAGGCGCCCGCGCACGTCGAGCGCATCGACCTCGTAAGGCAGCACGGCGTCATCGATCGGAACCGCGGATGGCGCGCGAACCGGGCCTTCAGGCCCGGTTTTCATGTCAGGGGATTGGGAAACCATGGGGCGTATCTGGGGTCGGAGGAGGAAAATGGAAGGGGAGCGGCTGCTGCATATTCCGCTGTCGTCCCGGACAAGCGCAGCGGCGACAGCGCGAAGCGCTGTCGGTCGCGAAGCGCAGATCCGGAACTCATAGCCACAGGCATTCGTTTGGCGAAGAACATCGGCCTCCAACCCGTCACAAGAGAGATCACGCGGTATGGGTGCCGGATCTGCGCTGACGCTTGTCCGGGACGACGGCGGAGAATGGGGCCAGCAACGCAGCCCCACCACCGAGATCACTTCACCGCGTCAAAGCACCAGGCCAGAATGCCCTTCTGCGCGTGCAGGCGGTTTTCGGCCTCGTCGAACACGACCGATTGCGGACCGTCGATCACCTCGTCGGTGACCTCCTCGCCACGATGAGCGGGCAGGCAGTGCATGAACAGCGCATCGGGCTTGGCGAGCGACATCAGCTTGCTGTTGACCTGGTAGGGCTTGAGCACGTTGTGGCGATGCTCGCCTTCCTTGTCGCCCATCGACACCCAGGTGTCGGTGACGACGCAATCGGCACCGCGCACGGCGGCTTCCGGATCGGTACCGAGAACGATCGGCGCGCCCGTCGCCTTGACCCAGTCGCGCATCGCCTTTTTCGGCGCGAGCTCCGGAGGAGTGGCGACGTTGAGCTGAAACCTGAAGCGCTCGGCGGCATGCGCCCAGGACGCCAGAACGTTGTTGTCGTCGCCCGTCCAGGCCACCGTCTTGCCCTCGATCGGGCCGCGATGCTCCTCATAGGTCATGAGGTCGGCCATCACCTGGCAGGGATGCGAGCGCCGCGTCAGGCCGTTGATGACGGGCACGGTGGCGTTGGCCGCAAGCTCCAGCAGGGCCTCGTGATTGAGGATGCGGATCATGATGGCATCGACGTAACGCGACAGCACGCGTGCGGTGTCGGCGATGGTCTCACCGCGGCCGAGCTGCATCTCGGCGCCGGTGAGCATGATGGGCTCGCCGCCGAGCTGGCGCATGGCGACGTCGAACGAGACCCGCGTGCGGGTGGAGGGCCGCTCAAAGATCATCGCCAGCGTCTTGCCTTCGAGCGGCCGCACCGGCTGATGCGCTTTCTGCTTCGCCTTCATTGCGGAGGAGGCCGCGAGCATGCGCTTGAGCTCCGACAGCGGCAGCTCGTTGATGTCGAGGAAGTGCTTCGGGGTCTTTGTGGGGGACTTGCTCATCAGCTTGCCGCCCGCTTGGTCTGGCTCGCCGACAATGCGGTGCAGGCACGCTCCAGCCGCCCGACGCTGTCCTCGATCTCGGCTTCGGTAACGATCAGCGGCGGCAGGAAGCGCACGACATTGTCGCCGGCCCCGACGGTCAGCAGTTTCTCGTCGCGCAAGGCGGCCACGAGATCGCCCGAGGGCACCACGGCCTTGATGCCGATCAGGAGGCCCTCGCCGCGCACTTCACTCACGATGTCGGGGTGACGGTCGATCACAGAGGCGAGCTTCTGCTTGAGCAGCAGCGACATCTTCTGCACGTGGTCGAAGAAGCCTGGCTTGAGCATGACATCGAGCACGGCGTTGGCCGCGGCGATCGCCAGCGGATTGCCGCCGAAGGTCGAGCCGTGCGAGCCAGGCCCCATGCCGGCCGCCGCATTCGCGGTCGCCAGCACCGCGCCGATCGGGAAGCCGGCGCCGAGCGCCTTCGCCAGCGACATCACGTCAGGCGTGACGCCGGTGCGCCGATGCGCGAACAGATCGCCGGCGCGGCCCATGCCGGTCTGCACCTCGTCGAATGCGAGCAGCAAGCCCTTCTCGTCGCAGAGCTGGCGCAGCGCCTTGAGGAAGCCGGGAGGTGCCGAGCGGACGCCGCCCTCGCCCTGGATCGGCTCGATCAGGATGCCGGCGGTGTGCGGACCGATCGCCTTCTTGACGGCTTCGAGGTCGCCGTGCGGCACCTGGTCGAAGCCATCCATCGGCGGGCCGAACCCTTCGAGATATTTGGCGGAGCCTGTCGCGGCCAGCGTCGCCAACGTGCGGCCGTGAAAGGCGCCTTCGAAGGTGATGATGCGGTAGCGCTCCGGATGGCCCTTGGAGAAGTGATGATGGCGAACCAGCTTGATCACGCCCTCCAGTGCCTCGGCGCCGGAATTGCAGAAGAACACGAAGTCCGCAAAGCTCTCGCTGCACAGGCGCGCGGCGAGCTTCTCGCCGTCCGGGCTCTGGAACAGGTTCGACATGTGCCACAGCTTGGTCGCCTGCTCCTGCAACGCCTTGATCAGATGCGGATGGCAATGGCCGAGCGCGTTCACCGCGACGCCCGAGGTGAAATCGAGATAGCGATCGCCGTTGGTCGCGATCAGCCAGCAGCCTTCGCCGCGTTCGAAACCGAGGTTGGCCCTGGCGAAAACGGGGAGCAAATGCGGCGCTGCGCTGTTAGTCATGACGGTCACTTGATGTTGCGGACGGTGTGAGGCGTGCATTGCGCAACGCACCATTGACCGGCCCGGAAAACGAAACGTGCCGCCTTTTAAGGGCGGCACGCGGCACTATCTTATGCTTGGTGAACCCGGTGTCAATGCCACCTGGAAAGCCTCAGGAAAGGCTGATTCCGTAGTCTTGCGGTGGCGATTTTGCGGGTTTTTCACCACGGAACATGTGGAAGCGAGTCGGCGGACTCTTGCGCGTGAGTCACGCCATATTGTAGCGTTTGAACTGTCAGATACGACATCTCGTGCAGCGGTTCTGATCCCAAGAGTCCTCATGTACCGGCGTAAACGTTCGGGCGTCAGTCACGCGCCCGGCGAGCCTTAAGGGATTCTGACGGCACGGGTTTTTCGAGGCTTAGGCATTCGCCGCAAGGGCGCCAGGACGGCAGCCGCGCGGCGAGGGAAAGGGTGCAATGACGGTTTTGACCTGGTCCGATGATCGCGTCGAGCAGCTTAAGAAGCTCTGGGAGGCCGGGCTTTCGGCCAGCCAGATCGCAGCAGAGCTCGGCAATGTGACCCGCAACGCCGTGATCGGCAAAGTGCACAGGCTCGGTCTGTCCGGCCGCGCCAAGAGCCCGTCATCGGCCGCGCCCCGGCCGCGCAAGGCGCGTCCCGCACAGCACATGATGCGGGTGACGCGCCCCATCGCGCGCGGCAACACTGCGCTGGCGCAAGCCTTCGAGGTCGAGGTCGAGGCCGAACCCGTTACCTACGACAACGTGGTGCCGATGAGCCAGCGACTGTCGCTGCTCGAATTGAACGAGGCGACCTGCCACTGGCCGGTCGGCGATCCCTCGAGCCCGGATTTCTTCTTCTGCGGCGGCAAGGCGCTGTCCGGCCTGCCCTACTGCGCTCAGCACTCGCGCGTGGCCTATCAGCCCGCGGCGGATCGCCGGCGCGCACCGGCGAAGCCGGGCCCGCGGTGAGCTTGTTCTGAGATCAAGAAGCAGCCGTCCACGGTGACGGTTGAACAATCCGATGTCGTCCCGGACAAGCGCGCCACAAGCGCGCGCAGATCCGGGACCCATAGCCACCGCAGGATGTGGTGACGGGGACTCGGAGTTACCTATTTCGCAAAACAACCACGCCCTGTGGTTATGGTCCCGGATCTGCGCTGACGCTTGTCCGGGACGACACCAATATCGCGGCGGCTCTCTAAATTAGCTTACGTCTGCTCGGCCTTCGCGAAGCGATCGTCGAGTGCGTAGCCGGCACCGCGGACGGTGCGGATCGGGTCCTGCTCGCGGCCGAGATTGAGCAGCTTGCGCAGGCGGCCGATATGGACATCCACAGTACGCTCGTCGATGTAGATGTCGCGGCCCCAGACGCTGTCGAGCAGCTGCTCACGCGAGAACACGCGGCCGGGGTGCTCCAGGAAGAACTCCAGCAGGCGATATTCGGTCGGGCCGAGATCGATCGGCCGCCCCGAACGCGCCACGCGGCGCTTGTCGCGGTCGAGCTCGATGTCGCCATAGGCGAGCACGGTGGCGAGCCGCTCCGGGCTGGCACGTCGCAGAAGACCCTTCACGCGCGCCAGCAGCTCCGGCACCGAGAACGGCTTGACGATGTAATCGTCGGCGCCGGTCGCAAGCCCGCGCACCCGCTCGCTCTCCTCGCCGCGCGCCGTGAGCATGATGATCGGCAGCTGCTTGGTCTCGGGACGGGTGCGCAGGCGGCGGCACAGCTCGATGCCGGACAGGCCCGGCAGCATCCAGTCGAGCACGATCAGGTCGGGAATGTGCTCCTTGAGGCGGGTGTCGGCATCGTCGCCGCGCATCACCGTCTCGACGTCATAGCCGTCGCCTTCGAGGTTGTAACGCAGAAGCTCGGTGAGAGCTTCCTCGTCCTCAACCACCATAATGCGTGCGCCCATGGTGTCGTCGCTCCTTCAAGTCTTCAGGTATTCGGAATCGTCGTGGCGAACGTGGTCATGTCGCCCTTCGGCCGCTTGTCGGTGATCGCCTGGCCCTCGATCATGTAGAACACGGTCTCGGCGATGTTGGTGGCGTGGTCTCCGATCCGCTCGATGTTCTTGGCGCAGAACATCAGATGGATGCAGAACGAAATGTTGCGCGGATCCTCCATCATGTAGGTGAGGAGCTCGCGGAACAGCGAGGTGCAGATCGCGTCGACTTCCTCGTCGCCCTTCCAGACCGCCATCGCCGCCGGCAGATCGTGCGCGGCATAGGCGTCCAGCACGCTCTTGACCTGCTGCTGCACGAGGTCGGTCATGTGCTCCAGGCCGCGGAACAGTTTGAGCGGATGGAAATCGGTCTCCAGCGCCGCGACGCGCTTGCCCATGTTCTTGGCGAGGTCGCCGATCCGCTCGAGGTCGGTCGCAACGCGCATGGCGCCGACGATCTCGCGCAGATCCACCGCCATCGGCTGGCGCCGGGCGATGGTGAGCACCGCGCGCTCCTCGATGCGCTTCTGCAGCGCGTCGAGATCGGCGTCGGTGGTGACGACGCGCTGGCCGAGCGCGATGTCGCGGCGGATCAGCGCGTCGACGGACTCGACGATCATGCGCTCGGCGATTCCGCCCATCTCGGCGACCAGGCGGGTGAGCTCCTGGAGGTCGGTGTCGAAAGCCTTTGCGGTATGTTCAGAACCCATGTCCCGTCTCCTCAGCCGAACCGGCCGGTGATGTAATCCTGCGTGCGCCGGTCGCTCGGCGACGTGAAGATCTTGCTGGTGTCGTCGAACTCGATCAGTTCGCCAAGATACATGAAGGCCGTCTTGTCCGACACGCGCGCCGCCTGCTGCATGTTGTGGGTGACGATCGCGATCGTGTAGTTCTCGGACAGTTCCTGGATCAGCTCCTCGACCTTGGCGGTCGAGATCGGGTCGAGCGCCGAGCAGGGTTCGTCGAACAGGATCACCTCGGGCCGCACCGCGACGGTGCGGGCGATGCAGAGGCGCTGCTGCTGGCCGCCGGAGAGCGACAGGCCCGAGGCGTTGAGCTTGTCCTTGACCTCGTTCCACAGCGCGCCGCCGCGCAGCGCCTTCTCGACGCGATCGTCCATCTCGGACTTCGAGATCTTCTCATAGAGGCGGATGCCGAAGGCGATGTTCTCGTAGATCGTCATCGGGAACGGCGTCGGCTTCTGGAACACCATGCCGACCCGGGCGCGCAGCAGGTTCAGGTCCAGCTTGGGGTCGAGGATGTTGGTCTGGTCCAGCATGAGCTGACCGGTGGCGCGCTGCCCCGGATAGAGGTCGTACATCCGGTTGAAGATGCGCAGCAGGGTCGACTTGCCGCAGCCCGACGGGCCGATGAACGCGGTGACGCGGTTGGTGCCGAGCGTCAGGTTGATGTTCTTCAGCGCGTGGTGCTCGCCGTAATAGAAGTTGAGGTTGCGCACCGTCACCTTGGCGGGCGCTTCCGGCAACGGCTGCTGCGAGGCCAGATGGGCGTTTGAACTCACGGATACGGACAGGTCGGTCATTTTGCAGTCCTCTCGGCGCCGAGGATGCGCGCGCCAATGTTCAGGGCAAGCACGGTGATCGTGATCAGCAGCGCGCCGCTCCAGGCGAGTTGCTTCCAATAGGCGTAGGGGCTCTGCACGAAATTGTTGATGGTAACCGGCAGGTTCGCCATCGTCTTGTTCAGGCTGAGGCTGAAGAACTGGTTCGACAGCGCGGTGAAAAGCAGCGGCGCGGTTTCGCCGGCGACACGGGCGGTGGCGAGCAGCACGCCGGTGATGAGGCCGGAGCGCGCGGCGCGGTAGGCGATCCGCTTGATCACCAGCGAGCGCGGCAGACCGAGCGCGCTTGCCGCCTCCCGCAGCGCATTCGGCACCAGCAGCAGCATGTCCTCGGTCGTGCGCAGCACAACCGGGATGACGATGACGGCGAGCGCCAGCGCACCTGCGATGGCCGAGAAGCCGCGCATCGGCACCACCACGGCACCATAGATGAACAGGCCGATGATGATCGAGGGCGCCGAGAGCAGGATGTCGTTGATGAAGCGGATCACCGAGGTCAGTTTGTCGTTGCGGCCGTACTCGGCAAGGTAGGTGCCGGCGAACAGGCCGAGCGGCGCGCCGATGCCGACGCCGAGCACGGTCATGATCAGCGAGCCGACGATGGCGTTGAGCAGGCCGCCTTCGGTCGAGCCGGGCGGCGGCGTGTTCTCGGTGAAGATCTGCAGGTTGAGGCCGGCCAGGCCGTTGTAGAGCAGCGTCACCAGGATCAGCGCGAGCCAGGTGACGCCGAAGGCGGCGGCGGCGACGCAGAGCCCGCGGACCACGATGTCCTTGCGGCGGCGACGTACGTAGATCGGGTTCATCTCACTTCCCCGCCTTCTTTTCGAGACGCAGCAGCATCAGCCGCGCGGCCGCGAGCACGAAGAACGTCAGCACGAACAGAAGCAAGCCGAGCAGGATCAGGCCGGATTGGTGCAGGCCGTCGCTCTCGGCGAACTCGGATGCGATCGCCGCCGAGATCGTGGTGCCCGGCGCGAAGATCGACGAGGAGATCCGGAACGAGTTGCCGATGATGAAGGTCACCGCCATGGTCTCGCCGAGCGCGCGGCCCAGCGCCAACATGACACCGCCGATGATGCCGACGCGGGTATAGGGGATGACCACACTGCGGACGACTTCCCAGGTGGTGCAGCCGACGCCGTAGGCGGCTTCCTTCAGGACCGGCGGCACCGTCTTGAACACGTCGACCGAGATCGAGGTGATGAAGGGCAGCACCATGATGGCGAGGATCAGCGCGGCGTTGAACAGGCTGAGATAGGACGGAGGCCCGGCGAAGATCGCGCCCAGCACGGGGACGCCGTCGAACACCCTGATCATGAAGGGCTGGAACGTGTTGGCGAGGAACGGACCCAACACGAAGAAGCCCCACATGCCGTAGATGATCGAGGGAATGCCGGCGAGCAGCTCGACCGCCATGCCGATCGGGCGGCGCAGCCATTGCGGGCACAGCTCGGTGAGAAAGATCGCAATGCCGAGACCGACGGGAATGGCGATCAGCATCGCGATGAAGGAGGTGACGAGCGTGCCGTACATCGGCCCGAGCGCACCGAGCACGGGCGGATCCGCCGACGGCGCCCAGCGCTGCGTCCACAGGAAGGAGATGCCGTATTCCTTCATCGCCGGAAAGGCCCCGACGATCAGCGAGACGATGATGCCGCCGAGGATCAGCAGCACCGAGATCGCGGACAATCGCGTGATCCAGTAGAAGGTCACGTCGCCGAGCTTGAACGCGCTCAAGGCCTTGGCGCGGTCGTACGGTCCGGCGTCGTCGATTACATCGCTCTGAACGGCCATCTCAGCCACGCCAATCCCCTGTACCCATTATATACGCTTGTTGCCGGTTGTTGTGGTCTTGCGCTCCGGACACGGCGCAAGGCCGATCCGGAGCGGAGGTTTTTCGAGCTCCCGGCGCGATGTCCGGGACAGGAGCGTTAGCTCTTGATCTCGGCGGCCCAGGTCTTCTCGATCAGCTTGACGACGCTGTCCGGCATCGGGATGTAGTCGAGCTCTTCAGCCGCCTTGCCGCCGTTCTTGAAGGCCCAGCGGAAGAACTTGATGGCCTCCTGCGAGGCCGCCTTGTCGGTGGCATCCTTGTGCATGAGGATGAAGGTCGCCGCCGTGATCGGCCAGGACTTGTCGCCGGGCTGATCGGTCAGGATGACGTAATAGCCGGGCGCCTTGGCCCAGTCGGCGTTGGAGGCCGCCGCCTGGAACGCCTCAACGGTCGGCTGGACGGGCTTGCCGGCCTTGTTGACGAGACCGGTGTAGGTCAGCTTGTTCTGCTTGGCATAGGCGTACTCGACGTAGCCGATCGAGTTCTTGGTCTGGCTGATGTTGCCCGACACGCCTTCGTTGCCCTTGGCGCCGACGCCGACCGGCCACTCGACCGCGGTGCCCTCACCGACCTTGCTCTTCCAGTCCGCGCTGGCCTTGGAGAGGTAGTTGGTGAAGTTGAAGGTGGTGCCCGAACCGTCCGAGCGACGGACCACGGTGATGGCTTCCGCGGGCAGCTTCGCGTTTGGATTGAGCTTCTTGATCGCGGCGTCGTCCCACTTGGTGATCTTGCCGAGATAGATGTTGGCCAGGGTCTCGCCGTCGAACACCAGTTCGCCCGGCTTCACGCCCTCGATGTTGACCACGGGAACGATGGCACCCATCACCATCGGCCACTGGACAAGGCCGTCCTTCTCGAGCTGCTCGGCCTTGAGCGGCGCGTCACTGGCGCCGAAGGTCACGGTCTTGGCCTGGATCTGCTTGATGCCGCCGCCCGAACCGATCGACTGGTAGTTCAGGCCGTTGCCGGTCTCCTTCTTGTAGGCGTCAGCCCATTTGGAATAGATCGGGAACGGGAAGGTCGCGCCGGCTCCCGTGATGTCGGCCGCAAAGGCTGCCGTCGTCGATGCGGCGACCAAGCCGGCAACGACCATCGTCTTGAGGAAATTCATGCTGGTCTCCATACAGGGGAACGAAGCGCCATCCGCGCCCGATCGCGCTCCCCGCGCCGCCCCTTTAGGAGCGGTCGGCTGTGCTTTTACGAAGGTTTCGTGACAGTCGGATGACAGTGTCAACCACTTGAAATCACTTGGATTTCAGGCCGCCGCCGGGGCCTTGCCTTGGGGAAAACAGGCGGTGAAAGTCGCCCCCTGCTTGGGCACGCTTTCGATCAAAAGCCGGCCGCGATGGCGGTTAAGAATATGTTTCACCAGCGATAATCCGAGCCCGGTGCCGCCTTGCGAACGGCTGTCGCCGACGTCCACCCGGTAGAACCGCTCGGTCAGCCGCGGCAGGTGCTCGGGTGCGATGCCGGGACCGAAATCGCGCACCATGATCCGGACTTCCTGAGTTCCGTCAGGGGCCGCGGCCGAGGTCAGCGACACGATGACGCGTCCGCCGGAGGCGCCGTATTTGAGCGCGTTCTCGATCAGATTTTCGAACAGGCGGAGCAGCTCCTCGCGATCGCCCGCAATCATCACCGGCCCTTCCGGTAAATGGATCTCGACCTCGACCTGGCGCTCGCGTGCGAGCGGCTCCAGCCCGTCGGCAACCTGGCGGATGATCGGCAGCAGGTCGACCAGGGTGTCGGGCCGGACATGGGCCGACAGCTCGACCCGCGACAATGACAAGAGATCGTCGATCAGCCGCGCCATGCGCGTGGCCTGGTTGTGCATGATGCCGAGGAAGCGCTCGCGCGCCTTGGGATCGTCCTTGGCCTGGCCCTGCAGCGTGTCGATGAAGCCCGATAGCGCGGCGAGCGGCGTGCGCAGCTCGTGGCTGGCATTGGCGACGAAGTCGGCGCGCATCTCCTCGACCCGGCGCAGCGGCGTCTGGTCGTGGAAGGTCATCAGCATGCATTTGTCGGCGCCGCCGAAGCTGGTCGGCACCGGTACCGGCGTGATCATGAGCTCCATCCAGCGATCGACCGGGACGTGATCGAGATAGCTTGCGCGCCGCGGCTCGCTGGTCGCGATCGCCTCGCGCAGCGCCGTGATGATCTCCGGCGAGCGCAGCGCGAACTGGGCGAGCTCGTTCTTGCGCAGCGCCGGCGCGAGCTGGGCGGCGGCGGCGTTGAGGTGGATGACGCGGCCGGCGCGGTCGAGCAGCACCGCCGGGTCAGGCATGCCGGCGACGACCGCGGCCACCGCCGCGCTCTCAACCGGGTTGATGCGCCTGACGTCGTCGCGCGAGGCGGCGGGGTCATGCAGCCGCCACGGGATCAATGCAGCGGCCGCGATGCAGAGGAACACGATCGCGGCATGCAGCGCCGACAATTCGCCGAGCGAGACGATGACGGACAGCGCCAGCGCCGCAGCGATCAGGATGATGGTCGAGTGCCGCAGCCGGTCGGACCAGGGCTGGGCGGGGGGAGAAGATGGGGCGTCGATCGCCATCGGGGCGGACTTCTCCTGGGGCTTGTCTCGTCTGAAGGCCTGGCGCCATCAGACACCGCTGTCGCTACGCTCTCTCACATAGGCGGCTTCACGCGCCGGACCGGGGTCGAGCTTGAGCGCCGCCTGCTGCAAGCGCTTCGATCGTGCGCCGATGATAACTTCGCGAAACGTCAGCAAGATTACAGATATGACAAAGGGCGACAGATAATAGAGGACGCGGAACAGCAGCATGCCGCCCAGAAGCTCCTCGCGGTCCATCTGCCAGAGGCCGACCAGCATGGCGGCGTCGAACACACCGAGGCCGCCGGGCGAGTGGCTGGCGAACCCGAGCAACGTGGCCGAGACGAAGATCACCGCGACCACCACGAAGCCGAGATTGGGCTCGTCCGGGACCAGGACGTACATCGCGAGCGCGCAGAAGCCGAGATCGATGATGCCGATCGCGATCTGGAGCAGCGTCAGCGGGCCGCCCGGCAGCACCACGGTCCAGGGCCCGCGGCCGACCACGCGCGGCTGGGTCCAGACCCAGACCACGTAGGCGACCAGGCCTGCGATGATCGCCAGCGCCAGCGCCCGGTTCAGCCAGGGCGGAAGCTGGTCGATCGCGGCGGCGGCCTCGGGATGATAGGAGATGCCGAGGCCCAGCACGGCGGCATTGCCGAGCCAGAAGGTCAGGCCGGCAAGGAAGCAGATCTTGGCGACGTCGATCGCGTTCAGCCCGTAGGCCGAATAGATGCGGTAGCGCACCGCGCCGCCGGTGAAGACGGATGCGCCGACATTGTGGCCGATCGAATAGCTGGTGAAGGCGGCGAGCGCATTGATGCGATAGGGCACATGAGCATGGCCGATCGCGCGCGTGGCGAACAGGTCGTAGAAGGTGAGCGTGAAATAGCCCGCGGCGACGAACAGCGCCGCCATCGCAATCTGGCTCGGCTCGGTGCTCTTGATCGCCTCGAGAACCTCGTTGACATCGATGCCGCGCAGCATGTGGTAGAGCACATAGCAAGCGATGCCGATGACCGCGATGCTGATCACAACTCCGAGCTTATGCAGGATTTGCTTCTGGCGCAGAAACGTCATCGCCCTGCGGATGGCTTCCAGCATCTAGACCTCAAACAACGCTTCAGCGGCCAGAGCGGCCGGCGGACAGGCAGACGACGCACAGGCACTCAACGAACCCTCGCCGCCGGATCCGGCATCGCGCATGCCCCCTGTCTCTCCACTAGCGCGTTTTCGGGCGGAGTGGAATTCGCCAAATGGAACAAAAACGCGTGCATTCAATGTTTTAGGCAGATTGCAGGCTCCCGATGCACGGTTTGGCGTCTTCGGCGGCAGGACGTGACGCGAATCTCCTTGGCAATCCTGCGCAGGCGCCATGAAGTTTTGATGATTTCAGCCGCACAATGTTCCGTCACGCCTTAAGCGGACGTCAATCTATGGGGCGGCCCCGCCTGCTGAAAAAGGGGCAAATCCCGGGCGTCGTTCACGGCTTGTCCGATGCGCCTGATGGTCGGGGAGCCGAAAGGCGGGCCGAAGGCTCAGGCCGCAGGCTGGCTCCGCGAGACGACGCGGTCGCGCAGCCAGGCGCCGATGGTGCAGCCGACAAGGTAGCAGGCGAACATGACCAGGCCGAGGTCGAGCCAGTAGCCGAAGCGACCGGGGACCACATGAGCGAGCGAGGCCGCGACCAGGCCGGCGGCCAGCGCGGCAAGCCAGCGCGCTGTCACCTTCGAGGTGCCGTTGCCGCGCTGGACCACCGAAATCCAGCCCATGCAGAAGCCCAGCAGCACCGAGCCGATCAGCCACCCCAGATGGAACGAGACGAGATAGGGCATCGTCACCTCACCAGAAATTCGATGCGGCGGTTCTGCGCCTTGCCTTCGTCGGTGTCATTGCCGGCGACGGGCTGGGTGCTGCCATGACCGACCGCGGTGAAGCGGCCGGCGGGCAGGCCGGCCTTGACCAGATAGTCGATCACCGCCTGCGCACGCTTCTCGGAGAGGGCCCGGTTGAACCCGTCCTCGCCGTCGGCATCGGTGTGCCCGGCGATCTCGATATTGGTGGTGGGGCAGCGCAGCGCCGTCTCGATCAAATGATCGAGGATGGCGGCCGAGTCCGGATCGATATCGGCGCGCTTGGCGACAAAGCGGATATTGCCCTTGGCCAGGAGGTCCGTGAACAATTGCTGGCACACGGTGCCGTCGACCGGACCTGCCGCAGGCTTCACGGTGATCTCCGGCTTGTACTGCCAGTTTTTCGGGAAGTCCTTGCCGAGACCGGCGCGGATGTCGTTGGCGGCGCCCTCGTAGAGCGCATCGCCCGACAGCTTCACCTCGCGGTCCGAGACAACGAGCGTGCCGGTCGACAGTCGCGACAGCGCGCCGAGCGCTGCGATCACGGCCGCGTTGAAGGAGCCCGGGGCGCCGATGCTGGCCTTGAGATTGTCGACGACTTTCTCGGTGAAGAATTTTCGCGCGGCACTGGTTGCGATCGCCGCGTGCACATTGTTGTCGGGCACGTAGCCGGTCAGCGTCACGGTCGCCGCGACCGGATCCTTGTAGGCCTGGAAGATATAGGGCGGCGCCTTGATGTCGTTGGCGGCGATCGAAAAGCCCTCGGGCAGGTTCTTCAGCGCCGCCGCAATCGCCTCGCGGCCGCCGAGCTCGCGCGCCATGCCCGACAAATTGACCTTGGTATCCGTGATCGTGATCTTGCCGTCCTTCAGCTTGCCGATCTGATCCAACAGCAGCGTCGCGGCCGCCTCGAAGCGCGGCGGCGCACCGCGCGCCAGGCCCATCTGGTCGGCCACCTCGACGCCGCCGACCTCCTTGCGGGCCGCCTCGGTCAGGCGCGCCTTAATGGACGGCAGGGGCGCGGAGCCCGACAGGGTCACCCGCACGACGTCGCGCTCGGCATTCCAGACGAAGGGCTTGGCCTCGGGAACAAGGCGGGTTCGGTCGTCGATCAGGCGCACGCCGGGCACGGTCTCGACCGCCATCACGGCGTCGCGGCGCCCCTCCTCGGAGAAGGCGTCCGCGGCCAGGCTGACGTCGCGGCCGTCGACCGCGATCCGGGTCTTGTCCAGGACGGTCCCCTTCAACGCGGCCGAGCTGCGGGCCGACAGGTCGGCTTCGACCGGTAAGGTATTATTCCAGGCCGCAAATCCCCACATGACGGCCAGGGGAATCAGCCCCGGCCACCATTTGCTGGCCCACCTGAAAAGCTTCTGCATTCGACGACCCGAACTCTGGAACCGGAGACAAAACAAACCCTTGGCAGGCTGTCAAACCGGAAATGGCGCCCTTCCGAAGGCACCGCCTGGACAATCCGAATAACTTTTTCTTCAAGGGTTCTTCCGTAAGTTGAAGACGGAATGCCAGAGTCCGCCGGCCGGTCATGAAACAACTGCGTAACAACGTCATCCGCGCCGGGCTGGGAGCACTCTATTTCAGCGGGGCACACCATTTGCTGCGCCCGCTTCTGTCGGGCGTCGGTGCCATTTTCATGCTGCACCATGTGCGGCCGGCCCGAGAGGCCGCGTTCCAGCCGAACCGGCATCTCGAGGTCACCCCCGAATTCCTCCGCGCCACGCTGTGCCATTTGCGCTCGCGCGACATCGACATCGTCACCATGGACGAGCTGCATGAGCGGCTGGTGCAGGGCCGCTTCGACCGCCGCTTCGCCGCCTTCACCTTCGACGACGGCTATCGCGACAATCTGGACCATGCGCTGCCGGTTCTGCGCGAATTTGACGCGCCGCTGACCGTCTATGTCGCCAGCGATTTTGCCGAAGGTACCGGACGGCTGTGGTGGGCGGCGCTGGAGGCGGTGATCGCCAAGGCCGCGCAGATCGAGATCAAGATTGGCCATTCCGCGCTGCGGCTCGATGCGACGACGCCCGCCGCCAAGCAGGCGGCGTTCGACCGCCTGCACGACTGGCTGCGCGGACTGCCGGGCGAGCACGACCTCAAGCGGGAGATCGAGGCGCTCTGCACGACGGGCGACGTCGACTTAGCCGCGCTGTGCCGCAGCCTCTGCCTGTCCTGGGCTGAGTTGAAGTCCTTTGCCGCCGATCCGCTGGTCACCATCGGGGCGCATAGCGTCAGCCACTGCAACCTTGCCAAGCTGGCGGAAGACGTCGCCGCGCAGGAGCTGGCCATGAGCCGCGCGCGGATCGAGCAGGCGCTGCAGCGCCCCGTGCTGCACCTCGCTTATCCCTATGGCGACCGCGACGCCGCGGGAACACGCGAATTCGGCCTGGCTGCGACGGCGGGCTTCAAGACCGCAGTGACGACGCGGCCCGGCATGCTGTTCGCGGAGAATGCCGGCCAGATGACGGCGCTGCCGCGCGTCTCGCTCAACGGCAACTACCAGGACGCACGAATCCTGCCGGTCTTGACCTCGGGCGCCGCGACCGCGATGTGGAACGGTTTCCGCCGGATCGCGGCGGCGTAGGCCGCAAATGCCGCCGTCGTCCCGGACGAGCGCGCCCCAAGCGCGCGCCGATTCGGGACCCATACCCCAGCGAGAAATTGCTGCACGAGCAGGCAACCACGAGTCTTCGCAAAACGAATTCCTGTGGTTATGGGTGCCGGATCGGCGCTCCGCTTCGCTACGCTGTCCGGGACGACTAGCTGAGTTGACTCCCCTGCCCGGCCCGCTCACAACGGGCGCCAACCAAGGGAGGCATTCATGTTCAACGACCTGTTCTCGCTCAAAGGCCGCGTCGCGCTGGTCACCGGCGGCTCGCGCGGCATCGGCAAGATGATCGCGGCGGGATTTCTCAGCGCCGGCGCCGCAAAGGTCTACATCACCGCGCGCAAGGCCGGGCCGTGCGAGGCGACCGCCAAGGAGCTCACCGCGCAATATGACGGCGAATGCATCGCGCTGCCGATCGACATCTCTACCGTCGAAGGTTGTGACCAGCTGGCTTCCGAGATCATCAAGCTGGAGCCGAAGCTCGACATCCTCGTCAACAATGCCGGCGCAGCCTGGGGCGCGGAGTTCGACGAATTCCCCGAAAGCGGCTGGGACAAGGTGATGAACCTCAACGTCAAGGCGCCGTTCTTCCTGACAAAAGCGCTGGCCGGTCCCTTGCGCGCGGCGGCGAGCGCAGAGCGGTCTGCGAAGGTGATCAATATCGCCTCGATCGACGGCATCTTCGTCAATCCGATGGAGACCTATTCCTACGCCGCGAGCAAGGCCGGGCTGATCCATCTGACGCGGCGCATGGCGACCAGGCTGATCAAGGACAACATCAACGTCACCGCGATCGCACCGGGCGCATTCAAGTCCGACATGAACCGCGCCGCGCGCGACCACGCGGACGAGGTCGCACAGCGCATCCCGGCGCGGCGGATCGGCACCGACGAGGACATGGCGGGGGTGGCGATCTATCTCGCCTCGCGCGCGGGTGATTACGTGATTGGCAACACCATCGCGGTCGACGGCGGCGTGGTGTATGCGAATGCCGGGCTAGAGATCGCGGGGTAGGCGGCGAGGTTTGGCAAAGGCCGCGCCTCACAGTTCGCGGTCAAGCCCCGGTTGGCCCGGGGCATCCAGTACGCCGCGGCTTCACGGCAGGACCACAAGCGCCTCTGGAATACTGGATCACCCGCTTTCGCGGGTGATGACACCATTTGTGTTGCGCGAGCACCCGCCCCTGACGCTTACGACTCGATCTTCACGTACTCGAAGTCACCCGGCTTGTTGTCGATGCCGACCTTCGGCGGCGAGATCCAGGAAGCGAACTGGCCGATTTCGGTGACGGGCTGCATCAAGGAGGTGATGAAGTCGCCGTCGCTCGCTGACGGCAGCCATTCGTCCTTGCGCTTGGCCCAGGTCGCCTCGTCGATCAGGATCCCGTCCGGGGTCGCGTGCACGTCCTTGAACTCGCCGATATGGCGGTGGAAGGCGACGTTGGGCAAGGTCAGCCTGAAATCATAGCCGGCGGTCGAGATCACCTTATTCCAGCGCAGCATGCCCTTGACGCAATCCTGGCTGTAATCATCGCGCAGGCGCATGTTGAGCGCGGTCAGCGCCGGCTCGTCGACCAGCTTGATCTCGCCGTTGATCAGCTTGAGCACCGGATAGGTGGAGTTCTTGAGCTGGTGGTCGTCTTCGATCTGGGTCTCGTGATAGCGGCCCTTGATGCCGGCATTGAAGGCGTTGGCCGCGTTGGTCGAGACCTCGGAGCCGAACAGGTCAAGCGACAGCGTGTAGTGCAGGTTCAGCTTTTTCTGGATCGTGGGCAGGTCGATCACGCCGAGCGCGCGGACCTTCGCGATGTCGGTGGGATCGGTGATGCCGGCCGCGCGCATCGCATCGCAGGTGCGCTGCACGACGCGGGTGATGCCGGTCTCGCCGACGAACATGTGGTGCGCTTCTTCGGTCAGCATGAAGCGGCAGGTGCGCGACAGCGGATCGAAGCCGGATTGCGCCAGCGAGTGCAGCTGCATCTTGCCGTCGCGGTCGGTGAAATAGGTGAACATGAAGAAGGACAACCAGTCCGGCGTCGCCTCGTTGAAGGCGCCCAGCATGCGCGGCGCATCGGCATCGCCGGAGCGCCGGCGCAGCAATTCGTCGGCCTCCTCACGGCCGTCGCGGCCGAAATATTTCTGCAGCAGATAGACCATCGCCCAGAGGTGACGGCCTTCCTCGACGTTGACCTGGAACAGATTGCGCATGTCGTAGAGCGAGGGCGCGGTCTTGCCGAGATGGCGCTGCTGCTCCACCGAGGCCGGCTCGGTGTCGCCCTGGATCACGATCAGGCGGCGCAGCATGGCGCGGTGCTCGCCCGGGACTTCCTGCCAGGCCGGCTCGCCATAATGCTCGCCGAACGGCACGACGCGATTCTCCTCCTGCGGGGCAAGGAGAATGCCCCAGCGATATTCGGGCATGCGCACGTAGTCGAACTTGGCCCAGCCGCGCGGATCGACCGAATAGGCGGTGCGCAGATAGACCAGCGATTCCTGGAAACCTTCCGGCCCCATGTCGCTCCACCAGTCCATGTAGCCGGGGTGCCAGCCTTCCAGCGCTTTGAGCACCTGGCGGTCTTCGGCGAGATTGACGTTGTTGGGAATCTTGGTCGAGTAGTCGACGTTCATGATGTTCATGTTCATGGCCGTGCGCTCCTTAAACTCTCGTCATATCGAATTTCGGCTTCTGGCCGCTGCCGTAGCGGCGCAGCGCGCCTTCCTCGCCGACCGCGTTGGGGCGCTGGAAGATCCAGTTCTGCCATGCCGTCAGGCGTGCGAAGATCTTTGATTCCATCGTCTCCGGTCCGACGAAGCGCAGGCTCGCCTCCATGCCGGTGAGGCTGTCGGGCGAGAAGCTGGCGCGCTCCTCGAGAAACACGCGAACCTCGTCGTCCCAGTCGATGTCGTCGAGCGCGAAGGTCACGAGACCAAGCTCCTCCGCCTGCTCGGCGTCGAGCGCGGTGCCGAGCGTGGCTTCCGCACGCTCGACGTCCGAGGGATCGGCCTGGAAGCGCGATTGCAGCCGCGTCAGGCCATGGCTCATCGGATAGGGACCGAAGTTCATGGCCGACAATTCGATCGACGGCGGCGGGCGGTTGTCGCCCTGGCGCGTGCCGATCAGCATGTAGGAGCGGTCGGCGGCGAAGACGAGTTCGGCGAGCGTGCCGGCAAAGCAGGAGCCGGGCTCGACCAGCGTCACCAGCGTGCGCGAGGTGACGTCGATGCGCTTCAGGACGCGCTTCCAGTAATGGCGGATCTCGTTGACCAGCCAATGCGTCTTGTTGGCTTCGAGGAAGGCGTCGGCCGCGAGCACATGGGCACGGTCGCCGTGGCTCTTGAACACCAGCATGGCGATCTCGAGCTCGTTGATACGCAGGTGCAGGATGGCGTCGTCGAGTTCGCGCGCCACTTGCAACGGCCAGAACGACGCGCCTTGCGCCATCATGCCGTCAATGTCGGCGGGCGGCGCGGTCTCCGGCGCCTTGATCGAGATGGTGGCGATGCGCGCCGCGCGATCGATGTCGACCGTGACGAAACCGTAGCGGATGCTGGTGTCGTCGATGAGGCGCTTGAGCGGCGTCAACGCGATGCCTTTGCCGGTGCCGTTGCGCTTCGATTGGCCTGCGAATTCCTTGGCGCGCTCGGCGATCCTGGCCTCGAGTTTGGAGTTCGGCGCGATCTCGTCGACGAGACGCCACTGCACGGCGCGCTTGCCCTTCACGCCCTCCTCGATGGTGCAGAAGAAGTCGGCATGGTCGCGCCGCACCTTGCGCTTGTCGACGACGCGGGTCAGCCCGCCGGTGCCGGGCAACACCGCAAGCAGCGGCACCTCGGGCAGTGCGACGGCGGAGGAGCCGTCGTCGGCAAGAATGATGTGGTCGGTCGCGAGCGCCAGCTCATAGCCACCGCCGGCCGCCGAGCCGTTCACCACGGTAATGAAGCGTTGGCCGGAATTCTCGGACGAATCCTCCATGCCATTGCGGGTCTCGTTGGTGAACTTGCAGAAGTTCACCTTGTGGGCATGGGTGGAGCCGGCGAGCATGCGGATGTTGGCGCCGGCGCAGAACACGCGGTTCTTGGCCGAGCGCATCACCACGACCTTCACTTCCGGATGCTCGAAGCGCAGCCGCTGGACCGCATCGGCGAGCTCGATGTCGACGCCGAGGTCATAGGAATTGAGCTTGAGCAGATAGCCTTCGAACAGGCCGCCATTCTCGTCGACGTCCATGGTCAGCGTCGCCACGTCGCCGTCGACTGCGAGCTTCCAGTGCTTGTAGCGGGACGGTTCGGTCTGGAAATCAATGAATGTCGCGCCGCCTGCGAGGCGCCGATCTTCCCCGGCCATGGGTCATCCCTGAGCTTGATTATGCGTCTTTGCCGTAGCGTTAGATGCACAATAATGCATCTTGCCGGGTAAGTCTAGCCCAGGCCTAAGCCTCGCATGCACTTTGCTTCATATCGGCGCGCATACGTCTCATGCGGCCTCAAGCCCGGGATCGTCCCTTAGGGCGGCTGTTGCAAACTGCGTGATAGCCTCGAGCGTGGGCCCCGGGGCCTCGCGATGCGGGGAATGCGCTGCGCCGGCAATGATCTTCAGGTCGACCGGGCAGTAACATTCCTCTTGTGCGATCTCCGCCTGGCGCAGCGTCCCGTATTGGTCGTCCACGCCCTGCACGATCATCACAGGGACGCGGATATAGGCGAGGTAGTCGGAGATGTCCCAATCGCGGAACTTCGGGTCGAGCCAGGCGCCGTTCCAGCCGTAGAAGGCGTTGTCGACGTCCTTGTGCCAGCGCGCCAGCTTTGTCTTGAGGTCGGTGGTCTCGAACGTCGTCTTGATCTCCGCGATCGATTTCACCGAGATGTCCTCGACGATGAAATGCGGCGCAATCAGCACAAGGCCGCTCAGGCGATGATCCTGATGCGCTCCCGCGTAGATCGCCGCGATCGAGGCGCCGTCGGAATGGCCGAGCAGGAGGCCGCGCTTGAAGCCGATCGTGTCGAGCAGCTTCGGCAGCACGTCCAGCGCCTCGCGATGCATGTAGTCGAGCGGCCGCGGCAAGGCGACCGGGCTCGACTGGCCGTAGCCGGCGCGCGAATAGACGAAGACGCCGGCGCCAGTGGCCTGCTGCAGCTTCTCGGGGAAATCGCCCCAGAGGCCGACCGAGCCGAGGCCTTCGTGCAGCATGACGATGGCAGGTGCATCCGCAACTTGCGGCGCGAGCCATTTGTATTCGAGGCTGGCGGTGCCGATGTCGAGGAAGCCGGTGGGGGTGAGGTTGGTCATGCTGTCGTTTCCATTCATTCCGTCATTCCGGACGACTCGCACAGCGAGTTGATCCGGAATCTCGAGATTGCAGTCCATAGCTCGAGATTCCGGGTTCGCGCTTCGCGCGCCCCGGAATGACGGAGCCACTCAATGCGCGCCTTCCCGCAGCTTGAAACGCTGGATCTTGCCCGTCGCCGTCTTCGGCAGCGAGTCCACCACGTCGATCCAGCGCGGGTATTTCCACGGGCCGATCTTCTGCTTGACGTGCTCCTTGAGCGCCTCCTGCAACTCCGTCGTCGTCGCGCCGGGACGCAGCACCACGAAGGCCTTCGGCTTCAGCAATCCTTCCGGATCGGCCTCGGGCACCACGGCGGCTTCCAGCACGGCCGGATGCGTGATCAGCGCGCTCTCCACTTCGAACGGCGAGACCCAGATGCCGGAAACCTTGAACATGTCGTCGGCACGGCCGCAGAAAGTGTAGCGGCCATCCGCGTCACGAACATATTTGTCGCCGGTGCGGGTCCACGGTCCTTCGAAGGTGCGGCGGCTCTTGTGGCGCTGATTCCAGTAGCCTTCGCCGGCGGAGGGCGCGTCGACCAGCAGTTCGCCGACCTCGCCATCGGCGACATCCTGCCCGGCTTCGTTGACGAGCCGCACCGCATAGCCCGGCACCGGCTTGCCGGACGAGCCGTATTTGATGTCGCCGGGCGCGTTCGAGAGAAAAATGTGCAAGAGCTCGGTCGAGCCGACGCCGTCGAGAATGTCGACGCCGAAGCGCGCCTTCCAGCTGTTGCCGACCGTTTCCGGCAGCGCTTCGCCGGCGGAGGTGCAGATGCGCAAATTCTTGCCGCCGCGCTCGGCCTTCATGGTCTCGTCGTTGAGCATCGCGGCGAACAGGGTCGGCACGCCGTAGAAGATCGAGGGATTGTAGCGGTTCATCAGGTCGAACATGCGCGCCGGCGTCGGGCGCTCGCTGTTCAGGATCACGCTGGCGCCGACCGACATCGGGAAGGTCAGCGCATTGCCGAGACCATAAGCGAAGAACAATTTTGCGGCGGAGAGGCACACATCGCTCTCGCGGATACCGAGCACCTGCTTGGCGTAGGTGTCGGCGGTCGCCTGCAAATTGGAATGGATGTGGCGCACGCCCTTCGGCATGCCCGTTGACCCCGACGAATAGAGCCAGAACGCCGGCTCGTCCGGATGCGTCGCCGCGGTGGTGAACTGATCGCTCTCGCCGGCGAGCTCTTCAGTGAGCTGCTTGTGTCCGTTCTGCTTGGCGCCGGAGACCACGACATGCTCGAGATCCGGCATGCGGCCGACGACATCCTTGATGACAGGGTAGAGCGCCTCGGAAACGAACAGCACGCGGGCGCGGCAGTCGGCGAGAATGTAGGCGTATTGGTCCGCGGTCAGCAGCGTGTTCAGCGGCACCGGCACGATGCCGGCGCGGATCGCGCCGAGGAACACGACCGGAAAGTCGACCGTGTCGAGCATGATCATCGCCACGCGCTCCTCGCGGCGGACGCCGAATCGGCGCAGCATGTTGGCGGCGCGGCGGGTCTGTTGCTGCAGCTCGCCATAGGTGAGCCGCGAGACGGTGTCGTCGAAGGCGAGCTTGCTGCCTCGGCCCTCCTCGACGTTACGGTCGAGCAGCCAGGTCACCGCGTTGTAGGATCCCTCGCTCACGGACTTCTCCCCCGAATTTTAGAATTATAATTCATAGAAAGACACCGCGGCGGCTTGCTGTCAATGCCAGCAGGCACTATGTTTCATTAAAACGCGCCGCAGGACCTCCTTCAAGAGGGCATCTGTAAAGAAGGCTCATGACCGACAGTCCCGACGCCGAATCCCGCTTTCTCGAACAGCTCGGCCAACGCGTGCGCACTATGCGCGCGCTGCGCGGCATGTCGCGCAAGGTGCTCGCCAAGGTGTCAGGGATCTCGGAGCGCTACATCGCGCAGCTCGAAAGCGGCAAGGGCAACGTCTCCATCGTGCTGCTCCGCCGTGTCTCCGATGCGATGGGCGCGCATTTGGAGCATCTGCTTCCCTCGGACGAGCCGGCGCCGGACTGGCCGATGTTCCGCGACCTCCTGCGCAAGGCGACACCGGCGCAGATCGCGCAAGCCAAGGATCTGCTCACCGGCGGCAGCGCAACCGCGCCGCGCCGCGCGCCGTTCTGCGGCATTGCGCTGATCGGTCTGCGCGGCGCCGGCAAATCCACGCTCGGGCGGATGCTCGCGAAGAAGATCGGCTGGAGCTTCGTCGAGCTCAACAAGGAGGTCGAGCAGCAGAACGGCCTCTCGGTCGCCGAGATCATTGCGCTGTACGGCCAGGAAGGCTTTCGCCGCATGGAGCAGGCGGCGCTGCAGAAGCTGCTGGCGCGCAACGAGCTGATGGTGCTGGCAACCGGCGGCGGCATCGTCTCCGAGCCGCTCACCTTCGACCAGATCCTGACCTCGTTCTACACGATCTGGCTGAAGGCCGAGCCCGAGGAGCACATGGCCCGCGTGCGCCGCCAGGGCGATCTGCGTCCGATGGCCGACGATCGCTCCGCAATGGCGGAGCTGCGCAACATCTTGCTGAGCCGCGAGCCGCTGTATTCGCGCGCGACCGCGGTGGTGGACACGGCCGGGCTTTCCGTCGATGCGGCGGCCGCACGGCTGATCGATGCGGTCCGCCCGGTGCTGCAGAACGAGGCCCGCAGCTTCGGGCTGCGCAGCGTAGCGCTTTAGAAATGGCCGACGGCACCGTCACCACCTCCATGTTCGAGCGGATCGGCGGGAGCGCCACGATCGAGCGTTTGGTCGACCGCTTCTACGAACGCATGGACACGCTGCCGGAGGCGAAGGTCATCCGCGCCATGCATGCGAACGACCTCGGCCTGATCAGGGACGTGCTGAAGCGCTATCTCACCGAATGGACCGGCGGCCCACGCCTCTATACGCCAGAGAAGGGCCATCCGCGGCTGCGCCAACGACACATCGGCTTTGCCATCGGTGATGCCGAGCGCGATGCGTGGATGCTCTGCATGCGCGGCGCGATGGAGGAGACGATCACGGATAGTGCCGCGCGGCAGGATCTCGACAAGGCAATATCCGGCCTTGCCGACTGGATGCGCAACCGGCCGTGACGCTGCTGAACGGGGCAGTAGCCCCTAGTCCCGGCTAGATCGACCAATAGTTCGGATGCTGGTAGGGCCGCGAACGGTCGCCCCAATCGAACGCCTCGCCATCGAGCTCGCAAGGGCCGCTGCTCAATTGCTCCGGCGTCATGTCGACCTGGAAGGCCTGACGGGCCGGATCATATTTCAGTGCGCTCCACTGCACCGGACAATGGTGATGGGTGCCGAGCAGGCTGCCGGTCTTGATCACGGCGTAGGCGACCGTTCCGCTCACCTTGTCGAGCATCAACCGCTCGATCGTGCCGAGCTTCTTGCCGTCACAGCCATAGACGGCGACGTGCTGCACGCGATCACTGGGAACCATAGCGTGTTGCATGGCGTGCTCCCTGGGTTCTTTTGCTGCGCGCATTATAGTCCCGTAGCCCGAATGAGCGAAGCGACATCCGGGGTCTTGCGATGCTTCCCCCGATATCCCGGAGCCTGTCATCGGGCGGCGCTTCGCGCCGACCCGTTGGCCCACCTCGGCTACAGGAGCTGTGATCGCACCGCCTCCGCGCCTTCGCGCAGCAGCGGCAGGAAGCGGTCGATCAATTCCTGCGTCGGCACGCGGTCGACATGCGCGCCCATGTTGATGGCGGCGGCGATGACGCCGTCATAGCGGCGCACGGGAACCGAGATCGAGCGGAAATGCGGCTCGGCCTCGCGATCGACCAGTGAATAGCCTTGCGCGCGGTCGGCGGCGATGCGTGCGAGCAGCGCCTTCGGATCGGTCATCGTCTGCGGCGTCAGCGCCTCGCGCTTCATCGTCTTCAGGCGCGCGGCGAGATCGGTGCCGTCGAGCTGGCCCAGCATGGCGCGGCCGACCGAGGTGCAAAAGGCCGGGAGGCGGTAGCCGATCTCGAGGCCGCCCGAGAACATCCGCGCCGGGCTGCTGCGTGCGACGAACACGACATCATCGCCATCGAGCACCGCGAGCGAGGAGATTTCGTTTGCCGCGGTTGCGACGCGATCCAGCACGGGCTGAAGCACCGCCACGAGCTGGCTGGAGCGCAAGTAAGACGCTGCCAGCGTCAGCACGTGCGGCGTCAGCGAGAACAGCTTGCCGTCGCCCGCGACGTAGCCGCCGCGCTGCAGCGTGAACAGCATGCGGCGGGCGGTGGCGCGCGGCAGATCGGCGGCGCGGGCGAGATCGCTCAGCGTCATCGGGCCTGCATTGGTGCCGAAGCATTGCAGCAGGCGCAGGCCGCGATCCAGCGCCTCGACGAAATCCGTCGCGCGCTCCTCGCTCTCGCTCCGCTTCAGCTTGGGCATGGTGACGGGCCAATCCTGCAAAATAGTGCTTGCTGCCGCTCCAAGGCATGTCATAATTCGCCCATTCGTTCAATAGGCGAACTCCACAAGGATGCACACGCCATGATGAGCCAGGAGCAGAACGACCTGATCACCCGTACCGGGCCGAAGGATCCGTGCGGGAAGCTGATGCGGAGCTACTGGCAGCCGGCGGCGCTGGTGGATGAGCTGGAGGGCGGCCGCCCCATCCGTCCGGTCAAACTGCTCGGCGAGAACCTGGTGCTATTCCGCGATGAGCGAGGACGCTACGGCCTGATCGACCGCCACTGCGCCCATCGCGGCGCCGACCTCGCCTTCGGCCGGCTGGAACATGGCGGCCTGCGCTGCGCCTTCCACGGCTGGCTGTTCGACGCGACGGGCCAGTGCATCGAGACTCCAGCCGAGCCGAAGGATTCAAAGCTCTGCCAGAACATCCGCCAGCGCTCCTATCCCGTGGTGGAGAAGAGCGGCATCCTCTGGGCTTATCTCGGCGAAGGCACCCCGCCCGCCTTCCCGGAGATCGACTGCTTCGTCGCGCCCGGTACCCACACCTTTGCCTTCAAGGGCCACATGGCCTGCAACTGGCTGCAGGCGCTCGAGGTCGGTATCGATCCCGCGCACGCGTCCTATCTGCACCGCTTCTTCGAGGACGAGGACACGTCCACGGCTTACGGCAAGCAGTTTCGCGGCGCTTCGGCGGGAAGCGACCTGCCGATGACGAAGATCCTGCGCGAATACGACCGCCCGATCATCAATGTCGAGCACACCGAATACGGCCTGCGCCTGATCGCGCTGCGCGAGATCGACGAGGAGCGCACCCATGTGCGCGTCACTAACCAGCTGTTCCCGCACGGCTTCGTCATCCCCATGAGCACTGAGATGACGATCACGCAGTGGCACGTGCCGGTCGACGACGAGAACTGCTACTGGTACGCGATCTTCACCAGTTACACGAGCCCGGTCGACAAGCAGAAGATGCGCGACCAGCGGCTCGAGCTCTATGAGCTGCCCGACTACAAGTCGCGCAAGAACCGAGCCAACGATTACGGTTTCGATCCGCACGAGCAACAGACCGCGACCTATACCGGCATGGGCAACGACATCAACGTCCACGACCAGTGGGCGGTGGAATCGATGGGCGCGATCCAGGACCGCACCAAGGAGCATCTCGGTTCGAGCGACAAGGCGATCGTGCAATATCGCCGTCTGCTGCGGCAGGAGATCGAGAAGGTCTCCGGCGGCGACAAGCCGATGCTGTTCTTGGACGAAGCCAATGCGCGTTCGATCCAGGGACCGGCGACCATGGACGGCATCGGCCCGACCCGGGGCTGGGAGACCTACTGGATGGAAGTCGACGTCAAGCGCCGCCGCGGCGCACCTTGGACCGCGCCGGTGCCGAAGGAGATCGCGGACAACGTACATAAGCTGACGGCGGCGGAGTGATTTTTGTAGCATCGTCATTCCGGGGCGATGCGATAGCATCGAACCCGGAATCTCGAGGTTCCGGGTCTGGTCCTTCGGACCATCCCGGAACGACAGTTATCGGGGAGTAGCCAAGTGACTTTCGTCGCGCGTCATGCGCTGTGGTCGGATGAGCAGAGAGACGCAGCCGAGCGCATGCGCCGCATCACCGAGGAGAAGAACCTCGAGGTCATCCGCCTCGCCTTCCCCGACCAGCACGGCATCCTGCGCGGCAAGACCATCGTCGCCTCCGAAGCGATCGCGTCGCTGGAGAGCGGTTGCTCCATCACCACCACCATGCTTGCCAAGGACACCTCGCACCGCACGGTGTTTCCGGTGTTCACCGCGGGCGGCGGCTTCGGCATGAAGGAGATGGAGGGCGCGGCCGACGTGCTGATGGTCGCCGACCCCACCACGTTCCGCGTGCTGCCTTGGGCGCCCTCGACGGGCTGGGTGCTGTGCGACCTCTATTTCAACGACGGCCGCCCGGTGCCGTTCGCAACGCGCTCGCTCTATCGCAAGGTGCTTGACGAGCTCGCGGGGCGCGGCCACGATTTCGTCGCCGGCCTCGAGGTCGAATTCCACATCTTCAGGCTCGACGATCCGCATATGCGTGCGGAGGATGCCGGCCAGCCCGGCACGCCGCCGTCGGTGAGCCTGCTCAGCCACGGCTATCAATACCTGACCGAGCAGCGCTTCGATCAAATGGAGCCGGTGCTGGAGATCCTGCGCCGCGACATCGTCGCGCTCGGACTGCCCCTGCGCTCGGTCGAGGTCGAGTTCGGTCCGAGCCAGTGCGAATTCACCTTTGCACCACGGAAGGGGCTCGAGCCTGCCGACAACATGGTGCTGTTCCGCTCCGCGGTGAAGCAGATCGCGCGCCGCCACGGCTATCACGCCACCTTCATGTGCCGGCCGAAACTGCCGAACGTGTTCGCAAGCGGCTGGCATCTGCATCAGTCGATCGTCTCGCGCACGAGCGGCGACAATTTGTTCATGGCCAAGGAAACGGCGAAGGACGTCGGCGAGCCGCTCAGCGCGTTCGGCAAAGCGTATCTCGCCGGCCTGCTCGACCACGCCCGCGCCTCCACTGTGTTCACCACCCCGACCATCAACGGCTACAAGCGCTATCGGTCCTACTCGCTGGCGCCGGATCGCGCGATCTGGGGCCGCGACAATCGCGGCGTGATGATCCGCGTGCTCGGCGGCGCGGGTGATGCCGCCACGCGCCTTGAGAACCGCATCGGTGAGCCCGCCGCCAATCCCTATCTCTACATGGCCTCGCAAATCCTCTCCGGCCTCGACGGCGTCGATCGCAAGCTCGATCCCGGACCCTCGGCCGACACGCCCTATGAGACCAAGGCGCCGCTGCTGCCGAAGAGCTTGCGCGATGCGGTCTCAGCGCTCAAGGACGATCCGTTCTTCCGCGAGAAGCTAGGTGCGGAGTTCGTCGACTACTACACCCACATCAAGAACGCCGAGATCGATCGCTTCCTCTCGGAGGTGACCGATTGGGAGCACCGCGAATATTTCGAAGTGTTTTGAGCGGCGTCGACGTCGCTCCGGTGACTGCGACGCGCTCTCTCCTCCGTCATTGCGAGCGCAGCGAAGCAATCCAGACTCCCTCCGCGGAAAGACTCCGGATTGCTTCGTCGCAAAGGCTCCTCGCAATGACGAGGAGAGAGCGGGAGTTCAAATCCCGAGATATTTATGCTGTAGATCCGGCTCGGCCATCAGCTCGTCGGAGGTGCCGCTCCACACCGTCTTGCCGCGCTCGATGATGTAGTGGCGGTCGCAGATGCGGGCGAGGTGATCGACGTTCTTGTCGACGACCAGGATCGACTGGCCCCGGTTCTTGAGCAGCGACAGGCAGCTCCAGATTTCTTCGCGGATCAGCGGCGCGAGACCCTCGGTCGCTTCGTCCAGAATCAGCAGCTTCGGATTGGTCATCAACGCGCGGCCGATCGCGAGCATCTGCTGCTCGCCGCCGGAGAGCTGGTTGCCCATATTGGTGGCGCGCTCGGCGAGACGCGGGAACAGCACGTAAATCGCCGCCAGTGTCCAGGGATTGGGGCTGCCGAAGCGATCGGCAGCGGCCGCAACCAGGTTTTCGCGCACGGTGAGGTTTGGGAAGATCTGGCGTCCCTCGGGAACGAGCCCGATGCCGAGCTTCGCGATCCTGTAGGATGGAAGCTGACGCACATCCGCGCCCGCAAACCGGATCGCGCCTGCGCGTGCGGGCGTCAGCCCCATGATGGAGCGAATCGTCGTGGTCTTGCCCATGCCGTTACGGCCCATCAGCGAGACCATCTCGCCCGGCTTGATCGACAGCGACATGCCGAACAGCACCTGGGAGAGACCATAGCAGGTCTCGATGCCGTCGACGTCGAGCAGCGTATCAGCCATGATGCGTCACCACGTGCTGGTCGCCGAGATAGGCGCGCTTGACATCTTCGTTGGCCCGGATCGCGGCCGGATCGCCGGAGGCGATGACGCGGCCATAGACCAGCACCGAGATGCGGTCGGCGAGCGCGAACACCGCGGGCATGTCGTGCTCGACCAGCACGATCGAGACCTCTTTGCGCAGCTCCTGGAGCAGCTTCACCATGCGCTGCGATTCAGTCACGCCGAGGCCTGCCATCGGTTCGTCCAGCAGCAGCAATTTCGGCTTGCTCGCGAGCGCAACCGCGAGCTCGAGCTCGCGGCGTTCGCCATGGCTGAGCCTGTTCACCACGACATCGGCCCGATGCGACAGGCCGACACGATCGAGCGCGGCGTGTGCGGCATCGCGCAAGGGTCGCTCCTTGCGCGCATCGGCGAAGAAGCGGAACGAGGTTCCGGCATGCGCCTGCGCCGCCAGGGCGACATTGTCGGCGGCGGTGAAGTCGAGCAGCAGCGAGGTGATCTGGAACGAACGTGCAAGTCCCAGCGCGCAGCGGCGATAGGCCGGCAAGTATGTGATGTCGCGCCCCGCCAGCGAGATGCTGCCGGAATGCGGCTCGAGATGCCCGGTGAGCTGGCTGATCAGCGTGGTCTTGCCGGCGCCGTTGGGGCCGATGATGGCGTGCAGCTCGCCGCTGGCAACGTCGAGCGAGACGTTGTCGGTGGCGAGGATGCCGCCGAAGCGGCGCACCAGCTTCTCGACGCGGAGCAAGGGTTCAGCCACGGCCAGCCCTCCCGAGCAAACCCATGATGCCGCCGCGGCCGAACAGCACGATCAGCAGCAGCAACGGGCCCATGATCAGCGCCCAATATTCGGTGATCTGCGACAGGAACTCTTCGAGCAGCAGGAACACCACGGCCCCCATGATCGGGCCGAACAGCGTGCCCATGCCGCCTAAGATCACCATCACCATGAGATCGCCGGAACGCGTCCAGTACATCACGGCCGGGCTGACGAAATCGGTGTTGTTGGCGAGCAGCGCGCCGGCAAGGCCGCACATGGTGCCTGAGATGACGAAGCAGACCAGCTGGTAGCGTTTTGCGGGAAAGCCGATCGCCTGCATGCGCTGCTCGTTGGAGCGCAGGCCCTGCACGACGAGGCCGAAGCGCGAATTGACGATGCGCCAGATCAGGAACACCATGCCGAGCAGGCAGGCGAGGCAGAGATAGTAGAACTGCGTGCGGTTGCCGAGATCGATCAGCCCGGCGAAGTCGCTGCGCTTGTAGATGGTGAGGCCGTCATCGCCGCCGTAACGCGCCAGTCCCGAAGCGACGTAATAGGCCATCTGGGCGAAGGCGAGCGTGATCATGATGAAATAGACGCCGCGGGTGCGCAGGGAGAGCGCGCCGATCACCAGCGCGTAGGCCGCGGAGGCGGCGAGCGCGACCGGAAACTGGATGAAGCCGGAGCCTACCCCTTCCTGCGCCAGCATGCCCACGGCATAGCCGCCGATGCCGAGATAGGCGGCGTGGCCGAAGCTCATCATGCCACCAAAGCCCATGATGAGGTTGAGGCTCGCCGCGGCCAGCGCCAGGATGATGATGCGGGTGAACAGCGTCAGGATGAAGATGTTGCCGGTCAGGTGCGAATAGAGCGGCAGCAGCACGAGGCCGGCCAGCATCAGGGCCGTGACGGCCTTGCTCACGGTGAGACTCTTCATCGACGATTGGCCGGAAACAGCCCCTCCGGCCGCACCACCAGCACGATCGCCATCAGCAGGTAGATCAGCATGGAGGACAGCGCGGGTGCGGCGGTGGATGCGGCGGCGCCGCTCAGCACCTGGCGGAGCAGGTTCGGCAGGAAGGCGCGGCCGAGCGTGTCGATCATGCCGACGAAGATCGCGGCGAGGAACGCGCCGCGGATCGAGCCGATACCGCCGATCACGATGATGACGAAGGCGAGGATCAGGATGTTCTCGCCCATGCCGATCTGCACGGTGAGGATCGGCGCCTGCATCAGCCCGGCAAGGCCCGCGAGCGCGGCGCCCAGGCCGAACACCAGCGTGTAGAGCAGCTTGATGTTGATGCCGAGCGCGCCGATCATCTCGCGGTTGGAGGCACCGGCGCGGATCAGCATGCCGATGCGGGTCCGCATCACGCCGAGATAGAGCAGGAGCGCGACCAGCAACGCCACGATGATGATGGCGAGGCGATAGGCAGGATAGTGAATGCCGGGCAGGATCGGAACCGGCACAGTGAGCCAGGCCGGCAGCGGCAGCGCCAGGCCCGCGGGGCCCCAGATCAGCCGCACCGCCTCGTTGAAGAACAGGATCAGCCCGAAGGTCGCGAGCACATGGTCGAGATGGTCGCGGCCGTAGAGATGCCGCAGCGCCGTCACTTCCAGCACGATACCGAGCACCAGCGTGGCCCCGAGCGCCATCAGCGTGCCAGCTAAGAAGCTGCCGGTCCAGGCCGCGAAGGTCGCGGCGAAATAGGCGCCCATCATGTAGAGCGAGCCGTGCGCGAGGTTGACGAGATCCATGATCCCGAACACCAGCGTCAGGCCGGCGGCGAGCAGGAAGAGCAGCAGGCCGAACTGCAATCCGTTCAAGAACTGTTCGACGACGAGCAGCATCAAAACTCTTTCAGGCGCACGCGGCGTCGCGCCGATGTTCGAACAATGTCGCCATCAGTGAAAGAGCTCCCCCTGCCTCTTCAAGGCCGAAAAATGGGTAATGGCAGTATCGTTCCGAGGCAAGAGCGATTCGACACCAAACATGCACTTTGTTGCATGCCGGTGCATGCGATCAAAATGACTTGCAAGAAAGCTGCCGTGCCGACTGGGGCAACCTGCCGCACCCAAACGATCGCCCTCCCCCCGTTTGCCGGGGGGAGGGTGTGACATCCGTGAAGTCGAGGGGATGCGTCTAGTGCGACGTCATCTGCTGGGAAAGGCCATCCGGTTCGGCGAGCACATCGACCGTCGAGGCCTCCAGCGCCGCCATCCGAAACAGATAGGCGAGCGTCGCCAATCCGGTGTCTTCCGCCATCTGCGCCAGCTCGAGCGCCATGTCGGACATGTAGCCGAGATCCTCGTCCCTGGTCTGCGCCATGATCTGGCTATCACGCATCATGTTCGACATCTCAGGCACTCTTTCGTTGCGCGGCGGCAGCGCCGCAGAGGTTAGCACGGGCGACGGCATCCAGATGCGGGCCGTCCTGGCGCACGACCGAAGTCATGCCGATGCGGTCATGCAGGACATCGAGCGTCTCGCGTCGAATGTCGATGGTCGCCGCCATGGTCCATGCATTCTCCACCAGCGCCGGCAGGCCGAGCGGCGTCACGACGAAGCCGGCCTCGTGGAAGCGCGGCAGCCACCAGGTTTCCATGATCGCGCTGACCTGCGCGATCCCCTGATCGAGGCAGAACTCCTGCACCGCCGCCATGAGCTGCAGGTTGAGCGCGCCGTCGCGGCGATCGCGCACGACGAAGTAGCGCGACCATTCCCACGTCAGGGGATCCGCAGGGCAGCCCCGGACCGACGCCAGATGCGGGAACACCTCGCTCATCATCGTGGGCTTGGTGGTCGGGTAGAGCCGGTGGCCGCCGATGACGCGGCGCCCCTCGAGCGCCAGCAGATAGACGGTGTCTTCGTCGTCATAGGAATCGATCTCGCGGCCGTCGGACCTGCGTAAGGTTTCCCAGCAACGCTCCTCGACGAAGATGTCGTGACGCAGCCGGAAGTGCTGCTCGATCACGTCTTCATAAAGGTGGCGATTTACCGCGGAAATTGCGTGAATCATGAAATCCCCCATTCATCCTCAATGGGAGAAGAATCTGCGAAAAGACGCAGGTTCGATATTGGGAAATTTCCCAGTACGGCGCTTAAGGGGCGATGATCTTGTTCCGAATCGCCAGTGCCACTGCATGCGTGCGGTTGACGGCACCAAGCTTGCGCGCGGCAGTTGCAAGATGCTCTTCGGCCGTGCGCTGCGTGATGTGCAGGATCTCGCCGATTTCCCAGGCCGACTTGCCCTGCGAGGCCCAGGAGATCACCTCGCGCTCGCGCGCGGTGAGGCGCGTCGAGGAACAAGGCGTCGGCTCGAGCAGACGGCGAATGTGGTCGAAGCCATACATCGCCATCAGATGCAGCGCCGGCTTGCTGCGCGCATTGAGATCGAGATGGACGCCGCCGAGCGACACCGCAGCTTCATAGCCGGTCAGCCCGTGGATCGGCACGATGAAGCCGCGCGACATGCGAAACTCGCTGGCACGATTCATCACCTCGGCCGCGTTCGGCTCGAGCTCGGCGTCGTAGGGCGCTTCCGACCATTCGAACGGATTGACCGATTGCCGGCACAGCCGCACGACGGGATCGACTCGGTCGTAATTGTTCTGGGTGTAGAGGCTGAACCATCCGGCCGGCCAGCGCTTGGCAAGCACCATCTGTGCGAACCGCTGCTCGGGATTCGGCAATCCCGTCACAATGATGGTCTCGAAGCCGAAGCGACCGAACGCCGTTTCGAGTGCGTCCATGGCGTCTGGAACCTTGGTATAGGCTCCAAGCCCTTCGATGAAGTCGAGCGCCTCCCGGCCATAATCTACGGCGGACATCGGTGCATTTCCTGACCCACGCCGGCCCGTATAACACGTATTCGGGCGCTGTCTCAAACGCGCTGCGACCGTAGTTTACCGGTGCCGATCTGGCCTGAAGAATTAAACTACTTGTGGCAGAATTGACCTCACGATACACCTCAGCGCGTTTGAAGCGGGAACCCCACGATGGAAGACGAGGACATCGCCCTCAACAGCGTGCTCGGCCTGGAATTGAACCGCGTGTTTTTCGCCGTCCGCGAAACGGCAAACAAGCAGAAGATCATCGAGTTCGCGCGCGAGGTGCTGCAAGACGAGCGCGCGGAGCTGGCCGAGAGCGCGTCGCCGGAAGGGCCGACGAGCTAGAACGCGTTGCAACAGACGACGCCGAAGCAACAGATCGCGCGACGACGCCCTTCCATTCGAACGCGCCGACTTTAGTCGAGACATTCTGGAGGTTACTCCGCCATCAACAGCCAGGTGTCAGGTGCGCTCTTACCCTCCCCTGGAGGGCTGGGCTATCGCATTTGAGAGCTTTCTCCTGCGGCCATCCTTCGAGACGCCCGCTTTAGGCGGGCTCCTCAGGATGAGGACTGAGTACGTGGCTGCAGTTTCAACGGGCGCTGGCGCCCATTAGCCTCATCCTGAGGAGACCGCGAAGTGGTCGTCTCGAAGGACGAGGCGCGCGCTCAGCTCGCGCAAAGGACGATACGCGATCGACGCTCCCCTGGAGGGCATGGCTATCGCATATGAGTGGGGTTGCCTGTGGCGCATCCTTCGAGACGCCCGCCCTTGGCGGGCCCTCAGGATGAGGACGGAGTGCGCGGCGGCGCTTTCAACGGACACCGATACAGTTCAGCCTCATCCTGAGGAGACCGCGAAGCGGGCGTCTCGAAGGAGAGGCGCTTGCTCGGGCCCCGCCACAAAGCCATATGCGACAGCCCCGCCCTCCAGGGGAGGGTAAGCACTCCCGTGCGTGCATTGTCAGCCACTTGGCGCTGGATGACATTGCGGCTCTCGTGAGATGATAGCTGCTACGATCATTTTCCGGATGCCCATGACATGATGACGCTGCGCCAGGTTGAAGTGATCCGCGCCGTGATGGTGACGGGCACCATCGGCGGTGCGGCGAAGCTGCTCAACGTCTCGGCGCCGGGAATCAGTCGCCTCGTCAAATACACCGAGCGCTCGCTCGGCATACGCTTCTTCCAGCGCCAGAACGGGCGCTATTTCCCGACGCCGGAAGCCGAGAACATTTTCGAGCAGATCAACGGCGTCTACAAGAAGGTCGACGACCTCTCCGAGATCATTTCCAAGATCGGCCGCGGCGGCCTCTCGGAATTGCGCATCGGCTCGGTGCCGAGCATCTCGCAGGTGATGGTGCCGCGCGCGATCGAACGCGTCCGCCGCCGCTATCCGGACCTCGGCATCGACATCAACATCCTCAAGCTCGAGGAGGCCATCGACTATTTGATGCTCGGGCGCGGCGAGTGCGTGGCGATGAGCTATCGGCTGGAGCATTCGGGGCTCGATTTCATGCCGCTCGCCTCGGGCGAGCTCTATTGCATCGTGCCGCCGGGCCACGAGCTCTCCGGCCGCAAGCAGGTCTCCGCCGCCGAGATCACCCGCTATCCGCTGATCGGCATCGACCCCAACGATCCCTACGGTCGGATCATGGCCGAGATCTTCGCCCGCAACCGGCTCGATTACAACATCACCATCCGCGCGCGCTTCGGCACCACGGTCTGCGCGCTGGTGAAGGCGGGCCTTGGCATCGC
Organism: Bradyrhizobium centrosematis; assembly: GCF_045571495.1. NCBI lineage: Bacteria > Pseudomonadati > Pseudomonadota > Alphaproteobacteria > Hyphomicrobiales > Nitrobacteraceae > Bradyrhizobium > Bradyrhizobium centrosematis. The sequence continues at coordinate 7,358,305 of NZ_CP120703.1, forward strand.
CATCATCGACCAGTTCACGGTGGCCCATGGCGGCTATCCCGGCATCGAGCTCTTGAAGATCGCCGAGCCGACGCGGTTCGACACCTTTATCGCGGTCAAGCGCGGCGCGCCGCTGTCGCTCCATGTCGAATACTTCATCGAGGCCCTGCGGGCCGAGATGCGCGCGGTGGAGCCGTCCCGCGGCACCGGCAAGGCCGTTTCGGGACGCGGTCGGAAGAAATAACATGATGTTAGGTTTGTCGGATAAAAGGGTAATTGTGTTAGGCGAGGGAAAGGCTATCGTCGCGCTTGGAATTGCGAAGGTTTCTCCGTTAATGACCGGGACCGAAGGCTCCCAACGAGACGACAGCAAACCATGTCCACGCGCGGATACGCCGCCAGCAAGAAGCTTCTCACCGGCCTGATCGGCGCGCCGATCGCGCATTCCGCGTCCCCTGCCATGCATGAACGCGCTGCCGAGGCGCTCGGCCTGCGCGGCCATTACCAGCTGATCGAGGTCGCCGGTGCCGATGCGACCGGGCTCAGCATGATGCTCGAGGGCGTGCGGCGGCTCGGCTTCGCCGGCGTCAATGTCACCTACCCCTACAAGGAAGCAATCGTCCCGCTGCTCGACGCACTGGCGCCGGGCGCCGCCAGCATGGGCGCAGTCAACACCGTCGTGGTCAAGGACGGCCGCCTGACCGGCCACAACACCGACACCACGGGCTTTGCGCGCGCGGTGGCGCCGCTGCTGGCGCCATCAGGCAACGCGATCGCCCTGATCGGCGCCGGCGGCGTCGGCAAGGCGATCGCTTTTGCACTGGCGAGCCTTGATGTCACGGACATCCGCATTTTCGACAGCGAGCCGGCGCGCGCCGAGAAGCTCGCTGCGCTGCTTGCCAGGCAGGCCGGCGCCAGAGTAGCAGCAAGCGTCGAGGACGCGCTTGATGGCGCTACCGGCCTCGTCAACGGCACGCCGGTCGGCATGCTGCCGAACCGCGGCATGCCCGTGCCCGCCGCGCTGCTGCATGAGAGACTCTGGGTTGCTGATGCCGTCTATACACCGCTGATCACACCGTTGCTGGCGGCGGCACGGGAGCGCGGCGCGAAGATCATGACTGGGCGGGAGCTCGCGATCTACCAGGCCGCCGACGCTTTCGAACTGTTCACGGGCCTTGCCCCATCGATCGAGGTCATGGGAGAGGCATTCGACGAGGCGATGGCGGCACGAAGCTCGGCCTATCACGCAGCCTGACCGAAGCGGCCACACATAAGGCCGCCGAAGACATCGACGACAAAACGGGAGGAGAACCATGAAAACGACCCTGCTGGCAGGCGCCCTGCTTGCCTTCGCGACTGCAACAAGTGTCCACGCCCAGGCGATCAAGCTCGCCGACGTCGCCGAGCTCTCGGGCGGCGGCGCCACCGTCGGCACCAACTGGAAGAACGGCATCGACCTCGCGATCGAGGAGATCAACGCCAAGGGCGGCGTGCTCGGTCGCAAGCTGGAAGTGACCCATGCGGACTCACAGTCCAACCCCGGCGTTGCCCGCGCCCAGGTGCAGAAGGCGCTCGATGCCGAGCCCTATGTGCTGCTCGGACCCGGCTATTCCGGCTCGGTGAAGGTCACCGCCCCTCTCGCCGCCGAAGCCGGCATCGCGCAGATCATGGGCGGCGAAGCCGCCGAGCTGACGCAGGCAGGAAACAAATTCCTGTTCCGCACCTCCTTCGGCCAGCAATCCTCGATGCCGAAGGTCGCCAAATACATCCACGACGAGATGAAGGCGAAGACCGTCGCGGTGGTCTGGGTCAACAACGACTTCGGCCGCGGCGGACGCGACGTCATCGTCAAGGAGCTTGACCGGCTCGGCTCCAAGGTCGTCGCTGATCTCTCCACCGAAGCAGGACAAGCCGATTTCGCCGCCGACGTCGGCAAGATCAAGGCTGCCAATCCCGACGCCGTGTTCGTCTACCTCAACGAGGAAGAGAGCGCGCGCATCCTGAAAGAGCTGAAGCGCCAGGGCGTCACCGCGCCGCTGATGGGCGAGACCACGCTGATCGGCCAGAAGGTGATCGAGCTCGCCGGCGATGCCGCCAACGGCGCGCGCGGCCATGTCGGCCTCACCACGGATGCGCCGGTCGACCTGATAAAGGCGTTCCGCGAAAAATTTTCCAAGAAGTACAATTACGTCCCTGATCATAACGGCCTGAAGGGCTACCTCGCCGTCTACATGGTGAAAGCCACCACCGAGAAGATGGGCAAGGTCGACCCGAAGAAGTTCGCCGACACGCTGCACGGCCTCACCATCAAGGCCGCGGACGAGCCGGGCATTTTGATGGACGTCACCTTCAGCGACACCGGCGACATCGACCGCCAGAGCTTCCTGGTCGAGGTGGTCGAAGGCAAGCAGGTGGTGAAGCAGGTGCTGCCGAAGGTGAAGTGAGATAGAGAAGAGCAAGCGCCTCGTCCTTCGAGACGACCGCTTTCAGCGGTCTCCTCAGGATGAAGCTGAACTCGCTGCGGAGCGCATGGTCCTGCAGCCGCGCGCTCCGCCCTCATCCTGAGGGCCCGCCAAAGGCGGGCGTCTCGAAGGATACGTCACGAGGACGCTGTCGCGAGAGCGGTTGCTTGCCGCAGGCGAAAAGCGGGACTGAAAGAGGGGAATATGTCCAACCTATTCGATCTTCTGGTTGCGGGGCTCGCCACCGGTGCGATCTATGCGCTGGTCGCGGTCGGCTTCACGTTGCTGTGGCAGACCTCGCAGACCATCAATTTTGCGCAAGGCGAGTTCGTGATGCTGCCGGCGTTCCTGATGCTGGCGGCGATGCATGCGGGCGCGCCGTTCTGGCTCGCGATCATTCTCGGCATCCTGCTCTCGATGATCCTGCTCGGCCTCGCCTTCAAGATGCTGCTGGTCGACCCGATGATGCGCCACGGCGTGCTGCCGCTGGCGATCGCGACGATGGCGCTTGCGATCGGTATCAAGGAAGCCGTGAAGCAGTTCTTCAGCGCCGAGGCGTCGCCCTTCCCCTCGATCGTGCCGACCGGCGACGTCTCCATCCTCGGCCACGCCGTCTCGCTGCAGAGCATCGGCGTGCTCGCCGTCGCCATCCTCGCCGTGCTCGGGCTGACGACGCTGCTCAATCGCACCTCGCTCGGCCACCAGATGCAGGCTGCGGCGCAGAACCCGACCGTGGCGCGCATCATCGGCGTGCCGGTCGAGCGCATGATCCTCCTGACCTTCGTGATCAACGCCTTCCTGGTCGCGCTGGCCTCGCTGCTGATCACGCCGATCTACCTTGCAAAGTTCTCGTCCGGCGAGGTGCTGGGCCAGGCCGCCTTCATCGCCGCGATCGTCGGCGGCTTCAACCAGGTGCGCGGCGCGATCGCCGGCGGTCTCCTGATCGGCGTGCTCGACAATCTCGCGGCTGCCTATGTCTCGACGCAATATCGTGCCGCCGTGCCGATGATCTTCCTGATCGCTGTCATCCTGTTCCGACCGCAAGGACTGCTCGGCCGCACCGAGGAGCGCACGGTATGAGCGGCTTTACCAAACCGTTGAAGATCGTGCTCGGCCTTGCCGTCATCGCCGCACTGATCATCGTTCCCATGAACTTCAACCGCTACGGCCTCTTCATCCTCAGCCAATGGGCGGTGATGAGCATCGCCGCGATGGGGCTCAACCTCACGCTGGGCTATGCCGGCCAGGTCTCGCTGGCGCAGGGCGCCTTCGTCGGCATCGGCGCCTATGCCGCGGCGATCATGACCACCCATGGCTGGCCGCTGCCGGCGGCGATCCTGGTTGCGATCGTGCTCAGCTTCGCGGTCGGCTGGGTGCTCGGCTATCCCGCCCTGCGCGTGCAGCACCATTACCTCGCCTTCGTCACGCTGGCCTTCTCCACCCTCGCCTTCCTGGTGTTCCGCAACGAGAGCTGGCTCACCGGCGGCATCTACGGCATCTCCAACATTCCGCGCCCGCACATCTTCGGCATCGCGACCAACAAGCCGCTGCCGTTCTACTATGTCTGCGTCGGTTCGCTCGCCATCGTGTCGCTGGCGGTGTGGTGGCTGATCCGCTCGCCCTGGGGCCGCGCCTTCATGGCGCTGCGCGAGAACCCGTTGCGCGCGCAATCGCTCGGCATCGACACCCGCCGCTACACGCTGATGGCGTTCGCGATCGGCTCAGCGCTCGGCGGCGTCGCCGGCGCGCTATATGCGCCGCTAACGCAATATATCGATCCCGTTCCCTTCAACCTGTCGCTCTCGCTCGACCTCCTGATGATGGTGATCGTCGGCGGCGCCGGGTTCTATTTCGGCCCCTTCTTGGGGGCCATGATCGCGGTGCTGCTGCCGGAATGGCTGCGTTTCACCGAGGGCTATTATCTGATGCTGTACGCGGTGGCGGTGATGCTGCTGCTGATCTGGTCGCCGACGGGCATTCTCGGCATTCTCGATCGTTACATGGCCGCGCGGCGGACCAAGGCGGCCTCGGCGCTGCGCGCCGTCGCCAAGTCGCGTCTGGAGACGGTGCAATGAGCGCGGTCCTCGAAGTCACCAATATCAAGAAAAACTTCGGCGGCATCAGCGCCGTCGACGGCGTCTCGTTCGACGTGCGCGAGGGCGAGATCCTCGGCCTGATCGGCCCGAACGGCTGCGGCAAGTCGACGCTGTTCAACTGCATCCTCGGCCAGCTCACGCCGTCAGGCGGCGAGGTCAGGCTCGACGGGCAGGTGGTCACGGGCCTGCGTCCGTCCGAGCTCAACAAGCTCGGGGTCAGCCGCACCTTCCAGCTGCTGCAGGTGTTCCCGAAGCTTTCGGTGCGGGAGAACCTGATCCTCGCCGGTCAAGAGCACCGGGGCAACATGGCCTCGCGCCTGGTCGGGCGCTCCGACGCAGGACTGACCGACGCCGCCAACCAGATGATCGGCTTCTTCAAGCTCGACCATCTTGCCGACGAGCCCGCCGGCGGCCTCTCCTATGGCCAGCAGAAGCTACTCGACGCCGCCATGGCCTTCATGGGCGGACCGCGCCTCGTGCTGCTCGACGAGCCCGCCGGCGGCGTCAATCCGTCGATGCTGGCGGACCTCAAGGACCGCCTGGTCGCGATCAACCGCGAGAAGAACGCGACCTTCGTCGTGATCGAGCACAATATGGAGTTCGTGATGTCGCTGTGCTCGCGCGTGATGGTGATGGCGGAGGGCAAGGTGCTGGCGATGGGGCGCCCCGACGAGGTGCGCAAGAACCCCGCCGTGATCGAAGCCTATCTCGGACATTGAGGAGCGATCATGAGCGACCCGATTCTCTCGGTTCACAACCTCGTCGGCGGCTACGGCAAGATGACGATCCTGAACGGCACCACCTTTGCCGTTCCTCCAGCCACGATCACCACCATCATCGGCCCGAACGGCGCCGGCAAGTCCACCGTGTTCAAGGCGATCTTCGGGCTGCTCAAGCTGCGCGAGGGCAAGATCAGCTTTGCCGGCCGCGACGTCACCAATTTGAGCCAGCGCGCGCTGCTCAGTGCCGGCATCTGCTACGTGCCGCAGGGCCGCAACATCTTTCCCGAGCTGTCGGTGCGCCACAACATCGAGCTCGGCGGCGTCGCCGCCGAGAAGGGCCTCGACCTGCCCAAACGGATCGAGGCGGCGCTCGACCTGTTTCCGGCGCTGCGGCGCAAATCCGCGCAGCAGGCCTCCACGCTCTCGGGCGGCGAGCAGAAGCAGCTCGAGATCGCGCGCTCGCTGCTGCTCGAACCGAAGCTGGTTCTGATCGACGAACCCTCGATCGGCCTGTCGCCGCTGATGGTGCAGCAGACCTTCGACATCCTGAAATCCTTGCGCGACCGCGGCGTCACCATCCTGATGATCGAGCAGAACGCGCGCTCGGCGCTGGAGATCTCCGACATCGGCATCGTGCTTGAGCTCGGCCAGACCCGCATGGTCGACGACGCGAAACGCATCCTGGGCGATCCCCGCATCGGCCAGCTCTTCCTCGGCGGCGCGATGGAGGAAACCGCGGCATGAGCGCAAAGATGCGGATCGCCGTGGCTGGCGCCGGCCTGATCGGCCGCCGCCATATCGAGTTGATTTCGGCATCAGAGGACTGCGAGCTCGCCGGCATTGCCGATCCCTCGCCTGCCGCGAAGGATCTCGCGGAGGGATACGATGTGCCGTGGCATGCGGACCATCGCGCGCTGCTGGAGCAGGACAAGCCCGACGGCCTCGTCATCGCTTCGCCCAACACACTGCATTTGCCGATGGCGCTCGATTGCGCGGCCGCCGGCGTGCCGGCGCTGATCGAAAAGCCGGTGACGGAGACCGTTGCTGCCGCGCAGCGCCTCTGCGCTGCGGTCAAGCGCACCGGCGTGCCGATGCTGGTCGGCCATCACCGCCGGCACAATCCGATCATCAAAGCCGCACGCGAGGCCGTCGCGACCGGCAGGCTCGGCCAGCTCACCGCCGTGGTCGGGCTGTGGCTGCTGAAAAAGCCCGACGACTATTTCGAGGTAGAGTGGCGGCGCGAGCACGGCGGTGGGCCGCTGCTCATCAACTCCATCCACGACATCGACAACCTGCGCTTCATCTGCGGCGAGATCATCGAGGTGCAGGCGCTGACCTCGAACAAGGTGCGTGGCTTCACCGTCGAGGACACTGCGGCGCTGCTGCTGCGCTTTGCGAGTGGCGCGCTGGGGACGGTGACCGTGTCGGATGCGACGCCGGCACCGTGGAGCTGGGAGCTCTCCTCGGGCGAGAACCCTGCTTATCCCAAGCAGGATCAGCCCTGCTACATCCTGGCCGGCACCAAGGGATCGTTGTCCGTGCCGAATATGGAGCTGTGGTCCTATGCGCGAGAGCCCGGCTGGTACGCACCGCTGTCGCGCGCGACCGCTCTGCCGCCCGCTTTCGACCCGCTGGTCGAGCAGCTCCGGCATTTCTGCGCGGTCATCAGGGGCCACGAACAGCCGTTGATCACGGCCAGGGACGCGATGGGTACGCTCGCCGTCGTCGAAGCCGTCAGCAAGGCCGCGCGCACGGGCCAGACGATCTCACCGGGGCGGATCATGGAGCAGGCAGAATGAACAAGCGCTCGATCGCGACCGTCTCTCTCTCGGGGGCGCTGGACGAAAAGCTCCGTGCCATCGCGGCCGCCGGCTTCGACGAGGTCGAGATCTTCGAGAACGACCTGCTATCGTTCGGCGCAGGCCCGCGCGACATCGCCAAGCTCTGCGGCGATCTCAACCTGAAGATCTGCGCGTTCCAGCCGTTCCGCGACTTCGAGGGCATGCCGGAGCCGCAGCGCGCGCGCAATTTTTCCCGCGCCATGCGCAAGTTCGACCTGATGCAGGAGCTCGGCACGGACCTGCTTCTGATCTGCTCCAACGTCTCGCCGGCCTCGCTCGGCGGCATCGATCGCGCCGCCGACGATTTTCGTGAGCTCGGCGAGCGCGCAGCCGGGCGCGGCTTGCGCGTCGGCTACGAGGCGCTGGCCTGGGGCCGTCATGTCAACGACTATCGCGACGCCTGGGAGATCGTGCGGCGTGCCGATCACCCTGCGATCGGCATCATCCTCGACAGCTTTCACGCGCTGGCGCCGGGCTTTCCGACGCGCGCGATCGCCTCGATCCCCGGCGACAAGATCTTTCTGGTGCAGCTCGCGGACGCGCCGAAGCTCGAGCTCGACATCCTGTCCTGGAGCCGGCACTTCCGTTCCTTCCCCGGCCAGGGCGACCTTCCGGTCGGTGAGTTCATGACGGCGGTCGCGGCGACCGGCTATGCCGGGCCGCTGTCGCTGGAGATCTTCAACGACCAGTTCCGCGCCGGCTCGGCCGCGCAAACCGCGCTCGACGGCCTGCGCTCGCTGATCCTGCTGGAGGACCAGCTTGCGCCGGACTGGCCACGCTTCGCGGCCGAGCCGCTGGCACCGAAAGCGAAGAGCCGGGGCACCGGCTTCGTCGAGTTTGCGGTCAACGAGAGCAAGGCCGGCGATCTCGCCCGGCTGTTTTCGCAGCTCGGCTTCCGCAAGACCGGCGCGCATCGCAGCAAGGCGGTGGAGCGCTGGTCGCAGGGCAAGGTCGAGCTCGTCATCAACAGCGAGACCGACGGCTTCGCCCATTCCCACTATGTCACGCACGGCCCCGGCGTTTGCGCGATCGCGCTCGATGTCGACAATGCCGGCCTTGCGATGCAGCGCGCCGAGGCGCTCAAGGCGCGCACCTTCTACCAGCCGGTCGGGCCGGGCGAGCTCGAAATTCCAGCGATTCACGGCGTCGGCGGCAGCCTGCTCTATTTCCTGGATCAGGCCGGCAAGAACTGGGACACCGATTTCGCGCCGGTTGCGAGCGACAGTGGCGCGGACGCGCTGCTCGCCGTCGACCACATCGCGCAGTCGATGCCTTATGACGAGATGCTGTCGTGGCTGCTGTTCTACACCGGCATCCTGGATCTGACGCGGCTGCCGCAGATGGAGATCGCCGATCCCAGGGGTCTCGTGCAGAGCCAGGCCGTCATCAACGCCGACCGCAGCCTGCGCTTCGTGCTCAACGGCTCCTCGGCCAACCGCACGCTGCCGGCACGCTTCATCTCGGAGTTTTTCGGCTCGGGCGTGCAGCACGTCGCGTTCTCTTGCCGCGACATCTTCGCGACGGTCGCGGAGATGCGCAAGCGCGGCGCGGATTTCCTCGATATCCCCGCCAATTATTACGACGACATCGAAGCCAAATACGACCTCGCGCCCGAGCTGATGGCGCAGCTGCGCGCCAACCACATCCTTTACGACCGCGAGGGCGACGGCGAGTTCTTCCAGGTCTACACCCACATCTTCGACGAGCGCTTTTTCTTCGAGATCGTCGAGCGCAGGAACTATCAGGGATTTGGGGCGGCCAATGCCGGCATCAGGCTGGCCGCCCAGGCCCGCGAGGTGCGCCCCGCGAGCATGCCAAGGGTGTAGCTTTCTTCCCTCTCCCCGCGCTTGTCCGCCGAAGTTTTAGCGAGGGCGGATACGGGGAGAGCGCCGACGCGCGCAGCGCGGCGGAGTCTCCGCGAGTCGCATCGCAATCGGGAGCAACGCTCCCTCAACACGTCATTGCGAGCGCAGCTCGCAATGACGATCTGGTGAGTAGTTGCGAACTCAACGTCTACCGCCTCCGCGGAGACTCCCCCTCACCCCTGACCCTCTCCCCGCAAGCGGGGAGAGGGAAGAGCATCAGCCTCACTTCATCTTGCACTTGTCGTGGAAGCGATCCTGGTCGTTCTCGACGATGGTGGCGACGGTATTCAGGGCGAGCTGGCCTTCGGCGTCCTTGACCACGTCCTGGAGATAGAAGCTCTGCACCGGGATATGGTTGTTGCCATATTTGAACGCGCCGCGCAGCGACTTGAAATTGGCCCTCTCCATCTCGGCCTTCATCGCGTCCTTCTTGCTGGTGTCGCCCTTCACGGCGGCCACCGCACTGTTGATGAGCTGAGCCGCGTCATAGGATTGCGCGCCGTAATAGGTCGGGCGCAGGCCGGGATATTTCTTGCGGTAATCGGCGACGAAGCGCTTGTTCTGCTCGTTGGGCAGGTCGTTCACCCACTCCTGCGCGCCGGGAACGCCGAGCGCATTCTCCTTCTGCAGCGGCAGCGACAGCTCGTCGACCGTGAAGGCGGTGTAGAGCGGCATCGTGCTCTTCAGCCCCGCCTGCGCATATTGATTGAGGAACTGCACGCCGGCAGCGCCCGGATAGAACACGAAGATCGACTCCGCGCCCGAGGCGCGCGCCTTGGAGAGTTCGGCGGAGAAGTCGAGCTGGCTTGGCCACACCGTGTATTCCTCGCCCTTGATCTCGCCCTTGAACGTGCTCTTGAGGCCCGCCAGCATGTCCTTGCCGGCAGCATAGTTCGGGCCAATCAGGAACACGCTCTTGACGCCCTTCTGGTTCATGTAGAGGCCCATCGCCGCGGGCGTCTGGTCATTCTGCCAGGAGGTCGAGAACACGTAAGGTGAGCAGAGCTCGCCGGCGAGCTGCGACGGGCCGGCATTGGCGGAGATCAGGAAGGTCTGCGAGTCCACGGCCGTCTTCAGCGAGGCCAGGAGCACGTTCGACCAGATGTAGCCGACGATGAAATCGACCTTGTCCGACTGCACCAGCTTTTCGGTCTTCTGCTTGCCGACATCGGGCTTCTGCCCGTCATCCTCGTAGATGACCTCGACCGGCTTGCCTTCCATCTTCCGGCCCATGTGATCCAGCGCGAGCTCAAAGGAGTTGCGCATGTCGTTGCCGATCACGGCGGTCGGGCCGCTGAAGGTCGAAACGAAACCGATCTTGATGGTGTCGCCGGCGGATGCCGGACCCGCCAGCACCAGCGCCGCTGCGCCCGCCAGCCAGAATGCCGTCCTCATAACCACTCCCCTCCTTATTATTGGTCCCGGAAACGGGGTGATCGCCGCTCCAGGCCAGTCACTATTGAACGCAAAATCTGTCGAGCCGCCAATGGCTCAGCGCCTGCCGCTGCACCATATTTCGCCCCCGTCGAGGATGGCAAGAAATATAATTCTACTCGCTGCGACCGAGGCTGCGGCGCTTTTTCGCGCCGGATCGATACATCCGCTCTATGCCGCGATTGATGACCTCTATTGGACCGCGACGCCCCATCCGCACTTAAATGAGGACAAAGCAGCAGCGAGATTCGAGGACGTATCATGGCCGCACATCCCCATCGCGTCGTCATTGTCGGCGCCGGCTTCGGCGGGCTGGAGACGACTTACCGGCTCGCCGGCGCCCCGGTCGAGATCACGCTGATCGACCGCCGCAACCACCATCTGTTTCAGCCGCTGCTCTACCAGGTCGCGACCGCCTCGCTCGCCACCAGCGAGATCGCCTGGCCGATCCGCCACCTCATGCGCGACCGGCCCGAGGTGACGACGCTGTTTGCCACGGTCAACGGGGTCGACGCGGCACGTCGCTGCGTGCTGATCGACGACGGCAGCGAGGTGTCCTACGACACGTTGGTGCTCGCGACCGGCGCACGTCACGCCTATTTCGGTCACGATGAATGGGAGACATGGGCGCCGGGCCTGAAGACGCTGGAGGATGCGACCACTTTGCGCCGGCACATCCTGGTGGCATTCGAGCGCGCCGAGCGCGAGACCGATCCGGCAAGGCGCGCGGCGCGGCTGACCTTCGTCATTGTCGGCGCCGGTCCGACCGGCGTCGAGCTCGCCGGCACCATCGCCGAGATGGCGCATCACACTTTGCCCGGCGACTTCCGCAACATCGACACTCACAAGGCGCGCGTCGTGTTGATCGAAGCGGGTCCGCGTGTGCTCGCAGGCTTCCCGGACGATCTCTCGGCCTATGCCCAGGCCTCGCTGGAAAAGATCGGGGTGGAGGTCGTGCTGGGACAGGCCGTGACCGAGATCAATCGCGAGGGCGTGGTGTTCGGCGGCAAGCTGCTCGAAGCCAAGACGCGAATCTGGGCCGCCGGCGTCCGCGCCTCGCCCGCCGCCGAATGGCTGGGTGCCCCGAGCGACCGCGCCGGGCGCGTGCAGGTCGAGGCTGACCTCACCATTCCAGGCCATCCCGAGATCTTCGCGATCGGCGATACCGTCAGCATCAACGCCTGGGAGGGCAAGCCGGTGCCGGGCATTGCGCCCGCGGCGAAGCAGCAAGGGAAATACGTCGCCGCAACCATCAAGGCCCGCCTGCGCGGAGCTGCGACAGGCCCATTCCGCTACAAGCACGCCGGCAGCCTCGCCCAAATCGGCAAGCGGCTCGCGGTCATCGACTTCGGCCGCTTCAAGCTGCGCGGCGCCATCGCATGGTGGATCTGGGGCATCGCCCACATCTACTTCCTGATCGGGCTCCGCCACCGCCTCAGCGTCGCCTTGAGCTGGCTCTGGATCTATGCGCGCGACCAGCGCGCGGCGCGGTTGATTACGCAGGGGAGTAGCAAGGTGGTGTAGCTTCTCCCTCTCCCCGCTTGCGGGAGAGAGGGTCGGGGTGAGGGCAGGGCAATCGCATATGGTGAGCACGATGCGGCGGCAGTGGCAGTCGGCTCCCTCTCCCGCTTGCGGGGGAGGGCTGGGGTGGGGGCTATCTCCGCATTGGGATTGCTAGAAATAGCGGAAGATGCCCGCGAGTGGCGAAAACCCTCACCCGCCGCGCTCTGCGAGCGCGTCGGCCTCTCCCGCAAGCGGGAGAGGCGGAGCAAGCCCGCGGTCGTCGCGAAATCCATATGCGATTGCCCTGGGGGTGAGGGGGCGTTGCCGCGGCGACGGTGAGAGTTGGATCCGTTACTGTTTCCCCATCGTCATTGCGAGCGCAGCGAAGCAATCCAGAGTCTCTCCGCGGTGGGATTCTGGATTGGTTCGCTGCGCTCGCAATGACGTGTTGAGAGATCGCAGTCCCCGCAGACATTTAGCTTGCGGAGAGTCCCCTCACCCGCCGCGCTGCGCGCGTCGACCTCTCCCCGCGCGCGGGGAGAGGCGAAGAGCCGCCTACTTCACCAGCTCGCACCCGCCTTCCGTCAGCGGGCGGAACGCCTGGTCCGCCGGAATGGTCGAGACCAGCTTGTAATAGTCATAGGGATACTTCGAGTCCTCGGGCTTCTTCACCTCGAACAGATACATCGGATGCACGACGCGGCCGTCCTGGCGGATGGTGGTGTCACCGAACAGTCTGTCCTTGCCTCTGAACTTCTTCATCTCGGGCACGGCGTCCTTGGCATTGTCGCTGCCGGTCGCCGCGACCGCGTTGAGGTAAGCGAGCGTCGAGGCATAGACGCCGGCCTGGTTGCCGCTCGGCATCTTGCCGTTCATGCCGGGTCTCGCGGCGAACCGCTTGGCAAAGGCGCGGGTGTCGTCGTTCATGTCCCAATAGAACGCTTCCATGAGTTGCAAGCCCTGCGCGACCTTGATGCCCATGCCGTGGATATCATTGATGAAGAGCAGGAAGGCGACGAGCTTCTGGCCGTTCTGCTGGATGCCGAACTCGGCGGCCTGCTTCACCGCGTTGATGGTGTCGCCGCCGGCATTGGCAAGTCCGATCACCTGCGCCTTCGAGCTCTGCGCCTGCAACAGGAAGGAGGCGAAATCTGAGGTGCCGAGCGGATGCTTGGAGGAGCCCAGCACCTTGCCGCCATGTCCTTCGATATATTTCTGCGCCTCCGCCTCGATACCTTTGCCAAGAGCATAGTCCACCGTCAGGAAATACCAGTCCTTGCCGCCACGCGACATCATCGCGGCTGCCGTGGTGTTGCCGGTTGCCCAGGTGTCGTTGACCCACTGGATGGTGTTGGGCGAGCAAGCCTTGCCGGTGAGATCCGAGCTTGCGGTCGAGGAGGCCAGGAACGTCATGCGGCTATCGCGCAGCAGCGCGTTGATGGAAAGACCGACCGCCGAGTTCGGCACGTCGACGATGGCATCGACGCCTTCGACATCAAGCCATTTGCGCGCGATGGCATTGCCGACATCGGCCTTGTTCTGATGGTCGGCATAGACGATCTCGACCTTGATGTTCTTGCCGCCGCCGTTGAAGTCCTCCGCCGCCATGCGCGCGGCCTCGACCGAGCCCATGCCGTTGGTATCCTGGAAAATGCCGGAGATATCGTTGAGCACACCGATACGCACGACATTGTCCGATATGTCCGCGCTCGCCGCGCCGGTGACCAGGCTTGCGGCCAGCGCAAGCGTCCACCCCAGATGTTTCATAATCCTCTCCCCTGATTGATATCTTTAGGCGCCGATCTCTGCCGGCATATTGAAGTCAGACCTGACGCTCCGGCAGCTTCACGATGAGCCCGTCGAGCTCGGGCGTGACCTTGATCTGGCAGGACAGCCGGCTGGTCGGTCGGCGCTCGGCGGCGGTGCCGTCGAGCAGCGCGTCCTCGTCGTCGGCCATGACCGGCAGGCGGGCGAGCCAGCTCTCGTCGACATAGACGTGGCAGGTCGCGCACATGGCGTTACCGCCGCATTCCGCCAGGATGCCGTCGAGGCCGTGACGGGTCGCCGCCTGCATGGCGCTCTCGCCGTCCGAAGTCTCGATGCGGTCGGACTTGCCGTCGGGATGAATGAAGGTGATGGCGGGCATCAAGACTCCTCGTCAGGCCGGGGTGATCGTGACAGGCAGGCTGTCGAGCCCGCGCAGCGTGTTGTTGAAGCGGCGCTTCGGTTCGCCCGTGATCTCGATCTTCGCAATGCGGCGTGCCAGCGCCGTCAGCATCACCTCGCCTTCCAGGCGGGCGACGAGCTGGCCGACGCACATATGAATGCCGGAGCCGAAGCCGACATGGCCGGAGGTACGGCGGGTGATGTCGTAGCTGTCGGGCGTGTCCCAGCGTCTGGGATCGCGATTGGCGGCGGCGAGGAACATCAGCACTTTCTCGCCCTCGCCGATCCCTACGCCTGACAGCTCGACCTCTCGCGTGGTGGTGCGGAAGAAAGTCTGCACCGGGCTCTCGAAGCGAACGGCCTCTTCGAAAGCGTTGCGCGCGAGCGTCGGATCATCGCGCAGGTGCTGCCATTGGTCGGGAAAGCGCGCGAGGCAATAGACCGCAGCGCCGATGCCATTGACCGTCGTATCGAGGCCGGCAGACAGGAGCGAGCGCACCAGCAGCGGCGCCTCGGTGGCGGTGATCTCGCCGTCGTCGACGCGGGCGTGGATGCAGGCACCGAAGCCTCCGGGCGCGAGGTTGTCACGCTGGCATTGCTCGGCGACATAGGCCTGATGCGGTGCCGAGCGTGCGATCGCCTCCTGACGCAGCTCGTTCGGCGGCCCGAATGCGTTGAACACGACGCTCGCATAGGGGATCAGATGTTCCCGGCCCTCGGGCTTCAAGCCCAGCGCATCCGGAAAGATCGACAGCGGATAGGCTTCGGCGAGGTCGCTGATCGCATCGAAACTGCGCATCTCGATCAGCGCGTCCACCCGTTGCTCCGCTGCGGCGGCAAAGCGGTCGCGAACCTGCTTCATCGCGGTCGGCGACAGCACTTTCGACAGCACGGCGCGGGTGCGGGTATGCGCGGGCGGATCGGCCTCCAGGATCAGGCTCGGCGGCCGCCAGGGCGTCTCCTTCTTGAAGTCGGACAGGCCGACGCCGCGACTGGAACAGAAAGTCGCGGGATCGTTCAGCACCGCATGGACCTCGGCGTAGCGCGCCACGCCATAGACATTCCATTTGTCGAGATAGACAACCGGCCCCGCCTCCCGCAGCCGCTCATGCGCGGGATAAGGATCGGCAAAAAACTTCATGTCGAAGGGATCGACGTCGAGATGCGGGACAGACGTGGTGCCCGTCGACACCGGGGTGCCGGATGCGGTCATGGCAGATCTCCCTCATTTTGATCTTGTGAAAGAGCGGCGCATGCCCTTAGGTCTTCGAGCCCGCCGCGAGTCAGAACCCCGCTATGCCGCCGTCTTCGACCAGAGCCCGCCAAAAGCCCACGCCAAATGAGGCGGGGCCGACGCTCGATCTCGATCGCTACGTCCCGGCCTTCATCACCTTCATCGCCAACAAGCTCTCGAACAGCGCGACCGCGTTCTATCAGCGCGAGTTCGGGGTCAACGTCACCGAGTGGCGGATCATGTCGCTGCTGGCGATCGAACCGGGCATTCCGGCCTCGCGCATCTGCCACGTGATCGGCTTCGACAAGGGGCCCGTGAGCCGGACGCTGGCGGGCCTCGAGAAGCGCGGACTTGTCTCGATCCGCACCGACCCGAATGACGGCCGCACCCATTCGATCGCGCTCACCGCCAGGGGCCGCGCCACTCATGACAAGGTGATCGTTGCGGCGCTCGAACGCGAGCGGCGGCTGTTGTCTTGCCTCAGCAAGGACGAGCGGGAGGCGCTGATCGGCCTGCTGCGCCGCCTGCACGAAAATCTCGGCGCGGTCACCGGCGGCATCGAAGCCTGACGGGTCGTGCCTCAGGCGCCACGAGCCGTCACGTCCAGGCATGCGCCGGCGCTTGCCGACGGCACCCGTTTTGCCGCGCATAGTTTCCTCCATAAGCGGATGCAGCGGTTTGTCCGCCGTCATCTCTCCCTGGAACGGTTCGCATAAATTAGTTGCTTAGGCAACAAAAGAATCGGCAAAATATTGCGACAGAGCTGCTGGCCTATTCAGTTCAGCAATTGCCTCGCGCGTCACTCCGGGTTCGCACGACGCGCGCCCGACGGTGAGATAACTACGCGCTTACTTCTGCAGCTTCGTCACCCCAGGGACGAGACTCCAATCCACTCTCGCGACGCATCATCATTCAGCCGCGCCACCGCCTCTGCGCGACGCGTCAGCACGGCGCGCTGGTTGACGTAACCCTTGTCGGTGATCTCGCCGCCGTCGACCGACGGCGGCTCTGCGAGCAGCAGCGCGCGCGTGGCATGGCCGGAGGAGTTGCCGCTTTGCTGTTTCAGCCTCGACAGCCCCTGCGCGACCGTGCCCCTGACCTTGTCATGTGCCAGCACGTCGTTCAGATCGGCAGTCTCGGGCAGCCCCGCGTGAGCGCGGCAGGCCGCGATATTCGGAAACACGAGGAAGCGCACCTCGTCCCCGCCGTGTCCCGCCACGACGATGTCCTGCGCCAGCGGCGCCAGCGCGGCGATGCCGGCAACGCGCAGCGTGCCGACGCTGACCCAGGTGCCGGAATTGAGCTTGAAGTCCTCGGCGACGCGGCCGTCGAAGAACAGGCCACGCTCCGGCCGCGCGCTGTCAGCAAATTTGACGGCATCGCCGATCCGATAGAAGCCCTCCTCGTCGAAGGCCTGCCTGGTCAGCTCCGGCGCCTTCCAATAGCCCGGCGTGACGTTCGGACCGCGCACACGCACCTCCAGCTTGTCGCCGGAGGCGACGAGCTTCAATTCGGTGCCGGGAATGGGCACGCCGATATTGCCGGAGCGCTCGGCGAGAAAATGGCAGTCGGTCGCCAGCGGCGAGGTCTCCGTCGACCCCCAGGCCGACACCATCGGCAGTGCACGGCCGACGGTCTTGATCGAGAGCTCCTCGATAGCGTCCCAGAGATTCTGCGGCAGCGCCGCGCCGGCATAGAAAGCGAATTTCACTTCGCTGAAGAAGCGGCGGCGCAATTCCTCGTCGCCGCGTAGCGCCGCGATCAACATGTCGAAGCCGCGCGGCACGTTGAAATAGACCGTCGGCAGCACGCTTTTCAAATTGGCGAGCGACGTCGCAAACAGACCGGGCGCAGGTTTGCCGCCATCGATATAGAGCGAGCCGCCGTTGCGCAGCACGAGGTTGAAATTGTGGTTGGCGCCGAAGGTGTGACTCCAGGGCAGCCAGTCGAGAATGACGAGATCGCCGCGGCCCGGCTGCAGGAAGGTCCAGGTCTGCGCCTTGGCCTGCTGGCTCGAGGTCAGCATGCGCTGGGTGTTGATGACCGCTTTCGGCGTGCCGGTCGAACCCGAGGTGAACAGCAACTTTGCGATCGTGTCCGGCGTCACCGCGGCGAACGCCCTTGCGACGTCGTTGCTCTCGGGCGTTGCCGCGATCGTGCCGAAAGCGAGCGCGCCGGCGTCATCCGCATTGCCGCTGATGATCCGTGCCCGGTGCAGCGGCGCGATGGCCGCCAGCGCTGCCGCGAAGGGCCTGGTCGCAGAGACGTAGATCGCGCCCGGCTCGAGCAGCGCGATCATGCTCCTGAGCTTCTCGAAATCCCGGGACATCAGCGAATAGGCCGGCGAGATCGCGGCCGAGGGCACGCCGACATGCTGGGCAGCGAGCGCGAGCAGCGCGTGGTCGATGCTGTTGTCGGAAAGGATTGCGAGCGGCCGCTCGGCGCTGAGGCCCTGCGCCAGGATCCAGGACGCCGCCGCGCGCACCTGGCGCAGCGCCTGCGCATAGGTGACCGTGGTCCACGGCGCGTCGGCATTGCCGCGTTCGGCAAGGAAGATCGCGTCCGGCGTTTGCCGCGCCCATTGCTCCAGCCAGTCGCCGACGCAGCGCGCGCCGTCGCGCAGTGGATCGTGCGAGCGCAGCACGATGCTGCCGTCGGCGCGGTGCTCCGCGACGGTCCTTGGCGTTGCGAACAGGCCTGCAACGTCACCGCGTGGGGCGACTGTCATGTGTTTCCTCCCTCCGCCCGGCTCCGCGACCGGCTGCAACCTCGCTGCGGGCTGCTTTGGTGATAATGTTGGCACGGCAATTGTTGTCGTCAACAACAATCTTCCACCGAGGCTTGGGAGCCGCTAGGGTCCCTAGCAGGAGATATGATGTGACGACCAACGCAACCCGAGCCGAACTTCGCCCACGCAAGCGTGCCGGCAACGGCGCGGCGCCTCGCGATCTCGCCGACGAGATCGGCCTCGACGTCCTGGTCGGGCATGCCGGCTACGCGGTGCGGCGCTTCCAGATCTGGATTTTCCAGGACTTCATCAAGACGCTCGGCGAGGTCGACATCAAGCCGACGCAATATTCGGTGCTGACGGTGATCGGCGCCAATCCGGGCCTGTCGCAGATGGCGGTGGCGAAGCGCCTCGGCATCGAGCGCGCCCGGCTGGTGCATCTGCTCGACAGCCTCGAGCAGCGCAGGCTCGTGAAGCGGGTCAAGTCGAAGGCGGACAGGCGCTCGCATGCGCTCCACCTCACCACGCAGGGCGAGACGGCGCTGGCGAAGTTCAAGCGGCTCGCCGCCGAGCATGAGCGGCATGTCGAGGCGAAGATCGGCAAGGACAACCGGGCGCAGCTGCTCCGGATCCTGGCTGGCTTCACCTGATCTCGGCTGCCCATGATTTGGGCAGATGCCCGTCGCAGGGCGCCGACATAATCGCCTGCCGGCTCGTCGCAATACCTTCCAAGCCACTGATTACGCGGTAATATCCGCAGCAATCGCCCTGCCCGGATAATGTACACAATGGCACATCGCTTGCTTCACTCCTAGCGAAGACGATTGCCGGAGTTTGTCGCCATGAGGGCTGAAATGGGGGCTGAGCAGCCTGAAACGATCGCCGCGATTGTGGCCGCGCATCGCGCGGGCATGCTGACGCCGGCACAGACGGTCGCGCGGACCTATCAGCGCATTCGCGACCACAACGATCCCGCCATTTTCATCAGCCTGCGCGACGAGACGGACGCGGTCGCGGAGGCTGAAAAGCTTGCCGCGCGTGCGGACGCCGCCAGCCTGCCGCTCTACGGCGTGCCGGTCGCGGTGAAGGACAATATCGACGCGCTCGGCTTTCCGACCACGGCGGCCTGCCCGGCCTTCTCCTACAATCCGACGCACGACTCGACTGCGGTGGCGCGGCTGCGTGCGGCCGGCGCCATCATCATCGGCAAGACCAATCTCGACCAGTTTGCAACCGGCCTCGTCGGCGTGCGCTCGCCCTACGGCATCCCCAAAAATTCGATCCGCGAGGATCTCATTCCCGGTGGATCGAGCTCGGGCTCCGCAGTCGCCGTCGGCGCGGGGCTCGTGCCGCTGACGCTGGGGACCGACACGGCCGGCTCGGGCCGCGTGCCGGCGATGCTCAACAACATCGTCGGGCTGAAGCCGAGCCTCGGCATGATCTCGACCGCAGGGCTCGTGCCGGCCTGCCGCACGCTCGACTGCATCTCGGTCTTCGCCCTGACGGTCGATGATGCCGCGCTGGCGCTGTCCGTGATGGCGGGGCCGGATCAGGCTGATCCGTTCTCGCGCGACCGGCCGCTTCAGCCGCTCGCGCAGACTCCCGCAAATCTGCGCCTCGGCGTGCCGCGCGACGGACAGCTGATCTTCTTCGGCGACAAGAAGGCGGAAGCTGCCTACGCCGACGCACTGAAGCGCTGGACCGCGCTCGGCGCCAAGCTGATCGAGTTCGACCTCGAGCCGTTCTACGAGACGGCGCGGCTGCTCTATGAGGGCCCGTGGGTCGCCGAGCGCTATCTCGTGATCAAGGATCTGCTGGCGTCGGCGCCCGATTCGATTCATCCCGTGACACGCGAGATCACCGCGGCCGGCGCGCGGCTGACCGCAGCGGACACCTTCTCCGCACTCTATCGCCTGCAGGGCCTGCGCAAGATCGCCGAGCGCACCTTTGCCAATATCGACGCGCTGGTGCTGCCGACCGCGCCGACGGCCTATACGACCGCGCAGGTGCTCGCCAATCCGATCGAGCTCAACAGCCGGCTCGGCACCTATACCAATTTCGTCAATCTGCTCGACCTCTGCGGCCTGGCACTGCCGGCGTCGATGCGCGCCGACGGCATTCCATTCGGGATCACGCTGCTGGCGCCCGCGGGACGCGATGCGATGCTTGCCAGCATCGGCCGGGTCTTCCATGCGGAGACCAAGCTCAGCCTTGGCGCAAAGGTCGCAGCGCAAGCTCCGCTCGCGCCGCTGCCGGCAAAGACGGGCGATGAGATTCCGATCGCGGTCGTCGGTGCGCATCTCTCCGGCATGGCATTGAACGGTGAGTTGACGGCGCTGAGCGGAAAGCTGATCGAGGCGACGAAGACTGCGCCGGACTACAAGCTTTATGCGCTGACGACCACACCGCCGAAGCCGGGCATGCTGCGCGTCGAGGCCGGCAAGGGCGCGTCGATCGAGCTGGAGATCTGGTCACTGTCGCCGTCCGCCTTCGGCAAGTTCGTCGACGCGATTCCCGCGCCGATGGCGATCGGCACGGTTCGCCTCGCCGATGGTCGCAGCGTCAAGGGCTTTCTCGTCGAGCCGGAAGTGCTCGGCGAGGCACGGGATATCACGGCGTATGGCGGCTGGCGCGCCTTCATGAAGCAAGCCGCAACAGCGTAGATCTCGTAGCGGGAGCAAAGCGACTTGTCCGCCATAGCTCGAAGAGCGACGGCGGATGCGTGCCCGCCATTCCGTCCATCATGAAGAAGATCGTGGGCATGGCGCTTTGCACCTTTGCCCGCGGCACCGTGTATGCGGCTACACCGAGACCGCGTAGATCTCGTACTCCCCGCGCACCAGCTCGATATGCGCGCGCATCGCCGCCGCTGCGCCCTGCTTGTCGCCGCGCATGATCGCGACGACGACACGGTCGTGCTCGGCCTGCGACTTGGCCAGACGGCCGAGGTTGCGGAACTGGGCACGGCGGAACGGCTGCACGCGCACGCGCGTCGCCAGCGTGATCTCGGCGATATAGCCATTCTGCGAACCGGCATAGATCGCGTTGTGAAAGCGCTCATTGACCTCGTGGAAGCGCTCGGGGTTGCCGGCATAGCTCAGCACCCGCAGCTCTTCGTGGATCGCTTCGAGACCGTGTCGCTCGCTCGCTGCCATGCGCTCGGCAGCGAGCCCAGCGCACAGCGCCTCGAGCTCGGCCATCGCCTCGAACATGCTCTTGAGCCGCTCGATCGACGGCTGCGCCACCACGGCACCGCGATGGGGCCGCGCCTCGACCAGACCGCTCGCCACCAATTGCCGCAGCGCTTCGCGCACCGGGGTCCGCGACACGCTGAAGCGCCGCGCAATGTCGGTCTCATCCAGCGGCGCCCCGGGGGCGAGGGTCCCACGCACGATCTCGTCGGCGAGCTGAAGCCGTAGCTCCTCGGCGCGCGTGACCTTGTGCACGCTGGGCTGCGCCCGGT
Organism: Bradyrhizobium centrosematis; assembly: GCF_045571495.1. Taxonomy (NCBI): domain Bacteria; kingdom Pseudomonadati; phylum Pseudomonadota; class Alphaproteobacteria; order Hyphomicrobiales; family Nitrobacteraceae; genus Bradyrhizobium; species Bradyrhizobium centrosematis. Next base: position 7,379,798 of record NZ_CP120703.1, read on the forward strand.
CGACCCGCGGCACCACCGGCAGCGTCCCAAGGGGAAGATCGTCAAGCGTCATGCGATCAGGTCTCTTTCGGCTCGTCGATGATGCTGACATGGGCGGCGACGACGCGCCAGCCCTCCGGAAAGCGAATCCACGTCTGCATCTGCCGGCCGACCTTGCCGGGCGCCGTGTCGCGATAGAACAGGGTGGAAGCCACGGCCGTGTCGCGGCCATAGCTCGAGATCACCGTCCTGGCGGTGCGACGGTTGAGGCCGACCGGCGAGCGCGCGGCGCGGAAGCCGCTGATCGCCTGATAGCCATAGAGGTTCTCGCCGATGCCATAGCGCAGCGTGCGGGGATCGTTGCGGAAGAGCTCGCCGAGCACGGCGACGTCGTTGCTGACGAGGGCCTGCTCATAGCGATCGAACGCGGCTTTGACTTCTGCGATCACCTCGGGGAGATCGATCTCCATCTCAAATTCCTCTTAAAGCCCGCTCAAAGTCCTCGTGGCGCGGGCGCGGCGGCCACGCCCATCTTTTCCAATGTGTGGGCAACGCGGAGCGCGATGTCCTCGCGCCAGGGTGCGGCGATGATCTGCACGCCGATCGGCAGCGGCTCGAGCGGAACCGGCACCGCAACGACGGGCAGGCCGATGAAGGAGATCGGCTGGGTGTGGATTCCGATATTGGCGCGCACCGGCAGCTCGACGCCATCGAGATGGAAGTTGACCTGGCCGAGCTTCGGCGCCGTACAGGGCGTCGCCGGCGCCAGCAGCACGTCGACGGTCTTGAAGATCTCGGCGAGCTGGGCGCGATACCAGCGGCGGAATTTCTGGGCGCGATCCACCAGCGGCGCGGGCACCATGGCGCCTGCGATCAGCCGGTCGCGCACGGCGGGATCGAAATCGTTCGGACGCTTGCGCAGGCGATCGAGATGGAGGGAAGCACCTTCGGTGGTGGTGATGACGTAGGCCGCCGCGCGGGCGCGCGAGGCCTCCGGCACGTCGACGACCTGCGTTGCGCCAAGCGCCTTGGCGACGCGGCTGACGGCTTCGACGGCTTCCGGAAACACGTTCTTCTGGAAATGGCCGCCGGCGATGCCGATACGCAGATCCGAGATCGGATTGGCGAGCAGGGGCAGCGTCGGCTCCAGCCCACGCGTCGTGCAGGCGCTGTCCTCCGCGTCCGGACCCTGCATCACGTCATAGGCGAGCGCAAGATCGGTGACGGAGCGTGCGAACGGGCCGAGATGATCGAGACTCGCGACGAACGGAAACGAGCGCGCGCGCGACAGCCGGCCATAGGTCGGCTTCAGACCGAAGATGCCGCAGAACGAGGACGGCACGCGGATCGAACCGTTGGTGTCCGAGCCGAGCGCGATCGGCACCAGCGCGCCGCCGACGGCGCTGCCGGAGCCGCCTGAGGAGCCGCCGGTCATCCGCGTGGTGTCATGCGGATTGCGGGAGGGGCCGTCATGGACGTTCTCGCCGGTGAAGTCATAGGCGTATTCGCCCATGTTGAGGGCGCCGACGAGAACGGCGCCGGCCACCTCCATGCGCTCGATCAGGGTCGCATCGCGCCTGGCAGGCGCGAGGTCGCGGTTGATCTTCGAGCCGGCGCGCGTCGGCAGCCCGGCGACGTCGAAGAGGTTCTTGACCGCAAAGGGCACGCCGGCGAGCGGACCGACCGATTTGCCGGCGGCGATGTCCGCATCGACGGCGCGCGCCCGGGCACGGGCACGGTCGGTGGTAACGTCGGTGAAGGAATTGAGGACGCCGTCGTGCTGCTTGATGCGCGCGAGCGCAGCTTCGGTGGCATCGAGGGCGGACATCCTGCGGCCCACAACCGCGCTCGCGATGTCGGCGGCCGTCTCTGGCTTGCTGGTCATGGCGGCGTCAGGCGGTGAAGATCGGTGCCGGCTCGGTCTCGTCCGGCAGCGCGAATTCGTCGACCATGCGGCCAAGCCGCAGCGAGACCTCGAGGTTGGCGCGCACCGCGGGCCTCCAGGCCTCTTCCACCGGCAGCGCCAGCGCTTTCGATACGGCGTCGATATAGTCGTCCAGCGGTTCGGCCATCACGCTCCCAAACAATCAGTGCACGCTCAGTGTGTCGGCGACGGCGGATGCGGGATCGCCGTCAGCAGTTCCTTGGTGTAGTCGTCCTGGGGATCGCTGAGGACTTGCTCGGAAGAGCCTTCCTCGACGATTCGACCGGTCCGCATCACAATGACACGATCGCACAACAAGCGCACCACATTCAAATCATGCGAGACGAACAGATAGCTCATGCCTAGCCGCGCCTTCAGGTCCTGAAGCAGGTTCAGGACGACCGCCTGCACCGATACGTCCAGCGCTGCCGTAGGCTCGTCCAGAATGACGAGCTTCGGATGCAGGGCGATGGCGCGGGCGATGCCGACGCGGGCCTTCTGACCGCCGGACAATTGGTGCGGGAAGCGGTCGAGCAGATTGTGCGGCAGCCCGACCATGGTCGCCAGCTCCTCGCAGCGGGCGCGCAGCGCGTCGCGGCCCTTGATATCGCCCAATTGCATGATCGGGTCAGCGATGGCGCGCGCGGCGGTGAAGCGCGGGTTGAGGCTGTCGGTCGGATCCTGAAACACCATCTGGATGCGGCTGCGCTGCGGCATCCGGGCGAAGGCCGATGGTGCGATGCCCGAGATGTCCTCGCCGTCGAACCGGATCAGGCCGGCGGTTTGGTCGAGCAGTCGCATCACCATCATCGACGTGGTCGATTTGCCGCAGCCGGATTCGCCGACGAGGCCGACGCTCTCGCCATGGCCGATCGCAAAGCTGATGCCGTCGACGGCGCGGAACACGTCTGGCTCGACCGGAGGCTTGCGGCCGAACAGCTTTCCAAGCACGGCGGTCGCGCCCTGGCGGGGGTATTCCTTGACGAGCTTGTCGACGAGGAGGAGGGGTTTCGGATTGCCGTCACCCCCGGGCTCGACCCCGGGGTCCATCGCCTGAGATGTGTCTTGCGAAGCGGGATGGATGGCCGGGTCAAGCCCGGCCATGACAGCCGAAGGCTGCGCTGAGCCGTCCTCCTCCGGCAGCAGATCCCGCAAGCTCACACCGAGCCGCGGCGTCGCGCGCATCAGCTTCTTGGTGTAGGGGTGCTGCGGGCTGGCGAAGATGTCGGCGGCCTTGGCGGTCTCGACGACGCGGCCCTTCTCCATCACCACGACGCGGTCGCAATAAGCTGCCGCAAGGCCGAGGTCGTGGGTGATCAGGATGGTCGACATCGCGCGGCGCTTCGTCAGTTCGACGATCAGGTCCATCACCGCCTTCTGCGTAGTGACGTCGAGGCCGGTGGTCGGCTCGTCCGCAATCAGGAGCTGCGGATTGCAGGCGAGCGCGAGTGCGATGACGACGCGCTGACACATGCCCCCCGAAAGCTCGAACGGATGGGCGTGATAGCGCTCGCGCGGGCGGGCGATCTTGACCTGCTCCAGCGCCTCGATCGCCTTCTCGCCATGATCGGCCACCTGGGCCTGCTGCACATGGGTGCGCAGCACGTCCTCGATCTGGTCGCCGACTTTGCGGATCGGGTTGAGCGCGGCGCGCGGGTTCTGGAAGATCATCGAGACTTCGCGGCCGCGCAGATCGCGCATCTGGTCTTCGGTCGCGGCCTTGACGTCGATGCCCGAGAACATCACCGAGCCCTCGGCGATCTTGCCGGCGCGGTCGAGGATGCGCATCACCGCGTAGGACGTCACCGATTTGCCCGAGCCGGACTCGCCGACGATGGCGAGCGTCTCGCCCTTTGCGACGGAGATGTTGACGTGCTGCACCGCCTTGACGATGCCGCGGCGGGTGGAGAATTCGACGGTGAGGTCCTGGACGTCGAGCAGGGGCTGGGCGGTCATGAACAGCTGCCGTCACTCAAAACTGCGAAAACAACCCCATGCACAGTAGAAATGGGTTTGGAATCATTGAGGAATTTTTGCGCTAAACTTGCGCGTGAGACGGGTACTGCTCTCTCATTCCCTCCCCCCTTGTGGGGGAGGGGCAGGGAGGGGGGTAGCCACGAACTCAGACCTCGCCTGGGGCCACCCCCCTCCCCAACCCTCCCCCACAAGGGGGGAGGCAGCGCAGCCGCGGGCGTGGAGAGAACCATCACGTCCTCCGCTGGGGGTCGACGATGTCGCGCAGGCCATCGCCGAGGAGGTTGAAGCAGAACACGGCGATCATCAGCGCAAGGCCGGGGAAGAGCGCGATCCACCATTCCCCTGACACCATGAAGCCGGCGCCTTCGGCGACCATGATGCCCCATTCGGCCGTCGGTGGACGGACGCCGAGGCCGATGAAGGACAGGCCCGCGGCGTTGAGGATGGCGTAGCCCATGGTCAGCGACATCTGCACGATCATGATCGGCATGATGTTCGGCAGGATCTGCACCAGCAGGATGCGGAATTCGCCGTTGCCCGACAGCCGCGCAGCCTGCACGAAGCCAGCATTGCGGCGGACATTGGCCTCGGCGCGCGCGACGCGGGCATAGAGCGGGAAGTTCACGATCGCCGTGGCGAGGATGATGTTCTGCACGGTGTTGCCAAGCGCGGCGACGATGCCCATGGCGAGCACGAACAGCGGGAAGGCCATGATGGTGTCGGCGACGCGGCCGACGATGCGGTCGGTCCAGCCGCCGAAATAGCCGGCCGCGATGCCGGCGAGGCCGCCCATCAGGAACACCAGCGCAACGGAGGCGACCGCGATGAAGGTGTCGAGCCGCGTCGCCACGACGACGCGGCTGAAGATGTCGCGGCCGAGCTGATCGGTGCCGAACCAGTGCGCCGCCGACGGCGGTTTCAACGCCGCGGCGGTGTCGGAGGCGAGCGGATCGTAGGGCACGACATAGGGGCCGAAGATGGCGGCGGCGAGGATCAGGACCAGCAATGCGAAGGCAAAGCCGGTGACCTTGTTCTCGCTGAGGACATAGCGCGTCTGTTCGAGGATCGCCGATAGCCCCGAGGTCCGCGCGGGGCCGACAGGTTCAACAGCAGGCGCAACGGAGCTCATGATCTAGCCCTCCAACCGCACGCGCGGATCGATCACACCGTAAAGAATGTCGATCACGAGGTTGAGCAGCACGTACATGACGGCCATGGTCAGCACGAAGCCCTGCACGGGCGCGAAATCCGACGAGATCAGTGCTTCCACCGCGTAGGAGCCGATGCCGGGCCAGGCGAACACTTTCTCGACCAGCACGTTGGCGCCGAGCAGGAACGAGAACACCATGCTGAGCGTGGTGATGACGGGCAACATCGCGTTGCGGAACGCATAGGTGACGATCACGGTCGACGGCGAGAGGCCGCTGGCGCGCGCGGTGCGGACGAATTCGGACGCGAGCACCGCCAGCATCGAGGCGCGCGTCACGCGCGCGATCGGCGCCAGCGAAAAGATCGCAAGCGTCGTCGCGGGCAGGATGAGCTGGCTCAGTGCCGAACGAAACGCTTCGAAGTCACGCGCGATCAGGGTGTCGATCAGATAGAAGCCGGTCACGGTCGGCGGCGCGCTGTAGAACACGTCGAGCCGGCCGAGCGGCGCGGGTGACCAGCCCAGGCGGAAATAGAAGACATAGACCAGCACCAGGCCGGTGAAGAACACCGGCAGCGATACCCCGGCCGTCGTCGTGACGCGGCAGAGGTGATCGATCCACGATCCCGGCCGCGTCGCCGCCAAGACGCCGAGCGGAATGGCGATCGCAATGGACACGACGAGTCCGAGCAGCGTCAGCTCGGCGGAGGCCGGCAGGCGATTGCGGATCTCGGTCGCGACCGGCTGGCCTGTCGTGAGCGAGTTGCCGAAATCGCCATGGGCGAGGTTATTGGTGTAGCGGAAGAACTGCTCGATCAGCGGCTTGTCGAGGCCGAGCTTCTTGCGGATCTGCTCGACCGCCTCCTTGGTCGCGGCCGGGCCGGCAAAGTAGGCGGCGGGATCGCCGGGCAGCGCGCGCGTCAGCAGGAAGGTGACGATGACGACGCCGATCAGCGACGGAATCGCGAACATCAGGCGCTTGCCGATCATGGTCAGCATGGGATGCTCCTGCGCCTGTTGCCCGTGCAGCCAGCGACGCGCCTCGCTGCGTTCCCTCCCCCCTTGTGGGGGAGGGCTAGGGAGGGGGGTGGCCCCAAGCGAGGTCGGAGTTCGTGGCTACCCCCCTCCCTGCCCCTCCCCCACAAGGGGGGAGGGAATGAGAGGGCGTTGCCCACCTCACTCAAGTTGAAACACTCACCAGATGCCGATGCGTCGCCGACGATCAGCATGACACCTCACCCCTTCGCCAGCGCGCGATAGTCCAGCCGGCGGTGGAACCAGTATTGGTAGCCGGTGACGTTCTTCTGCATCGCGACGTTGACGAAGGGCTGGTACAGCGGGATGCGCGGGATGTCGGCGAAGGCGAGATCGACAAAGCCCTTCACGTCGGCGTCGTAGGCTGCCTTGTCGCCGGTTGCGGCGGCGGTGCGCGCGCCGTCGATCAGCTTGTCCATCTCCGCCGACTTGTAGCTCATGGTGTTGAAGACGGAATTGTTGCCGTGATAGCACCAGTAGAAGAAATACTCGGGGTAATCGAGCCAGCCCGAGAACACGTTGGTGAAGAGCGGCATCTCCTTCTTGTTCAATTCGGTGCGCCAGTTGGCGCCTGGCACCTTGTTGATAGTGGTCTTGATGCCGATCTGCGCGAGGCTCTCCTGCACCAGCACGCAGAGCGGCTCGTTGACGCCGGCGAAGTTGAGATCGAATGAGATCGTGGTCTCGAAGCCGCCGGCGTAGCCGGCTTCCGCCAGCAGCGCCCTCGCCTTCTCCATGTCGGTGTTGTATTTGTGCGGCTGCGGCCAGGCGACCTCGGTCGGCTTGTCCTTTGCCGCGCCGAACATGGGGTTGGCGAGGCCGAACATCACGGCATCGATGATCTTCTGATAGGGCAGCGCATAGGCCACCGCCTGACGGACCTTGGGATTGTCGAACGGCGGCTTGGTGACGTTCATGCCGATATACTGGATGCCGTTGGAGAACGGCAGCGACACGACGTTGAGCTTGCCGTTCGCCTTCATCTCCTGAAAGTCCTTGTTCGGCAGCTCGTAGGAGATGTCGGCATCGCCGCGCTCCAGCAGCGCACGGCGGTTGCCGGCCTGCGGCACCATGCGCCAGATCACGCGCTTGATCTTCGGCAGCGGACCGCAGACCCAGTCGTCGTTGCGCTCCATGATCACCTCGGTGCCGGCTGTCCACTTCGTCACCTTGTAGGCGCCGGAGCCCGCGGTCTGCTGCTTGGTGAACTCGAGACCCCAGGGATCCTTCTCGCTGGCGTTCTTCTTCACCAGCTCCGAGTTGACGACGCAGGGCACGATCACCGCGAGATCGGGGATTGTCAGCCTGTCCTTCTTCAGGAAATCGACGCGCACGGTATAGTCGTCGATCACGACGAACTGCTCGGGCTTGGTGAGCGAGCCCGCGCTCATCTGGAAGGTCGGGAAGCCACCGACGCTGACCGCACGGTCGAGCGACCATTTCACGTCCTTGGCGGTCACCGGCGTGCCGTCGTGAAATTTCGCGTTCTTGCGCAGCTTGAAGGTGACCGACATGTCGTCGATCTTGAAGTCTTCCGCGAGCTCGCCCTTGAACTTGTCGCGGTCGTAATAGGGGATGCCGCCGGGCCCGCTCTTCATCTCGTGGCTGATGAGGCGGTCATAGCAATTCCAGGACACCTCATAACCGGGCACGTTGGTGCCGACGCCGTGGATGTCGAGATTGTTGGGGCCGCCCTCCGAGACGATCAGCAGCGTCTCGGAACGCGCATCGGCATAGGCCGAGGAGATCACGGACGGCATGGCCGGAAGCGCCGCGCCTGCGGCCAATCCCGACACGGACTTGAGGAAATCGCGGCGCTTCATGAAATCGCTCCAACGCAAAAGTTTCTGGTTGGAACCGGATTCGCAAGGTTTGTGCCAGAGCTTAACGAGAGGCTAAAATCTCTCTAAGCCGCTGATGCCAAGGGCTATTCAGGATTCTCATCGCCCTGCGCCGCAGCACGATTGCATACAAAGACAAGCAATTGCGTAAAAATTAGGCTGCTCGGCCCGACGGCCCATTGCGAAGGCGACCGCCGAGCCCCGCCTGGCCGCAGCCCATGCCTAAGCCGCCATTCGGGGCGATGTGCAGCATGGAGCTCGGAATCCGTCGGGCCGCAGCGCGCGGGGGACAATGGATTCCGGGCTCGCCGCTCGGCGGCGCCCCGGAATGACGAGCTGGCTCTCAGCCCGGCCAGATCAGGTCCTGGAGCTCGGCGAGATTGGCGGCCTTCTCCTGCCAGCCGTCGATACAAACGTGGCTGTTGAGGTCGCTAGCGCGGTGCAGCAGCATGAGGGCCATCAGGCGCCGCTTCAGCGCATGATCGAGCTTCGTATAGCCAAAGCCTTCGAGCAGGCTCTTCACCCTTCCTGGCCGGCCCGCCGCCATGAAGGCACTGGGGCCGAGCAGATCGTAATCACGCCATCCCACCAGCACGTCGCCGAAGTCGAACAGGCCGGCGAGCGACCATTGGCCGTCATCGCAGGCGAGCAGGAAGTTCTCGGGAATGTATTCGCCGATCAGGATCACCGGCGGCGCATCCATCGGGATCAGCCTGCCCGCATCGCTCAGGAGATCGTCGAGACCGGCCAGGAATTTCGGCGCAAGGCCGAGACGGGTGTGCCGCGCTCTGCAGCCCTGCATCTGCTTGCGCATGAAATCGTCCCAGCGCGGCTCGATGCCAGCGAGCGGTCCGAGCGGGGCGCGCTGGACGCTGGCGATGGTCTGCCCGATCTGGCGCAGCAGGCGCTCCTTCTGGTCTTCCGCGAGGTGCGGCCAGACCTCCGAGCCGAGCGTGCCGGCAAGGCGCGTGAGGACGAGATAGGACCAGCCGTCGCGCACGCCCTCGGCAACGATCTCGGGGATCGGCAGATCGAGATGACCTTTGAGCTGCGTCAGCGAGCCGCGCTCGGAGACGAACTGCGCGCGCAGGAGCGGCGGGAAGATTTTCAGGATCAGCGTTTCACCCAGGCCGACCACGAGGTTGGTCCCGGTCGCAAACACATGCGGCGCGCTGGCATCGAGACGGTGACTGCGCGCAATGTCGCGCGCGATCGGCAGCCATTGCGACGGATCGGAGCGAAAGGCGCGAAAGCTTTCGGCGTCGGTAAGTGTGGGTAACTTCTGCAATGGAGCGGCAGTCATTCGCAATCGTTCATCGAGACGAACTTGATTGATGCATCAGTGCGAACCATGCAGGCAGTGCACCTCTCCCGCTTGCGGGGGAGGTCGGCGCGAAGCGCCGGATGGGGGCTCTCTCCCCTGGGGGATTGTCCCGATGCGGAGACACCCTCTCCCCGACCCTCCCCCGCAGGCGGGGGAGGGAGCGCATCGCGATGTTGGCTGCAGCGGGATTCAATCGCGACATGCCCTACCTGTCCGGGCTGGCGCGCTCGAACTGGCGGAGCAGCTTGTTGCCGCGCTCGACAGCGGAATCCAGCGCGGCTTGCGCGCTCTTGTGGCCGGCAAAGGCCTGCTCCAGCTCGTCCTCGATCGCGCCGCGGATCAGGACGAAGGAGCCGAGCCGGATGCCCTTCGAATTCTCCGTCGGTGGATGCAGCGTGGTCTCCTCGAACGAGATCGCCGAGCCCGGATTGCGCTCGTAGAAACCCTGCGACCGCGTCAGCTCGAACGCGGCACGGGTGATCGGCAAATACCCGGTGTTCTGGTGCCAGGCGGCCTGCACGCCCGGCTGCGACAGATAGGCGAAGAACCGCGCCACACCCTTGTATTCCGCGCGCGGCCGGTCGCGTAGCACCCACAGCGTGGCGCCGCCGATGATCGAGTTCTGCGGCGCGTCCTTTACGTCCGGCCAGTACGGCATCATGCCGTAGCCGATCTCGAATTTCGAGTTCGCCTTGATGTCGGCGCGCGTCGCCGAGGACCCGATGAAGATGCCGCACTCGCCCTTCTGGAAACGGGGCTCGGCCGACTGGCCGCGGCCGCTATAGTCGAACACTTTGGTCTTCTGCCATTCGGCGAGCTGGGCGACGTGCTTGACGAGCAGCGGATTGTTGATGGTCAATTCCGCATCCAGCCCGGCAAAGCCGTTGGCCCGGCTCGCCACTGGCAGATTGTGGAAGGCGGAGAAATTCTCGACATGGATCCAGGACGGCCAGGACGTGGTGAAGCCGCACAACGCGCCGCGGTCACGCAGGCGCTTTGCGGCGGCGCCGAGCTCCGGCCAGGTCCTGGGCGGCGCTTCCGGATCGAGGCCGGCGTCGCGGAACATGGTCTTGTTGTAGTACAGGATCGGCGTCGAGGAATTGAACGGGAACGACAACAGATTGCCGGCCGCATCGCTGTAATAGCCGGAGACCGCGGGCAGGTAATCGGCGAGCGAAAACGGCTCGCCCTGGTCGCGCATCAGGCTGAACACCGGATAGATCGCGCCTCTGGCCGCGGTCATGGTGGCGGTGGCGACCTCGTTGACCTGGACGATGGCGGGCTGACTGCGCGAGCGGAAGGCGAAGATCGCGGCCGTCACGGTCTCGGTGTAATTGCCCTTGTAAGCCGGCACGATGCGATAATCGGACTGCGAGGCGTTGAAGTCGGCGGCGAGCTTGTCCAACTGCCGGCCGAGCTCGCCGGACATGGCGTGCCACAACGCAATCTCGGTGGCGGCCCGCGCAGGGGCAGCCAATGAGAGGGCGGCAAAGACGGCGACGAGTTGCAAAAGGCGCAATGCTGACCTCACGATGGCTTCTTCCCAAGCCGCGGCCGAAGAGGCGGCCGCCCTGCTTAAGGCCCCGCATAACCAGTTTCAACCGTGAATGAATGCCAGCCGCGCCGCACAATCAGCCCCCTGGGATGGCCTTCCCTTATCGGTCTGCCACAGCCCCGTTCCGGTCGGAACGGGCTCTCGATTCTTGGTTTGACGCGTTTTCTTGACGCGAACCGGTATCCACTTCGCTTGAAAACGCTTTAGATTGCATTGAACCTTTTCCTTCCGCCATAGACTCCACCACTGAGGGGTTGAGTGTGCCAGTGTTGAACCGTGCCGAACTCTCGCGGACCGGGGTGGTTGTCGTCGCGCTTGTGCTTGCCGCAGTCTCGTTGAGCATGCGGGCGACGGGCGCCGTTGCGCGCGAATTTCGCGCCGCCGACACCCAGACCGAGGATTACCCGACGGTCCAGGCGCTGCGCTACATGGGCGAGCTGATCGCCGAGCGCACCAAGGGCCGCCACGAGATCAAGGTGTTTCACTCCCGTCAGCTCGGCGAGGAAAAGGAGACGATCGAGCAGACCCGGGCCGGCGCGATCGACCTCAACCGGACCAATGTGGCACTGATCGGCAACTTCGTTCCGGCGATGAACGTGCTCGCCATGCCGTTCCTGTTCCGGTCCATCGAGCACATGCAGAAGGTGCTGGACGGGCCGATCGGCAGCGAGATCCTGAACAGCTTCGAGCCCTACGGCTTCGTCGGGCTCGCCTTTTACGATTCCGGCGCGCGCTCGATCTACAATGGTGTCCGCCCGGTGAGGAGCATCGCCGACCTCAAGGGCTTGCGGATCCGGGTGCAGCAGTCGGAGTTGATGAGCCAGATGATCCGCTCGCTCGGCGCCGAGCCGGTCGAGCTGCCTTACGGGCAGGTGCTCACCGGGCTCACCAACCATCTGATCGACGGCGCCGAAAACAACTGGCCATCTTTCGTGACGACGGACCATTACAAACATGCCGGCCACTACACCCTCACCGAGCACACGATGAGCCCCGAAGTGCTGGTGATCTCGCTGAAGGCCTGGCAGAGCCTGTCGCCGGACGATCAGGCGATCTTCCGGGAGGCCGCGCAGCGCTCCAGCCGTTTCATGCGTGAGAAGTGGCGCGACCTAGAGGAGCAGTCGCAGCGCAAGGCGCAGGAAGCCGGCGTCACGATCGTCAGGGATATCGACCGCAAGCCGTTCGAGGATTCGATGGCCGACATCTACGCCAAGGCCGGGCGCGATCCCGCCGCGGCCACGCTGATCGAACGCATTCGCAAGGTGGAGTGAGCCGCGTTGGCTGCACTTGGACATCACGATCACGCAGACCGGCCGCCCGGCCCGCTCGGGCGGCTGCGGGCGCGGCTGGTCGGCGTGCTGCGGGCGGTGCCGATCCGCTGGCGCATCCTGTCGATCGCCGCGCTGAACTCCGCCGTGGTGGTGGTGCTGGTGGCGATGATCTGGAACGGCGCGCAGGTGCTGGGCTCGGCCTGGGACGATGTGCGCCAGGTGCGCGAATCCGACCGGATCCTGGCGCTGCTCGAAAGCGAGACCGGGCGGCTGCAGAACCTGATCCACCGCTACATCAACCAGCCGAGCCCGGACCTGTTCGCCGAGATCCTCCTGCTGCGCGAGGCAGTGCTGGGCACGCTGACGGGCCGCGCCGCCAAGGATCCGATGCTGTCGGGCTCGGTCGAGGAGCTGGAGCGCACCACCGACCGCTTCCTCAACGGTTTCGGCGAGCTGCGCAGCGTCCAGGCCACCATCGCCAAGACCTATGAGGAGCAGGTGCAGGGCCCGGCCAAGGACATGGCCGGCCTTTATTCCATCATCGAAGGCGCCACCGGCCATCGCGACGCGCTGATCTGGCCCTCCCTGGGAAAATCCCGCGAGGCCTTCACCGCGATGCTGGTGGCGGCCAATTCCTACTATCTGTCGCTGTCGCCGGGCGCGGCCGACGACGCCCGCCGCAACACCGAGACGATCGAGAAGACCATCCCCGTGATGATCGATCTCGCCGACAACGACCTGCAGAGGATGGCGTTGCAACGGCTCGGCGCCCGCACCGCCGCGCTGCGCGAGGGCTTTGCCAAGCTGTCCGAGCAGCTTGCAAGCCGCACCGAGCTCCTGCGCAACACCATCGACGCCAGCCAGGCCGAGGCGATCGGCGCCATCGACGACCTCTCCACCAAGATGCGCCAGCGCGAGCAGAAGGCGCAGGAGACCTTTGACCGCACGCTGGCCGACATTTCCAGGCGCGTGCTGTCGATCGCGGTGATCTTCCTCGGCATCATCCTGACCGCCGGCGTGATGATCGCGCTGTCGATCCGCCTGCCGCTGCAGCAGATCATGACCGCGATGCGCGCGATCACGCTCGGCGATCTCGACCGCGAGGTGCAGGGAACGAAAGCGCGCGACGAGGTCGGTGCCATGGCGCGCGCGGTGGAGGTGTTCCGCGAGAACGCGATCGCCAAGCGCCAGACCGAAGACGAGCTGCGCGCCTCCAAGGAGAAGGCCGAGAGCGCGCTGCTCGAGCTCAACACCGCGCAGCAGAACCTGATCGATGCCGAGCGGCTGGCGGCGCTCGGCGGCCTCGTTGCCGGCGTCGCGCACGAGGTCAACAACCCGATCGGCATCAGCCTGACGGTGGCCTCGAGCTTTGCCCGGCGCACGGAAATCTTCGAGGCCCAGCTCAAGGGCGACGGCGGCTTGCGCCGCTCGCAGCTGGAGGAGTTCGTGCAATCCTCGCGCGACGCCTCGCAGCAGCTCGTCGCCAATCTCCAGCGCGCCGGCGAATTGATCCAGTCGTTCAAGCAGGTCGCGGTGGATCGCTCCCATGCCGAGCGGCGGCAGTTCAGCCTGAGCGAGGCCACCGACCAGATCATTGCAAGCCTGCGCCCGGTCTTGAAGCGCTCGCCGATCACGCTCGAGGTCGACGTGCCCGAGGGGCTGCTGCTCGACGGCTATCCCGGCTCCTATGGCCAGATCCTGACCAATCTCTTCCTCAACGCCGCCAACCACGCCTTCGCCGACGGGCGCGCCGGCACCATCACGATCTCGGCCCGGCCGCGCGGGACCGACGACATCGAGCTGATCTTCACCGATGACGGCGCCGGCATGACCCCTGACGTGCAGCGCCAGGCCTTTGACCCTTTCTTTACCACCCGGCGCAATGAAGGCGGCACGGGTCTCGGCCTGCATATCGTCTATAACCTCGTCACCCAGCAGCTGGGCGGCCGCATGATGCTGGAATCCAAGCTGGGACAAGGTACTACTTTTCGCATTATCATGCCCCGGGTCGCCAAGGGCGGCGCGCAAAGCACAGAAAGTGACGGGACTTCTCAATGGCCGAACAGGACGATGTCCTCCACCTGATCGACGATACCGGTACCGCGTCGGAGGATAGCAACGCCCGCAAATGGAAGATCGCCGTCATCGACGACGATCCGGCCGTGCATGACGGCACGCGTTTTGCGCTCTCGGATTACAGCCTGAACGGCCAGAGCCTCGAGATCCTGTCGGCCTATTCAGCGGCAGAAGGCCGCAAGCTGATGGCCGAGCACCGCGACGTCGCCGCCGTGCTGCTCGACGTCATCATGGAGACCGACGTCGCCGGCCTCGAGCTGGTCGAGTTCATCCGCAACGAGATCCGCAACGAGACCGTGCGCATCATCCTGCGCACCGGCCAGCCCGGCCAGGCGCCGGAGCGGCGCGTGATCGTGCAGTACGACATCAACGACTACAAGGCCAAGACCGAGCTCACCGCGGACAAGCTGTTCACCTCGCTGACCGCGGCGCTGCGCTCCTATCAGCAGCTCGAGCGCATGGTGCAGACGCGGCGCGGGCTCGAGATCATCATCGACGCCGCCTCGACCCTGTACGATTTCAAGTCGATGCAGCGGCTCGCCGAGGGCGTGCTGACCCAGCTCGCTTCGCTGCTCAACGTCGATTGCGCCGGCATCCTGGTCCTGCGCGACAATGGCGGCGTCGACCCCGAGCTTTCGGTGCTCGCCGGCAGTGGCTGCTACAGCCGCTTCATCGGCACCACGTCCTCGAAGGCGCTCGACCCCGAATTGCGCGAGATGGTGGAGGCCGCGTTCCAGCGCCGCAAGAATGAATTCGCCGACCACCGCAGCGTGATCTACTTGCGCACCGGATCCGGCCGCGAAGTGGTGGTGCTGCTGCAGGCCGAGCGCGAGCTGTCGGAGACCGACCGCTCGCTGGTCGAGATCTTCTCGAGCCGACTCTCGATCGCCTTCGACAACGTCATCCTCTACCAGCAGCTCCAGGAGGCCAACACCCAGCTGGAGGACCGCGTCGCTCAGCGCACCCGCGCCCTGATGCAGGCCAACCGCCGCCTCTCCGCGCAATGGCTGCGGCTGCAGCGTGCCAACGGCTTCAAGAACGAGATTCTGGGCACCGTGGCGCACGACCTGAAGAACCCGCTCGGCGTCATCCTCGGCCGCACCGAGATGCTGAAGGAGCTGATCTCGACCGGCGCTTCGGAAAGCGGCGTGGTCGCCCAGGTCGACCATATCCGCGACGCCACCAAGCGCCTGACCACGATGGTCGATCATCTGATCTCGGACGCGATGGCCGATGCCTTCGACATCACCATCCGCCGCGAGCCGGTCGACGTCGCAGGGCTGGTCAAGGAGGTCGCCGAGGCCAACCAGCCGCTCGCCGTCAACAAGCAGCAGAGGATCAGCGTCACCGCACCGCCCAACATCGTCACCATGTGCGACACCGACCGCATCCGCGAGGCGATCGACAATCTCATCAGCAACGCCATCAAATACTCGCCGATCGGCGGCAAGATCGACGTCGCGGTCAGCCACGAGGGCAGCGACACCATCGTCCGCGTCAGCGACGAGGGCGCCGGCCTGTCGCCGGAGGATCTCGGCCGCCTGTTCGGCCGCTTCCAGCGGCTGTCGGCAAAACCCACCGCCGGCGAGAGCTCGACGGGGCTCGGGCTGTCCATCGTCAAGCGGATCGTCGACATGCATGGCGGCGAGGTGACCGCCGAAAGCGATGGGCCCGGCAAAGGCTCGACCTTCACCATCACCCTTCCCGCGACCGAAATGCCGTGATGCAGAGACCATGACCCAAAGCCAGCACATCATGATCGTCGACGACGAAGCCCCGGCCCGGGAGATGGTCGGCGATTATCTCAAGATGCACGGCTTCACCGTGACCCTGTGCGACGGCGGCAAGTCGCTGCGCGCAGCGATCCAGAGCAGCATGCCTGATCTCGTCGTGCTCGACCTCAACATGCCCGAGGAAGACGGCCTCTCGATCATCCGCGACCTCAAGAGCCGCATCAACGTGCCGGTCATCATGCTGACGGCGACCGCAAGTCCGATCGACCGCGTCGTCGGCCTCGAGCTCGGCGCCGACGATTACGTCGCCAAGCCTTGCGAGCTCCGCGAGCTGATGGCGCGCATCCGCTCGGTGCTGCGCCGAAGCGTGCCGGCCAAGGCGGCCGCGCCCGACGCCGCGGCCGCAAAGTCCGACAAGGAGCAGCTGGTGCGGTTCGGCACCAAATGGCTCGACCTCGAAGCGCAGGCCTTGCGCGACGACGAGGGCAACGAGCATCCGCTCACGGCATCCGAGTTCGGGCTGCTCAAGGTGTTCGCGGCCAATCCGAAGCGCGTGCTGTCGCGCGAGCGCCTGCTCGAGCTTGCGAATGCCCGCGACGCCGAAGCCTTCGACCGGGCGGTGGACCTGCGCATCATGCGCATCCGCCGCAAGATCGAGCCCGACCCGGCCAAGCCCGCCGTAATCCGCACCATCCGGGGCGGCGGCTATCTGTTCTCGCCGCAGGGCGAGAAGGCGTAGCGTGGGGCAAGCGCGCCCTCGGGCGCGACCAAACGCAAATCGCCGGGATTCGTTCCTCGGCGCTCCCGTCCGCCGCAAAACACCCGTCCCCGTATTTTCCGTACATTGAAATTCCACGATTTTTTGCCCCGATTGTTTCGTCGCGGCCCTTCCGACGAAACAATTTGACGGCGCACGAAACCATTTTCCGCTTTTCGTGCAGACGTCCCGAAACGTTGGCTCATTAACACTTTGGTCCAAGGAAACGCCGCTCGGTTGCGGCGCTACGGGGAGCCAAGTCCATGCCGAACGTCATCGCCATCAACGCCCAGGCCAGCCAGAGCATCATCGCCGCTCAGGCGACTTCGGACGACATGCTCCTCGAGAGCATTGCCGACGGCAACCGGACGGCCATGCACATCCTCTATTGCCGACATAATGTGCGGGTCTATCGCTTCATCCTGCGCATCGTCCGCGACGCCACCGCGGCGGAAGACCTCGTCAGCCAGGTGTTTCTGGACGTGTGGCGGACCGCCGGCCAGTTCCAGGGCCGCTCCCAGGTTTCGACCTGGCTGCTCTCGATCGCCCGCTTCAAGGCCCTGACCGCGATGCGCCAGCGCCGCTTCGAGGACATCGACCAGGAGGACGTGCGCCAGATTCCCGATGATTCCGATACGCCGGAGACCTCGCTGGACCGCAGCGACACCAGCGCCATCCTGCGCGCCTGCGTGCAGAAGCTGTCGCCGGCGCACCGCGAGATCATCAACCTCATCTACTATCACGAGAAGTCGGTGGAGGAGGTCGGGCAGATCATCGGCATCCCCCAGAGCACGGTGAAGACGCGGATGTTCTACGCCCGCAAGCAATTGGCCGATTTGCTTAAGGGCGCCGGCGTCGACCGTTTTGCGGCGTAAGCTTAGCTTTTTCAAATGGATAGGGCCCGATATCGAGCCCCATCTCTGGACACGGAAGCGTTACCGCCGACGAAACAATTGAAACAAACGACAACATCAGGCGGAAAAACTTCCCCCCTATAAACCTCCCATACGGTTTCGTTAAACCTCCCAAGACCTCCAGCGACCCGGACGATGCCCCCGTCCGGGTCGTTTTGTATTTGGGCCCGCGTGGTTGCCGCGAACTCCCGCACCTGCCGCTTGCGGGAGAGGGAGCGCACCGCCGCTGCGGCGAACAGAATGCCTCAAAGTCCCGTCACGAAGCCGTGACACCGCGTAACGACTGCCACGCCCGCCCCGAACTGCCCTCGTGACCTCCGCCACGAGTGGCTCATGCTCGAACTGATCTTCGCTCTCCTCGCCGGCCTCCTCACCATCGCCGCGCCCTGCACGCTGCCGATGCTGCCGATCCTGCTCGGCGCCTCGATCGGGCGCGCGGGGCATTGGCGGCCGGCGATGATCGCGCTCGGCTTCGTCGTCTCCTTCTCGGCCGTCGCGCTGCTGCTGGGCGCGCTGACGCGGCTGTTCGATTTCGATCCGAACGTGCTGCGCGAGGCGGCCTCGATCCTGCTGCTCGGCTTCGGCCTCTTGATGCTGTGGCCGGCGCCCTTCGAATGGCTGTCGATCCGGCTCAACGGCTGGCTCGATCTCGGCAACGCCGGCGCCGCGCAGCGCGACGGCGCGCTCGGCGGGCTCGTGCTCGGCACCACGCTCGGCCTGGTGTGGACGCCCTGCGCGGGGCCGGTGCTCGGCTCGATCCTGACGCTGGTTGCGACCCAGAAGAACGCCGCCTGGGCCGGCACGCTGCTGATCGCCTACGCGATCGGCGCGGCGCTCCCGATGCTGGGAATCGCCTATGGCGGACAGGCTGCGACAACGCGCGTGCGCAGCCTCGCGCGGATCAGCCCGCGCCTGCAGCAGGGCTTCGGAATCGTCGTGATCGCCTTCGCGGTTGCCGCCTATTTCCAATACGACACGCTGATCGTGGCGTGGCTCACCGGCTTCTATCCCACCGGCCAGATCGGCCTGTAACCATCGAAGATTTCACCCGGAGGACGCTTCCATGACTTTCAAACTGCTCGCCGTTTCCGCCGCTCTGATCGGCATGGCCGTCACCGGCGCCGTCATCCCCGGCATCTGCGACGAGGCGGTGCGTGCGACGCCCATCGTCACCGCCGCCGCGAGCCAGCAGACCGCGCCCGACTTCGCCGGCATCACCAACTGGTTCAACTCCAAGCCGCTCAGCCTCGCTGATCTCCGCGGCAAGGTCGTGCTGGTCGACTTCTGGACCTATGGCTGCGTCAACTGCGTCAACACGCTGCCGCACGTCACCGACCTCTACGCCAAATACAAGGACCGGGGTCTCGTCGTGGTCGGCGTGCACACGCCGGAATTCCCGTTCGAGCGCTCAACCTCGAACGTGCAGGCCGCGCTGAAGCGCCACGGCATCACCTATCCGGTGGCGCAGGACAATGATTCCAGGACCTGGAACGCCTACAGCAACCAATATTGGCCGGCGCAATACATCATCGACCAGAACGGCAAGATCGTGTTCCAGCACGCCGGCGAAGGCCGCTATGACGAGATCGACCGCACCGTAGCGAAGCTGCTGAACACCAGCAGCTGAGCCGGCGCGGGCGCAAGGTGACGGCGTTGTTGCTTGACACCACGGAGCCATCCGTGGAGTTTCGCGCGCAACGCAACCAGCCGCCCGCAATGGACGACGCGACCAGCACCGACATTCGCCTTCGTGAAGGCTCCTCGATCGCGCAGCGGCTGGTGATGTCCGGCTTTGCCGCCGCGGTCGCGCTGTGCTTCACGCCGGGCCTGTTCACCCAGGATAGTCTGGAGATCGTCATCTCGGTGGTCGCGCTGCTGGTCGGCGCGGGATTCGTCGTCGGCATCATGCTGGCGCCGGCCGTGGTGTGGATCATCACGCCGAACGAGATCCTGATCGGGCGGCAAAGTCCGTTCGGAAAGCTGCGCACGCGCATCGTGACCAAAGACGACATCACGGGGTTGCAGGTCCCCGGCAGCAAGAGAGTGAAGGCCCGCTTTCAACTCGTCTTCACGCTGGCCTCCGGAGAACGCCTGACGTCTCCGCCGATCGCCGACGTCACCCATGTTCGCGACACCGTGGCCCGGATCGCCGCGCAGTTCGAGGTTCCCAATGTCGAGGAGCCCGTCAATCCGCTCGATGCCAGCAATCCCGAGATGCATCTCGGCGAGCCGCTGGAGGCGTTTTCCGCGCGCGACATCTGGATCGTGTCGCTGGTTGCCGTCGCGTTGTCCGCTCTGCCCTATGCCTACAAGCTCTGGCGCGGCCTGCCGCCCAGCCATGTCGACATCCTGCTGCTGCCGCTCGGCGCGATCGCCGCACTCGCCGTGCACCGCTATGCCAACCTCGTGACCGGCGCGTTCTGGATCATCCGCGAGCGTGACATCCGCGTCGAACGCCTGTGGGGCGACGGCACGCCGCGTGCGGACCATATCGAGGGGCGCGAGGTGAAGACGATCACCGTGGACCGCCGCGGCCGGTCCGAGGACGAACATTGCATCGTGACGATCCGCCTGCGCTCGGGACGACGGTTTCGCAGCCCGCGGATCGGCTCGCGGGGCGAGGCCCGCGCCGTGGGCACCGAGATCGTGCGGCGGCTCGGGATCGCGGCGGAGAGCAACAAGATCTGACTGTGAGCCGGCAGCTTGCCCGTGGCCATCCTTCGAGACGCCCCCGCCTGCGGCGGGCCCTCAGGATGAGGGCAGAGTGCCCGGCGACAATTTCGATGAGCAGCGCTGTTTCTCAGCCTCATCCTCAGGATGAGGCTAAGCGGCATCGGAGCCCGTCGAAACCAGCGAAACGCACTCGGTCCTCATCCTGAGGGTCCGCCAACGGCGGGCGTCTCGAAGGATGGCCGCACGCGACATCACTCGCATATGCGATAGCCCTGCCCGCGAGCCGAGGAGGGAGTGCACTGTCCCCGCGGTTGCCATCTATGCTTTTCGCGCCATCCCCTGTTTGTGGCATTGCGCAGGGCGCGTCAAAAAACCGAAGCATTCTCGTGACATGCCAGGATCGCGCGCCATCAACTTGCCATGAACCTGCCCCTCAGGTTTGATGGTTCCGAATGATTTGCGCTGTGGCAGCGGGGAGAGCATCACATGACCAATTTTCGTCGCCTGACCGGCATGTTCATGGCTGCGGTGGGGCTTATTCTGTCCGCGCCGCAAGCCTTCGCCCAGCAGCCTGACCGCGGCGACGAGCCGGGCCTGATCGCCGACGACAGCTACGAGCTCGAGCCGGAATGGCAGAAGCAGGTGGTGTACTTCCGCACCACCGAAGCGCCGGGCACCATCATCGTCTCGACCGCCGAGCGGCACCTCTATCTGGTACAGCCCGGCGGGCGCGCGATCCGCTACGGCATCGGTGTCGGCCGCGATGGTTTTCAGTGGCAGGGGCTGGTGACCATCACCAACAAGAAGGAATGGCCGGATTGGACGCCGCCGCCGGAAATGATCCAGCGCCAGCCCTATCTGCCGCGCTTCATGGCCGGCGGCCCCGGCAATCCGCTCGGGGCACGCGCGATGTATCTCGGCACCACGGTCTACCGCATCCACGGCACCAACCGTCCCGACACGATCGGCACCAAGGTCTCCTCGGGCTGCTTCCGTCTCGTCAACAACGACGTCGCCGATCTCTACGATCGCGTCCCTGTCGGCACCAAGGTCGTGATCCGGCAGAAGCCGGAGCTCTGAGGCTTCGATCCGAGCATGGTCCTGCTGACCATGCTCGCCGCCTTCCCTCCAATTCCTTTTCCCGATTTTTCGAGAGAGCAACATGATGCGCAGTTTTCGTGGCGGCCTGCTGATCGGGCTCGCGGTCGCCGTGCTGGTCGCTGTCCTGGCCATCATCTACGAGTTCTACGACACCCGCACGCTGAAGCGCACCGTGCGCCGCGGCGAGGTGCTGTGTGGCGTCAACAAGGGCCTGCCGGGCTTCTCGATCCCCGACGACAAGGGCAACTGGACCGGCTTCGACGTCGACTTCTGCCGCGCGGTGGCAGCCGCCATCTTCAACGATCCCGGCAAGGCCAAATTCGTCCCGCTCGATGCCAGCGAACGGTTCAAGGAATTGCAGAGCCGCAAGGTCGACATCCTCTCGCGCAACTCGACCTGGAGCATGGCGCGCGAGCTCGACTACGACCTCTATTTCCCGGCAGTCGCCTATTACGACGGCGCCGGCTTCATGCTGCCGCGTTCGCGCAACAAGGAGACTTCGCTGGACCTGACCGGCAGCAAGGTCTGCGTGCAGGCCGGCACCACCACGGCGCTCAACGTCGCCGACTACTTCAAAGCCAACAACATGAAGTATGACGAGGTGAAGTTCGACAAGCTGGATGACGTGGTGAAGGCCTACGACACCGGCAAGTGCGACACGCTCTCGGCCGACGTCTCCCAGCTCTATGCGCTCAGGCTGAACCTGACCAAGCCCGGCGACCACATGATCCTGCCGGACATGATCTCCAAGGAGCCGCTCGCCCCCGTCGTGCGCCAGCGCGACGACGACTGGATGATGATCGTGAAGTGGACGCTCTATGCCATGATCAACGCCGAGGAGCTCGGCGTCACCTCGGAGAACATCGACGAGGCGCTGAAGTCGAAGAAGCCGGACGTGATGCGTCTCGTCGGCACCGAAGGCAATTACGGCGAGCAGCTCGGCCTGACCAAGGACTGGGCCGTGCGCATCATCCGTCACGTCGGCAATTACGGCGAGATGTATGACCGCAACATCGGCGAGAAGTCGAAGCTGAAGATTCCGCGCGGCATGAACCAGCTGTGGAATGCTGGTGGCGTGCAGTACGCGCCGCCGATGCGGTAAGGGACGGTCTCTCCGCCGTCATTGCGAGCGAAGCGAAGCAATCCAGAATCTTTCCACGGCAACAGTCTGGATTGCTTCGTCGCAAGCGCTCCTCGCAATGACGAGGTTTGATACAGCCGCGCCACGCTCTCAATCGTCATGCCCGGGCTTGTCCCGCCTGCGCGGCCGAGCCGCTTCGGCGCGGCGAAGGCCCGGGCATCCACGTTTCCGAGGCACCGAAGAACGTGGATGGCCGGGACAAGCCCGGCCATGACGGTTCGCGTTTATTGCCCCCACTTCAATACCCCCGCGCCCTTGCCAGCTGCTCGATGTGGTAGTTGGCATCGCCGAACAATTCCTCGCACACCCTTGCGCGTTTCATGAAGAAGCCGATGTCGAACTGGTCGGTCATGCCCATGCCGCCATGCATCTGCACGCCTTCCTGCACCGCGCGCGTGGCGGTGGTGCCGGCGCGCGCCTTGGCGACCGCGACGGCCGGCGCGGCCTTGGCGACGTCGGCGTCCAGCGCCTGCAGTGCCTTCATGGTCGCGGCGCGGGTGATCTCGATGTCGATATAGAGCTCGGCGGCGCGGTGCTGCAGCGCCTGGAATTCGCCGATCAGCTTGCCGAACTGCTTGCGGCTCTTGAGGTACTCGACGGTGCGGTTGAAGACCTCCTCGCTGAGGCCGACCATCTCGGCGGCGACCGCGCCGCGGCCGATGTCGAGCACGCCGTCGAGCAGCGCGGCGGCCTGGTCGACCTCACCGAGCACGCTATCGGCGGTGACCTCGACATTGGCGAGCTCGATCCGCGCTGCATTGTGCGCGTCGACCATGATGGTTCGTTCGATCGCGACGCCCTTGGCCGCAGGGTTGACCAGGAACAGCGTCAGGCCGTCGCGCTCGCCGGGTGAGCCTGCGGTGCGGGCGGCCACGATGAGGAGATCGGCAACGTGGCCGTCGACCACCAGCGCCTTGGCGCCCGAGAGCTTGAAGCCATTGCCGGCGCGCACGGCCTGCAGGCTGGTCTGCAGCGGACGGTGCTTGGCGCCTTCGTCGATCGCCAGCGTCGCGAGCAGCGAGCCATTGGACACTTTCGGCAGATATTCCGCCTTCTGCGCGGCATTGCCGCCGCGGGCGAGCGCCGAAGCCGCGACCACCGAGGTGGCAAGGAAGGGCGACGGCATCAGGGTGCGGCCGATCTCCTCCATCACGACACCGGCCTCGACATAGCCGAGCCCGCTGCCGCCGAACTCTTCAGGCACGAGCAAGCCGGCAAAGCCCATCTCGGCGAAGGCGTGCCAAAGCTCCTTGGAGAAGCCTGTGGGATCCTTGCTGTCGCGCAAGTGCCGCAGGTGCGACACCGGCGCCTTGTCGCTGATCAGCCCGCGCGCGCTGTCGCGGAGCATCGATTGTTCTTCGGTGAGGACGAGGGCCATGGGCAAGGTCTCTGGTATCGCGTGGAATGCATATTGTTGTTGTCATTCCGGGGCACGCGCAGCGTGAACCCGGAATCTCGAGGTTCCGGGTTCGATGCTGCGCATCGCCCCGGAACGACGACTACGCCCCCGGCAGATCCAGGATGCGCTTGGCGACGATGCCGAGCATGACCTCGGACGTGCCGCCCTCGATCGAGTTGGCCTTGGTGCGCAGCCAGGCGCGCGGACGGGCGCCCTGCTTGGAGCGCTCGCTCTCCCATTCCAGCGCATCGAGGCCGCCGGCCGACATCAGAATCTCGTAGCGGCGCTTGTTGAGCTCGGTGCCGTAATATTTCATCGCCGAGGAGAACGCCGGATGCGCCTGCCCGGCCTTGGCGAGATCGACTGCACGCTCGGCGCAGGCCGCGAGCGCAGCCTCGTCGACGTCGAACGTCGCGATCTTGCCGCGCAGCATGGCATCATCGAGCCTGCCTTGCCCATCGGTACCGATGGAATCCGCCGCGATCTGGCCGAGCGGACGGCCGACGCCGCGCTCGCCCATCCCTGAGATCATCGCGCGCTCGTGCTGGAGCAGATATTTCGCGACGTCCCAGCCGCGGTTGATGGTGCCGACCACATGCGATTTCGGCACCCGGACATTGTCGAAGAAAGTCTCGCAGAACGGAGAATAACCGGAGATCAAGAGAATGGGCTTGGTCGAAACACCCTTCGAGGTCATGTCGAACAGGATGAAGCTGATGCCGTCGTGCTTCTTCGCGGCGGGATCGGTGCGCACCAGGCAGAAGATCCAGTCGGCGTAGTTGGCGTAGGACGTCCAGATCTTCTGGCCGTTGATGATGAAGTCGTCGCCATCGCTCTCGGCGCGGGTCTGGAGCGAGGCGAGATCGGAGCCGGCGTTCGGCTCCGAATAACCCTGGCACCAGCGGATCTCGCCCGCGGCGATCTTCGGCAGATGCTCCCTCTTCTGCGCGTCGTTGCCGTATTTCAAGAGCGCCGGCCCGAGCATCCAGATGCCGAAGCTCGACAGCGGTGGTCGCGCGCCGATTCTGGCCATCTCGGCGCGCAGCACCTTGTGCTCGGCCGCGCTGAGGCCCCCGCCGCCATACTCCTTGGGCCAATCCGGCACGGTCCAGCCTTTGTCGCGCATGCGCTCGAACCAGATGCGCTGCGGCTCGGAGGAGAATTTTGCGTTGCGCCCGCCCCAGAACACGTCGGCATCGGACGTTGCGGGCTTGCGCATCTCCGGGGGGCAATTGGCTTCCAGCCAGGCGCGCGTCTCGTTGCGGAATGCTTCGAGCTCGGCGTTTTCAGTTTCGCTCATGGTCGTTTCCATCAATCAAAATCGACTTGTTGGTGGCGACTCTGGGCCAAGCTTCCGCGGAATTCAACCACTTCCGAGGGGCCGCATTCGGCTATAGTCGCCGGCGTGGCGGTGCTTGAAAACAAAGAGGAAACGAGAATGCGCCTGAAGCTTCTTTCGCCTGGCGAAATGAACGAGAGCCAGCGGCAGACCTATGACGAGTCGATTGCCGGCAAGCGCGGCAAGCCGCCGGCGCCGATGATGGCCTGGCTGAGCAGCCCCGACATGGCCCGTCACGCCACGCGGCTCGGCGAGGTGCTGCGCTACGACACGATCTTCCCGGCAAAGCTGTCGGAGATCGCGATCCTGGTGACGGCGCGGCACTGGACCGCGCATTACGAATGGTACGCGCATAAGCGCCTGGCGCTCGCCGGCGGCATGGATCCGAAAGTGATCGACGCCATTCGCGACCGCCGCACGCCCGACTTCGACGATCCCAGGGGCAAGATGATCTACGATGTCGCAAAATCGCTGCACGAGGGACACGGCGTCGAGAAGGGCCTCTATGACGAGGCGGTGAAGCTCCTCAGCGAGCGCGGCGTCGTCGAGGTGATCGGACTGTGCGGCTATTACACGCTGGTGTCGATGACGCTGAACACGTTCGAGTTCGGCCTGCCCGAGGGCGAGGTGTCCGAGCTGAGCTAGAGCGGGTGCAATCGATTCGGGTTGCTCGCCTACCTCTCCCCGGTGGGGAGAGGTCGGATTGCGAAGCAATCCGGGTGAGGGGCCGTAGGATCTGGTGAGACCGTATCCCCTCACCCGGCTCGCATCTTCGATGCGATCCGACCTCTCCCTACGGGAGAGGTGAACCTCTGCCCGAGTTGGCACCTTCCGCTCATCGCCAATTGCTTTCCCATTCGGAAACGCTGGGTTTCGGAATGGGACGTAGCGCCGTCCCGGGGCCCGCCTTATGTGCGTGGTTTCGCTGGAGCATTCCCATGTCGCAAAACCCCGTTCATGCCGGCACCCGGATCGGCCATGTTCACCTCAAGGTCGCCGATCTCGACCGTGCGCTCGGCTTCTATTGCGGCGTGCTTGGCTTCGAGCTGATGCAGAGGATGGGCTCGGGCGCGGCCTTCATCTCGGCCGGCGGTTATCATCATCACATCGGGCTCAACACCTGGGAGAGCAAGGGCGGCTCGCCGCCGCCGCCGGGCACGACGGGGCTCTATCACACCGCCATTCTCTATCCGACGCGGGCTGCTCTCGCCGATGCGCTGCATCGCGTGCTCTCGGCCGGCATTGCGCTGGATGGCGCCAGCGACCACGGCGTCAGCGAGGCGCTCTATTTGCGCGATCCCGACCAGAACGGCGTGGAGCTGTATTGGGACAAGCCGAAGGAGCAATGGCCGTTCGGGCCGGATGGCAAGCTCGCGATGGTGACCAAGCGACTGGATGTTGAGGGGTTGCTGAGGGATCGGGAAACGTGAGGCCGTAGGGTGGGTTAGGCGAAGCCGTAACCCACCATGTCTCCGCAAGAACGGGGCGAAGTTGGCGGATTACGCTTCGCTAATCCGCCCTACGAAGCCTTTTCCCACGCACCAGGATCAACGCAGCCGCCGCCACCTCGAGCGCGATGCAGAGATAGAACGGCAGCGAATAGCCGCCGGACCAATCGCGCAGGGCCCCGACCACGCCGGGGCCGAAGGCGTAGGTGACCTGGTTGATCGCGGTGTTGAGGCTGATCAGCACGCCGAACGCAGCACTGTCGAATTCCTGCTGCACGATCAGCGACGGCAGCGTGATGAGGTTGCCGACCGAGAAGCCGAACACCGCGCAGGCCGCGATCAGCACGTAGTCGTTATGCAGGTTGACGACGACCAGCAGCGCCGCGGCCTGGCTGAGGAACGACAGCGCGGAGGCCAGCCGCTGGTTGAGACGGTCGATCACCAGCGAGCACAGCACGCGGCCGACCACCGCCATCGCGGTCAGCACCGCGACGGCGACCGCGGCGCGCTCGCGGCCGATCACGGGATCGAGGAACGAGATCAGGTGCACGATGAAGCCGACCTGCGCGAACAGCACCAAAGCAAACGCAATGGTCACCGTGAGGAAGCCAACATCGCGCAGCGCCCAGGCGCGGATCTCCGTCGCTGATTGCGGCTTCGCCTTCGCCGCCGCGTGCCAGCCATGGTGTTCGGGCGGCCGGCCGACGACGAGAAGGATCACCGGCAGCAGCAACGCCAGCATGGCCCCGGCGGCGATGTACATCGCGCTGGCAAAGCCAACATGGCCGATCAGCGTCACCAGCAGCGGCACGCCGGCGATGCCGCCAAAGCTGGCGCCGTTGAGCGCGAGGCTGATCGCCATGCCGCGCTTGTGGTCGAACCACAGGCTGATCGTGTTGGTGATCATGGCAAGACTGGTGCCGGCCCAGCCGAAGGCGAGCACGGCATCGGCGAGATAGAGCTGCCAGGGCTCGCGCACCGCGCCGATCGCAACCGCCGCCGCCGCCATCGCCAGCGTGCCGGCGATGAGGCTGAGGCGCGGGCCGTATTTGCGCACGGCCTCGCCGACGAAGACGACGAGCAGCGCGCCGAACAGGTAGAAGAACGTCGTGCCGGCGGAGATCAGCGTGGTCGGCCAGCCGCGCGCGCGCTGGAGCTCGGCGACATAGACGCTCTGGCCGTAGAAGCCGAGCCCCCAGCCGAAGGTCGCAAGCAGGAAGCAGACCGCAACGATGCGCCAGCCTTCATAGCGGAAGGAGGCTTCGTCGGTGGGAGCCAGATGATGGGGGTTGTCGAGCATTTGCGCTTCTCCTTCGCATCCCCCGCGAGCGCGTTGCTTGGCGCCCGCCTGTTCATGACGGGCATCATGTAACAACGCTGGTCCCGAAAATCACTTCGACCTGGATCGAACTATCGACGCTGCTGACGGCCTCCTGCCAATCTAGACCGCGTCCGGGAACTCGCCCATTGCCGCCTCCAGCTGCGCCTTGCGGCGACGGGCCCAGGAGACCAGCGAGAGCACGACGAGGCCGAGAACGACCGGCGGGAACACCACCAGGTTCACCGCCGACCAGCCGTAATTGGCGAGCAACTGGCCGGAGGAGAACGAGCCGATCGCCATCATGCCGAACACCAGGAAGTCGTTGAAGGCCTGCACCTTGTTGCGCTCCTGCGGGCGATGCGTCTCCAGCACCAGCGCGGAGGCGCCGATGAAGGAGAAATTCCACCCCACGCCGAGCACGATCAGCGTGGCCCAGAAATGCATCGCGGTGAGACCGGAGAGGCCGATGCTGGCGGCGCCGGCTTCCAGCAGCAGGCCGGCGGCGACGATCTTCGGGGCACCGAAGCGGGCGATCAGCGCGCCGGTGAAGAAGCTCGGCCCGTACATCGCGACGATGTGCCATTGAATGCCGAAATTGGAATCGGACACCGACAGGCCGCACATCTTCATGGCGAGCGGCGCCGAGGTCATCACCAGGTTCATCATGGGATAGGAGATGACGCCGCACAGCGCCGCCGCGATGAAGCGCGGCTGGGTCACGATGGTGAGCAGCGGCCGGCCGCCATGCAGATCGGCCGGCGCCGGTTTCGGCATGTCGACACCGGCAACGATGCCCATCGCCACCAGCGCCACCGCGGCCTGCACCAGGAAGCTGAAGGCGAACAGATAAGGCTGCCAGACATCCATAGTCCATTGCACGAGCTGCGGACCAAGCACGCCGGCGAAGACGCCGCCCGCCATCACCCAGGACACCGCCTTGGGCCGGTAGGCCGCGCTGGCGCCGTCGGCGGCAGCGAAACGATAGGATTGCGCGACGGAGCCATAGAGGCCGCCGAGAAAGGTCGCGATGCAGAACAGCGCGAACGAGCCGTGCAGGATCGCGAACGAGCCGAGCAGACCCGTGAGCGCACCGAGGCCGGTGCCGATGACGAAGGCCACGCGGCGGCCGAAACGGCGCGAGATCGCGCCGGTCGGCAGCGTGCCGGCGGCAAGCCCGACCACATACATCGAGATCGGCACAGTCGCGAACGACATCTCGGGCGCGAGCGTGGCGCCGACGATCGCGCCGGTGGCGAAGATCACGGCCGAGTTGGCGCCAGTCAGCGCCTGGGCCGCGGCCAGGCGCACCACATTGGCACGCACGCGGGCGTCGTCGGCGATCTCATTGGCTGTCGTCACGTCCAGCATCGGTATTTCCGCCCCAAAGGGACTTTCGAGGGCTATGTTGATTCGCGGCACTATGGAGAGGTGCGGAAGGACGGGCAACCGGCGCAAACGGGCGCGGGCCATGCCTGTGACGCAATCGCTGGGATGATAGCGGGTCGTGGCCTTGACGGCTTGCGCTCGATCAAATCCTATCCGCGGCGATCTCGGGGCGTTTCGTTCATCAGGAGTTGTTCATGTCCGTCGACGACCGGCCCACGCTTCAAGCTCCCGACGACGATCCCTTTCTGTGGCTGGAGGAGATCGAAGGCAAGCAGGCGCTCGATTTCGTCGAGCGCCAGAACAGCCTGACGCTCAGCGCGTTCGGCGGCAAGGCCTTCGAGCACGACCGCGATCTCCTTACCGCGATCTACGACCGCCCCGACAACATTCCCTATGTCAGCCGGCGCGGCTCCGAGCTGCACAATCTCTGGAAGGACGCCGCCAACCCGCGCGGCCTGTGGCGGCGAACAACGATGGCGGAGTTTCGCAAAGCCACTCCAGCGTGGGAGATCATGCTCGACATCGATCAGCTCGCGCGCGACGAGAACGAGGACTGGCTGCTCGGCGGGATCGCCAGCAGGCCTGGAAGCTCACGCGTGATCCTGAGCCTGTCGCGCGGCGGCAGCGATGCGGTGACGCTGCGGGAATTCGACACGAAGACGAAGCGCTTCGTCGTTGACGGCTTCACGCTGCCGGAAGCGAAAGGCGGCGTCGACTGGCTCGATGCCGACACCCTGCTGCTGTCGAGCGCCCATGGCGAGGACGTGGCGACGAGCTCGGGTTATGCGCGGACGGTTCGGCTGTGGCGGCGCGGCCAGCCGGTCGATCAGGCCGAGGTCATCGCCGAGACCACCGCCGATCACATGGTGATCTATGGCATGAGCGACGACACCGGATCTCAGCCGCGGGTCTGGCTCGTCGACCAGATCGACTTCTTCAACCACGCGATCTCGCTGCGCGATGCGGCGGGCGCGATGACGAAGCTCGATCTGCCGACCGGCATCTGGCTGCAGGCCCATGGCGACTGGTTCGCGATGAAGCTGCGCAAGGATTGGACGGCCGGCGGGCGGACCTATGCCACCGATACCGTGCTCGGCATCTCGCTGTCGGCGTTCCTGAAGGGCAGCCGCGACTTTGCCGTGCTGTTCGAGCCGGCACCGCGGCGCGCCTTGCAGGGCCTGTTCTGGGCGGCGGGCAAGCTCGTGCTGTCGATCCTCGACGAGCTGCGCCCACGCTTTGAGATCTGCACGCCGTCGGCGGCCGGCTGGAAGCGCGAGATGCTGTCCGGCCTGCCGGACATCGGCGTCGTCGACGTCTGGACGCTCGATCGCCATCCTAGCGAGAGCAACGGCGACCTGCTCGCCAATGTGCAGGATCCGCTCACCCCGCCATCGCTGCTTCTGATCGAGCGGGGCGTCGCGAGCCCGACCGTGCTGAAGCAGGCGCCGAAGACCTTCATTGCCGACGGCCTCAGAGTGACGCAGCACGAGGCGATCTCCGTCGACGGCGAGCGCATTCCCTATGTGCAGACCGGCCCCGCGCACGAGACCGGCGATGCACCGGTCTATATGAGCGCCTATGGCGGCTTCGCTCTTGCGGTGAAGCCGTACTACAATTCCTCGCTCGGGACGCTCTGGCTAGAGCGCGGCGGCACCACGGTGCAGGCGAATTTGCGTGGCGGCGGCGAGTTCGGCACGCGCTGGCACGATGCCGGGCGCCTCGCCGGCAAGAAATTATCGCATGACGATTTTGCCGCGGTTGCGGCCGATCTCGTGCGACGCGGCGTGACGCGCGCGAAGCGCATCGCCGCGCAGGGCGGCTCGAACGGCGGCATCCTCATCACCAACATGCTGGTGCGCTACCCCGAGCGCTTCGGCGCGCTGTTCTGCACCATCCCGCTGATCGACATGCGCCGCTACACCAAGCTGCTCGCGGGCGCGAGCTGGATCGCGGAATATGGCGACCCCGACAAGCCCGAGGAGTGGGAGTGGCTGAAGACCTACTCCGCCTATCACAACGCAAAAGCCGGCCAGCCCTATCCGCCGATTCTGATCGCCACCACGCGGCGCGACGACCGCGTCCATCCCGGCCACGCGCGCAAGATGGCGGCGAAGCTGCAGGCGATGGGCTATGAGGCCTGGTTCTACGAGCCGGCCGCCGGCGGTCACGGCTATGGCAAGGACAACAAGGAGCGCGCCGGCTTCGAGGTGCTCGGCTTCCGGTTCCTGAAGGAGAAGATCGGCTGGAGGGATGGCGAGGCGTGAGGCGACTTTACAGATTGGTCGCCACAGTCGGCTCTTGCCTCGCCCGCAGGCGGGGGAGGGAGCGCACCGCCTTCGTAGCTAGCGCGAAAACACCAGCGTCAGGTTGTTCGCGGGCATCTCGATCGTGTCGGCGAGGCCGAGGCCGACCGCCTTCGCCAGCTTCTCGACGTCGACGACATCGCGCACGCCCCATTCGGGATTGCCTTCGCGCAAGGAGGTGTCGAACACCGCATTGCTGAGCGCGGTGTGCTTGCCGTCGCGCTTGAAGGGACCGTAGAGGAACAGCTTGCCGTCGGCGCGCAGATAGCGGCCGGCGCCGGCGAACAGGCCCTCCGCCACCGCCCAGGGCGCGATGTGGATGACATTGGCGCAGAACACGGCCGCAAGATTTGTCGGCCCCTGCCCGCTCTTCATCTCCGGACACCAGTCGGGATCGGTGAGGTCGATCCGCAAGGGTGAGCGAACGTTCGGCAGGCCGGCATGCACGCGCCAGGCCTCGATGCTCTTGAGGTGGCGCTGATTGAGGTCGCTCGGCCACCAGATCAGGGACGGCGTGTGGCGGGCGAAATGAACCACGTGCTGGCCGGTTCCGCTGCCGAGCTCGACCACGTTGCCGGTCCAGCCGGCAAGGTGCTTCTCCAGCGCTGCCCAGATCGGCTCGTGATTGCGGTGGAACGCCGGCGCATCGAGCCGCCCGTCCGGCTCGACCCGTCCGCCATCCTTGCCAAATTCGACGACATATTCAGCCAAGCGAAGTCCCCAGAATACGTGAAGCGGAACGGGAGGCCGCAAGGGCCAAACGCCCTAGAATAATCTGCTAGTGCCAGCCAATTGGATGAACGAACTATCTCATCGGTTGTGATAGGGAAGGATATTAACTCCATTTTGCTGCGTGCATAGTCTTGATTGTCAGGCGATGCCCTTTGTGCTTTTGAACCCCTATATTTCCGCGAACGAGATCATCGACATAACGCCCGGGACGATGCCTTGACCGCCTTTCCCTGCAAGCCTGCCATCCTGCTGGCGCTGGCCCTCTTCGTCGGCGCGGCTCCGGCACAGGCGCAATCCGCTGTCGCCGACGGCCGAAAGCTCGCTTTCGACCGCGGCAAGGGCAATTGCCTGACCTGCCACGTCATCCAGGGCGGTGACCTGCCGGGAACGATCGGTCCGGAACTGAAGGACCTCAAGGCCAAATACCCCGATCGCAACGAGCTCACTGCGATCATCTTCGACGAGACCAAGCGCAACCCGCAAACCATGATGCCGCCGTTCGGCCGGAACCGGATTTTGACCGAACAGGAGATCAGCGCGATCGTTGATTTCCTGCAGACGCTGTAACGGCCGGCTGCCAGGAGACCCGAGATGACCACGACCACCGGCCCGCTTGCGACAAGGCGCCTGATCCTTCAGGGCGCGGCCTGCGTCGCACTGCTCGGCCTTGGCAACCTGCCGTTCGCAGCCGCGCCGGCGCGCGCCGCGGCCAACGACAAATATCCGGAAGAGGCCTTCAAGCAGAAGAGCGAAGCCGACGCCATCAAGGCGCTCTATGGCAAGACCGCCGAGCCGTCCGACAAGGTCAAGCTCGATGCGCCCGAGATCGCCGAGAACGGCGGCGTCGTGCCGGTCTCGGTGACGACGACGCTCGACAAGGTGACCTCGATCTCGTTCTTCGTGGCCGAGAACCCGTTCGCGCTCGCAGCGTCCTACCGGATCGCCGACGGCACGATCCCGGCCGTCGCCAACCGGCTGAAAATGGCCAAGACCACCAACCTAGTCGCCATCGTCGAGGCTGACGGCAAGCTCTACAGCGCGACCAAGGAAGTGAAGGTCACCGTCGGCGGCTGCGGCGGCTAGGAGGATCGGTCCGATGGCATCAAGCATTCGCGTGCGCGCAACGTCCAACGGCGACATCACCGAGGTGCAGGCGCTGATCCAGCACCCCATGGACACCGGCCTGGTCAAGAATCCCAACGGCGAGTTGATCCCGGCGCACTACATCCAGCAGCTGAAGTTCGAATGTAACGGCAAGGACGTTTTCGTCGCCGATTGGGGCACCGCGGTCTCCAAGGACCCTTATGTCAAATTCAGCTTCAAGGGCGCCAAGAAGGGCGACGAGCTCAAGATTTCCTGGACCGACAACAAGGGCGCGTCGGATACGACCACCGCGAAGATCGCCTGATGAAGACCCGGTCTGCCCTCCTGCTTGGCTCGCTCAGCGCCGCGCTCGTCGCGTTCGCCCTCACCGCACCTCGCGTGGTCGCAGCCGACAAGATCGATCCCGTCACTGATGCCAAGGCGTTCCAGAACTTCTTCTTCCAGAAATTTCCGGACGTGAAGCACGAGGACTTCGTCAACGGTCCGTATTCCATGAATGCCGACATGAAGCGGCAGTGGCAGGAGAAGGAAGAATTCCCGCCTTACGAGTTCGCGCTCGATGCCGGCAAGGAGATGTTCGCGACGCCGTTCAAGAACGGCAAGACCTATGCCGACTGCTTCCCGAACGGCGGCATC
Source organism: Bradyrhizobium centrosematis (assembly GCF_045571495.1). NCBI lineage: Bacteria > Pseudomonadati > Pseudomonadota > Alphaproteobacteria > Hyphomicrobiales > Nitrobacteraceae > Bradyrhizobium > Bradyrhizobium centrosematis. The sequence goes on from NZ_CP120703.1 coordinate 7,413,914, forward strand.
GGCATCCGCCAGAACTATCCCTATTTCGATACTGCTGAAGGCAAGGTCGTCACGCTGGAGCTCGCGCTCAACCGCTGCCGCGAGGCCAACGGGGAAGCGCCCTACTCCTACGTCAAGGACGAGATGGCCTCGCTGACCGCCTACATGGCCTACACGTCGCGCGGCAAGCTGATGGACATCAAGATCCCCGATGATCCGCGCGCGCTTGAGGCCTTCGAGAACGGCAAGCGCTATTTCTATACCCGCCGCGGCCAGCTGAATTTCTCCTGCGCGAGCTGCCATGTGCAGAGCCCGGGCGAGCGCATCCGCGCCGAGACCCTGGCGCCGGCGCTCGGCATCCTGAACGCGATGCCGATCTACCGCTCCGAATGGAGCGGCATGGGCACGACCAGCCGCCGCTTCGTCACCTGCAACAGCCAGACCCGCGCGGTTCCGCTAGAGCCGCAATCGGACGAATATCGCGACGTCGAATATTTCCTGTCCTATGTCGCCAACGGCCTGCCGATCTCGGGCCCGGGAGCGCGGCCATGAAGCGGACACTTCCTCTCGCCATGCTGCTCGCGCTCGGCCTCGTGACCACGGCCCGCGCGGCGACCGAAGCAGACTTCAAGGCGGCCTACACCGCCGCCGAAGCCGCGTCCAAGGAGGCTGCCGGCCTGCGCAACCAATGGACCGTGACCGTCTCCGCGCTGGCGGCGGCGAAGAAGGCGGCCGATGGCGGCGATTTCGACCGCGCCATTGCCGCAGCCAAGGAGGCCGAGGCGCTGGCAAGGGCGTCGATCTTCCAGGCGAGGTCTGAAAAAGAAGCCTGGAAGGCGATGGAAATCCGCTAGACTGGGCCTTCCCTGGAACAGTCTCGCTATCATTGAGGCGCGGAGAATATTTGGATGGCGATCCGCCGCCGCGATTTCCTGAAATCTGCAGGCCTTGCCGCCGCATCGCTCAGTCTGCCGCGGCTTGCGCGCGGCACCGAGACCGCGAGCATTTACGACCTCGAGCGGTTCGGCAATGCGCGCATCCTGCACATCACCGACACGCATGCGCAGCTCAACCCGGTTTATTTCCGCGAGCCCAGCGTCAATATCGGCATCGGCGAGATGGCCGGACGGCCGCCGCATCTCGTCGGCCGCGCTTTCCTCGAACGTTTCGGCATCCGTTCCGACAGCGCCGATGCCTATGCCTTCACCTGCGTCGAGTTCGAGAAGTCCGCAGGCCGGTTCGGCAAGCTCGGCGGCTTTGCCCATCTGAAGACGCTGGTCGACCGCTTGCGCGCCGATGTCGGGGAGAGGCGTTCGCTCCTCCTCGATGGCGGCGATCTCTGGCAGGGCACCGGGCTTGCCAACGTCATGCAGGGCCGCGACATGGTCGAGGTCGCCAATCTGCTCGGCATCGAGGCGATGACCGGGCATTGGGAATTCACCTATGGCGAGCAGGTGCTGCGCGATAATCTCGAGCACTTCAAGGGCGAGTTCCTGGCGCAGAACGTCTTCCTGACCGAGGAAGCCGCCTTCAACGACGCCCCCGCCTTCGACAAGACCACGGGGCGCGTATTCAAGCCGTCTGTCGTCAAGGAGATCGGCAGCCATCGGGTCGCGATCATCGGCCAGGCCTTCCCTTACGTGCCGATCGCGCACCCCAAGCGGTTCACGCCGGACTGGACCTTCGGCATCCGCGAGGAGGAATTGCAGAAGCATGTCGATGCCCTGCGCGGCACCGACAAGGTCGATGCCGTCATCCTGCTGTCGCACAACGGCATGGATGTCGACCTCAAGCTCGCCAGCCGCGTCACCGGCATCGACGTCATCCTCGGCGGCCATACCCATGATGCCGTGCCGCAGCCGATTGCTGTGAAGAACGCCGGCGGCACCACGCTCGTCACCAATGCCGGCTCCAACGGAAAATTCCTCGCCGTGCTCGATCTCGCGATCGAGAAGGGCAAGGTCGGCGACGTTCATTATCATCTGCTGCCGGTTTACTCCGAGCTGCTGAAGCCGGATCCCGCCATGGCCGAGCTGATCGGCCGGGTCCGTGCGCCGCACGTCTCCGACTGGTCGGAGAAGATCGCGACGCCCGACCGCCTGCTCTATCGCCGCGGCAATTTCTCCGGACCGGTCGATGAGCTGATCTGCACCGCGCTCCGCACCGAGCTCGACACCGAGATCGCGCTGTCGCCGGGATTTCGCTGGGGCGTCACCGCGCTGTCCGGCCAGGCGCTGACCATGGAGGATCTGCTCGCGGAGACTGCGATCACCTATCCCGAGACCTATGTGCAGGAGATGACGGGAGCCCAGATCAAGGACGTGCTGGAAGACGTCTGCGACAACCTCTTCAATGCCGATCCCTATTACCAGCAGGGCGGCGACATGGTGCGCGCCGGGGGGCTCAGCTACACTTGCACGCCGGCAGAGACGATCGGCAGCCGCATCTCGGAATTGAAGCTCGATAGCGGCAAGGCGCTCAGCGCCAGCCACCGCTACAAGGTCGCAGGCTGGGCTTCAGTCAATGGCCAGCAAGGCGCGCCCGTGTGGGACGTCGTCGGCAAATATCTGCGCTCGGGCCGGATGTTTCCGGAGCGGCTCGGCTCCGGCGTGACGCTCAGGGGCGTCGAGGACAATCCAGGCATTGCGGGACCGGGATGACGCGGAGGCAGATCTTATCCGCGCTGCTGCTGGCGCCGCTGCTCCGGGGCGCGGTCCCAACCGCGTCGGCGCAACAGGTGCCGCTGCAGGACAAGCCGTTCGCCGAGCACAAGATCGTGCTGCAACTCTCCGACGGCGATGCCAAGAAGCAGGCGCTGGTGCTGAGCGTCGCCAACAACCTTCTGAAGGCCTACGCTCCCGACAAGATCGCGATCGAAGTGGTGGCGTTCGGTCCCGGCATCGACCTCTTGCTGTCCGGCAGCGAGCGTCGCAAGCAGGTCGAAAGCCTGATCGCGCAAGGCGTGCGTTTCGACATCTGCCTCAACACGGTGGAGACGATCGAGCGCGAGACGGGCACGCGGCCGGACTTCATTCCGGCGGCAACACCGGTACAGGTGGGCGTCTGACAGATCCTGTTCCTGGCGGAGAACGGCTACACATTGGTGCGGCCGTAGGGGCGTAAGCGCGCTCTCGCGCCACCCTCAGTGTCATTCCCCGCGAAGGCGGGGAATCCAGGACGCCGCGGCCTCTCCGTATCTCACGAACGTCGGTGGAATGCTGGATCGCCCGGTGAAGCCGGGCGATGACGGTGGTGGGCAGGGCGGCGCCCGGGCAATAAAAACCTTCTAAAATCTCTTGTCCACACAGTGAATTGCTTCTCCTTTTTGTCCCTAACGTAGTAGAATCCTCGAAGTCAGTTCCAAGCCGGGTCCTGCCATGATCTTTCGCCAGCTTTTCGACAGCGTTTCGGGCACCTACAGCTATCTGCTCGCCAGCCGCCCCGGCGGCGAGGCACTGATCCTGGATCCCGTGCTGGAGAAGGTCGACCGCTACTGCCAGCTGCTGCGCGAGCTCGACCTCAAGCTGGTCAAGGCGGTCGACACCCATCTGCATGCTGATCACGTCACCGGCCTCGGTGAGCTGCGCGACCGCACCCATTGCATGACCGTGATGGGCGACCAGACCAAGGCCGACGTGGTGGCGATGCGGGTCGCCGACGGCGACAAGGTGACGATCGAGGGCCTGTCGCTCGACGTGATGTACACGCCCGGCCACACCGACGATTCCTATTCCTATCTGATGGGCGATCGTGTTTTCACCGGCGACACGCTTCTGATCCGCGGCACCGGCCGCACCGATTTCCAGAACGGTTCTTCACGCGCACAGTACGATTCGATCTTCAACCGGCTGCTCAAGCTGCCGGACGAGACGATGGTGTTCCCGGCGCACGACTACAAGGGCGACACCGTCTCCACCATCGGCGAGGAGAAGCGCTACAATCCGCGGCTGCAGGTGCGCTCGGTCGACGAATATATCGAGCTGATGGCCAATCTGAAGCTGCCCAATCCGAAGATGATGGATGTGGCGGTGCCCGCCAACATGCGGGTCGGCCTGCATCAGGAGGAGTTGGAGAAGGAGGGCCGCGCGCTCAGCGCCGCCGAGGCGATCCGCGCGCTCGGCCGGCCCGACATCCTGCTGGTCGATCTGCGCGAAGCCAACGAGCGAGCCAAGCACGGCATGCTCGAGGGTTCGCTGCATACGCCCTATCCGTCCATCGAGGAGAGCCTCAAGCCGGGCGGCATGCTGCGCGAGGTCGCAGCGGCCACCGGCCGGCGCATCGTGTTCTTCTGCGCTTTCGGCGAGCGCTCGGCGATGGCGGTGGCCGCCGCCAAGGAGGCCGGGCTCACCAACACGGCACATATCGCGGGCGGCGTGGATGCCTGGAAGAAGGCAGGCGGGCCGCTCGTGCACTGACCGAGTGGCGTCATCCCCGATTTGCGATTCTTGCGCCAGGTCAGGAATCGCCCATATGTCCGGGGTAGGATCGGGTGCAGCATCACCATCCGGGACCAGCCATGGCCAAGATCGGCAAACCGAACGAGCCTCTCAAGCAGGCGGACGACAAGGCGAAGAAACCTCCGCCTCCACGCGCCACCGATGACGAGGACTACGAGGACGGCGACATCGCAACGCCCAAACGCGACCGCTATGGTCCGGATGACGAGCCGTTGTGAGGGTGTCGCCCCAAACCCCGCTGAACGACCGCGCGGAGGTGCCTCAACGCCCCTCACGTCCGCCTGCACTAGCTGCCATGCGCCTGCGTTCATGGACAAATAACCGCTCTCCCCGATAGTTTTCGCGCCTCTTGGGGAGTGAAATGGATCGCTAATGGTCGACGTTCTCGCCGCACCGCAGCAAGGCAAGGCGGACAGCGCGCTGCGCACGCTGACCGGAATCTCGATCGCGCATTGGGTCAGCCATTTCCATCTGCTGGTCCTGCCGATGCTGTTCCCGTTCCTGAAGGACAAGCTCGGCGTCGGCTATGTCGAGCTCGGCTTCTCGCTGACCACGCTTGCCGTCGTCTCGGGCCTGACGCAGGCCCCGACCGGCTATCTCGTCGATCATTTTGGCGCGCGCAAAATCCTGCTGATCGGTCTCGCGCTCGGCGGCTGCGCGCTGATCCTGCTCGGCCTGCATCTCAGCTACGCTTCGCTGATCGCCTGCGCCGTGCTGCTCGGCCTCGCCAACAGCGTCTATCACCCCGCGGACTATGCGATCCTCGCCGAGCATATGGACGAGGCCCGGATGGGCCGCGCCTTCTCGATCCACACCTTTGCCGGCTATCTCGGCGGCGCGGTGACGCCGGCGATCGTGGCCGCGCTGGTCACGGTCTCGGGCGGTGTCGGCGCGCTGATCGCTTCCGGTGCCATCGCCATCCTGGTGGCGCTGCTGCTGGTGGCGATGAACATTCCCGAGGCCGGCGCCCACAAGAAGAAGCCGGGCAACGAGAGCGCACCAAGGCAGGCCGTCATCACCCCGGCGCTGGTCACGCTGACCGCGCTGTTCATGCTGCTGAGCCTGTCGGTGGCCGGCATCAACAATTTCGGCGTGGTCGCGCTGATGAGCGGCTACGGCACTTCCTACTCGATCGCCAATGTCGCACTGACCGCGTTCCTCGGCGCCAGCGCCGCCGGCGTGCTCGCCGGCGGTTTCCTCGCCGATCATACCGAGCGCCACGGCTATGTCGCCGCCGCCTGCTTTGCCGCGAACGCGGCGATCGTGCTGCTGATCGCACTGGTGACGCTGCCGGGCTGGGCCTTGACCGCAACCATGACCGCCGCGGGCTTTCTCTCCGGCGTGATTGCCCCCTCGCGCGACATGCTGGTGCGCAATGCAGCGCCTGCCGGCGCTGCGGGGCGCGCCTTCGGCATCGTCTCCACCGGCTTCAATCTCGGCGGCATCGTCTCACCGCTGCTGTTCGGCTGGATCATGGATCAAAGCGCGCCGCATTGGGTGTTCGGCGCGTCCGTGATCTTCATGGTGGCGACGGTGGTGCTGTCGCCGTTCACGGAGCGGAAGCCGGCCAAGGCGAATTGAGCGGTCGATATCGCTACGAATTCAGCTGTCGTCCCTGCGAAAGCAGGGACTCATAACCACAGGGAGTAATTGTCGCGCGAAGCTGGTCACTCCGAGTCTTCGCCAAACCTTTCCTGGTGGTTATGGGTTCCGGATCTGCGCGCGCTCAAGGCGCGCTTGTCCGGGACGACGGATAGAGCAAAAGCAAAACAACAAAAGGGACGAAACATCATGAGCACCCCTGATCTGATCATCCGCGGCGGCACCGTTGCGGACGGCAATGGCGGCGAGCTGTTCGAGGCTGATGTCGCCATCAGCGGCGGCAAGATCAGCGAGGTCGGCAAGATCTCCGCGAAAGCACGGGAGGAGATCGACGCGCGCGGAAAGCTGGTGACCCCGGGCTTCGTCGACGTGCACACCCATTACGATGGCCAGGTCACCTGGAGCCACGACATCACGCCATCCTCCCAGAACGGCGTCACCACCGCGATCATGGGCAATTGCGGCGTCGGCTTCGCGCCGTGCAAGCCGTCCGACCACACAAGGCTGATCCAGCTGATGGAGGGCGTCGAGGATATTCCCGAGCCGGTCTTGAGCGCCGGCATTCCCTGGGCCTGGGAGAGCTTTCCGGACTACATGAACTGGCTCTCCAAGCGCGATTTCGACATCGATGTCGGCGCGCAGCTGCCGCATGCGGCGCTACGCGTCTATGTCATGGGCGAGCGCGGCGCACGCCGCGATCCCTCGACCGCGGAGGACAATGCGGCGATGGCCAGGCTCGCGGGCGAAGCGGTCCGCGCAGGCGCGCTGGGCTTCTCGACCTCGCGCACGCTCAATCACCGCACCTCGACCGGCGATTTCACGCCGACGCTGAAGGCCGGCGAGGACGAGCTCACCGCGATCGCCGGCGCGATGCATCGGCAGGGCCGCAGCGTGCTGCAATTCGTGCTCGATCTCTCCACCATCCAGGAAGATCTGCCGATGATGCTGCGGGTGGCAGATGCGACCCGCTGCCCGATCTCGTTCTCGATCACGCAGAACGACAAGGCGCCGAACCGCTGGCGCCAGACCCTGGATGAGATCAACGCGGCGGCCAGGCGCGGCCTCTCCATTACGGCGCAGATCGCGGCGCGCCCGGTCGGCCTCTTGCTCGGGCTCGAGCTGTCGCGCAACCCGTTCCAGACCCATCCGAGCTACAAGGCCATCGCGCATCTGCCGCTTGCGGAGAGGCTGGCGCGGCTGCGTCAAGCCGATGTGCGCAAGGCGATCCTGAGCGAGACGGCGACCGCCACCGACGATCCGCTGTTCTTCCGGCCCAATTACGACAAGATGTTCCTGCTCGGCGATCCCCCCGATTACGAGCAGCCGCCGGAGAACGCGCTGGGGCCGCAGGCCCGCCGGCAGGGTCGTCAGCCGGAGGAGCTCGCCTATGATGCGATGCTGTCCGACGAGGGCCGCGGCATGCTCTACGTGCCGTTCCTCAACTATTCCGACGGCAATCTCGACGCGACGCGCGAGATGCTGATCGACCCGCAATCGGTGCCGGGCCTCTCCGACGGCGGTGCGCATTGCGGCATCATCTGCGATGCCAGCTTTCCGACTTATCTCTTGACGCACTGGACGCGCGACCGCACGCGCGGCGAGAAGCTGTCGATCCCCTTCGTGGTCGCGGCGCAGTCGCGCAAGACCGCCCTCTCGGTCGGCCTCACCGATCGCGGCCTGATTGCGCCCGGTTACAAAGCCGACCTCAATGTGATCGACTACGACCGCCTGCACCTGCATCCGCCGAAGGTGCATTACGATCTGCCGGTGGGCGGGCGGCGCCTGTTGCAGGATGTCGACGGCTATGAGGCGACCATCGTCTCGGGCGTCGTGACGCGGCGGCACGGCGCGGCGACGGGGCAGCGGCCGGGGAAATTGATCCGCGGCGCGCAGGGAATGGCAAACTAGCGCGGCGTTGCCGCTTACCCTCCCCTGGAGGGGGGCTATCGCATATGAGTGCGGTTGCCTGTGGCGCATCCTTCGAGACGCCCGCCGTTGGCGGGCCCTCAGGATAAGGACCGAGTGCGTTTCGCTGGTTTCGACGGGCTCCGATGCCGCTTAGCCTCATCCTGAGGAGACCGCTGACAGCGGTCGTCTCGAAGGACGAGGCGCGCGCTCAGCTCGTGCAAAGAGCCACATGCGATTCCCCTGCCCCTCGAGGGGAGGGTAAGAAAGAGCGCGTCCGCCCTTACGTCGGCGACACCGCGCGCTTCAGCGGCGCGGCTTGCGAGGCGGCACCGCGAGTCAGCCTGGCCTTTTCCGTGTTCGGCCAGAGCAGGAGCAGGCCGAGCAGGCCGGAGCCGACCATGATCACGGCGTTGATGGTGAAGCCGCTCATGTAGCCGTCGAGCGTGCTGCCGGCGCGCTGGATCGTCGCGCCCATCACGGCCGGCGCGATGATGCCGGCGAGCGTGTAGAGCGCGCCGTAGATCGCGAGGACGGCGCCACGCTGCGATGTCGGCGTGAACTCGCCGAGCATGGGCGGGCAGACGACATAGATCGCCCCGCACAGGCCCGAGCCGACCACGAGCAGCGCAATCTGCAGTCCTGCGCCCTGAACATGCGACATCATCGCCAGGATCAGCCCGCCGATCACCAGCGGCACCGAGCCGAGCACGCCGCGTGCCATCCGGGTGTTGTAGCCGCGCGCCATCATCACTTGCGAGATCCAGCCGGTGAGGATGACGATGGTGGCGCCGAACACCCAGGGCAGGATCGAGATGAAGCCGGCCTGGCTCTGCGAGAAGCCGAGCCCCTTGACGATGAAGGGCGTGAACCAGGTCAGGCCGAGCGACAGCGCCCAATAGGCACCGAAGGTCGCCGCGACGCAGCCGATGAAGGTGCGCGAGGTGAGAAGCTGCAAGTAAGGGACCTTCTGCTCGCTCGCGGCCAGGACTTGCGTATCTTCCAGCGGCCCTTCCTTGCCGAGCGCGAGCCAGGCACAGACCCAGATCAGACCGACGACGCCGAGCGCGCCGAAGGCATAGTGCCAGGAATGATTGACGATGACCCAGTTCAGCGCGGGCACCGCGAGGATGACGCCGAACGCCGAGCCTTGCGACAGGATCGCCGTCGGCAACGTGCGCTTCTCGTCGGGGAACCATTTATAGATCGCGTGCGCGGCGACCGAGAAGGCCGGGCCTTCGCCGGCACCCAGCGCGATGCGGCAGATCAGCAGCGTGGTGAAGGAGACGGTGCCGACCATCGGAAACTGCGCCAGCGCCCAGATCACCGCGAGCGCCAGCAGCACCCAGCGCGTCGGCACCTTGTTGACGATGAAGCCGACCACGATGGCGGCGATCGAGAACAGGAAGAAGAACGAGGAGCCGAGCAGGCCGAACTGCTCCGGGCTGAGCTTCAGGTCAGTCATGATCGGCACGCCGGCGAGGCCGACGACGATCTTGTCGGCAAAGTTCACGACCATGAAGAGAAAGAGGAGAAACGTGACGGTCCAGGCGCCCTTCGGCGTTGGCTTTGCCGAACCCTTCAATTCCCCTGCCGTCCTGCCCGCCGCACCGGGCGTTCCCTGAGCGCTCATCGTTCTCCCCGCATGTCTTTTGGCACTTTTTTGATTTGGCCGTCTTGGGAGCTAACAACGGCTTCGACAGCAACGCAACCCGGCATTTCCGCAGCAGGTGTGCTACGCAACAATTCCGCTAATTCCGTCCGGCGCCATTCATCGTGCTGAGCATCCGAAATCTCTCCAAGACCTTCTCCTCGGCCGGCGAACCGGTCCATGTGCTGCGCGGCGTCGATCTCGACCTCAGGGCCGGCGAACGCGCCGCGCTGACCGGCGAATCCGGCAGCGGCAAGAGCACATTGCTGCACCTGATCGCAGGCCTCGACGCCGCCGATGGCGGCACGATCCGGCTGGAGGACGTCGAGGTGACCAAGCTGTCCGACGCAGGGCGCGCGGCCTTGCGGCGCGACCGGATCGGCCTGGTTTTTCAGCAGTTCAATTTGATCCCGAGCCTGTCGGTCGCGGACAATCTGGCCTTTCAGGCGCGGATCGCCGACCGTCACGATGCCGCGTGGACCAAGGAGCTGGTCGAGCGGCTCGGGCTCGGGCCGCTTCTGAAGCGCTATCCCGAGCAATTGTCCGGCGGCCAGCAGCAACGAGTCGCGATCGGCCGGGCTCTCGCCACAAGACCCTCGCTGCTGCTGGCGGACGAGCCGACGGGCAATCTGGACGAGGCCACCGCCGAGGACGTGCTGGCGCTGACGCGCGACCTCGTCGCGCGCACCGGCTGCGGCTTCCTGATGGTGACGCACAGCCTGCATCTGGCAGCTCAGCTCGATCGCCACCTCACCCTGCATGCGGGGCGGATCGCATGAGGCGCGCGCTCTGGGTCCTCGCGGTGCTGCTCAGCCATTGGCGGCGCCACAAGATGCAGTTCGCGACGCTGCTGGTCGGGCTGATCGCGGCGACCGCGCTGTGGAGCGGCGTGCAGGCCATCAACCAGCAGGCCCGCAGCGCCTATGACCGCGCCGCGGCGACGTTCGGCGGCACCCGCACTGCGATGCTGGTTGCGCCGAACGCAGCGACTTTTTCGCAAGACCTGTTCGTCAAGCTCCGCCGCGCCGGCTGGCCGGTGTCGCCGGCGCTGGAGGGCCGGGTCCAGATCAATGGACGCTCGGTGCGGCTGCTCGGGATCGAGCCGGTGACGCTGCCGGTCGAAATCGGCAACGCACCGCGCCTCGGCGCCTCGGATCTGAGCAGCTTTGTGGCGCCGCCCGGCCAGACCCTGTTGGCGCCGGAGACGCTGCGCGACCTGCAGCAAGCGGAAGGCGCGGCGCCTGCGATCAGCAGCGGCGTCAAGCTGCCGCCGCTGCGCGTGCTGCCGCAACTCGTACCCGACGTAGCGGTAGTCGATATCGGCGTGGCGCAGCGCCTGCTGAACAAGCCGGATCAGCTGTCGCGGCTGCTGATCGGCAAGCCGAAGAGCAGGCCCGCGCCGCTGGGAAGCGTGGTCGGCAACCAGTTGCAGCTGGTCGAACCGAATGCGGAGACCGAGCTGGAGCGCCTCACCGACAGCTTTCATCTAAACCTCACGGCGTTCGGCCTGTTGTCGTTCTTCGTCGGCCTCTTCATCGTCAATTCGGCCGTCGGCCTCGCCTTCGAGCAGAGGCTGCCGATGCTGCGGACCTTGCGCGCCTGCGGCGCCTCGGCCCGGCTCGTCAACAGCGTGCTGGTGATCGAGCTGGTGGCGCTGGCCCTCGCCGCCGGGCTGATCGGGCTCGCGTGCGGCTATTTCATCGCCGCAGCGCTGTTGCCCGATGTCGCGGCATCGCTGCGCGGGCTCTACGGTGCACAGATTCCGGGGCAGCTTGCCTTGCGGCCCGAATGGTGGCTCGCCGGCATCGGCATCAGCATCGCCGGCGCGCTCGTTGCGGCGGCGACCAGCCTGATCAAGGCGATCAGGATGCCGGTGCTGGCGACGGCGCAGCCGCGCGCCTGGCAGCAGCGGCAGCGCCGCTGGCTCGTCCTGCAAAGCTGTGCGGCCTGCGCCGTGTTCGCGGTCGCGCTGCTGCTGCTTCGCTATGGCGAATCCCTGATCGCGGGATTTGGCGTGCTGGCGGCCTTGATGCTCGGCGCGGCCCTGGTCCTGCCGGCCTTCGTCGAACTGCTCCTGCTCGCCGGCCAACGCACCGCGCGAAAACCGCTTGCGCTGTGGTTCTGGGCGGACAGCCGGCAGCAGCTCTCCGGCCTGTCGCTGGCACTGATGGCATTGCTGCTCGCGCTCGCCGTCAATGTCGGGGTCTCCACCATGGTGGAAACGTTCAGCCGCACCTTCATCGGCTGGCTCAACGGCCGGCTCGCGGCCGATGTCTACATCAGCGCCTCCGACAATGCGCAAGGCACGGCGATCCGCAATTGGCTGAAGCAGCGCAGCGACGTGCAGGCGATCCTGCCGGGCGGCCGCGCCGAAACACAGATACAGGGCCAGCCGGTCGAGTTGCTCGGCCTGCCCGACCACGCGCTCTATCGCGAGCGCTGGCCGCTGCTGGAAGCTGCGCCGCAGGCCTGGACCCGGCTCGTGCCTGGCAACGCCGCCTTCATCAGCGAGCAGCTGAGCCGCCGCCTGAACGTGCGCGTCGGCGACGTCGTCGAGGTGCCGGCACCGGGCGGGGCTTGGGAGCTCGACATCGCCGGCATCTATGCCGATTACGGCAATCCCAAGGGACAGCTGACCGTGAACGTCGCAGCGCTGCTGCGGCAGTTCCCGCAGACGCCGCAGACGCGGATCGGCCTGATCGTCGCGAAGGAGAACATCTCCGGCCTGATCGCCGCCCTGCAGACGCAGTTCGCGCTCGACGACCGCAGCGTCGCCGACCAGGCGACGGTGAAGGCGGAATCGATCCGCATCTTCAACCGCACCTTCGCGGTCACCTCCGCGCTGAATGCCTTCACGCTCGGCGTCGCTGGCATCGCGCTGTTCACGAGCCTGTTGACGCTGGCGAACTCCCGCCTGCCGCAGCTCGCACCGCTATGGGCGATCGGCATCACGCGACCGCGGCTTGCCGCGATCGAACTGATCAAGACGCTGTCGGTGGCGCTGTTCACGGCGCTGCTGGCGGTGCCGCTCGGCCTGGTGGTGGCGTGGTGCCTGATCGCGATCGTCAACGTGAAGGCGTTCGGCTGGCGACTGCCGTTCCACGTGTTTCCGGGGCAATTGATCGGGCTGGTCGCGGTGGCGTTGCTGGCCTCGCTGCTTGCGGCGCTGTTGCCGGTGGCGCGGCTGGCGCGGATGCAGCCGGCAAGCCTCGTCAAGGTGTTTGCCAATGAGCGCTGATCGCATCTCGCGCCGCGCCTTCACCGGCGGCATCGCTGCGCTGGCGCTCGCACGCCGCGCCGCCGCGCAGGGCTATGCCGGGCTCGGCGAAACAGCGGACGGCTTTGCGAAGGTGACGCCGGGAAAGACGTTCGCCTTTCCGGCCGATCACGGCCCGCATCCGGAGTTTCGGATCGAGTGGTGGTATCTCACGGCCAACCTCGTCGACGGCAGCGGGGCGGCCTGCGGTCTGCAATGGACGCTGTTCCGCCAGGCGGCGCAGCCGGGCCCGCAAGGCGAAGGCTGGGCCAATCAGCAGGTGTGGATGGCCCATGCCGCGGTGACGCGCGCCGACACCCACCGCTTCAACGAAGTCTTTTCACGCGGCGGCGTCGGCCAGGCCGGGGTCACGGCAAAGCCGTTCGCGGCCTGGATCGACGATTGGGAGATGAAGGGGTCCGAGCGCACCGACGATCGCACCCTGGCGCCGCTGACGCTGAAGGCATCCAGCACCGATTTCAGCTACGAACTGACGCTCGAGGCCGATCGTCCGGTCGTCCTGCAGGGTGATCGCGGCTACAGCCGCAAGTCGGAGCGCGGCCAGGCGTCCTATTATTACAGCCAGCCGTTCTATCGCGCCCGCGGCACGCTCACCATCGACGACAAGCCGGTCCCTGTCTCCGGCCAGGCCTGGATGGACCGCGAGTGGAGCAGCCAGCCGCTCGATGCCGATCAGACCGGCTGGGACTGGCTGTCGCTGCATTTGTCGTCGGGCGACAAGCTGATGCTGTACCGGCTGCGACAGAAGGACGGCCGGGACTATCCGTTCGGCAACTGGATCAGCGCCGCCGGCGAGACGCAGATGATTGCGGGTGGCGACATCCAGATGATTCCGAAAGCAACCGCCGAGGTTGCGGGGCGCCGGCTGCCGGTCGAATGGCAGATTTCGATTCCGTCGCGGTCGTTCTCGATCCTCTGCAAGCCGCTCAATCCCAGGGCCTGGATGGGGACCGGCTTCGCCTATTGGGAGGGTCCGATCAGCTTTGCCGGCACGCATGACGGCATTGGCTATCTCGAGCTGACCGGCTATTGAAGCGCGGTCTGCTTGAAGGGACCAGCGATGTATCACCTCACCGCCCTCGTCACGCTGCTGGCGATCGCATTCTATTTCTTCACCGCCATCAACGTCTCGCGCGCGCGCACCAAGACCGGCGTCAAGGCGCCCGCGATGTCGGGCCATCCGGATTTCGAACGCGCCTTCCGCATCCAGATGAACACGCTGGAATGGATGCCGATTGTCCTGCCGGCGCTGTGGCTGTTCGCGGTCTATATCAGCGACGCCATCGCGGCGGGGATCGGCGCGATCTGGATCATCGGCCGCATCGTCTACTTCATCGGCTATTCGCAGGCCGCCGCAAAGCGCGGCCCGGGCTTTGCGATCCAGGCGCTCGCCGCGATGGCGCTGTGGGCGGGGGCGCTGGGCGCGGTGGTGTTGCGGATGGTGTGAGGCAACGACCCACCACACATCCGCCGTCGTCCCGGACAAGCGTCAGCGCAGATCCGGGACCCATAGCCACAGTGTTGGGCTTGGCGAAGACTCGGAGTGACAGTCCGTCATAACCACACCGTGCTGTGGTTATGGGTCCCCGCCTCCGCGGGGACGACACCGAGTTTGTGGTACGCGCGCTGCCCCTCACTTCGTCAGCGGGCAGCCGCTTTCCTTGGCGGTGAAGAAGGCCTTGTCGCCGGGGACGATGGCGAGCAGCTTGTAATAATCCCAGGGCTTCTTCGACTCCGAGGGCTTCTTGACCTCGAACAGATACATGTCGTGGACCATGCGCCCGTTCTCGAGCACCTTGCCTCCTTGCGCGAAATCGTCGTTGACCGGCAGCTCCTTCAGCTTCTTGGCAACGGCATCCGGATCCTTGGTGCCGGCAGCCTTGACGGCTTTCAGATAGCTCAGCGTCGCCGAATAGGTGCCAGCGTGAATCATGCTCGGCATCCGGCCGGTGCGCTTGAGGAAGCGTTCGCCAAGATTGCGGGTCTTGTCGTTGAGATCCCAGTAATAGCCCTCGGTCAGCACCAGGCCTTGCGCGGCCTGCAAGCCGAGGCCGTTCACTTCGGCGAGCGTCATCAAGAGGCCGGCGAGCTTCTGGCCGCCGGAGACGATGCCGAACTCGGACGCCTGCTTGATCGAGTTGGTGGTGTCGAGGCCGGCATTGGCGAGGCCGACGATCTTCGCCTTCGAGCTCTGCGCCTGCAGCAGGAAGGAGGAGAAGTCCGAGGAGTTGAGCGGCACGCGCACCGAGCCGACCACCTTGCCGCCATTGGCGGTGACGATCTCGCTGGTGTCCTTCTCCAGCGCATAGCCGAAGGCGTAGTCCGCGGTGAGGAAGAACCAGGTGTCGCCGCCGGCCTTGGTCAGCGCGCCGCCGGTCCCGACGCCGAGCGCGCGGGTGTCGTAGGCCCAGTGGAAGCCGTAAGGCTGGCAGGCATCGCCGGTCAGGCGCGAGGTCGCGGCGCCGACGACGATGTCGATCTTCTTCTTTTCCTTGGAGAGCTCGTGGATCGCGAGCGCGACCGAGGAGGTCGTCAGCTCCGTGATCATGTCGACGTTCTCGACGTCGTACCAGCGCCGCGCGATCGAGGTCGCAAGGTCAGGCTTGTTCTGGTGGTCGGCGGTGACGAGCTCGATCTTCTGGCCGAGCACCTCGCCGCCAAAATCCTCGATCGCCATCTTGGCCGCCTCGACCGACCATTTGCCGCCGTAATCGGCGTAGACGCCGGACTGGTCGTTGAGGATGCCGATCTTGACGCCTTGCGCGGAGGCCGGCCCGGCCAGCAGCAGGGCCGAGGTTGCGACGGCGGCCAAAAGGACTGATTTCATCTGTTAGCTCCCAGCAGTTTTCTGTTTTGAAATCGCGCGGATACTAGTGAAGAACCCCGCGCCTGCCCATCCATTGCGTGTTGGTCGTTAGTATGAAGGGCGTGCAGCACGATCGGTGTCATCCCGGACAAGCGCAGCGAAGCGGAGCGCTGATCCGGGACGACAAACCGTGATTGAGGACGCACCATGGGCCAAAGCCCGACGTCAGGCCATCACCTCCGGCTTCTTGTCCCGCCGCCCTTCCGCCAGGTTCCGCACCACCACATAGAAGATCGGCGTGAACAACAGGCCGAACAGGGTGACGCCGATCATGCCGAAGAACACGGCGACGCCGACCGCCTGCCGCATCTCGGAGCCGGAACCGGTCGAGATCACCAGCGGCAGCACGCCGAGGATGAAGGCGAAGGAGGTCATCAGGATCGGCCGCAGGCGCAGGCGGCAGGCCTCGATCACGGCCTCCAGCCGCGGCTTGCCTTCGTGCTCGATGTCGCGCGCGAACTCGACGATCAGGATTGCGTTCTTGGCCGCAAGTCCCACCAGCACGACGAAGCCGATCTGTGTGAGGATGTTGACGTCCTGTCCCATGATGCGGACGCCGATGGTGGCGGCGAGCAGGCACATCGGCACGATCAGGATCACCGCGAATGGCAGCGTCCAGCTGCCATATTGCGCGGCGAGCACGAGATAGACGAACAGCACGCAGACCGGGAAGACGAGCAGGCCGGCATTGCCGCCAGTGATCTGCTGGTAGGAGAGGTCAGTCCATTCGAAGGTGAAGCCGCTCGGCAGCGTGTCGTCGGCAAGCTTCTTGATGGCGTTGAGCGCGGTGGTCGAGCTGGTGCCCGGCGCGGGCTCGCCCTGGAGCTCCGATGCCGCATAAAGATTGTAGCGCGCGACGCGGTCCGGACCCGAGACGTCCCTGAACTCGACCACGCTGCCGAGCATCACCATGTCGCCGGAAGCGTTGCGCGTGCGCAGGCGTGCGAGATCGCTCGGCTCTTTCCGGAACGGGAAGTCGGCCTGCGCGGTGACGTGATAGGTGCGCCCGAATAGGTTGAAGTCGTTGACATAGGTCGATCCGAAATAGGTCTGGATCGTGTCGTTGATGTTGGAGATGGGTACGCCGAGCTTCTGCGCCTTGGTGCGGTCGATGTCGACGAAGAGCTGCGGCGTGTTGGCCGAGAACGGCGAGAATACCGAGGGGCCGAGCAGCGACGGCGATTTGCGCGCCGCGGCGACAAGCTCTTCGGTGGCCGCGGCGAGCATCTCGGGCCCGCGGCCCTGGCGATCCTGGATGCGGATGGTGAAGCCGCCGCCGGTGCCGATGCCGGGCACGGCCGGCGGCGGAATCACGATGATGAAGGCGCCCTGGATCGCGGACAGGCGCTTGCGCAGCTCCGCGGTGATCGCGTTGGCAGACAGCCCCTTCTTCAGCCGTGCCTCGGGCTCGTCGAAGACCGGAAACAACGCCGCGGCATTGCCCGCCTGCGTTCGCGTGGCGCCGGAGAAGCCGGCAAAGGCGGCGACGCGGACGATCCCCGGCGTGTCCAGCGCGATCCGCTCGATCTCGCGCACGATCTCGGTGGTGCGCGCCAGCGAGGCCGCACCAGGCAATTGCACGGACACGATGACGTAGCCACGGTCCTGCGCCGGGATGAAGCCCTGCGGCGTGGTCACGATCAGCCAGCCGGCGCTGCCGATCAGCGCGACGTAGATCAGGATCATCACCACCGAATGCCGGATCACGAAATTGGCAAGGCCGGCATAACCGTGCGCCAGCCGGTCGAACACGCGGTTGAAGACCCCGGTGAAGGCACCCCACGCCCGCGCAATGAGATTCCAGGCGGCAGGCGGCCGTTTCGCTTCATGCGGGGTGAGAATCAGGGAGGCCAGCGCCGGCGACAATGTCAGCGAGCAGAAGCAGGAGATCGCGGTCGCCACCGCAATGGTGACGGCGAATTGCTGGAAGAACTGTCCGGAGATGCCGCCGAGGAAGGCGGTCGGCACGAACACTGCGCACAGCACCAGCGCGATCGAGACCAGCGCGCCGCCAACCTCCTCCATGGTCTTGAGCGCAGCATCGCGCCGACTGAGGCCATGTTCGAGATGCCGCTCCACATTCTCCACCACGACGATGGCGTCGTCGACCACGATGCCGACGGCAAGAACGAGGCCGAACAAGGTGAGATTGTTGATGGAGAAGCCGAGTGCCGCCATCACCGCGAAGGTGCCGACCAGCGAGACCGGAATCGCGATGATCGGAATGATCGCGGGCCGCCAGCCCTGCAGGAACACCAGCACGACGACGACCACGAGCAGCATGGCCTCGTAGATGGTCTTGATCAGCTCGTGGACCGATTGGGCGATGAACTCGGTCGGGTTGTAGCCGATATTGTAGTCGAGACCTCTCGGGAAGCTCTGCTTGAGCTTCGTCATGGTGTCGGAGATGTTCTTGGCCGTCGCCAGCGCGTTCGAGCCTGGCCGCTGCGTCACCAGCATCGCGACCGCGGATTTGCGCAGCAGGAAGCTGTTGGTGGAATAAGCGAGCGCGCCGAGCTCGATGCGGGCGACGTCGCGCAAGCGGACCGTGCGGCCATCGGAGCCGGCCTTGATCAGGATGTCCTCGAACTGCTTCTGGTCTTTCAGTCGGCCGGTGAAAACCAGGTTGGGCTGGAAGGCGCGGTCCGCGATCGGCGGTTCGGCGATCTGGCCGCCGGCGATCTGCACGTTCTGGGCACGGATCGCGGCGAGCACCTCGGCCGAGGTCAGGCCGAGATTGGCGATGCGGTCAGGGTCGAGCCACAAGCGCATCGAGTAGTCGCGCGCACCAAAAATCTGGATGTCGCCGACACCGTCGATGCGCAACAGCTGGTCGCGGACCTGGAGCAGCGCATAATTGGAGATGTAGAGCTGGTCGAACGTATCGTCCGGCGACAGCATGAACACGACCATCAGGATGTCGGGCGAGTTCTTGCGCGTGGTGACGCCGTTGCGCTGCACCTCCTCGGGCAGGCGCGGCTGGGCGATCGCGACGCGGTTCTGCACCAGCACCTGGGCCTTGTCGAGGTCGGTGCCGAGCTTGAAGGTGACGGTGATGGTGAGCTGGCCGTTCGAGGTGGCCTGGCTGTAGAGGTACAGCATGTCCTCGACGCCGTTGATCTCCTGCTCGATGGGAGCGGCGACCGTATCGGACACGGTCTGCGCGGAGGCGCCGGGATATTGCGTGGTGACCACCACGGTCGGCGGCACCACTTGCGGATATTCGGAGACCGGCAGCGTGGTGTAGGCGAGCGCACCGACGATCAGGAGCACGATCGACAGCACCATCGCGAGGATGGGCTGATTGATGGAGAGGCGGCCGAGATTCATGGCTTGCCACCCGCCGGGGCTTGAGCGGCCTGCGGGGCGACCTTGGCGCCGACGCGGGCGCGCTGGATGCCATTGACGATGACGCGATCGTCGGCCTTCAGTCCCTCGCGGATCACCCGCAGACCCTCGTCGAGCGGCCCGAGCACCACGGGGCGCGCCTCGACGGTGTCATCAGGCTTCACCACGAACACGATCTTGCGGGACTGGTCGGTCGCGATCGCAACGTCGGGAATCAGGAGCGCCTCGTAGGGCGCGCTGCCGATCAGGCGGACGCGGCCGAACTGGCCGGGCAGGATCGACAGATCGGTGTTCTTGATCACGGCGCGGCTGCGCAGCGTACCGGTGGAGACATCGAGGCGGTTGTCGAGGAAGTTGATGGTGCCTTCATGCGACGGCTTGGTCTCGCCGGCGAGCGTCACCTGCACCGGGTTCGCGGTATCGCGCGAGCTCGGGCGCTTACCTTCGAACCACAGCTTGCTGTATTTGATGAAGGTCGCTTCATCCATGTCGAAATAGATGTAGATCGGATCCAGCGCGACGATCGACGTGAGCAGCGTCGAGGTGCCGGTATCGCTGCCCTGCACGAGATTGCCGGGGCTGACGAGATGGCGGCTGACGCGGCCCGTCAGCGGCGCCGTCACATGCGTGAACTCGATATTGAGCCTGGCGGCCTTCAGCGCGCCCTCGGCCTGCATCTCGGCGGCGTGCGCGGCCTGCAAGGCCTGGCGGCGCTGGTCGACGACCTGCTCGGAGACGGCGCTGGTCTGCACCAGGTTCAAGCCGCGATCGAGCTCGCGCTTGGCAAGTTCCACCTTGGCTCGTGCATCCGAGAGCTGACCTTCCGCTTGCGTTGCCACCGCCTCGAACGGACGCGGGTCGATCACGTAAAGCAGGTCGCCCTGATGCACGATGGCGCCGTCCTGGAATTCGACCGAATTGACGAAGCCGCCGACGCGCGGGCGCACCTGCACCTCCTCGACCGCCTCGAAGCGGCCGGTGAACTCGTCCCAATCGGTGACGGTGCGCTTAACCGGCTGAGCCACGGTCACCGGCGCGGGCGGCGGGGCCGCCGCCTGCGAAGCCGGCTTGTCGCAACCGGTGAGCGCGAATGTCGCGCTGAGCAGCGCGGCGATTGCGCCTCGTCGAACCGGAACGAAATCGTGCTTTTTGACATACTGCTCGCTTCCGTCCGGTCCGCTCATCCCAGGTCCTCGCATAAAAGCCGCAGAAAAAGCAGGGTACGCCTCTACCTGCGGGCGCCACAAGATGGGTAGCCAAGATGAACTCTTCAAGACCGCGATGCGCGCAATGCTCGGACCAACGTCCTGGCCGGATGGCGGGTTGACACGCAGATGGCCGGCTTCACACGCGGCGATCAGCGGGCGGATAGCGAATGGAATTATTGGCCGGGCTCATGAATGGAGACGGCAAGATGTCTGCGGCGCGATCGGTGTCACCCTCCCCTGGAGGGCTGGGCTATCGCATATGGTGTGCACGATGCGGCGGCAGTGGCAGTCGGCTCCCTCTCCCGCTTGCGGGGGAGGGCTGGGGTGGGGGCTGTCTCCGCATTGGGATTGCTAGAAATTGCGGAAGATGCCCCCGATTGGCGAGAGCCCTCACCCGCCGCGCTCTGCGAGCGCGTCGGCCTCTCCCGCAAGCGGGAGAGGCGGAGCAAGCCCGCAGACAGTCCTCGTGAAGTCCATATGCGATAGCCCTGCCCTGGAGGGCTCCTCCAGGACAGGGTAACAAAACGGCCAGCGTCTTCGCACATGACGGGCGCGGCGGGCTCGGCTAGGTTACCCTCACAAGAACAAGACGAATTGTCCGGGGAGGACAGGCGTGTACCAGGGACGTGTCGTTTTCGGCGCGATCGAGGAGGTCGTGTTCGGCCATCCTGCGGCCGGTGCTATCGCCGCGCAGATGGACCGGCTGGGAACGCGCCGCGCTTTCCTGATGGTCTCCGGCACGCTCAACCGGCAGACCGACGAAATCGATAAGATCAAGCAGGCGCTCGGCCCCCGCTGCGCCGGCGTGTTCGATGCGATGCCGGCGCACACACCGCGCGAGGCAGTGATCGCGGCCACCCATGCGGCGCGCGAGGCGAATGCCGACCTGATCGTCACCGTGGGCGGCGGTTCGATCACCGACGGTGCCAAGGCGGTGCAGCTTTGCCTCGCCAATGGGATCGCCGACATCGACGGCATCGATCGCATCCGTGTCCACAAGGGCGTCGCGCCCGAGATCACCCCGCCGACGGTGCGCCAGGTCAGCGTCCCCACCACCATCGCAGGCGGCGAGTTCAGCGCGATCGCCGGCGTCACCGACCGAGCTGCGCATGTGAAGCAGATGCTGCGGCATCCGCTGGCCGTGCCGCGCGCGACCATCCTCGATCCTGCCATCACGGTGCACACGCCGGAATGGCTGTTCCTGTCGACCGGCATCCGCGCCGTCGACCATTGCGTCGAGGCGATCTGCTCGCGCGAGACGCATCCTTATGCCGATGCGCAGTCGGTTAAGGGCCTCGCCATGCTCGCCGACGCGCTGCCGCGGGTGAAGGCCGACCCTGCCGATCTCGACGCGCGGATGGACGCGCAGATCGGCACCTGGCTGTCGATGGGCGCGCTCGCCGCCGGCGTGCCGATGGGCGCGAGCCACGGCATCGGCTACGTGCTTGGCGCGGCTTTCGACGTGCCGCACGGCTACACCTCCTGCGTCATGTTGCCGGCGGTGATGCGCTGGAATGCGCGCGACAATGCCGAGCGGCAGACGATCGTTGCGGCCGCGATGGGCTATCCCGGGCATGATGCCGCCGACGTTCTGGACGCCTTCATCCGCTCGCTCGGCATGCCGCGCAGCCTTGGCGAGGTCCGCGTCTTGCCGGAGCATTTCGAGACGATCGCCGAACAGGCGATGCGCACCAACTGGATCCCGCGCAATCCGCGCAAGATCGCGGGTCCCGCCGAGGTGCGCGAAATCCTGCTTCTCGCCGCATGATCCAAGCCGGAGGATAGATGTACACTGGTCATCACGCCCGCCTGCGCCCGCTGCAGCCCGCCTTCATCATGGCGTCGACCGGCGAGGCCGTCACCTATCGCGAGCTCGAAGCGCGCAGCAACCGCCTGGCGCATCTGTTCCGCAAGCACGGCTTGAAGCGGCTCGACCACTATTCCATCTTCATGGAGAACAATTCGCGCTATCTGGAGGCCTGCGGCGCGGGCGAGCGCTCCGGACTGTACTACACCTGCATCAACTCCTTCCTGACGCCGGGCGAGCTCGCCTATCTGCTCGTCAACAGCCAGTCGAAGATCCTGATCACGTCAGTGGCGAAGCTCGACATCGCGCGCGAGGCGATCCAGGCCTGTCCCGAGATCAAGCTCTGCATCGTCGCCGACGGCCCGGGCGAGAGCGAGCGCATCGTCGGGCTTGCGGACGTGACCGCTGGTCTGCCGGCGACACCGATCGCGGACGAGTGGCTCGGCACCGCCATGCTCTATTCGTCCGGCACGACGGGACGGCCGAAAGGCATCCTGCGGCCGCTGCCGGAGGAGAAGCCGAAGCACAATCTGCCGCTGTTCGATTTTCTGACCAAGCTCTGGCACTACCGCGAGGGTATGGTCTACCTGTCGCCGGCCCCGCTCTATCATTCGGCGCCGCAGGCCGCCGTCAACCTCACGATCCGCATGGGCGGCACCGTGATCATCATGGAGAGCTTCGATCCCGAACGTTACCTGCAGCTGGTGCAGCAGTGGGGCATCACCCATACCCAGCTGGTGCCGACGATGTTCTCGCGCATGCTGAAATTGCCGGAGGAGGTCCGCAAGCGCTACGACCTGTCCTCGCTGGAGATCGCGATCCACGCCGCCGCGCCCTGCCCGCCGCAGGTGAAGGACGACATGATCAGATGGTGGGGACCCATCATCCATGAATATTACGGCGCGACCGAAGGCCTCGGCTTCACCGCCTGCAACAGCGAGGAATGGCTCAGCCATCGCGGCACCGTCGGCAAGGTGTTGCTCGGCGACCTCCACATTCTCGACGAGAACATGCGGGAGTGCCCGACCGGCACGCCCGGCCAGGTCTGGTTCAAGACGGCAACGCCGTTCGAATATTTCAACGATCCGGAGAAGACCAAGGAAGCGCGCTCGGCCGACGGCAGCATGAGCACGGTCGGCGATGTCGGCTATGTCGATGCCGATCGCTTCCTCTATCTGACCGACCGCGCGACCTTCATGATCATCTCGGGCGGGGTGAACATCTACCCGCAGGAATGCGAAAATCTCCTGATCACCCATCCGAAGGTCGCCGACGCCGCCGTGTTCGGGGTGCCCAATGCCGATCTCGGCGAGGAGGTGAAGGCGGTGGTGCAGCCGATGCCGGGCGTCCTGCCGGGGCCGGCTCTCGCCGAAGAGCTGATCGCGTTCTGCGCGAAATCGCTGTCGCGGCAGAAGGTGCCGCGCTCGGTCGATTTCGAGAAGGAATTGCCGCGGCTGCCGACCGGGAAGCTGTACAAGCGCCTGCTGCGGGACCGGTATTGGGGGAACAAGGCGTCGCGCATCGTGTGAGGGGCGTAGCCGCGGCGAAGTGTGTTGATACGATTGCGCGCAACATCTGCACAACCAGCAGAGGAACGTCTCTTCGCACCTGCACTCTCTCATTGTGAGACAGGACCGCTCCGCGACCTTCCGTCATCCGAATTGTCGAGGTGGCGTGCGGACTTACCGGTTGCCTCCCTCAACTCGCGTGCTATCGTTGCGGCAAACAGGCCGCAAAGGCCGATGTCCAGGGAGGATGAGCATGCGGAGCGTGTGGGCGCTCGCCGCAATGGCGGCGCTATCTGTGCTGACGGCCTCAACCACCACGCTCGCCGGCGAGCCCAAGCAGGGCGGAACCTTGCGGATCTATCACCGCGACAGTCCCGCAAACGCCTCAATCCTCGAAGGCGCGACCTATTCGGTCAACGTGCCGTTCATGGGAGTCTTCAATAATCTCGTCATCTATGACCAGCACATCGCGCAGAACAGTCCTGACACCCTCAGGCCCGAGCTGGCCGAAAGCTGGTCCTGGAGCGGCGACAACAAGAAGCTCACGTTCAAGCTGCGGCAGGGCGTCAAATGGCACGACGGCAAGCCGTTCACGTCGGCCGACGTCAAGTGCTCGTTCGATCTCCTGATGGGCAAGTCGCAGCAGAAGCTGCGGCAGAATCCGCGCAAGGCCTGGTACAGCGAGGTCAACGAGGTCACGACGAACGGCGATTTTGAGGTCACCTTCGACCTGAAGCGGCCGCAGCCCTCGCTGCTGGCGATGCTCGCCTCCGGCTATACGCCGGTCTATCCCTGTCACGTCTCGCCGGCGGACATGCGCACCCATCCGATCGGGACCGGACCGTTCAAGTTCGTCGAGTTCAAGGCCAACGAATCGATCAAGCTGACGCGAAATCCGGACTACTGGAAGAAGGGCCTGCCCTATCTCGACGGTATCGAGTACACCATCATCACGAACCGCTCGACCGCGATTCTCGCCTTCGTCGCCGGCAAGTTCGACATGACCTTCCCGACGCACATCACGATCCCGCTGCTGAAGGACATCAAGTCGCAGGCGCCGAACGCGACCTGCGTCGTCGAGCCGACCAACGTTTCCACCAACATCATCGTCAATTCGACCTCGGCGCCGTTCGACAACATCGATATCCGCCGCGCCATGTCGCTCGCGCTCGACCGCAAGGCCTTCGTCGACATCCTGTTCGAAGGTCAGGCCGATATCGGCGGCACCATGCTGCCGCCGCCTCAGGGCATCTGGGGCATGCCCAAGGACAAGCTGGAGACCATTCCGGGCTACGGTCCAAACGTGAATGCGAACCGCGAGGAAGCCAGGAAGCTGATGCAGAAGGCGGGCTACGGCCCCGACAAGCATCTGGCGGTGAAGGTCTCGACGCGCAACATCGCGGAATATCGCGACCCCGCGGTGATCCTGATCGACCAGCTCAAGAGCATCTATATCGACGGCGAGCTCGACGTCGTCGAGACCGCGAACTGGTTCCCGAAAGTCGCGCGCAAGGACTACATGCTCGGCCTCAATCTGACCGGCAACTCCGTCGACGATCCCGACCAGTCCTTCTACGAGAACTATTCCTGCGGCTCGGAACGGAACTACACCAATTACTGCAACAAGGAGATCGAGAAGCTGTTCGACGTGCAGTCGCAGGAGACGGACATCGCCAAGCGCAAGCCGCTGGTGTGGGACATCGACAAGAAGCTGCAGGAGGACGTCGCCCGTCCCATCATCTTCCATGCACGGGCCGGCACGTGCTGGCAGACCTATGTCAAGGGCGTCACGATCATGTCGAACAGCTCCTACAACGGCTTTCGCTACGAGGATGTGTGGCTCGACAAGTGACTGGTGTGGCTGAAGACTAGCGGCTCGCGGAGGGCGAAGGATGTTTGCCTATCTGGTGCGACGCCTGTTCCTGATGCTCGTGACCCTGCTCGGGATCTCGGTGGTCATCTTCGTCCTGCTGCGCATCGTGCCGGGCAACATCGTCGACATCCTGTTCGCGGCCGCCGGCTATGTCGATCCCGCCGACAAGGCCAATCTGGAAAAGGAGCTCGGCATCGACCAGCCGCTGATCGTGCAATATTGGCACTGGATCAGCGGCTTCGTGCGCGGCGACTTCGGCTACTCCTACGTCTCTGAAAAGCCGGCGCTGCAGGAAATCCTGCCGCGGATTCCGATCACGGCAAAGCTTGCCGGCCTCGCCCTGCTGTTCTCGGCCTCGATCGGCATTCCGCTGGGCGTCATCAGCGCGGTCAAGCAGGGCACGCGGCTTGATTACGCCCTGCGCGTGGTGAGCCTGAGCGGCTTGTCGCTGCCCTCGTTCTGGTTGGGCCTGCTCATCCTCACCGCGGCGGTCGCGATGTTCGGCCAGATACCGATCTTCAATCCGAACCCGAAGACCTGGCTCGAGGCGTTCGCGACCTATGCCGTGCCGGCCGCCGCCGTCGGCTTCCGCAGCGCCGCGCTGACCATGCGCATCACGCGATCCTCGATGCTGGAAGTGCTGCGACAGGACTACATCCGCACCGCGCGCGCCAAGGGCGCCTCCGATGCTGCCGTGAACTATCATCACGCGCTGAAGAACGCGATCCTGCCGGTGATCACCGTGATCGGCATCGAGGCGGCGTTCCTGATCGGCGGGCTGATCGTCACCGAGACGGTGTTCAACATTCCCGGCGTCGCCCGCTTCCTGGTCGAGGCGATCCGCTGGCGCGATTATCCGATCGTGCAGAACCTCGTGATGTTCATCGCGGTGGTCGTCGTGGTCGCGAATTTCACCGTCGACATGCTCTACGCGGTGTTCGACCCGCGGATCAGGTACACGGATTAAAATAATGTGGTTGGAACAATCTGACGCAACGGCGGTGCTCTACCTCTCCCATAGGGAGAGGTCGGACCGCATCAGAAGATGCGGTCCGGGTGAGGGGTTACACTCCGCCCTGAGATCTGATCCCCCTCACCCGGCGCTACGCGCCGACCTCTCCCCGAGGGGGAGAGGTGTTTCTCCCCGCGGAGAGGCTCATGGCCGCGATCGACTTTGACGTTGAACTGAGGCGGGCCGGGGCGCATGCGACCGGCGGGTGGCGGCGCGTGCTGTTTCTGGCGCAGCGGCATGTGCTCGGCGCGGCCGGGCTCATCATCATGGCGGTGTTCGTGCTCACCGCGATCTTCGCCGACTTCATCGCGCGCTATGATCCCCTCACGGTCGATTCTGCGCGCGCACTCGCGCGCCCGAGCTGGGCCCATTGGATGGGAACGGACTCGTTCGGCCGCGACGTGTTCAGCCGCATCATCCACGGCGCGCGGATCTCGCTCGCGGTCGGCATCGGCTCGACCGCGCTCGGCGGCACGATCGGCGTCATCGTCGGGCTGACGTCAGGCTATCTGTCCGGTTGGGTCGATCTCGTATTCCAGCGCGTCTCCGACGTGCTGCAGGCACTGCCGCTATTGGTCCTGGCCCTGATCATGACCGCAGCACTCGGCCCTTCTTTGCCGAACGTCATCATCGCCATCGCCATTCCGCTGATCCCGACCGTGTCGCGCGTCACCCGCGCCAACACGCTGGCGCTGCGCGAGCAGCCCTTCGTCGAGGCCGCCAAGTCAATCGGCATGAGCGAGGTGCGCATCGCGCTGCGTCATGTGCTGCCGAACACGCTGGCGCCACTGATCGTGCTCGCCACCGCCCAGCTCGGCTCGACCATCCTGACCGAAGCTTCACTCTCCTTCCTCGGCCTCGGCATTCCCGAGCCTTATCCGTCATGGGGCCGCATGCTCTCCGAATCCGCCGCCGAATATGTCCGCACGGCGCCGTGGCTCGTGATCTTTCCGGGCATCGCCATCAGCCTCGCCGTGTTCGGCGCCAATCTGTTCGGTGACGCCCTGCGCGACATTCTCGATCCGAGGCAACGCGGCTGATGGCGGACAAATCCGATCTCGTGCTCGAGGTGAAGAACCTGAAGACGGTGTTCTTCACCAATTCCGGGCTGTTCAAGGCCGTCGACGACGTCTCCTTCACCGTGAGGCGCGGCGAGACCCTGGCGATCGTCGGCGAATCCGGCTGCGGCAAGAGCGTCACGGCGCTGTCGCTGATGCGCCTCGTGCCCGACCCGCCTGGCCGCATCGTCGGCGGCTCCGTCTCGCTCGAAGGCACCGATCTGCTGGCGCTGGACGAGACGCAGATGCGCGCCGTCAGGGGCAATCGCATCTCCATGATCTTTCAGGAGCCGATGACATCGCTCAATCCGGTGATGCGGATCGGAGACCAGATCGTCGAGGCCGTGCGGCTGCACCGGAACATCTCGTCGAAACAGGCGCAAGAGATCGCCGTCGAGATGCTGCGGCTGGTGCGCATCCCCGAGCCGGCGCGGCGGGCGCGCGAATATCCGCACCAGCTCTCCGGCGGCATGCGCCAGCGCGCGATGATCGCCATGGCACTGGCCTGCCGGCCGGCGCTGCTGATCGCGGACGAGCCGACCACCGCGCTCGACGTCACCATCCAGGCGCAGATCCTGGCGCTGATCCTCGACCTTCAGAAGGAGCTGGGCACCGGCCTCGTGCTGATCACGCATGATCTCGGCGTCGTCGCGCAGACCGCGCAGCGCGTGATCGTGATGTATGCGGGGCGAAAGGTCGAGGAGGCCAGCGTCGAAGCACTGTTCGCCGCGCCCAAGCATCCCTATACGCGCGGGCTGATGGCCTCGATCCCGGCCGTCCCGGCATCCGGCGTCGCCGCACCGGCGCGGCTGAACGAAATCCCGGGCACGGTGCCCTCGTTGGTGCGGCTGCCGAAGGGTTGCGCCTTCGCGCCGCGCTGCAAGCTCGCCATCAAACGTTGCGAGGCCGAATATCCGCCGCTGGCGGATTGGGGCGGCGGCCATCTCGCCGCCTGCTGGCGCGCCGAAGAAGTCGCGGAGGTGGCATGACCGAGGCGCTGCTCGAGGTCACCGACCTCAAGAAACATTACCCGGTGCGCGCCGGCGTGCTGCGACGACAGGTCGGCACCGTGCATTCCGTCGACGGCGTCTCGTTCTCGCTTCATGCCGGCGAGACGCTTGGCCTCGTCGGCGAATCCGGCTGCGGCAAGTCGACGGTGGCGCGCAGCGTGCTGCGCCTGGTCGAGCCGACCTCGGGCCAGATCCGGCTCGATGGGGAGGATATCACCCACCTCTCCAAGGCGGCGCTGCGCCCGCACCGCCGCTCGATGCAGATTGTGTTCCAGGATCCTTTCGCCTCGCTTAATCCGCGCATGACCGCCGGCGACATCGTCGGCGAGCCGCTCGCCGTGCACGGGCTCGCGACCGGCAAGGCGCTGGAAGCGCGGGTTGCAAGGCTGTTCGAGCAGGTGGGCTTGCGACCCGACCAGATGCGCAACTTCCCGCATCAATTCTCCGGCGGCCAGCGCCAGCGCATCTGCATCGCGCGGGCGCTGGCGCTGGAGCCGCGCCTGATCGTCTGCGACGAGCCGGTCTCCGCGCTCGACGTCTCGATCCAGGCGCAGGTGATCAATCTCCTGATCGACCTGCAGCGGCAGCACGGCTTCTCCTATCTCTTTATCGCGCACGACCTCGCCGTGGTCGCGCATATCAGCCACCGTGTCGCCGTGATGTATCTCGGCCGCATCGTGGAGATCGCCGACAAGGACGAACTATTCCGCAACCCGCGGCATCCCTACACGCAGGCCCTGCTCGCCTCGGTGCCGATCGCCAATCCGCTGGCGAAGAAGCTCATGCCGCTGGTCGACGGCGACGTGCCGAGCCCGGTCAATCCGCCCCCGGGATGCGCGTTTCACACCCGTTGCCGGTTTGCGATGGCGCGGTGCAGGGCGGAACGGCCGATGCTGATGGATGCGGGCGACGGCCATCAGGTGGCGTGCCTGCTCAATGACGGGACGGGGCGACCGGCATAGCGGCAATGATCTCAGGGGGCGTTTGGACGATCCCTTTTCTCATCGCAATGACGGAGGTCGCCACCCTACCCGGCCCCGATCTCCGCCACGATCCGTCCCGTGGTCACCTGATCGCCCTCGGCGACATCGATCGCTGCGACCACGCCGTCGATGCCGGCCTTGTGGACGTGCTCCATCTTCATCGCTTCCAGCGTCAGCACCGGCTGGCCGGCGGTGACGCGGTCCCCAAGCTTGACCAGCACGGCAACGACGCGGCCGTTCATGGCGGCGCGGACTTTGCCGTCACCGCCGTTGTTTGCGGCCGCCTTCGGCGCGGCGAGGGTGAGATCGGTGACCGCGAGCGGAATGCCGCAATGCTGGAGGTAGAGCCGATCGCCGTCGCGCAGGAATTTGGCGCTGTCCATCACCGCGTCATGGCGAAAGCGGACGACGGCAGCGTCGAACTGCTCGATCTCGAATCGATCCTGCCGACCGGCGGTGGCGACGGTGTAGCTGCCGTCGCGTTCGCGCGTGACTTCGAGCTCCAGCGTCTGGCCGGCGATCTCGATTTTCGCTGGAAGCGGGAACGTCGCCGATAGACTCCGGCCGCCCTGCCAGGACGGCGCACGCGGATTTGTGACGTAGAGCAGCAGGCCCGCCAGCGCCGTATCGAATGCCGCGCCTGCCCGCGGCGCCAGCAATTCGTCGCGGTGCGCGCCGATGAAAGCCGTCGTCGCTTCGCCCTTCGCAAAGCCGGGATGACGCAGGCACGACAACAGGAACGCCTGATTGTTCGTCACGCCGAACGCCGTGAGCTGCTCCAGGCCGACGATCAGCCGGCCCCTCGCCTCCTCGCGCGTGGCGCCGTGGCTGATCACCTTGGCAATCATGGAATCGTAGAACGGCGGGATCTCCGAGCCCGATTGCAACGCGTGCTCGACGCGAATGCCTTCAGGCACGTGCCAGCGCGTCATGCGGCCCGATTGCGGCATGAAGTCGTTCGCGGCATCTTCCGAGCAGAGCCGCACCTCGATGGCGTGGCCGGAGAACTTGATGTCCTGCTGCTTCACCGGCAAGGGTTCGCCGCGCGCGACGCGCAACTGCAGCTCGACGAGATCGAGCCCGGTGATCGCCTCGGTGACGGGATGCTCGACCTGCAGGCGCGTGTTCATCTCCATGAAGTAGAACGCGCCGCTTTGATCGAGCAGGAATTCCAGCGTACCGGCGCCTTCATAGCGTAGCGCCTTGACCGCGGCGACCGCGACCTCGCCCATTCGGGCGCGCAGCTCCGGCGTGACCGCGGGCGACGGTGCCTCCTCGATCAGCTTCTGGTGCCGCCGCTGCACCGAGCAATCGCGCTCGCCGAGATGGATGGCGTTGCCGTGGCGGTCGCCGAACACCTGGATCTCGATGTGCCGGGGGTTCTGGATCGCGCGCTCGAGGATGACGGTGGCATTGCCGAACGCCGCCTTCGCCTCCGACCGAGCGCTGCGCAGCGCATCAGCAAAGGACGCAGCATCCGTGACCAGCCGCATGCCGCGCCCCCCGCCACCGGCGACCGCCTTGATCATCACGGGGAAGCCGATCTTCCTGGCCTCCGCGAGCATGACCTCGTCGCCCTGATCGGCGCCCTGGTAGCCGGGCACGATCGGCACACCGGCCTTCTTCATGATCTCTTTGGCGCCGGCCTTGTTGCCCATCGCCTCGATCGCCTGCGGCGACGGGCCGATGAAGACGAGGCCCGCGTCTTTGCAGGCTCGCGCAAACTCCTCGTTCTCGGCGAGAAAGCCATAGCCGGGGTGAACGGCATCGGCGCCGCTGGCCTTGGCCGCGGCGATGATGGCGGGAATGTTGAGATAGGACTGCGCCGGCAAGGCTTCCCCGATGCGCACGGCCTGATCGGCTTGCCGCACATGGAGCGCATCGCGATCCGCATCCGAATACACCGCGACGACGCGAAGGCCGAGCTGCCGTGCGCTGCGCATCACGCGCAGCGCGATCTCGCCGCGGTTGGCAACCAGAACTTTAAAGAACGGCCGCTGCTGCACTGATCCGTTCCTCATGGGCGAGCCACCGAAAACTGCATGCGCTGGGGCGTGCGCGCGTCACCCTCGCGACAGATCGCGAGCACCTCGGACAGCACCGCGCGGGTGTCGCGCGGATCGATCACGCCGTCGTCGAGCACGCGGGCGCTGGTGGAGAACACATCCATCTGCCCGTCGAACACGCCGATGATTTGTGCCTTCATGGCGTCCAGCTTGTCCTTCTCGATCGGCTTGCCGCGGCGCGCCGCGGCGGCCTCGGTCACGATCGCCATGGTCTCGGCCGCCTGTTCGCCGCCCATCACGGCGGTCTTCGCGTTGGGCCAGGAGAAGCAGAAGCGCGGATGGAAGCCGCGGCCGCACATACCGTAATTGCCAGCGCCGAACGAGGCGCCACAGTAGATGGTGATCTGCGGCACCGTCGCCGAGGTCACGGCCTGGATCATCTTGGAGCCGTGCTTGATCATGCCGGCTTCCTCATAGGCCTTGCCGACCATGTAGCCGGTGGTGTTGTTGAGATAGAGGATCGGCGTCCGGGTCTGACAGCAGGCCTGGATGAAATGCGTCGCCTTGTTGGCCCCGGCGGGATCGAGCGGACCGTTGTTGGTGATGATGCCGATGGCCTGACCCTCGATGCGGGCATGGCCGCAGACGGTGGCCGGACCGTAATTCGGCGCCATCTCGGTGAAGTCGGAATCGTCGATGATGCGCGCGATCACCTGTTTCAGGTCCACAGGGCGCTTGTGGTCCATCGGCATGATGCCGAGCAGCTCGTCCTGATCGTAGCGCGGCGGCTTGAAGTGCGCAGCTACCCTGCCCGGCCGCTCCCATTGCAGCGCCGCCATGATCTCGCGCGCGATGCGAAGTGCATCGCGATCGTCCTCGGCGAGATAGTCGCCGAGGCCGGAGACCTGCGTGTGCATCTCGGCGCCGCCGAGCTCTTCCTCGGTCGCGATCTCGCCGGTCGCGGCCTTCAGCAGCGGGGGCCCCGCGAGGAAGGCGCGGGTGCGACCGCGGACCATCACGATGTAATCGGACAGGCCAGTCTGATAGGCGCCGCCCGCGGTGGAGGAGCCGTGTGTCACGGTGACGACCGGGAGACCCGCAGCGGAGAGCCGCGCCAGATTGCGAAAGATGTTGCCGCCGCGGACGAAATCCTCGACGCGATAACGCAGCAAATTGGCGCCGGCGCTTTCGACCAGCTGGACATAGGGCAGCTTGTTCTCCAGCGCGAGCTCCTGCACCCGCAGCGTCTTGTCGAGGCCGTAAGGTTGCAGCGCGCCGGCATCGATGCCGGAATCGCTCGCACTGACCATGCAACGGATGCCCGAGACGAAGCCGATGCCGGCGATGACACCGCCGCCCGGGACGCTCTTGCTCGCATCCGGCACGTCGAACATGTAGCCGGCGAGCGTCGACAGCTCGATGAAGGGCGCACCGGGATCGAGCACCAGCGCGACACGCTCGCGCGGCAGCAATTGGCCGCGCTTGTGAAAGCGGTCCTTCGCCGCGGCCGACGCCGCGCGCGTGCGCTCTTCCAGCGCACGCATGCGGTCGATCAGCGCGAGCATGCCGTCGCGATTGGCGTGGTAGGCGGCGCTGCCGGGGGAAATGGTGTTTTCGAGAATGGACATGACAGACCTTGATCGTCATTCCGGGGCACGCGAAGCGTGAACCCGGAATCTCGTCGTTCCGGATTCGATGCTACGCATCGCCCCGGAACGACGGGTACTCAGCGATTCGTCCCAAAGATCTTCCGCGCCTCGGCCGGGCTCGCGATCTCGCGGCCTGCGCGTCTTGCGCAGGCGGCAACCGCCTCGATCAGCTGGCCGTTCGAGGTCACCTTCTTGCCGTCGGCGAGATAGAACGTGTCCTCGAGACCGGTGCGCAGATGGCCGCCGAGCTCGGCGCAGCGCTGGTGCAGCGGCCAGATCTCTTCGCGGCCGATGGCGGTGACCTGCCAATGCGCCTCGGGACGCTTCAGCTTGATCAGGATCGGCAGCAGCTCGGGATCAGCAGGCATGCCGGACGCGACGCCCATCACGAAGTTATATTCGAGCGGCCCCTTGTACATGCCGACCTGGTGATACATGCCGACGCAGCGAACGATACCGACGTCGAAGCATTCGAACTCGGGGATGGTGCCGACGGCGTTCATGACGTCGAGATAGTCTTTCACCTTCTCGACGGCATTGTCGAACATCATCGGCGGCCAGGCCCAGCTGTTGTCGGCCTTCACCTTCAGATAGTTCAGCGAGCCGGCGTTGCAGGCGGCGATCTCCGGTCGGGTCTCGCGGATGCAGTCGAGCGCACCGGAATAGTTCGGCCCCGACACGCCCGAGGTGTGATTGATGATAACGCCGGGACAGGCTTCGCGGATCGCCTGCTGGATCTCCTTACTGACCGCGACCTCCCAGGACGGCAGGTGGCCCTTGCCCGGCGCCTGCTGGCGCAGATGGATGTGCATGATGGACGCGCCGGCGTCGAACGCAGCCTTTGCCTCGCGCGCCATCTGCTCGGGCGTCACGGGCACATTGTGCTGCTTCGGATCGGTAAGCACGCCGTTCAGCGCGCAGGTGATGACGGCCTTGTCGCTCATGCCAAAAATATCTCGCACGTTGAGAATTCAACGCTTGCGATCATGTGATGCGCGAGATGCGGCTTCTTGCGCGGAGAAGCTGGGAAAGGGCGAGCTTTCGTAGGGTGGGTTAGCGCAGGTAACCCACCAACGTCTCTTGCCGCAGATGCATAAGTGGGGGGTTACGCCTTCGGCTAACCCACCCTACGAAGCCTCCGCCATGCGCACCGTCTCGGTGCTGCGATAGATCGCAAGGTCCCGCGATCCGACGAAGATCGCGCGCGGCTTCAATCCGTAGAAGCGGCGGATCGAGTGGCTGAAATGGGTCGAATCGGGATAGCCGATGTCCTGCGCGAGATGTGCGAGGTTGAGGTCCTGGTTGGCGAAGTGCAGCAAATGCCGCGCGCGCTTCCAGGCCCGGAAGGAGCGGAAGGAGATGCCGGTCTCTTCCTTGAACAGATGCAGGAAGCGCGAGGCCGAGAGGCCTGCTTCCGCCGCGCAGGTATCGGCTGTCACCGGCTCGCCGGAGAAACGTTCGATGCGGGCAACGGCGCGGATCACACGCGGATCGAGCACGCGGCGCGGCAGCGCCTCGCCGAAGCACATCTCGTCGAACTCGGCGGTGGTGATGTCGCCATAGCGACGCTGGCGCAGCAGCGCGTAGGCGGCGAGGATCTTGCGGGCATAGGCGGCCTTGTCCGGACCGCGCAGCCGCCCGGCCAACGCCTCGATCACGCCGTCCGGCATGCTTTCGGGCTCCAGCGTCACGCTGATCACGGTGCGATAGTCGCTGGCGATGGTGTGCCGCTGGTTCGGCAGCGTCACGATCAACTCGTCCGAGGTGTGGACGTCGTCGATCGTCAGATGCAGGCTGCCCTTCACCGCGACATAGACATGGCAGCAGCCGGGGGTGCGCTTGCGAGGGCGGCCGAGCAGGCCGGCATAGAATACCCGCTCGGGCGTGATCAGCATCAGATGGTCGGATTCGCGACCTTTATCTTCCATTGGGATCCTCCTCGCGCGGCTCTCTGGCCGCTGCGGACGGAGGTCACCTTAGCGGAAATTTGGGCGCTGTCACGACGGGATAGCGCTGTCATGGAAACGAGCGCCGTCGTTCCGGGACAGTCCGCAGGACTGAACCTCAGGTGCGCAGTTGCGCGCCGGGGAACCTCGAGGCTCCGGGTCGATGCTGCGCATCGCCGGGAATGACGGCCGGCCTTACGCTCTCACCCTCGGTGTGACATTCTGCTCTTTCCCGGCCTTCTGCTCCGCAGCAACGGCACGCTTGAAGCCGTCGCGCTGCTGGAGACGGGCCCAATAGGCTGCGACATTTGGCCCAAAATCCTTGGCGAGCCCGATATTGTCGGCCAGACGAAGCGCATAACCGATGACGATGTCAGCGGCAGTGAAGCGGCCGGCGCACAAGGTTTCGGCATTTGCGGTGGCTGCCTCGACAGCGCGCAGCCGGCCCAGGAACCACTTTGCATAGTCGGTCGCGACCTGCGGATTGCGGCGCTCCTCCGGCTCGAGCTGGGTGTATCGGAGCACCAGCGTCTGCGGAAAGGTTAACGTGGCGTCGCTGAAATACATCCAGTTCAGGAACGCGCCATAGGCAGGATCCTCTGGCCCAACCATCAGCGGCGTTGGCCCATATTTGACGCCGAGATAATGACAGATGCCGGAGGATTCCGTCATCTTCGTCTCGCCGTCGACCAGCAAGGGAATCGTGCCGAGCGGATTGAGCGCCAGATATTCCTTGGCGAAGACCCGCGGCGGGAACGGCAGCATCTTGAGGTCATAAGGCAGCCCCATCTCCTCCAGCATCCAGAGCGGACGGAACGAGCGCGCGGCGTCGCAGTGATAGAGCGTGATCATCAGGAGCTTCCTTTGCTGCCGGGCAGCGTGCCCATCATCTTGCACAGGACCATCAGCATGACCTCGTCGGCACCGCCGCCGATGGAGGTCAGGCGGCTGTCGCGGTAAGCGCGGCTGACCGGCGTCTCGTTGGTAAAGCCCATTCCGCCCCAATATTGCAAGCAAGCGTCGGTGAGCTCGCGGCCGAGCCGACCGGCCTTCAGCTTGGCCATGGTCGCGAGCCGCGTCACGTCCTCGCCGGCGACCAGCTGCTCGCCGGCGCGATAGATCAGCGCGCGCAAGAGCTCGACCTCGGTCTGCATCTCCGCCAGCTTGAAATGCACGACCTGGTTGTCGAGGATGCTCTGGCCAAAGGCCTTGCGGTTGCGGGTGTATTCGATGGTCTGCTCGATGATGTATTCATGCGCCTTCAGGCAGGCCGCCGCGCCCCAGAGCCGCTCCTCCTGGAACTGGATCATCTGGTAGGTGAAGCCCTTGCCCTCCTCGCCGATCCGGTTGCGCTTGGGCACGCGGACATTGTCGAAGAAGATCTGCGCGGTGTCGGAGGAGCGCATGCCCATCTTGTCGAGCTTGCGGGCGACCGTGACGCCCTTGCTTTTCATGGGGACGCAGATCAGCGACTTGTTGCGATGAACGGGCCCGTCGCCGGTGTTGGCGAGCAGGCAGATCCAGTCGGCTTGCGTGCCGTTGGTGATCCACATCTTGCCGCCGGTGATGACGTAGTCGTCGCCATCGGAGCGCGCCTGCGTCTTGATCGAGGCGACGTCCGAGCCGGCGCCGGGCTCGGAGACGCCGATGCAGGCGACGAAATCGCCCGAGATCGAGGGCGCCAGGAATTCGCGCCGCACCTCGTCGGAGCCGAAGCGCGCCAACGCGGGCGTTGCCATGTCGGTCTGCACCCCGATCGCCATCGGCACGCCGCCGCAGGTGATGGCCCCCAACTCCTCCGCCATCATCAACGCGTAGGAATAGTCGAGGCCGGAGCCGCCGAACTCGACTGGCTTGTTCAGGCCGAGAAAGCCGAGGCTGCCCATCTTCTTGAACAGCTCGTGCGCCGGGAAGATGTCGGCCTTCTCCCACTCATCGACATGAGGATTGATCTCATTGGCGATGAACTTTTGCAGGGAACGGCGGATGTCGTCGTGGTCGGCGGTGAATAGCATTATTTCCCCTTTGTCATTCCGAGGCCCGCAAAGCGCGAACCCGGAATCCAGCGATGAGTCTTACAATATCGAGATTCCGGGTTCGACGCTTCGCGTCGCCCCGGAATGACGGCGTGCATCACAATCCCATCTGCCTCGACGCCAGATCCTTCATGATCTCCTCGGTGCCGCCGCCGATGGCGTTGACCTTGACCTCGCGGTAGATGCGCTCGGCCTTGATGCCGCGCATGAAGCCGGCGCCGCCGAAGATCTGCACGGCCTCCGAGGCGCAGAACGCCATGGTCTGCGTAGCCTGGTTCTTCATCATGCAGATGTCGGCGACCGGGCTTTCGCCCTGCTCGAGCCGCCAGGCCAGCATTTCCAGCATCGCCTGGCTCGCTGCGACCTTCTGGGCCATGTCGACGATCTTGTGACGGATGACCTGGTGCTGCGCGAGCGGCTTGCCGAAGGTCTTGCGCTCCCTGGCGTAGGCGATCGCCTCATCGAGGCAGACCCGGGCGAAGGCGGTGCAGCCTGCCGCCATGCCCATGCGCTCGCTGTTGAAGTTCTGCATGATGATCTTGAAGCCTTGGCCCTCCTCGCCGATCAGGTTTCCGGCCGGCACGCGGCATCCGTCGAAATGCAGCGTCGCGGTATCGGAGGCCCACCAGCCCATCTTCTTCAGCTTGGTGCGCGACAGGCCGGGCGTGTCGCCTTCGATCAGGAGCAGGCTGACGCCGCCGGCGCCCTCGCCGCCCGTACGCACGGCGACAGTCAGATAGTCGGCGCGCATCCCTGAGGTGATGAAGGTCTTCTCGCCGCTCACGACGTAGTGATCGCCGTCGCGCCGCGCCCTCGTGCGGAGGTTTGCAACGTCCGAGCCGCCGCCCGGCTCGGTGATGGCGAGCGCGGAGATCTTCTCGCCGGCCAGCACCTGCGGCAGCACCCGCGCCTTCACCTCGGGACGCGCCGCGCGCGCGATCGGCGGCGAGCCGATGGTGTGGCTCATCAGGCTGGCGCTGATGCCGCCCGCTCCCGCCTGCGCCAGCTCCTGGCTGGCGACGATCTTCATGAATTGGTCGGCGGCGATCCCGCCATATTCCTCGGGGAATCCGAGGCCCAACAGCCCGATCTCGGCCGCCTTGCGATAGAGTTCGCGCGGGAATTCTCCGGCCTCGTCCCACTCATGGGCGAACGGGGTGATCTCCTTCTCGACGAAGCGGCGCATCACGTCGCGAAACGCCTCGTGCTCGGCGGTATAGAACGGGCTCTTCATCGCACACATGCCTCGTGGACGGATTCGTCGCGGCAACCATGGCCGGAACCTGGGCAGCTCACTTGCGCGGAGTGGCTGATCGGCGCGGACGCTGCGGTCGACGCAGCAAGCTAGCAACTTAACGCAAGACGATTTTCACCGCTGGCAGGCCAACTCTGGCGCAAAAAACGTTGCTGCACAGACTCCGGCTGGCCCCAGGGCCACGCCGGGCATGGTGCGCAAGCAGCAAGAAAGCGGGCGGCACAAGACCGCCGAGGGAGGAATGTTTGGCCGTTCGCTACTACGACTGGATCGTCCATCATGGCCGACGCACGCCGAACAAGGTTGCGCTGATCGACCTCGCAAGCGAGCGCCGCCTGACCTATTCACAGCTTGACGCCCGCGTCTCGCGCCTCGCCTCATTCCTGCGGCACACCCTGAATGTCGCACGCGGCGACCGTGTCGCGGTGCTGGCGCTGAACACGACCGATACGCTGGAGGTGCAGTTCGCCTGCGGCCGGCTGGGCGCCATCTTCGTGCCGCTGAACACCCGCCTCGCCGTGCCCGAGCTTCAATTCATCACCGGCGATTGCGCGCCCAAGGTGATGATCCACGACGCCGACCTGGCGGAAACCGCGCTGACCGTCGCAAAGCTCTGCGGGGTCGCAATCAGCCTGCTGCTTGGGCCCGCCGGGTCCTATGAGGCCGGTATCGCCGGCGCAAGACCGCTGGAGCGCGCCGAGCAGGTCACGCTCGATGACGTCTCGACCATCATGTACACGTCGGGCACGACGGGGCACCCGAAGGGGGCCACCATCACCCATGGCATGACCTTCTGGAATTGCGTCAATCTCGGCGGCCCCGCCTGCATCGGACCCTCCTCGGTGCTGCTCACCGTGCTGCCGCTGTTCCACACCGGCGGGCTGAATTGCTACACCAATCCGGTGCTGCATGCCGGTGGCACCGTGCTGATCATGCGCACCTTCGATCCCGGCGCCGCGCTCGGCCTGATCAACGATCCCGTGCAGGGCATCAACGTGTTCTTCGGCGTGCCGGCGATCTACCAGTTCATGGCTCAACACCCGGCCTTCGCGACAACCGACCTCAGCCGATTGATCGTCGGCGGCGTCGGGGGTGCTCCGATGCCGGTGCCGCTACTGAAAGTCTGGGAGGCACGCGGCGTCGCGCTTCAGCAGGGCTACGGCATGACCGAGACCTCGCCGGCCGTGCTGGTGCTCGACCGCGAGGATGCGGCACGCAAGGCCGGCTCCGCCGGCAAGCCGGTGCTGCATACCGAAGTGCGCATCGTGCGCCCCGACGGCAGCGATGCCGATGTCGGCGAGCTTGGCGAGCTCTGGGTCAAGGGACCCAACATCACGCCGGGCTATTGGAACAGGCCGGAGGCAAACAAGACCTCCTTCACCGACGGCTGGCTGCACACGGGCGACGCCACGCGCATCGACGAGGAAGGTTTTTACTACATCGTCGACCGCTGGAAGGACATGTACATTTCCGGCGGCGAGAACGTCTATCCGGCCGAGGTGGAGAACGTGCTGCACCAGCTCGCGGCCGTTGCGGAAGCCGCCGTGATCGGCATTCCCGATCCGCAATGGGGCGAGGTCGGCCTTGCCATCATTGCGGTCAAGCCGGGCCAGAAGCTGACCGAGGCCGACGTCTTTGCGCATTGCTCGGCCAACCTGGCGCGCTTCAAATGCCCGCGCCAGATTCGCTTCGTCGACGCGCTGCCGCGCAACGCCACCGGCAAGATCCACAAGCCGACGCTGCGGAAGGATTTCTCGGCCGCTTCCGAGGTCGACAAGAAAGTCGCCAATGCCTGATCAAAGCGCCCCTTGCGGGCGCCTTTCTTTTTGAAGTGCCTGCCCAACCCAGAAGAAAACCCAAGGAATTTCCATGAAGAACAAGAAACTCGTTCTGCTCGCCGCCGCCGCGGCCCTGACCTTGCTCTCCGTTCAGGGCGCCTATGCGCAGAAGAAATACGACACCGGGGCCAGCGACACCGAGATCAAGATCGGCAATGTCGAGGCCTATTCCGGCCCCGCTTCCGCCTACGGCATCATCGGCAAGACCGAGGAAGCTTATTTCAAGATGATCAACGACCAGGGCGGCATCAACGGCCGCAAGATCAACTGGATCTCCTACGATGACGGCTATTCGCCGCCCAAGACCGTGGAGCAGGTCCGCAAGCTGATCGAGAGCGACGAAGTGTTCCTGGTTTTCAACGCGCTGGGCACCCCGACCCAGACCGCCGTGCAGAAGTATCACAATTCGAAGAAGGTGCCGCAGCTCTTCCTCGCCACCGGCGCCAGCAAGTGGAACGACCCGAAAGGCTTCCCCTGGACCATGGGCTTCCAGCCGAGCTACCGCGTCGAGGCACGGATCTTCGCGAAGTACATCCTGCAGGCCAAGCCCGACGCCAAGGTCGCGATCTTCTATGCCAACGACGATTTCGGCAAAGACTACGTCGCCGGCATCAAGGAGATCTTCGGCGACAAGGCCTCATCGCTGATCGTCGCGGAAGAGAGCTACGAGACCACCGAACCGTCGATCGACTCCCACATTGTCAAGCTGAAGGGCACCGGCGCCAACGTCTTCGTCAACATCTCGACGCCGAAATTCGCCGCCCAGGCGATCAAGAAGATCGCCGAGCTGGAATGGAAGCCGATGCATGTCATGACCGACGTGTCGATCTCGATCGGCGCCGTGATGAAGCCGGCGGGCCTTCAGGCGTCTGAAGGCGTGCTTTCCGCAGGTTATTTGAAAGATGCCACCGACCCGCAATGGAAGGACGACGAGGGCATGAAGAAATTCATGGCGTTCGTCAGCAAGTATATGCCCGGCGCCGACATCACCGATACCAATCTGGTTTACGGCTATGCCGCAGCTCAAACTCTGGTGCAGACCTTGAAGCAATGCGGCGACGAGCTGACACGCGAGAACGTGATGAAGCAGGCCGCGAGCCTGAAGGATTTCACGCCTGACACGCTGATCCCCGGCATCAAGATCAATACGGGCCCGAATGACTTTGCTCCGATTGAGCAGCTCAAAATGATGCAGTTCAAAGGCGGCAAATGGGACCTGTTCGGCGACGTCATCAGCGCCGAAACCGGAGGCTGACGCGCCCTCCAGCAGCGCGACAAGATGCCGAATGGCGGCCAAGAGGCCGCCGTTCTCTTGTCTTTCGCAGGCTAGAGCATGCGAAACTAGATTCGGCGGGCTATCGGTGATTTACCTCTCCCCGACGGGGAGAGGTCGGATTGCCCTGGCGATGCGAAGCATCGTCCAGCGCAATCCGGGTGAGGGGCCGCGGCACTCAGCGAGACCAGATCCCCTCACCCGGACCGCATCTTCGATGCGCTCCGACCTCTCCCTGCGGGAGAGGTGAATCGAGTCCTGAGCGCACATCGATTCAACCAAAACTCATCCTGCTTTATAACGTCAAGAACAGCGCAAAGGGCTCTTCCACCGTGCGGCGCAGGTGCTTCCGGTACAGGGCATGATTGGCATCGTCGGGCGCGACCCGTCCCAATGACGGCTGCGGGACGTTCCTGAGCGGCACATAGGCGATCGGCGCCGCGATCGGCGTGAGTTGCGAGCCGGGACCGGCGCGAAGCGTCGAGATGATGCCGTACATCTCGCCGGACACTGTCGGCCGCGACACCGTGATCACGCGATGCTGGCCGTGCTTGATGATGACGAGGTAGATGAAGCCGGACTGATGGGGGACGGCGACCTCGCCGGTATGTTCGTAGGCAGCATCGGTCCGATCGCCCTCGCGGAAGACCAGCGAAGAGACTTTCGGCTCCCAAATGATCTCGGTGCGGTAGGCGAAGATCGCGTCCTTGTCGCCGAATGACGGCCGCAACGTGATGTAGACGTCCTCGAGCCAGGTCACGGCGCGATGCGCATAGGACCCGAGACTGTCGGGAGCGACATCGTTCGCGGCCGGAGGCGCCGCCACAACGGGATTCCTGCGCAAGGAGACGCCCAGTGCCTGCTCCAGCCGGACCGTCGTCGCCAGCGTGAACGGCCGCCGCCCGCCAAGCACCTTCTCCAACGTCGACAGGCTGAGCTTGGCCTGCTCGGCCAGCGCCTGCCGGGAGATCCGGCGTCTCGCAAGCTCCTCGCGAATGGTCTCGGCGATCTCGCGGCTCTGCTCGTCCGAAAGCTGCTTGTCGTTCAGTTTGTCCTGCATCCGCATCGCCAGCCCTGCTCCAGCAGGGCCACTCTAGCAGGCCGGACAAACCAGCACAAAACCGCACATGGCCGCCCCCGGCTGCGGCGCACCCGGCCGGCCGTGGCGGAACATTGCCGATCATTCTGCTCGCGAGATCAGCCTCTCCCGGCAAATGCTGAGAGCCGACAAACGTCCCTCCGGGAGCAGGCCAAATGGACACCTACGACACAGCCGAAAACGACGAGCACCCCTTGTTGAAAGGGCTGATCAAGCTCGGATTGTTTCTTCTCGCGCAGGGCATCGCGGTGATGCTGATGGCCTTCGTGGCCCTGCTCGTCAGCTTCGGGACGAGTTGGTCGGCAACGCCCGAGCAGGCCGGTCTGCTCCAGCCCGGCGATGCGCGGTCCGGTACGCTGCTTCTGAAGGAAGACGGCGCCGTCACCGAGGCGATCCGCCTCGGTATCGACATCGACATCACGGTCTCCGGACCGACGCTGCGCGCCCGGGTCACTCAGGTCTTCCGCAACCCGAGCAGGGATTGGGTTGAGGCAACCTATGTCTACCCACTCGCGCCCGGCGGCGCCGTCGATACGCTGAAGATGGTGGCCGGCGACCGCGTCATCGTCGGAGACATCAAGGAGCGGCAGCAGGCGCGCGTGATCTACG
Source organism: Bradyrhizobium centrosematis (assembly GCF_045571495.1). Lineage (NCBI taxonomy): Bacteria > Pseudomonadati > Pseudomonadota > Alphaproteobacteria > Hyphomicrobiales > Nitrobacteraceae > Bradyrhizobium > Bradyrhizobium centrosematis. Next base: position 7,457,169 of record NZ_CP120703.1, read on the forward strand.
AAGAGGCGCGCCGGACCGGCCGGAAGGCGGCACTCACCGAGCAGGAGCGGCCGAACATCTTCACCAATTCGGTCGCCAATATCGGTCCCGGCGAAACCGTGCTGGTGCAGATCGAATATCAGGAACCCGTGCATCAATGCGGCAACGAATATTCGCTCCGCCTGCCGCTGGTGGTCGGACCGCACTACAATCCGGCGCCGATCGTCCAGAGCGTCGATTTCCGCAAGGACGGATCGGGCTGGGGCGCGGCGACATCGGATCCAGTGCCGGACCGTGACCGCATCTCGCCTCCCGTGCTGGACCCTGCGAAGGCTGCACCGGTGAATCCGACCAGCATCACAGTGCGCCTGAAGGCCGGCTTCGCGCTTGGTGAGGTCAAGAGCCACCATCACAAGGTCAAGATCGAGAGCCCGGACAGCGCGACACGCGTCGTCACGCTCGCCGACGGCGCCGTCCCGGCCGACCGCGACTTCGAGCTCACCTGGCAGCCCGCTGCCGACAAGGCGCCGACGGTCGGGCTGTTCCGCGAACGTGTCGGCGATGCCGACTACCTGCTCGCGTTCGTCACCCCGCCCAGCGCCGAGCTGGCAATGCAAAAGCCGCTGCCGCGCGAGGTCGTATTCGTAATCGACAATTCGGGGTCGATGGGCGGCACGTCGATCGTCCAGGCCAAGGCGAGCCTCACTTACGCGCTCTCTCGGCTGCAGCCGGCCGATCGGTTCAATGTCATCCGCTTCGACGACACCATGGACGTGCTATTTCCCGCCTCCGTGCCGGCCGATGCTGCGCATGTCGGCGAGGCGACCTCGTTCGTGAGCGCGCTGCAGGCGCGCGGCGGCACCGAGATGGTGCCGGCGATGCGCGCCGCGCTGGCCGACAAGCTCGGCGACACCGGGATGGTTCGCCAGGTCGTCTTCCTGACCGACGGCGCAATCGGCAACGAGCAGCAATTATTCGAGACCATCACGGCGATGCGCGGCCGCTCGCGCATCTTCATGGTCGGCATCGGATCCGCGCCCAACACCTATCTGATGACCCGCGCCGCCGAGCTCGGCCGTGGAGCCTTCACCCATATCGGCTCCGTCGAGCAGGTGGAGGAGCGCATGCGCGGCTTGTTCGCCAAGCTCGAAAACCCGGCCGTGACCGGCCTCACTGCCAAGTTCTCCGAAGCCAAGGCTGACGTCACCCCGGCGATCATCCCCGACGTCTATCGCGACGAGCCGCTCGTGCTGGCGGCAAGGCTCGACCAGCTTGCAGGCTCGCTCGAGATCAAGGGGCGCGTCGGCGACCGTCCATGGTCGGTGACGCTGCCGCTGCAAAAGGCCGCCGAAGGCAAGGGCCTGTCGAAGCTCTGGGCCAGGCGCAAGATCGGTGACGCCGAAGTGGCGCGCGCCATGCGGGAGCTCGCGCCCGAAGAGGCCGACAAGGCGATCCTGGCGCTGGCGCTCGAGCATCAGATCGTCACGCGCCTGACCAGCCTCGTTGCGGTCGACAAGACGCCGAGCCGCCCTGAAGGCGCGCCGCTCAAGCTCAGCGAACTGCCGATCAACCTGCCGGCTGGCTGGGATTTCGAGAAGGTGTTCGGGGAACGGCCGCATCTGACGCCGACACAGCTGCGCGAACGTCATGCCGATGCGCGCAACGAAGCGGCGACGCGGCGGCCGACGCCCGCTGCACCCGATGCGATCCGTCTGCCCAAGACAGCGACCTCGGCCGAGCTGAAGATGATCGCGGGCCTGGTCCTCATCGTGCTCGCCCTGATCCTGTTCGTGTTCAACCGGCGTCAGCCTTTGCTCACTGACGCCGGTTGAGAGAGGAGCCCCCCGAACTCCTCTGTTAGCGCGCGCGGCTGCCCGTCCCGTAAAAACGGCCGCGCGCGCCTTTTTCTCAAGGTCATTGCAATGCCCCGCCTCGTCTCTCCTCTGGCTCTCGCGCTTGTCGGCTTCCTCTTGTTCGGCGACGGCGCCTACACCCACGTCAAGGCCTGGCTGGCGCAGGTGTTGCTGGAGCAGGCGTTCGACCGAAGCATTGCGACGGGCCAACCGGTCAAGCCGTGGTCCTGGGCCGACACCTGGCCGGTTGCGCGGATCGAGGTCAAGCGGATCGGCGCCAGCGCCATCGTGCTGGAAGGCGCGAGCGGACAGGCGCTTGCTTTCGGACCCGGCCACATCCAGCACACGGCCGATGCAGGCGAACGCGGGATAGCCGTCTATGCCGCACATCGCGACACGCATTTCCGCTTCCTGCGCAATGTCGCCATCGGTGACGTCATCGATGTCACACGACGAGACGGCCGACATTTTCACTATCGCGCGGATTCCTCGGCCGTGGTTCGTTTCGATGCATCGGGGATCGACGCCACAGCACGAGGTTTCGAGCTTGTTCTCGCGACCTGTTGGCCGTTCGATGCTGTCACGCCCGGACCCGAGCGCTACGTCTTGCATGCAACGTTGATTGGTGCCGACCGATAGATCGTCCACCGGCTGACACGCACCGATGCGCACTTCATTCCACCACACGGCATACCACCCGCACAGTTGCCACTCCGAAGGACTCGCCATAGAACAGAGCGACGCGCCACCAATAAGAACAACAGGTGAGGTCACGCCATGGAAGCCCATGTGTCTGCTGCGTCCGCGTCCCGTCCATGGTCTCCGCCGCGCGATGCCAGCGACATCGTCAAGCGTATCCACGCCATGCTGCACCCGCACAACATCGTGCTGGTGGGCGCAACCGACAAGCCGGGCAACTATGCCGAGCGCATCTGGAACAATCTCGTCAAGTACGGTTTCGAGGGCGGTCTTTATCCGATCAACGCCAAGCGCGAGGTCATCTGGGGCGTCCCCTGCTACAAGGACTTTGCGAGCCTCCCGGAGAAACCCGATCACGTTCTGGTGCTGGTGCCCGCGCGCTTTGCGGTGCAGGTGATCCGCGACGCCGCAGCGGCGGGCGCACGGTCGGCCACCATCGTCACCTCGGGCTTCAGCGAGCTGCAGGATGAGGAAAGCCAAAGGCTCGCCGCCGAATTGCAGGCGGCCGTGCGCGAGACAGGGCTTGCGGTCACGGGGCCGAACTGCCTCGGCAACTTAAGTGCCGGCGAAAAGCTCTTCACTAATATCGACGACCGCGTCGTGACCATGGAACAGGGCGCGGTGGCGATCGCCGGGCAGTCCGGTGCCATCGTCATGGCGATCCGCCAGGCGCTGGAGGACCGTGGCGTCGGCGTCGGCTACATGGTGACGACCGGCAACGAGGCCGGACTCGAGACGCCGGACCTGATGCGCTATTTCGCCGAGGATCCGAGCATCAAGGTGATCGTCGTCTATCTCGAAGGCGTCCGCAACACCAAGGCGTTCCGCGATGCCTGCAAGGCCGCGCGCGCCGCCAGCAAGCCCGTGATCGCACTCAAGCTCGGCGCATCCGAGGGCGGCCGCGCCGCGGCGATGGCGCACACCGGCGCGCTCGCGGGCTCGATCGAAACGTTCGACGCGATCGCGACGCGCGAGGGCGTCATCCGGGTCGGCGGCCTCGACGAGCTGATCGAGACCACCGAATGCTTCGTCCACGCCGCCGTGCCCAAGGGCGACCGGCTCGCCGCGGTCACGCTCTCGGGCGGCAAGCGCGGCATGCTGATCGACGCCTTCTACGCAGAAGGCCTGAATTTCGCGCCGTTGAGCCCGCATGTCAGCTCGGAACTGGCGAAGATGCTCGGACCGGGCTCGATCGTCGGCAATCCGCTCGACGCCGGCTTTGCCGCGGTGGTCGATCCCACCGTCTACATGAAGTCGATCAAGCTGATGATCGACGACCCCGATATCGACATCGTCATCATCGATGCCGAACTACCGAAGGCGCCGCACGAGCTGCGCGAGCGCAACCTGCGCATCGTCAACGAGATGGCCAGCAAGGCCGCAAAGCCCGTGATCTATATCAGCGCGATGTCGATCGGCTTCACCGAATTCACCAAGTCCTTGCGCAAGTCGCTGCCGCATCTTGCGGTCATGCAGGGCATGGACCGGGCGGTGACCGCGATCAAGTCGCTGCTCGCCTACGCCAAGCTGCGCAAGGAAGTGCCCGACATCGTCTCGAGCTCGAAGCCGGCCGCGCGCGCCGTGCTGGAAAAGGCACTGAAGTCTGCGAACGGCGCCGCGCTCGACGAGGTCGCCTCGAAGAAGCTGTTGAAGGCCTATGGCATCCCGATCTCGAAGGAGGCGATCGCGCGGACGGCAGCTGAGGCGGTGAAGATTGCCAGGCAGATCGGTTTTCCGGTGGTGGCGAAGGTCGTCAGCGCCGAAATCCTGCACAAGTCCGACATCGGCGGCGTGGTGCTGAACCTGAATAGCGCCGCTGAGGTGAAGAAGGCTTTCGCCGATATCACTGCGCGGGTGGGCAAGTTGAAAGGCAAGCCGAAGCTCGACGGCATCCTGATCGCGCAACAGGTCAAGGCCGATCTCGAGCTCGTGGTCGGCGCCTCGCTCGACGCCGAGATGGGGCCGGTCGTGCTGTTCGGCACCGGCGGCATCGACATCGAGTTGATGAAGGACGTCGCGCTCGCCGGCGCGCCGCTGGACGAGGCCGAGGCGCGGCTCCTGATCGGCCGCACCAAGGCCGGAATCAAGATGCGCGGCTATCGGGGCAGGCCGGCCCTGCACGAAGCATCCGCAGTGAAGGCGCTGGTCGGTCTGTCCAATCTGATCGCGGATGCCGGCGACCGGATCGCCTCGATCGACATCAACCCGTTCCTGATCAATGCCAGGACTGGTGTCGCCGTCGATGCCCTGATCGTGCTGAACAATGCTGCGGCAAAGCGAGCGGCCGGACATTGATGTCGCGCGGGCGGATTGGCCACCGGGTCCGCGCCAGGCGCGGCCCGACGACAGGCTCCGCGCAATCCGCCAAGTCCTACGGCGGAGGAGCCGTTAACCCGCCCACCCTAATATTGCGATCGAAGCTCCATCAGGGCTCCTTCCAACTTCGCCGCTTTGGCCGTAAAACCTTCCCTGCATGGCACGCGCGAGCAATCTTGTAATTGGCACGGTGACGCTGGCGGTGATCGCCGTGGCGTTCGGCGGCCTGCTCGGCGTGCAAAAATGGCGCACCATCCAGAGCCGCAGCCAGTTGCGCGTGGTGTTCGAGGGCGGCTCGGCCAGCGGCCTGCGCCGCGGCGGTCCGGTCAATTTCGATGGCGTACCCGCCGGCCAGATCCTGTCGATCAAGCTGGACAGTCCGCGCAGGATCGTGGCGCTGGTGATGCTCGACAACACCGCACCGATCCGCAAGGACACCGTGGCGGGCATCGAGTTCCAGGGCCTCACCGGCGTTGCCGCGATCTCGCTGATCGGAGGTGCTCCCACAGCGCCCCCGGTGCCGCTGGACTCGGACGGCATCCCCGTATTGACCGCCGATCTCAGCGACGCCGAATCCATCATCGAGACCCTGCACAGCGTCGACCGCACGATCGTCAGCAACGCGCCGGCCATCAAGGACGGCCTGCGCACGTTCGAAGATTACACCGCCGATCTCCGGAGTAAGGGTAGCGAGATCGATTCTGTCATGGCCAAGGTCGACAGCGCCTTCGCGGGCTTCGACAAGGCGGTCACGAAGATCGAGGGCGTGGTACCCGGCTTCGTCGACGGCAAGGCCGACGAGCTGTTCGAGAAGGTGCAGGGGCTGCACGAGCTCGCGGACATGATGAAGAAAAAGTCCGCGAGCTACATCGAGGACATTCGGCGCTCGCTGCTCGACGTCAGCGAGACCGCCAACAAGATGAGCGGGACACCGGCAGCCACTGTCGCTCCACACCCGCCGCGCAGGCCCGACCAGAAACGGTAGCGCTTACCCGTCCCCGGAGGACAGGCCAATCGCATATGGATTTCGCGAGGACCGCGGGCTTGCTCGGCCTCTCCCGCTTGCGGGAGAGGCCGACGCGCTCGCAGAGCGCGGCGCGTGAGGGCTCTCGCCACGCAGGGACATCCTCCTCAATCCCTAATCCCGACGCGGAGACACCCCCACCCCAGCCCTCCCCCGCAAGCCGGAGAGGGAGCCCAGCGCCAATACCGCCACATCGAGCATGCCATATGCGATAGCCCTGTCCTCCAGGCGAGGATAACAGCCGGGACGCGGCGCCGCAGACAACTCAGTAGTTGCTGGCCGCCGTCCCGTTCGGAATGCCGTCGATCGGGCATTCCTCGGTCCCCGGTGTCGAGCGGGTCATCGCCTCGACCATGTCCCGCGTCCCTTCGGGGTCTTTGATCCAGTTCCTGTAGAAATCATACGGGCACGCCGCGACACCGCGCGGGCTGTCGCCGGAATTGATCATGCCGGTGTAGCCGCGATGGACCAGCTTGTAGAGATGGTTCTGTGACTGGGCGTTGCGGCGCGCATCCCGGATCAGATGCTTCGAGAGCTGCGCATACTGGATGCCGTAATCCTCCTCGCCGCATTCGCCGAGGGTGCGGCCATCGAAGCCGATGATCGCGGAGTGGCCGAAATAGGAATAGACGCCGTCAAAGCCGGCGGCATTGGCGACGGCCACATAGACGTTGTTGGCCCAGGCCATGGCCTTCGAGATCATGACCTGCTGCTCCTTGGCCGGGTACATGTAGCCCTGGCAGCGTACGATCAGCTCGGCCCCCTTCATGGCGCAGTCGCGCCAGATCTCCGGATAATTGCCGTCATCGCAGATGATCAGACTGACCTTGAGGCCCTTCGGACCCTCCGAGACATAGGTGCAGTTGCCGGGATACCAGCCCTCGATCGGCACCCAGGGCATGATCTTGCGATATTTCTGCACGATCTCGCCCTTGTCGTTCATCAGGATCAGGGTGTTGTAGGGCGCCTTGTGCGGATGCTCCTCGTGGCGTTCGCCGGTGAGCGAGAACACGCCCCACACCTTGGCCTTGCGGCAGGCCTCGGCGAAGATCGCGGTCTCCTCGCCCGGCACGACGGAGGCCGTCTCGTACATCTCCTTGGAGTCGTACATGATGCCTTGCGTGGAATATTCCGGGAAGATCACGAGGTCCATGCCGGGCAGGCCGACCTTCATGCCGACGATCATGTCGGCGATCTTGCGGGCGTTGTCGAGCACCTCGGCCTTGGTGTGCAGGCGAGGCATCTTGTAATTGACCACCGCGACCCCGACGGTGTCGTTGCTGCTGGAGATATCACCGTGAAGCATGTTGAGCGCTCCTGTCCGTTGTGTGTCTGATGGTGGCGTGTGGCGTTAGTGGCTGATCATCCAGGGCCGCGCAGTCGGGAAACCCTTGGCGCCGCTCCTGGTCTTGGTCATCAACCGCGTCGGCCTCTTCCTGTCGGTCGAGCTCTTGTCCTTCACCGTCTTGCCGGAGGAACAGCAACCGCAGCCCGGGCCGTGCGAGGCCTTGTATTGCGCCAGCGTCTGCGGCGCGTGGCTGCTGCGTTCGTTGACGGCGTGCGCCTTGCGCTTGTCCGCCGGCATGCAGAAGAAATTCGGTGCAGTCAGGATCACCCGCGGCGCCAGCGTCTCGCAGTGCGGGCAGTTTTGCGGATCGTCGCATTCCGCCATCGGGCGCAGGTCCTTGAAGGGACCGCAATCGTCACAGAGATATTCGTAGACCGGCATTTACATCATCCCCAACGCTCTTGCCTGTTCAACACACCTCGCGGCGGATGCGGGGCGGCCAGAAATGCCGGCCGTCCCGCATCCACTCGCGCAGGGATCACTTGTCCGGCGAGATCGGCATCTGGATGTCGCCGGTGATGTGCTTGATGGGACCTGCCGCCGACGGCATCACGTCGAAATCGAAGATCTCGGTCGGCAGCCATAGGGTGGCGCAGGCGTTGGGCACGTCGACCACGCCGGAGATGTGGCCCTGGCACGGCGCGGTGCCGAGGATCGAATAGGCCTGGGCGCCGGAGTAACCGAACTTCTTGAGATACTCGATGGCGTTGAGGCAGGCCTGGCGATAGGCGATGTGGACGTCGAGATAGTGCTGCTTGCCGGCTTCATCCACCGAGATGCCTTCGAAGATCAGATAGTCCTTGTAGTTCGGCGTGATCGGCGACGGCTTGAAGATCGGATTCTTGATGCCGTATTTTGACATGCCGTCCTTGATCACTTCCACCTTCAGATGCAGCCAGCCGGCCATCTCGATGGCGCCGCAGAAGGTGATCTCGCCGTCGCCCTGGCTGAAGTGCAGGTCGCCCATCGAGAGACCCGCGCCGGGCACATAGACCGGGAAGTAGATCTTCGAGCCGCGCGAGAGATCCTTGATGTCGCAATTGCCGCCATGCTCGCGCGGCGGCACGGTGCGCGCGCCTTCGGCACCGATCTTGGCTTTGACGTCGCCCTTGGCGCGGCCGCCATGCGCCGTCGCTGCGAACGGCGGGTTGGCAAGGCCGGGCACGCGGGTCGGATTGGTCGAGATCAGCTCGGCTTCGCGCTTATTCCAGGTCTCCAGCATCTTCGGATCGGGCAGACAGCCGATCAGGCCGGGATGGATGAGACCGGCGAAGTTCACGCCGGGCACGTGACGCGACGACGTGTAGAGACCCTTGATGTCCCAGATCGACTTCTGCGCGAGCGGGAAATGGTCGGTGAGAAAGCCGCCGCCGTTCTGCTTGGAGAAGAACCCGTTGAAGCCCCACAGGCTCTCCTTGAGCGGGCCGACGTCGAGCAGGTCGACGACGAGGAGATCGCCGGGCTCGGCGCCCTTGACGCCGATCGGGCCGGACAGGAAGTGCACGATCGACAGATCGATGTCGCGCACGTCATCGGCGGAATCGTTGTTCTTGATGAAGCCGCCGGTCCAGTCATAGGTCTCGATGATGAAATCGTCGCCGGGATTGACCCAGGCCACGATCGGGATGTCGGGGTGCCAGCGGTTGTGCACCATGTCATTTTCATAGGCCGACTTGGTGAGATCGACCTTGATCAGTGTCTCTGGCATCGAGATGCTCCCCTTTTACACGGTTGGTTAGACGGACAGATATTTCGAAACCTGCGCGGCATCGACGGCGTCGCGCGGATCGTCGCGCACGATCTCGCCGTTCTCGATCACCAGCACGCGGTCGGCGATGTCGAGCGCGAAGCTCAGGACCTGTTCGGAGACGACGATCGAGAGCCCCTTCTCGTCGCGGATACGCTTGAGGGTGCGCGCCATCTCCTTGATGATGGAGGGCTGAATGCCTTCCGTCGGTTCGTCCAGCAGCAAGACCTTCGGCTTGGTGGCGAGCGCGCGGGCGATGGCGAGCTGCTGCTGCTGGCCCCCGGACAGATTGCCGCCGCGGCGGCCCTTCATCTCCAGCAGCACCGGAAACAATTCGTAGATGTCGCCAGGCACCTCGGATTCGCCTGCAACCACGAGCCCGGTCTCGATGTTCTCCTTCACGGTCATGGTCGAGAAGATCATGCGGCCCTGCGGCACGTAGGCGAGACCCTTGGCGACGCGCTCGTAGCTCTTGAGACCGCCGAGCTCTGCACCGTCCATGGTCACCGAGCCGCTTTTCGCTGGCAGGATGCCCATCAGCGACTTCATCAGCGTGGTCTTGCCCATGCCGTTGCGGCCCATGATCGCCACGATCTCGTTCGGCGCGACCTTGACGTTGAGCCCGTGCAGCACCTCGCTCTGGCCGTAGGCGACGTGGAGATCGGAAATTGCCAGCATGATCGCCTCCTAGGCTCGGTGTTTGTTCACCTCTCCCCACCGGGGAGAGGTCGCGCCGAAGGCGCGGGTGAGGGGGCGCAAGTTCCTCGAGGGAGCGAACCCCCTCACCCGAATTGCTGCGCAATTCGACCTCTCCCTATGGGAGAGGTGGACGGAGTACGCCGCGCGTGCTTGCTCCTTATTCGCCATGTCAATGCCCCAGATAGACTTCGACGACCTTGGGATCGTTCTTCACCTTCTCCATCGTCCCCTCCGAGAGGATCTGGCCCTGGTGCAGCACGGTGACCTTGTGCGCGATGTCCTCGACGAACTTCATGTCGTGCTCGATCACCAGCACCGAACGGTTCTTGATGATGCGGTTGAGCAACTCCGCCGTCTTGGCGCGCTCGGATACGCTCATGCCGGCGACCGGCTCATCCAGCATCAGGAGGTCGGGATCCTGGATCAGCAGCATGCCGATCTCGAGCCACTGCTTCTGACCGTGGCTGAGTTCGTCGGCATAGGTGTTGAGCTTGTCCTTGAGGAAGATCATCTCCGCCACCTCCTCAACCCGGTCCCTCACCAGCTGGTCGCGCTGAAAGGTCAGCGAGCCGAACACGGTGCGGCCGCGCGGAAACGAGATCTCGAGGTTCTCGAACACGGTGAGATCCTCGAACACCGACGGGGTCTGGAATTTGCGCCCGACGCCGGTCTGCACGATCTCGTTCTCCTTCATCTTCGTGAGCTCCTTGCCACGAAACTGGATCGAGCCGGAGGTCGCCTTGGTCTTGCCGCAGATCAGGTCGAGCACCGTGGTCTTGCCGGCACCGTTGGGACCGATGATGACGCGAATTTCGTTCTCCTCGACGTAGAAGGAGAGGTCGTTGACCGCCTTGAACCCGTCGAACGAGACGGTGAGGCCTGAGACAGCGAGCAGGAAGTCCTTGGGCTGGTGTCCAATAAGCATGATCTCCCCTCACTCTGCCGGCGCGCCGTCGGCGACCGAATTGTCATTCCACCCGGCTTTCGCCTTGCGCGAGGCGAACAGCCGATCGATGCGCGGCTGCACGTAATCGGCCCAGAGCCCCGACAAGCCGTTCGGGAAGGCCAGCACGACCGCGATGAACAGCGCGCCGAGACCGAACAGCCAGAGCTGCGGGAAGGATTCGGACAGGCTGGTCTTGGCGAAATTCACCAGGATGGCGCCCCAGATCGCGCCGAAGATCGACATCCGCCCACCGACCGCGGTGTAGATCACCATCTCGATCGACGGCACGATGCCGACGAAGGACGGCGACATGAAACCGACATTGAGCGCGAACATGGCGCCGCCGATCGCGGCGAAGATCGCGGCCATGCAGAAGGCGAAGATCTTGAAGTTGGCGACGCTGTAACCGGAGAAGCGGACGCGGTCCTCCTGCTCGCGCATTGCCACCAGGATGCGGCCAAGCTTGGTCAGGCGGATGAACTGCGCGATGCCGATGCAGGCGAACAGCAGCACCACCTCGACGAAGTACAGGATGATCTTGGCGTGGTCGGGCCGGATGTCCCAGCCCTTGAGCGTGCGCAGGTCGGTCATGCCGTTGATGCCGCCGGTATAGCCCTGCTGGCCGACAATCAGGATGGTGAGGATGGCGGCGACCGCCTGGGTGATGATGGCGAAATAGGTGCCGCCGACGCGGCGCTTGAACATCGCGGTGCCGATGATCAGGGCGAAGATGCCAGGAACCAGGATGATGGCGAGGATGGTGAAGGTGAGGCTGTGAAACGGCTGCCAGAAGAACGGCAGTGCCGTGATCTGATTCCAGTCCATGAAATCGGGGATGCCGGGCGTCGACTGGATCTTGGTGTTCTCGACGCTGGAGGCTTCGAGCTTGAGGAACATCGCCATGCAATAACCGCCGAGGCCGAAGAACACGCCCTGCCCCAGACTCAGGATGCCGCCATAGCCCCAGCACAGCACGAGGCCAATCGCGACAAAGGCGTAGGTCAGATATTTCGCGACCAGATTGAGGCGGAACACGTCGAGCGTCAGCGGCAGGATCACGAACAGCACGGCCGCGAGCGCAATGAAGCCCATCAGTTCGGATCGATTGAAGAAGCGTGAATTGATGATCATGACTTGCCTGCTTCTCGTTATTTGCGGACCTTGAGGGCGAACAGACCCTGCGGCCGCAGCATCAGGATGCCGACGACGGCGAGCAGCGTGAGCACCTTGGCCATCGAGCCCGACATGAAGAATTCGAGCGTCGATTGTGTCTGCGAGATCGAGAACGCGGAGGCGATCGTGCCGAGCAGGCTGGCGGCGCCGCCGAACACCACGACCAGGAACGTATCCACGATGTAGAGCTGTCCGGAGGTCGGCCCGGTCGAGCCGATCATGGTGAAGGCGCTGCCGGCGACGCCGGCGATGCCGCAACCGAGGCCGAACGTGTAGCGGTCGACCTTCTCGGTGTTGATGCCGACGGCGCCGGCCATGATGCGGTTCTGCACGACCGCGCGGACCTGGCGGCCCCAGCGCGACATGTAGAGAACATAGGCGACGGCAATTGTGATCAGCACGGTGAGGCACATCACGAACACGCCGTTGATCGGCACCTCGATACTGTCGGTGACGCGGAGCGAGCCCAGCATCCATTGCGGCAGCTCGACGCCGACCTCGCGCGCTCCGAAAACAGAGCGATAGGCCTGCTGCAGCATCAGGCTGAGACCCCAGGTCGCGAGCAGCGTATCGAGCGGGCGCTTATAGAGGTGCCGGATCAGCACCCATTCCACCAGCATGCCCAGCGCACCGGAGGCGAGGAAGGCCAATATCATGGCGAGGAAGAAGTAGCCGCTGAACAGGCTCGGCAAATAGGCCTGGAAGAGATTGGAGGTCATCCAGGTGACGTAGGCCCCGAGGATCATGAACTCGCCATGGGCCATGTTGATGACGCCCATCTGGCCGAAGATGATGGCAAGTCCGAGCGCCATCAGCACGTAGACCGAGAACAGGATCAGTCCTGCAAAGCCCTGCATGACGAAAATGGAGCCGAGATCACCAAGCGAGTAGTCGCCGAACATTGATGTCCTCCGTCGGGGGAATAGGGTCCCGCGTCGCGATGCAGAGTCGCGACGCGGGGTCTTGGGCATGGACTTGCGATCCACGCCAGGGAGCGGTTTTGCCTTGAGGGAAAGCGCGACGGGCGTCGCGACGGCTTCTTACTGGTAGCCTTTGGGGAACGGATCCGGCTCGACGAGATCGGCGGTCTCGTAGATCAGCTCGAACTGGCCATCGAGCTTGGCGCGGCCGACGCGGGTCTTCGACCAGAGGTGATGGTTCTCATGGATGCGCACATAGCCTTCCGGCGCGCCCTTGAACTCGACGCCCGGCGACGACGCCGCGATCTTGTCGACGTCGAAGGAGCCGGCCTTCTCGACCGTCAGCTTCCACAGCCACGGGCCGAGATAGGCAGCCTGGGTGACGTCTCCGATCACCGTCTTCTCGCCCCACATCTTCTTGAACGCCGACACGAAGGCCTTGTTGTTGGCATTGTCGAGCGACTGGAAGTACTTCATGCAGGCATAGGCGCCCGCGATGTTCTCGCCCCCGATACCGTCGATCTCGTCTTCGGTCACCGAGATCGTAAGCAGCGGCTGCTTGGCGAGGTCGACGCCGGCGGCCTTGAGCTGCTTGTAGAACGCGACGTTGGAACCGCCGACGACGTCGGTGAAGATGACGTCGGGCTTGGTCAGTTTGATCTTGTTGATGACCGAGTTGAACTGCGTCGAGCCGAGCGCGTAGTACTCCTCGCCGACGACCTTGCCCTTCAGCACATTCTCGACATGCTTGCGCGCGATCTTGTTGGAGGTGCGCGGCCAGATGTAGTCGGAGCCGATGAAGAAGAACGACTTCGCGCCCTTCTCCTTGGCGATCCAGTTCAGGCCCGCGAGAATCTGCTGTGTCGCTTCCTGCCCGGTGTAGATGACGTTCTTGGACTGCTCTAGGCCTTCATAGAAGGTCGGGTAGTAGAGCATGCCGTTATACTGCTCGACGACCGGCAGCACCGCCTTGCGCGAGGCCGAGGTCCAGCAGCCCATGATCGCCGCGACCTTGTCGTTGACCAGGAGCTTCTTGGCCTTTTCCGCAAAGGTCGGCCAATCGCTGGCACCGTCCTCCTGGATGAACTTGATCTTGCGCCCGAGCACGCCGCCGGCGGCATTGATCTGCTCGATGGCGAGCTTTTCGGCCTGGATCGAGCCAGTTTCGGAGATTGCCATGGTGCCGGTCGCCGAGTGCAGGATACCGACCGTCACCTCGGTATCGGTGACCGCAAGACCCGTGGTGTTGACCGCGGAGGTCGCCGGGGCCTGCGCAAAAGACCCTCGCGGCAGCATGGTGATGGCCGGCACGGCGGCCATTCCCATCAATAGTTTGCGCCGAAGCGGCGACAACAAGCCCTTGTTTTCTTCGTCCGACATGAGCACCCCACTTTTGTTCGAGAACACGCGATTGGCGTCGTGAGGATGGCTCGGATTTGTGCAGCGGAAGCATACGCAAGATCGCGTATACTGCACCGCAAAATGCCGACGTAGGCTTTTGGTACGGAATTTGCGAGGGATCCGGGTCCGTATCGGGAGTTGGGTGAGTGGCAGGGCGGCAGCGAATCGACCGCGTCAGGCGCCAGTACAACCAGTGGGTCGCCAACCAGACGCTGGAGGACTACGCGCTGCGTTTCACCGCCAAGGGCGCGCGCCGCTGGTCCGCCGCCCGGGTCGCCAACACGGCGCTGGGCGCGATCTCGTTCCTGGCGATGGAGGCGATCGGCGGGACGATCACGCTGAACTATGGCGTCACCAACGCAATCGCCGCCATCCTCGTGGTCTCCATCATCATCTTCGCCTGCGGGGTGCCGATCGCCTATTATGCCGCCAAATGCGGCATCGACATCGACCTGCTGACGCGGGGTGCCGGCTTCGGTTACATCGGCTCGACCGTCACCTCGCTGATCTACGCCTCCTTCACCTTCATCTTCTTCGCGATCGAGGCCGTGATCCTCGCCTCGGCGCTCGAGATGTGCTTCGGGATTCCGCGGCCAGTCGGCTATCTCATCAGCGCTGTCGTCATCATCCCGCTGGTGGCCTACGGCATCACGCTGATCAGCCGCTTTCAATTGTGGACGCAGCCCCTGTGGGTGATCCTTCACATCATTCCGTTCGCCGCGATCGCCTGGCACAACCCGCACTCCTTTGCGGAGTGGCACAAGTTCTCCGGCGAGCATGGCGATCTCAACGGGCATTTCGATCTCCTGCTGTTCGGCGTTGCGGCCTCGGTGGTGTTTTCGCTGGTGGCGCAGATCGGCGAGCAGGTCGACTTCCTGCGGTTCCTGCCGCGCGACCGCCGCGCCTCCAGGGCTTCCTGGTGGATGGCGCTGATGAGCGCGGGGCCGGGCTGGATCGTGCTGGGCGCGCTGAAGCTTCTGGCCGGCTCGTTTCTCGCCTTCTTCGCGCTCAGCCACGGTGTGCCGCCCGAGGAGGCCGCCGAGCCGGCGCACATGTATCTCGAAGCCTTCCGCTATGTGCTGTCGCAGCCCGACCTCGCGCTGGCCTTGACTGGCACGTTCGTGATCCTGTCGCAGGTCAAGATCAACGTCACCAACGCCTATGCCGGCTCGATCGCCTGGTCGAACTTCTTTTCGCGCCTGACCCACAGCCATCCCGGCCGGGTGGTCTGGCTGGTCTTCAACGTCATTGTGGCGCTGCTCTTGATGGAGATCGGCGTCTACAAGGCCCTGGAGCAGACGCTGGCGCTCTATTCCAACGTCGCGATCGCCTGGGTCGGCGCGCTGGTCGCAGACCTCGTCGTCAACAAGCCGCTGGGACTGCGGCCCCAGCAGATCGAGTTCAAGCGCGCGCATCTCTACGATGTCAATCCGGTCGGCGTGGGCGCGATGACGATCGCGACCATCGTCTCGATCAGCGCCTTCTACGGCCTGTTTGGGCCCACTGCGAAGGCGCTGTCGGCCTTCATCGCGCTCGCGATGGCCTTCATCGCCGCGCCGTTGATCGCCTGGGCCACGGACGGCAAGTACTACATCGCGCGCAAGCCGAAGCGGAGCTGGCAGAACATCGAGGCGATCCAGTGCTGCATCTGCGAGCACTCGTTCGAGCCGGAGGACATGGCCTCCTGTCCCGCTTACGCCGGCCCGATCTGCTCCTTGTGCTGTTCGCTGGATGCCCGCTGCCACGACCTCTGCAAGCCGCACGCGAGATTCCAGGCGCAGGTGTCGGAGACGCTCGGCAAGCTGATGCCGCAGCCGATCTACGCCCGGATCAACTCGCAGGTCGGCCATTATATCGGCGTGTTCGTGGTCTCCGCCGGCCTGATCGCCCTGGTGCTGGGACTGATCTACCTGCAGACGTCGGCGAGCGTGCACGGCGACAACGAGCTCGTGTCCGACGTGCTGTGGAAGGTGTTCTTCTCGCTCAGCATCATCATCGGCGTGGTCGCCTGGCTGTTCGTGCTGGCGCAGCAGAGCCGGCGCGCGGCCGAAGCCGAGACGCGGCGGCAGACCGCGCTGCTGATCCAGGAAATCGATGCCCACAAGCGCACCGACGCCGAGCTCCAGCGTGCCAAGGAAGTCGCCGAATCCGCCAACCTCGCCAAGAGCCGCTATGTGGTCGGCCTGAGCCACGAGCTGCGCTCGCCGCTGAACGCGATCAGCGGCTATGCCCAGCTTCTGGAGCAGGACACGACGCTCAGCGCCAAGCCGCGCGATCAGGTTCGCGTCGTGCGCCGCAGCGCCGACCACCTCTCCGGCCTGATCGACGGCATCCTCGACATCTCCAAGATCGAGGCGGGGCGGCTGTATCTGTCGCGCGACGAGGTGCGCTTGAGCGAATTTCTCGACCAGCTGGTCGGCATGTTCCGCCTCCAAGCCGCGGCCAAGGGCATCGACTTCGTATTCCGGCGGCCGGCACATCTGCCGCGCGTGGTCTATGCCGACGAGAAGCGGCTGCGCCAGGTGCTGATCAACCTGCTCTCGAACGCCATCAAGTTCACCCAGTCCGGCAGCGTGCAGTTCGTCGTGCACTATCGCAGCCCGGTCGCCGAGTTCGAGGTGATCGACACCGGCCCCGGCATCCAGGCCGACGATCTGGAGCGCATCTTCGCACCGTTCGAGCGGGGTGCGCTCGGCGCCTCACAGCCGCAGACCGGCACCGGGCTCGGCCTCACCATCAGTCGCCTGCTCGCCGGCGTGATGGGTGGCGATATCAAGGTCACGAGCACGGTCGGCACCGGCTCGACGTTCAAGGTCAAGATCCTGCTCTCGGAGGTCACCAATCCGCAGCGCATCGCGCCGGTGGAGGCGCCGGTCTCCGGCTATCACGGCGCGCGCAAGACCATCCTCATCACCGATGACGATCCCGTGCATCGCGACCTGCTGCGCGAGGTGCTGACGCCGCTCGGCTTCATCCTGCTCAGCGCCCCCGACGGGCCCGGCTGCCTTGCGCTGGCGCAGCACTGCCGGCCCGATCTGTTCCTGCTCGACATCTCGATGCCCGCCATGGACGGCTGGGCCGTGGCGGAAGCCTTGCGCGCGAGCGGCCACCACCAGGCGCGCATCCTGATGGTGTCGGCGAGCGCGCTGGAAGCGCACGGCACGCCGCTGGCACAACCTTTCCACGACGGCTACCTGATGAAGCCGATCGACATCCCGCGGCTGCTGGAGACGATCCGCCAGCTTCTCAGGATCGAATGGCAATACGGCCCGGACGAGGTCCGGGTGTCGTTCTGGCGTCCCGAAAGCGGATCGAGGCCGCCGGCGCGGCACATCGAGGCGCTGATCGGGCTCGGCCAGATCGGCTATGTCAAGGGTATCCAGTTGAAGCTGGACGAGATCGGCAGCGAGCATCCGGAGCATGCCGACTTCGTCGCGCAGATGCGGTCGCTGGTCGACCGCTTCGATATCGACCAGTACATGGCCACATTGAAGACGTTGCATGCGCATGAACATTGAGTCGAAGAAGCGCGACGTCGCGCTCGTTGTCGATGATTCTCCGGAGACGCTGCGGCTGCTGACCGACGCGCTCGACGGCGCTGGGATGACAGTCATGGTGGCGCTCGACGGCGCCGCCGCGATGCGCATCATCGACCAGATCACGCCCGACATCGTGCTGCTGGATGCCGTGATGCCCGGCATCGACGGTTTCGAGACCTGCCGCCGTCTCAAGCGCGATGCGGATCTTGCCAATGTCCCGGTCATCTTCATGACCGGGCTCGCCGAAACCGAGCATATCGTGCGCGGGCTCGAGGCAGGCGGCGTCGATTACGTGACCAAGCCGATCGTGATCGAGGAGATGCTGGCGCGCATCCGCGTCCATCTCGGCAATGCCCGGCTGACACAGAGCGCGCGCGCCGCGCTCGACGTCTCCGGCCGTTTCCTGTTTGCGGTCAACGGCCAGGGCAACGTGCTGTGGGCGACGCCGCAGGCGCAAAAGTTGATGTCCGACCATCAGGGCACGCAGGCCGAGGACTTCGTGCTGTCGCCGTCATTGCTGCAATGGCTGGAGCAGGCCAAGGCCAGGGGCAGCTCGAAGTCTCAGGCGACCTCGCTGCCCGACAACCCGCAGCTGCGGCTCTATTACATGGGCGAAACGGCGCCGAACGAGTTTCTGCTGCGGCTCTCCCGGGAGTCCGGCACCGCGCTGCCGCCGGAATTCACCAGCGAGCTCGGCCTCACCACCCGCGAAGGCGAGGTGCTGGCCTGGCTCAGCAAGGGCAAGACCAACCGCGACATCGCGCAAATCCTGGGCCTCAGCCCGCGCACGGTCGACAAGCATCTTGAGCAGATCTATGCCAAGCTCGGCGTCGAGAACCGCACCGCCGCAGCGGCGATTGCCGCCAATGCGACGCGGCGGAATTCGTGAGTGGCGTGATATCCAACAACTTGCTCGGGCGTCATGGCCGGGCCTGTCCCGGCCATCGACGCACCTTCTTGTCGTGACCAAAGGCGTGGATGCCCGGGACAAGCCCGGGCATGGCGAGTTCGTCGCAGCGGCTCGACTCAACTGTACACAAACGCCTTGTCATCCAGATCCGTCTTCGGGATCTCGTCCTTCTCGGTCCAGTAATCCTGGCTGTGCTGCCATTCCGGCTTGTCGCCGCGCTTGGGCAACAGGTCCATGTTGCGCATCATGTAGCCGGGATTGAAGTTTTCCGGATCGATCCAGGGCAGGATCGGCATGTTGTGGTCTTCAGGTCGCAGCTTCACCTCGACCTTCCTGGCGCTTTTCGCTTTCATGTGGCCGAGCAGCCGGCAGACGAAATCGGCGACGAGGTCGACGCGCAGCGTCCAGCTGGCGCGGAAATAGCCGAACACCCAGACCAGGTTCGGCACGCCCGTGAACATCATGCCACGGTAGGTGACGGTATCGCCGAAGGCGAGCGGCTTGCCGTCGATCTCGAAGGCGATGTCACCGAGCGCAGCGAGATTGAAGCCGGTCGCAGTGATGATGATGTCGGCCTCGAGCACCTTGCCCGACTTGAGCTGGATGCCATTCTCGACGAAGCATTCGATCTCGTCGGTGACGACCGAGGCCTTGCCGCTGGCAATCCCCTTGAACAGATCGGCATCGGGCACGAAGGCAATGCGCTGCCGCCACGGCCGGTATTTCGGCGTGAAGTGGGTCTCGACGTCGTAATCGGGGCCGAGCACCGCGCTGATCTGGCCGATCAGCTCCTTCTTCACCTGCTCGGGCTTGGAGACGCAGAGTTTCGTGAAGGCGTCCTGCTCGAACAGGATCTTGCGCCGCACGATCTCATGGATCCAGGCTTCATCGACCTGCAGCCGGCGCAGCTCCTCGGCGATCTCGATGGCATTGCGGCCGAGCCGGAAATAGGTCGGCGAGCGCTGCAGCATGGTGACATGCGCGCATTTGTCCGCGATGTTCGGCACCAGCGTTGCCGCGGTGGCGCCCGAGCCGATCACGACGACCTTCTTGTTGGTGAGTTCGATATCGTCCGGCCAGGTCTGGGGATGGACGATGCGGCCCTTGAAGCGATCCATGCCCTTCCATTCCGGCGTGTAGCCTTCCGAATGGCGGTAATAGCCCTGGCACATCCAGAGGAAATTCGCGGTGAAGGTCCTGGGCTCTCCAGTGTCGGTCGTCGCCGCCTCGATGGTCCAGAGGTTCTGCTCGCTCGACCAGCTTGCGGAATTGATCTTGTGCTTGTAGCGGATATGCCGCGCGATATCGTTGTCGTCGATCACCTCTTTCATATAGGAGAGGATCTCTTCGGCGGTCGCAATCGGCGGGCCGACCCACGGCTTGAAGCTGTAGCCAAAGGTATGGAGATCGCTGTCGGAGCGAATGCCGGGATAGCGATGTGTACTCCAGGTGCCGCCGAACGTTTC
This sequence comes from Bradyrhizobium centrosematis, assembly GCF_045571495.1. Lineage (NCBI taxonomy): Bacteria > Pseudomonadati > Pseudomonadota > Alphaproteobacteria > Hyphomicrobiales > Nitrobacteraceae > Bradyrhizobium > Bradyrhizobium centrosematis. The sequence continues at coordinate 7,477,189 of NZ_CP120703.1, forward strand.
CTGCGTCTCCAGGATGACGTAGCTCGTGCCCGGAAGCTGCTTCTGGATGTGATAGGCGCTACCGATGCCGGAGATGCCGGCACCGACGATCAGCACGTCGAAATGTTCCGAAACCTGCTTGGCCGTGGCGTGACTGCGAACAGCGACATTCATTGTTGCTTCTATACCTTGCTTGTTTTTGTGGCCGCCCTTGTCCGGACGACGCGTTTCCTCCGCGACGGGCATGGTCGCCCATCGCGCTTCCGCTTCAAAATGACATAGATCAAATCGAGGTCAAATCACAGGCCCGCACCCCAGCTCCGCGCGGTCTGCAAGATCCAGTCGCGATAGAGCGTGAGCGGTGTGACGCCGGTCAATCCACCGCAGCCGGCTGCGCCGTTCGGTCCGGTGGACCAGCTGATGAGGCCGACAAGGATGGGACCATTCGGCTTGTCCTCCAGCACGGGACCACCGGAATCGCCCGTGCAGGCGCCAATTCCATCGCGAACACCGTTGGTTACGGGATCAACCAGCCGGATTTGGAGGGTGCCGGGCTGGCCCGTGGCGACGAGCGCGGCGACACGCGTCGCGCCGCCGCTCTTACCGTCACCGCGTACCGTGACGCCGATGCCGGCGATAACGAAGCGGCTGCCGACCTGGATTGGAATCTGCGGCATGCCGACGGCCACCGTGGATTTTCCCTTGAGTGGAATTTCCAGTTGCAGCAATGCCACGTCGGCGGTGGCGCGGTGCGCCTGCATCGCCTGCATGTTGAAGTTCGGATGGATCGCGACAGTGCGCACGTTCAGCAATTGCGGGGCACCGTCGGCGCCACGATCGACGATCTTGTAGTCCGCGCCTGGCTGCACACAGTGCGCGACCGTCAGGACCACGCGTGGCGCAATCAAGCTGCCGGTGCAAAAATTGCCGCGCGAGCCGACGATGGTGACGACGGCGCGCGCCACGCCATCGGCCTGCGGCGTGCCGCCGCCGACGATGGCGTGCGCGGGCGCAGCGAGCAGCAGCTCAGCTATGATGAGAGTCGCAGGCTTTATCATGGGAACACGCTTCGGTCAGTGACGGCGGCGGATTGCTTCGGACTGGCCCTTGCCGATAGCGCATGCTAGCCCTCTTGGAAAGGAATTGACGAGGACAGGATCGTGACGATCGAGGCGGTTATCTTTGATTTTGGCGGCGTGCTGACGAGCTCACCGTTCGAGGCGTTTGCGCGGTTCGAGACGGCGCGTGGCCTGCCTGCCGACATCATCCGGCGCACCAATGCCGCCAACCATCTGGAAAATGCCTGGGCCAAATTCGAGCGCGCCGAGGTCGATATCGAGACGTTCGATCGCCTGTTCGCCGAGGAGTCGCTGGCACTCGGCGCGGAGGTGCGCGGCCGCGACGTGCTGCCGCTGCTGCAGGGCGATCTGCGCCCCGAGATGGTCGAGGCCTTGAAGCGCATCAAGGCGCAGTTCAAGACCGGCTGCATCACCAACAACCTTCCGGCCAATGCCATCGGCAGCATGACGGGCCGCTCGCTCTACATCGCCGAGGTGATGGTGCTGTTCGATCACGTGATCGAATCCGCCAAGATCGGCCTGCGCAAGCCCGACCCGCGCATCTATGCGCTGATGGTCGAGACGCTGAAGGTCGATCCGGCCAAGTGCGTCTATCTCGACGATCTCGGCGTCAATCTGAAGCCGGCGCGCGAGATGGGCATGACCACGATCAAGGTGACGAGCGGCGCGCAAGCGATTGCCGAGCTCGAGACGGCGACGGGGCTGAAGCTGGGGTAGCTGTCGCGTCATTCTCCGTCATTGCGAGCGCAGCGAAGCAATCCGGGCTCTCTGCGCGGAGGGATTCTGGATTGCTTCGCTACGCTCGCAATGACAGCGTGGGGACATCTCGCCTGGCGAACTGATTACTTCACCGCCGCGGCGATCCGCTCCGGAAACGCCGCCGCCAATGCGGCGCGATCCGGCTTCAGCACACCACGCTCGGTGATAAGACCGGTGACGAGCCGCGCCGGGGTCACGTCGAAGGCATAGTTCGCGACCGGCGAATTCTCCGGCACGATGCGCACCGTCTCCAGCCGGCCGTCTGCGGTGCGGCCGGTCATGTCGGTGACCTCCACGCCGCTGCGCTGCTCGATCGGGATGTCGCGGATGCCGTCATGGACGGTGAAGTCGATCGTCGGTGACGGCAGCGCGACGTAGAACGGCACGTTGTTGTCGTGCGCGGCGAGCGCCTTCAGATAGGTGCCGATCTTGTTGCAGACGTCGCCATTGGCGGCGACGCGGTCGGTGCCGACGATGGCGAGATCGACCATGCCGTGCTGCATCAGGTGCCCGCCGGTATTGTCGGGGATCACCGTGTGCGGCACACCGTGATGGCCGAGCTCCCAGGCCGTGAGCGAGGCGCCCTGATTGCGCGGACGCGTCTCGTCGACCCAGACGTGGACCTTGATGCCGCGCTCATGCGAAAGATAGATCGGCGCCGTCGCCGTGCCCCAGTCGACGGTGGCGAGCCAGCCGGCGTTGCAATGAGTCAGCAAATTGACCGTCTCACCCGGCTTCTTGGCTGCGATCGCCTCGATCAGCTTCAGCCCGTTGCCGGCGATGCCGCGGTTGATCTCGACGTCCTGTTCGACGATCTCGTCGGCGCGCGCGTAGGCTGCCTCGGCCCGCTCCAGCGGATCGATCGGCGCGAGCGTCGCGCGCATCTCGTCCAACGCCCACTTGAGATTGATCGCGGTCGGCCGAGCGACGACGAGCGTATCGTAGGCACGCTTCAAGCCGGCGTCGGAGGCGTCCTCGCGCATGGCGAGCGCCATGCCGTAGGCCGCGGTGGCGCCGATCAGCGGCGCACCACGTACCAGCATGTCGCGGATCGCGACGGCCGCGTCTTCACACGATGTCAGCTTCGCGACGACGAACTCGTGCGGCAGTCGGCGCTGATCGATCGCGCCGATCGACCAGCCGTCGCGTTCGCGCCAGATGCTGCGGAAATGCTTGCCGTCGACCTTCATGGCATTCTGCCTTTTCGTACTTCGTCTTGCGCCTCACGCCCGCAGCACGCGCCCCGCCACCGCGTCGAGCTTCTTGAGAAGCTCGGGATCCCGCGCTTCGGGCGCCGTGATCAGCGCGGTGTCGAGCGCGCGATCCGAGCCGATCGGGCACGGCTCGTGCTCGCGCGGAAGATCCTTTGCCAGCCGCGCCACCAGCGCCTTGGCCTTGTCGGCGTTCGACGTCAAGACGCGGATGATGTCCTGCACGGTGACGGCGTCGTGGTCCGGATGCCAGCAGTCGAAATCGGTCACCATCGCGACGGTCGCGTAGCAGATCTCCGCCTCGCGCGCGAGCTTCGCCTCGGGCATGTTGGTCATGCCGATCACGGAATAGCCCAGCGTCTTGTAGGTCATGCTCTCCGCATAGGTGGAGAATTGCGGACCCTCCATGCAGACATAGGTTCCGCCGCGCACCACGGCGATGCCCTCCGCCTCTGCCGCCGCGGCGAGATGGATGCGCAGCCGCGGCGAGACGGGATGCGCCATCGACACATGCGCGACGCAGCCCCGCCCGAAGAAAGAGCTCTCGCGCTTGTGCGTGCGGTCAACGAATTGATCGACGAGAACGAAGGTGCCTGGCGGCAGTTCCTCCCTGAACGAGCCGCAGGCCGACAGCGAGATCAGGTCGGTGACACCGGCCCGCTTCAGCACGTCGATATTGGCGCGATAGTTGATGTCGGAGGGCGACAGCCGGTGGCCCTTGTCGTGCCGCGGCAGGAACACGATGGGCAGGCCGACGATGGAGCCGCGCCTCAAGGGCGCCGAGGGCTCACCCCAGGGGCTCTTGATCACCTCTTCGCGCGCATCCCCAAGACCTGGCAGGTCATAGATGCCCGAGCCGCCGATGATGCCCAATACCGCCTGCGTCATGCCCGCTCCACCCTGTCAGCTCCATGCGACATGGTTCTATGCCAGTTTTGGGACGGTTTTGGAACGGGGGTGGCGGGATGATGCCGATGGTGTGACGAGTACAAGCCCCACACTCGGTGTCGTCCCTGCATTCGCAGGGATCCACAACCACGGGCCGCGGTTTGGCGAAGGCTGGTCGTTTGGTACTGCGACCATCAGCCGTCGAGAGATTCCGCGGTATGGGTCCCTGCGTTCGCAGGGACGACAGTTGCAGTTTTGGGTTTAGGCTGCGGTCGCCGGCTGCAGCTGGGTCACCACCATACGCTCGAGCGTCTCGACGGACTGGAAGTTCTCCGGCGTGATCTCCGACTGCGGAATGGTGAAGTCGAATTCGGCTTCGACGCCGAGCATCAGATTGACCATATCCATCGAGGTCAGACCGGCATCGACGAGCCTGGTCGACGGCGTGACGTCGGCACTGAGCGAGTTCTGCTGGAGGATGCCTTTCACCAGCATGATGATGCGATTGCGCACGTCGTCGTCAAAGGCTTGCATCGGCAAATTCCCGTCTGTCTTCGAAGGTCCGGACCGGCTTGCCGGTAGGATGGGCGCGGTCCGCCGGTCCCGCAATGGGCGGCAGCAATACTTCCCGTTTCTTAGTAAACGATGACTCAGATTGTCTGGAATTCGGGCATCTTCCAGATTCCTAATGCGATGTGCGAAAATCGGCGGATGCAAACAACCGGCCTTTAACTGTTCATTCGGAATTGGGCTTTGTTTACCCTCTATTTCATCGACGAATTTGAATTAAATCCGTAGCCTCGTCTCACAAGCAAAGATGACCGGAGGATCGCTTTCAGCGGTATCGCTCATGATGCCGGCGATCTCGAACGGCAAGCCGGAGGCGGACGAGTATGAACGTGCGTGAAGCAGTCCTCACTGTCGACGAAACGCAGACGAGCTTGCTCGAGCAGGGACCTTCCCTGATCGAGCGCGCCGCCCGGACTGCCGCTGCCGCTGCGGCCGACGCCGACGAGGTCGATCGCGACGCCCGTTTCCCGCACAAGGCGTTCGAGGTCGCCCGCGAACAGAAGCTGCTCGGCGTCATGATCCCGGTGGAGTTCGGCGGCTTCGGTGCCTCCATCTACGACGTCACTGACATCTGCTACACGCTCGGACGCGCCTGCGCCTCGACGGCGATGATCTACGCGATGCATCAGACCAAGGTGGCCTGCGTCATCAGGCACGGCCACGGCATCCCCTGGATGGAAACCATGATGCGCCGGGTCGCCCGCGACCAGTGGCTGCTCGCCTCCTCGACCACCGAGGGCCAGAACGGCGGCAACATCCGCGCCAGCGCCGCTGCCGTCGACCACGCCGGCGACACTATCTCGCTGGTCCGCGACGCTACCGTGATCTCCTACGGCGCCGAGGCCGACGGCCTCGTCACCATCGCCCGCCGCGCCACCGACGCTGCCGCCTCCGATCAGGTGCTGCTGGCACTCGCCAAGGACGATTATTCGCTGAAGCGGACGCTGGGCTGGGAAACGCTCGGGATGCGCGGCACCTGCTCGACCGGCTTCGAGCTGAAGGTCGACTGCCCCGCCGACCGCGTCTTCCCGGAATCCTATGACAAGATCCATGCCCAGACCATGACGCCGTTCGCGCATCTGTGCTGGTCGTCGGCCTGGGCCGGCATCGCCGCCGCAGCCGTCACCCGCGCGCAGGCCTTCATCCGCAAGGCGGCGCGCTCGTCCGGCGGCCAGATGCCGCCGGCCGCGGCGCATTTCACCGCAGCCAAGATGTCCCTGGCCAAGCTGCGCGCGCTGATCGCCGCCAACATCGAGGCGTTCGCGCGCGCCGAGCATGACGAGCGCGCGCTCGGCTCGCTCGACTTCCAATCCTCGATCACGCTTTTGAAGGTGCAGGCCTCCGAACTCGCGGTCGAAACCGTGATGCATGCGATGCGCACTGCGGGCCTTTCAGGCTACCGCAACGACGGCGAGTTCACCATGGGCCGGCACCTCCGCGACGTATTGTCGTCGCCGATCATGATCAACAACGACCGCATTCTGACCAACGCGGCGACCTCGACGTTGATGAGCGGCGTGCCGTCGAGCCTTCGCGATTGACGCGTGCCTTGCCGACCAGACCAACAAGAACCATTTCGAGATAGCAGGACATCGACCCATGAATATTGCCGTCCTCCCCAATTCGCCGGAAACCGCGCCGCAAATCGTTGATCCGCTCGACCATCTCGCCGACAAGCTGTTCCATCGCATGGGCGCCGACGGCGTCTATGCGCGCACCGCACTCTATGAAGGCGTGGTCGAGAAGCTGGCCGCGCTGATCACTGGCCATCGCGAGACAGGCACTGAGGTGATGCGCTTCCCGCCGGTGATGAGCCGAGCCCAGCTCGAAAAATCGGGCTACCTCAAGAGCTTTCCGAACCTGCTCGGCTGCGTTTGCGGCCTGCACGGGACCGAACGCGAGATCAACGCCGCAGTGAGCCGCTTCGATGCCGGCGGCGACTGGACCACCTCGCTGTCGCCCGCCGACCTCGTGCTGTCGCCTGCCGCCTGCTATCCGGTCTATCCGATCGCGGCGAGCCGCGGACCTTTGCCGAAGGGCGGCCTGCGCTTCGACGTTGCCGCCGATTGCTTCCGCCGCGAGCCGTCGAAGCATCTCGACCGCCTGCAATCGTTCCGGATGCGCGAATATGTCTGTATCGGCAGCCCCGACGACGTCGCCGATTTCCGCGAGCGCTGGATGGTCCGCGCACAGAAGATCGCGACCGACCTCGGCCTCACCTTCCGTGTCGACTACGCCAGCGATCCGTTCTTCGGTCGCGTCGGCCAGATGAAGGCAGTGAGCCAGAAGCAGCAGCAGCTCAAATTCGAGCTCCTGATTCCGCTGCGCTCCGAAGAGCAGCCGACCGCCTGCATGAGCTTCAACTATCATCGTGAGCATTTCGGCACGACCTGGGGCATTCAGGACGCCAATGGCGAGCCGGCGCACACCGGCTGCGTCGCCTTCGGCATGGATCGCCTGGCTGTCGCCATGTTCCACACCCACGGTACCGACATTTCCGCCTGGCCCGCCAAGGTGCGTGACGTCCTCGGCCTGCAGCCGCTGGCACCGGCCGATGCCCATGTCGAGGGCTGGCGCTAATGGAACGAGGCCGGTCATTTCCACGGGCAAGACGAGCGTGATCCACACCAAGATCCGATGCCGCGAGATCACAGAGTCCGACGCTGAAGCGATCGCGGACTTGCTGACGCGCGGCTTCGTGGGCCGATCGCGCAATTATTGGATCCAGGGCCTGCGCCGGCAGGCTTTCCGCGACGTGCCGGAGGGCTATCCGCGCTTCGGCTACATGCTCGACCATGACGGCACGCCGGTCGGCGTGCTGCTGCTGATCTACACCGCGCGCAAGGACGGCGAAGAGACCGCCATTCAGTGCAATTTGTCGAGCTGGTATGTCGATCCGGCCTACCGCAACTACGCTCCGCTGCTGACCAAGATCGCCCAGCGGCACAAGGACGTGACGTATTTCAACATCAGTCCGGCGCCGTGGACCTGGCCGATCATCGAGACCCAGGGCTTTCGCGCCTATTGCCGCGGCATATTCTTCTCGGCTCCCGCACTGGCACGCGTCCCGCGCGGCAGCCGGATCGAGGTCATCCCGCCTCACGCCAAGACGATCGAGGGACTTTCCGAAGCCGAGACCGAGCTGCTGACGCGGCATGCGCGTTACAATTGCCTCAGCCTGGTTTGCCGCACGCCGAAGGGAACATTCCCCTTCATTCTGCAACCGGTGCGCATCCGCCGCGGCTTCATTGCGCCGCCTGCGATGAAGCTGATCTATTGCCGCAGCGCCGCGGAATACGCCGCCTGTGCAGGCCGTATCGGCCGGCTGCTGCTGCGGCTCGGCAAGATCGCGGTGGCGGTCGATGCCAACGGCCCGATTCCCGGCCTCCTCGGTATTTATACCGAGCGGCGCGGTCGCAAATATTTCCGGGGTCCGCACCGGCCGCAGCTTGGCGATCTCACCGACACGGAACTCGTGTTGTACGGGCCTTAGGGCAACGCCGGCTCTGTAACCCGCATGAGCGTGGCGACATGCGGGAACACCCATTTCCGGATATCGCTGCGCTCATGCGGGCTGCAGCCTATCGCCCTGTCGGCCGGCCATTTGCGCGCCCTTTGTCTATCGCCGGTCACCCTCCGTAAACTACGGCGCTTAAGGGAATTTTCCCGCCTCTTCGCTACCCTCGGCGGCTGAATTAGGTTGCGTTAAGTCTATTGCTCGCCGAGATCCCGCCGATCCCATGATGTCGACCTGCGACAACGAGCTTGGTGCACGCCGCGAGCAGGGTCCGGAGGCCCTGGTCGCGCTGAGCCAGCTCGCGCTCGACCACATGGAGCAGGGCGTCTGCGTCTACGATGCCGACAACCGGATCGTGCTGGTCAATCAACGCTACCTGTCCCTGTTCGACATGTCGGCCGACATCGTGCGGGTGGGCACCAGCTATCGCGAGGTGCTCGCACACAGCGCCGGACGCGGCAACTTTCCGGAAAGCGAACTCGACGCGCTCTACTTGGCGCGGATCGCCCAGATCGCCGCGGGCAAGCCGTTCCGGACCGAGCAGCGGCTTGCGAGCGGCCTCGTCATGTCGCTCGAGCTGAAGCCCCTTCCGGGCGGCGGCTGGATGACGATCTGCGACGACGTCACCCGCCTCGCCCGGCTCGAAGCGGAATTGCGCGTGCAGACCGAGCGCAGCCAGCACGCGCTCGCCAACATGTCGCACGGCCTCATCATGTACGACGCCGACAGCCGCGTCGTCGTCTGCAACGACCGTTTCCTGAAGCTCTACAACCTCGATCCCGAGATCGTGCAGCCCGGCGTCTCGCATCGTACGGTGCTCGACCATTGGGTGTCGCGCGGCAACAAGCCGGGCATGCCGGCCGACGAATTCCACAACTCCCGACTGGAGGACGTGCGTACCAGACGGGCGAAATCCCTCTTAGTGATGCGTTATGACGGACGCATGGTGCAGACGGTTTCCCGCTTCCTGCCGGACGGCGGCTGGGTTACCGTGCACGAGGACGTCACGGAGCGGCTGCAATACGAGGAAACGCTGCGGCAGCAGAACTTCATCCTCGATGCGGCGCTGGAGAACATGGCGCACGGGCTCGCGCTCTATGACAGCGACATGCGCCTTCGCGTCTGCAACACCACCTACCGCAAGATCTACCTGTTGTCGCCCGAGGAGACGCGACCCGGCACGCACCTCGCCGAGCTGATCGAACGCGCGATGGCGAACGGCGCGTTTGCTTCTGAATACAGCCCACAAGAAATCCTGGAAGCGGCCCGCGCGCGAATCGCGAGCCGCGACTGCTCGCCGATGCGTCGGCGCATGTCGAACGACACCGTAACCTCGGTGCGCTATTGCGCGCTGCCCGAAGGCGGCTTCGTCGCCACCTATGAGGACATCACCGAGCGCGAGCGCGTCATCGAACAGCTGAGCGAGCAATACCGCCGCTTCGACGCGGCGCTGAACAACATGAGCCAGGGCCTGTGCATGCTCGATGCGAGCCTGCGCGTGATCGTCTGCAACCGCCGCTATATCGAGATGTACGGCCTGTCGCCCGACATCGTGAAGCCCGGCGTGTCGATGCGCGAGATCATGGAGCACAGCTGCGAGCTCGGCATTCACCCGAACATGACGGGGGCCAAGCTCTATGCCGACTATGTCGAGCGGCTGCGCGAAGGCGAGCATACGCTGCATCGCCATCTGAGCGACGGCCGCATCATCAAGCTCAATCACAAGCGGATGGAGCATGGCGGCTGGGTCGTCACCTATGAGGACGTCACCGAGCGCCACAAGGCCCAGGCCCGCGTGGCGCACATGGCGCGGCACGATTCGCTGACCGACCTGCCCAACCGCACGCTATTCCGCGAGAAGATGAGCGAGGGTCTGAACCAGGTCGCGATCGCCGGCGGCGCGATGGCCGTGCTGTGCTTCGACCTCGACAATTTCAAGACCGTCAACGACCGCCTCGGCCACGCCGCCGGCGACCGCCTGCTGCGCTGGGTCGCGGCACGCCTGAAGGAGAATGTCGGCGAGCACGACACCGTCGCGCGCCTCGGCGGCGACGAATTCGCCGTTCTCCAGCGCGGACCGCAACCGCAATCGGCGGAAATGCTGGCCAGACGCCTGGTCGAGGTTCTCGGTCATCCGCCGCCGCTGGAAAGCCAGTCGATCCATGTCGGCGCTTCCGTCGGCATCGCGATCGCGCCCGATCACGGGCTCGATGCGGACGAACTGATGAAGTGCGCCGACCTTGCGCTGTACCAGGCCAAGGCCAGGGGGCGCGGCGCCTATCAGCTGTTCGAGCCCGAGATGGAGGAAGAGGCGCGCAGCCGGCACGCGCTGGAGCAGGATCTGCGCGGCGCATTGGAGGCCCGCGAATTCCATCTGGTGTTTCAGCCTCAGATGCGGCTCGATTCGTCGGAGCTCACCGGCTTCGAGGCCCTGCTGCGTTGGAAGCATCCTTCGCGCGGCTTCATCTCGCCGGCCGAGTTCGTTCCGATCGCGGAAGAGAACGGCTTGATCGTTCCGATCGGCGAATGGGTGCTGCGGACGGCCTGCACTACGGCCGCGTCATGGCCGGATGTCACGGTCGCCGTGAACCTGTCGCCGGTGCAGTTCCGCTCGCGCGGACTGGTGGCAATGGTGACGAGCGCGCTTGCGGAGGCCGGCCTGTCGCCGCAGCGGCTCGAACTCGAGGTCACTGAGACGGCGCTGCTCGACGACAGTGAGGCGACGATCGAGATCCTGCACCAGCTCCGTGCGCTGGGGGTCCGCGTCAGTCTCGACGATTTCGGCGTCGGCTATTCCTCGCTGAGCTATTTGCGCAAGTTTCCGTTCGACCGCATCAAGATCGACCGCTCCTTCGTCGGCACGCTCGGCGAAAGCCCGGAGAGCGTCGCCATCGTTCGCACCATCGCAAGCCTCGGTTCCGTGCTCGGCGTCGAGACCACGGCGGAGGGCGTGGAGACCGAGGAGCAACTCGACTTCGTGCGCGAATGCGGCTGCACCGCCGTGCAGGGCTATTATTACGGCAAGCCGTGCCCCGCATCGGAGGTCGGCCGCACCATCGAGACGCTGAACACGGTCCGGCGCGTCGCGTAACGGCTTTCCGCCGTCTCAAATTCCGCCTCTCGGCACGCGACCAAACGACGAATTGTCGCATGCAGCAGTTCTGCAGGGATTGCCGCACCGATCGCCGCGCGCGGTCGGCGCAATGCGCTTTTCTTCTCGCTCGATTTCGGGAACAATCACCTCACAAGAAAGAGAAACGACGGCCCGAGGAGGCTGTCGCGAAGGGAGGAATTGCGATGCCGCGATACGGGCTGAAGACGATCGCATTTGCCGCGATGCATGTTGTCATGGGCGCATTGGTCTCGACCGTGGCTGGCGCGCAGGATTATCCCAGCAAGCCGATCACGCTGATCGTGCCGTGGCCGGCCGGCGGATCGACCGATATCTCGATGCGCGCCATTGCCGACAGCGCCTCGAAGGTGCTGGGGCAGCCGATCGTGATCGACAACAAGGCCGGCGGCGGCGGCACGGTGGGGCCGGCGACCATGGCAGCGGCCGCAAAGCCGGATGGCTACACCATCTCGCAGATTCCGATCACGGTGTTCCGCCTGGCCTTGATGCAGGAGGTATCGTGGGATCCGGCCAAGGATTTCACCTACATCGTCCATCTCACCGGCTACACCTTCGGCGTGACCACGAGTGCGGAGTCGCAGTTCAAGAGCTGGAAAGACGTGGTGGAGTTCGCCAAGGCGAACCCGGGCAAGGTGACCTATGCCACGCCCGGGGCCGGCACCTCGCTGCATATCGGCATGGAGCAGATCGCCGGGATGTCCGGCATCAAGCTGACGCAGGTCCCTTTCAAGGGCGGCGCGGAAACCAACGCTGCGGTGCTGGGACAGCACACCATGCTGCAGGCCGATTCCACGGGATGGCGACCGCTGGTCGATGCCGGCAAGCTGCGGCTGCTGATGGTGTGGACCGGCTCACGCTCGCCGAACTACCCCGACGTGCCGACGCTGAAAGAGCTTGGATATCCCATGGTCTATGATTCCCCGTTCGGCATCGCCGGCCCGAAAGGCATGGATCCGAAGATTGTCGCCAAGCTGCACGACGCTTTCAAGAAGGCGATCGAGGACCCCGCGGTGATGGCGACGCTCGCCAAATACGACATGGTGCCGAACTACAAGAACACCGAGGACTACAAGAAGTTCGTCGTCGAAGTCACGGAGTCCGAGCGCAAGGTGATCGAGACGCTCGGGCTCGCGAAGAAGTAAAGTTGTGTTTGCCGTCATCCTGAGGCGCGAGCCGCGCTTGCGGCTCGCCTCGAAGGATGGATCGGGGCACCGTCGCCTTTCGAGCGCCGATTAAGCAGCGGCCGCCTCGGGGTGACGGTGATCGAGAGGTGCTTCAAATGAACGACCCAACCAACGTCAAGCTCCGCCTCAGCAACTCCGAACTGTGGGGCGGGCTGATCGGGCTCGCGCTCGGTGGCTTCGTGATCTGGTCGGGCATGAAGCTCAAGCTGGGCACCATCAACGATCCCGGATCGGGCTACGTGCTGTTCTACACGGGCATCCTGATGTGCGTGTTCGCCGGCGCCATCATCGTCTCGGCGGTTACCGAGGGCGGCCCGACGCTGGCCTCGCGCTGGGAGAACGTGCGCTGGAGCAAACCGCTGCTGCTGATCGCTTGTCTTGCGGCATTCTCCGTCGCGCTGGAGCCGCTCGGCTTCCTGCTGTCCTCGATCCCGTTGATGCTGCTGCTGTTGCGACTGATCGATCCGGTCCGATGGACGCTGGCGATTCCGATCGCCGTGCTGGTGCCGTCAGGCATGTGGTGGGTGCTCAAGCGGCTGCTACTGATCCAGCTGCCCTCAGGCCTGTTCGGGATCGGCTGACCCCCATGGATACGCTCGTCAATGTCGCCCATGGGTTCGGCGTCGCGCTGCTGCCGATCAACCTGCTCTATTGTTTCATCGGCGTCTTCATCGGCACGCTGGTCGGCGTCCTGCCGGGCATCGGGCCGATCTCGGCGATGTCGCTCTTGCTGCCCGTGACGCTGTCGGGAACGCCGGAATCCGGCATCATCATGATGGCCGGCATCTATTACGGCTCGATGTATGGCGGCTCGACCACCTCGATCCTGGTCAATATCCCCGGCGAGGCGGCTTCCGTCGTCACCTGCATCGACGGCCACCAGATGGCAAAGCAGGGCCGCGCCGGCCCTGCGCTCGGCATCTCGGCCTTCGGCTCCTTCATTGCCGGCACGTTTGCACTGATCGCCTTGATGCTGGTCGCGCCGAAGCTTGCCAGCGTCGCCATCGCGTTCGGGCCGGCCGAGTATTTCAGCCTGATGGTGCTCGGCCTCGTCGTGCTCACCTTCCTGACGCAGGGCTCGATGCCGAAGGCCCTGCTGATGGCCTGCATCGGCGTCGTGCTCGGCCTGATCGGGCTCGACAGCATCACGGCGCAGCCGCGGCTGACCTTCGGCCGCATGGAGCTGATCGACGGCATCGGGCTTGTCCCCGTGGTGATGGGCTTGTTCGGCGTTGCCGAGGTGCTGCTCAACACCGAGCAGGCGATCAAGCGCGACATCATCAACACCAGGATCACCCATCTCCTGCCCACCAGGGAGGACTGGACGGCGAGCGCACGTCCGGTCGGCCGCGGCACCCTCGTCGGCTTCTTCCTCGGCATCCTGCCGGGCGGCGGCGCGGTGGTGGCGTCGTTCGCCTCGTACGCGCTGGAGAAGCGGCTGTCGAAGACGCCCGAGCGTTTCGGCCATGGCGCGATCGAAGGTGTCGCGGGGCCGGAATCGGCGAACAACGCCGCGGCGGGCGGCGCCTTCATTCCGCTGATGACGCTCGGCATCCCGCCCAACGTGGTGATGGCGCTGCTGCTCGGAGCCTTCGTCATTCACGGCCTGCAGCCGGGGCCGCTGCTGATCACGCAGAACCCCGGCCTGTTCTGGGGCATCGTCGCCAGCATGTATATCGGCAACGTCATGCTGCTGATCCTGAACCTGCCCATGATCGGCATGTGGGTGCAGCTGCTCAAGCTGCCCTACAACATCCTGTTTCCCCTGATCATCCTGTTCACGATCCTCGGCGTCTACTGCTCCAGCAACAACGTGTTCGACGTCTATGTGATGATCGCGTTCGGGATCATCGGTTATTTCATGCGCAAGCTCGGCTACGAGCCGGCACCGCTGGTGCTGGCCTTCGTGCTGGGACCGATGATGGAGAACAATTTGCGCAAGTCGCTGATCCTGTCGCAGGGCGATCTCTGGACCTTCGTGCAGCGGCCGATCTCGGGCGCGTGTCTTGCGTTCGCGCTGATGCTGCTGATCGCGCCGTTGCTGCCGTCACTGCGCAAGAAGCGCGAGCTGGTGGCGCTGGACGAGGGGGCGTGAGAAGGGTGAGCAAAGTGCCGCGTGCCCACCCTGCGGCATCTCAGCTCGCCGCAGGCAGCACATTGTCAGGCGGCGCATCCCACGGCCGCTCGGCCGAGGCAAGGCCGATCAGGCGGCCCTGGATGTAGTCGCAGCCCCACTCGCGCAACATGTTGGCGGCCTCTTCATCCTGCACCCATTCGGCGACCGTCTTGATGTCGAGGCGGCGGGCGAGGTCGATCAGGGTCTGCACGAAGGCGCGGTCGTCGGCGGAATGGGTGATGTTCTGCACGAACGCGCCGTCGATCTTCACGATATCCACGCCGAGCTTGCGCAAATTGCGGAACGAGGTGTAGCCGGCGCCGAAATCGTCGATGGCGATGCGGCTGCCGAAATGCTTGAGGCGGCCGACGAAGGCGCGGACGTCATCGATATCCTGGATCGCGACCGTCTCGGTGATCTCGACGATCAGCCGCTCGGCAACGCCGGGATGCGCCTGCATCAGCGATTCGATGCCTGCCCACCAGTCCGGATCCATGGTGGTGTCGGGCGAGATATTGAGACTGAGGCAGATGTCCGGGGCGGCAGCAAGCTCGGCGACAACGAGCTCGAGCACGCGATGGTCGACCAGGCGGATCAGGCCGAGCCGTTCGGCCACCGGCACGATGTCGGGCGCGAGCAGCACCTGACCGTCGCCCTGGTCCATCCGCACCAGGCATTCGTGGAACGCGCGCTCGCGCGAGACGGCCGAAACCACCGGCTCGTAGGCGAGCTTGATGCGGCGCTCGTTCAACGCGGTGACGATCTCGTCGGTGACGCGGATGTTGACGCGGCGCTGCGCGTCGCGCGCGGCATCCGGGCGCCACGCCGCGAACGAGCCGGCGCGGCGGCGCTTGGCGGCGTCCAGCGTCTCATGGGCGCGGTTGACGGCCTCGTCGGTGCTGCGGGCATAGCGCGGCACGCTGACCGCACCGATGGAGGCAGTGACCGAGACCGGACCGGACTTGGTCGGCACCACCTCGTCGCGGATGCCGGCGAGAAAGCGCTCGGCAGCGACGTTCATGTCGTCGACGGTGCAGTTCTTCAGGATCAGGCCGAACTTGTTGCCGGAGAAGCGACCGAGCACGTCGCCGCCGCGCAGGCGCGAGCGAATACGCTTGGCGATGTCGAGGATCACGGCATCGGCGACGTCGAAGCCGAAGGCGTCGTTGACGCGGGCGAGATGGTCGATCCCGACCAGCATGAACGCCGCGGTCGAGCGGAAGCGCGTCGTCTCCTCGATCGCCTCGGCCAGCGCCGCGATCAGGTGCGCGCGGTTGAGCTCGCCGGTCAACGGATCGAGCCGGGCCAGCCTGGTCAGCTCCTCGTCGCGGGCATGGCGCTCATTGTTGATGCGAACGGAGCCGATCGCGCGCGTGGGACGGCCGTCGGGGCCGGCGAACCAGCGGCCGGTCTCCTCGATCCAGATCACGGTATCGGAGGCGCTCATGCGCACCCCGTACTCGATCCGATAGGGCGTGCCGTCGGCGCCGTGCACGGCGGACGTCTGCGCCAGCGCGGCGGTCCGCAGCGCCGGCCCGGGCTCGATCAGCTTGGCGAATTCGGCTCCGGTCGCCAGCCGCTCGGCGGGAATGCCGGGAAAGACGCTGGAGATCTGGTCGCTCCAGGCGATCGCATCACTGCCGATGTCCCAGGCAAACACGGCTTGGCCGAGGGCGGCCAGGATGTCGGAGGCTTGCGGTAATGCGGGGTTCAAAATCGCCTCGTTTCGGAACAGCAGGGAATCCTGAGCCGGCACAGGATAAAGCCAGATTCGACTTCAACCCTAGGCAAAGTTGATAAACAATTTGGAAACCACGTTTGTCGGGGCGGGGGAACCAAACCAGCCCGTCCGGCATAGGCCTTGCGAGTACATGGCACGCACCGGCGCCAGCGTCCCGAAACGCGACAATCTGCGCCGGATCAACGGTGATAGCGATGTTAGGTACTGATCGATCGGACGGGGCGGACAACGGCACGGGCACGGCCCTGGTGCCGCTGATGCCGACATTGCGGTGGGTCCGCAAGGCGTCGCTGCCGCGCCCCGATCCCAGCTTCATCACACAATTGATCGCCAATGCCGAGCAGCTGCCGCAGACCAGCCGGCTCCGCCGCGCCTCTTCCGAGGATGCGCGGATGGCCTATGGCAGCAAATGCCCGCTGCAAAGCGTCAGCGCGCGGACACGGCAGGTGGCGTGAGGCCGGTCAGCGCGGCGGCGTGTCGGAAGACGGCGGCGTGCCGTTACCCGGCTGCAGCTGCGGCGAGGGAATTTCCGGCGAGGGCGTGCTTGGTGCGGGCTTCGGCGCAGGATGATCCATCAGCACGGATTCCGCGACGGATTGCGCCGAGGGTGCGGGAGGCTCGACCGGGGCCGGCTGCGGCGCAATCACCGGTTCGAACTTGCGCGCGGACGCCACATCCTCCGCCGGCGCTTCGGCCTGACGCTTGGCCTTGCGCGGCACCGGCACCGTCGTCTCGGCCACATAGGTGACGCGGCGACGCGTGCGCTGGGCGATGCCGCCGAGGAAATCGGCCATCGCGAGCAGCACCAGCAGGAAATAGGTCGAGTTGCCGAATTTGGGCCACATCACGAATTCGGCGGCCGCCGCGCCGAACACGATCAGTGACAGCAGATGGTCCATCAGGAATTTCGAGCCGGGCCGCGCGCCTTTGACCACCTCGAGCAGCAGCAGCACCACGCCCAGCGCGAGCAGGAGATCGGCGAGCGTGACCGGCCAGCTCTCGCCCGTGATCATCGGCACCTTGAACAGCACGTCCGAGAAGGACACGCTGGGCATCAGAAAGGCGATGATGTTGTACACCGCGAGCGGAATCAGAAGCAGCGGGAAACCGACCATCGGCAAAATGCCTTCTCGATCATGATATCCGGACAGGACAATGCGGCGGCGGAGTATTCGCTCCGCCGCCGTCACTGTCTATCTCATGGCTGGGCCGAAATCAGGCAGGCGATATCGTCTTGCCCGGAGAAAGATCCTGAGGCTCAGGACTCTTTCTTCTTCAGGACCTGCCGGCCCTTGTACATGCCGGTCTTGAGGTCGAGATGGTGCGGACGACGGAGCTCGCCGGAGTCCTTGTCTTCCACATAGGTCGGCTTCTTGATGGCGTCTGCCGAGCGGCGCATGCCACGACGCGACGGCGAGGTTTTTCTTCTCGGAACGGCCATTTCAATATCCTCTAGGGATTGGTGTCATCAGGGCATCGTCCGCGAAGGGACGGCTCAGCACCCGCAATACGAGGCGAGCTGAATGCCGATCAAGGCCGGGCTTATAGAGGAAGGCTGGCCGTAAAGCTAGGCTCTTGGGCCGGAAAATGCGCCCGAAATGGGCTCAAAATCAGCGATTTTCCCGCCAGCAGGTCGCAAGCGAGCTCGCCTGCCCTCGCGCCATGTAGGTCGCCGCCAGCCGCCGGACACCAGGGCCGGGGGTTTTGGCGCTGCGTTTGACGGGATTCGGCAGGATCGAGGCCAGAAGGGCCGCCTCACGCGGGGATAGGCTGGCGGCCGATTTGCCGAAGGCATAGGCGCTGCCCGCCGCCACGCCAAACTGCCCCTGCGGGCCGAGTTCGGCGATGTTCAGGTAAATTTCGAGTATCCGGGCCTTGGGCAGGACGAGGTCGATCCACAGTGCCAGCGGGAATTCGAGCGCCTTGCGGACGAAATCCCGCCCCTGCCAGAGGAACAGGTTCTTTGCGACCTGCTGGGTGATCGTGGAGGCGCCGCGGAAGGCGGTGCCGTCCTCCTTTGCATCGTCGATCGCCTCGCGCAACGCGCCCCAATCGATGCCGTGATGCTTGCAGAAATGCGCGTCCTCCGCCGCAATCACCGATCGCGGCAATGAGGGCGACATCGCCGCCAGATCGATCCATTCCCGCTGCATCGGCGCACCGCGAAGCGAACGCCAGGCCATCAGCGTCGAAACGGGATGGCCGGTGCGGTAGAGTGGCGCGATCACATAGGGCGCGAGCAGCGCGACCGCGAGCACCAGGAGAACGATTTTGACGATGCGCAAATCAACCTTTCCGGCGCAAAATGAAACGCGGCCACCGAAGCGGGCATTAAGTCTGTGATAATTCGGGCCTTTTCCAGCAGTTTTTAGGCCTTCCAAACGATTGACTGGGGCGGGCGCATAAAGGATTGTCCGGCCGAATTTTAGTTCTGGAGCCCTTCTTGATGACCGGCACGTCCCCGTCCGATTTCGCCAAGCGTCTGGACAAGACCGCTGATGACACCGAGGCCCTGCTCGGGCGCCTGTTGTCGGACGACATCCTGCACGATGAGATCGCCCGGCCCAAGCGACTGATGGACGCAATGCGCTATTCGAGCCTGAACGGCGGCAAGCGCCTGCGGCCGTTCCTGGTGGTCGAGAGCGCCGCCGTGTTCGGTGTTCCCCGCGAGGCGGCCCTGCTCGTCGGCGCCGCGCTCGAATGCATCCACTGCTATTCGCTGATCCATGACGATCTGCCGGCGATGGACAATTCCGACCTGCGCCGCGGCCGCCCCACCCTGCACAAGCACACCGACGACGCGACCGCGATCCTCGCCGGCGACGGCCTGCTCACGCTCGCCTTCGACATCGTTACCCGCGACGAGATCCATCGCGACGCCAATGTGCGGCTCCTCTTGACGCGCGCGCTGGCGCGCTGCGCCGGCATCGGCGGCATGGTTGGCGGCCAGATCCTCGATCTCGCCGGCGAAGGCCGCTTTGGCGGCAACGAGCCGATCGATGTCGCCCGCATCCAGCAGATGAAGACCGGCGCGCTGCTGCGCTACGGCTGCATCGCCGGCGCAATTCTCGGCCAGGCCTCGCAAAAGGAATATCAGGCGCTCGACGATTACGGCCGTGCGCTCGGCGAAGCCTTCCAGATCGCCGACGATCTGCTCGACGTCGAGGGCGATGCGGCCGCGCTCGGCAAGCCGGCCGGCGCCGATGCCGCGCTCGGCAAGACCACCTTCGTGACCCAGCTCGGCATCGAAGGCGCCAAGCAGCGCGTGCGCGACCTGCTCGCCCGGGCCGACAGTGCCGTGTCGATCTTCGGCGACCGCGCCGCCGTGCTGCAGGCCGCCGCGCGATTCGTCGCCGAGCGGAAGAACTGACCCGCCTCGATGGTGGCCGAGGGCAAAGAAGACCCCGTCCTCGCCCGCTTCCGCAAGATGTCGCGGCCGGTGCGGCTGATCTATGCCCGGCCCCGGACTTTCATCGCGCTCGCCGCCGGCATCCTGGTCAGCCTGCTGTTGCCGGGCTCGTACCGGCTGGTAACGCGGCTTCTGTTCGGCTGGGATGCACTGATCGCGGTCTATCTCGTGCTGGTCTATGCGATGATGCTGTGCAACGACCACCAGCACATCCGCCGCGCCGCGGCGATGCAGGACGACGGCCGCTTCGTGATCCTGCTGGTGACGGCGACCGGCGCCTTCGCCAGCATCGCAGCGATCGTCTCCGAACTCGGCACGCCGCATCGCGGGGTCCTGGAGCTGTCCATCGCGATCACCACGATCGCGCTGTCATGGGCCGCCGTGCACACGACCTTCGCGCTGCATTACGCGCATGATTATTATCGCAGCGCCAGGCCGGGCGGCTTGCAATTCCCGAGCGGCGACAAGGAAGACCACGCCGACTATTGGGACTTCGTCTACTTCTCGTTCGTGATCGGCATGACCGCGCAGGTCTCGGACGTCGGCATCACCGACAAGACGATCCGCCGCACCGCCACGGCGCATGGGATCGTGTCGTTCATCTACAACACGGCCCTGCTGGCGCTGACCGTCAACATCGCGGCGAGCGCGATTTCGGCCTGATCCGTCGGCCGTGCCTGGCGCGCAATTGCGCACGGGCCGGGATCAGGTAATTCGATCCTTCGACCTCGATGCCGTGTCCGGCGTCGTGGACCACGGCGATGTCGGCCGTGCGGTCGTGGTTCGCAGCCGGACAGGTGCGCAGACCGAATTCCCCTAGCCATCACCGATATGCCCCCGATATTGCGGCAGATTGTCTGTAATTTCGTGCCAAGGCGCCTTCGAGGCCACGAAAATATGGGCGCTCGGCCGGATCGAGGGGGCGTCGACCAGGGTTCCCATGGCGACATGGACCCATTGTCCCTCACGCACCCGGGAATAAAGCAGCGAGCCGCATCGGCCACAATGGGCGTCATGAGTGGTGTCGTCGCCGAAAATCATTCGCTCGTCCCCACCCTGGACAATGCGGAGCTTGTCATGCGCAATGCCGGCGAACGGCTTGAAGGCGGAGCCGGTGGTGCGACGGCAGTTCGAGCAGTGGCAGTTCATCGCATAGGAGAAAGCGTCGGCCACCTCGAAGCGCACGGTGCGGCAATAGCATTCGCCGATCAGGATGCGAGCGTTCGAATTGTCTGATCCGGTCATGGCGAGCCTCGGCGCAAAATGGCGAACACAGCCATAGCGCATTTTGACCTGTACGACTAAGTTCGTCCCAAGCCATCATGCAAAGGGACAACCCATGAGCCAGAACCGTTCGAGCGTGGAAGCCGTCGTGCAGTCCTATTTCGATGGTCTTTACGAGGGCGACGCCGAAAAGCTCGGCGCCATCTTCCATCCCTCCGCGGATTTGCGCTGGGTCGAGAAAGGTGAATTGCAGGTGCTGACTGTGCCGGACTGGCTCGACCGCGTCCGCAAGCGCCCGTCCGGCAAGGCCGAAGGCAAGCCGCGCGAGGATTTCATCGTCACCATCGACCGCTCCGACGACAAGACTGCCTTCATCAAGGTCAGGTGCCAACTGCCCCCACGCTATTTCACCGACTATCTGGTCGCGATGAAGCTCGCCGACGGCTGGCAGATCGTATCGAAGTCGTATCGATATGACCTGAGGGAGTGAGGAGGCTCGACCTTCCGCTGCCCGAAATCGGACGCACTCGCTCTCCATTTTCCGTCATTGCGCGCGAAGCCAAGCAATCCAGAGTCTTTCCGCGGAGGCAGACTGGATTGCTTCGCTGCGCTCGCAATGACGACGACCCACCCTTATCTCACCCAAAGGACCCCATGCCTCTTGACCGCCGCTCCCTGCTCGCCTCGCTTTGTTGGATGGCCGCATCTCCTGTATTCGCAGCCGAGCCACCGCCCGAGCTCGAGGCCTATGAACGCGAGAGCGGCGGGCGGGTCGGGGTTCATGCCGAAAATCTCGCAACCGGCAACAAGCTCGGCTGGCGCGCCGATGAGCGCTTCGCCATGTGCTCGACCTTCAAGGCCTCGCTCGCGGCCTGCGTGCTGGCGCGGGTGGATCGGGGCGAGGAGCAACTCGCGGCCATGATCCCTTACGAAAAGGCCGACCTGCTGGAGTATGCGCCGGTCGCCAAGCAGAATCTTTCGGCCGGCGCGATGTCGGTCGCCGAGATGTGCAAGGCAATCGTCGAGCTCAGCGACAATACCTGCGCCAACCTGCTGCTGGCGCGGATCGGCGGGCCAGCTGCCCTCACGACATTCTGGCGGTCGCTTGGCGATAACACTTCGCGGCTCGATCATAATGAGCCCGAGCTCAACCGTTCACCGCCTGGCAATCCCCAGGACACCACGACGCCGGCAGCGATGGCGGGCAATTTGCGGCGCCTGGTGGTGGGCGAAGCCCTGTCGCCGGCCTCGCGTACCCTGCTCACGGATTGGATGGTGAACTGCAAGACCGGCGCAAACCGGCTGCGCGGCGGCCTGCCCGCGGGCTGGACCATCGGCGACAAGACCGGCTTCAACGGCAAGGACGCGGCCGGCGATATCGTCGTCGCCTGGCCGAAACCCGACACGCCGATCCTGATCACGGCCTATGTCCAGGGTGGCGCGCCGACCGCGGCGCAGATCGAAGCCGTGTTCGCGAGAATTGGGCGGATGGTGGCGGAGCGGCTGGCGTAAGCCGCGCATTGACGTCGCAGTTGCTTCCGGTTCAAGACAGACCCTCATGGAAGCGAAGTTTCAGACCTTTCTCATCCTGCTCGCCGTCCTGGCAGGCGTGGCGCTGGCCGCACGCCGCTTCAACATCGCTCCTGCCATCCTGCTGATGCTGGCCGGCGTCGGCCTCGCCTTCGTGCCGGGCATGCCCGCGGTTGAACTGCCGCCGGAACTGGTTCTGCTGATGGTGCTGCCGCCGCTGATCTACTCGGCGAGCGTCGCCATGAGCTGGCGCGAGTTCAAGAACAATCTGCGACCGATCGTGCTGCTCGCGGTTGGCGCCGTGATCTTCACGGCGGCGATGGTGGCGGCCGCCACGCACTACATGATCGGCCTGCCCTGGACCATCGGCTTCCTGCTCGGTGCCATCGTCGCGCCGCCCGACGTGGTCGCGCCGCTCGCGATCGCGCGTCGGCTCAACATGCCGCGGCGGCTCCTCGTCATCCTCGAGGGCGAAGGGCTCGCCAATGATGCCACGGCGCTGATTCTCTACCGCTTCGCGCTCGCCGCCATCATGGTGGGGCATTTCTCGCTGCCGCTCGCGGCCGGCGAGTTCCTCCTCATCGTCGCCAGCGAGATCGCCTTCGGCATCGGCGTCGGCTGGCTCTCCCTTCGCTTCCGCAAATGGTCCGGTGACCCGCAGGTCGAACTGACGCTGTCGCTGATCACGCCTTACGTCTCCTACTGGCTGCCCGAGCATGTCGGCGGCTCCGGCGTGATCGCGACCGTCGCCTGCGGGCTCTATGTCAGCTGGAACGGCCCGCTGCTAATCTCGTCGGCAACGCGCCTGCAAGGCATCTTCTTCTGGGACCTCGTGATCTACCTGATCGAGGGCGTGCTGTTCCTGCTCACCGGCTTCCAGATGCGCGCGCTCTACGAGAAATCGAAGGCGTTCCCGCTCGACGACATCCTGATCGCAACCGCCGTGGTCCTGGTGATCGTGGTGATCGCGCGCTTCGCCTGGCTCTATCCCGCAACCTATCTGCCGCGAATGCTCAGCAAATCGCTGCGCGCGCGCGATCCCTCGCCGCCATGGCAATGGCCGTTTGTGCTCGCCTTCACCGGCGTACGCGGTGCGGTGTCGCTCGCGGCCGCGCTGGCGCTGCCGTTCATGCTGCCAGACGGCGAAGCGTTTCCGTATCGCGACCTGATCCTGTTCGTGGCCTTCGGCGTCATCTTCGTCACGCTGATCGGCGTCGGCCTCACGCTGCCGCCGGTGGTGCGCTGGCTTGGGGTCGCGGAGGCCGGCCGCCACGAGCATGCCGCCGAGCACGAGGCCGAGATCGCCGCCCGCCGCCAGGCCCTCGACGCCGCGCTGAAGTCGCTCGATGCAATGACCGCAGACCAGGAAATCTCCGACGAGGTGATCCGGCTTCTGCGCGCGCGTCACGACATCCGCGTCAACCAGCTGCCGGATTCACTCGATCCCGCCCATCACAACGTCTCCGCCGCCGGCACCGCGCTGACCCGCAAGCTGATCGCCGCCGAACGAAGGTTCATCCACGACCTCCTGCGCGACGGCCAGATCACCGACGAGACGCGGCGGCGGATCGAGCGCGACCTCGATCTGGAAGAGGCGAGTCTGGCGAATCGCGAATATCGCGGCGCGCCGCTATAGCGGCTTCGTCATTGCGGGCGCGACCGACCGCCTCTCGCAAAACTCCCCCATCGCCGCCGCCACGGCGCCCGCAATCAACTCCTGCCGCTCCGGCGAGTTCATCTCCATCTCCTCGTCGCGATTGATGATCGAGCCGGCCTCCAGCAGCACGGCCGCGCTTCTCGTTCGCGACAACACCACGAGCCCGTCATAGCGGTAGACGCCGAAATCCTTGTCGAGGAGCTGGCGCCGGTAGCGGCCCATCACCGGCAGCGTGTACTGGCTGGCATAGCGCAGGCCCTGCTCCTTCAATTGCCGGCCGATCATCCGGGCCAGCTTCAGGCTGGTGGCGAAGTGCGGATTGCGTTCGGAGACGAACAGCGAATGACCCGAAAAGCGGTCACTGAAATAGCTGTTTGCGCCGTCGAACTCCCAGACCTCGAGCAGCTTGTCGGGCACCGAATCATGGTGCACCGACAGCAGGAGATCGGCCCGGCCGTCATTGGCGGCACTGACCCGCTTGAACAGGCTCGGCCGCGCCTTGCCGTCCGTGACGAGCAGGCGGGTGGCCGCAAAGCCCTCGGCCTTCAGTTTCGCCGTGATGAGGCGCGCAAGCCGGAAGTTGAAGCCGAACTCGGGATCGTTGCGGGCGCTGAGCGCGCCATAGGAGTCCGGCGTATGCCCGACATCCACGACGATCCGGAATTTCGGCGCCTCGCATTTGGCCGGGGCTTGCGGCTGCCTCGGTTTGACCTTCGTGACCGCTCGCGCGGCAGCGGCCTCGCTGCCGCCGGCAAGCACAAGCGATGTTAGCAGGATGGACGCAAGGAACCCGGCTGCGATGCTCCACGCCCGCAACAAGCCGCTACTCCGTTGACCAAAAGCGCCCCAACGGTACGCCCGCACCTGTTGCGGTCTGACCTCGCTGAGGAATTCGTTGTCCGCGGCGCAGCATCGCTGGTCCCAGGGGACGGTTGCAGAGCTGGGCAGATTGACGCCACGCGATCAGGAGGTCAACGCATGCGATACGGATCCCCCTTGTTCTTGCAATGGAGCCGGGAATTTTGCGCAAGAGTGTTGCCGCCCGGTGACTGACAAACAGGCAGCCTGCCTTTATTTTAAGATGCAGATCATCGCTCGGGGTTACCTTTTTTCTAGGGGAATTCTCATGAAGCATTCGATTCTCACAGCCATCGCTGCCTCCCTCCTGTTCACGACGGCCGCGTCCGCTGCCGATCTCGCCGCACGACCCTATACAAAGGCTCCGCCCCCCGTGGTTGCCGTCTACGACTGGACCGGCTTCTACGTCGGCGGTCATCTGGGCGGCGCCTGGACCAACGAGCAATGGATCAACACTGCGAACACGACGGCGTTCGGCGATCTCTCCCCCGGCCAAGGCTTCTCGCAGCGCGGATCCGGCGTGTTCGGCGGCGGCCAGATTGGCTACAATTGGCAGGTCAATAATTTCGTGCTCGGTCTCGAAGGCACGATCTCCGGCATGGGCAACAAGGGCACCGTCGTCAACACCGTGTTCGGCGCCGGCCTCGATGACGTCTTCAGCTGGCGGACCAATTGGATGGCGACCGTGGTTGGCCGTGCCGGCGTCGCGTTCAACAACAATCTGCTCTACGTGAAGGGCGGTTATGCAGGCGTGAACAACAGATTGTCGGTCTCCGATACTGTCGGAACCACCGGTTCCGGCTCCCAGACAACGTGGCACAACGGCTGGACCGTCGGCGCAGGCTGGGAATACGGCATCACGCGCAACTGGATTGTCGGCGTCGAGTACGATTACGCCGCCTTCGAAACCAAGAGCTATCAGCTTGCCGGCGCTGCCGCGCCCGCGGTCTATACGTTCGACGTGAAGCCGAAGGACATCCAGTCGGTGGTTGCGCGGCTGAGCTACAAGTTCGGCGCCCCGGTCGTCGCCAAGTACTGATCCAAGGCTGCAGGATCAACCGACCATTTCTGCTTGCTAAGACGAAGGCCCCGACATTGTCGGGGCCTTTTGCTTGACCGACGTCGGGGCCACGAGCCTAAAGCGCGATGAGATTCAGATGAATCGTCATCGCGCTTTAGGTTTTTGTTTGCGCATGATCATTCCGGAAAACCGCTACGCACTTTTCCGGATCATGCTTTAGACCGGCCTCTCCCCCTTCACTGTCACGCGCGTGCCCGAGCGCGTATGCGGCCAGTAATCCCACATCGCGCGGTGCTGGGTGCAGCGGTTGTCCCAGAACGCGATGGCGTTCTCGGTCCAGCGGAAGCGGCATTGGAACAGCGGGTTCTCGGCGTGCTGGTAGAGATAAGCGAGCATCGCATCGCTCTCGTCACGGGGGATGCCGTTGATGTGGCGGGTGAAGCCGCGGTTGACGTAAAGCGCCTTCTTGCCGGTGACCGGATGCGTGCGCACCACGGGATGCTCGGCATGCGGATAGGACGGACGGTCGGCGACGCCATAGTTTGCGTAGAGGCCGCGATAGATCGGCTCGCCGTCATGTAGCGCAGTGAGCCCATCGAGATAGGCCTTCATGCGGTCCGACAACGCCTCATAGGCTGCGTACATGTTGGCAAACAGCGTATCGCCGCCGCGCGGCGGGCACTGCTTGATGTAGAGGATCGAACCCATCGGCGGCTCGGGATCGCAGGACACGTCGGAGTGCCAGCCCTCGCCATTCGCGCGCGGCGAGTTCTTGTCGGCGTAGATCTTCATCAAGGCGGGGTCTTCGTCCTCGTGGGGTGCGGCGGGATGAAAATGCAATTCGCCGAACTTGCGGCCAAAGGCGAGGTGCTGCTGCGGCGTGATGTGCTGGTCGCGGAAGAAGATGACGAGGTTTTCGGCGAGCGCACGGTGGATCTCGTCCATCTGCCGGTTGGAACGGCTATCGCCATCGACGAGCTTGCCGAGATCGACGCCCGAGATCTCAGCGCCGATGATTGGCGTGAGCTTTTCGACGGCGATGGTCTCGTAGGGCGCACCGTCATCGGCCGTATGGCGATAGCGCGGACCCTGCTTGCCGGCGAGTGAGCTCATGGCGTGTCTCCCGATCATTGTTGATTGGGAGGCATCGTAACCCGGATGGAGCGAAGCGCAATCCGGGAACGGCCGTTCCGCGGTGACGGCTGCCCCGGATGACGCTTCGCTCCATCCGAGGAGCTACGGGCGCGCAAAAAATAAGGCGGGTCTCGCTTCGCGAACCCGCCTTACGATTCCGATGTTCAGGAGAAAACTACTCCGCCGCGGTCACCGGCACCTTGGCGCCCTGACCGTAGCGCTGGTCGATATAGTCGATCACCAGCGCCTTGAAGTCGGCGGAGATGGTCGGGCCGCGCAGCGTACGGAACTTCTTGCCGTCGACGAAGACAGGCGCGGCCGGCGCTTCGCCGGTGCCCGGCAGCGAGATGCCGATATTGGCATGCTTGGATTCGCCGGGACCGTTGACGATGCAGCCCATCACCGCGACGTTGAGCTCCTCGACCCCGGGATATTTCGTCTTCCAGATCGGCATCTCGTCGCGGATGAAATCCTGGATCGAGCGGGCCAGCTCCTGGAACGTGGTCGAGGTGGTGCGGCCGCAGCCGGGGCACGCCGCGACCAGCGGCACGAAGGTGCGGAAGCCCATGGTCTGCAACAGCTCCTGGCCGACCTGCACCTCACGGGTGCGGTCGCCGCCGGGTTCCGGCGTCAGCGAGATGCGGATGGTGTCGCCGATGCCCTGCTGCAGGAGGATGCCGAGCGCGGCCGAGGAGGCCACGATGCCCTTCGAGCCCATGCCGGCTTCGGTCAGGCCGAGATGGATGGCGTAATCGGAACGGCTGGCGAGATCTTGGTAGACCGCGATGAGATCCTGCACCGCCGAGACCTTTGCGGAAAGGATGATGCGGTTCTTGGGCATGCCGAGCTCTTCGGCGCGCGCCGCCGAGAGCAGCGCGGACTGCACCATGGCCTCGCGCGTCACCGCGCGCACGTCGCGCGGATTCGGCGAGGCGGCGTTCTCGTCCATCAGCTTGGTCAGGAGCTCCTGGTCGAGCGAGCCCCAATTGGCGCCGATGCGGACCGGCTTGTTGTTCTTGTTGGCGATCTCGATGATGTCGGCGAACTGGGTGTCGCGCTTGTCCTTGAAGCCGACATTGCCGGGATTGATGCGGTACTTGGCGAGTGCCTCGGCGCAGGCCGGATAGGCCGCGAGCAGCTTGTGGCCGATATAGTGGAAGTCGCCGATCAGCGGCGTGTTGATCCCGCGCTTGGCGAGGCCGTCGCGGATGTGCGGAACGGCGGCCGCGGCTTCCTCGCGGTCCACGGTGATGCGGACCATTTCGGAGCCGGCGCGCGCGAGCGCTGCGACCTGGGCGATCGTGCTCTCGACGTCGGCGGTGTCGGTGTTGGTCATCGACTGCACGACGATCGGCGCACCGCCGCCGACGGCGACGTCGCCGACCTTGACCTGAGTGGTACGATGGCGCGGCGCAGGCCCCGCGATGTCGGAATCGATGGTGGTTTCGGGCTTGTTCATGGGGTCCAAATATCAGGTTTTGGTGACGTTCAGCAATGCATCGCGCGGCGCCGCAGCTGATGAGCTGGGACGGTTAACCAGAAAAAGCCCAGCAATTACAAGGACCGCGGCGGCCCCGAATGTCAGGCTCAGGGTGTCGTGCATGATGAAATAGCTACCCACCACGCCAAACAAAGGGGTGATGAAGGTAAAAGCGGACAATTTGCTGGCCGAGTACGTCTTCACCAGCGCGAACCAAAGCGTGAACGTGGTTCCAACCACCCAGATCGCCTGGAACGCCATCAGGCCGAGCGACAGCGGCGCCGGCACGTGGGTGATTGTCTCGCCGAACAGCCAGGCCGCCGACCCCAGGATCGGGATCGAGGTAGCGACCTGATAGCCGAGCGCCTTCTCCGGCGCGGCGAACCGCAACTTCGTACCCTTGGCGACCAGCGTCGTCGCCGCCCACAGCGCGGCGCCGCCGACGATCATGAGGTCGCCGAGCAGAACATGCGAATCGACATTGGGCTGCGGCACGCCGATGGCGAGGGCGACGCCGGCAAAGCTGATGGCAAGGCCGAGCCATTGCGAGGCGCCGAGCCGCTCGCCCAGCACCTGGTAGGAGCCGAGCGCCACGAAGAACGGCGCGGTGTAGAGCAACACCACCGCGCGCGAGGCCGAGGTGAGCCGCAGCCCCTGAAAGATCAGCACGAATTCGATGCCGAACATCAGCCCGGCAACCAGGCCGGGCTTCCATGTTCCGTCGCGCTCGAAGAATTTGACGCCGCGAAACGTGCCGATGAGGAACAGCACCGGCAGCGCGCCCATCGAGCGGATCGTGGCCTGCAGCATCGGCGGGATATCGGGCAGAACCAGCTTCACCGCGATCTGGTTGAACCCCCAGGTCAGGCACAGCATGAGCATCAGGGCGATGGCGCCGGCACTGAGCGGACGTGCGGCGGACGGTATGGCTTGTGGTGAGGACATGTCTTCCCGAAAAACCGGCTTTGCGCCGTTGTTGCTTGACTGATCAGACGCGGACTTTCACCTCTCCCCAGCGGGGAGAGGTCGATTTGCAGAGCAAATCGGGTGAGGGGGTGCCCGCCTCACGAGAGAGCGAAGCCCCTCACCCGCGCCTTCGGCGCGACCTCTCCCCTTGGGAGAGGTGAGCACCACCCTTGTGGCTCGAACTGATTTCATCCTGCTAAGAGACTTTCTGGCAATGGGTGCAGACGCCCGTGATCTCCACCACGGACAATTTCGGAGCGAAGCCTGAGCTGCGGGCCGCAGCGTTGAGATCTCCGGCAAATGACGCTGACGGGATCTCGCCGACGAGGCCGCAGCGCTCGCAGATCAGGAACGCCACCGCCGAGGTCGCATCGTGGTCGTGGGCGGCGCAGGCGAGATAGGCGTTGCGGCTTTCGATGCGGTGCACGAGGCCATTGGCCATCAAGAAATCGAGAGCACGGTAGACCGTGATCGGCGCCGGACGCGGCATCGATTTTGCCAGTTCGTCGATCACCTCATAGGCACCGAGGGGGCGGTGACTGGAGAGCAGCGCGCCCAGTACCTGCCGCCGGATCGGCGTGAACTTCTGGGCCCGCTGCTCGCAAACCGCTTCGGCATGCGACAGCGCGTCCGCGGTGCAGCGGCCGTGATCGTGGTCGGGCGTCGGAAAGGCCGGCTTGGCGGAGGTCATGGGATTGGCGTTCTAGCATTTCGGCGCTGGAACCCAAAGCGCGAGGGTTGGCGCGGCTGCCAGCCATGCTCATCCTGCGGGACAGCGTCGCGTTTGATCCGCCGTGAAATAGTCATAAGCTTGCTTATTATATGCGAGCTTATTGGAGACAAAGCTTATGACCCGCGGGTCGGTCGACCAGAACTTCCTGTTCACACTCGGCGAGCTCTACCGCCTGCTCCGCGTCTATGCCGACAAGGAAGCCTCGCGCTTCGGCATCACGCGCGCCCAGTGGGCGGTGCTGACCAAGATCGAGCGCAGCGAGGGCATGAAGCAGTCGGAACTCGCAGAGCTCATGGAAATGCAGCCGATCACGCTGACGCGGCTAATTGACAAGCTCTGCGACAGCGATTGGATCGAGCGCCGCAGCGACGCCTCGGACCGCCGCGTCAAGCGCCTCTATCTGAAAAAGGCCGGCCGAACGTTGCTCGGCAAGATGAGCGGCCTGAAGTCGGAGCTCACGGCCAACGCGCTCGACGGTATCAACCCGGCGGACGCCCACCGTCTCCTGACCCAACTCGAATCCATCAAAGAAAACGTGCGTAACGCAATCCAAACGTCCGGAGCGGAACAAGCGCGTAAGGAGCAGCGCTATGGCTGATCAGGTCCTCAAATTCCAGCCGGAGCAGAAGAGCGACAGCGGCAAGCCGACCAAGAAGGCCGGCACCGATCCGCGCCGGCGCTTCGTCGCCGGCCTGCGGCGCTATCGCCGCTTCCTGCTCATGTTCGTGCTGCCTGTTGTCGTCGCCATCGGCGGCCTCACCTTTTATCTGAACGGCGGCCGCTATGTCGGCACCGACGACGCCTATGTCGGCGCCCAGAAGGTGCTGGTGACGCCTGACATCTCCGGCAAGATCCTGAAGGTCGTCGTCAAGGAAGGCCAGTTGGTCAAGCGCGGCGACGAGCTGTTCGAGATCGACCCGGTGCCGTTTCGCCACGCGGTGGACGAGGCCAAGGCACAGCTCGCCCAGGCGCGCACGACCTATGACAACCTCGTCGCCAACATCAAGATCTACGGCGACATGCTCGATCTGGCCCAGCAGGGCATCGACCTGAAGAAGCGCGACGTCGAGCGCAAGCAGGCGCTGGTGAAGAACAATTTCGGCTCGCAGCTCGACCTCGACAACGCCTCGAACGCGCTGGTCACGGCCGGCGCGCAGGCGCAGTATATCAAGCAGCAGCTCTCCAACGCCAAGACGCAGTTGCTCGGCGACCCCGCATTGCCGCTGGAGCAATTCCCGCCCTACGCCCAGGCGAAAGCCAAGCTGGACGACGCCCAGCGCAACCTCGACCACACCGTGCTGCGCGCGCCGATGGACGGAGTGGCGACGCAGGTCGAGCAGATCCAGCTCGGCCGGTTCGTCACCGCCGGCACGCCCGTCTTCTCCATCATCGACGTCGCCCATCCCTGGGTCGACGCCAATCCGAAGGAGAGCGACCTCACCTACGTCACCGAAGGCCAGCCCGTCACGCTCGAGGTCGATGCGTTCCCGAACCACGTCTTCAAGGGCAGGATCGGCTCGCTCTCGCCCGGCACCGGCGCGCAATTCGCGATCCTGCCGCCGCAGAACGCCACCGGCAATTTCGTCAAGGTGGTGCAGCGCGTGCCGATCCGGATCTATTTCGACGAGACCGACAAATATGTGCGGAAGCTGAAGGCCGGCATGAGCGTCTATGCCACCATCGACACCGGCCACAAGCGCTCGCTCGCCGGCCTGTTCGGCCTGTCGGCGACGGCAAGCCAAGACAAAGATCAGGACAACGACTGATCCCATGGCGGAGTCCAATCCTGCCCTGATGGTTCCTGGCCTGCGCCGGAACATGGTGACGATCTGCGCCATGACGGCGACCATCATGCAGGCGCTGGACACCACCATCGCCAACGTCGCGCTGCCCTACATGCAGGGCACGTTGTCGGCCTCGCAGGACCAGATCAACTGGGTGCTGACCTCCTACATCGTCGCCGCCGCGATCATGACGGCGCCGGTGGGCTGGATCGCCAACCGCTTCGGCCGCAAGCGCATCTTCATCATCTGCTCGGCAGGCTTCACCTTGGCCTCGGTGCTCTGCGGCCTCGCCCAGGACATCAACCAGATGGTGCTGTTCCGCCTGCTGCAGGGCGTGTTCGGCGCCGCCCTGGTGCCGCTGTCGCAATCGGTCATGCTCGACTATTACACGCTCCAGGAGCGTGCCAAGGCGATGTCGATCTGGGGCATGGGCGTGATGATGGGCCCGATCATGGGCCCCTCCCTCGGCGCCTGGCTGACCGAGACCTATTCCTGGCACTGGGTGTTCTTCGTCAATTTGCCGTTCGGCCTCATCACCGTGCTCGGGCTGATCGTCTTCATGGACGAGACCAGGAAGGACCTCAGCCTCAAATTCGACTGGCTCGGCTTCGCTGCACTGGCGATCGCGATCGGCGCACTTCAGCTTGCGCTCGACCGCGGCGAGCAATTGGGCTGGCTGGAATCCAACGAGATCCTCGCGGAGTTCATCGTCTCGGCTGTCGGCTTCTACTTCTTCCTCGCGCATTCCTTCACGACCTCGACCCCGTTCATTCGCTTCGCGCTGTTTCGGGATCGCAACTTTGTCACCGGATGCGTTTTCATGATCGTGATGGGGCTCGTGCTGTTCTCGACCATGGCGCTGGCCTCGCCCTACATGCAGAACGTGATCGGCTATCCCATCATCACCGCCGGCCTGTTGCTGGCGAGCCGCGGCTTCGGCACCTTCTTCGCCATGATGCTGGTCGGCCGCATGATGCGCTATTTCGAGGCGCGCACGCTCATCATCTCCGGCCTGACGCTGACCGCGGGCTCGCTGTTCCAGATGACCGGCTGGACCGATCTGACCCAGGTGCCCGAGATCGTGACCGTCAGCGTCATCCAGGGCTTCGGCTTCGGCCTCGTCTTCGTGCCGCTCTCGACCGTGGCGTTCCTGACGTTGTCGAACGATCTGCGCACCGACGGCACCGCCATGCTGACCCTGATGCGCAACGTCGCGAGCTCGGTCGGCATTTCCGTGGTCATCGCCGAGCTGACGCAGGGAACGCGCCGAACCTATGCGATCCTCTCCGAGCACATCAACCCGTTCAACCATGCACTGCAAATGCCGGACGTGCGCGGCATGATCAACCTGTCCACCGACGCGGGCCGCGCCATGGCCGACAGGATGGTCAGCGTGCAGGCGCAGATCATCGCCTTCGCGCACGACTACATGCTGGTGATGCTCTTCATCCTCTGCACCATCCCGCTCGCGCTGATGATCGGCTCGACCAAGGCCACGCTGCGCAAGCAGGCCGCGGGACCGGAACATGCAGTGATGGAGTAGCGGGAGATCTCGTGCCCCGGACGCAACAGCGCTACAGCAACTCCTCACAGCCGAGGTCATCCACGGCCGCAAACACCCGCTCCAGATTGTTCCACCAGATCAGCGGCGGGATGTTGACGCTCCATTGCCAGACCGGCTTGGTGATGTGCCAGAGCACCGACCGTCGATAGTCCTGGTCGAGCGCGCCGCGCGTATAGCCGGCGACGCCGCGCGCGATCAGGGTTTCGTGGTATTGGTTCAGGAGTGAACGTTCGAGAGCCTGGCGGCGCTCGGGATACCATTGCGTCGCCATCATGTAGGCGAGGTCGCCAGTCGGTACATTGATGCGCCACTGATCGAAGTCGAAAATGCGCACGCTGTCGTTCACACCGGCGCGTGGCAGCAAGAAATTCCAGATGTGGGCATCGCCGTGAGCAATGGTGACGTGGCGGCGTGAATGATAGCGCTCGAACAGGCGCTCAGACTGCTCGATAAACCGGCGATAGAGAATGCGCCGCTCTTCGCTCAGACGATCGCCAAGCAGATCGGCGAAACGATCGTAGTGGCCGGCGAAGGTCTCCATCAGTTTTGCGGAGTCTTCGGCACTCATCCAGTCACCGACGGTCTCACCGAGATCGGGATGATCCCACCAGGCCGCGTGCCACCCCGCCAGTGTCGTGACGATCGCCATTGCTTGAGCTCGCGCCGGCGGCAGCGGCCATTGGGTCGCGACTTCGTGGCTATCCGTGAGATCCTCGAGCAGGAGATGCCAGCTCTGGCCCTCCTCGTCGAAACGTCCGCCGAAGCAACGCGGCACCAGCCCCGATGGCATGTTCGGTGCGAGCTTCGTGTAGAAGGCCACCTCGTGCCGACCGCCATGCGCGAGCGTCTTGGCAAAATTGGCATGAGGCGTTTTGAGAATCAGGCTCTGCGGCGAACCGGCGGACTCCCCGACGTAACGCAGGCCAAGCCGGGTGATATGTGACACCAAGGTGTCGCGTTCATCCAACACCTTCACCTCGCGCACCGCGCCGGCGTCCAGCGCACCCGCCTTGCGCAGCGCAGCCGTCAGGTAGCTGGGCTCAGTAACCGCAGCCAGTTGTGGAGATGTCATGCAGCGCCCCCAGGTCCCGCGCCATACTGCACGATCACATGCCCGGGCACCAGCGGCTGTCGCCCGCTCAAGCCGCCGCGGTCGATTCGCGCACGGTCCTGACCACGACCGACCTTAGCTGCTCGAGATTGGCCGCCATGCCGGCGGTCGCCTGTCTGACTTCGGCGGCACGCTCGTTCACGGACGCAGCGTCAGCGCCGGCTCCGATGCGCCGAACGACAAATGCGTGCCGAGGAGCAGGCCTCCCCGGCACGCCTTGCCTTCACACGTCGAAGAACACTGTCTCGTTGTCGCCCTGGAGCCGCAGATCGAGCCGA
Organism: Bradyrhizobium centrosematis; assembly: GCF_045571495.1. NCBI lineage: Bacteria > Pseudomonadati > Pseudomonadota > Alphaproteobacteria > Hyphomicrobiales > Nitrobacteraceae > Bradyrhizobium > Bradyrhizobium centrosematis. The sequence goes on from NZ_CP120703.1 coordinate 7,512,115, forward strand.
TAGACCGACTTGCCGGCCTCCCGCACGGCGGTCAGCGTGGCGCGGCGATCGCTGGGCACCAGCGCCAGCACGGGGTCGGCGGCGTTGCTGGCCTCGTCGCTGAAATAGATGCGGGTGTAGAGATGCCGCAGCATGCCGCGGCCGAACACCGCAAGCAGGATGTGCGGCGCCTGGGGCTTGCCGTCGGGATCCGGCACCGCGCCCGGCTTGATGGTCTCGAAGGAATAATTGCCGTCCTTGTCGGTGCCGCAGCGGGCAAAGCCGCGGAAGCTCGCATTCGGCAGCGCACGCTTGTCCTGCGGGTCGGCAAAGCGGCCTTGCGCGTCCGCCTGCCAGATCTCCAGCATGCAATCCGGCACGGCGACACCGTCACCGTCGAACACGCGGCCTTCGATACGGATGCGGTCGCCCGTCACGTCGGCCGTGAGCGTCGAGCTGGTGAACGCATCGTTCCAGGCGTACTCGCCGGTCGGCGTCAGGCCGTATTTGAAGAACGGACCGACGGTCTGCGATGGGGTGATACCGTCAGGCTTCACAGGCTCTTGCACGTTAGTGGCTCTCCATAGGCGTAGCGTTCTTGCCGCGCAGCACGATGTCGAAGCGGTAGCACAGCGCCCATTCGGGCTGGGTATTCTCCAAGTCGAACGAGGAAACCATCCGCGCCCGCGCCTTCTCGTCCGGCACCGAGTTGAAGATCGGGTCGAATGGAAACAGCGGGTCATTCGGGAAGTACATCTGCGTCACCAGGCGCGTGATGAAGGAATGGCCGAACACCGACAGATGGATGTGCGCCGGCCGCCACGCATTGTGGTGATTGCCCCAGGGATAGGCGCCAGGCTTGATGGTAACGAAACGGTAGTAGCCGGCGGTGTCGCTCACGGTGCGGCCTGCGCCGGTGAAATTCGGATCGAGCGGCGCCGGATGCTGGTCGCGGACATGGACGTAGCGGCCGCAGGAATTGGCCTGCCAGATCTCGACGAGCGAGTTCGGCACGCCCCGGCCGTCCTCGTCGCGCACATGGCCGTGCACGATGATGCGCTCGCCGATCGGCTCGCCCGCATGCTGGGTGGTCAGATCGTTGTCGCCCTTGCGCACGGTTTCGTGGCCGTAGACCGGGCCGGTTAGCTCCGACAGCGTATGCCGCATCGGAATCAAGGGCTTGTTCGGCGCGCGCTTGATCGAGCTCTTGTACTCGGGCGACAGCGGCAGCGGATGCGCCTTGTTGCTGTCCACGGGATAGATGAATGTCATGGGCGAACTCCTCCCCGGCCATTCTTGCTCCCGGCCGGTCAACTTCCGCCAATCATTATAGGATATAACTAATCTGGGGAAGCGGCTTTGGCGGGCATGCCGCGCCTGCCAGCCCCGCGCTATTTGATCGGCGGACGCGGCAATACGGCCTCCCCGGCTTCGAGCCGGTAGGTGTGATCGAGCGAATACCAGGGCGCGATGACGTCGCGTGCGGTCGGATGCGGCGTGTCGTGGCGCTGGAACTTGCCGATCAGCGCCTGCGTCACCCCGAACTGCACGTCGCTGTCGATATGCGGGTCGGCGGGATCGTAGACCTGCGAGATCAGCACCTTGAATCCCGGCTTGAAGATCAGGGCGTGCAGATGCGCGGGCCGGTAGGGATGCCGGCTCTGCGCCTTAAGCAGGCGGCCGACCACGCCATTGGTCGGAATGGGATAACCGACCATCATCACCGAACGGAAGGCGAAGCGTCCGTCCTGATCGGTCGTGAACTTGCCGCGCAGGTTCATGTCGGCCTGCTCGGGGTCCTGGTTCTCGTAGAGGCCAACCGGCGAGGCATGCCAGACATCGACCTCGGCGCCGGCAACCGGCCGGCCGTCCTTGTCGACGACGCGGCCGCTGACGAACAGCGGCGCACCCGGCGTCTCCGAGCGCACGATCGATCCGCCATTCTCGACCCGCGGCGAGTTCAGCCGCCAAAATGGCCCGAGCAGCGACTGATCCGTCTCCGTGTTGCCCTGATCGCCATTGTTGAGCAGGCACACCAGCGGCGAGACGCCGAGCGAGCCCGCCATCAGCACCACCTCGTTATGCGTGTCGGTGGTCAGCTTGCCGAGCTCGGCGATGACCGCTGTGGCATCGCGAAACTCCTTCTCGGTCAGGCGAACGTCGCGCACGAAGGCGTGGAGATGCTTGACCAGGGAGACCATGATCTGGCGCAGCCGCGGATCGGATGTCCGCTTCATCACCTCCAGCGCCGCGGCCGTGACGTCCTGCTCGCGCTCGATGATCATGCTCGTCTCCCAACCACCCGGTCGTTCCGGGGCGCGCGTGAAACGAGCGAACCCGGAATCTCGAGATCCCGGGTTCAGCCCTGTCGGGCTGCCCCGGGATGACGGGACGCGTGGCGTCCCGTCAGTTCAGCTTCTCGATCGCGACGGCGACGCCCTGGCCGACGCCGACGCACATGGTGGCCAGCGCCAGCCTGCCGCCGCGCTTCTCCATGCCGTGGACGGCGGTGAGCGCGAGGCGCGCGCCGCTCATGCCGAGGGGATGGCCCAGGGCGATGGCGCCGCCATGCGGATTGACGTAGTCGGCATCGTCGGCAACGCCGAGCTGACGCATGCAGGCGATACCCTGCGAGGCGAACGCTTCGTTGAGTTCGATCAGGTCGAAATCGCTGATCTTCTTGCCGAGGCGTTCCATCAGCTTGCGGGTCGCGGGCACCGGGCCGATGCCCATGATCCGCGGCGGCACACCGGCCGAGGCGAGGCCGAGGATGCGGGCGCGGGGCGTCAGGCCATGCTTCTTCACGGCCGCTTCGGACGCCAGGATCATGGCGGCAGCGCCGTCATTGACGCCGGAGGCGTTGCCGGCCGTGACCGTGCCGGGATTGCGCACGATCGGCTTCAGCTTTGCCAGGCCTTCCAGCGTGGTCTCAGGGCGCGGATGTTCGTCCTTGTCCACCGTGATCGGACCGGCTTTGCCGCCAGGAATCGTGATGGGCGTGATCTCTTCCGCGAAATAGCCGGCCGCGATCGCAGCGCCGGCCCGCTGCTGCGAGCGGATGGCAAAGGCGTCCTGGTCGGCGCGCGAGATCTGGAATTCCTCGGCGACGTTCTCGCCGGTCTCCGGCATCGCATCGACGCCGTACTGCGCCTTGAGCAGCGGATTGATGAAGCGCCAGCCGATCGTGGTGTCGAAGATTTCGGCCGAGCGCGAGAAGGCTTCCTGCGCCTTGCCCATCACGAACGGCGCGCGGGTCATCGACTCGACGCCGCCGGCAATGGCGAGCTCGATCTCGCCGGAGCGGATGGCGCGGCCCGCAGCGCCGACCGCATCGAGACCGGAGGCACAGAGGCGGTTCAGGGTCTGGCCGGGAACCGAATCCGGCAGGCCTGCGAGCAGCAGCGCCATGCGCGCGACGTTGCGGTTGTCCTCGCCGGCCTGGTTGGCGCAGCCGAAGAAGACCTCGTCCACCTGCGCCCAATCGAGGTTGGGATGCTTGGCCATCAATGCCTTGATCGGGGCGGCGGCGAGATCGTCGGCCCGCACCTTGGCGAGCGCGCCGCCAAAGCGGCCGATCGGGGTCCGTACGGCATCGCAGATAAAGACGTCACGCATCGTTGTTCTCCCTGAATGCCGCGGTTCGGCCAAATTCTTCAATGTCGGCGGAGTTTTAGGAGGGCGCCCGCGGCAGGTCAATTGACGGTTTCGCGGGTGGCGTATTCGAAACTCCCTGTCATTCCGGGGCGCGCCACTTGGCGCGAACCCGGAATCCCTTTGTCGGTGTGACGTGTAGTCCGATGGATTCGGGGTCTGCGCCTGCCGGCGGATCCCGGAATGACGACTGAGAATGTGGCAGCACCTCGCGCGCCGCTCCGGACAACGTGGAAAACCTTCGCTTCCCCAGGAAAGCAAATAGGACCAGGTGCCGAAATTTTGTAGGTTGCGCCGCCCATGACCATGCAACAGCCGATATCCGTACCGCCCCCTGAGGAAGCGCCCGCACCGCCGGCGGAAGCCGCCGCGCGCGTCACCCCGATGATGGAACAGTACCTTGAGATCAAGGCGGCGCATCAGGGCCTGTTGCTGTTCTACCGGATGGGCGATTTCTACGAATTGTTCTTCGAGGACGCCGAGATCGCCTCCAAGACGCTCGGCATCGTCCTGACCAAGCGCGGCAAGCATCAGGGCGCCGACATTCCGATGTGCGGCGTGCCGGTCGAGCGCTCCGAGGATTATCTGCACCGCCTGATCTCGGCCGGCCATCGGGTCGCGGTCTGCGAGCAGACCGAGGATCCTGCCGCTGCGAAAGCGCGCGGCAACAAGAGCGTGGTCCGCCGCGGCGTGGTGCGGCTGGTCACGCCGGGCACGCTGACCGAGGATACGCTGCTCGACGCGCGTGCCAACAACTATCTGCTCGCGATCGCGCGGGCACGCTCATCCGCCGGCGGCGACCGCTTCGGTCTCGCCTGGATCGACATCTCGACCGCCGAATTCATGGTCACCGAATGTTCGGGCGGCGAGCTCGCCGCGACGCTGGCGCGCATCAATCCGAACGAGGCCATCGTCACCGACGCGCTCTATAACGACAGCGAGCTCGGACAGACCCTGCGCGAGCTGCCGGCCGTGACGCCGTTGACCCGCGACGTCTTTGACGGCGCCACCGCCGAGAAGCGCCTGTGCGACTACTTTGCCGTCGCGACCATGGACGGCCTCTCCCAGCTCACGCGCCTCGAGGCCACCGCCGCGGCCGCTGCGGTGACCTATGTCGACCGCACCCAGGTCGGCAAGCATCCGCCGCTGTCGCCGCCGACGCGCGAGGCCTCGGGCGCGACCATGGCGATTGACCCGGCGACGCGCGCCAATCTCGAGCTGACACGGACGCTGGCCGGCGAGCGCCGCGGCTCGCTCCTCGACGCGATCGACTGCACCGTGACGTCGGCGGGCTCGCGCCTGCTGGCGCAGCGCCTGGCGGCACCGCTGACGGACGCGCCGGCGATCGCGCGGCGGCTCGACGCGGTGAGCACCTTTGTTGCCGATTCCGCCGCGCGCGAGGACATCCGCAGCATCTTGCGCGGCGCGCCCGACATGTCGCGGGCGCTGGCCCGCCTCTCGGTCGGCCGCGGCGGCCCGCGCGATCTTGCAGGCCTCCGCGACGGCATCATCGCCGCCGACCAGGTGCTGGCGCGCCTTTCCGAGCTCGACCAGCCGCCGCAGGAGATCGCCGCAGTGATGGCGGCGCTGCAGCGACCATCACGCGAGCTCGCTGCCGAGCTGGCGACGGCACTCGACGAGCAGTTGCCGCTGATCAAGCGCGACGGCGGCTTCGTTCGCCAGGGCTATGAGCCGGCGCTGGACGAAGCGCGAAACCTGCGCGATGCGTCGCGCCTCGTGGTCGCCTCGATGCAGGCCCGCTACGCCGACCAAACCGGCGTCAAGGCCCTGAAGATCCGGCACAACAACGTGCTCGGCTATTTCGTCGAGGTCACCGCCCAGCACGGCGACAAGCTGATGTCGGCGCCGCTGAACGCCACCTTCATCCATCGCCAGACGCTGGCGGGCCAGGTGCGCTTCACGACATCTGAGCTCGGCGAGATCGAAGCCAAGATCGCAAATGCCGGCGACCGTGCCCTTGGGCTGGAGCTCGAGATTTTCGAACGGCTGTCGGCAAAGGCCATGGCGATCAGCGACGATCTGCGCGCCGCCGCTCACGCCTTCGCCTTGCTCGACGTCGCGACCTCGCTCGCAAAGCTCGCCGTCGACGATCATTACGTGCGGCCCGAGGTGGATGATTCCCTCAGCTTTGCGATCGAAGCCGGCCGCCATCCCGTGGTCGAGCAGGCCCTGAAGCGCAACGGCGAGCCGTTCATCGCCAATGCCTGCGATCTGTCGCCCAGCCCTGCGCAAAAGTCCGGCCAGCTCTGGCTGCTCACCGGTCCCAACATGGCCGGCAAATCGACCTTTCTGCGCCAGAATGCGCTCATTGCCTTGCTGGCTCAGATCGGCAGCTTCGTGCCGGCCACGCGCGCGCGGATCGGCATCGTCGACCGCCTGTTCTCGCGCGTCGGCGCCGCCGACGACCTCGCCCGCGGCCGCTCCACCTTCATGGTGGAGATGGTCGAGACCGCGGCGATCCTCAACCAGGCCGGCGAGCGCTCGCTCGTGATTTTGGACGAGATCGGCCGCGGCACCGCCACCTTCGACGGCCTCTCGATTGCATGGGCGGCGATCGAGCATCTGCACGAGAGCAACCGCTGCCGTACGCTGTTCGCGACGCATTATCACGAGCTGACAGCGCTCTCGGCCAAGCTGCCGCGGCTGTTCAACGCCACCGTGCGGGTGAAGGAGTGGCAGGGCAACGTCGTGTTCCTGCACGAGGTGCTGCCGGGCTCGGCCGACCGCTCCTACGGCATCCAGGTGGCAAAACTCGCCGGCCTGCCCCCCTCGGTGATCACGCGCGCCAAATCCGTGCTCTCCAAGCTGGAGGCCCAGGACCGCGGCCAGACCGCACGCGCGCTGGTCGACGATCTGCCGCTGTTCGCCGTGCCCTCGCGCGCCGCCACTGAAGCCGCGCCGCCGAGCGAGGCGGAGCTGTTGATGGAGGCCGTGAAGGCGCTGCACCCCGACGAGATGTCGCCGCGGGAGGCGCTCGATGCGCTCTACGCGCTGAAGGCCAAGCTGCCGAAGGCCTAGATGAGACTGTCATTCCGGGATGGTCCCAAGGACCAGACCTCAGGTGCGCAATTGCGCGCCGGGGAATCTCGAGATTCTCAAGCGCGCAATCGCGCGCCGTAGTTCGATGCTGCGCATCGCCCCGGAATAACTCTTGAGAAAGCCTACGCCCGTGCCGCGATTGCGGCCGCTTCCGCGGCGGCGCGCTGCATGCTGGTCGACATCTCGTTCGTCACCGTGCTCTGCTCCTCGACGGCGGCCGCAGTCGAGGTGACGTATTCGCTGACGTTGTTGATCGCCTGCTTGATCGAGCTGAGCGCGCTGACGACGTCGCCGGAGATGCCGTTGAGGCTGCCGATCTCCTGGCCGATCTTGTCGGTGGCCTGCTTGGCCTGGTTGGCGAGGCTCTTCACCTCGGAGGCAACCACGGCAAAGCCGCGGCCGGCTTCGCCGGCCCGGGCGGATTCGATCGTGGCGTTCAGCGCCAGGAGGTTGATCTGGCCGGTGATGCTGTTGATCATCTCGACGATGCCGCTCATCGACTGCGCCGCTTCGGTCAGGCGCTGCGCCTGCGCATCGGCTGCGGCGACCTGGTCCACCGCGCTCATCGCGGTCTCGCGGGATTTGGTCATCGCCTCGGAGATCTCGCGCACCGAAGCGTTCAGCTCCTCCGAGCCCGCCGCGACCGATTCCATCATGCCGCGCACGCGCTCGTTGCCCATCCGGACCAGCACCTGCCGCGTGGTGTCGGTGGCATATTTGACGACCTTGAACGGCTTGCCGTTGAGATCGAGGATCGGATTGTAGGACGCCTGGATGTAGACCTCCTTGCCGCCCTTGCCGATGCGCTTGTATTCGGCCGCCTGGTATTGGCCGCGGTTGAGTGCCGCCCAGAACTCGCGATAGGCCGCGCCGTCGCGCTCGCTGGGCTCGACGAACATGCTGTGGTGCTTGCCCTTGATCTCGGGCAGCGAATAGCCGAGCGCGTTCAGGAAATTGGCGTTCGCGGTGATGATCGTGCCGTCCATGTTGAATTCGATCACGGCCTGAGCCTTGTCGATCGCCGCGATCTGACCGGCGAGATCGGCATTTTTCAGCTTGTCCGCGGTGATGTCGGTCGCAAACTTGACGACGCCGTACGGCTTGCCAGCCTCGTCGAGCAGCGGATTGTAGGAAGCGAGAATCCACACCTCCTTGCCGCCCTTGCCAATGCGCTTGAACTCGCCAGCCTGATAGTCACCGCGGTTGAGTGCGGCCCAGAACTCGCGATAGGCCGCGCTGTTGCGATCGGCCTCGGCCACGAACAGGCTGTGATGTTTGCCCTCGATCTCGGCCAGCGAATAGCCGAGCGCTTTGCAGAAATTCTCGTTGGCGGTGACGACGGTGCCGTCGAGCTTGAACTCGATCACGGCCTGGGCGCGGCTGATGGCGGCGATCTTGGAGGCCTCCGTCATGGCACGGATCTTCTTGGCGGTGATGTCGGTCGCGATCTTCACCACCTTGACCGGCTTGCCGGCATCGTCGAGCACCGGATTGTAGGACGCCTCGATCCAGACGTCACGGCCGCCCTTGGCGATCCGCTTGAATTCGTCCGCCTGGGGCTCGCCGCGATTGAGCTTCGCCCAGAACGCCTGATACTCGGCACAGTCGCGCTGATCGGCGGGCACGAACATCGCGTGCTTCTTCCCCTTGATCTCGTCGAGGGAATAGCCGAGCGCTTTGAGGAAGTTCTGATTGGCGTTGAGGATCGTGCCGTCCATGGCGAACTCGATCATCGCCTGCGAACGGCCGATGGCCGCAAGCATTGCATCGACATCACCGCGGGACTTGCGACCAAACATCAGGAAATCTCGATCTCGAATTAAGCCGAAGGGGGATATGTCCCTCGGTGTCCAGGGAACAAAGCGTGCGGCCGTGGTGCCGTATTCCAAATCGGCGCCTCCCGCGGATCCGATGACTTGGATGCAGGTCCGTCAAATTCGTACGGACGACAACGGAAGCGAGTGCGCGCCTGCTTCTCTACGGGAAAAGCTCGAACAAAGTTCTAATTTTACCGACGGGAATTCGACGGGGGTGATCAGGGATGTCCGCGCGAGGAGCGCTGGAACTCGGCGCGCAAAGGCCCGACATGATGCTTCTCATTCAACGAGTTGAGAAAGGTGCCCGGTCACTTGATTGGCGCGAGCTGAACTTGCCGCATTTGGCTTTTGGCGACGCATGTCGCGCATATCCGTAGTCTCACGGCGTCGGCCGCGCCTTGCGCATCGCGCGCCGACCAATTCCCCACAGCGTCAAGTTCCAGATGACGCAGGTTGCGAGCGCGAGACACAAACCGGCGGCCGCGCCGAACGACACTACCGCCACGTGCAGAACAGCGATGGCCGCGCCGAACCCGAGCAGACCCCAGGCGGAGTTGGCGAGCACGGCGGCGGTCGGCGGGCCGCCGATGCGCGGATGCAGGATCACCATGATGCTGGTGAAAACCACGGGATAAAGCGCGATGATGCCGCTGATGCGCGGACCGACCCAGCCCGAGGTCGAAACGACGATGGCGACGAGCGTCGCCACCAGTGTCGCTCGCATCGGCACGTCGTACCAGCGGCGCGTCACCAGCGGCATTTTCACATGGCGATAGCCGGCCAGGAGCGGAATGCAGATGCCGAAGGCAATCAGGTTGGCGGCAAGCCCCGCCGTGAGCGACCAGTCGAACTGGCGGATGATCGATGCAAGCACGATCCACACCGCGACCGCGCTCCCACCGCTCACCAGAAGATTGTTCCGCTGCGCCAGCACGACATAGGTGAGGCACATGAAGATGGTCGCCGCATTGATCGGCAGGCTCGCCAGCGCACCCTGGGCGATGAAGGCGGCGTCATGGTCGATGGCGAGGAAGACGTAGGACGGACCGGCCGAGATCGGCAGGGTCGCGACCAGCGCGCCGATCACCGGGCCCGCGCGCTCGGTGATGATCGACGCCGTCACGACGAACGTCGCGGCGATCGTCATGCGCAGTAGCAGCAAGAGGATGAAGTGGAGGTCGAGGGACATTCTGTTCTTACCTTCCCCTGGAGGGAAAGGGCTATCGCATATGAGTGCGGTTGCTGTGGCGCATCCTTCGAGACACCCGCCTTTGGCGGGCCCTCAGGATGAGGACGGAGTCCGCGGCAGCACTTTCAACGGACACCGATACAAGTTCAGCCTCATCCCGAGGAGACCGCGAAGCGGGCGTCTCGAAGGAGAGGCGCTGGCTCGGGCCGCGCCACAAAGCCATATGCGATATCCCTGCCCTCCAGGGGAGGGTAAGGGTCACATCCGCTGCATCGACACCGAGACCTTCGGGCCGTTCTTGATGGTCTGGTAGACCACGCAATAGCGCTCGGTGAGCTTGAGCAGGAGATCGAGCTTGTCCTGCGGCGCCGGCGTGTCGACCTCGAAGCGCAGGCGGATCTCCGTGAAGCCGACCGGGGTCTCCTTGTCGACACCGAGCGTGCCGCGGAAATCGAGATCGCCCTCGGCATAGACGTTGCCGGTCTTCAAGGGCACCTCGATTGCGGTCGCGACCGACTTCAGCGTGACACCGGCGCAGGCGACCAGGGCTTCGAGCAGCATGTCGCCGGAGCAGAGCTCGAGACCAGAGCCGCCGGTTGCCGGATGCAGCCCTGCCATTGCGATGGCGCGGCCGGTCTCGACCTTGCAGGCGATGCCCTCACTGTCGGTGGAGCCCTTCGCTTTCAATGTGATCAGCGCGGTCTTGGGATCGGTCTTGTAGCGCTCCTTGATCGGAGCCTGCATCTGGCGCAGCTCTGCAGCGTCCATTTTCGTTCACTCCCGGAAAAATCGCTCCTCGATGTACCGGCTTGGCGGCTAATTGTCACCACCACATGGCCTGACCGGGACCCTGGGTTGCGTCACGGTCGGGCACGCTGCGGTCGAGCGACCGGTCGAGTGACGTCAGCACACTTCGCTTGAAATTCTCGAACAGCGGCGAATTGCGATCGCGCGGGCGTCCGAGATTGACCTCGATCTGGTCGAACAGCCGGCCCGGCCGCGGCCGCATGACCAGCACGCGGTCGGCCAGCACCACGGCCTCGTCGACGTCATGCGTGACGAGGATGAGCGTCGGCCGCGTGTCGGCCCAGAGATCGAGCAGATGATCCTGGAGATCCCTGCGGGTGAAGGCATCGAGCGCGGAGAACGGCTCGTCGAGCAGAAGCACCTCCGGCTGCGGCACCAGCGCGCGTGCGATCGCCACGCGCTGCGCCTGCCCGCCGGAGAGTTCGCGCGGCCAGGCCTGCGCCTTCTCAGTGAGCCCAACCCGCTCGAGCGCACGCGCCACCTTCTCGCGCCGCTCGGCGGCCGGCAGATCGGCAAGGCCAAAACCGATATTGTCGGCCACGCTGAGCCAGGGCAGGAGCCGCGGCTCCTGGAAGATGATGCCGATCTTGGCATGCGGCGAGGCGATCGCCTCATTGTCGAGCGTCACCGTGCCCGAGCTGGCGCGATCGAGCCCGGCGATGGCGCGCAGCAGCGTGGATTTGCCGCAGCCGGAACCGCCGATGATGGCGATGATCTCGCCTTGCCTGATCTCGGCGGAGAATCGCGCCAGCGCCTCGACGCCGTTGGGATAGGTCTTGCTGACCCGATCGAGCGCCAGCATGGCCTCAAGCTCCCTTCGCCTGGGAGAAGGCATCCTGCCAGCGCAGGAAGGGGGCGGCTGCGACCTCGATCAGCCAATCGGTGAGCTTGCCGAGGATGGCGAAGATCACGATAGCGGCCACGATCTGCGCGGGCTTGCCAAGCTGCTGGCCGTCGAGCAGCAGATAGCCGAGGCCTTCGGACGCGCCAATCAGCTCGGCCGCGACCACGAACATCCAGCCGAGGCCGAGACCGACCCGCAAGGACACGACATAGGCCGGCAGCACGGCGGGCAACAGGATGCGGCGGATCATCGCCGTGCCTGACAACCTGAAGGTCCGGCCGACCTCGACGATCTTGCGATCGACCGAGAGGATCGCCCCCATCACGCCGAGATAGACCGGGAAGAACACGCCGACCGCGATCAGCGCGACCTTCGAGGTTTCGAAGATGCCGAGCCAAAGGATGAACAGCGGCACCCAGGCCAGCGAGGGGATCGCGCGCAGCGCCTGCACGGTCGGGTCGAGCAGCCGGCGGGCAAGCGACCAATAGCCGGAGATGGCACCTAACAGCGTGCCCGCAGCTACGCCGAACGCGAAGCCGAGCGAGACACGCCACAGCGTCGCGGTGATATGGCGGACCAGCTCGCCGGAACGGGCGAGCTCGGTGATGGTGATAAAGATGCGAGACGGCGGCGGCACCAGGCGCCCGTTGGACCAACCGGACCAGACCACGAGCTCCCAGCCGAGCGCGAACGTCAGCGGCAGCAGCAGCCCCAGCATCGGCCGCGCATAGCGTGCGGCGCGCGAAGGCGCGGTGGCGCGTTCGGCGGGTTCCAAAGTTTGTTGCAGAACTGGCGCGTCGGAGATCATGGCCATTAGCAAGCGCGTCTGATCGGGGAAAGCAAGGGCACCTCTTACCCTCCCCTGGAGGGGGAGGGTCGGCTCATATTGAGCGCAGCGAAATATGAGACGGGGTGGGGTGACAGTCTCTCCATGGAGGCGGTGCCCGGGCGGAGAGATCACCCCACCCCGCTCGCGCTGCGCGCGATCGACCACGGGCGAGCTACGCTCGTCCCGGACCCCTCCAGGGGAGGGTGAAGACACTCAATTCGTCGGCAGCGGAACCTGGTCGTCGATCAGGGCATCGAGCGTCGCCTTGACGTCGACCTTGGCGTCGACGACGCCGGCCTGCTGCAGGGCGAGACCGGCGGCGAGGATCGACTCGCGCTGGGGCGCCCCGATACGGCTGTGGGTGAGCTCGGTGCGCTCCTTGAGCTGCTTGTCGACTACGGCCTCGGGCAGCTTCGTCACCGCGATGAAGGTCTTCTTCAGCTCGTCATAGTTCGCCAGCGAATATTTGCGCGCCTCCTCATAGACCGCGAGCACGCGGCGGGCGGCGTCCGGATAGTCCTTCAAGAACTGCTCGCGCACATTGAGGATGCCCCAGGTGTTGGCGTCGGCCTTGCGGTAGAACAGCTTTGCGCCCTCTTCCACCTCGGCCTGAGCCATCATCGGGTCGAGGCCGGCCCAGGCATCGACGTCACCGCGGATCAGCGCGGTCTTGCCGTCGGCGTGCTGGAGCAGCACCGGCGTGATGTCCTTTTCGGTGAGGCCGGCGCCGAGCAGCGCGCGCACCAGGAAGATGTGCGGATCGGTGCCGCGCGTCACCGCGACGCGCTTGCCCTTGAGATCGGCAACACTTGCGATCCTGGAGTCCTTACCCGTCACCAGCGCGGTCCATTCAGGGCGCGAATAGACGTAGATCGACTTGATCGGGTTGCCGTTGATCTTGGCCACCAGCGCCGCCGAGCCCGCGGTCGAGCCGAAGTCGATCGAGCCGGCGTTGAGGAATTCGAGCGCCTTGTTGGAGCCGGCCGACTGCACCCAGGTCACGGTGATACCGTCCTTGGCGAACTCCTTCTCCAGCAGCCCCTTCTGCTTCAGGACCATCGACACCGGATTGTAGGTCGCCCAGTCGATGCGGATTTCCTTGAGCGGATCCGCGGCCTTTGCCGCAGGGCTCAAAGCGAGTGCCACAGCTCCCGCCAGCAGGATGCGTCGTGAAATCTTGGTCATGCCCAGCCTCCTCGAAAACTTCATTGTTTTTCAATGAGTTATACTTGGAGGTCAACGAGAAAATCCGCCCTTCGAAAGCCGGTCGGCCGAGAACAGATTTGCCCAAAGCCACAGCTTTCGAGCATGGAACGACTATTGCCAGAGAATGGCGGGTGACAGCGCCTGCCACCTCTTATATCCGGTGAGGCATGGACAGCGTCGCGACTGAGCACAAGGCCGAGGTGGATGATCGTTTCGATACCGCGCGGATCACCGCCGCGGTCGATGCGCTTGCCGAAAAGCATCAGGGACGCGAGGACGCGTTCCGCACCGCCATGGCGCAATTGCTCAAGGCCGAGTTGATCGCGGCGCGCGCCGCGGCACAGGAAATCCTCTTGAAGGACCGCCACGGCCGTCGCTGCGCCGAGCGGCTATGTCACGTCCAGGACGAGATCATCCGCATCCTGTATTCGGCGGCGACCCGGCATCTCTACCGCTCGCCGATCCCGAGCGGCGCCGAGCGCATGGCGGTGGTCGCGACCGGCGGCTATGGCCGCGGCCTGATGGCGCCCGAGTCCGACATCGATCTGTTGTTCATCCTGCCTTACAAGCAGACCGCCTGGGGCGAGCAGGTCGCCGAAGCGATCCTGTATTGCCTCTGGGACATGGGGCTGAAGGTCGGCCACGCCACGCGATCGGTGGACGAGTCGATCCGGCAGGCACGCGGCGACATGACCATCCGCACCGCGATCCTGGAGACGCGCTTCCTCACCGGCGACAAGCCGCTCTATGACGAGCTGGTCGCGCGCTTCGACAAGGAGGTGGTGCAGGGCACCGCGTCGGAATTCGTCACCGCAAAGCTCGCCGAGCGCGAGGAGCGGCATCGTCGCGGCGGCCAGTCCCGCTACCTGGTCGAGCCCAACGTCAAGGACGGCAAGGGCGCCTTGCGCGACCTGCACACGCTGTTCTGGATCGCCAAATATGTCTACCGCGTGCGCGACACCAGCGAGCTGGTCGAGCGCGGCGTGTTCGATGCGCAGGAATACCGCACCTTCCGTCGCTGCGCCGATTTCCTCTGGTCGGTGCGCTGCAATCTGCATTTCTACTGCGGCCGCGCCGAGGAGCGCCTGTCCTTCGACCTTCAGCGCGAGATCGCGGTGCGGCTCGGCTACACCTCGCATCCCGGCATGCAGGACGTCGAGCGCTTCATGAAGCACTACTTCCTGGTCGCCAAGGAGGTCGGCAACCTCACCGCCATCCTCTGTGCCAAGCTCGAGGACCAGCAGGCCAAGCCCGCGCCGGTGCTGAGCCGGATGATGGCGCGGCTGCGGCCGACCGCAGTGAAGCGGCGCGTCCCCGACAGCGACGACTTCATCGTCGACAACAACCGCATCAATGTCGCCGCGCCCGACGTCTTCAAGCACGATCCGGTCAATCTGATCCGCATCTTCCGCCTCGCGCAGAAGAACAACCTCGCCTTCCATCCGGATGCGATGCGCGACGTGACGCGCTCGCTGGGCCTGATCAACGCGCAGCTTCGGGAAAATCCGGAGGCCAACCGGCTGTTCATGGAGATCCTGACCTCCAACGACGCCGAGACCGTGCTGCGGCGGATGAACGAGACCGGCGTGCTCGGCCATTTCATTCGTGCCTTCGGCAAGATCGTCTCGATGATGCAGTTCAACATGTATCATCACTACACCGTCGACGAGCACCTGATCCGCTGCATCGGCTTCCTGCAGGACATCGAGCGCGGCGGCGTCGAGGAGTTCGCGCTGGCGAGCGACCTGTTCCGCAAGATCCGGCCCGAGCATCGCGCGGTGATCTACATCGCGACGCTGTTGCATGACGTCGCCAAGGGCCGGCCGGAAGATCACTCGATCGCCGGCGCCAAGGTCGCGCGGCGGCTCTGCCCGCGACTCGGCTTCAGTCCTGCCGACACCGAGCTCGTGGCCTGGCTGATCGAGGAGCATCTCACGATGTCCACGGTCGCGCAGTCGCGCGATCTCTCGGATCGCAAGACCATCGAGAATTTCGCCGCGGTGGTGCAGTCGGTCGAGCAGATGAAGCTGCTGACGATCCTGACCACCGCCGATATCCGCGGCGTCGGTCCGGGCGTCTGGAACGGCTGGAAGGCGCAGCTCTTGCGCTCGCTCTATTATGAGACCGAGCCGGTGCTCACCGGCGGGTTCTCGGAGGTCGACCGGGGAAAACGGCTTGCCTCCGCCCAGGCCGAATTCCGCATGGCGTTCGCCGAATGGCCGGCGGACGAACTCGATGCCTATATCGGTCGGCACTATCCGGCCTACTGGCTCAAGGTCGAGCTGCCGCGCAAGATCCGCCACGCCCGCTTCGTCCGCTCCAGCGAGCAGGCCGGCCACAAGCTCGCGATCAATGTCGGCTTCGACGAGGTGCGCGGCGTCACCGAGCTGACGATCTTCGCGGCCGACCATCCCTGGCTGCTCTCGATCATCGCCGGTGCCTGCGCCTCGGCCGGCGCCAACATCGTCGACGCCCAGATCTACACCACCACCGACGGCCGCGCCCTCGACACGATATCGATCTCCCGGGAATACGACCGCGACGAAGACGAGGGACGGCGCGCCACCCGCATCGGCGAGATGATCGAGGACGTGCTGGAAGGCAAGCTGCGCCTGCCGGAGGTGGTGGCGCGGCGCACCGTGCGCAGCAAGGCGAAGCCCTTCGTGATCGAGCCGGAAGTGACCATCAACAACCAATGGTCCGACCGCTACACCGTGATCGAGGTCTCCGGGCTCGACCGCCCCGGCCTGCTCTACGAGCTGACCACGGCGATCTCGAAGCTCAATCTCAACATTGCGTCGGCCCATGTCGCGACCTTCGGCGAGCGCGCGCGCGACGTGTTCTACGTCACCGACCTCCTCGGCGCGCAGATCAACGCGCCGACACGTCAGGCCGCGATCAAGAGCGCGCTGACCCATGTGATGGCCGGCGACAAGGCGGTTCAGCCGGCGGCGTAAGGCTTTAGACCTCCACGCCCTCGTGCCGCAGCAGCCATGTCTTCCGCTCCAGCCCGCCGCCATATTTCACCAGCGAGCCGTCGGCGCCGATCAGCCGGTGGCATGGCAGCACCACGCTGATCGGGTTGGAGCCGTTGGCATGACCAACCGCACGAATGGCCTTCGGCATATCGATCTTCGCGGCCATCGCGCCATAGCTCATGGTGGTGCCCGCAGGGATCTGTGCGAGCGCAGTCCAGACCTTCTGCTGGAATGGCGTGCCGGCGATGCGCCATGCGATGGACGAGAGCTGACCGAGATCACCTTCGAAATAGCCTGACAGTGCCGTCCGCATGGGCGCGGGCGCAGGCCGGTCGCTGAGATCCACCGCGCCGTAGTGCAGACGCAGCAGCTCGCGCATGCGGTGCACGTAGTCTTCCCAGTCGAGTGCGCGCAAGGCGCCCTCGGCATCGGTGACGAGCAGCGCGATGCCGATCGGCGTCATCAGGCGATCGAGGCCGAAGCTCACGGATGGTTTGGTCGGTCGGCTGGCCATTGCGGCACCATTGCATCGAAACCCGCCATCGCACTTGCCACGCCGGCCATGCTAACGTCCACCCGAAAGCTGACGCTTTTGGGGGACTCTCCTTGATCCTGATCGCCAATGTCCTGGTGGCGCTGGTCGCTGCGCTGCACGTCTTCTTCCTGATCCTGGAGATGTTTCTTTGGGACAAGCCGCAGGGCCTGAAGGTGTTTCGCAACACGCCGGAGAAGGCTGAGATCACGAAGGTGCTGGCCGCCAATCAGGGCCTCTATAACGGCTTCCTCGCCGCCGGCCTGATCTGGGGTCTCGTCCACGCCAACCCGGCCTTCGCGCTCCAGATCAAGGCGTTCTTCCTGCTTTGCGTGATCGTCGCCGGCGCTTATGGCGCCGCGACCGTCAGCAGTCGGATCCTGATGGTACAGGCGCTGCCGGCGGCAGTCGCGCTGCTTGCGTTGTTCCTGGCCTGACGCGCCTGACCTTAAGACGCCCTGGCCTGAGACGCTACGGCGCAGCGCTGCAATCCTTGCGCGGCGGCGAGCCTTCCTCCACAATCTTCGGCAGCGATGGCGACCGTTGCAATCAACGGAAAAGACCGTCGGCCGATAATTCCGTCAGGAGGAACAACCCAGATGAGCAATCGCAGAGCCTTCCTAGCTGCCGCGGCGGCGCTCGCCGTCGCGTTCTCGGCGAGCCAAGCCCTCGCTCAGAAGAAATACGACACCGGAGCGAGCGACACCGAGATCAAGATCGGCCAGACCGTGCCGTTCTCCGGCCCCTATTCCGTCTACGCCAATATCGGCAAGACCCAGGCTGCCTACTTCAAGATGATCAACGATCAGGGCGGCATCAACGGCCGCAAGATCAACCTGATCCAATATGACGACGCCTATTCGCCGCCGAAGACGGTGGAGCAGGTGCGCAAGCTCGTCGAGGGCGACGAGGTGCTGTTCACATTCCAGCTGATCGGCACCGCCGCCAATGCCGCCGTGCAAAAATATCTCAACGGCAAGAAGGTGCCGCAGCTGCTGGCGTCGACCGGCGCGGCTCGCTTCAACGATCCGCAGAACTATCCCTGGACCATCGCCTACAATCCCAACTACGTGTCCGAGGGGCGCATCTACGCCAAATACATTCTCAAGGAACACCCGAACGCCAAGATCGGCGTGCTCTATCAGAACGACGACATGGGCCGCGATTATCTCGCCGGTCTCAAGAGCGGCCTCGGCGACAAGGCCGCCAGCATGATCGTCGGCGAGGTCTCCTACGAGGTCACCGACCCCACGGTGGATTCGCAGGTGGTGAAGCTGAAGTCGATGGGCGTCGACGTGTTCTTCGATGCCTCGACGCCGAAATTCGCGGCACAGGCGATCAAGAAGCTTGCCGACCTCGGCTGGTCGCCCGTGCACATTGTCGACATCAATGCGAGCCCGATCTCGGCGACGCTGAAGCCGGCCGGCCTCGACATCTCCAAGGGCATCATCTCGACCCAATATGGCAAGGAGCCCGGCGACCCGCAGTGGAAGGACGATCCCGGCGTGAAGGCCTTCTTCGCGTTCATGGACAAGTATTTCCCGGAAGGCGACAAGCTCAACACGGTCAACACCTATGCCTATTCGGTGGCGGAGCTGCTGGTGCAGGTGCTGAAGCAATGCGGCGACGATCTGACGCGTGAGAACATCATGAGGCAGGTCGCCAACATCAAGAACTTCACGCCGAGCTTCGCGCTGCCCGGCATCAAGATCAACACCGGGCCGAACGACTTCCGCGTCAACAAGCAGATGCAGATGATGAGGTTCAACGGCGAACGCTGGGAGCTGTTTGGACCGATCATCGAGGACACCGGACCGTCGGGCTAGAAGCCGAGTAGGTTGCGTTAGCTCGGCGGATGCGCGAAGTGCGATCCGCCGGGCGTAACCCGCGCCTCTCCCGCGTCCGCGGAGATGAACCGCGGCGGGTTACGCCTTCGTCTCTGCCACCCTACAAAGGATGGGCTCTGCCCACCTTGCGTCGCAGCAATCGTTCCTCCACACTCGGCTTCAGCGATGGCACCGGACGCGCAGTGCGCCCGCCAGACCGTCTGCAATAACAAACCGAGGAAATTGCGAATGAGGAATGGAATACTGCATTGGGCCACGGCAACTGCGCTGACCCTGGCGCTGTCGATCTCCGCGGCCAATGCCCAGAAAAAATACGATCCGGGCGCCAGCGACACCGAGATCAAGGTCGGCCAGACCATGCCATTTTCAGGACCGGCGTCGGCCTATTCGTCGATCGGCAAGACCCAGGCCGCCTATTTCAGGATGATCAACGACCAGGGCGGCGTCAACGGCCGCAAGATCAATCTGATTCAGTATGACGACGCCTATTCGCCGCCGAAGGCCGTCGAGCAGATCCGCAAGCTCGTCGAGAGCGACGAGGTGCTGCTGACCTTCCAGATCATCGGTACGCCGGTGAACGCAGCCGTTCAGAAATATCTCAACGCCAAGAAGGTGCCGCAGCTGTTCGCGGCGACCGGCGCCTCGAGGTTCACCGATCCGAAGAACTTCCCCTGGACGATGGGCTTCAACCCCAACTACTTCGTCGAGGGCCGCATCTACGGCCAGTACATCCTGAAGGAACATCCGAACGCCAAGATCGGCGTGCTCTATCAGAACGACGACCTCGGCAAGGACTATCTGAACGGCCTCAAGGCCGGCCTCGGCGACAAGGCCGCCAAGATGATCGTGACCGAGGCGTCCTACGAGGTGTCGGATCCCACCGTCGACTCGCAGGTCCTCAAGATCAAGGACGCCGGCGCCGATCTGTTCTTCAGCGCGACCACGCCGAAGCAGGCCGCGCAGGCGATCAAGAAGATCGCCGAGATGGGCTGGCATCCGGTGCAGATCGTCGACATCAACGCCACCTCGGTCGGCGCGGTGCTGAAGCCCGCCGGCCTTGATGCCGCCAAGGGCCTGATCAGCGTCAATTACGGCAAGGAACCGCTCGATCCGACCTGGAAGGACGATCCCGGCATGAAGCGCTATTTCGACTTCATGGCGAAGTACTATCCCGACGGCGACAAGGACTCGAACTTCAACACCTACGGCTACAGCACGGCGCAGCTGCTGGTGCATGTGCTGAAGCAGTGCGGCGACGACCTGACGCGCGAGAATGTCATGAAGCAGGCAGCCTCGCTGAAGGACGTCGTGAGCGACACCGCGCTGCCCGGCATCAAAGCCAACACCTCGCCGACCGACTATCGCGTCAACAAGCAGCTTCAGATGATGAAGTTCAACGGCGAGCGCTGGGAGCTGTTCGGCCCGATCCTGGAGGACGCAGGTCCGGCGGGTTAGTTTCCCTCGCTGTCACTCCGGGGCGACGCGACAGCATCGAACTATGGTGCGCAATTGCGCACCTGAGAATCTCGAGTGTCCGGGTTCGGCTCTTCGAGCCGTCCCGGAATGACTGAGCAAGAGGCCGTGGATGGCCGGGTCAAGCCCGGCCATGACGGCGGAGGGAGACGCGCCTTCAGCACTCAGTCCGGTATCTCTCCGAAATTCTTTCCCACCGGCAACACCGCGTGCCGAATCAGCCGGGAATCCTCCACCGCGGCCTGACGGTGCTTCACCGCCTCGCGGTAGACGGGATCGCGGATCATCTCGACGAAAGCAGCGACGCTCGGATACTCCGCGATGAAGCAATGGTCCCAGCGTTCGTCTTGCGGGCCGATCAGCATCAGCTCGAACCGGCCTTGCCAGACGATGCGGCCGCCGAGGCGTTCGAACACCGGGCCGCTCTCACGGCCATAGGCCGCATAGGCTTCCGCGCCGCTGGCCTTGCGTCCATCAGGATAGGCCGCTTCTTTCCGCAACCGCACCAGGTTGAGCATGTGGATCGGGCCGGGACGATCGTTCTCCCGGAACTGCGCGAAGATCTCCTTGGTCGGATCGATATGGCCCATGAGCGCTCCTCGTATGCTCCCTCTTCTTGTGCGGCTGATCCTAGCTCCGGCGCCAAGAGAGCGGAACTGCGGCAGGCGAATGCCCCACCTCCTAATCACGCGTTAACGCCGGGGTAACCGGGCCTTAAACAGCGACCGCTAGCGTCTCGGCGGGGCGGGCTGACCGGGCGTTTTGCGTATGGCGTGGGGAAAGAAAAAGGGTGGGCGGAAGGAGCCGCTGTTCGGCTTGCCCGCAGCGCTCGCCGATCTGCGCCTGACCCCCGCCGATCGCATTCCAGGCGGCGACGACAAGCCGAAGAAACCAGCGAAATCATCCGCCAGGCGCAAGAGCGAGGATGCCGACGACGAGCCGCCCCGCGAGCGCAAGGCGCCGGCCGGCCGCAGCGGCGCCAAGCGGCGCGCGAAGTCGCGCGGCGGCTTCAGCCTTGGCCGCCTCGTCTATTGGAGCGCGGTGCTGAGCCTGTGGGGCGTCATCGCCGTGACCGGTGTCGTGATCTATGTCGGCGCCCATCTGCCACCGATCCAGTCGCTGGAGATCCCAAAGCGTCCGCCGACGATCCAGATCGTCGGCATCGACGGCAGCATGCTGGCGCAGCGCGGCGAGATGGCCGGCGCCAATGTCGCGCTGAGCGACCTGCCGCCTTACCTGCCGAAGGCGTTCATCGCCATCGAGGACCGCCGCTTCTATTCGCATTTCGGCATCGATCCTGTCGGCATCCTGCGCGCCCTCGTCACCAATGTGCTCCATCGCGGCGTGTCGCAGGGTGGCTCGACGCTGACGCAGCAGCTCGCCAAGAATCTGTTCCTGACCCAGGAGCGCACCATGCAGCGCAAGCTGCAGGAGGCGGAACTCGCGATCTGGCTGGAGCGCAAGCATTCCAAGAACGAGATCCTTGAGCTCTATCTCAACCGCGTCTATTTCGGTTCCGGCGCCTATGGCGTCGAGGCAGCGGCGCAGAAATATTTCGGCAAGTCGGCCAAGAACGTCACGGTCGCCGAGGCCGCGATGCTGGCCGGCCTCGTCAAATCGCCCTCGCGCCTTGCACCGAACCGCAATCCCGAAGGCGCCGAGGCGCGCGCGCAGATCGTGCTCGCGGCGATGGCGGATGCCAACTTCATCACCGACGCGCAGGCGAAGGCCTCGATCGGCCATCCCTCCTACAATGTGAAGCCGGCCGGGGCCGGCACGGTCAACTATGTCGCCGACTGGATCGGCGAGGTGCTGGACGACCTGGTCGGCCAGATCGACGAGAGCATCAAGGTCGAGACCACGATCGATCCGAAGCTGCAGAGCGTGGCGGAAGCGGCCATCATCGACGAGCTCGCGGCCAAGAGCGTCAAGTTCAATGTCAGCCAGGGCGCGCTGGTGGCGATGACGCCCGACGGCGCCGTGCGCGCCATGGTCGGCGGCAGGAACTATTCCGAGAGCCAGTACAACCGCGCGGTGACGGCCAAGCGCCAGCCGGGCTCCTCGTTCAAGCCGTTCGTGTACCTCACCGCGCTGGAGCAGGGCCTGACCCCGGACACGGTGCGGCAGGACGCGCCGATCGAGGTCAAGGGCTGGAAGCCTGAGAACTACACCCATGAATATTTCGGCGCGGTGACGCTGACGCAGGCGCTGGCGATGTCGCTCAACACCGTCGCGATCCGCCTCGGCCTCGAGGTCGGACCGAAGAACGTGGTCCGCACCGCGCATCGGCTCGGCATCTCCTCCAAGCTCGAGCCCAACGCCTCGATCGCCCTCGGCACCTCCGAGGTCTCGGTGGTCGAGCTGGTCGGCGCCTATGCGCCGTTCGCCAATGGCGGCTTCGCGGTCGCGCCGCATGTGGTCACGCGGATCCGGACGCTCAGCGGCAAGCTGCTCTACATGCGCCAGCCCGAGGAGCGCAATCCGGTCATCGATCCCCGCTATGTCGGCATGATGAACGCGATGATGCGGGAGACGCTGATATCCGGCACCGCCAAGAAGGCCGAGATCCCGGGCTGGCCCGCGGCCGGCAAGACCGGTACCAGCCAGGATTATCGCGACGCCTGGTTCATCGGCTACACCGCCAACCTCGTCGCCGGCGTCTGGCTCGGCAACGACGACAACTCGCCGACCAAGAAGGCCACCGGCGGCGGCCTGCCGGTGGAGGTCTGGTCGCGCTTCATGCGCACCGCGCACGAAGGCGTGGCAGTGGCAGCCCTGCCGGGCTCGCCAGGTGGCTGGGGTCTGTCGAACCTCGCGCAGGCGGCCTCGCAGGTGTCGCCGTCGACGCCGGCTGCACCCGGACCGGCAGCGGCGAGCAATGGCGGCTATCGTCCGCCACCGACTCGCGCCAATGTGCGGCCCGAGTCTGCCGCAGGGCTCGATGGCTGGCTGATGGACCGGCTGTTTGGCGGAAACCGATAGGCTCTGCCCGAGATCTCGATGATCTCGACACAGAACTTGCGAAAACAACCCCATGCACAGTAGCCGGGGATAACGAAATCAATGGCTTGCGGGCAGCGCAGAGGCCTGAAGCGCGCGCTTCGCCACTCCGGCAAGTCGTGCCTGGCGTTGGCTCATCTGCGGCCCGCATCAAGCGGGGACGCGTGCGGATTTCAGCGCGTGAGCGGCGCTTGATGCTGCCCCGCTCTCCGCTGTCATTCCCCGCGAAAAGCGGGAATCCAGTACACCGCAGCTTCTCGATTCAATCCGAGCCGTCTCAGCGTACCGGATCGCCCGGTCGAGCCGGGCGATGGCACCTTGCAAGACGCGGGTAGCGAGGCCCTAATCCTCGGCCCCGTATCGGTGCAGATCGTTGCCGTAGGTGTCGAGCCACTTCTTGGCGCGCTCCATCGACGGGCAGACTTTTCCGCACACGCGCCAGAACCGCGCCGAATGGTTCATCTCGACGAGATGGGCGACCTCGTGCGCGGCGAGGTAGTCGAGCACGAAGGGCGGCGCGAGGATCAGGCGCCAGGAGAATGACAGCGAGCCGGCCGAGGTGCAGGAGCCCCAGCGGCTGGACTGATCGCGGATGGAGAGGCGCTTGACCTTCACGCCGAGTTCGGCGGCGTAGGCCTCGGCCGAACGCTGGAGGTCGCGGCGCGCCTCGCGCTTGAGGAAGTCACTGACGCGGCGATCGACATGTTCGAGCCCGCCGGCGACGCAAAGAATACGTTCGCCGCTATCGCGGACCTCGGTCCACACCGTACCGCGCTGACCGGCGCGATGAACGATGCGATGCGGCGTGCCGCGCAGCGGTATCACCGTGCCCGGCTGGAACGGCGCGGCCTTCGGCAGGCGACCGAGACGCGCGGCGATCCACGCGCCGTGGCGCTGCGCAAAGTCCTTGGCCTCAGCCAGCGTGCCGCGCGGCGGCATGGTGAGGATGGCTTCGCGATCACTCGGATGGATTCTGAGCGTGTAGCGGCGCGCGCGGCGGTGCCGGCGCAATCGGATGGCAAAAAACTGCGATCCGTGGGTGATGACGAGGGTCTTCGGTTCGTGAGGCCGACGATAGAGGAGTGCGCGAGTGGCCATGTCTGTCAGTCCGGGGGGCAGGAGAGCGCCCGGATTCTGCCATAACCGCCGCCAGGGAAAGCGCTCGGCGCAAAAACAAATCATTTGCCCAATATACAGCGGTCCGGCGTCCGGGAGACCCTACAGACTGGGGTTGGAACCGGCTTTTTTCGCCCCCGCTGGACGCATGCGACACCCCCAAGAGGTGAGGACAGACTCACTCCTACAAAGCTACCTGAATACCGCGAATCTGGCGGGAATTAGTCCCTGCCGGAGCGTCCGGCAGGGTCCGAATTTCCGACGGGCAAGCCGAAAAACCGAGTTATTCGGCCGCGCGAGCCCGCAATGAGCTCGGATTCGCCGCCGAAACCATGAAGTCATGGATGCGCGGCACGATTTCCGACCTGAAGCGCGATCCGTTGAACACGCCGTAATGTCCGACGCCCTTCTGGACGTAATGAACGCGGCGATGATCGGGAATCGAGCTGCACAATGTGTGCGTCGCTTCGGTCTGACCGAGACCGGAGATATCGTCGTTCTCGCCTTCGACCGTCATCAACGCGACGCGCGTGACCTTGGAGGGATCGACGCGTGTTCCGCGATGGGTCATCTCGCCCTTCGGCAGCGAGTGCTTCACGAACACGGTGTCGACCGTCTGCAGGTAATATTCGGCGGAGAGGTCCATCACCGCGAGATATTCGTCATAGAATTCGCGATGCTTGTCGACGAGGTCGCCGTCGCCCTTCACCAGGTTAGCGAAGAGCTGCTTGTGGGCGTCCATGTGCCGGTCGAGATTCATGCTGATGAAGCCGTTGAGCTGCAGGAATCCCGGATAGACGTCGCGCATCATGCCCGGATGCGGGAACGGCACCTTGGTGATGACGTGGTTGCGGAACCAGTCGATGCCGCGCTCCTGGGCGAGGTTGTTCACAGCGGTCGGATTGCGACGAGTGTCGATCGGCCCGCCCATCAGCGTCATCGAAGTCGGCACGAAGGGATCGCGCCGCGCTTCCATGATCGAGACCGCGGCGACGACCGGCACGGAGGGCTGGCAGACGGCCATGACGTGGGTATTGCCGCCGAGAACGTGCAGCATCTCGATGACGTAGTCGATGTAATCGTCGAGATCGAAGCGGCCCTCGCTGAGCGGCACCATGCGGGCGTCGGCCCAATCGGTGATGTAGACCTCATGCGCGGGCAGGAAGGCTTCGACCGTGCCGCGAAGCAGCGTGGCATAATGGCCGGACATCGGCGCGACGATCAGCACGCGGGGCTGCGGGCTGCGCAGCGGACGGGTGAATTTGCGATCGAAATAGAGCAGCCGGCAGAACGGCTTTTCCCAGACCGAGCGGATCTCGATCGGAACGCGGATGCCGTTGACCTCGGTGTCGTTGAGACCCCATTCCGGCTTGCCGTAACGGCGCGTGGTGCGCTCGAACAATTCGCAGGCCGCGGCGACCGACTTGCCGACCTCGGTGCGCGCCCAGGGATTGAGGGGATTCTGAAACAGCAGCTTGGTGGCGTCGGTGACCGCACGTGCCGGATTGAGAGAGGCGTGCGCCATCTCGTACATCCAGTACATCGGCGTCGTCAGGACCGGACTGCCTTCAGCCGCCAGGGGCGGCGCGCCGCCGAACTCACCAATGGGCATCGCTATATTCCTCTTCGCATCGCAGCATACTGCCGAATGCGTAATATTGCGTCAATGCATGGTTCCGTACATCTACGTAGCCGAATCCGCCAAAACAGCCTGAATCCACGAGAAAGTGACACTATTCGCCGCCAGACAGCAGCGAGCCGTTTCGCTTGGCGCTGCGCAAAAGGGCAAGGAATGCCCCAAAAGATGCAACCAGAAGCACGACATTGATGGCCAGTGCATCCAGCATCAGGTCGGCGCGGAAGGTGTTCTCGATCAGGAGCGCGCGCATGCCCTCGAACACATAGGTCGGCGGCAGCGTCCAGGCGACGTATTGCAGCCAGACCGGCAGCACGCTGACGGGATAATAGATGCAGGCGAGCGGCATGATCGCGAACATCATCGTCCAGACGATGCTCTCGGCGCCAAGGCCGTTTCGCAGCACGAGGCCCGAGACGAAGATGCCGACCGACCAGCTGGTGAAGATCAGGTTGCAGAAGAAGGCGATCAGCGGCAGGCCGAGCGCATAGACGTTGAAGTGAAACAGGACCAGCGCCAGCAGGGTCATCGGGATGATCCCGATCGCGAGCCGGATCAGGCTCATGACCGTCAGCGAGAGCAAGAACTCGATCGGCCTCAGGGGGCTCATCATGAGGTTGCCGAGATTGCGCGCCCACATCTCCTCCAGGAACGAGATGGAGAAGCCGAGCTGGCCGCGGAACAGGATGTCCCAGAGGATGACGGCGCCGATCAGCGTGCCGCCGGCGCGGGCGAAGAAGCTGGCGTTCTGCGCGATGTAGTACTGGATGAAGCCCCAGGTGATGACCTGCAGCGCCGGCCAGTACAAGAGCTCGAGCAGCCGCGGCCAGGACGACAGCAAGAGATACCAATAGCGCAGGATCATTGCGCCGATGCGATGAGCGGAAATGCCGGTGTGATGGGAGATATCGGTCATGGCGCTTTCTCGTACGACCAGAGCAATCGCACATGGATTTCACTGTCCGTGGGCTTGCTCCGCCTCTCCCGCTTGCGGGAGAGGCCGACGTGCTCGTAGAGCGCGGCGGGTGAGGGCTCTCGCCACTCAGGGACATCCTCCGCAATCCGTGACAATCCCGACGTGGAGGCACCCCCACCCCAGCCCTCCCCCGCAAGCGGGAGAGGGAGCCCAGCGCCGATGCCGCCGCCTAGTGCGTTCCATAGGCGTTCGCTCCGCGCATATCCCGGATTACGTTGCGCTCCATCCGGGCAACGATTCCTGCTCCCCCTCACCTCGCCGCCTCCTTCGCGCCATTCGCCCGGCCGCGCGCGACGTCCAGGAACACCTCCTCCAGCGTGGTGCGGTTGTAGCGCGCCATGATCGCCTGCGGGGTGTCGTCGTCCTCGATGCGGCCGCGCTTCATGATGATGACGCGGTCGCAGAGCCGCTCGACCTCGAGCATGTTGTGCGAAGCCAAAAGGATGGTGGCATTGTTCTGCTTGCGATAGCGCTCCAGATGCGCCCGCACCCAGTCGGCGGTATCGGGATCGAGCGAGGCGGTCGGCTCGTCCAGGAGCAGCAGCTCGGGCTGGTTGATCAACGCCTTGGCCAGCGCGACGCGCGTCTTCTGCCCGGCGGACAGCTTGCCGTTGGCACGGTCGATGAAGTCGGTGAGGTCGAGATCCTCGGCGAGCTCCTTGATGCGGCCGGCGAGGTTCTTCACGGCATAGAGCTTGCCTAAAACGGTGAGGTTCTGCCGCACCGTGAGCCGCATCGGCATGTCGACATAGGGGCTCTCGAAATTCATCCGCCCCAGCACGGCCGCGCTCTCCTCGGGCATCTCGTGACCGAGCACCTGGACTCGGCCGGAGGTCGGCAGCACCAGGCCCATGATCATCGCGATGGTCGTGGTCTTGCCGGCGCCGTTGCCGCCCAGAAGCCCGGTGATGCTGCCGCGCGGCAGCGCAAAGGAGATATCGTCGACGGCGCGGGTCTGCTTGTAGACCTTGACGAGGTGATCGACCGCGATCGCCGCGGACGGGCGGGGCTCCGCGACAGTCGGCCGGCTTGAAGCCTTGTCATTCTCGGTCATGCTGATCGTTCTTCTGCTATTGCGGCAGGGAGCGCAAGGCTTGTAATCCGGTGGTTCCGCGAGCCCAGCGTATGTGACCTCAGAAGGCGCCGCCACATTGGCCGATATGACCGAAATTGCCGCCTCCAACTTCCGCCACGCGCAGCGGCATATCCGCCTGGACACGATCCTCCGGCTGCGCTGGCTCGCAGTGCTGGGCCAGCTCGCCGCGATCTTCATCGTGGCGCAGGGGCTGGAGTTCAATGTCGAGATCGTTCCCTGCGTCAGCATCATCGCCCTGTCGGCATCGCTGAATCTGGCGCTCCAGACCGCGGTCAATCCGATGCAGCGGCTGGAGCCGATGCAGGCGGCCGGCCTGCTTGCGCTGAACATCGTGGAGCTGGCCGGCCTGTTGTTCTTCACCGGCGGCTTGCAGAACCCGTTCTCGTTCCTGTTTCTCGCGCCGGTGCTGATCTCGGCCACGGCGCTGCCGGCGCGCTTCACGTTCGGTCTCGGCCTGCTCGCGGTCGCCTGCGCCTCCGTGCTGTTCTTCTTCCACCTGCCGCTGCCCTGGGATTCGGACGATCCGCTGGTGCTGCCGCCGATTTATCTCGTCGGCGTCTGGCTCTCGATCGCGCTCGCGATCGGCGTCACCAGCCTCTACTCGTTCCAGGTGACGGAAGAGGCGCGCAAGCTCGCCGACGCGCTGGCCGCAACCGAGCTGGTGCTGACGCGCGAACAACATCTGACCCAGCTCGACGGGCTTGCAGCCGCGGCCGCGCACGAGCTCGGCACGCCGCTCGCCACGATCTTCCTGATCTCGCGCGAGCTGGAAAAGACCGTGAAGGATCCCAGCTTTGCCGCCGACTTGAAGACGCTGCGCGAACAGACCCAGCGCTGCCGCGATATCCTCAGCAAGATCACCCAGCTGTCCTCCACCGGCGCGCCGTTCGACCGCATGAAGCTCTCGGAGCTGATCGAGGAGGTGGTGGCCCCGCACCGCGATTTCGGCGTCGAGATCAAGGTGCGGATCGCGGTTGCCGCCGTGGCCGAGCCGGTCGGCTCGCGCAATCCGGCGATCCTCTACGGCTTCGGCAACATCGTCGAGAACGCAGTCGATTTCGCCCGCAGCACGGTCGAGGTGAACGCGTGGTGGAACAGGGACACGATCGAGCTCGTCGTCTCCGACGACGGGCCCGGCATTCCACCAGATATCCTGAACCGCATCGGCGAGCCCTATCTGTCGCGGCGGCGCAGCCAGGATGATGGCAGCGGTGAACGGCGCGGCCTCGGGCTCGGCGTGTTCATCGCGCGCACATTGCTCGAACGCACCGGCGCCAAGGTCTCGTTTACCAACCGGACGTTTCCGGAACACGGTGCCGTGGTCCAGATCACGTGGCCGCGACATCGCTTTGAGGCTATCGAGACCCTCGAAGAAACAATGGGATAGGCATGATCCCGGGAAAGTGTTCAGCGGTTTTCCGAAAGGATCACGCTGAAAACAACAATCGCGAGCGCGATGACAATTCATTGCGCTCGGGGCCGCGACCTTGCGTCGCACAACGGGGCCGATCGACTATCGGCGGCCTTGGCACCGCCCGATTGCGAGGCCATATGTAGACGCGTTGGAGAGAGGACAAAACCTTGAACGCCATCGCCGAACTGAATGAACAGACCGATCGCTCGCTGCTCATCGTCGAAGACGACAAGCCGTTCCTGGAGCGGTTGTCGCGCGCCATGGAGACGCGCGGCTTTGCGGTGACGTCATGCGATACCGTCTCGGACGGCCTCGCGCAGATCGGCAAGGCGGCACCGGCATTCGCCGTGGTCGACCTGCGGCTCGGCGACGGCAACGGCCTCGACGTGGTCTCGGCGCTGAAGAAGAAGCGCCCGGATGCGCGCGCGATCGTACTGACTGGTTACGGCAACATCGCCACCGCCGTGACCGCCGTGAAGATGGGCGCGATCGATTATCTCTCCAAGCCCGCCGATGCCGACGACGTCGTCGCGGCGCTGTTGTCGACCAACGCGGAGAAATCCGAGCTGCCGACCAACCCGATGTCCGCCGATCGCGTGCGTTGGGAGCACATCCAGCGCATCTACGAGATGTGCAACCGCAACGTCTCGGAGACGGCACGCCGGCTCAATATGCACCGCCGCACCCTGCAGCGAATCCTGGCCAAGCGCGCGCCGAGGTAAGCTTCCGCCGCACTCGTGCCCCGGACGCGCAGCGCTTCTTCGGCGATGCGCCGCTGAGCCGGGGCCGATAGCGTCCGGCACAAGAGACCACCCTACTCCCAGAAATCCGCGTGGCCCTGCGGATCGACCAGGCGGTTGATCCGCAAGGCCGCGGCCATTCCAAACCGCACCGTCATCTGCTTCCTCGTGGCGGCGGCGAGCTTGTGCTCGGGCGCCTCGCAATGCAGATGCGCGCCGTAGGCATCGGCGACGATCAGGCCGGTGCCTTCCGGAAAGATCTCGCACGGCAGATCCTGCGTGAAGGCAAAGAACAGCCGGTCGCAATGGGCACGGTATTCGTGCCATTTCTGGTCGGCACGCAGATCCTCCACCGACGATTTGATCTCGACGATCCAGATCTCACCGCGCTCGTTCAGCGCCACCAGATCGGCGCGCCGGCCCGATGGCAGCGGCAATTCGCTGATGCAGGAGAAGCCGAGCGAGCGGAGCAGCCGGGAGGTGCCGCGCGCAATCGCGAGCGCCGTCTCGGACTGGCGGCGATCGGGCGGTGGCACAAGGGCGATGTTGCGGGCGGTGTTGTCCATGGCGGGGAGAGTAGCCGATTCCGTGACGGGCGGACACTGCCCGATGGAGCCGCGGAACCTCATCTCCCCCACGCGCTTATCACGCAGCCGCCGCACCCTGGCGGAGGATCGAGGCCGCTCGCGCATGATCGACGATCTCTGGTACAAGAACGGCGTGATCTACTGCCTGTCCGTCGGCTCCTATATGGACGCCAACGGCGACGGGGTCGGCGATTTCAAGGGCCTGTTGCGCCGGCTCGATTACCTTCACGGCCTCGGCATCACCACGATCTGGCTGATGCCGTTCCAGACCTCGCCCGGCCGCGACGACGGCTACGACATCGCCGATTATTACAGCGTCGATCCCCGCTACGGCACGCTGGGCGATTTCGTCGAGTTCGCCCATGGCTGCAAGCAGCGCGGCATCCGCGTCATCATCGACCTCGTCGTCAACCACACCTCGGACCAGCACCCCTGGTTCAAGGAAGCGCGGCGCGACAAGAACTCGCCCTATCGCGACTGGTATGTCTGGTCCGACACAAAGCCGGCCGGCGCCAACAAGGGCATGGTGTTTCCAGGCGTGCAGAAATCGACCTGGACGCGCGACAAGGAATCGGGCGCGTATTACTTCCACCGCTTCTACGACTTCCAGCCCGATCTCAACACGTCGAACCCGCATGTGCAGGCGGAAATTCTCAAGATCATGGGCTTCTGGATCCAGCTCGGCGTCTCCGGCTTCCGCATGGACGCCGTGCCCTTCGTGATCGCGACCAAGGGCGCGAAGGTGAAGAAGCCGGTCGAGCAATACGATATGCTGCGCGCATTCCGCGAGTTCCTGCAATGGCGACAAGGCGATGCCATCATCCTCGCCGAGGCGAACGTGCTGCCGAAGACCGACATGGAGTATTTCGGCCGCGACGCCGACCGCATGCACATGATGTTCAACTTCCACGTCAACCAGCATCTGTTCTATGCGCTGGCCTCCGCCGACTGCCGTCCGCTGGCGAAGGCGCTGAAGGCGACCAAGCCGCGGCCCGCCACGGCGCAATGGGGTCTGTTCCTGCGCAATCACGACGAGCTCGATCTCGGCCGCCTGACCGAGGCGCAGCGCGATGCCGTGTTCAAGGCATTCGGTCCCGACAAGGACATGCAGCTCTACGACCGCGGCATCCGCCGGCGTCTCGCGCCGATGCTGGGCGGCGACCGCAGGCGGCTCGAGCTCGCCTACAGCCTGATGTGCACGCTGCCGGGAACGCCGGTGATCCGCTACGGCGACGAGATCGCGATGGGCGACGACCTCTCGTTGCCCGAACGCAATTGCGCGCGCACGCCGATGCAATGGTCGACCGAGCCGCATGGCGGCTTCACCAAGAGCGACAAGCCGGCCTGTCCGGTGATCGACAAGGGGCCGTATGGCTATCCGCACGTCAACGTCGCCAAGCAGCGGCGCGATCCGAACTCGATGCTGAACTGGACCGAGCGCATCGTTCGCATGCGGAAAGAGGTGCCGGAGGTCGGCTGGGGCGATTTCACCGTCATTGCGACGCGCGACCCTGCCGTCTTCATCATGCGCTACGACTGGCGCAACAATTCGGTGCTGTTCGTGCACAATCTCGACGAGAAGCCGCGCGAGATCGCGTTCTCGGCGGGGCTGCCAGGCGATACCGGCGCGCACCTGATCAACCTGCTCGCGGAGGACCATAGCCACGCCGACAAGCGTGGCCAGCACCGCGTCGTGCTGGAGCCCTACGGCTATCGCTGGTATCGCGTCGGCGGGCTGGATTATCTGTTGAAGCGGAGCGATATCGACCGCAATGCGGTGCGGGGTAAGAAGCATCCGGGGTGATGTGGGCGCCGTTTGCTCCGCTGCTTCAACAATGGTCATTGCGAGCGCAGCGAAGCAATCCAGACTGTCGCCGCGGAAAGATCCTGGATTGCTTCGCTGCGCTCGCAATGACGGGGGACAGCGGTGCCCATGATTTTCCGTCGTCGCGGCGCGCTTGTCCGGGACGACAGCTAGGATGGAGCGACGATGACGCCCTCATTGCCGCGCAGATCGATCACGCCCTCGATCCGCTCGCCCTCGCGATCCAGGAAGGTCGACAGCATTATGCTGCTGCCGAATTTGATCGCGCTCGTCGTCACCGCGATCGGGTCGGAACCGAGATTGAGGGCCACGATCACCGCCTTGCCCTCGGCCTCGCGGCGATAGATCAGGAGATCGCCTTGCGCGGCGACCGGATGATAATCGCCTGCGATCAGCGGCGGGCAGCTCTTACGCAAGCGGATCAGGCGCTTGTAGAGGCTCAGGATCGAACGTGCGTCGGCTTCGAGATTGACGACATTGTCACGCACATAGTGCTCCGGCAGCGGCAGCCACGGCCGCGTCGTGGAGAAGCCGGCGAATTCGGTCGCATCCCACTGCATCGGCGTGCGGCAGCCGTCGCGGCCGACGCCGATGCCGGGCACGTTCTTCTCGAAGGGATCGCGCACATCCTCCGGCGCGATCCTCACCTGGTGCATGCCGATCTCGTCGCCGTAATAGAGCGTCGGCGTGCCGCGCAGCGTCAGCAGCAGCATGGCGGCGACGCGCGCCTGCTCCGTGCCGACGCGGCTCGCCACGCGCGGGCGATCGTGGTTGCCGAGCACCCAGTTCGGCCAGGCGCCGCGCGGCAGCGCCTTCTCGTAATCCTCGATGATCTTCTCGATCGAACGCGCGCTCCAGAAGGTCGAGAGCAGCGCGAAATTGAACGGCATCTGCGCGCCGGTGAGGTCGTTGCCGTAATAGGCCATGAGACGATGCAGCGGCAGATAGATCTCGCCGATCAGGACGCGGGCGCCAAAACTGTCGGTGACGCGCCGCATCTCGGCGATGACCTCGTGCACCTCCGGCTGGTCAGTGGAATATTGCGTCAGGATCTTTTCGTTCGGCGGCCGCCCCTCGACGTAATGCGGGTTGGGCGGGTTGTCGCGGAATTCGGCGTCCTTGACGAGGTGCCAGATCACGTCGACGCGAAAGCCGTCGACGCCCTTCTCCAGCCAGAACCGCATCACATCGTAGATCGCGGCGCGAACGTCCGGGTTGCGCCAGTTCAGGTCCGGCTGCTGGGCAAGGAAGGCGTGGTAATAATACTGGCCGGTGGTCTCGTCGAACTGCCACGCACTGCCGCCGAATTCGGACAGCCAGTTGTTCGGCACGCCGCCGTCATGCGCGGGATCGCGCCAGATGTACCAGTCGCGCTTGGGATTGTCGCGCGAGGCGCGGCTCTCGACGAACCAGGGATGCTGGTCGGAGGTGTGGTTGGGCACGAGATCGAGGATCAGCTTCAGGCCGTTGTCGTGAGCCGCCGCGATCAGCGCATCGAAATCTTCCATGGTGCCGAACAGCGGCTCGATGCCGGTATAATCGGAGATGTCGTAGCCGAAATCGGCCATCGGTGACGGGAAGATCGGCGACAGCCAGATCGCGTCGACGCCGAGCGATTTGACGTAAGGCAGCCGCCGCAAAATGCCGGCGAGATCGCCGACGCCGTCACCGTCGGAATCCTGAAACGAGCGCGGGTAGACCTGATAGAAGATGCCCTCACGCCACCAGTTTTCGTTGCTTTGAGCCATGCCGGAAGACCATCCAGAATCTGCGTCTTGCGCGGGAGAACGCGACAACGCCGCCCCGGTTCAAATTGGCAGGCCAATTGGGACGGCCGTGTGACCGTTGTTCCCCGCAGGCGGCCCGAATCTTTTGCTTGGCGGCCTGGCAAAAATCGGCATTGTGGCGCCATGACCGAGCAAAATGACACCAAAGCCAAGGCGGGCGCGATCATCGTTCCCGTGACGCTGTTCGAGCAGAACTGCACCATCATCTGGGACGAGCCCAGCAAGAAGGCCGTGGTGATCGATCCCGGCGGCGACGTGCCGAAGATCCTGGACGCGATCAAGCAGACCGGCGTCACCGTGGAGAAGATCTGGCTGACCCACGGCCATATCGACCATGTCGGCGGCGCGGCCGATTTGCGCGATGCCCTGAAAGTGCCGATCGAAGGCCCGCATGAAGCCGACAAGTTCCTGCTCGACAACGTGGTCGAGAGCGGTGCCCGGTTCGGCATGACCGGCGTGCGCAACTTTGCGCCGGACCGCTGGCTCGCCGAGGGCGACAGCGTGTCGATCGGCGATCTGTCGTTCGACATCTTCCACTGTCCCGGTCACTCCCCCGGCAGCGTGGTGTTCTTCAACAAGGAGCTGCGCTTCGCCCATGTCGGCGACGTCCTGTTCGCAGGCTCGGTCGGACGCACCGATTTGCCCGGCGGCAGTCACGCCACGCTGATCAACTCGATTCTGACCAAGCTGCTGCCGCTCGGCGACGACGTCGGCTTCATCTGCGGCCACGGCGCCGGCTCGAGCATCGGCCAGGAGCGGATGACTAATCCGTTCATCACCGGCGAGATGTGAGGCTTACTCCGCCGCGTCCACGAGCGCGGCGGTCTCACCAAGGTGACGTTCACCCCACTCGCGGATCGCCGCGACGACGGGCACGAAGCTCCTGCCCTTGCGGGTGAGGCGATACTCGACCTTCGGCGGCACCTCGCCAAAGTCCTTGCGGTCGATCAGGCCGCTCGCGGTGAGCGCCTTCAGTTCGCGGCTGAGCACGCGCGGAGTGATCTCCGCGCTGCCGCTGGCCCCGCGCAGCAGGCCGCTTCGGATCTCGCCATAACGGCGCGGGCCGTCCTTGAGGTCCCAGACGATGCGCAGCTTGTATTTACCGCTGATCATCTTCTGAAAGGCCGCGACCGGACAGCTGCGCGCAAGATTCGCCTTGGCCATGTCGTCTCCTCCATGCGCAGCCAGCCCGCCGAAAGGATAGGAGCGACGGCGAAAAAGTCCATACTATCAATTTTGTCCATACTTGCAGGATCGCTTCCAAGCCGCAGATGATGACGCACATGACCAACAGGGAGCGTCACATGAAGCACTTCATGATCCGATACGACTTCAAGAGCGGCACGACGGAAGAATGGCACAGGGAGATCGGCCGCTTCGTCAAGGCGATCGACGGCGATCCGGAGCTCAAGGGGCGGATCGGCTATCGCGTGCTGAAAGCCCGCGACGGCAACAGCTATTTCCACCTCGCCAGCGTCGCCGATGACGCCGCGCAGAAAGCGCTGCAATCGCGCGACTTCTTCAAGGCATATCAGGAGATGACGCGCAGGATCGCCGGCGGCGAGGTGACGGTGACGCCGATCGAGTGGATCGACCAGACGAAGTCGTGATGAAGCGACGGCGTCGCCACAGACTCAACTGTCGTCCCGGACAAGCGCCAGCGCAGATCCGGGACCCATCACCACAGGGAGAGGTGGTTAGGGGGACTCGGAATTATGCCTTCGCGTCTCACTTAGTTCTGGGAGTATGGGTCCCGGATCGGCGCGCGCTTGGGGCGCGCTTGGGGTGCGCTTGTCCGGGACGACAGCGGGGATCGAGGCTTACTTCATCAATCCCGCCGCGGTCAGCGCGCGGGTGATGATCTGGCCGAGGTCGAAGCTGCGGCCCTGCTCACGCTTCGGCTCCGCCGGCTGTTCGGCGGCGCGGATCGAGCGGGCGAGATGTGGCGCGGGCGAGAGCACCGGCTTGGCGGCCGGCCTGGCTTCCGCCCTTGCCGCCTCCGCGATCCAGTCGGTGAGGCCGAAGAACTTTGCGATGTGATAGGACGAGGAAATGCCTGCCTCGATCAGGAACGCGCCTTCGACGCCATAGCGCTGATCGTTGTCGGCGAGCCCCAGCGGCGTGCCGTGGGCCATGTCGGTGATGGCGTAGGACTCGACCAGCGTCTCGCCGTCCTTGCCCCACCAGGCCTGGCGCGGATAGCCGTCGACGATGGTTTCCGCCATCGGCGCCTCCGGCAGATCGTGCAGATCGAGCCATTGCTTGACGATCTCGTTGGCATTGCCGGGATTGACGGTGCGGTCGGCGCTGCCGTGCCACACCGAGATCTTCGGCCAGGGACCGCGATGATCCGAGGCGTTACGCACGAGATCGCCGAGCTCGCGCGCCGGGCGCGCCGGCGAATGAAACATGCCGTCGAGTGCCTCGCGCAGGTTCGAGGCGATGCCATAAGGCAGCCCCGCAATCACCGCGCCCGCCGCGAAGACCTCCGGATAGGTCGCGAGCATCACCGACGTCATGCCGCCGCCGGCGGACAGGCCGGTGATGAAGACGCGCCTGGAATCGACGCGATGTGCCTTCACCATATGCGCGATCATCTCGCGGATCGAATGCGCCTCGCCGCTGCCGCGCGTGATGTCTTCCGGATTGAACCAGTTGAAGCAGGTATTTCCGTTGTTGACGCGCTGCTGCTCGGGCATCAACAGCGCGAAGCCGTAGTGCCGCGCCAATGTCGACCAGCCGGCGCCGAGGTCGTAAGCAGCCGCGGTCTGGCCGCAGCCATGCAGCACGACGACGAGCGCGCGCGGCTTCTGCCACTGCGGCGGCACGAACGCGAACATCCGCAAGGCGCCGGGATTGCTGCCGAAGCCGGTGACTTCCTGCAACGGGCTGGAGGCATCGGCGCTACGGCCGGGCTCGGCGAAGCGCAGACCGTCCAGCCTGGGCAGACGTCTCAACAGATCGACATTTCTGGCTAACGACACGGCAAATTCCTGGTGGGCGACGTTCAACGTCCAGCCAAACCAGATAGTTGCTGCGCCGCAAAATAAAAAGTCCGTGCGCTGTCAATCCAGCGAAAATCACGGCAAATTCAGGTGGAATCCGCACGTATTAACCGCAATGCCTCAACTTCATGCAGATGCGCGGCGCAGCCACGACAGAAATGCGACGCAGATCATGATGAGTGTCACAAACAGCACAAGCGAGACCAGAAATCCTGCGCGCGCTGATTGCAACGCGTCGACCGCGAAAAATACCGCGCCGATTGCGGCCACTCCGGCCGCATTTCCGATCTGTGCAATGGTGCCGTAGATGCCGGAGGCTGAGCCTGCGGCGGCGGGCTTCACGGTCGAGAGCACCGCGCCGGAGAGCGGCGCCATCACCAGTCCCTGACCGTAGCCGAAGATGATCATGGTGAGCGCGATGAGGAGCGGCGACGGCGCATCGACGCAGCCCGCAACAAGCGCGAGCGCGGCGAGGCCCGCGATCTGAATTGCGCAGCCTTCGATCAGCACCTTGGTGCCGCGATGTCGCGCCCGCGCACCGCTGTGGCGCGACGCCACGACGAAGGCCAGCGCGAGCGGGATGAAAGCCAAGCCGGCCGCGAGCGGCGGGATATTGAGGCCTCGCTGCATGAACAGTGTCATGACGAGGTAGAACGAAAGATTGGCGAAGAAGAAAAAGAAGGCGGCGCCGAGCCCGCGCAGGAAAGCGACGTCCGCCAGCAGCGTCAGGTCGATCAGCGGCATGCCGCCAGCGCGCGCGACCGCATGTTCCAGCTTCAGGAACGCAGCCAGGATGACGCCACCGACCGCCATCACGGCCCACACCCAGGGGGCCCAGCCGAGATCGTGACCGAACAGCAACGGGCCGATGAGGCACAGCAGCCCCGCGAACAGAACCATGCTGCCCTTGATGTCGAGCCGGGTGCCTGGTCGCCGCGGCACCGACGGCATGATGCGCCAGGCAGCCGCCGCAATGACGAGGCCGCAGGGGACGTTGACGAAGAACACCGACCGCCAGCCGGTGCCGGCAAAGTCAATTGCGATCAAGAGACCGCCGAGCAGGAAGCCCGCGGCGCCGGCCAGGCCGAGCACGATGCCGTAGACGGCGAAGGCGCGGCTGCGCGATTCATCGGTGAAGAGCAGATGCAGCGTCGCCAGCACCTGCGGCACCATCAGCGCCGCGGTCGCACCCTGCGCCAACCGCGCGATGATCAGCTCCGCGCCCGATTGGGCGAGGCCGCACCACAGCGACGTCAGGGTGAAACCGAGCACGCCGGCGAGGAAGACGTTCCTGGTGCCGTGGATGTCGCCGAGTCGGCCGCCGGTCACGACCAGCGTGGCATAGGCGATCAGATAGATCGCGATCACGGATTCGATCTCCGCCGGCGTCGCCTTCAGTTCGACTGCGATGGTGGGGATGGCGACGTTCACGATAAAGGCATCGACGCCGAACATGAACTGCGCGGCCACCACGATGGCCAGCACCCACCAGCGGCGGGTCGAATCGATTGGCTTTGTGACGATTTGGTGCATCGGTGTGGGGCTTTGGACTGTCGTTGTCCTATGATTGCAGACCGCATGCAGACACGCGATTACCTCGCAGGTAAGGTTCGGAGCGCGCGCCTCGTCCTTCGAGACGACCGCTTTCAGCGGTCTCCTCAGGATGAGGCTAAGCAGCATCGGCGCCTGTTGAAGCTGATCCCGGGCACTCCGACCTCATCCGGAGGAGCCCGTCACAGGCGGGCGTCTCGAAGCATGGCCGTGAAGAAAGCCGCTCAAGTGCAATTGAGCCTTCCGAAAGCCGGACAAGGCGAAGGAGCATCCAGCCTCCACGCATGCCGGCATTCCGTAACGCGGGACATCGCGCGATTGCGCTCGCGCGCTCGGACACGTAGCCTCATTGCTTCAACAAGCAGAAAATCGAAGCCGGAGAAACACCATGGCGCGCCTGAAGTTCGGAGCCTTCCTTGCCCCGCATCACCCGATCGGGGAGCATCCGATGCTCCAGTTCCGGCGCGACCTGGATCTCGTCGAGCAGCTCGATGCGCTCGGCTATGACGAGTTCTGGTGCGGCGAGCACCATTCGTCAGGCTGGGAGATGATCGCCTCGCCCGAGATGTTCCTGGCCGCCGCCGGCGAGCGCACCAAGCGGATCAAGCTCGGCACCGGCGTGGTGTCGCTGCCCTATCACCATCCCTTCAACGTCGCCCAGCGCATGGTGCAGCTCGACCACATGACCGGCGGCCGCGCCATCTTCGGCTCCGGCCCCGGCGCGCTCGCCTCCGACGCGCATACGCTCGGCATCGACCCGATGACGCAGCGCGACCGCCAGGACGAGGCGATCGGTATCATCCGCCGGCTCTTCAACGGCGAGCGCGTTACCGCCAAGAGCGACTGGTTCACCATGAACGACGCCGCGCTGCAGATCCTGCCCCTGCAGGAGGAGATGCCGTTCGTGGTGGCCTCGCAGATCTCGCCGTCGGGCATGACGCTCGCCGGCAAGTACGGCATCGGCATCATCTCGCTGGGCTCGATGACGACGCAGGGCCTGATGTCGCTGCAGCAGCAATGGCAGTTCGCCGAGGATGCAGCGAAGAAGCACGGCACGAAGGTCGACCGCGCCGACTGGCGCGTGCTCTTGACCTTCCACATCGCCGAGACCCGCGAGCAGGCGCGCAAGGAGGCCGGCGCCGGGCTGATGCGCTGGCACAACGAATATAGTGTCGGCACGCTGCAGCGGCCGGGCCTCACTGCATTCTCCTCGCCGGATGAAGCCGTGGACAAGACCGCCTTCGTCGAAGGCGCGGCCTCCACCATCGGCACGCCCGACGATCTCGTCAGAACCATCAAGAACGTGATGCAGGTCTCCGGCGGCGTCGGCGCGATCATCGGCTTCGTGCATGACTGGGCCAATCCGGAAGCGACGCGCCGAAGCTGGGACATGGTGGCGCGCTACGTCGTGCCGGAGATCAACGGCTATATCGACGGCCTGCGGCGGTCGCAAAAATTCGTGATCGAAAACCGCGCGATCTTCGAGCGCGCGGGCCAGGCGGTGATGGCCAAGATCATGGAGAACGAGAAGGCCGCCGAGGCGCTGAAGGTGACGGGCCCCGGCCGCGTCGCCATCCCCGCCGTCAACGCCCCGGATCTGCAGAAGGAAGCGGCGAAGCGGTAGGTGCGATCGGCGCCACTTGGGTGCACCTCTCCCCGGCGGGGAGAGGTGCACCAGGCCGCGGCATTTTCGCACGCAGGAACGGCACATCGCGCGCGGCTGTGCTAAGCTGATCGGATCAGCCTTGCTCAACCGGAGCAATCGTCATGTCGATGCAGAATGTGGCCGCAACGGCGCCCGGCTTCACCGCGCCCAAACGCAACGCCCTGACGCACATTCCCGGCGACGAAGGCTGGCCGATCATCGGCAAGACCCTGCAGGTGCTGGCCGACCCCAAGGGCCATATCGAGGCGAACGGCGCCAAATATGGTCCGGTCTACCGCACCCATGTGTTCGGCGAGACCAACGTCGTGCTGCTCGGGCCCGAGGCCAACGAGCTTGTGATGTTCGACCAGCAAAAGCTGTTCTCCTCGACCCACGGCTGGAACAAGGTGCTCGGCCTGTTGTTTCCGCGCGGATTGATGCTGCTCGATTTCGACGAGCACCGGCTGCACCGCAAGACGCTGTCGGTCGCATTCAAGTCCGGGCCGATGAAATCCTATCTGGCCGATCTCGACCGCGGCATCGCCGCGCGCGTCGCGCAATGGAAGGCCCGGCAGGGCGAGATGCAGCTCTACCCGGCGATGAAGCAGCTTACGCTTGATCTCGCCGCGGCCTCGTTCCTCGGCGCCGATATCGGGCCGGAGGTCGACGAGATCAACCGCGCCTTCGTCGACATGGTCGCGGCCGCCGTGGCTCCGATCCGCCGCCCCCTGCCCGGCACCCAGATGGCGGCCGGCGTCAGAGGGCGCAGGCGCATCGTCGCCTATTTCCGCGAGCAGATCCCGCTGCGGCGCGGCAATCACGGCGGCGACGATCTGTTCTCGCAGCTCTGCCGCGCCACTCATGAGGATGGCGCGCTGCTGTCCGAGCAGGACATCATCGACCACATGAGCTTCTTGATGATGGCGGCGCACGACACGCTGACCTCGTCGCTGACCTCCTTCATCGGCGAGCTCGCCGCCAATCCGGACTGGCAGGACAGGCTGCGCGCGGAAGTTCTCGCGCTCGGGCTTGCGGCGGACGCGCCGAGCAGTTTCGACGATCTCGAGAAGATGCCGCTGTCGGAGATGGCGTTCAAGGAAGCGTTGCGGATCAAGCCGCCGGTGCCCTCGATGCCGCGCCGCGCGATGCGCGATTTCACCTTCAAGGGCTTTACGATTCCGGCCGGCACCGCGGTCGGCGTCAATCCGCTCTACACCCATCACATGAAGGACATCTGGCCGGAGCCGGATCGCTTCGATCCTTTGCGCTTCACCGAGGAGGCGCAACGGAACCGTCACCGCTTCGCCTTCGTTCCGTTCGGCGGCGGCGCCCATATGTGTCTCGGCCTGCACTTCGCCTACATGCAAGCGAAATGCTTCGCTCGGCACTTCCTGCAGAACCTCGAAGTGTCGCTGGAGCCGGGCTACAAGCCGGACTGGCAGATGTGGCCGATCCCAAAGCCGCGGGACGGGTTGCGGGTGAGGGTGAAGGCCATTTAGGCGCCGCACACCGTCGTTCCCAGGCGATGCAAAGCATCGAACCATGGTGCGCAATTGCTCACCTGAGAATCTCGAGATTCCGGGTTCGCACGTCGTGCGCCCCGGAATGACAGCAAATAGCTGTCCGCTACGCTCCTTGATCGAAGGCCTTGCGCAAGGCGACATAACCCTGCTGCTGC
The DNA here is from genome assembly GCF_045571495.1 of Bradyrhizobium centrosematis. NCBI lineage: Bacteria > Pseudomonadati > Pseudomonadota > Alphaproteobacteria > Hyphomicrobiales > Nitrobacteraceae > Bradyrhizobium > Bradyrhizobium centrosematis. The sequence goes on from NZ_CP120703.1 coordinate 7,554,383, forward strand.
TGGCTCCAATTGCGGCCGCCGGTCATGGCGCCGTCGACGACGAGATCGTGGCCGTTGATGAAGCTGGATTCGTCGCTCGCGAGGAACACTGCGGCCTGGGCGATGTCGTCGGGCAGTCCGGCACGCGGGATCGGCTGCGCGGTCTTGTAGACCTCGCGCATCACCGCCGGCGTCTTCTCCGCGGCATCGGTCGAGAGCCCGAGCGCCTTGCCGAAAATGCCGGTCGCGATCGCACCGGGCGAGATCGCGTTGACGCGCACATTGGACTCGCCGAGCTCCATCGCCACGCATTTGGTGAGGTGGATCACCGCTGCCTTGGCCGCGCTGTACACCATTGAGGACGAGAACCCGGCGAGACGCCCGGCGATGCTGCCATTGTTGATGATGCTGCCGCTGCCCTGCTTCTTCATGTGGGGCGCGGCATGCTTCATGCCGAGCATGACGCTGCGCACCAGCGTTGCCATCGCCGCATCGAACCGCTCGACCTCGAGGCCCTCGATGCCGCCGGTCTGCGCCGGGCCGCCGGCGTTGTTGAACAGGCAGTCGATCCGGCCGAACTTGTCGACCGCGAGCGCGATCAGGGCCTGCATCTGCGCTTCGACCGTCACATCGGTCTGGCGGAAGATACAATTGGCGCCGAGCTGCTTCGCCAGCGCCTCGCCTTCCGGTACACGCCGGCCCGCGATCACAATTTTGGCACCTTCGGCAACGAAGACTTCCGCAGTGCGCAATCCGATCCCGCTCGTCGCTCCCGTGATCACTGCAACCTTGCCGTCCAGCCTACCCATGGAATGTTCCTGTTTTCGAACGATTTGATGCCAAATGGCGAATATCGGCCGCTGCCATCGCGGCGGCGACTACTATTCCTGCCTGTCTCCGCCAAGGCAAGCTATGCTTGCGCGGACGGGATGCGTAACATCCTGATGGGCCGCTCGATCTACGAACGCATATCGCAACTGGGCTGCGCATGGGGAAGCTGATCGACGAATTCCGCAGGGGTTGGCAGGGCACGGCGCCGCCATCGCTCGGCTTGAGCATCGCCTTTGCGGTGGCTTGCCTGCTGGTTTCGACCCTGGCGCGCTGGGCGCTCGCGCATGTGCGGCCCGACGTCTACTTCACGCCCTATTTTCCAGCCGTGTTCTTTGCCGCCGCGTTCGGTGGCTTCCGGATCGGGATCGTGACCGCGCTGGTCGGCGGCGTGCTCGGCGTCGTCGTGAATTTCGGCGATGCCTTTGCCGATCGCGCCCGGTTTGCCCTGCTCGCGCTCTATTGGGCGGTCTGCGCGCTCACCATTTGGGGTGTCGAGCACTATCGCACCCTGCTGGCGGAACAGCGTCGGATCGCCAAGCGCCTGACCGAGGAGGAAGAGTATCGCAAGCTGCTGGTCGACGAGCTGCAGCACCGGCTGAAGAACAAGCTGTCGACGGTGCATGCCGTGCTGCACCAGGTGCTGCACGACCAGCCGGCGGTCTGGGCCCGGGTCGATCCGCGGCTGCGCTCGCTGGCCGCAACCGACGATCTGATCTCGCGGATCGACAAGGCCGGCTGCGACATCCGCGATCTCCTGATCTCGGAGCTCGGGCCTTACGGCCATGTCCGCTTCACCCTCAATGGCGAGCGACTGTTCCTGCCGCCGAAGCTCGCGGTCACGCTATCGCTGATGTTTCACGAGCTCGCCACCAATGCGGGCAAGTACGGCGCATTCTCCGCGCCGCGTGGCCTGTTGCAGGTCTCATGGACCGTCAGCGACGATCGCCTCACCATAACCTGGGACGAGACCGAGGGGCCGAGCGTGGACGAGGTGTCCGAGCCCGGCTTCGGCACCAAGCTGCTGAAATCGGCACTGTCCGCCTTCGACGGCAGAACCGAGATCACGTATTTGAAGACCGGGCTGCATTGCATCATGCAGTGCCGCATCCCACGCAGCGAATAGGGCGTTGCAGCTCCACTTGCGGGTCGGGCAATCGCATATGGCCTTTTGCGTGATCTGACCGCACGCCTCGTCCTTCGAGACGACCGCCGCGCGGTCTCCTCAGGATGAGGCTAAGCGGCATCAGTACGCGTTGAACTAGCGCAAGGAAGTAGCGCAAGCACTCGGTCCTCATCCTGAGGGCCCGCCAAAGGCGGGCGTCTCGAAGGATGGTCACAGGCGAAAATCGCGCACACCCGCACTTTTTCGTCCGCGGTTTCTCGAGCGCCGTTGACCCTCTGTTAATGACGATCGTCGGCACGCGTCGCAACGTCGCAATTTTCCTCCAAAACACCCCCGTATTTCTCCTGACCCCTTAACCAGACTTAAGAGGGAACCGCGCAAGATCGCGTGCATTGCAAAAGCGCGCTGAAACAAGAAGATTCATGACTTCTATGAACGACAACGAATATTCCGGCGCGAACGAAGCCGAGCTCGGTTTTCTCAAGGAAATCGTTAGAATGCTGCCGACCGGCCTGACCGTGCAGGATGCGCACGGCGAGCTGCTGCTGGTCAACGATGCCGCGGCCGCGCAGCTCGGCATGGACGGCAGCCGCCCGTCACCCGATCTGGCACCGCGCCGCGAAGCTTGTCGCCGGGCCCTGAGCGCCGGCCAGGCCGTCGTCACCGAGGAGGCACTTCACGGCGGCGCCGCACGCCAGGTGCTGCTCACGACCCATCGTCCCGTTCGCCTCGCCGGGCGCGACCTGCTGATCTCGGCGTCCTCCGACATCACCGAGCAGAAGAATTTCGAGGACCAGCTGTTCCGCTCGGCCTATTTCGACGAGCTGACCGGATTGCCCTCGCGGCGCATGATCGAACATCGCGTCAACAGCCTGCTTGCGGACAATCGCGGCGGTGCGCGCTTCGCACTGGCCTTCCTTGACGTCGACAATTTCAAGCACATCAACGACTATTACGGCCACGCCGTCGGCGATGCGCTGCTTGTCGAGCTGTCGAAGCGGCTCGGACGCGACTTGCGCGATTCCGACATGCTGTCGCGCATCTCCGGCGACGAATTCCTGCTGCTGCTGTCGCCGGTCCAGAGCCAGGAGGAGGTCGCCGAATTCATGCAGTCGACGCTGGAGCGGCTGACGGCGCCGTTCTTCATCGACAATTCGGAAGTCTTCGCCTCCACCTCCGTCGGCGTCAGCCTCTATCCCGATCACGGAAGCAGCTTCGAGACGCTGCGTCAGAATGCCGACATCGCGATGTACCGCGTCAAGAACGACGGTAAGGGATCGGCGGCCTTCTTCGACGCCAGCATGGAGCGCGAGGCGCTCGCCCGCATGAAGATCGAGCAGTCGCTGCGGCTCGCGCTGCTGGAGAAGCGCTTCTGCTGCGCCTTTCAGTCCAAGGTCGACATCCGCACCCAGGCGGTGAAGGGCATCGAGGCATTGGTGCGCCTGCGCGACGACGAAGGCATGATCCAGGCGCCCGGCTCGTTCATCAATCTCGCCGGCGAGCTCGGCCTGATCGACGAGCTGACTCACCTCGTGCTGGCCGAGATCGTCAAGTCGATCGACCCGATCAACGAGATGTTCGGAGCGGAAGCCACCATCAGCATCAACGTCGCCGCCAAGCAGGCCGGCAATCCCGAATTCATGCGCAGCTTCGCGCGGGCGCTGGATGACACCGGCTTTCCGCAGCGCTTCATGATCGAGGTGACGGAAGACGCCTTCGTCGCCAAGAATCAATTCCAGACCGAGATCCTGCCGATGTTCCGCAAGGTCGGCGTCGGCATCTCGATCGACGATTTCGGTACCGGCTACTCCTCGCTCTCGGCGCTGGCCGACATCACCGCGGACGAGATCAAGATCGACCGCTCCTTCATCACCGACATTCATAAGCGCCCGCGCAGCCAGGGCATCCTGCGCGCGATCGAATCCTTGAGCGAAGCGCTCGGCATGACCGTGATCGCCGAAGGCCTCGAATCCTACGAGGAGCTCGCCTATCTCCAGGCGGCGACCAAGATCCGCTACGCCCAGGGCTATTACTTCTCCCCTCCGATCTTCCTGGAGGAGCTGAAGCTCGCAACCCCGCTGTCCAGCGAATCGCGGGCAAGCGTCGCAAGCCGCCCGCACCAGCAGAACCGCCAAGGCTATTCGCGCGCGAGCGGGTACCGGCGGTAGGAACGGCAGCGATTGCCGAGCTGGCTTCAGCCCCATTTCCCCCTTTGAAATTGCTGGCCTTTTGCTAATACACGGGCGGACCTCCCACGAGGTATGTCATGTCCACCTCTTCCGCCTCGATCAGCGACCCCGCTTACCTTCGTGCGCGCGCGATGGAGACGCTGTTCGAACGGCTGGAAAAGCTCTGCGAGGGCGCGATCGCGATCGACCGCCGCGGGCGCGTCGTCTACGTCAACGAAAAATACCTTGCGTCCCTTGGCCTCAAGCGCACCGATGAGGCGATCGGGCGGCCGATCGAGGAGGTCATCCCCAACAGCCTGATGCGGAAGGTGGCCGAGACCGGCGAGCCGATCCTGCTCGATATCATGGAGCTCGGCGGCGAACAGCTCGTCGTCACGCGCATGCCGATCGAGGACGAGAACGGGGTGGTGATCGGCGCGATCGGCTTCGTGCTCTACGATCACCTCGAAAGCCTGAAGCCGCTGCTCGCCCGCGTCGCCCAGCTCGAGAGCGATCTGCGGTTGGCGCGGCGGCAATTGTCGAACGCGCGCGCGGCGCGCTTCACCTTCGCCGACTTCGTCGGCACCACGCCCGGCATCGCGCAGGCCAAGGCGCTGGCAAGCCGCGCCGCGCGGCAGAACGTCACCGTGCTGCTCACCGGCGAGACCGGAACCGGCAAGGAGATGCTGGCGCAGGCGATCCACAACGCGTCGTCGCGCGCGGAGAAGCCGTTCGTCAGCGTCAACGTGGCCGCCATTCCCGACACGCTGATCGAGTCGGAGTTCTTCGGCACCGCGCCCGGCGCCTATACGGGCGCCGACCGCAGGGGCCGCGAGGGCAAATTCCGCCTCGCCGACGGCGGCACGCTGTTCCTGGACGAGATCGGCGAGATGCCGCTGCAATTGCAGGCCAAGCTGCTGCGCGTGCTGCAGGAGCGCGAGATCGAGCCGCTCGGCTCGGACAAGATCTCCAAGGTCGACGTGCGCGTGGTCGCGGCAACCAATGTGGATTTGCGCAAGCGCGTCAGCGACGGCGCATTTCGGCCCGACCTCTATTATCGGCTGAACGTGCTCTCGATCGACCTGCCGCCGCTGCGCCATTGCCTGGAGGATCTTCCCGAGATCAGCGCCCGGCTGCTCGAGGACATCAGCGCCTCCGGCGACTACGCCAAGGCGAAGATCACGCCGAGCGCGCTCGCCGCGCTCGCGCGTTACGACTGGCCCGGCAACGTCCGCGAGCTCCGCAACATCCTGGAGCGGGCGCTGATCCTCAGCGATTCCGGCCGGCTGACCGGCGAGGATTTCGCGCGCATTCTCCCCGTCGGCAACGAGGTCAGGCCCGCAGCATCCGAGCGGCCGGCCGGCGCCGTCGTTCCCTACGCTGAAGCCGAGGCCGAATTCGAGAAGCACACGCTCGAACAGGCGCTCGCCGCCAGCAACGGACAGATCACCGAAGCCGCCAGGATGCTGCGGATCTCGCGCGCGACCTTCTACAAGAAGCTCGCCAAGTTCGGCCTCGCTTCGGGGCCGGCCTCCGTCTGAGTTTCGAGACACGCGCCTGTCTGGAGTCTCGGATTCCGGACACGGTGTCGTGCGGCTCGCTCCGCCCACAACGGCGGAAATTGCCGTGCTTTCAGCCAATTTGCGCAAACAGCCCGCATCTGGCGCGGACCTTGCTCTTCGCTTTGCACAATGACGCATGCTGCACATGCGCATTCTCAAAACCAGGGAGGACGCAATGAGTGAAGCGATCTCGGTCCATCAGCTTCAGGCGAGACAGCCCTCGCACGTCACGGTCGCCACCGCGAGCCTGATCGGCACGGCGATCGAGTGGTACGACTTCTTCCTCTACGGCACCGCTGCGGCGCTGATCTTCAACAAGCTGTTCTTTCCGACCTTCGATCCCATGATGGGAACGCTGCTGGCATTCGCGACCTATGCGCTCGGCTTCATCGCGCGCCCGCTCGGCGGCGTCGTGTTCGGTCACTACGGCGACAAGATCGGCCGCAAGACCATGCTCTATCTGACGCTGCTGATCATGGGTGCGGCGACCGCGGCGATCGGCTTCCTGCCGACCTACGAGACCGCCGGCATCTGGGCCGCGATCCTGCTCGTGGCCTGCCGGCTGATCCAGGGCTTTGGCCTGGGAGGCGAATGGGGCGGCGCCGTGCTGATGGCGGTCGAACATGCGCCCGCGGACAAGAAGGGTTTTTACGGCAGCTGGCCGCAGCTCGGGGCACCGCTTGGCCTCGTGCTCGGCACGCTGGTGTTCTCGGTGGTCTCGGCGATGCTGACCGACGCGCAGCTCTATGCCTGGGGCTGGCGCATCCCGTTCCTGTTCTCGATCGCGCTGGTGCTGGTCGGCCTGTGGATCCGCTTCACCATCGCGGAATCGCCGGAGTTCAAGAGGGTCAAGGACACCAAGCAGGACGTGAAGATGCCGATCCTCGAGGCGATCAGGATGTACCCGAAGAACATCCTGCTGGCGATGGGCGCGCGCTTCGCCGAGAACGGCTTCTTCTACATCTACGCCACCTTCGTGCTCGCCTATGCGACGCAGTCGCTCGGCATGAACAAGCAGGACATGCTCAATGGCGTCCTGATCGGCGCGGCGATCGAGACCTTCACCATTCCCGCCTTCGGCGCGCTCTCCGACCGCCTCGGGCGGCGGCCGATCTACATCTTCGGCGCGGTGTTCTCGGCGCTGATGTCGTTCCCGTTGTTCATGCTGCTGGCGACCAAGAACCCGCAATATGCCTGGATCGCGATCGTGCTGGGTCTCGCCGTCGGCCACGCCGCGATGTACGGGCCGCAGGCGAGCTTCCTGTCGGAGCTGTTCGGCACCAAGGTGCGCTATAGCGGCGTCTCGCTCGGCTACAATCTCGCCTCGATCTTCGCCGGCGCGCTGTCGCCGCTGATAGCGACGGGATTGATGACGGCCTATGCGCCGGCAACCTGGCCGATCTCGCTCTACATGATCGCGCTGGCGCTGATCACCGTCGTGTCGGTCTATTTCGCCACCGAGACACGCAAGATAGTGCAGTCCTGATGCTCCTTGTCGCGGGGAGCGACCTATTCCAGGCCTGCTCCCCGCGATAAGATCAACGACAACGACGGCATGCGGTCGAGGGAACGGGAGGAACGCCGTGAGCCAGCATCCAGCTCTGCCTTACCTGCGCAATTCCGAGAAGGGCAAGGTCGTCTCGGCGAATGAAGCCGTCATGCTGATCCGCGACGGCGACACGGTGGCGACCGGCGGCTTCGTCGGCATCGGCTTTGCCGAGGAGATCGCGATTGCGCTGGAGGAGCTCTATCTCTCCAACGAGGGCGATGCGCCCTACACGCAGGGCAAGCCGCGCAACCTGACGCTGGTCTATGCCGCGGGCCAGGGCGACGGCAAGCAGCGCGGCCTCAACCATTTCGCGCATGAGGGGCTGGTCCGGCGCGTGATCGGCGGCCATTGGGGCCTTGCGCCGAAATTGCAGCAGCTCGCGATCGCGAATCAGATCGAAGCCTACAACCTGCCGCAGGGCGTCATCACGCACCTGTTCCGTGACATCGCGGCGCACCGGCCCGGCCATGTCACGCGCGTCGGCATGGGCACCTTCGTCGATCCCCGGCAAGGCGGCGGCAAGCTGAACGCGCGCACCACCGAAGATCTGGTGGAGCTGATCACGATTCGCGGCGAAGAGTGCCTGCTCTACAAGACGTTTCCAATCGATGTCGGGATCATCCGCGCCACCACCGGCGATCCCGACGGCAATCTCACCATGGAGAAGGAGGCGCTGACGCTGGAAGCGCTGGCCATCGCCATGGCCGCGCATAATTCCGGCGGCATCGTCATCGCCCAGGTCGAGCGTGTCGCCGAGGCCGGCAGCCTCAATCCGCGCCAGGTCAAGATCCCCGGCATTCTCGTCGACTGCGTGGTTGTGGCAAAGCCGGAAAATCACTGGCAGACTTTCGGCACGCCCTACAATCCGGCCTTCTCGAGCGAGATCCGCGTCCGTGCCGCCTCGCTGCCGGTGATGCCGGTCAGCGAGCGCAAGATCATCGCGCGGCGCGCCGCGCTCGAATTGAAGGCCAACAGCGTCGTCAATCTCGGCATCGGCATGCCCGAGGGCATCGCCTCGGTCGCGAACGAAGAGCGGATCATCGACCTCATCACGCTGACCGCGGAGCCCGGCGTGATCGGCGGCATCCCCGCGAGCGGCATCGATTTCGGCGCGGCGATCAACACGCAGGCGGTGATCGACCAGCCCTACCAATTCGACTTCTACGACGGCGGCGGTCTGGACGCCGCCTTCCTCGGCCTCGCCCAGGTCGATCGCGCCGGCAACCTCAATGTCAGCAAGTTCGGGCCGAAGCTCGCAGGCGCGGGCGGCTTCATCAATATCAGCCAGAACGCCAAGGAAGTCGTCTTCGTCGGCACGTTCGGCGCCGGCAAGCAGCGGATCGCAGTGAAGGATGGCAAGCTCGTCATTCTCGACGAGGCCAAGTCGCGCAAATTCGTCGACAGCGTCGAGCACGTCACCTTCAGCGGCCCGTTTGCCGCCGCGCGCAAGCAGCGCACGCTATACGTCACCGAGCGCTGCGTGTTCGAGCTCAGGGCGGGCGGGCTCGAGCTCACCGAGGTCGCGCCCGGTATCGACGTCGAGCGCGACATCCTGCGCCTGATGGATTTCAAGCCTCTGATCCCGCGCGACCCGGCGTTGATGGACGATCGCATCTTCCGCGAGGGTCTGATGGACCTGCGCGAGCGCCTGCTCACGATCCCGCTCGACCAGCGCTTCACGCTGGACGAGCAGCAGAACCTGTTCTTCGTCAACCTCGAACGCTACCCGCTGCGCAGCAAGGCCGAGATCGACACCATCGCTGCGATCGTCGAGGCCAGGCTCGCGCCGCTCGGCCGCCGGGTCTATGCCATCGTCAACTATGACAATTTTTCCATCCTGCCGGAGCTGATGGACGATTATTCGGCCATGGTGCGCAGCCTGGTCGACCGCTTCTATTCCGGCGTGTCGCGCTACACCACGTCGGGCTTCCTGCGCATCAAGCTCGGCGAAGCCCTGGAGCGACGCGGCGTCGCGCCGCATATTTTCGAGAGCGCCGAGGAGGCGCAGTCCGATCGGCGCCGGGCCGAAGGCGGCGGCAATGCGCGGCTCGCCCGGAAATGATGCATGTTCGAAAGTCCGGCACGCTCGGCCGTAAGGTTCAATTGCAATATTTGTAGTGTTGTGCAAATCGCTGTTGCCGAAAGGCATTCAATCAGGAGGGACCATCGTGCGTCGATCACTCATCATAACAACAACCCTTCTCGCGCTCGCCGCGGGCGCCTCCGCACGAGCCGACGATCTCAAGGTCGCGCTGATCTACGGCAAGACCGGCCCGCTCGAGGCCTACGCCAAGCAGACCGAGACCGGTCTGAAAATGGGCTTTGAATACGCCACCAAGGGCACGATGGCCCTCGACGGACGCAAGATCGTCATCATCACCAAGGACGACCAGGGCAAGCCGGACCTTGCGAAAGCCGCGCTCGCCGAAGCCTACCAGGACGACAAGGCCGACATCGCCATCGGCACGACCTCGTCGGCGGCGGCGCTCGCAATTCTCCCCGTCGCCGAGGAGAACAAGAAGATCCTGATCGTCGAGCCCGCCGTCGCGGACCAGATTACCGGCGAGAAATGGAATCGCTATATCTTCCGCACCGCGCGCAACTCGTCGCAGGACGCGATCTCGAATGCGGTCGCGATCGGCAAGCAGGGCGTCACCGTCGCAACCCTGGCGCAGGACTATGCGTTCGGCCGCGATGGCGTCGCCGCCTTCAAGGAGGCGCTCGCCAAGACCGGCGCGACGCTCGCCGCGGAAGAATATGCTCCGACCTCGACCACCGACTTCACCGCGGTCGGTCAGCGCCTGTTCGACGCGCTGAAGGACAAGCCGGGCCGCAAGGTGATCTGGGTGATCTGGGCCGGCGCCGGCAATCCACTGGCCAAGCTCCAGGACATGGACCCGAAGCGCTACGGCATCGAGCTCTCCACCGGCGGCAACATTTTGCCCGCGCTCGCCGCCTATAAGGGCCTGCCCGGCATGGAAGGCGCGACCTATTATTTCTACGAGATCCCGAAGAACCCGGTGAACGACTGGCTGGTCGCCGAGCACCAGAAGCGCTTCAACGCGCCGCCGGACTTCTTCACCGCGGGCGGCTTTGCTGCTGCGATATCCGTCGTCGCCGCCGTCACCAAGGCGAAGTCGACCGACACCGAGAAGCTGATCACGGCGATGGAGGGCATGGAGTTCGACACGCCCAAGGGCAAGATGGTGTTCCGGAAAGAAGACCATCAGGCGCTGCAGAGCATGTATCACTTCAAGGTCAAGGTCGATCCGAACGTCGCCTGGGCCGTGCTCGAGCCGGTGCGCGAGCTGAAGATCGAGGACATGGACGTTCCGGTCAAGAACAAGCGGTAGATGCCTCTTCACCTCTCCCGCTTGCGGGAGAGGTCGGCGCGAAGCGCCGGGTGAGGGCTTTCTCCTCTTGTAGGCTCTCGCCTGCGGAGGCAACCCTCTCCCCGACCCTCCCCCGCAAGCGGGGGAGGGAGCGCAGGGTGACCTGCGGATCTCTCTCGTTTCATCATTTGCCAGACGTTCAATGACTCTCACCCTCGAAACCCGCGACCTCACCATCCGCTTCGGCGGTCATGTCGCGGTCAACAACGTCTCCTGCACGTTCCGTCCGGGCGAGCTCACCGCGATCGTCGGACCGAATGGCGCCGGCAAGACCACTTATTTCAACCTGATCTCGGGCCAGTTGCGCGCCTCCAGCGGCAGCATCCTGTTCGACGGCACCGACATCACCCAGCATTCCGCGCCGATGCGGACGCGTGCGGGCCTCGGGCGCGCGTTCCAGCTGACGAACCTGTTTCCGAACCTCACCGTGGAAGAGAACGTCCGCCTCGCGGTGCAGGCGGCGAACGGCACGCATTACGACATGCTGCGGCCCTGGATGGTGCGCCGCGACCTGATCGCGCGCGCCGACGCCATCCTCGACCAGGTCGCGCTTGGCAGCCGCCGCGGCGTCGCCGCGACCGTGCTGTCGCATGGCGACCAGCGCAAGCTCGAGGTCGCCCTGATGATCGCGCTCGAACCCAAGGTCTTCATGTTCGACGAGCCGACCGCAGGCATGAGCATCGACGAGGTGCCGGTCGTGCTGAACCTGATCGCCCAGCTCAAGCAGGACAAGAGCAAGATCATCCTTCTGGTCGAGCACAAGATGGACGTGGTGCGCTCGCTCGCCGACCGCATCATCGTCCTGCATAACGGCCAGCTCGTCGCCGACGGCGCTCCTGCCGAGGTGATCGCCTCGCCGATCGTGCAGGAGGCTTATCTCGGCGTCGCGCCCAAGAACACTGCAGGGAACGCTGCAGGGAGTGCCGCATGACCGACCTGCTCAAGCTCTCCGGCGTGCACACCCATATCGGGCGCTACCACATCCTGCAGGGCATCGACCTCGCGGTCCCGCAAGGACAGACCACGATGCTGCTCGGCCGCAACGGCGCCGGCAAGACCACGACGCTGCGCACCATCATGGGCCTGTGGCAGGCTTCGAGCGGTGAGATCAGCCTTGACGGGACGCGCATCGAGAGCCGCGCCACGCCCGACATCGCACGGCTCGGCGTCGGCTATGTACCGGAGAGCATGGCCGTGTTCTCCGATCTTACCGTGAAGGAGAACCTCGTGCTGGCGGCGCGGAACGCTGCGATGGACGACAAGCAGCTGGAATGGATCTTCGGCTTCTTCCCCGCGCTGCGCCGGTTCTGGCTGTCGCACGCGGGAAGCCTCTCCGGCGGGCAAAAACAGATGCTGTCGATTGCGCGCGCCATCATCGAGCCGCGCAAGCTGCTCCTGATCGACGAGCCGACCAAGGGTCTGGCGCCGGCCATCGTCATGGCGCTGATCGAGTGCCTGAAGGAGATCAAGCGCAGGGGCGCGACCATTCTTCTGGTCGAGCAGAATTTCTTCGCCGCCCGCGAGCTCGGCGACAACGTGCTGGTGATGGACAACGGCACTATTGTCCATCGCGGCGAGATGGCAGCGCTCGCCGCCGACGTGCCGCTGCAGGAGCGGCTGCTTGGCCTGAGCCTGGAGGCGCATCAGTGACTGAGCTTGCCGCAACCGATCCCCTGCCGAAGCCGAAGCGCGACCTCGCGCCGATCCTGCTGCCGGTCGCGCTCGCGCTTGTCATGATCCCGCTGATCGGCTCGACCTCCTCCTGGCTGACCTTGACCGCCGCCAGTCTTGCCATGGGCATGATGATCTTCATCATGGCCTCGGGCCTTACGCTGGTGTTCGGCCTGATGGACGTGCTCAATTTCGGCCATGGCGCCTTCATCGCGGTCGGCGCCTATGTCGCGATGCTGGTGCTGGCGCCGTTTGCGGCCTCCGTTCAGGCCGATTCGCTCTGGATGAACCTCGCGGTGCTGGCGCCGGCCGCGCTGCTCTCGATGGCGGTGTCGGGCGCGCTCGGCCTCGTCGTCGAGCGGGTGCTGATCCTCCCCGTCTACGGCCAGCATCTGAAGCAGATCCTGATGACGACCGGCGGCCTGATCGTCGCCGAGCAGACGCTCTATGCGCTGTGGGGGCCGCAGATCATCCCGATGCCGCTGCCGGCCTCGCTGCGCGGCTCCTTCATCCTCGGGGACGTCGCGATCGCCAAATACCGCGTGCTGGCGATGCTGATCGGGCTTGCCGTCTTCATCGCGATCCAGCTCGTGCTCAACCGCACCAAGCTGGGCCTCTTGATCCGCGCCGGCGTCGAGAACCGCGAGATGGTCGAGGCGCTCGGCTATCGCATCCGCCGCCTGTTCCTCGGTGTGTTCATGACAGGATCGGCGCTGGCCGGCCTCGGCGGCGTGATGTGGGCGCTCTATCGCGAGCAGGTCCACGCTTCCATGAGCGACGACCTCACCGTGCTGATCTTCATCGTCGTCATCATCGGCGGCCTGGGGTCGATCGGCGGCTGCTTCATCGGCGCGATCCTCGTCGCCATGGTTGCCAATTACGGCGGCTTCCTGGTGCCGAAACTCGCCCTCGTCTCCAACATCCTATTGATGGTCGCCATTCTGATGTGGCGGCCGCGCGGCCTCTATGCGGTGACCAGCCGATGATGATCCTCTCAGGCGATCCGCCACGCAGTCGCATCCTCACGCTCGTTCTCGTCGTCATCATCCTGGCGCTGGCGGCGACGCCGTTCCTGTTTCCGGGCGCCAAGGCGCTGAACGTCGCGGCCAAGATCTGCGTCTTTGCCGCGCTGGTCGCCTCCTACGACCTCCTGCTCGGCTATACCGGCTCGGTGTCGTTCGCCCACACCATGTTCTACGGCATCGGCAGCTACGCCATCGCCATCGCGCTGTACGGCATGGGCCCGAATTGGGCCGCGGTCGCGACCGGCATCGTCGTCGGCCTGCCGCTGGCAGCCCTGCTCGCGCTTGCGATCGGCCTGTTCTCGCTGCGCGTCGCCGCGATCTTCTTTGCCATGATTACGCTCGCGGTCGCCTCCGCCTTCCAGGTGCTGGCCTCGCAGCTCTCCTGGCTGACCGGCGGTGAAGACGGGCGCAGCTTCCAACTGCCCGAGCTGCTGCGGCCCGGCACGGTGCTGGTCTCCAAGAGCCTGTTCGGCTTCGAGATCAACGGCCGCATCCTGACCTTCTACCTGGTGTTCTCCATCTCCGCCCTGATGATCCTCGCTCTGCTGCGGGTTGTGAACTCGCCGTTCGGCCGCGTGCTGCAGGCGATCCGCGAGAACCGCTTTCGCGCCGAGGCGCTCGGCTTCCGCACCGTGTTCCACCTGACCTATGCCAACTGCCTCGCCGCCCTCGTCGCCGCCAGCGCCGGCATCCTGAACGCGCTGTGGCTGCGCTATGCCGGTCCCGACACCTCGCTCAGCTTCTCGATCATGCTCGACATCCTGCTGATGGTCGTGATCGGCGGCATGGGCACGATCTACGGCGCGATCATCGGCGCTACCATTTTCATCCTCGCGCAGAACTATCTGCAGTCGCTGATGGGCGTCGCCTCCAAGGCCGCATCGGAAGCTGGCCTGCCGCTGCTGCCGGGGCTGCTGCATCCCGACCGCTGGCTGCTGTGGCTTGGGCTTTTGTTCATCGCCAGCGTCTACTTCTTCCCGACCGGCGTGGTCGGACGGCTGCGCAATCCCGCCGGCAACAAGAGCGCCGGCAGCTCGCATTAAGCCCGGGTTAACGATGCAGCGCAGCGATTGCCGCTCGCGCCGCACAACCGCGGCGCGATACCCGCTCCGCTGCATGCGGGCGCCGTCGCGCAACTGGATTAAGCCTTGGGTAACTGGCTTTCCTAAGGTTTAGGCCATTTGTGCGGTGTATTCGTGTTCCTCCAGGGAGGGGGAATGCGCCAGGTCTTTTCCACGGTGGCGGCCGGAATGTCTCTAGTCGCGAGGAGCGGCTGGGAGAGCTTGGCGCGGCGTGGTCCTGTCCTGTGGCTGACGCTGTGCGGCGTGTTGCTGGTCGCCGGCATCTTCGCCGTGACCGCCATGGCCGTCGGCGAGTTTCGCGAGCGCACGCTGGCCAATCGCGAACGCGAGCTGGAAAACACGGTGCAGCTGATCGCACGGCACTTCGATCAGCAGTTCGAGGATTCCGACGCCGTCGCCGCCGATCTGATCGGGCAGATGAACCTGATGGAGATCACCTCGCCGGCGATGTTCCGCGAACGCATATCCGGACCTGCGGCGCACCAGATGCTGCGCGGCAAGATCAGCTCCGTGTCCTATCTCGGCGATATCGCGATCTACGATGCCGACGGCGAGCTGATCAACTGGTCGCGGGCCCAGCCGCTGCCCAAGATCAACGTTTCGTCGCGGGCCTATTTCCAGACATTCAAGACCAATCCGCAGTCCGAGCCGGTGCTGCTGGAATCCGTCCGCAGCTTCATCCTCAACAAATGGACCACAATCGTCGCACGCCGCTTGAACGGCGCGGACGGCACCTTCCTCGGCGCGATGGTCCGCCGGATCGATCCGGACAGCTACCAGCATTATTTCGCATCGGTCGCGCTGGCCGAGGGCACGGCCATCTCGCTGTTCGATCGCGAAGGCAAGATGCTGGCGCGCTATCCGCATCGCGAGGAGCTGATCGGACGGAACTTCAAGGATGCGCCGCTGATGCAGAAGGTGCTGGCCCAGGGCGGCCAGCTGTCGCTCCGCGGCAAGAGTCCCGTCGACGGCGAGGAACGGCTCGGCTCGGCGGCGTCGCTGATGCATTTCCCGCTCGTTATCGTCGCCACCAACACGACAGCCGCGGCCCTGGCGGACTGGCGGCAGCAGACCGGCTTCATGGTCACGGCCGCCGCGGTTTCGGCAACGGTCATCGCGCTGATGCTCTATCTGATCATTCGCCTGATCAACCGGCAGAATCGCGAGGCGCAAGAGCGGCTGGAAGCGGAGCGGCTGCGGCTCGACACCGCCTTGAACAACATGACCCAGGGTCTGATCCTGTATGACGCCGCGGGATACATCGTCACCTGTAACCGCCGCTACGCCGAGATGTTCGGCCTCTCTCACGAGGTCATCAAGCCCGGCTGCCACATCCGCGAGGCGATGCATCATCGCAAGGAGCGAGGCGCATTCGACGGCGACGTCGAGGCGTTTTGCGCCGATGTCATGAGGGTGGTTGCCGAAGGCACGGTCTCCACGCGGATGCATCAGCTGGCCAACGGCCGCGCCTTCCAGGTCATCAACACCCCCCTGCCACAGGGCGGCTGGGTCGCCACGATCGAAGACGTCACCGAGCGCCGCAACCTGGAGCAGGAGCGCGATCGCAATTACACGTTCCTGCGCGAGATCATCGACCACATCCCGTCGCAGATCACGGTGAAGGACGCCCGCACGCGGCAATACCTGCTGCTGAACGGCGTGGCCGAGCAGCTGTTCGGCCAGTCTCGTCAGGACGTCGTGGGCAAGACCGCTTTCGACATCTTCCCGAAGGGGCCGGCCGGGCGCATCACCGAAGACGACAGCAACGCGCTGAAATCGACCAAGGGATTGTTCAAGGACGAACACGCCTGGCAGATGCCCGGCACAGGGCTGCGCTACATTACCTCGACCCGGATCGGCATTCGCGACGATGCCGGCGAGCCGCGCTATCTCATCCACGTCATCGACGATGTCACCGAGCGGCGCCGGGCCGACGAGAAGATCGCGCACATGGCGCATTACGATGCGCTGACCGACCTGCCAAACCGCACGCTGTTCCGCGAGCAGATCGAACGCGAGCTGACGAAGGTCGCCGCCGGGGATCAGTTCGCACTGCTCTATATCGACGTCGACGAGTTCAAGGGGATCAACGATTCGCTCGGCCACCACGTCGGCGACGAGCTGTTGAAGGCGATCGCGAGCCGTCTCCGCGGCTGCCTCAAGGAGGGCGATCTGATCGCGCGGCTGGGCGGCGACGAGTTCGCGGTGATCCAGACCGGAATCCAATCCCCTGCCGAGGTGCTCTCCTTCGTGACCCGGATCTACCAGGTGATCCGGCAGCCTTATCATTGTCTCGGCCATCAGCTCTCCACCGACGCGAGCATCGGAATCGCGCTGGCGCCGCAGGACGGCACCGATCTCGACCAGCTCGTCAAGAACGCCGATCTCGCGATGTACGGCGCCAAGGCCGAAGGCCGCCGCACCCATCGCTTCTTCGAGCCGGCGATGGACGCGAGCGCCAGAGCGCGGCTGAGCATGGAGCAGGATTTGCGGCAGGCGCTGGTGAACGGCGGCTTCGAGATCCACTATCAGCCGCTGGTCGATCTGCGTTCGGGCGAAGTCTCGGGCTGCGAGGCGCTGCTGCGCTGGCGCCATCCCGAGCGCGGCATGGTGTCGCCGGCGGAGTTCATTCCCGTCGCCGAGGACACCGGCCTGATCACCGAGCTTGGCGACTGGGTGCTGCGCATGGCCTGCAACGAGGCCGCGACCTGGCCGACGCATGTCCGCGTCGCGGTCAACGTGTCGCCGGTGCAGCTCAAATGCGACACGCTGGCGCTGCGGATCGCGGGCGCGCTCGCCGCCTCCGGGCTCGACCCGCGCCGGCTCGAGATCGAGATCACCGAGGCCGTGCTGATCCGCGACGACGAGGCCGCGCTCTCGATCCTGCACCAGCTCCGTTCGATCGGCGTGCGCATCGCGCTCGACGATTTCGGCACCGGCTATTCCTCGCTCAGCTATCTCAAGCGCTTCCCGTTCGACAAGATCAAGATCGACCGCTGCTTCGTCGCCGACATCGCGGAGACCGGCGGCGCACCCGTGATCGTGCAGGCGGTGGTGAACATCGCGGCCGCCAGCAACATGACCACGGTCGCCGAAGGTGTCGAGACCGAGGCGCAGCGCGAGATGCTGCGCGCGCTGGGCTGCACGCAGATGCAGGGCTATCTGTTCAGCCCACCGAAGCCGGCCAGCGAGGTGCGGAAGCTGTTCGGTCCGGGCGATGGCATGCCCGGGGCCTTGCCGGTGGCGGCGGTGGCCTGATGACAAAGCCAGTGAAGCCGTCTGGAAAAGCCTCAGCCGACGATTCAGGCAAGGCGGCGGCGAAGACCGTCGACATCGCGGATTCCTACGCCGTGCGGCTGATGCAGCACCTGGTGGTGCCGACCTTCGTGATCGATCCGAAGCGCCGCGTCGTGATCTGGAACAGGGCTTGCGAGCGGTTGACCGGCCTCGCCGCCTCGGAAGTGATCGGCACCTCGAAGCACTGGCAGGCGTTCTACGAGACCAGGCGCCCCTGCCTTGCCGACCTCGTCGCGCTCGACCAGCCCGAACGGCTTCCGGAGTTCTATTCGGAATATGCCGCGCGCGGCCATAACGGGCTCGGCTTTTCCGCAGAGAACTGGTGCACGATGCCGAAGCTCGGCAGCCAGCTTTATCTCGCCATCGATGCCGGCCCGATCCACGACGAGGCCGGCCAGCTGATCGCCGTGGTGGAGACGCTGCGCGACCTCACCGACCAGAAGCGCGCCGAGATGGCGCTGAAGGAGCTCGCCACCAAGGACGGGCTGACTGGCCTGTCGAACCGCCGCTCGTTCGACCAGATGCTGATGAGCGAATGGGCCCGGGCCCAGCGCACGCAGAAGCCGCTGGCGCTGCTGTTCGCCGACGTCGACCATTTCAAGCTGTTCAACGACCACCATGGCCACCAGACCGGCGACGAATGCCTGCGCGCCGTTGCTGCCGTCGTCAGCCGACACGCCGTGCGCCCGCTCGATCTCGCCAGCCGCTACGGCGGCGAAGAGTTCGCGCTGATCCTGCCGGACATGGATTGCGACAGAGCCTGCGTCATCGCCGAGGACATCCGCGGTGCCGTGATGGCCTTAGCGATCGCCCACGGCGCCGCGGGCGCCGGCGACCACGTCACCCTCAGCGTCGGCGTCGCCAGTCACATTCCGGGCGCGGTCGACGGCGGTCCCGACCGCCTGCTGGGCGCGGCCGACGAGGCGCTCTATGTCGCCAAACGGCTCGGCCGCAACCGCGTCATTTGCGCCGAACAGGTGCTGGCCGAGTTTGCCAGCCTTGGCCAGCAGGTCGCAGCGGTTCCGGCCCCTGTCCGGCGCAAATCGGCTTAAGAGCCGCTCCGGCGAGAAGCGGTTGCCCACCTCTCGCCAATCGGCTAAATGAACATGCAACTGCACCCGTAGCTCAGCTGGATAGAGCGTTGCCCTCCGAAGGCAAAGGTCACACGTTCGAATCGTGTCGGGTGCGCCAGTCCTGCCGTCGGCTTCGGGCCGGCTCGCGAAGTCAGCATCTGGATGATCGCCTGAACCTGGTCAGGGCGCACACGCCCGGGCCGCCCTGCGATGCTTGGCCGTTTGCGGCAGGGTCCACCGAGACCGAAGGCCTCAATTCAAACGCCAGATCGACGCATTGAGCACGCCGGCAAACGCGACCCAGGCTGCGTAGGGCACGAACAAGACGGCGGCCGGTCTGTCGCGTGACATCTCGAGGCTGATGTAGGTCACGATCGCAGCGAACAGGCCGATGAGGATGACGAGCGCGACGCCGATCTGGTGCAGCGTGAACATGACGGGCGACCAGGCGAAGTTCAGGGCCAGCTGCACAGCCCAGGCCAGCATGGCGCTGCTTCGAGGTCCACGCCGATAGGTCCGCCAGCCCGCAATGGCCATCATGACGTAGAGGATGGTCCAGGCCACCGGGAACGCCCAGTTCGGCGGCACGAAAGCCGGCTTGGCCAGGCTCGCATACCATTCTCCCGGGAGATTGGTCGCGCCGATCAGCCAGCCGATGCCGACCACGCCCACCACGAAGACCAGCAACTGAAGCATCCCTACCTCGCGCATCTCACCCCGCAACTGTATCATCCTTCCATGAGCGAATCCGACACGACGACCGGCGAGCCCTCGCCTGTCCGCAAGATCATCCATATCGACATGGATGCCTTCTATGCGTCGGTCGAGCAGCGCGACAACCCGGAGCTGCGCGGAAAGCCGGTCGCGGTCGGAGGCTCGGCGGAGCGCGGCGTGGTCGCGGCCGCCAGCTACGAGGCCCGCAAGTTCGGCGTTCGCTCCGCCATGCCATCCGTCACGGCGAAGCGGCAATGCCCAGAGCTGATTTTCGTCAAGCCGCGCTTCGAGGTCTACAAGGCGATCTCCAGGCAGATCCGCGACATCTTTGCCGAGCACACGCCGGTCATCGAACCGTTGTCGCTCGATGAGGCCTATCTCGACGTGACGGAAAACCTGCAGGGCATCCCGCTGGCGCGGGACATCGCCCTGCGCATTCGCCAGAAGATCAAGGCCGAGACCGGCCTCAACGCATCGGCAGGCATCTCCTACAACAAGTTTCTGGCCAAGCTCGCTTCCGATCATCGCAAGCCCAACGGTCAGTTCGTGATCGCACCGGAGATGGGACCGGCCTTCGTCGAGACGCTGCCGGTCGCCAAGTTCCACGGCATCGGGCCTGCGACGGCTGCGAAGATGAACGCGCTCGGCCTGTTCACCGGCCTCGACATCCGCAATCAGACACTGGAGTTCATGAACGCGCATTTCGGCAAGTCGGGCGCGTATTATTACTGGATCTCGCGCGCCGTCGACGAACGGCCGGTGCGGGCCAACCGGATCCGCAAGTCGATCGGCGCGGAGACCACGTTCCAGTCCGACCTCAACGAATATGGCGCGTTGGCCGCAGAGCTCAGACCCCTCGTCGACAAGGTCTGGCGCCATTGCGAGAGCACCGGCAATCGCGGCCGCACCGTCACCCTGAAGATCAAGTTCGCCGACTTCGAGATCATCACGCGCAGCAGGTCCGTCGCCGCGCCGGTTGCAAGGCGGGACGATCTGGAGCGGGTGGCCTGCGAGCTGCTCGAGGTCGAGATGCCATTGCCCAAACGCGTCAGGCTACTGGGTGTGTCGCTGTCCGCGCTGCAGGTCGGGGTCGAGGCGGAGCCGCAGCTGACGCTGGGCATCTGAAAGCGGCTTCGGCTATCGTCGACGATAAAGCGCACCACGCGCGACCAACGGCGGCGGATTCTCGGGCCCGCCACCGCTGCAGATCGATCGCGCCCGGGCCGCTCAATGTTTCATGTGCTCGAACACCACGATCACGCCGGTCGGCTCGGGCTCGTGCGCCATCAGGCGGGTCAGGTCGGAATCGCCCCAATCGGCGAGGCTGACGACTTCGCCGCTCTGGCGATCGGCCCCGAGCGACGCCGTCGGCTCGAGCACCTTGAGGCCCATCTCGTCGACGAAGAACGTGTGCTCGCCGAACATGCTGTTGAGCTGCGGCATGGCCGGATGTTCGTCGGGCAGCACCTGAGCGCCGAGTTGGTTGACGGTCTGCTTCACCTGTTCGGATGTGAGCTTCATGAGCTGCTCCGTTTCTGTGTCCGGTTTCATTGACCCGGGCGGGAGCGCGCGTTCCCTGCACCCCTGTCCGCCTGGATCCAGTCCGAACAGGTGCTGCGGGCAAATGTTCCTGATGAAATGTATTTCGTGATCGCGCGTTCCGTCTGCCGCGCTCGCGGCGCGAGATCGCCACAGGATGCACACGATCCAGCTGTTCCGCGCGTTAAAACATGATCCGGAAAAGCGCGAAGCGGCTTTCCGGAATGGTCATGCGCGACGATAATCTAAGGCGCGATCACGCTTGATCGCGATCTCCAGGTCTTCGTGAGTGCTAGTCGCTGCGATTCTCGCCCACCGACAGCGCGCAGATTCGTGACAGATAGGTGTAGGGCAGGCCGGTCTCCTCGGCCCAGGCGTTGAACTGCGCCTGTACCTTGGCGAGATCGCCCTTCGACTTCACCTCTTCGGCAATGTCCAGACCAGCATCGCGCAGGCAAGCCACCACGTCCTTGGAGGTCACAAAGCCGTCCCAGCCGACGAAACGCAGCAGCATCTGCCCGGTGTTGCCGCCAAGCCGGCTGCCGCGCTTGTTGAGGAGATCGAGCAGGCCGATCTCGTCGGATGAGGGCCATTTCGCAAGAAACTTGCCGTAGCTGCCGTGCTCCTTCGCGATCTCCTGCACGAAGGCGGCGTTGTCGCGCACCGACATGATCTTGGCACCGTTGCGCACGATGCGCGCGTCGCGCAGCAGGCCTTCCCAATAATCTTCCGGCTGGAAGCTGAGCTTGGCCGGCTGGAAATGCAGAAAGGCCGCTTCGAAGCCATCCCATTTCGAATCGATCACGCTCCAGGCAAAGCCGGCGCAAAACACACGCTTCGTCATCTCGGCAAGGATGCGATCGTCGCCGAGCTTCGCCAGACGCTTCAGGTCGGGCTTTGCCGGCATCAGCTTTTCCAGGGCCTTGGGCCCGCCCTTGCGCTTCTCGGCGCGGGCACGGATGGTCTTGAAGGGGGACATGCGGACACGGGCGGTTGGGATTCGCCACGACACCAGAATTCGATGATCCGGTCCAGCCCTGCGGCGCCGGGTCGCAGACGCCGCAGCGGCAGCCGCAGGCCCTAGCCTTGCCCGACCGCAAGAAGCGGCCGGACTGGTCTGCTTCTTGCTTCGTGATTTCTGGAATTCCCAGACATTTCAACCTGCTTCGGACGGATTTCGATGCGCTGCCTGGTCGTCGCCGACCTGCACTATTCGCTGCCCCAGTTCGACTGGCTGGTCAGCGCGGCGCCGCAATTCGACCTCGTGATCTTCGCCGGCGATGCGCTCGACATCGGCTCGATGGTGGATTTTCGCGCGCAGATCGTGGTGGTGAAGAAGTACCTGGCGCTGCTTGCCGCGAAGACCCGCGTGATCCTCTGCTCAGGCAATCACGACCTCGACGAGCGCAATGCAGAGGGCGAGAAGATCTCGCGCTGGATCTCGGAGGTGCGGGAGCTGGGCATTGCCTGCGACGGCGACAGCTTCACCATCGGCGACACGCTGTTGACGGTTTGCCCGTGGTGGGACGGACCGCAGGTCAAGCAGCGCATCATTGCGCAGCTCGGCGACGCTGCGATCGGCCGGCCGCGACGCTGGATCTGGGCCCATCACGCGCCGCCGGCGGATTCACCGACCAGCTGGGGCGGCAAGCGGTTCTTCGGCGATGTCGAGTTGGTGCAATGGATCACGCAGTACCAGCCGTCGATCGTGATCTCGGGCCATGTGCATCAGTCGCCCTTCATCAAGGACGGCTCGTGGTTCGACCGGCTGGGCGAAACCTGGGTGTTCAATACCGGATTGCAGCCAGGCCGGCCGCCGACCTGCATCGTGCTGGACCTCGATGCGGACAAGGCGTTCTGGCTGGCGGCCGGTGAAGCCCAATGGATCGATCTCGGCGCGCCGCTGAAGCGGCCCGCTGCCCCTATCGAGACGCCGCCCGACTGGCTCACATTCTTGGATCAGATTGTCGATCCGAGCCTGGCGAGACCTCAAGCGGCGGCAGGTTGATCATGCTCTGCAGCACATCGCCGACCATCGCCAGGTGCGTGCCGTGGCCGGCATATTGCCGCTTGAGATCAGCCAGATAGGTGTTGGCGACGTTGAGCCGCTGCGCCAGTATCCGCGCGATCAGCAGCGCGACGCCCGGCTCCTGCTTGAGGACCGAGGCGGCATCCTCGAATTCGTAGATGACCGCGTCGGTGCAGGCCCGCACCGTCGCGGTATGCGGCTGCTCCAGCAGCACCGACATCTCACCCAGCACCGCGCCCGGCTCGGTGACGGTGGCGACCACCATCTCGCCCTTGAGCACCTCGAGCTTGCCTTCCATCAGCACGTAGAGATGGCCGCTGGTGCCGCCCTCCGTGACGATCAACGTGCCGGCCGCAACCTGCCGTTCCGTTCCGCCGCGGCAATAATCCAGGACTGCGCGCATTGCTCAGGACTCCCATCACGGGAGACAGTAGAGCACGATCGGCATCGCCTGCCTGCTCAAATTTGCGGCAAGACCGCGCTAGCGCGACAGGCGCTTGGCGAGGCGGACCGACTGCCAGTCTCCGAGCCCGGTGTCGTCGAAGCCTGCCTTCTTGGCGAGGCCACGCATCTCGGCGTTCGTGCGCGCCGTCTCGGCGGCGATCATCTCGTGGCCGAGATCGATCGCACGCGTTTCCATCGCCGTCATCATCTGAAGGCCGAGACCCCGGCGCTGGAAGGCATCGGCGACCGAGATGGCAAACTCGCCATGGCGTGCGGCGGCATCGTAGGCGTATCGCGCTTCGCCGATGATCCTGCCCCGCCCCTCCTCCCTGAGCTCGGCGAGCAAGGTGAAATTGTCGAGACCGCCGCTCCTGGCAATGCACTCCGCCGCGACCGCGCCGGAGTCCGCGCGCGCACCACTGAACCGCTTGTTGCGGGATGTCGGGGACAGGCCGGTGAAATAGACCGACAGGTTCTCCACGTCGGACGCGCAGGCGGTCCTGATGCGGACGAAGTCCTTCGCTTCGGTCAGTTCGGCTGGCTCGAGGAAGGTTCGCGGAAACGGCTGTGACATGCGCGACGCTTTCGGCAGGTTGCTGGAAGCTGCACACCTAGCCGAGGCCGCGCACCGTCCGCTTGGACGTTGCTGCCAATCATGCGGCTGAAAACGAACCGCGGATTGTCATGTGCCGCGCGTCACACACGTGACAGTGACGGCACCTCCTCGGGCAAGATCGCCTGAAGGCCGCCGAAACGGCGCTCGCGGCCGTGGAAGGAGGCCAGGGCGGCGGCGAGATCGCCCGCGTCGAACTCGGGCCACATCCGCTCGGTGAAGTGCAGCTCGGCATAGGCGCCTTCCCAGAGCAGGAAGTCCGACAGCCGCTTCTCGCCCGAGGTGCGGATGATGAGATCGACGTCGCGCAGACCGGCTTCGCCGGTCACGAGCTGCGAGAAGGCCTCGCGGGTGATGCTGGTCAGCGCCGCCGCCTTCGCCGCGGCATTGAGGATGGCATCGCGCGCGGAATAGTCGACGGCAATGCGCAGGTGCAGCGTGCCGCCGTGGGCGGTCGCCTCCTCGGCGCGTGTGATCGCGCCTGCAATGCCCTCAGGCAGGCGGTCGCGCCGGCCGATCACGGTGAGGCGTACGCCGTTCTTGACCAGGCTCTGCACCTCGCTCGCGAGATAGAAGCGCAGCAAGGTCATCAACGCGGCGACCTCCGCCTTCGGCCTGCGCCAATTGTCGGTGGAGAAGGCGTAGAGCGTCAATGTGCCGATGCCCTGCTTCGGCGCGGCCTCGACGACGCGGCGGATCGTCTCGACACCGGCCTCGTGGCCGCGCACGCGCGACAGGCCTCTGCGCGTCGCCCATCGTCCGTTACCGTCCATGATGATGCCGACATGAAGCTTCTCGCTGCGGGACATGTCACTTTGCATTGCAAAGTCTCCGGTCAAAAAAGGGAGGATCAGGTCGAGACGATGCCGAGGCGGCCGAGCGGCGGCGCCTCGCGCCCGGCGGCCTTGGCGGCGTCGCGCACCAGGCGCTCGAGCACAGCGAGATAATCGAGGAAACGGCGGCGCCCGGTCTTGGTCAGGCGGCAGGTGGTGTGCGGGCGGTTGCCCTCATAGCCCTTGATCACGTCGACGAGGCCGGCCTCCTGGAGCACGGCAAGGTGCCGGCTGAGATTGCCGTCGGTGAGGCCGCACAGTTGCTTGAGGTCGGCGAATGCCAGCCCTTTGGGATGCGCCATCAGCGAGGTCAGTAGCCCGAGCCTCGCCTTCTCGTGGATCACGCGGTCGAGCCCTTCGTAGGAGAAGGGCGCGCTGTCAGTCTTCGACATCATGGTCTCCGGATGCGAAATGCAGAATACCCGCCATCACCGCCTGCCCGATCACGAAGGGCAGGCCCATGGTCCATGGCGAAAGCGTGTGGGTCTGGCTCGCCAGTACCACCACTGCAAAGCCGGACACGAAATACCAGGCGCCGGCGAGCGCGACGGTGCGCGGCAGCGAGCGGACTGAGGCGAAGATGCCGAGCGACATCAGGATCTGCCACAGGCCCGGGAGCAGCCACAGCGCCTCGCCCGCGAACTTCCACATCACCACCGCGAGCAGCACCCCGGCAACACCCGCGGGCAGGAACTGCTCGACCGCCTGGTGGATCATGGCATCGGCCAGACCCGAATGATGACGGCGCGATCGCGCGCGCATCTCGATCCCGATCATCAGGACCGAGAGCGCGGCAGCGACGAACCAGCCGACGAAGAAGCCGAGCGGCTCGGCGGCGGGATCGCCGAGCAGCCAGAATTGCAGCACTGCAGTGAGCAGTGCGACCACAGCGGTCGCGGCCATCGTCGCCGTGCCATAACCACGGAACGCGGTGCCGGCCGCGATCTGGCTGCGGATCGCCACGATGTCGGCCAGTGCCTTGTCGAGATCACGCATTGGCAACGCCAAAACCTCGCTCCGCGCATGCTCGCCGGGATCATTGCCCTTACTTTGTATTGCAAAGTATATAACGCCGCAAAGTAGACGCAAGCCCGAAATTGCCGGGAGAGGATTTGCGCCGCGACGGACAACTGCCGGTTGCACAAACCGTGCCTGCGCAGATAAGATGCGCTCGAAAGTGTCCGGGGGCTGGTATGTGGTTTAGATCATTCATCGTCGCGTCCTTGTTGCAGATAGTTATCTCGGGAGCTGCGAATGCGGCGGGACCGTTTGGCAGCGTCAATGTCGGCAACTGGATCGGCGGCGCCTTCAGCAATGACCAGACCGGCGCCTTCTCCCATTGTGCGGCGACGACTCCCTATGCGAACGGCGTCATCCTCGTCGTGAGCCAGAATGCCGCCGGCACCTGGTCGCTCGCTTTCGCGAGTCCTGGCTACCGCTTCAACAAGGGCGAGAACGCTGCGATCGACATCACCTTTGACGGGCAGGAGCGAGCCAGGCTGTACGCAACGGCGTACCAGTCCAACATGCTCACGGCCATCATGCCGCTCAATGTGGTGCGGACGTTTCAGAAGGCGAGCCTTATGGTGGCAACAGCCGGCCGCGCCGTTTTGAACTTCGATCTGACATCGACCGGGCCGGTCATCGCGGCCCTGGCCAATTGCGTGAGCAAGGTGAAAGCCGACGGGCTCGACAAGGCGGGCGATTTCACCAAGGGTGTGGCCAAGCCGGCAGCCACGGCGGAGAAGCAGGCCGCTCCGCCGGCCAGCAAGTCCGCCAAGTCCAAGAGTGGCACCGGCTTCGTGGTCAGCGCCAATGGGCACGTGGTCACGAACCACCATGTGATCGACGGTTGCAGTGACCTCAAGGGCAATCTCACGGGAGAGGCCGCAATGGCGTTGCGCGTCGTATCGAGCGATGCAACCAACGATCTCGCCCTCTTGCAGGCGCCGTCGACGGCGACGTTCAAGGAGTTTGCCCGGATCCGCTACCGCTCGATCCGCTCGGGCGATTCCGTCGTCGCGATCGGTTTTCCCTACCGCGGGCTGCTGAGCTCCGACTTCACCGTGACCACCGGTATCGTGAGCTCACTCAGTGGCATGCGCAACGATTCGCGTTTCCTGCAGATCAGTGCGCCCGTGCAGCCCGGCAACAGCGGAGGCCCGCTTTTCGACACCACCGGACAGATCGTCGGCGTGGTCACGGGAAAGCTCGACAATCTGCGGATCGCGGTCGCAACCGGCAATATTCCGGAGAACATCAACTTCGCCATCAAGACCGGCGCGCTGCGCGACTTCCTCGACAATTCCGTGGTGCCTTACCAGACCGCCGAGCCCAAGGGCGAGCTGAAGACCACCGACATCGCCGCCAACGCCCGCGCCTACACGATGCTGATCTCGTGTACCGGCACGGAACAGGCCGACGCGAAACGGTAAGGCGGACAAGGACCGCACCTTGTCTTCCGATGTCGTCTGGCTTTGGCCAGGACGACATCGCGGAGCCAACCGCCCCCTTCACCCGTGACAGCACGCCGCCTTCGTCGCCCGGGGCTCGTACTCGTCGCGCAGGCGGACCCAGTCCATCGGATAGGGCAGGCCCTCCTCGTGACGGCCGAGCGGGGTGAGATCGAGATACTGATAGGCGGCGTTCATCATGTCGAGACCGCGGGCGAAGCAGGAATAGGTGTGGAAGATCTCCCCGGCCTCGTTGCGATAGAACACGCTGATGCCGGGCAGCTCAGGCCCGTAGATCGGGGTGGTCCCGAAATTGTACATCGGCTCGCCGGCCGCGATCTCGTCCGGCGAGAACGTCACCCCGTAATCGCGGTTGAAGTCGTTGTCGCCTGAGGAGACCCAGTCGAAGGTCCAGCCCATCCGCTTCTTGAAGGCCTCGAGCTTCGCGCTCGGCGCCAGCGAGACCGCGACCATGGAGGTGTCGCGCGCAGCCAGATGCGGCACCATGCGCTCGTAGCCGTCGGCCCAGAACGAACAGCTCTTGCAGGCCGCGTCCCAGTCGGGCGCGAACATCATGTGCTGGACCACGAGCTGCGGACGTCTCTTGAACAGATCGGAGAGCGTGACCTTGCCGTCCGGCCCGGTGAAGACGTAGGTCTTGTCAACCTTCACCCAGGGAAGCTGGCGGCGCTCGTCGGCAACCCGTTCGCGGGCCTGCGTCAGCTCCTTCTCATGGGCGAGAAGAGCCTTGCGCGCTGCAATCCACTGTTCACGCGAAACGATCTGATGTTGCTGCATGGCATCCTCCTTTTGGAAGTCAGGCGACGAAGGCATCCAGCTTGTCGAGGAACGAGCTCCAGCCGCGCAGGTGATTGTCGCGTGCGGTCTCGTCGGCGAACTGAGCGTGATGGAAAACCATCAGGGTGCCTGCACTATCCGGCTTGAACGAGATCGTGACCAGCGATTCGCGCTCCGGCGTCGAGTGCCACGCCCAGGTGAAAACCAGGCGCTCGTTCGCCACCACCTCGCGATACGTGCCGCCGGCTTCGAAATATTCGCCGTCGTCGCGGACGAAGCTGATGCGAAAGCTGCCGCCGGTGCGGACGTCGAGCTCGGCTTGCAGCGTCGCCGGCTTCAGGTTCGGCGGCCCGAACCACTGCATCAGCTGCTCGGCTTGCGTCCAGGCGGCGTAGACTTTTTCCGGCCGCGCGCGGAGCCGGCGCGTAAGCGTGAGGCTTGGACGCTCCGCTGATCGTTCGGCGGTATTGACGGCTGAGTTGGCCATGTCTCTTCCTCCACGAAGGCGGCAAGACGATCGAATTTGTCGGACCAGAATTGAGCATAGCGATTGAGCCAGTTCATCGCCTGCTCCATCGGCTGCGCGGTGAGCCGGCAGGAGACCGTGCGTCCGGTCTTCTCGCGCACGATCAGGCCCGCATCCGTGAGCACGTCGAGGTGCTTCATGATCGCCGGCAGCGAGACCGGAAACGGCGCGGCCAGCTCGCTCACCGACAGGCTGTCCGCCTCGCCGAGGCGCGCGAGCAATGCACGCCGCGTCGGGTCGGAGAGCGCCGCAAAGATCCGGTCCAGCGTCGCGTCTTGATACTTAACCATGTGGTTTAGTATAGGCGCAAACAACCAGACGTCAAGCAGGGACCCGCGAGCGCGAGCCTGCACGACTACGTGATCAGGCAGAGAGGTTCGTGAGGCGCGACTAATAGGGCGTGACAGGCCGCGCGCGGCGCGGCGGCCGTGGTTGCTGCGGCTGGCCCTGGCCATAAGCGAAGCGCGGGTTGCGATCGCAATACAGCAGCCGGCCGGAGACGCTGGCCTGACACTGCTCGTAGGTGCTGTAGGCGCATTCGCCGGGATAATCATACTCGCCGCCCTGGGCGCACCAGGGATAATCGCGTGCCGCCGCCGGCGTGATGGTGGCGAAGCCGGCCAGGACCGCCGCACTGAACATCAACAGCACCAATTGCGTCTTGCGCATGATCCAACTCCTCTCCAGCAGGCACGAGCTACGTTGCCATCTATCATCAGGTTTCGCGGCGCTGCTTTATTCCAGGTCAATGAAACGAAGCCCGCAAGAAAAAAGCCCTGCCGGGCGGCAGGGCTCCCATTCCCGGCTATCACAAGCTCGCTACTCGACCTTCAAGCCGGCGAACTCGACGACCTTCTTCCACTTCTCGGTCTCGGCCTTGATCTCCTCGCCGAACGCTTCCGGGGTCTGCGCCCGTGGCTCGCCGCCGAGCTCGACCAGGCGCTTGGTCATGTCGGGCTCCTTCATCAGCGTGTTGATCTCGCTGTTGAGCTTGGCGATGATCTCCTTCGGCGTGTTCTTCGGCGCGCCCATGCCGAACAGCGCGCTGGCCTCGTAATCCTTCACGGTCTCGGAGATCGCCTGCACGTCGGGCAGCTGCGGCGAGCGCTGCGCGGTGGTGACGCCGATCGCGCGCAGCGAGCCGGAGCGGATGTGCTGGATGATCGAGGGCATGTTGTCGAAGATCACCTGTACCTGGCCGCCGAGCATGTCGGTGATCGCAGGCGCCGCGCCGCGATAGGGCACGTGCTGCATCTTGCAGCCGGTCATGGCCATGAACATCTCGCCGGACAGATGCACAGAGGTGCCGTTGCCGGACGAGGCCATGTTGACCTTGCCGGGATTGGCCTTCACGTATTCGATGAACTCGGCGACGTTCTTCGCCGGCACGTCCTTGTTGACGGTCATCACGTTAGGTACGCGCTGGAACGAGGCGACCGGCGCGATATCGTTCACAAAGTTGAACTTGAGATTCTTGTAGAGCGAGGCGTTGATGTAGTTGGCCGGATTGACCAGCTGCAGCGTGTAGCCGTCGGGCTCGGCGTTGACGACCGCTTCGGTGCCGATGTTGTTGCCGGCGCCCGGCTTGTTCTCGATCACGAATTGTTGGCCGAACTTCTCCGAGAGCCGCTGGCCGATCAGTCGCGCCAGGATGTCGGTGGCGCCGCCCGGGGGATAGCCGACCACCCATTTCACGGGCCGGGCCGGATAATCGGCGGCAAGGGCCTTCGACAGCGGGGTGGCTGCAAGCGGACTGGCGGCGAGCAGGCCCAGCGCGGTACGGCGAGTGATCATCTCAAGGGTTCTCCCAGTGTTGTTCTTGAAAGTCGGATGGCTTGAAGGCCGCGTCGGCGGGGTTGTAACAAAGCTTGCAGAGCGCGGAAAGTGCACGGGACGCATCGCGACGAAAGGATAAGACATGCCGATCAAAATCGAAGCTCTCGATCATCTCGTGATCAACGTCGCCGATGTCGCGACCACCGCGGACTGGTACCGCAGGATTCTCAGCATGGAAGTCAAGGTGTTCGACCCCGGCGGCGGCAAAGCGCCGCGGACTTTCCTTGAATTCGGTAACCAGAGGATCAACGTCCGACAGCGCGATGCCGACAAGGTGGAGTGGTTCACCGCGAACCATCCGACGGCGGGCAGCGAAGATCTCTGCTTTCTCACCTCGGCCACGCCGGACGAGGTGGTGGCGCATTTGCAGGCACATGGCGTCGCGATCGAGGAAGGCCCGGGCCCGCGGCAAGGCGCGCGCGGCACGCTCCGCTCGGTCTATTGCCGGGATCCCGATGGCAGTCTGATCGAGATCTCGTCGTATGAAAACTAGGTTCGTCATTCCGGGGCGGTGCGAAGCACCGAACCCGGAATCTCGAGATTCCGGGTCTGGTCCTTCGGACCATCCCGGAATGACGGCGGAGAGAGCGAGTGTGACACTTGCGCACCCCCGATTTGCTCGCTTCCTCGTCCGATGGCAGGAAGACGCAATCATCAAAAGCCAGCCGCCAGCAAGATGCGGGCTGCACAGGGAGGAGCCATTGTCAGTTCAACAAACCACAGCCGGAATTGTCGGCCCATTCGACGGGCTCGACGTGCCCTGGCTGCTCGAGATGCGCGCCGGGGTCCGGCGCGATCATCCGTTCCTGATCTGGGCGCCGTTCGACGCGCCGGCACGGCGCTGGAGCTACGGCGAGTTTCACGAGCGGGTCGGGGCGCTCGCCGCGGGGCTCGCCAAGCGCGGCGTGAGGCCCGGCGAGTATGTGCTCATTCATCTCGACAATTGCATCGAGGCGCTGCTGGCCTGGTTTGCCTGTGTCGAGCTCGGCGCCATCGCGGTCACCACCAACACGCGCTCGGCGCCGGCGGAGATCGCATATTTCGCCGATCATTGCGGCGCGGTCGCCGCGATCACGCAGCCGGCCTATGCGGAAGTCGTCGCGCAGAACTGCCGCAACATTCGCTGGCTGGCGGTGACCTCGCATGATGCCGGCGCTGCGCCGGCCCAGCCGGTCTCCCGCGGCGACAGCTTCGAATCCCTGTTCGCCGACAGCGCCGACCGTCCGACCCGCGCGCCCGATCCGCTCGCGCCGTGCAGCGTGCAATACACCTCTGGCACGACGTCGCGGCCGAAGGCGGTGCTGTGGACCCACGCCAATGCACTGTGGGGCGCCAAGATCAACGCCGCGCATGAGGATTTGCATGCGAGTGACGTGCACCAGGCCTATCTGCCGCTGTTTCACACCAATGCGCTGGCCTACTCCATGCTGGCGACGCTGTGGGTCGGGGCGACCTGCGTGATCCAGCCGCGCTTCTCCGCCAGCCGGTTCTGGGCCGTCGCGCGCGAGCACGGCGCGACCTGGACCTCGACGATTCCGTTCTGCATGAAGGCGCTGCTCGAGCAGGAGATCCCAAGGGATCACAAGTTCCGCCTCTGGGGCACCGCCATCAACGAGCCGCCGGCCTTTGCCGGCTTCGGCGTCAAGGTCATCGGCTGGTGGGGCATGACCGAGACCATCACCCACGGCATCGTCGGCGAGGTCGACCAGCCCAATATCCCGATGTCGATCGGCCGCGCTGCTCCCGAATACCAGATCCGCATCACCGACGATGACGGCCGGCCGACCGAGGTCGGCGGCACCGGCGATCTCGCGATCAAGGGCATTCCGGGCCTGTCGCTGTTCGCCGAGTATCTGCACAACGAGACGGCGACGCGCGAAAGCTTTGACGCGCACGGCTTCTTCCTCACCGGTGATCGCGTCGAGCGGCTTCCAAACGGCTACATCAAGTTCGGCGACCGCGCCAAGGACATGCTGAAGGTCGGCGGCGAGAACGTCGCGGCCTCCGAGATCGAGCAGGTGATCGCGCTGGTGCCGGGCGTGCGCGAGGCCGCCGTGGTGGCGAAATCCCATCCGATGCTGGACGAGGTGCCCGTTGTCTTCATCATTCCGCAGGGCGGCGTGGCCGGCGCGGCGC
The DNA here is from genome assembly GCF_045571495.1 of Bradyrhizobium centrosematis. Taxonomy (NCBI): domain Bacteria; kingdom Pseudomonadati; phylum Pseudomonadota; class Alphaproteobacteria; order Hyphomicrobiales; family Nitrobacteraceae; genus Bradyrhizobium; species Bradyrhizobium centrosematis. The sequence goes on from NZ_CP120703.1 coordinate 7,587,056, forward strand.
CCGATCTGCAGGAGCGCGTGATGGCGGCCTGCCGCACCGGCCTTGCCGACTTCAAGGTGCCGCGCGAGATCCGCCTGGTCGACGACATGCCGCGCTCGACGCTGGAGAAGGTGGCGAAGGCGGAACTGCGGAAGATGGTGGGCTGACTCCCCTCCCCCTTCAGGGCAGGGGAATCGCATGTGGCTCTTTGCACGAGTTGCGCGCGCGCCTCGTCCTTCGAGACGACCGCTTTCAGCGGTCTCCTCGGGATGAGGCTAAGCAGCATCGGAGCCCGTCGAAACCAGCGAAACGCAGTCGGTCCTCATCCTGAGGGCCCGCCAACGGCGGGCGTCTCGAAGGATGGCCGCACGCGACATCACTCTCATATGCGATAGCCCTCCCCCTTCAGCGGAGGGTGAGCGGGCCGGGCCGCTGCAATTGCAGCGTCTGGCCTAGAACGACCCCAACGCCACCGGGCGGAACGCCTGCAGCAGCTGCTGGTCGAGCTTGCCGCCCATGCCTTCCATCATCGTGAACGCACGCGAATGCGTGAAGGGCATGCGATAGGCGCGCTTCTCGACGAGCGCGGCGTAGATGTCGACGATCGTCGTCAGCCGCACGATGTCGCTGATCTGGTTCGACGACAGGCCGTTCGGATAACCGGTGCCGTCGAGGAATTCGTGGTGATGCAGCACCACGTCGAGCATCTCCGGCGGAAAGCCGCCTTGCGCGGCCAGCGCGTCATAGCCGCGGCGCGGATGCTGGCGGACCTCGGCCATCTCCTCGTCGGTGAGCTTGCCGGGCTTGTCGAGCAGCGCGGTGGGGACGAAGGCCTTGCCGACATCGTGCAGCAGCGCGGCGCGGGTCAGGCGGCGCTGATCGTCCTCGCGCATGCCGAGATGCTGGGCGAAGGCGACCGCAAAGCCGGTGACGAACAGGCAGTGACGATAGCTGCCGACATGGTGGCAGCCCACCGTGGTGAGCCATTCGCGCAGCGAGGAATGCTTGATCGCCTTCAGGATCTTGCTTTCCGCGGCGATGACATCGTCGAAGGTCAGGGGCACGCCGAGCGGCAGCTTCTCGAACATCTTGGCCAGCACCGCATGCGCTGCTTCGACGCCGCGGTTGAGCGTCTTGCCGCGATCGGTCGCGTCATAGACGGCGGTATCCGGGAAAGCGGCGCGGATGCGCTGAAGGATGGCCTCGGGTTGGAGCGGCCGCGAAATGGTGTCGGTCGCGCCAAGCGCCCACGCCTGCATGGTGCCGTGATGCAGCGCGTCGGCGAGCACGAACAACCGCGGCATCGAACGATAGGCATCGCCGCGCAGCTTGTTGCGCACCCGCTGCACGCTCTCGGGCGACCGCAGGTTGATGTCGACCACGAGTCCGGAGAGATCACGCGAGGGCTGCTCGGGAATATCCTGCGTCGTCACCGTCGAGACGTCGCCGACCGCCTTCAGGATGCTGGCGAGCTCGGAGCTCTCGTCGCTCCGGTCGGAGGCGAGCAGAAGCCGGCGTTTGGCGGCGGTTTTGGCTGGCGCGTTCATGGCTTCCCCAAAGCATGGGACAGGATTTGGTGACAGCCTAAGCCGGATCAGGTTCTCCGGCCCTTAAGAGGCGTGCTCAATGGAACCTTGGGGAATTGCAAGCAATTTTACAGATTTTTCGGGGTCCCGAGGCCGCGCCTCAAAACCGTGAAAACAACCCCATGCACAGTAGAACGGGCCTTGATGGATAAGAGGAATTTCGAACGCTTTCGGCCCATCTTCCACTGTCGTCGCCCGGCTCGACCGGGCGACCCAGTACGCCGAGGCGGCGCAGCTGGAGCCGAAAAGCCGCGGTGTACTGGATTCCCCGCTTTCGCGGGGAATGACAGCGAGTGTGGGGAAACGGTCTCGAAACAAATCCGCCGGAGGTTGGCCCTCCGGCGGATCAACTCGTTCAGCAATCGCGGCTCGCTTACGCCTTCATGCTGGCCTTCACCGCCTCCGCCGTGATCGGCAGCGCACGGACGCGGGCGCCCGAGGCGTTGAAGATGGCGTTGCCGATGGCGGGCGCGACCACCGTCACTGCGGGCTCGCCGACGCCGGTGGCCTTCTCGCCATTGGCGATCACGGCAACCGCGACCTCGGGCACCTGGCTCATGCGCAAAGGCCGGTAGCTGTCGAAATTGGTCTGCTCGATGCCACCGTCCTTCAACGTCGCCTTCTCGTACATTGCCAGCGACAGGCCCCACAGCGCTGCGCCCTCGACCTGGGCACGAATGTTGTCGGGATGCACCTGCGTGCCGACATCGGTCGCGACCGTGAGCTTCTTCACGGTGACCTCGCCGGACGGGGCGACCGCGACATGGGCGACGCAGGCCGTCCAGCTCGCGGTTGCGCGTTCCTGCGACGAGACGCAGGCGACGCCCATGCCCTCACCTTTCGGCAATTGCCGGGTGCCGTAGCCGGACAGCCCCATCGCGGCGAGCAGCGTGTTGCGCAAGCGCTGCGCGCCGCCGTCGTTCTTGCCGGCACCGTCGAGCAGCGAGATGCGGAGCTGGGCCGGATCCTTGCCCGTCGCCGCCGCGATCTCGTCGATCATGCTTTCGACCGCCCAGAAGGTCCAGCCCGGCGCCACCGAGCGGAGCTGGCCGGAGGGCGTCGCATTGTGCGCGAGCTCGTTCTTGATCGCGCGTACATAGTGGTTCGGCACGGTGTAGAAGAAGTCCGCGCCGTTGACCGTGAAGCTGTCGAGCGGCCCCTTCTTGTCGACCGAGGGCGTCAGGAAATCAGGAATTCCCCAGCGCGCGGTCGGCCAGGCCGAGACCACGTCGTGGCTGAGCGCGATGAGCTTGCCGTCGCCGTCCACGCCGGCCTTCACTTTCTGGTAGGTGAGCGGTCGCGAGAAATCCATCGTCATGTCGTTCTCGCGCGAATAGATCACCTTGACCGGCTTGCCGACCGCCTTCGCCGCCTGCACGGCCGGAACCATCATGTCGGCGTCGAGCCTGCGGCCGAAACCGCCGCCGAGCCAATGCTGATGCATCACGACGAATTTCGGATCGATCCCGGCCGCGCCCGCGGCGATCGCGCCGGAGCGCGTCGCGAACTGGTTGCCGGAATAGATGTGCAGGATATCGCCCTTGAACTCCGCGGTGGCGTTCATGGGCTCCAGCGGCGCATGGATGTTGATGCTGGTGGTGTATTCGGCTTCGACGACCTTGGCCGCCGTGCCGAAGGCAGCAGCGGGATCGCCGTCCTTGACGAAGAACTGACCGGAATCTTCCAAGCCCTGAAGGCGCTTGGCCTCATCCACCAGCGACTGGCTCGACAGCTTGGCGTTCGGACCGCCGTCATAGGTGATCTTCAGCGCATCCGCCGCCTTGCGCGCGTTCGCATAGGTGTTGGCGACCGCGACGACCCAGCCGGACGTGGTGCCGGTCTTGTCGTCGAGGATCACCGCCTTGATGAAGCCGGGCACCTTCTTGGCCTCGCCATCGTCGACCGATTTCACCGTGGCGCCGAAGCGCACCGGCGGGGTCACGACCTTGCCGTAGACCATGCCCGGCAGCATCACGTCGATGCCGTATTTGGCCGTGCCGTTGGTCTTGGAGGGGATGTCGAGTTGCGGCACCGAGACGCCGATCATGGTGTATTGATCCGGCGTCTTCAGCTTGATCGCCTTCAATTCGTCCGGCGTGAAGGTCTTCGTCGCCTTGCCGCTCTTGACGATCTCGGCAAAGGTCATCTGCTTCTTCGACTTCGGATGCGAGATCACGGAGTCGCGGACCACGAGCTGATCCTTGAAATAAGGCGGCAGGCCCATGGCCGCGGCGGCGGCCTCCGTCAAGGCGATGCGGCCGGCAGCACCGGCCCGGCTCATCGCCTCGAAATTCATCATGGTCGACCAGCTGCCGCCGGTGATCTGCGCGCCCAAGACCGGATCGTTGAACTTGGGATCGTTGGAGGCGAGCTGCACGCGCATGTCGCTCCATTTCGCGCCGAGCTCCTCGCAGACGATCTGCGCCATCGTGGAGGCGATATGCTGGCCCATGTCCGCCTTGCCGCAGGTCACGGTGACGAGGCCATCCGGCGAGATTGCGTACCAGACGCTCGGCTCGAAATTGGCGGGCGCCGCGGCCGACGCAGCGTCGATGCCGGGCACGCCGGCGTAGCCGAGCACGAGGCCGGTCGCGGCGGTGCCGACCAGGAAGGAGCGGCGGCTGAGATCGGTCGTCGCGGGGGCGAGGTTCTTGACGTGCTCGTTCATGTGGGCCTCCGCTCGCTGGAGGCGGCCGACGCGGTGCGCATCTCCGATGCGGCGCGCATGATCGCCTTCTGGATCCGCGAATAGGTCATGCAACGGCAGAGATTGCCGTCCATATGCGCCACGACCTCTTCCCTGGTCGGATTGGGATTCTTCGCGAGCAGCGACGCCGCCTGCATGATCTGCCCGGACTGGCAGTAGCCGCATTGCGGCACCTGCTCGGCGATCCATGCCTTCTGCAAGGGATGATCGCCCTTGGCAGAGAGGCCTTCGATGGTGGTGATCTTCTTGCCGGCGACGTCGCCGACCATGGTCTGGCACGAGCGCACCGCTTCGCCGTTGACGTGCACGGTGCAGGCGCCGCACAACCCGGCACCGCAACCGAACTTGGTGCCGGTCATCTGCAATTGCTCGCGGATCGCCCAGAGGAGCGGCGTGTCGTTCGCCGCATCCACGGACAGACTCCGCCCGTTGATGGTGAGAGTTGGCATAGGCGTCTTCCCCTGCCGGTGCATGAAGCCGCTTACGGCGGCAACTTGAATGGCGGACGCCCACCGGGCTGGCGCCAGCCTTGGCCGCGAGCATGATCGGGTTCAGCCGCGGAGGCAAATGCAATTTGGAACGAATAGAAAAAACCGTCTTCGCATCCGCTCGTTGTGCGCCGCGCTAATGACGCCGACGCAGCGACTGGACACAACAGCCGCCTGCGCCAGGCATGCATGCCATCGCATTCAGGCAGTTTCTTCGAGGTAACTTGGCAAGCTAGACTGAGGGGCGACGCACCTCACCCTCCCCTGGAGGGCAGGGCTAACGCATATGCGTGCGGTTGCCTGTGGCGCATCCTTCGAGACGCCCGCCTTTGGCGGGCCCTCAGGATGAGGACGGAGTGCGCGGCAGCACTTTCAACGAACCCCGATACAGTTCAGCCTCATCCTGAGGAGACCGCGAAGCGGGCGTCTCGAAGGAGAGGCGCTTGCTCGGGCCCCGCCACAAAGCCATACGCGATAGCCCTCCCCTGGAGGGGAGGGTGAAGCTAAGATCGTGACCGGAATGGTAAGGAGAGGGTCGGAAACAATGCCAAGGATCGATCGGGACGGCGTCGGGATTTACTACGAGGTTCATGGCAACGGGCCGCCATTGCTGCTCACGCACGGTTATTCCTCGACGTCGGCAATGTGGCATGGGCAGGTCGATGCGCTTTCGCAGGATCACATGCTGATCCTGTGGGACATGCGCGGTCACGGCCAGTCCGACTATCCCGACGATCCCAAGGCTTACAGCGAAGCGCTCACGGTCGGCGATATGGCGGCGATCCTCGATGCGGTCGGCGCGAGGCGCGCCGTCATCGGCGGACTGTCGCTCGGCGGCTACATGTCGCTCGCGTTCTATCGGGCCCATCCGGAGCGGGCGCGCGCGCTGCTGATCATCGACACCGGCCCGGGCTTCAAGAAGGACGACGCGCGCGAGGCCTGGAATGCGCGTGCGCTCGCCACCGCCGACAGGCTCGACCGCGAAGGCCTCGACGTGCTGAAATCCGCAACGCGCGAGCGCGCCACCGCCAGCCATCGCGACGCCAGCGGGCTGGCGCTCGCCGCACGCGGCATGCTGACCCAGCGCGACGCCCGCGTGATCGAGCTGCTGCCCGAGATCAAAGTGCCCTCGCTGATCGTGGTCGGCGCCGACGACACCCCGTTCCTCGCCGCGTCCGACTACATGGCCGCAAAAATCCCCGGCGCACAAAAGGTCGTGATCCCCGCCGCCGGACACGCCGTCAACATCGACCAGCCCCAGGCTTTTGTTGACGCGGTCGCGCCTTTCCTGAAGAACTTGCCGGGATAGGCGAACAGGGACATAGCAATGAAGCGAGCAATGTTGGCTGCGGGCGCGGTGTTGCTGTCGATGTCTGCGCAGGCCGAGCCGTTCGGCACCGTGCCGCCGCGCCGACCTTTCGTCACCACCTTGTCGAACAACATTCCGCTCGTCTTCGGCATGGACGGCGAGCAGGCCGCGCGGGCCCTCGGGCAGCCGCTGCAATATGTGCGCGGACGTCCCGGCAACGAGATCTATCTCGCGCTTCGCGACATCGGCGGCAGCGGCTTGATCCCCTACCGCCATCGCCTGTTCCTGCAATTCCGCCACGGCCGGCTGGCAGGGTGGAAGGAGGATTACGGCGAGAACTGGATGTGGGAGTGAGGAGTATCTCATGGTGAGGAGCGCCCCAGGCGCGTCTCGAACCATGAAAGCCCGGCTGCTACGTCTCGGCCTTTCATCCTACGAGACGCGCGCGAAGGGGCGCGCTCCTCAGGATGAGGGGAGAGAGCTGAATTTCGGATCGACAACCAAGAAGGACAACCCGCGTGGGACAAGACATCAAACTGACGGCGTCCGACAATTTCCAGCTCGGCGCCTATCGCGCCGATCCCGCAGGCACGCCGAAGGGCGCGGTGGTGGTGATCCAGGAGATCTTTGGCGTCAATCACCACATCCGCTCGGTCTGCGACCGTCTCGCCGGCGAAGGCTATGTCGCGATCGCGCCGTCGATCTTCGACCGGACCGCGCCGAACTTCCAGTCGGGCTATACGCCCGATGAGATCGCCGAGGCGCGCAAGTTCGTCGCCAATCCCGACTGGGCGGCGATGCTGCGCGACACCCAGGCCGCGATCGATGCGGTGAAGAGCATCGGCCCGGTCGGCATCATCGGCTTCTGCTTAGGCGGCAGCATCGCCTTCGTCGCGGCGACGCGGCTCAGCGGCCTGAAGGCCGCGATCGGCTATTACGGCGGCGCCGTCGTGCGCTTTGCGGATGAGACGCCGAAGGTGCCGACGCAGCTGCATTTCGGCGAGAAGGATGCCGGCATTCCCCTGACCGACGTCGAGACCATCAAGTCGAAGCGGCCGGACGTGGAGGTGTTCGTCTATCCCGGCGCCCAGCACGGTTTCCATTGCGACGAGCGCGCGAGCTACGACAAGGCCAGCGCCGACATCGCCTGGCCGCGCAGCATGGCATTCTTCGCGAAGTATTTGAAGTGACGCCTTGAGCGTCATTCCGGGGCGCGCGTAGCGCGAGCCCGGAATCTCGAGATTCCGGGTTCGCGACTTCGTCGCGCCCCGGAATGACGAACGGAGAGAGACGGGCTGAAATCTAAAACCAGCGCTCGCCGACGAACACGGTGTCGCCGGGATTGAGGGGGGTGCCGAGCGGCACGACGGCACGCATGGAGCCGCCATTCTCGGTGTGCGTGACGGTGACCACGTCGCGCTTGGCGCGCGGCGAGAAGCCGCCGGCGATTGCGACCGCGCTCTCGACCGTCATGTTCGGCACGTAAGGATATTGGCCGGGCGCGGTGACTTCGCCGAGAATGAAGAACGGGCGATAGGCCTCGATCTCCACCGCGACCGAGGGCTCGCGGATGTAGCCGTTGCGCAGCCGCGCGGCGATCTCGCCGGCAAGGCCTGCGGTGGTGCGGCCGCGCGCCGGCACCGCGCCGATCAGCGGCATGGTGATGGAGCCGCCGGCGTCGATGGCATAGCTGTTGGTGAGGCCTTCCTGGCCGTAGACCACGACGCGCAGCTTGTCACCGGCATCGAGATGGTAGGAGGCGTCATAGCGCACCGGCGCCGGCATCGGCGCGGCGTAGCCGACCGGCATGGGTGCGGGCGAGGCGGCAAAGGAATTGCGCAGCGCGCCGATGGCGCCGCCACCGTCGGCAACGGCGACCGGCTGCGGCGCGCTGTAGGGCTGGCCATAGGCCATGGAGTCGAGATCGGGACGGGGCTGCATCACTGCGACGGGACCGGCCGTCTGCATGCAGCCGCCAAGGGTCAGCGCGGCGGACGCTGCCAGGGCCACTGCCGAGATCGTCGATCGAAACGCGCGTGCAACTGGCACCAGACCCATCCCTCGAAACGAGACGGCTCCAGTGATGCACCGGTTATGGTTAATAAAGGGTTGAGCGGCACCCTCCCCTGGAGGGCTACCGCATATGAGAGTGATGTCGCGTGCAGCCATCCTTCGGAGACGCCCGCCGTTGGCGGGCCCTCAGGATGAGGACCGAGTGCACGGCAGCGCTTTCGAAGGACACCGATACAGTTCAGCCTCATCCTCAGGATGAGGACGGAGTGCGTTTCGCTGGTTTCGACGGGCTCCGATGCCGCTTAGCCTCATCCTGAGGAGACCGCTGAAAGCGGTCGTCTCGAAGGACGAGGCGCGCGCTCAGCTCGTGCAAAGAGCCACATGCGATTCCCCTGCCTGGAGGGGGAGGGTAAGAATGCACACGCCGCGACCACATCGTCGCGGCGAAGATTTCGCTTACGCGCTCACGCCAACTCCGATCGGGCAGGACACGCCGGTGCCGCCCAAGCCGCAATAGCCGGCGGGGTTCTTCGCCAGATATTGCTGATGGTAGTCCTCGGCGAAATAGAATTCTCCCGCCGGCGCGATCTCTGTGGTGATGGTGCCGAGACCTTTGGCTGCGAGCGCCTTCTGATAGAGCGCCTTCGATTCGTCGGCCGCTTTCTTCTGCGCATCGGAATAGGTGTAGATCGCGCTTCGGTACTGCGTGCCGACATCGTTGCCCTGACGCATGCCCTGCGTCGGGTTGTGGCTCTCCCAGAACGTCTTCAACAGCTGCTCGTAGGAGATCTTGCCCGGATCGAACACGACCAGCACCACTTCGGTGTGGCCGGTGCGGCCCGAACAGGTCTCTTCATAGGTCGGGTTCGGCGTGTGGCCGCCGGCATAGCCGACGGCGGTGATGTAGATGCCGTCGCCGAGCTGCCAGAATTTGCGCTCGGCGCCCCAGAAGCAGCCGAGCCCGAACACCGCCTGCTCAAAGCCGGCGGGATAAGGCGGCTTGAGCTTGCGGCCGTTGACGAAATGGGTGGTCGCGGTCGGAATGGCCTGCGCACGGCCGGGCAGCGCCTCAGCTGCGCTCGGCAACGCGGTGGTCTTGCGCATGAACAGCATAATGGGATCTCCGGGGGCGAGCCGTCCGTCGCCTAAGCCAGATGCTCACGCGGCGTGCTCGCAATCAGGTGGGAATATAGGGCTCTACGCTGGCGGGGGCAGCCTTGTTACGCCGCGCGCCGCGCAGCGCGATTCCGGCGGGAATTGAAAGCTCAATCCCGGCGGGAATTGAAAGCTCAATCCCGGGAATAGCCGATCAGCGGTTTCCGCGGCCGGAACAGGATCATCAGGAGGATGCCGAGAATGCCGAGGACGGCGAAGACCGGCTGATCCAGCAGCAGGCGGATCACCGAGGTCCAGAGCCAGGGCGCCTTGGCCTCGACCCAGGTGCGGAAGGCCGCCTGGCTGGCCTGATTGATGTCGTTCCAGAACTGGCCGAACCGGGTGAACTTGAGGGTCTGGTCAGCCACCCAGCGGGCGCCGTCATAGACCATGAAGATGAACCCGCCGGCGAGCAGCAACAGCCCAATCAGTCGGAAAAACCCGCGGATCATGCCTCACCTTATATGGTCGTCCGATCGGAGGACCCAAACAGAACGCCGCCAGCCAATAGCCGGGCGACGGCAGAAATTCAACCTGTTCAGGGCGTTACGGCGCTCCAGAAGGCGTCTTGGCCCCGCTTTTCCAGGCTGGAAAGCGTTGACGGTGCCGAAGACCCTCTCTATAAGGGCGCCAACTGGCGGTGGGCGCAATCCTGCCGCCGCTGTTCTTTGAGCAGTCGCAGGCCCTTCGAGCTTAGAGGCTCTTGGCGGCCTCGTGTTCCCGGGACAGCCCAGCAACCGAACACCCTAAATCCGAGCGTCGATTACGCGGTCAAGCAAGCCGGCGCTACCCGACCAAGACGCGACCGGTACCCGCAAAGGATATTGAGACCATGGCCAATACCACTTCCGCCAAGAAAGCGACGCGCAAGATCGCCCGCCGCACCGCCGTCAACAAGTCGCGCCGCACCCAGATGCGCGGTGCCGTGCGGACCGTCGAGGAAGCCATCAAGACCGGCGACCGCGCCGCCGCCGTGAAGGCGCTCGCGACCGCCGAGCCCGCCCTGATGCGCGCCGCCCAGCGCAACATCATTCACAAGAACAACGCCAGCCGCAAAGTCTCGCGGCTCACCGCGCAGATCGCCAAGCTCGCCAAGTAACGCGCCAGCAACGGCGGAGCATCGGTCGACCGATCGATCGAACATCGCATGCGTCAAACAGCCCGGCATCGCGCCGGGCTTTTTTGTTGCCTGTCATATTCGCGCAAGCCGTCACACCGCGATCGATCTTCGGTTGGAAGACGCGCACTTCGAAGACGCGAGCCTGGAAGACGTGACATCAGAAGACTTGCACCGCCTGCGCTATCGTTCGTCCGTAGTTCTACCTGCCGATGTCTTGCAACAGCGGAAACTTCACTGCGTTGCAAAAACCCCTGTGCCGCGGGGCTAAGATGAATTCGTGCGCGCAAGAGTTCTACACACCGTAGATTCACCGGAACGTGTGCCGCAGTGGAGTTACCCTGTGAAACGAGACTCAAAAAACGATGTCTCGCTAATCACTTATCGACATAGCGAGCGCAAGCATTTGGAAAATTCGCCGACACATCCGGCGCATGAAGAATTTGTAAAATTTTTTTTAGCAGTGACTGAGAATTGTCACATGATGCCCGGCCTTCTCGATTCTGTGCACGAATCCAAAAACTTGCTTCGGAGCCTGTGAACAACCCGCGCGCGGCGTTAACCGAGGTCAAGTTTTTTGACGCCTCAAGTGTGAATCAATTTCGTTGCGAGTCTTTCCGCTTAGTGTATTCCTTAAGTCGTCAGCGGCGCCCACGATCTTCAGACCAGCGCGGTTTAGGAAACGGGGCGAGCGTGCAAATCGGCGGCGATGGGCACGTAGGCGACGCTTCAAAAAGTGATGTCGGTTCAAAACCCACAGCAATGTGGGAATGGTAGCTCTTTGTCTGAATGTCTCCAAGCGGGATTTGAGTGATCCTGCGCGCCAAGGCGCACAAGAGAGATGTCGCGAAGCTACCCCGACCCGCATGGGGGCGAAGTCGAGCGGACGACTAGTATACGGGCAGGCATCCGCGACATCCATGCGCGGCTGTCTTTTGGACACGCAGGACCTTGTCGTGCGCAATCACGGCAGGACGGGGAGGTATCATGTCTTACGGACTCAACGCGGTATTGAAGCTCGCCCTCTATTCGAACGATGCCGGTTTAGATCAGTCCGACCTCCAGCCTCCCGCGTGTGACCGAGCGCCAAGTACGCGCTGACCTCGCGAACCCTCCATCTCCGACATCGCTGACCGGACGCGGCGTTCTCGCCGAGCGGCGGAGCCATGTCTGACGATGGACTCGCTCTGAGGTCGCCCCATGACAGAAACCCTGGCGGCAGGAACTCTGCATGGTGCTCACCACGCAACTAAATCTCTCAAGAGAAGTTTTCTGACG